>NZ_JBLZNY010000001.1:1737276-2062552 GCF_049206505.1 Rahnella sp. EDr1-12
ATTTTTTTTTTTTTTTTTTTTTTTTTTTTTTTTTTTTTTTTTTTTTTTGTTTTTTTTTTTTTTTTTTTTTTTTTTTTTTTTTTTTTTTTAAATATAATATTTTCCGCGGGGCCTTCTTCCGGCCCCCCCCGCGTCTGCAAAGTCTTACAGCATGGATTTGCCGTAGTCCATCGGTGACAGATCGAAGTATTTCGCGACCGTCTGACCGATATCCGCGAAGGTTTCACGGTGGCCTAATGAGCCCGGTTTCACTTTCGGGCCGTAGATTAACACCGGAATGTGCTCACGGGTATGATCCGTACCGCGCCAGGTTGGGTCACAACCGTGGTCAGCGGTGAAGATGATGATGTCATCTTCTTTCACCAGTTCCAGCAGTTCCGGCATGCGGCGGTCGAACAGTTCCAGTGCGGCGGCGTAGCCCGGCACGTCACGGCGGTGGCCGTAAGAGGAGTCGAAATCCACGAAGTTAGTGAAGACGATGGTTTTGTCGCCCGCTTCTTTCATCTCTTTGATGGTGGCGTCAAACAGAGCGTCCAGACCGGTGGCTTTCACTTTTTTGGTGATGCCGACCTGCGCATAGATATCAGCGATTTTACCGACAGACACCACATGGCCGTCTTTCTCATCAACCAGTTTTTTCAGAATGGTCGGTGCCGGTGGCTCAACCGCCAGATCGTGACGGTTACCGGTACGCTCAAAGTTACCGGCTTTGTCGCCAATGAACGGACGGGCGATCACGCGGCCAATGTTGTAGCCGCCTTCCGTCAGCTCTTCACGGGCGATTTCGCACAGTTCGTACAGACGATCCAGCCCGAAAGTTTCTTCGTGGCAGGCGATCTGGAATACAGAGTCGGCGGAGGTGTAGAAAATCGGCTTGCCGGTTTTCATGTGCTCTTCACCTAAATCATCCAGCACAACGGTGCCAGAGGAATGGCAGTTACCGAGATAGCCCGGCAGATTGCCACGCTCAACCAGTTTATCCAGCAGTTCCTGCGGGAAGCTGTTGGTGGTGTCGCTGAAATAGCCCCATTCAAACAACACAGGCACACCGGCGATTTCCCAGTGGCCTGACGGGGTGTCTTTACCGGAAGACAGTTCGCTGGCGTAGGCATACGCACCGGTGATTTCGGAATCACCGTCCATGCCGTCAGGAATTTTACCGGTAGATTCTTCAGCCGCTTTCGCCAGCCCCAGACGGGTCAGGTTTGGCAGATGCAGCGGCCCTTTGCGACCCTTGTCGGCTTCACCACGCGCACAGGCAGCCGCGATATGGCCCAGCGTGTCAGAGCCTGTATCGCCAAAGCGTTCGGCATCTTCACTGGCACCGATACCGAATGAGTCTAACACCATGATAAATGTACGTTTCATTTTGCTCTCCTGCGAATGGTTACGCATTGGGTCACGCGGAACTGCCGCGTACCTGATCAGTCTTAAATGGGGGCGAGGTGGCCTGAAATCAAGCGTTGCCGCCGATCCGGCGATACACCACCGGCGTAATTTCCGGCGCGCTGTCGCTCAGAACAATGGCGGCACGCACTTCTGCGGCAGCCTGCTGCCAGGCAGCTTCGCTGTTGGCGTGGATCATCGCCAGTGGCTGGCGGGTATCCACCTGCTGGCCGAGCTGCGCCATGTTCGTCAGGCCTACGCTGTAATCGATAGGGTCGCTGGCACGGCGGCGACCGCCACCCAGTGACACCACGGCCATGCCCAGCGCACGGGTATCCATCGCGCTGACAATCCCGTTGCCCTCGGCATAAACCGGTTTGCTCAGCGTTGCCTGCGGCAGATAGCGATCGTAATTTTCAATAAAGTCAGCCGGTCCTTTTTGCGCCGCAATCATGCGACCAAAAATCTCTGCCGCTTTGCCGTTATCCAGCACGGCCTGCAGTTTGCTGCGGGCATCGGCGTCATCTTTTGCCAGACCGCCGGACAGCAACATTTCCACGCACAGCGCCATAGTCACTTCAAGCAGACGCGGATTGCGGTATTCGCCGGTCAGGAAGCGCACGGCTTCACGCACTTCAACGGCGTTACCGGCGCTGGAGGCCAGCACCTGGTTCATGTCCGTCAGCAATGCGGTGGTTTTGCAGCCTGCGCCGTTCGCCACATCGGCAATCGACTGAGCCAAGTCTTCGGACAGCTGATAGGTCGGCATAAATGCGCCGGAACCCACTTTGACGTCCATGACCAGCGCGTCCAGACCTTCAGCCAGTTTTTTGGCGAGGATTGACGCGGTGATAAGCGGTATGGAATCAACGGTCGCGGTGATATCACGGGTGGCATAGAAGCGTTTATCCGCCGGCGCCAGCGAGCTGGTCTGGCCGATGATCGCTACGCCAACGTCCTGAATAATGCTGCGAAAACGGCTGTCGTCCGGGAAAATATCAAACCCCGGAATGGCTTCGAGTTTATCGAGCGTGCCGCCGGTATGACCGAGGCCACGGCCTGAAATCATCGGAACATAACCTCCGCACGCCGCCACCATCGGGCCGAGCATCAGGGAAGTCACGTCACCCACGCCACCGGTGGAATGTTTATCCACGATCGGGCCGTTCAGGTTCAGGCTTTTCCAGTTAAGTACCGTACCGGAATCACGCATCGCCATGGTCAGCGACACGCGCTCATTCATGGTCATGTCGTTGAAATAAATAGTCATTGCCAGTGCGGCGATCTGACCTTCTGAAACCTGACTGTCGCGAATACCGTTCACAAAGAAACGAATTTCTTCGTCACTTAAAGGATGGCCATCACGTTTTTTACGAATAATTTCTTGTGCGAGAAACAAGGTATCCCCCTGCCTGAGCTGAACGCCAGAATCTGGACGCTGATTGTGCGGGCGCTGCATGGCAACGCCCCGACAGATGCGCACCGCCAGAGCGGTGCCCCGGTGATCAATAGCTGCTGGTGGCTTTCTGACCGGCGTGACCCAGAGTGGTCAGCAGGCTTGCCAGCAGGCTGGATGCACCGAAACGGAAATGACGTGAGTCAGCCCATTCGCGGCCCAGCAGGCGATCGGCCAGCGCCAGATACTGCGCGGCATCTTCAGCGGTTTTAACGCCACCGGCAGGTTTGAAACCGACGTCTTTGCAGACGCCCATTTCAGCGATCACAGTCATCATCAGCTCTGCGCTGTGCAGCGTGGCGTTTTCCGGCACTTTACCGGTAGAGGTTTTGATGAAATCAGCACCCGCTTTGATAGCGATTTCAGATGCTTTACGGATCAGCGCGTCTTGTTTCAGTTCACCGGTTTCGATGATCACTTTCAGCAGGACATTGGCAGCGGCACAGGCTTCTTTGCACTGTTTCACCATTTCAAAACCAACCTGCTCATTACCGGCCATCAGCGCGCGGTAAGGGAAGACCACGTCAACTTCATCTGCGCCGTAAGCGATAGCGGCACGGGTTTCAGCCAGCGCAATCTCAAGATCGTCGTTCCCATGCGGGAAGTTGGTCACGGTTGCGATACGGATGTCCGGCGTACCTTGCTCGCGCAGGGTTTTACGGGCAATCGGGATAAAACGAGGGTAAATGCACACAGCAGCGGTGTTACCTGCCGGGCTTTTTGCCTGATGACAAAGCGCGATCACTTTTGCATCGGTGTCGTCTTCGTTCAGGGTGGTTAAATCCATCAGGTTCAGCGCACGTTGTGCTGCGGCGGTTAAATCGGTCATATAACTCTCCAACAATTTTCAATTCCAGCGACCAGCCAGAACTGAGCATACAGTCATGAATTCCTTTCGGCGGGTAACGCCGCAGAAGAATTCTGCACGGTTGGCGAGCGGACTTGGTTCCTTGAAGATAGCGTGCGTAAGCGCTGTATCTGGCTTACGTGGCAACTGAGATCCTTCTCACCGCGCTTGGATTGGCAGACGCCAATTCGTTGTGACTATTTGAACACGTCACATCAGGTTCCTGTGTGCAGTATTTCACACAAAATGAAAACCGTTTGCAACGTTGCTTGGTAAAATGAGATCTGAATCACATTTACCCGGCGTTATGCTCAGTATTCGGCCCATATAAGAGTGTATACCCGATTCATGACAAACGGAGTTCGGGCAGACACGCGGGGATCACCGACCGGTAATCTTGCCGGTGATGTTATAATAATAACATTTAAAGAGGAAACAAAACTTACAAAACATCACGATCGGCATGTTGATGGGGAATTTTACGAGAACTTAATGTTATTTAAATCACAAAACGATGAGAGCAATCATCAAAAAGAAGGAAGATTAAACACCCGGCGGGTATTCGCCAGCAGCGCGGCGGCGATATCTTCGGGGCGTTCCGGGCGTAACTCACACAGCACATCAAACACTGCGGCGGCGCGTTCCGGGCGATTTGGCTGGCCCTGAAAACCCTGCAACGGCATATCCGGCGCATCCGTTTCCAGCAACAATGAGGAAAGTGGTAACTGCGCCATCACCTGACGGGTTTTCTGCGCACGCGCATAGCTGATGGTGCCGCCGACGCCAATGGCGAAACCCAGTCTGATAAACGCCTGCGCCTGAGAAAGGCTGCCTGCAAAACCATGTACCACACCGGTCGCCGGAAGTTTTGCCTGCCGTAACATGGCCGCCAGCTGATCGTGACTGCGCCGTGAATGCAGGATCACCGGCAGCGACTCACGCTTTGCCAGGGCGAACTGCGCCTTCAGCAAACGCTGTTGTTGCTCAAACATCGGCGTTTCCATAAACAGATCCAACCCGATTTCCCCGACGGCCACCACGCGTGGATCGCGCTGGCTGAGCAGGGTATCCAGTAACGCCAGATCCTCGTCTGTATGCTGCGCGATATACAGAGGATGCAGACCGAGCGCGGCATAAAGCTGAGGGAATTTTTTTGCCAGGGAGAGAATACCGTGGAAACGATCGGCGGTAACGGCGGGCACGATGATGTCCCGCACGCCACTCTGTTGTGCCAGATGCAGGCTTTCAGCCTCAGCACCGGTGAACGGCGGGAAATCGAAATGGCAGTGCGTATCAACGAAGTGAACACTCACAGCTTATCGCCTTCACTGGCAGGATAAATGTCCGCTGACCGCATCTCAGACGGGACGCTTTGCGGGCGGATTTCTGCCGGCGTACTGTCCTGAAAAGCCGCCGGACGCACGACTCCACCATCGGCCACCATATCGGTGAGCACAGCGGGATCAAGCACGATTTGTTCGACCGTGCTGACGGCCGCCGCCAGCGGTGTCACGTTTTCTGGCTCATTCTCCGGCACCACCACGCGCTGAGGCCGTGTCGCCCGCGGGATAATCTGCGGATAAGGCCGCTCATTTTCACGTGGCAACAGCCAGTGTGCGGCTGCCGACAGGAAATACCGGCCACAGCGGCGCCCGAGATGATAATCCTGATTGAGAGCAGGTAAACGGCTGCCGAGCGCGTGGCTGGCCAGCGGTTTCGGCGGGAAGATTTCGAAAATCCGCACGTCGCCCGGTGGGTTTTCAATGAACTGCTGAATACGGTGATAGCTGTTTTCGTGATGCTGCATCATGCGCACCAGTTGTTGCAGGCTGCTTTCGCTCAGCCATTGCTCCATACGCTTCATCCATTGCGGCGTGTAGAACATCGCCGAAGGCACCGTGCGGATCACCACGATGGTATCTGCCCCGCGACGGTAAGCTTCTTCCACCGGAATAGCGTCGCTGATGCCGCCGTCCTGATAGCTGATGCCGTCCAGATCCACGCCCATACGGTAAAAACCGGGTATGGCGCTGGAGGCTTTGATCACCGGCAACCAGTTCTCACGCGTCGGTGAAAAATAGCTGGCCGTGTAATCATCGCTGCGGCAGGCGCACATCAGAAATTCGCGGCCATCGATCAGCAGCTTTTCCGCGCTTTCCATCGCCAGCGGCATGTTTTTTGCGGTTTCATCGACCAGCCAGTCGAGATCGATAAGATGCCCGCCGCGCACAAAGCGCAGCGGATTGAAGAAGTCAGGGCTGGTGGTGTAGCGGGTAATGACTCTTCTGGCGTAACCCGGTTGTCCGCACACGAAGGCGGAAAGGTTTTGCGCGCCGGCAGAGGTTCCGAGGTACAAATCGAAGGGATTGAAATTCGCCCGCTGAAATTCATCCAGCACACCGGCGGTAAAAATGCCTCTCTGCCCTCCCCCCTCGCACACCAGGGCAATCTTGCCCGGCCGGTAGGGTTTATATGCCAGCGGTTCTATATTCCCCAGCGTGACAGGTATTCTGTATCCCAACGCATTATCCTCACACAATTAGCCTTTACGGGCAGGCTTCATTTCTGAGCATACCTCGTCTTATCAGTTTCGGTGAGTTTCTTACCAGGATGTGAGGATAAAATCGTTACTTACTGTTAACGGATCACATAAATGAGAAGGGTCATAACATAAAAAACATCGCCCCCTTTTCTGAAAACACTGCGGTCAGGCAATGTGTTCAGATAAGAGGGCGATGCGGTGTCTTACGAGGGACTTCTGTTAACGTTATGATTTCATAACGTTATATTGTCAGAGTCGTTTACGACCGGTAAACAAGCTGACCAGGAACAGAATGATACCCACTACGAATACGATTTTTGCAGCCCAGGCAGCTGTACCAGCCAAACCACCAAAACCCAGTGCTGCTGCGATCAACGCGATGATCAGAAAAATAATGCCCCAACGAAACATAAGCTTCTCCTTACCCTATATATTCACTTTGCCAGTTTAAAAAGGTGACACTCCTACTTCCGGTCTGAAGTCTCGGTGTAACATTTGTCTTGGTGACACTTTATTAGCCGGCAAATACCGGAGATAAAAATCATCACTTACCTAATAAAGATAGTCGGAAAAATGGAAGTGTTAGCAAAAACTAACGCTTATTTTTCAAATAAATGTTCACATCGCTATTGCGTAAGCCTTCAGTGCCGGACAATGGGCAGGAGGTACGGTATATCATTATATGTTATTCAAATCCGGCGCCCTGCCCGTGAGCGGACGCCGTTTACTGCTTCATACGACACACGTGTCGCGAAAATTATGGTGCAACTTTCAGGTCGTTTTTAACGCTTTTCACGCCATCAACGGTTTTCGCAACGCTTTCAGCACGGTCAGACTGTGCCTGGTCTTTTACTGAACCGGAAAGCTGAACAACGCCTTCGGTGGTTTCTACTTTGACGTTACGTGAAGGAACGATGTCGTCTGCCAGCAGCTTGGCTTTTACTGAAGCCGTGGTAGCAGAGTCACCGGCGTAACCTTTCACGCTTTGTTCGCTTTTGTCTTTAGTGTGCAATTTGTCGCTGACAGATTTCACGCCTTCAACTTTGGTGGCGGCGGCAACAGCTTGTTCAGCTTCAGACTGGGAAGCCACAAAGCCGCTCAGCGTAACCACACCAGAATTGGTGGTAACAGAGATGTCGGTGCTTTTGATGGCTTTATCATCCACCAGTGCACTTTTCACTTTTGCTGTGATGGCGCTATCGCCCATGTAGTTATCAACTTTCTTCATGGAGCTATCGATTTTTGCACCTGCGCTATCAGTGGTGCTTGCAGCCAGTGCGCTACCGCTCATCAGTGCGGTACCCAGAACAACGGCCATCATTGAATAGGCAAATTTAGAATTTTTCATCGATTTATTCCTTTCAGTTTATGAGCCCTAAGCCTGGACCCGGTACGCCACATTTTTGGTGACGCCTTCTAACAAATTGTATTGCTGCTGTATTTACTTCCTTTGTAGCAGAGTACGTCGTTTTATTCGGGCTTTTTATCGCCTTTCGATATAACACTCTGCTTCGTCACTTTTAAGCAGTGCTTTACGCCACTGTTTCGTGAACACACATTTAATATAGTCAAGAATGTCCAAAAGAGTAGAGCGATCGCCAATTACGGGGCCGAATGCAGACAAGTCTTAAGATTTCGAAGAAATTATGGGCGAATTCAGGGTGGGAAGATGAAAAAATACACAAACGGGAATGAAAGGAAATGTGACGCTCAGCCAAAAAAGGGCAAAAAAAAGACGGCGCAATGGCCGTCTTCAGGTTGTAAACCACGCAATCAGGAATTAATGCTCGCGGGTTTTGCGGAATTTCACTTCAGGATATCGCTCAGAAGCCAGATTCAGGTTCACCATAGTAGGCGCAATATAAGCTAAGTTATCACCGCCATCGAGCGCCAGGTTGGTTTCGTTCTTACGCTTGAATTCTTCGAATTTCTTCACGTCGTCACATTCGACCCAGCGGGCGGTGCTCACGTTGACCGATTCATAAATCGCTTCCACGTTGTATTCGCTTTTCAGGCGCGCCACGACTACTTCAAACTGCAGAACACCTACCGCACCGACGATCAAATCGTTATTGGCAATAGGGCGGAACACCTGAACAGCGCCCTCTTCTGACAGCTGAACCAGTCCTTTAAGCAGCTGTTTCTGTTTCAGCGGATCACGCAGGCGGATACGGCGGAACATTTCAGGGGCAAAGTTAGGAATGCCGGTGAATTTCATGTTCTCACCCTGAGTAAAGGTGTCGCCTATCTGAATGGTGCCGTGGTTGTGCAGCCCGATGATGTCACCCGGGTAGGCCTCTTCCACATGCGAACGGTCACCGGCCATGAAGGTCAGCGCATCGGAGATCACCACGTCTTTGCCAGTACGCACCTGACGCAGTTTCATGCCTTTTTCGTACCGCCCGGAAACCACACGCATAAACGCCACGCGGTCGCGGTGTTTAGGATCCATATTGGCCTGAATTTTAAACACGAAACCGGTGAATTTTTCATCGTCGGCTTTCACTTCACGCACGTCGGTATTACGTGGCATTGGCGCAGGCGCCCAGTCCACCAGACCGTCAAGCATGTGGTCAACACCGAAGTTACCCAGCGCGGTACCGAAGAATACCGGCGTCAGTTCACCGGTCAGAAACGCTTCGTGATCGAATTCATGCGATGCGCCCTGCACCAGCTCCAGCTCTTCACGCAATTGCTTCGCCAGTTCTTCACCGACGGCAGCGTCCAGCTCAGGGTTATTCAACCCTTTGACCGTGCGGACTTCCTGAATGGTGTGACCTTTACCGGTCTGGTACAGATAGACTTCATCTTTGTAGAGGTGGTAAACGCCCTTGAACAATTTACCGCAGCCAATCGGCCAGGTAATCGGAGAACAGGCGATTTTCAGCTCACGTTCCACTTCGTCCATGACTTCCATCGGATCACGGATATCACGGTCGAGTTTGTTCATGAAGGTCAGGATCGGCGTATCGCGCAGACGGGTAACTTCCATCAGCTTACGGGTACGATCCTCGACGCCTTTTGCGGCGTCGATCACCATCAGACAGCAGTCGACGGCGGTCAGGGTACGGTAAGTATCTTCGGAGAAGTCTTCGTGCCCCGGGGTGTCGAGCAGGTTAACCAGGCACTCTTTATACGGAAACTGCATCACGGACGTGGTGATGGAGATACCACGTTGTTTTTCCATTTCCATCCAGTCGGATTTGGCGTGATTGTTCGAGCCACGGCCTTTTACCGTACCTGCTGTCTGAATCGCGTTTCCGAATAACAGAACTTTTTCAGTAATGGTGGTTTTACCGGCATCGGGGTGAGAGATGATGGCAAATGTGCGGCGCTTAGCCACTTCAAGGGCGTATTCACTTGGAGACATGTTTTTCACGTTTCTGCGGTTGGTCCGCCCTGCATAGGATTTCACATCACGTCAGAAGGAGACGTCAGGCAAAGCGGTAATAAAAGTTATAGCCGGCTATTTTCACTGATTTAGCCGGGATGGGCAATCAATGGTTTTTTTGTGCTCTATCCCAGCGGCAGCGCCATCATAATGGCATCTTCACGCCCCTGGGCGGCAGGATAGTAGTTGCGGCGAACTGAGAGTTCGTTAAAGCCGAGGCTTTCGTACAGCGCAATGGCTTTGGCGTTAGAAGCACGCACTTCCAGCCAGAGGGTGAAAACGTCTTTCTGCTCAAGCTGTTGTATGACCTCTTCCAGCAACGTGCGGCCTAAGCCCTGGCGCTGGAAGGCCGGATCGATGGCGATGTTGAACAGCGTCGCTTCGTCGAGGACGATTTGAGTGATGGCGAAACCAGCCATCACTTCACCCTGCATGATTTTCAGGTTCAGATAGCGCTCGCCCTGATTGCTGGCAAGCGTATTTTCAGTCCACGGAAAAGCATGGCTGGCCTGTTCAATCTGGAATGCGCGGGGAAGATCAGCGGGCGTCAGGATAGAAATCGGGTTCATTTTCACAAATCTGCTGCCACAGCGCGCGTTTGGCGCCGGCATCTTGATAAAGCTCGGCCAGAGCCGGGCTGGATAACTGCGTACCGGAGAGCGGCAGAGGTTCGTTTACCCCCAGTCGCCAGACGTTGCAGCGGGTATCTTCAGGTAACATCGTCACCTGTTCCGGCGTCAGGCGGTAAACCTGCTGTCCGGTCAGCGCCAGGCTGCGCAGAACATCGCACACCAGCGGATCATCTTCAGTCGGCGGAACGTCTGCGACAATCAGTAATTGGGTGTCTGCAGGCAGGCTGACGGCGACTTCGCCCTGTAAAACCGCAGGCCGACGCAGCGTCCACTGGGTGATCCCCAGTTGTTGTAACAACGTATCTCTTCTGGATGCCATGCCTGATCCCTGCCCGTTGAAGTGCGAAAAGCCCGGCTATGCTAGCAAACACACGGAACATGCGCCAATAAAGCTCGATTACTCAATCAGGGACGAAGAGTATATAATCGCGGGCCAAACCCTGAGGAGCCTTATCCTGATGTCTGCATTAACTCCGGCCAGTGAAGTCATACTGCGCCATAGCGAAGAATTTGAAGGCCGCCGCGTCCTGTTCGCCGGCGACTTACAAGACAGCCTGCCTGCTGAAATTGACGCCGAAGAAGTCCGCGTCCACACCAATATGTATCACCATGGGCAGATGCTCAGCAAAGCGCTGGGCGACAACGTACAGTTCGGTTTACTCGCCGACGCAGATCTTATCGCCCCTTGCGATGTGCTGATTTATTACTGGCCTAAGAGCAAACTCGAAGCCAAATTCCAGCTGTTTAATCTGCTGTCGCAGATGCCGGTTGGCATCGACGTGTTTGTCATCGGCGAAAACCGCAGCGGCGTACGCAGCGCGGAAACCACGCTGGAAGGCCTGTGTGAACTGAGCAAAATCGACAGCGCCCGCCGCTGTGGTTTGTATCATGGCCGTCTGGAAAAACAGCCTGAATTTGATGCTGACGGCTGGTGGGATGAATACATGGTCGAAGAAGTGACCATCAAAACCCTGCCGGGCGTATTCAGCCGTGAAGGTCTGGACAGCGGAAGCCTGCTGTTGATCAACACGTTTGAAGAGCCGGTGAAAGGCAAAGTTCTGGATATCGCCTGCGGTTCAGGCGTTTTGGCCTCTGTTCTGGCGACTTACTCGCCGAAGATGAAAATCACGCTCAGCGATGTGAGCGCAGCCGCTATCGAAGCCAGCCGCGCCACGCTTGCCGCCAACGGACTGGACGGCGAAGTGATTGCCAGCAACGTCTATTCAGACATTGATGGCCGTTTCGATATGATCATTTCCAATCCGCCGTTCCATGAAGGGCTGCAAACCAGCCTGCATGCGTCTGAGCAGCTGATCCGTGGCGCAATCAGCCATCTGAATATCGGCGGCGAACTGCGCATTGTGGCTAACGCCTTCCTGCCTTATGCCGCGCTGCTTGATGATGCTTTCGGCAGCCATGAAGTGCTGGCCCAAAACGGCCGCTTCAAAGTGTATAAAGCCGTTCGTGGCCGTGCGCCGCGCGATTCGAAAAAGAAAAGACGTTAATCAGTCAGACACTGAGGATGCGCATCATTTCTGCGTTGTAGCGTTCGCCTGCTGCGGCGCGGAAAGGAAATACTGCTTCGATCGCCGCGATTTCGGCTTCACTCAGGGAGACATCAAGCGCGGCGATGTTTTCCTCAAGATAATGACGATGTTTGGTGCCAGGGATCGGCACCATGTTGTCGCCACGCGACAATACCCAGGCCAGCGCCAGCTGCGACGGTTTTACCCCTTTTTCCTGCGCCAGCTCAGCAATTCTCTCCGCCAGTTGCAGATTCTTCGCGAAGTTCTCCCCCTGAAAACGCGGGCTGTCGCGACGGTAATCGTCTGCATCCAGATCGTCAATCGAACGGATTTGACCGGTCAGAAAACCTCGCCCCAGCGGGCTATACGGCACAAATCCAATACCCAGCCGTTCACACGCCGGTAAAATATCTGCCTCCACATCCCGCGACCACAGCGAATATTCTGTTTGCAGCGCCGTGATCGGATGAACGCTGTGCGCCCGTTCCAGAATGCTCACCGACACTTCGCTCAGGCCGATATAACGGATCTTGCCCTCACGCACCAGATCCGCCAGCGCGCCGATCGTCTCTTCTACCGGCACGGCAGGATCGGGACGGTGCTGATAATAGAGATCGATAACGTCGGTTCCCAGACGTTTCAGGCTGCCTTCCACGGATTGACGCACGTAGTCGGGATGGCCGTTTGTACCGCGCGCCTGCGGATTGGAAGCATCACGCACGATGCCGAATTTGGTGGCCAGAAAGACGTTATCTCGACGGCCTTTCAGAAAGCGGCCGAGCAACTCCTCGTTGGTATGCGGCCCGTACATATCGGCGGTATCTAACAGGGTCACGCCGAGTTCGAGCGCCCGTTCAAGCGTTGCCAGCGACGCTTTTTCGTCCTGACCGGTGGTGTAAAAATCGCTCATACCCATGCAACCTAAACCGAGCGCGGAGACCAGCGGGCCATTTTTTCCAAGCTGACGTTGTTTCATCTGACTTTCCTTCTGACATGAATGGGGGGAGTGACGAAATGAAGTGTGGTTGTTGTGCCGGAAAAGATAAATCCGCGTAAACGTGCAACACTGTTCAGAATTCACGAACAATAGAAAGCCACCAGCCATCGCCGGGAGTGATATGGATCAGATTCAGGCTATGAAAATTTTCATCCGTATTGCAGAGCTGGAAAGTTTCAGCCGCGCGGCGGAAGACCTCGACATCCCCCGCGCCACCGTCAGCACCACGCTCAAACGGCTGGAGCAGCGGCTCGGCGTCCGGCTGTTTTTACGCACCACCCGTCAGGTGAAAATTACCGACGAAGGGAAAATTTATTATCAGCGCTGCCTGCATTTACTGGCCGCTCTGGAAGAAACCGATACGTTATTCGCCCATCACAAAAATCAGCCCGCTGGCATTGTGCGCATCGATATGCCGCACTCGCTGGCACGCGAACGGGTGATCCCGGCGCTGAGTACATTTTATCAACAGTATCCACAGATCAACCTGATCCTCAGCGCTAACGATAATGCCATCAATCTGCTGGATCAGGGCGTGGACTGCGTTCTGCGCGCCTGGCCGTCGGAAGATGACAATCTGCAATCGCGTCATCTCACCGATCTGGTGCAACTGACCTGCGCTTCACCCGCCTATCTCGCGTTACGCGGCACACCTCAGACGCTGGCCGATCTGCAATCACATCAGGCGGTTGGCTATTTTTTTGCCCATCAGCGGGCAGAAACGCATCTCGAGTTCAGGGTTGGCGGCAATACCGAAAAAATTATGCTCCCCGCCACCCTGACCGTCAGCGGTGCCGATGCCTACGTGGCGGCGGCAAAAGCAGGGTTTGGACTGATTCAGGCTTCGAAACTGGCCATTGCACAGGAACTGGCCCAAGGAACGCTGATTGAGGTGCTGCCGGAGTACCCGCCACCGCCGATGCCGCTGTACATAATGTACCCGCCCGGACGCTTTCTGGCACCGAGGATCCGCGCGCTGCTGGACTGGCTTATCTCACTGTTTTCATAGCCTGGCAGCCATTCAGTTCACAGGCCGATATCCTCAGGTGTTGTTGAATAAAACATCAATTAACCTGACGATAATGTTACCTCTTCATCTATTCACTGCGGATATGCTGTTTTTTACATCAAACGTCCACAATGGGGGAAATAACTGTTGACGGCTGTGGGAAAATCTCTAGAATTCGCCCCCGTGGTTGTGTTACTTGCTGATGACATTCTGATGAATGCGTCACCACAGTAATCAATTGGAACGCGATGGTGGCGGAATTGGTAGACGCGCTAGCTTCAGGTGTTAGTGTCCTTTGGATGTGAGGGTTCGAGTCCCTCCCTTCGCACCAATACAATCACAAGATTTATATTGCACGGCACGGTACGCGATGGTGGCGGAATTGGTAGACGCGCTAGCTTCAGGTGTTAGTGTCCTTCGGATGTGAGGGTTCGAGTCCCTCCCTTCGCACCAAACCGGTGATATAAATCAAGCAGTAAGCAGAATTCATCTGTGCGAAGGTGGCGGAATTGGTAGACGCGCTAGCTTCAGGTGTTAGTGTTCTTACGGACGTGAGGGTTCAAGTCCCTCTCTTCGCACCACATGATTCTGTTCTCCGGTTTTTCCTTCCTGCATTAACTCTCTCGCTTTTAAAAAATAAAAAATCCCTGCGGCTTTACTGTGTTTCCTGCTTTTCATCTCTTTTCGTTCCTTTTTTATAACAATCACTTATGACTATAGACTAAAATTCAGCGTCACCGCGGCCAGACCACCCGCCAGTGCCATAAATGATGGTAACAACATGTAATGGCGCAATGTCCGATGAAAAAGCATCACCAGGGTAACCAGCATCGCGACCACGACCAGTACGCGGAGCTGATCGAGCGTCATATGTGCCATCGCCAGCAACGGCATCAGTGCACAAGGCAATAAAACGCCCCAGCCGCTGGTCAGACGCTTACCCAGCACCCACACAACCGCCCAGATCCCACATGCCATGACAATCGCCGCTATCATAACCCTGCTCCAAACAATGATAATGAGAACCAATATCATATAGGATTTTTTCTCATTTACCATCTATTTGCTGCGCACGCCCCTGGCGAGGTGACACCTGCGTACAAAAGTGCTAGTTTTAACGCCTTAAAAAATACACATGAAAAATACATTCATAGAAATCTAATAATTACGCATTAAAACCATTGGCCTGCCTGTAAGGATTTAATTAACGGCATTGGGCGATAAGATTCTTTATCTATTCAGACAACAAACACAATAAATAGAGTGAATTTGATGATATCTCATTCCTATGATGAGTTGCTAAAAAGCAAACATCGACTGGTTATGTTGCTATTCTTTTTTTTAAATAGTGCTACTGCGCTATTTTCTATGGTTGATCCGCCGGATAATGCGGTTGCCACTCCTTTCCCGCTGGTTCTGATCTTTGTACTCTGCGGTGCAGGTTTAGTATTTTCTTTTTTCACAAAGAAAAATTACTCTGCCCATTTGAATATGTGCTCTGTCATTATCGGATTACTGTGGGCGTGGTTAATTGCTTTGCGGTTTGAAGAAGTCGGGCATTTAGATAAAAACTACCTTCTGGTGAGTTTACTCAGTATTTTCTTTATCAGCGCCATTGCGCTGTCTGATAATTTCCTCGCTTTTTGCCTCCACGCGGTACCTTCCACTCTGTGCGTGGTCTTTTTAGATGATTTTCAGCATATCGGCCGCATCATGTTTTCCGTCTCCCTGCCGCTGATTGGGTTGTGGCTGCACCATCTGATGCTGCGGCGCAGCGATGAATTTACCCGCCGGATGCTGTCAAACCTTTACAGCGAAAGGGAAAAATTCAGCGACCTGAGTATGCTTGATCCACTCACCGGCCTGTACAACCGGCGCGGGTTACAGAATAAGCTGGAGGGCCTGCTGAGTCAGGCCTCGGGTCATTACGTGATGCTGCTCGATATTGATCACTTTAAAGCTTACAACGACAATTACGGCCACAGCATGGGCGATCAGGCGCTGGTCAGGGTCTCCGCAGCCATTCGCGACGCCGTGCGTTCGCGCGATGTGGTCGTTCGCTACGGCGGGGAAGAGTTTTTGGTGCTGATGTCTAACGTTAAACAGGAACACGCCATCCGCATGGCCGAGCGGATCCAAAATAAAGTGCTGGGTCTGAATATTCCGCATCTGTTTAACGCCGAGGTGTCCACGCATGTCACGGTGAGCGCAGGGTTGGCCGCGCTGGAAGAGGGAGATTTTAATAATGCTCTCAGTCAGGCTGATGTCTCGCTGTATAACGCTAAAAACAGTGGCCGCAATAAAATACTTTATGCCTGGGAAGTGACTGAACAACAGCAGACGTTGAGTGAAGAGAAAATGGCCTGAAAGTAACATTAATAACAATACGCTTATTGTTATTAATGTTATCCCTTTGACTTTCCTGCCCACTCAAATTTATCAGCTTTGGGCAGGCATTCATCTTTAATGCATAACCATTCATATCCGCAGCAGATAAAAGAGGACCATAGAAAAGTAAATCATCGCTTTATTCTAATTAATGTCTGGAGAGAGGTGATTTTCAATTCTGTTTTATATTGTTCAATGACTCAGAATCCTTTTCTGAGTTTTAGAAAAAAAATGAAACATAAAGATAATCCTATAGCACTAAACACCTGCCAAGCGTCTGCTGATCATCCCGCCATTAAACCGTGAACGCCTCACCGGCACGCCATCCTAATTTATTGTTTTAACATGCTTATCATCGGCCTTCAGAGGCGGTTTACCTCGGCGTATTCCCCTTCCGGCGATTTGACTGCATGGCCGGTAAAGCGTTGCCGGTAATCACGCGGCGAAACGCCACAGGCGCGGTTAAACACCACCGAAAAGTAATTACTGTCATCAAAGCCGCATTCCGCAGCCACATCGCTTATCGCCATGTTGCCATAACGCAGCAAACTCATCGCCCGGCAAATCCGCAACTGGCGCAGGTAATGGGTCACACTCATGCCGGTATGCTGCTTGAACAAAGCGCGCAGAGCGCGGGGATTGAGCTGATGCTGACGGCAAAAGGTTTCCAGATGGAAAGGGGCTGAAATACCTGCCCGCAGCGCCATCAGCAATAAATCCAGCTGATGGGCATCCGGCAGCACGCCGCTGTCGGGCTGATGACGAAAACGCAGCAGCAACAGCGCCAGCTGCATAAGCAAAGCCTCACTGAGTTGCACCGACAGCGCTTCAGATTTCATGCACTCTTTCGCCAGCTCATCGACTTTATCGCGCAGCACCGACATGCCCAGCGTACTCAGCCGCCAGTAACGCTGTTCCTGACTGACACTTTCGCCGGGCAACAGGTGCGCCCAGTCGGCCGCCAGCCCGAAACGCTCGCGGCAATACAACACGTTATCCAGGGCCAGCATATTGACGGATTCATAGCTGTGTCGGTCTTTGGCGTTGATATAAAACAGATCGCCGCAGGTGATGGGATAAGGGATATCGTTCCAGATGTGGACACCATTTCCGCGCCAGACAATCACCAGCTCATCAAAATCGTGGTCGTGACTGGGAAAATCCGCCTGAGGATGGCGCTCTGCCACCACGACGGAATTCATTCCGGTCAGAAAGAAATCATTTTTATTCAGTTTCAGCGACATAGCAGCAATCTCAACCCGTTTGACCACAAAATAAACGAGGCGGCTCAGGCTGATAATTCCTGAGGCCGCGAGAGGTGCCGCTTAACGTAACTGGTCACGCATGAGTTTTGGCGACACCGAAAATTCCCGACGGAACTGCGTCGAAAAATGGTTACTGTCACTGAACCCGCAGGCATAGGCGATATCGGTAATGCTCTGATCGCTGTGATGTAAACGACGGCGCGCCTCCAGCAAACGCAGACGGTTGAGGTACCGTTGTGGCGTCAGGCCGGTGTAATGCTTCATCTGCCGGTGCAGGGTGCGCAGCGCCAGAGAAAAACGGTCTGCGGCTTCAGTCCAGTTAACTTCTTCACTGTAATGTGACTGGAGCCATTGCAACAGTTGATTGACTTTGTTTTCAGAGGTGTCTCGCAATTGTGGCTGGAAACAATCCTGATAAAGCAGGATCAGCAACTGCAGGAACAGGCTTTCACGCGTGGCGATATGCTCCATTTCAATGCTGTCCGGCAGCGCTTCCAGCTGCGCAATACACTCCAGCACCTGCACGACCACGTGCGGGCTGAGTTGCCAGTGGATCTGTGCCTGATAATGATGCTCCTGTGGCAGAAAATGGCCGACGTCCTGAATAAACCGGAATGCTTTTGGCGAACGAAAAAGGACGTTGGTGAGCCGCAGATTCTCCACGTTTTCAAACAAATGGTGATCGCTTGCGCGCACAAAACACACCGTGCCGGCCGTCAGCGTATAGGGATTGTCATTAAAGATGTGCACGCCGGAGCCGCTTTCCACCAGCATAATCTCGTGGAAATCGTGGTAGTGCTCCGGGAATACGCTTTGCGGAAGACGTCGCTCAACGGTCACCGTCAGCTCAGGTGCCGCAAAATAATCATCACCCTTCAGTAACGTCATTGGATCGCCTCCGGTTTAGACATTCATGTGCTTCGGGGAACCCACCCTACCCTGTGCCATGCCGTCTTACCTTCAAACCGCGGCGCTAAAAACGGCATAAACGGTCATTTTTTCAAGATTCCCCCTGTGGTGATGCAGATCTGCGGCGAGGATCACAATCGCTGTGTTCGCGTTACCTGCCGTTTTCATCATCGCCGTCCGCAGGTCTTTGGGCTGAACTGTGATCTGCCTCGCATCTACCTTTTTAATGCTGCCATCCGGTTAAAACCCGTGGCAATCACCGGAAGGTGCCCCCGCCCCACCTCCCCTACACTGGCCAGCATATTCAACAAGGAATGGCCGCTATGAGAACTCACCATCTTGCCGCTATTGACCTCGGTGCCTCCAGCGGCCGTGTAATGCTGGCCACGTTTACCCGCCAGGATCCCGATTCAGCCGCAACGCTGACGCTGACAGAAATTCACCGTTTTCCAAATACTCTGAAGCACGTTGACGGCCACGATACCTGGGATCTGGATGACCTTGAAAAGCACATTCTGGAAGGACTGAACCGTCTGGATTCTTCCGGCGTCCCGCTCGATGGTATTGGCATCGATACCTGGGGGGTGGATTACGTGCTGCTCGACGAACAGGGCCAGCGGGTGGGTTTAGCCGTGGCCTATCGCGACAGCCGCACCGAAGGCGTCATGGCGCGGATGGAAAAGCAGGCAGGCCGCCACACCATTTATCAGAAAACCGGCATCCAGTTTATGCCGTTCAACACGCTTTATCAGCTGCGGGCGCTGACCGAACAACAGCCCGAGGTCGTGAACACAGCCGCACATCTGCTGATGATCCCCGACTATTTCCATTACCGCCTGACCGGCGCGCTGAACTGGGAATATACCAACGCCAGCACCACGCAAATGCTGAATATCACCACCGGTGACTGGGATGAGGATCTGCTGAAACTGGCGGGTGTTCCACGCCGCTGGCTGCAAAAACCGACGCAACCGGGAAACTCAAAGGGAGTCTGGCACAGCCCGCGCGGGCGCAGCGTGCCGGTTATCAGCGTCGCTTCGCATGATACCGCCAGCGCCGTGGTCGCCGCACCGCTGACCGGCCCGCACAGCGCCTATCTCAGCTCCGGCACCTGGTCGCTGATGGGCATCGAAAGTCCTAAAGCGTTCAACCAGACGAAGGCGCTGCACGACAACATCACCAATGAAGGCGGCATCAACGACAGTTATCGGGTGCTGCGCAACATTATGGGGCTGTGGCTGTTCCAGCGGGTTTGCCGGGAACTGGGGATTCAGGATTTGCCTTCACTGATCACACTGGCAAAAAACATTCCCCCGTTCACTTACCTGATCAATCCGAACGAAGACCGCTTTATCAATCCGCCGTCGATGGTCAATGCCATCCGCGAAGCCTGCCAGCAGGTTGGCGAACCGGTGCCGGAATCACCGGCCGAACTGGCGCGTTGTATTTTCGACAGTCTGGCCATGCTGTATCGCAAAATCGCCCTGCAACTGGCTGATTTACAGGGCGCGCCGCTGGAAGATATCCATATTGTTGGCGGCGGCAGCCAGAACCAGTTCCTCAACCAGCTGTGTGCCGACGTCTGTCAGGTCAACGTCAGCGCCGGGCCGGTTGAAGCCTCTACGCTCGGCAATATCGGCTGCCAGCTGATGGCGCTCAACGCCGTTAAAGACACCGCTGAATTTCGTCGTATCGTGGCCTCGAACTTCGAACAGCACCATTACATTCCCCGTGTTCACGCGGATTTCGCTATTCACTGGCGCCGTTTTGAGGCGCTCTGTCACGTCAATGAGGAGCTCGCAGTATGACTTCATCTATCGATCACGCATGGACGCTTGCTAAAGAACGCTTTGCGCAGCTGGGCATTGATGCCGAAGCCGCAATCACCCAACTCGATACTCTGCCGGTTTCCATCCATTGCTGGCAGGGGGATGACGTCGCGGGCTTTGAGAACCCGGAAGGCGGCCTCACCGGGGGGATCCAGGCGACCGGCAACTATCCCGGCAAAGCGCGAAATGCGCAGCAACTGCGGGCAGATTTAGAACTGGCGATCTCCATGATCCCCGGCCCTAATCGTCTGAACCTGCACGCTATTTACCTGGAATCCGACACGCCGGTGCCGCGTAACGAAATCGAACCGAAGCATTTTACCGGCTGGGTAGACTGGGCGAAGAAAAACAAACTGGGTCTGGATTTCAACCCGTCATGTTTCTCACACCCGATGAGCGCCGACGGGTTTACTCTTTCCAGCGCCAACCCTGAAGTCCGTCAGTTCTGGATCGAACATTGTCAGGCCAGCCGCCGCGTATCCGCCTCGTTTGGCCGCGCGCTCGGCACGCCGTCAGTGATGAATATCTGGGTGCCGGACGGCATGAAAGACGTCACCGTCGATCGTCTGGCACCGCGCCAGCGCCTGATGAGTGCGCTTGATGAAGTGATTTCTGAGAAGTTTGCGCTCACCGAACACATCGACGCGGTCGAAAGCAAATTATTCGGCATCGGTTCTGAAAGCTACACCGTCGGCTCCAACGAATTCTATCTCGGGTACGCCGCCAGCCGCGGCACTGCGCTGTGCCTCGATGCCGGTCACTTCCACCCGACAGAAGTGATTTCCGACAAAATTTCCGCCGCCATGCTGTATGTGCCGCGCCTGCTGCTGCACGTCAGCCGTCCTGTGCGCTGGGACAGCGACCACGTGGTACTGCTTGACGACGAAACGCAGGCCATCGCCAGCGAAATCGTTCGTCACAATCTGTTCAACCGCGTGCATATCGGGCTGGATTTCTTCGATGCTTCCATCAACCGCATCGCCGCCTGGGTTATCGGCACGCGCAACATGAAAAAAGCACTGCTGAAAGCCCTGCTGGAGCCGACCGAATTACTGAAAAAGCTGGAAACCGAAGGCGATTACACTGCGCGCCTGGCCCTGCTGGAAGAACAGAAATCGCTGCCGTGGCAGGCGGTCTGGGACATGTATTGCCAGCGTCACGACGTGCCGGTGGGCGGCCAGTGGCTGGATGCCGTCCGCCACTACGAAACCAGCGTGCTGGCAAAACGTTAACCATCGATTATCACACCAGAAACGCATTCACCTTATTCGCAGGAAAGAACTGATGAAAACATTATTTAGCGCGTGGTTTGTACAGGGCATGGTTAAAGCAACCACAGATATGTGGCTGAAAGGCTGGGATGAGCGTAACGGCGGTAACGTCAGCATGCGTTTGTTACCGGAAGATATTGCCCCCTACAAAAATGATTTTTACGCCCAACCCCGCACGGTGGAACTGACTCAACATGCGCCGGATCTGGCGAATGAATACTTCATCGTCACCGGTTCCGGGAAGTTCTTCCGTAACGTGCAGCTCGCTCCTTCGGAAGCGCTGACCGTGATTCAGCTCGATGACAAAGGCGCCAGCTACAAAATTCTGTGGGGCCTGACCGCAGGCGGCCTGCCGACCTCGGAACTGGCGTCACACCTGCAATCTCACGCCGTACGTAAACGTGTCACGAACGGGCAGGACCGGGTGATCATGCATTGTCACGCCACCAACCTGATCGCACTGACCTACGTGCTGGAACTCGACAGCGCCAAAATCACCCGCAAGCTGTGGGAATGCAGCACCGAATGTCTGGTGGTGTTCCCCGACGGCGTGGGCATTGTGCCGTGGATGGTGCCGGGCACCGACGGCATTGGCGCCGCCACTTCCGATCAGATGCAACATCACAGCCTGGTGCTGTGGGCTTTCCACGGTATCTTCGGCTGCGGTCCGACGCTGGATGACGCCTTTGGCCTGATCGACACCGCCGAAAAATCGGCAGAAATTCTGGTCAAAGTGATTTCCATGGGGGGCATGAAACAGACCATTCAGACCGACGAACTGATTGCCCTCGGCAAACGTTTTGAGGTCACGCCTTTCGAGGCGGCACTGAAAGCCTGATCCGGCGGTTGCTGCTCCGGACACGATAAATCCTGCACGGGGAACAGAGGATGTTCCCCGTAGCAAGAACGGGCAAAGACCCGGGAGCATCGCCACACAGAACATCAGTTCTATTTACTCTTAGAGGGATTTTTTATGAGTTTTATGTTGGCACTTCCTAAAATCAGCCTCCACGGCCAGGGCGCAATCGAAGATATGGTGGCGATGCTGGCAACCCGACAACCGGGCAAAGCGCTGATCGTCACCGACGGCCAGTTAGTCGAACTCGGCCTGCTTGAAAGTTTATTCCACGCACTCAAACAAGCGGGATTGCCCTACGCCCTGTACGGTGGCGTCGTGCCCAATCCCACTTCCGCCCATGTTGATCAAGGCTTGCGTCTGTTTCAGGACAATCATTGCGATTACCTGATCGCTTTCGGCGGCGGCAGCCCGATTGATACCGCCAAAGGCATTAAAATTCTGACCGCCAATCCTGGGCCCGCCACGATGTATTCCGGTGTGGGTAAAGTTACTAAACCAGGCGTTTTTCTGGTGGCCATCAACACCACAGCGGGCACAGCGGCAGAACTCACCAGCAATGCAGTGATCATCGACAGCCAGCGTCAGGTGAAAGAAGTGATCATCGATGCCAACCTGATCCCGGATATCGCCGTGGACGATCCTTCGGTAATGCTGAAGATCCCGGCGGATGTGACCGCAGCCACCGGCATGGACGCGCTGACCCACGCCATTGAAGCCTATGTGTCACTCGGCGCGCATCCGCTGACGGATCCGACCGCGCTGGCCGCGATTTTAACCATTACCCAATGGCTGCCAAAAGCGGTGGATCACGGCGATAATCTTGAAGCGCGTGAGAAAATGGCACAGGGGCAATATCTGGCAGGCATGGCGTTTAACAGCGCCGGTCTTGGCCTCGTTCATGCCATGGCGCATCAGCCGGGCGCGACACACAATTTGCCGCACGGCGTTTGTAATGCGATTTTGTTGCCGGTCGTCGAAGAATTTAACCGCGCTGCTGCCCCGCACCGCTTTGCCGATATCGCCCGGGCGATGGGCGTACATACGCAAAGCATCAGTGAAACACAGGCAAGCATCGCGGCCATTGATGCGATTCGTCAATTGTCGGCACGTGTGGGGATCCCGTCCGGTTTCAAAGCGCTGGGGATTCAGGAGGCCGACATTGAAGGCTGGCTGGACAAAGCGCTGGCAGACCCGTGCGCGCCATGCAATCCGAGGACGCCGACGCGCGAAGAAGTGCGCGAGTTGTATCTGAAGGCGATGTAATTTTTCGCTTTTTACTCTGCGAAGAGTGAAAAACCAGGGGCGATTTCTTTACTCCTCCCTCTTTGCAGAGGGAGGAGGCAAACCAGGCAGGAGAAAACATGATCCGTAAATCTTTCGTGATGCAGGTTAACGCCAATGCGCACGACGAATATCAGCGTCGTCATTCGCCAATATGGCCGGAACTGGCAGAAACGCTGAAAGCCCACGGCGCGCATCACTACAGCATTTTTCTGGATGAAAAACGCAATCTGCTGTTTGGCTATGTGGAAATTGAATCAGAAGAGAGATGGAACGCGGTGGCGAAAACGGACATCTGCCAGCAGTGGTGGAAGCATATGGCAGACGTGATGCCTGCCAATGCCGATAACAGCCCGATAAGTGACGATCTTAAACCGGTCTTTTACCTCGACTAACACCCCGGTTTTCACCTTTCCCCTGCGCCGGTTTTCCGGCTTTTCCTGTTGCCGGCCCTGCGGCGACCGGTTTTTTCCCCGCGCGTGCTTTCCCTGATCCGCTTGCCGGATCCTGTGCCTTCGATGCGGTAAAGCGGGTCGCCGCAGGCCGAGCGATCCCCGAGCGAGGCGGAGCGAAACGAGGATCAAACCCGTCCGGCGGCACCAGACAATCCGGGCGCACGCCAATCAGACGGCGCATACCCATTGCGGTCAGCGCTTCGCGGATCACCGGCCAGTTCACCGGATCGTGATAGCGCAGCAACGCTTTATGCAACCGGCGCTGACGATCGCCCTTCGGCACCACCACGTCTTCACTTTTGTAATCGACTTTATTGAGCGGATTCTTGCCGCTGTAATACATGGTGGTGGCGCTGGCGAGCGGCGACGGATAAAAGTTTTGCACCTGATCCAACCGGAAGCGGTTTTTCTTCAGCCACAGCGCCAGATTGATCATATCTTCAGTGCGCGTGCCCGGATGCGCCGAGATGAAATAAGGGATCAGGTACTGCTCTTTCCCGGCCTGTTTCGAATAGCTGTCGAACAGCTCTTTGAACCGGTAATAACTGCCCATACCCGGTTTCATCATTTTCGACAGCGGCCCGGTTTCGGTATGCTCCGGCGCGATCTTCAGATACCCGCCCACATGGTGTTCAGCCAGCTCTTTGATATAACGCGGATCTTCCACCGCCAGATCGTAACGCACGCCAGAGGCGATCAGGATTTTCTTGATGCCTTTCAGGCTGCGGGTGCGGCGGTAAAGGTTGATGGTCGGCTCATGGTTGGTGTCCATGTGCGTACAAATTTCAGGATACACGCAGGAGGCGCGACGGCAGCTTTGTTCGGCTTTTGGCGACTGGCAGCGCAGCATATACATGTTGGCCGTCGGGCCACCGAGATCGGAGATCACACCGGTAAAACCGGGCACATTGTCGCGGATCTCTTCGATTTCGCGGACGATCGACTCTTCCGAACGGCTCTGAATGATCCGCCCTTCATGTTCGGTGATCGAACAGAACGAACAGCCGCCGTAGCAGCCACGCATAATATTGATCGAGAAACGGATCATGTCGTACGCCGGAATGGTGGCCTTTCCGTAAGACGGATGCGGCACGCGCTGGAACGGCAGCGCAAACACTGCATCCATTTCCTCAGTAGACAGCGGGATCGCCGGTGGATTGATCCACACATAGCGATCGCCATGTTTTTGCATCAGCGCACGCGCGCAGCCAGGGTTAGTTTCGTGATGCAAAATGCGCGAGGTGTGCGCGTACAGCACTTTATCGCCCTTCACTTTTTCAAATGACGGCAGCAGCACGTAGGTTTTCTCCCACGGCTTCGGTTTCGGCGCGCGAACGGTGACCGGCTGCGCCGCGTCGGGTGCGGGCAGTTCGCCTTCTGAACAGGGCAAATCTTCGCCGTACGGGTTCATGATCGGCTCAATACGACCCGGTTTATCGAGGCGGGTGGAATCCACCCCGCTCCAGCCAATCAGTGCGGTTTTACGCATCACGGCGGTATTGCGCACGTCATGAATGTCAGTGATCGCCTCGCCCGCCGCCAGACGGTGCGCCACTTCCACCAGGGGGCGTTCGCCGTTGCCATAAATCAGCATATCGGCCTTGGAATCCACCAGCACTGAACGGCGTACGGTATCGGACCAGTAATCGTAATGCGCAATGCGCCGCAGGCTGGCTTCGATACCGCCGAGCAAAACCGGCACATCGCTGTAGGCTTCTTTGCAGCGCTGGGAGTAGACCAGCGTGGCGCGATCAGGCCGCTTGCCGCCGACGTTATCAGGCGTATAGGCATCGTCATGACGCAGTTTGCGGTCAGCGGTGTAGCGGTTGATCATCGAATCCATGTTGCCGGCGGTCACCCCATAAAACAGATTCGGTTTGCCAAGACGCATGAAATCGTCTTTGTTACTCCAGTCCGGCTGCGCGATGATCCCCACGCGGAACCCCTGCGCCTCCAGCATACGGCCCACGATCGCCATACCGAAACTCGGATGATCGACATACGCATCGCCCGTCACCACGATCACATCACAACTGTCCCAGCCAAGCTGATCCATTTCCTCACGGGTCATCGGGAAAAACGGCGCAGTGCCGTAGCATTCGGCCCAGTAACGCGGATAAGAAAACAGGGTGCGATCGGGTTGGATCAGGCTGATTGGCATAAAGAGTTTTCGCTGAAATAAAGGGGGACGTTGCTTAAGCACGGCTTATACATCGTGATTTAGCAGCCAGAAATTCAAGGGCGGAGATTATACGTGGGCAAAAAATAGTCTGCTGCGGGGAATGGCTTTGGCATGCGTGAGATCAAGGTTTTCAGGCCGCAAACCCGGTTTTCCGTGATCGCCACCTCACCACTCTAAGATTTTCCTTATGCGGAATTGCCGACTACCATGTTAGAAAGTGCATCAGAAAGCTTCAAATCGTAACTAAAGAATTTCTAACTTTAGACGTTGACCGCCACCGGGCCATCGCGAATTTTTCGCCGCCCCCTGACAGAGAGAAGCCCATTGTGACCGCATCCATTCCACGCCCTATCCTCACCTTTTCATACGCAGTGGAGAGCACTTCATGACGATAAAATCCTCTGAAAGTCTCAACATGAGTTTCCTGCGTTACGACATCCCGGCCGGGATTGTCGTGTTTCTGGTGGCGTTGCCGCTGAGCCTTGGCATCGCCCAGGCCAGCGGATTACCCCCTTTTGTCGGCCTGCTGACCGGCGTTATCGGCGGCATCATCGTCACCCTGCTCAGCCCGTCGCGTTTTGCGGTCAGCGGACCGGCTGCCGGGCTGGTGACGATTGTGGTCGGTGCCATGGAAACGCTCGGATCCTTCTCCTCTCTGCTGCTGGCGCTGATGCTGGCGGGCGTTCTGCAAATCGTCTTTGGGATCATAAAAGCCGGACGCTTTGTTTCGCTCATCCCTGGTTCAGTGATCCAGGGCATGCTGGCGGCGATCGGTATTTTGCTGATCATGCAGCAGATCCCGGTCGCGCTTGGCTATCAGGGTGAAGACGGATTACGCGGCATTTTTAGCGATCCGGCGTTCAGTCTCTCGCCCGCGGTTCTGATTGTCTCGGCTGTCGCCCTGCTGATTTTGTGGCTGTGGACCACACCGCCGTTTAAGCGCATCAAACTGATGACCTATGTGCCCGGCCCGCTGGTGGCGGTATTATGGGGAAGTCTGGCGATGATTTTCGGTGACCGCATAGTGCCGGATGCGATGCAGGCCTTGCCGCGCATTGCGCTGCCGAAATTTGACAGTGTGGATGAGGTCACCTCACAGCTGGAAAAACCGAACTGGAGCGCGTGGAATAATCCGCAGATTTACGTGATTGCCGCCACGCTGGCGCTGGTCGCCAGCCTGGAAACGCTGCTCAGTCAGGAAGCGCTGAAAAAGCTGAAAGAGCAAACTCCCGCGCCTTCGCCCAACAAAGAAATGCGCGCGCAGGGGATCGGGAATCTGATCAGTGGATTTCTCGGCGGCATGCCGATCACAGCCGTGATCGTGCGCAGCTCGGTGAACGTGAATACCGGCGCGCGCAGCAAGGTGTCGATTCTGCTTCACGGAGTACTGTTGCTGCTGTGCGGCATGTTTTTCAGTGACATGCTCAACACCATTCCGCTGGCCTGTCTCGCGGCGGTGCTGCTGTATACCGGCTACAAACTGGCCTCACCGGCGTTGTTCATGACCCAGTGGCGGCTTGGTCTGCCGCAGTTTCTGCCATTTATCGCCACGCTGGCCGGTATTCTGGTCTTCGGGATGCTGGCCGGGATCGGCATCGGCCTGCTCGCGCAGTTGCTGTCGAGCACTTACAAAAGTCATCACAATGCGATGCAGCTGACGCGCAACGAAAACCATTATGTGATGCGTTTTCATCAGAACCTGACGTTCCTTCATAACCCGCGTCTGCAAAGCTTACTGGCGGAGATCCCCGATAACAGCGTGGTGCGGGTCGAACGGGAGAATGTCGGGTATATCGATCCGGATGTGAAAGCGGTGCTGTCAGATTTTGGGGCAAAAGCGCCGGATCGCAATATCACGCTGGATCGCTGGCCGGTCGGGCACTGATTTCTGAGCGCTGAAAAACAAAAGGCCTGTCGGTTTCCCGCAGGCCTTTTTCATTTACGCAGGCAAACTTATTTCTTCGCCAGCGCCTCAAACACTTTCTCGACAGCCACCGCGCCCGGATCTTTCACCCCTTTCAGGCTGTCACTGCTCAGATAAGAAGAACGGCCGGCGTTGGCCTTCTTCATGCTGGCGGTATCTTTCGCGCCTTTGGCCGCCGCTTTGGCCGCGCCTTTCAGGGCATCTTTCTTGCCCAGCGCTTCCAGCGCCGGTTGCAGGGCGTCGATCATGGTGCGATCGCCGAGATCGGCACCACCGTAATGCTTCATACGCTCCAGCCCGAACAGTAAGGCTTTCGGTAATTTTTCGCCCTCTTCCACTTTTTTACCGGCAGCGGTAAAGAAGATCGACATCAGCACGCCGCTGGATCCGCCCATCACGACGGCAAGACGATCGCCCACTACCCCGAGCAGATCCGCCACATTGTTCAGCGGCAGTTTTTTCGCTTTGTTCTGTTTCTGGATATCGCGGGCACCGGTGGCAAACGTCGAACCGGTATCGCCGTCACCGACTTTGGCGTCGAGTTTGTTCAGTTCATCTTCGAGATCGGAAAGCGTCTGGGTAATGGTTTCCACGATCTTACTGACCTGCGCATTAGAAGACGCTTTTACCGTTTTCTTATCGCTGATTTTCTTGCCTTTTTTGGTCGCCAGTTTTTCCAGCTTCACCAGCGGCTGCCAGCCGGACGCCTCCACTTCTGCCAGCAGGGCTTCTTCAATGCCGCCTTTGAGCGCAATCACCGAGAGCGAGAACCCTTTCATATCCAGCGCACTGACCAGCGAAGCCGGGCCAATCAGATAACGGATCGACCCGCCGAGCGCGGAATGCACCACTTCTTTGGTGATCTGACTCATCTCCAGCGGAGAAACGCCGCCGAGGTTGTTGATCAGTACCGCCAGCTTGTCGCTTTTCTTCACATGCGGCTGGAGCTTTTCGACCAGCGTATCGACGATTTTTTTGCTGTTCTGGGTCTTCATCTTCGACACACCCGGCTCGCCGTGAATGCCTAAACCCAGCTCAACGTGGCCTGATTCGATACGTTGTTCTTCTTCATCTTCTCCGCCACCCGGCAGGCTGCAACCGGCCGCCGCCACACCGATGCTGGCGGTGGCATCAATCGCCTGCTGGGCGATTTTAGTGACATCTTTCAGAGATTTTCCCTGCTCTGCCGCGTAACCGGCAATTTTGTGCACCAGTGCTGTACCGGCGATGCCGCGTGGCTGCTTGTTGTCCGGCAGGGAAATGTCGTCAGACACCATCACCAGCTCGACGTTATAGCCCATGCCTTTGGCTTTCTCGGCGGCCAGACCGAAATTCAGACGGTCGCCGGTGTAGTTTTTGACGATCAACAGACAGCCCGCTTTGCCGGTGACCGCCACAATTGCGTTCAGCACCGCATCGACGCTCGGCGAGGCGAACACTTCGCCGCATACCGCCGCGGTCAGCATCCCTTTGCCGATAAACCCGACGTGCGCTGGTTCGTGGCCCGAGCCACCGCCGGAGATCAGCGCAACTTTTTTCTTATCCCAGTCGCGCCGCACAACGACGCGAATGGCCGGATCGATGTCCAGTTTTGCCAGATTTTTGTAGGGAGAGGTCAGGATCACCCCTTCGATAACATCGTTAATCAGAGTCTTGCGGTCATTCATGAAAAATTTAGACATGCCGGACGTTTCCTTTTAACTGTTTTCCAGGTGTTTTGAGGGACTACATAAATTTTTTGATAACCAAAACATAGCACAGGAGGAAAATCGGGAAGGAGACGAGAAAGGCGGTTTCCCGCCTTTTAGGAAATATGAAGGAAAGAGATCAGTTACAAGCCAGGACTTTTATCGCCAGACCACCGGTAGACGTTTCACGGTATTTTGAGTTCATGTCCTTACCGGTTTCGTACATGGTTTCGATGACTTTATCGAGACACACGCGCGGCTCGCTGGTGCGGCGCAGTGCCATACGCGATGCGTTGACCGCTTTCACCGCAGAGATGGCATTACGTTCGATGCACGGCACCTGAACCTGTCCGGCCAGCGGATCGCAGGTCAGCCCGAGGTGGTGCTCCATCGCGATTTCTGCCGCCATAAATACCTGCGCGGTGCTGCCGCCCAGCAACTCGGTCAGACCCGCTGCCGCCATGGAACAGGCCACGCCGACCTCGCCCTGACAACCGACTTCTGCACCGGAAATCGACGCATTCATCTTAAACAGAATGCCGACCGCGCCTGACGCGAGGAAGAAACGGCTGTAAGAATCAGGGCTGATCGGGCGGATAAACTGATCGTAATAGGTCAGCACCGCCGGAATGATGCCGCACGCGCCGTTAGTGGGTGCAGTGACCACGCGGCCACCGGCGGCATTTTCTTCGTTCACCGCCATCGCGTACATATTGATCCAGTCCACCACGCCCATCGGGTCGACATTATTTTTGTCCTGCGTCACCAGTATGCGGCGCAGTGCGGCGGCGCGGCGGTTGATTTTCATCGGCCCCGGCAGCAGCCCTTCGGTGTGAATTCCGCGGGTAATGCCTTCGCTCATGACATTCCAGATCGCCGCAAAATGTTCGCTGATTTCCACGCGCGAATGGCCCGCCAGTTCGTTTTGCAGCATCAGCGCGGAGAGCGACAGGCCGGTGTCGGTGCAGTGTTTTTGCAAATCACTGGCCGAGCGGAACGGATACGGACGCACGACAGGGTTTTCATCCTGTAGCCCGAATTTGCTGGCTTCGACGATAAAGCCGCCGCCAATGGAGTAATACGTTTGTGTGTACAGCAGATCATCGCCGTTAAAGGCGCTGATGGACATGCCGTTTTCATGCAGCGGCAGATTACCGGTGTGGAAATTCATGCCTGAATTCGCCGGGAAATCGACCTCTTTGGCGCCCTTGCCGAGCATCAGACGTCCGGTGGCTTCAACCTGACGAATAAACCCAGGAATCGCATCAATATCAACGTCATCCGGCATATTTCCGGCCAGCCCCATAATGATGGCCAGATCGGTGTGGTGACCTTTACCAGTCAAAGATAAAGACCCGTAAACATCTACCACCACGCGGGTGGTCTGTGCGAGATGACCTAAAGAAATAAGTTCATCAGTGAATATTTTCCCGGCTTTCATCGGGCCAACAGTATGCGAACTGGAAGGACCAATACCAATTTTGAAAATATCGAAGACGCTGATCACGGTGGACTCCATGTCTGAATAGGATTACGGGAAATAACAGGAAAAGAGGTGCAGGAAACAGCGAGCGGGAATATTCCCGCTCACTTTATTTCGGTTTTAATGATTAACCAATCAGGCTAAATACAATGGCTGACATAGCAATCAGACCCATAATTACCACGAAAACATTACTGATGTGGCCGCTGTATTTTCTCATTGCCGGGACTTTACGAATGGCATACATAGGCATCAGGAATAATAACATCGCAATAATCGGGCCGCCGAGGGTTTCAATCATACCCAGAATACTTGGGTTGAGCGTGGCAACCGCCCAAGCCGTGACTAACATGAAGATGCCGGTATAACGGTTGAGCTTAGGTAATGGAATTGTTTTCCCTTTGCTGCGCAGTGATTTAATCACCATGCCGTTAAAACCTTCACGTGCCCCCAGATAATGGCCGAGGAAAGATTTGGTAATTGCAATAAAGGCAATAAATGGAGCGATATATTCAATCACCGGGTTAGAGAAATGGTTGGCTAAATACGACAGAATAGAAACGTTCTGCGCTTTGGCTTCCATCAGGTCTGCCGGAGAGAGGCTCAGGACGCAGCTGAAGACGAAGAACATCACCGTCAGCACCATCATGATGTGGCTAAATGCCAGAATGCGTGAGCATTTTTTCTCAGCGTCGTCGCCGTACTCTTTACGTTTTGCGACCGCAAAGGAAGAGATAATTGGCGAGTGGTTGAAGGAGAACACCATCACCGGAATAACCAGCCACAGGGTCATCAGCATGCCGTGCCCTACGCCGTTACCGGACAGGGAGACATTCTCAAAGACTGTGGTGTTCCAGTTTGGGATCAGGTACAGCGCCAGCGCCATTAATACCGCAACGAACGGGAAGACTAAAATGCTCATCGCTTTGACGATCAGATCCTGACCAAAATGCACCAGCGTCATTAAGCCTAACAACAATACCAGCGACAATAATGCGCGCGGAGGTGCTGTCAGATGCATCTGATGAGTAATAAAGCTCTCAACGGTATTGGTGATAGCAACGCTATAAACCAACAGGATCGGGTAAATCGCGAAGAAATAAAGCAGCGTAATTAACTTACCGGCGGAAATACCAAAATGCTCTTCTACCACTTCGGTAATATCTTCACCGGCATTTTTCCCTGATAAAACAAATCGGGTTAATCCGCGGTGAGCGAAAAACGTCATTGGAAATGCCAGGATAGCCATAATAATTAACGGTATTAATCCGCCAATACCGGCATTAATCGGTAAGAAAAGTACACCTGCTCCAATTGCTGTTCCGTACAGACCCAACATCCACATGGTATCGGTTTTACGCCAGGAACTGACTGACTCTTTAGACAGCGTTCCAATAGTTGTGTTATCCATAATCCCTCAATGCTTATTTATAAAGTAATTCGTTTTCCCCAGAATGGTTGATGTTTTTTTCACTGCACCCGTCATCAAAAAAACCATCCTGACGGATAAAACATACCATTAATGCGGGCATGATACCTATCCGCAGCATAAAAATCTGGGTAACTGCATGGCTTTGAGATCATGGTCACGAATATCCTAAAATAGCCGCCTAATATTCCTTTAAATTCCAAACCATTAACATTTTCTCCAATTTAATTTCATCAAAAGGAGAGGCTGATAACATTATTCTTAACGAATTATTTGTTATCGCCGTGACTATTATTTAATTAACGGTTGAAATACAAACAAGTTGGATTATTTAACGGCTCAGCCAGGCAAAATATATGTTCAATAAATAAACAATACGAAAACGAATTACATTAAGACTTCTTCAGTATTCCCTGTTGTGTCTGCCTCCATGTCAACAAATCAGCACAATTGTGCCGGTTTACGGGCAGATAAATTTTTTACTGACGCTTTCAGAAGTATTGCCGATAAAGTTATTCTTACGCCGGTGAAACAATTTTAACCGGATGAATCGCAGAGCGAGCCCATGGACAAAGCCCGACATTCTTTTTGCCTGTCAGTGAAGACGCATAACCGCCGGTTATTCAAGGCGATGTACGGCTTTGCCATGCTCATTTTTCTCACTCTCGCCCCGCTGACGCAAAGCGTGGCAGAAACACATGATGGCGTGGCGCAGGCGGCGAGCGTCGCCCAGACCGTTAACGGGATCCTCAGCTATTCGCGCTGGCCCGCCGGTGACGCCTCTTCAACTGCGTTGCGGCTTTGCATCATTCCCCCGGTAAAATTTGCGGCGCAGTTAACGCCCGATGGCAGTGCTTTCTCCGGCAGACCGCTCAACGTGATGACTTACCCTTTCGACAGCCCGATGCTGGCGACGCAGTGTGACGCCATTTACTCCGGCTACACCTCGCCGGAACAGCAGGCAGATTTAAACCAGCGACTCACAGGCCACGCGGTACTGACCATCAGTGAGCAGGATGACGGCTGTGCATTACTCAATGCCTTTTGTCTGGTGATCACCCCTCAACATACCGGGTTTAAATTGAACCTGGATACGCTGTCACGCAGCGGCGTGCGGGTAAATCCCGCCGTATTACAACTTGCCAGGGAAAAGGAGTAACGATGAAGAATAAAACTATTCCTGTTCCTGAGGTTGAACAGCCGCGCCCGCGTAAAACCCTGGGCGCTGCGCTCAACCGCATCCACGTTATTGTGATTTTGACGGCGATCGGCCTGGCGGGCTTTTTACTGACTTTACTGGCGCTGATTGCCCTGCGCTCACATGCGGAAAGTAATCTGCAGCTGACCGCGCGTGCGATCAGCTACACCACAGAAGCCGCGCTGGTGTTTAACGATGCCTCTGCCGCCCATGATTCGCTGATTTTCATTGCTGACCGGGGAGATTTCTCGCAGGCGAAAATCCTGACCCCGGCGGGCAATACCTTCGCCGAATGGCAACGCCCGACGGAAGGGAACTGGGACAAACTGGGGCAGTTCATCGGACATCTTGCTTTCCCGGATCCGGTGACGCTGCCGGTCATTCATTCCGGCTCGGTGATCGGCACCGTCTGGCTTACCGGCAACGGCACCAGCCTGCTCGGCTTCCTGCTGGAGACAGTGCTCAGCCTGATTGGCTGCCTGGTTCTGACGGCGCTGGTTGCGCTCTATTTCTCGCGGCGGATGCAAAAAGGCATCGTGGACGCACTCGGCCATATCACGCGGGTTACCCACGAAGTGAGCGCTAACCGCTCCTTTAATCTGCGCGTCCCTTCCGCGCCGGTTGCCGAACTGCATACGCTGAGTCAGGACTTCAACAGCCTGCTGACGGAGCTGGAAGCCTGGGAAAATCACATGAAAAACGAGAACGTATCCCTGACCAAAAAAGCGTTGCACGACGGCCTGACCGGTCTGCATAATCGCGCGTTCTTTATTGATACCCTTAATCAGTGCTTCAATCCGATGCGCCCGCCGCTGTCTCTGGCACTGCTGTTTATTGATGTCGATAACTTCAAAGAGATCAACGATTCACTCGGCCACGCGGCAGGGGATCGGGTGCTGATGGTGATTGGCGAACGTCTGTCGAAGACCCTGCGCGAAGGCGATGTGCTGGCGCGCCTGGGTGGCGATGAGTTTGCCATTCTGCTTGACCCGATGAACTCTACCGCCGAATCGGTGGCCTTTGCCGAACGCATTGTCGATACCATGAAAACGCCGGTGATATTGCTCAACAACAAGACGCTGGATGTTTCGCTGAGTATTGGTATCGCGCTGTCACCTTCACAGGCACACAGCGCTAAAGAGTTACTGGAAAAAGCCGATGAAGCGATGTACCGCTCGAAAAAAATATCAGGCAGCTGCTGGCATGTTTCAACAGGCATGCCGCTGACCGTCGTGACGAAAGACTAAAAGGAGTTAACACCACCATGCACGCGTATCACACATTGAAAACCTGGTATCAGTTCGCCGCGATGGGACTGTGCATTTTGCTGCTGGCCGCCTGCCAGACCAAACCCGCCGGACTCACTGCGGAACAGATCGCTGTTTTGCAAAAAAATGGCTTCACGCAGACGGCCGCAGGCTGGGAACTGGGTCTGGATGCGAAAGTGCTGTTTGGTAACAATCAGGCGACGCTTTCACCGGAAAGTGAAAAAACGGTCGAAAAACTTGCCAGCGATTTGCTGCATGTTGGCCTGATGAAAGTGAATCTCGACGGCCACACCGACAACTACGGTGATGTCGGCTACAACAACGATCTGTCACTGCGCCGCGCCAACACCGTCGCCGCGGCCTTTGCTCAGGCCGGCATGCCACGCGCCAATATTCACACGCGCGGATTAGGCCAGAGCCAGCCGGTTGCCAGCAATAAAACCCAGGAAGGACGCGCGCAGAACCGTCGGGTGTCTGTGATTATTGTGGTGTAGTTATAACAACCCCACCAGATGCAGCGCGGCCTTGCAGTTGTCCGTTCTGCGCCACGCCAGCGCTATCTGCGTCGTCAATGTCTGCCCGGCAATGGGCAGACAGCGCACATTATTCTCATCAATTTTACCGAGCGACGCCGGCACCAGCGCGTAACCAAATCCTGTCGCCACCATACTCAGCGATGACGTGATTTGCGGACACTGCTGACCATAGCGCGGCGAAAAACCCGCTTCTTCACAGGCCGTCGTCACCGCATCGTACAACCCCGGCGATAAATCCCGTGGAAAAGTGATCAGCGCGTCGTGACGCAATGCCGCCAGCCGGACGTCCTTCCCCTGGCTGAGCGGATGCGTTTTCGGCAGTGCCACCATCATCTCTTCAATATCCAGAACCTTAAAACTGAACGCTTTGCTGCGTTCGCAGGGCAGACGAATAAAGGCCACGTCGAGCGCGCCCTCGCCCAGCGCGGTCATCAGCCCTGCCATGTCTTTTTCCTGCGGCTCCATCACCATGCCCGGATATTTATCCCGAAAGCGATGTAAGAGCGAAAAAACCTGCGGATTAAACGCAGTCGAAGTCGCAAAACCGATGCGCAGCGTGCCGCTCATGCCACGGGCCACCGAGCGCGTGCGCTCAAGTGCAGCATCGGTCAGTTTGATGATATTCAGCGCCTCGTCGTACAGCACTTTTCCGGCTTCGGTCAGCTCAACGCCACGGGTCAGGCGTTTCAGTAAAGGGGTACCGATTTCATGTTCGAGCCGCTGGATTTGCTGGCTCAGAGGAGGCTGGGAGATGCCCAGTTGTTCAGCAGCACGGGTGAAGTGCCCCGTCTCTGCCACCGCCACAAAATAGCGCAGATGACGCAGTTCCATATCAAAAACGTCTCAAAGTGAACACCTCCTCATATTGGAACTCAGGGTGGAATGGCGTCAACCTTTAGTTAGCTAAGTTAATCATTCCATCCGGAGCTCTGCATGAAAAACCATTCCGATTCCTGTTCCTGCGTCGCCGATATCGCCCGCACGGCCACGGCGTTTAAGCAACAACATCCTGACCGCGTGTTGTATCAGTCATCACTGATGAGCGCCCTGCTCAGCGGCGTTTATGAGGGCGAGACGACGATGGCCGACCTGCTCCGGCATGGCGATTTTGGCCTCGGCACCTTCAACCATCTCGACGGTGAGCTGATCGCCTTTAACAGCAACATCTTCCAGCTGCGCGGCGACGGCAGCGCACGACGCGCCAGCCCGGAACAAAAAACGCCGTTCGCCGTCATGACATTCTTTAATCCCACCCATGAATACCACATCGAACGTCCGCACAGCCGCGAGCAGATCCATCACGTGATCGACGAGGTTGTCGCCAGCCAGAACACCTTCTGCGCGCTGCGCATTGACGGGAGATTCAGCCGGGTCGAGACGCGCACCGTGCCGGAACAGCACCGGCCTTATAAACCGATGCTCGAAGCCATCGAAGCCCAGCCGACATACCATATCGAACACAGCCAGGGCGTGCTGATTGGGTTTCTGACCCCTGCTTATATGCAGGGCATCAACGTCGCCGGATACCACGAACACTTTATTAATCAGGAACGCAGCAGCGGCGGCCACGTGCTGGATTATCAGGTGGAGAGCGGCACGCTGACCTTCGGCACCGTTGAAAAATTGCTGATCGACTTCCCGCAGGACAGCGATTTCCTGCACGCCAATTTATGCCCGGATGATTTGAACGACGCCATCCAGTCCGTTGAAAGTTAATCACCGCCACATCGAAGGAGTGACACCATGAAAAATTCAGACAGTAAAACCGAGTGGAAATGCGGTGCGGATCTGGTGGTCGCGCAGCTTGAAGCCCAGGGTGTAAAACACGTATTCGGCATTCCCGGCGCAAAAATCGATCGCGTCTTTGACTCTCTGCTCGATTCCAGCATTACGCTGATCCCGGTCCGTCACGAAGCCAACGCCGCCTTTATGGCCGGCGCGGTTGGCCGCCTGACCGGTAAAGCGGGCGTCGCGCTGGTCACCTCCGGTCCCGGCTGCTCGAACCTTATCACCGGCGTCGCCACCGCGACCTCCGAAGGCGATCCGCTGGTTGCGCTGGGCGGTGCGGTAAAACGCGCCGACCACGTCAAACAGGTGCACCAGACCATGGACACCGTCGCGATGTTTCGCCCGGTGACGAAGTATTCCGCTGAAGTCACCTCCCCTTCCGCGCTGGCCGAAGTGCTGGCGAACGGCTTTCGCGCCGCCGAGTTTGGCCGCCCCGGCGCAGCATTTATCAGCCTGCCGATGGATATCGTCAACGAACCGGCCAGCGGCAAACTGCTGACCTCGCAGGCACCGGTGCTCGGCAGCGCGCCGCACGATGCGATCATGCAAGTGGCGCGCCTGCTGCGACAGGCTAAAAATCCGGTGCTGCTGCTCGGCCTGATGGCCAGCCAGCCGCGTAACGCCGAAGCGATCCGCCGTCTGCTGCATAAAAGCGATCTGCCGGTAACCAGCACTTATCAGGCGGCGGGCGTTATTGATCAGGCTTCCTTCCACCGCTTCGCCGGGCGCGTCGGTTTGTTCAACAATCAGGCCGGTGACCGCCTGCTGCGTAATGCCGATCTGGTGATCACCATCGGTTACAGCCCGGTCGAGTACGAACCGGCGCAGTGGAGTAACGACAACGCCGAACTGGTGCATATCGACGTCATGCCCGCCGAAACCGACAGCGATTATCTGCCGGACGTCGAGCTGGTGGGCGACATCGCCGACACGCTGGATCTGCTGACCGAACAGATCCATCAGCGCATCGATCTGAGCGCGTCATCTGTCGAGATCCTCGAAGATCGCCGCCAGCAACGTGAGCTGCTGGCTCAGAAAGGCCGCAGCCTGAATCAGTTTGCAATCCACCCGCTGCGCCTGGTGCGCGCGATGCAGGACATCGTCAACAGCGACGTCACTCTGTGCGTCGACATGGGCAGTTTCCATATCTGGATCGCCCGCTACCTCTACAGTTTCCGCGCCCGTCAGGTGCTGATTTCCAACGGCCAGCAAACCATGGGTGTCGCATTACCGTGGGCTATCGGTGCCGCGCTGGTCGATCCGGGCCGCAAAGTGGTGTCCGTTTCCGGCGACGGTGGCTTTATGCAATCAAGCATGGAACTGGAAACCGCCGTCCGTCTGGGCGTCAACCTGCTGCACATCATCTGGGTTGATGAGGCGTACAACATGGTGGCCATCCAGGAAGAGAAAAAATACCACCGCACCTCCGGCATCCAGTTCGGCCCGATAGATTTCAAAGCCTACGCCGATGCCTTCGGCGCCAAAGGTTTTGCCGTCACCTCCGCCGAAACGCTGGAAAGCACACTCCGCGCCGCCATGGACGTACAAGGCCCCGCCGTCGTCGCCGTACCGGTGGATTACAGTGATAACGCGTTACTGATGGGGCAGCTGGAGATGGGGAGGATTTTTTAGGAGGGGGGAGAAGACACAAATTTCATATTTTACATACCAAAATTGCGAGACATCCCGGAAAGTAATTACATCTTGTTGAGAGACAGGTCCATTCCGGGTTGCTAAATTAAGGCAGCCCGGAAAATTACTGTACAGATACACAGATTTGTTTTTTGCCTCTGGGTCAAACGAGTGATAAAGTGTCACTCATTCGTCCCATAAATTGGCACAATCTAAATGACCGAATCTGAAGCTTCAACTGTAGAACAAATCAAAAAAGCAGCAGAAGACATGCGGCTCCAGCTAGAAAACGATAAGGCTTTGGTTCGTCGTTTGCTGGAAATCTATGACCAGAAAGCCATTGCGGAAACATTGCGCGAATACAATAACGACTGGTCGCGCGAATCCCTTAACCGTTGGTTAAATGGAAAAGCAACTCAGCGCTCACTCACCGAATGCGAAATCATTACGCTAAAAAGCATGCTCCCAAAACCACCAAAATCCCATCCGGACTACAAATTCCGCTTTATCGATTTATTTGCAGGAATCGGCGGGATCCGCAAAGGGTTCGAAGACATTGGTGGTAAATGTGTATTCACCAGTGAATGGAACAAAGATGCCGTTCGCACGTATAAAGCAAACTGGTACAGCGATCCTGATGAACACGTTTTTAACTCAGATATCAGAGAAATTACGCTGAGCGATAATCAGGAAATCGATGTTGAAGAAGCCTACCAAAACATCGACAAAGAAATTCCTGATCACGATGTTCTTTTGGCAGGTTTTCCATGCCAGCCATTCTCACTTGCTGGAGTATCAAAAAAGAACTCTCTGGGCAAAGCCCACGGTTTCGAATGCGAAGCGCAAGGGACTTTGTTCTTTGACGTAGCCCGAATCATCGTAGCCAAACAACCTTCTATTTTTGTATTAGAGAACGTTAAAAACCTTAAAAGTCATGACAAAGGAAAAACGTTTAAAGTCATTATGGAAACACTTGATGAGCTCGGGTATGACGTTGCCGATGCCGATATCACGGGGTCAGGCGATCCAAAAATCATTGATGGAAAACATTTTCTTCCCCAACATCGCGAACGAATTGTTCTGGTAGGTTTTCGCCGTTCACTGAACATCAGTAAAGATTTTACTCTTAAAAACATCAGTCAATTTTTCCCTCAGGAGCGCATTACCTTTAAGCATATCCTTCAGACCGAATACGATAAAAAGTACGTTCTCACCCCACTTCTTTGGAAGTATTTATACAATTATGCCAAGAAGCATCAGGCCAAAGGGAACGGTTTTGGTTTTGGATTAGTTGACCCAGAAAATCCGGCCGTAGTTGCAAGAACGCTCTCTGCCCGTTATCACAAAGATGGCTCAGAAATCTTAATTGACCGGGGCTGGGACAAAGAATTGGGGGAAACTGAATTTGATAATCCTGAGAATCAAATCAACAGACCCCGTCGCCTGACGCCGAGAGAATGTGCACGCCTTATGGGCTTCGAGCAGCCGGGAAAAGAATCTTTCCGTATTCCAGTCTCTGATACGCAGGCATATCGACAGTTTGGTAACTCAGTTGTTGTCCCAGTCTTTGCAGCAGTCGCACAATTACTCGCTCCGTATATTGCGAAGGCTGTTGAACTGAAATCTGATAAGGCGGCTTAGATACGATGGCTGATGTCCACGATTCAAAAACGCGAAGCAAAAATATGCGAGCAATTAAGAATCGTGGCACAGTTATTGAGAAAAAAGTTGCAGGTTTGCTATCAGAATCTGGTTTCATTTTTAGGGAGCAAGTCCAGGATTTGCCAGGGAAACCAGATTTTGTTGTTGATGACTATAAAGCTGTTATTTTTGTACACGGCTGTTTTTGGCATCATCATAATTGCTATCTTTTCAAAGTTCCTGCGACCAGAACTGATTTTTGGATTAACAAAATTCAAAATAATGTCAAAAATGATGAGCGGGTTATTCAAAATATTTTAGAAAATGGCTGGCGGATTTTAATTATATGGGAGTGTAGTTTAAAAGGGCGAAAAAAATTATCACACAACAATATCCTTGAAAGAATTGAAGAATGGTTGTGTACCTCCGCGAAAACATCTTACATAGATACAAATGGAATGTTCACACTGTCATAGTTGGCAATGTGAACAAGCAATTATACTCAATAAATCACTTTAATTTCATCGATAAAGTCTTCCAGAGTAACCAGTTCCATTCTAATATCTTTAGGATATTTCTCATGAAGAGGTTTTGGAACAACCAAGATAATCCCTGCCGCTTTCATTTCATTAAACTGATTAACTGAGACGCCCTCTTGCAAAGTAAATAAATGTACCATTTTTATTTTATCAGCCTCATTAATAGCCTGCCGCCATCGATCTTTACAGGTTGTTTTCACAGCAAGCATTCGTAGTTTTTCTTCGGGATAGTCAGGATCATGATACGCCTGTCCTGAGGGGAATATGAAGTCAGGTTTTTTGTTGCCTTCCGTCACACACTGTGTTGAAAAATTCAGCAACTCATTGTCTTTGAAGATAACTTCAAGGTGAAGCTCAAGTGACTTACCCGCTCGGGATTTTCTGCGATTACTAACAGAATTAGCAAGTGCGATGAATTCATTAACACTATTAAACCCATCTTTTATTTTATGTAAAACATGAAACTCTTCAATATGAAGGAAAAGAGAGAACTCTGCCTTTCTTCTCTCCAGAATAAGAGAGTCTGACGTCGTTGATTTAAATTTAAACAAATTAGGCAGGTAAGAAATAATCTCACTACCAGAAGGAAATGTCGTGGCCCAACCTTCAGGAATTTTGAAATTTTTATTTGTTTTATTTTCCTGAATGGAAGTTACACCACCAAATACACTATCCCCAGGACTAAAAATTGATGTCCCCGGAAGAACCTCACCGGTTATCGTCTCTATTAAATCTTCTTCTTCTAAGGAACGACAAATCCATGCTTCCAGATACACGCAATCTGCAAGTTCGGTTTGCTTTCTAAATGCCAGAACGAGTAATGAACCAGTATTTTCCGCGTCTTGGATAGGACTTCCTTTCCCTCCCCATGAGGTTATCCTTGATTCATTCCTGCCGTTTTTCTTTTTTCTTGCCAATTTACTATTATAATAAATTGCTTTAACACTTTGTTTTTCGATATCATGCGAAACTATTTTTGCAGATAATTGTATACTTGGGTTCTCGCAATCAAATCTATTTATAGAGGGGAAAAGTATATCTCTGGTAATTTTTGGGATGTAAATCCCAACCTGGTGACCTCCTGTAGCACCTGTATCATTAGCAGATAAGCGTTTCATATAGATTACCCATTCTGGGTTTGCCTTTTCACTTATGAACTCATCTAAAGTTTTCAAGTTAATCCTCTTGTACTCTATCTGTAACTTTTACAAATTTCGAATTGTAGGGACTTTAGCTCAATCTTCGTTTCACGGCTATTGTCATGTATACAAAGCGATCTTCCTTCCAAATCTAAAAGTAACTCCCTGTAAATTCATCCAGCCTATTTTCATCGATTTTGCAGAGAGATAAAGTTTCCTCGCCGCGGCAAAATCCGCAGTCAGAATTAGCGTTCTGTCCCAGTTTGGTGCCATCAACTCTATGAAAATAGGGTAAATATGGTACGGTCTGCACTCACCCAAATTATGGTGGCTCAGACAGTGGCTTCTTACGAAGCACCGGACTCCAGACTGGCCGGAACGCTAACGCTGTTTGAGCTACCACCACGGGATTAGCGTCTCTGGAGGTAGTTAATCAACTATCAGCTGGAGTACTAAAATGAAATTTTATAATACTTCTTTTTCAAATACCTCCGCACCGGAGGCTCGCAATGCCTAATCTTTACGATAATACCCCGCTGGAACTGGAAGAGATCGTCGATCACTGCCGTGCGTTATCTTATGCCATTGTGTCGCTGGATAATTCGCAGGCGAAAGACCTGTTGACCTATATCCTTTGTGAACGGCTTGAAGTGCTTTATCAAACGCTGGAAATGCCCTTTACCGATGATGATGTTGTAAACGTTGAAGTGACGGAAGCGATGGCGCACTAGCAGGTTTGCAGAGGTAAAAAAGCCAGCGCGCATGCGCTGGCCTGATGGTTCAAGTGGCAAATAAGTGAGAGAGCGTCATGCTGCAGCTCACATGGGGAATATGTCCTTCCATTCGACAAAAATTGCGAGTTGCCTTCCAACTTCCGCAACAAAATACTGTAAATGCATACAGGTTATTTCTTTGAATCTTCAACAAAGATAGAGTGACTTCGCAGCGGCAACTTCCCGGCCGGAAAAGGGATTTCAACTCACTGACAATGGAATGATCATCATGACTGATACCGACAACACCGCATTCACCGCTAATTCCATCACCGTATTTCGTTCTCTGATTTCCGAGCTGGACGTAGGACACTTTGCCGAGGCACAACTCTACGATCTCAGCGCGCTGGCGTCCGAATCAGCCGAAGGGTTGTGCCAGGGTTTACTGTGCCTGAGCGAAGGTCTGGAGAATTGCGAGATACTCCCCCCTGAAGGGATTGCGCAGGTCAGTGGTTACCTGAAAGCCTCGGCCCACCTTATCCCTGCGCTGTTCGAGTTGTGTGAAAAAGCCAACAACAGTATGACTAAAACACGCCAGATTACGGCTTATCCGATGAACTGACGCGCCAGGCGAGATCCCGAATCAGGTTTCGCGCCGTCGGGCTGATGCCGCCAAGCTGGAAAAAACCATGGATAACGCCGAGATAACGCTGCGCGGTGCAAGCCACTTTCCCCAACGCTGTTAAAGAGCAACCACAACAACCACACTTAAAAGCAACTGGCTGGAAGATGCGGGGTTTACAACCGGTACACCGCTGAAGGTTCGCGTGATGCCCGGTTGGCTGGTGCTGACCGCACAAGATCCCGACCCCACACCGCCGCCAGAGCCGGAGATTATGCAGACACTGAAGAAGGCCTGTAAGCTCACGGGCCGTAAGCAACAGCAAATCCTTGAGTTTATTGGGGTGATCACCGCTAAGAACCCTCCTGTCGGGAAGTGGATTTGACGGCTGACAGGTAAAAATCCCGGCTCGGTGGCCGGGATCTTTCAGTTCATTTGTTTGTATATATGCTTTAACCATTCTTCAGATGAAGGCCATTCGTTAGGGTAATAATAATTACAATCAATTTTGTTAAGCAAAATGTCTTGTAATTCATCATCTGACAGAGAAAGTGCCAACAGATAATCTATTTCAGCTTTCATCTGCAATCGCTCTTCCGCAGTTTCGGTAGCCTTATAAGCTGCTAATGTTTCATCCGCGTTGCCAAAGAGCACTTCAAAATCTTGGTTAAAGTAGCATCTTAGCAAATATGACAAGGAAGGATATTTCTCTTTAATATTCATGGTGTTGGATATCCTGTAATGATTTTATATCCCTCTGGCATTGAAGGATCCCTTCCAATGATAATTCTGGCATTTGTGGTTGGTACAACATTTGTAGAACCACGAGTAACGCTAATACCAATAGCAGCAGAAGATTGATAATCAAGTTCTAAGTAACCTTTTTGGCTACCAGATAAATAACTCTGGATCTTCGATTGATTACTATCAATGGCTTTACTTGTTACAGCTTCTGCTGTAGCTCTATCAGTAAATGTAGATGCTGTTTTTGTATTACCTGTAGACACTCTATCAAATAACTCCGCTTCAGTTTTTCCTACATGTCGATCAATAAAATTGTAAGTATCCCAGCTTTAGTTCCACACACTTTTTGAGATTTCCGTGTTCTCGGCCATCAGCCGGTATTCTTCCGGCGTCAGGTTATTCAGGGATTCATGGGGCCGCTCACTGTTTAATTCATTCAGCCAGCGTTCAGTTATTTTCCGTGCTTCATTCAGTGTTCTGAACAGATAAAAATCCAATATTCGGTCCGGAACGTTCGGTTAAACCGTTCGATAAATGCGTTTTGTGTCGGTTTGCCTGACTTGATAAATTCCAGCATTACGTCATGGGCCTCAGCCCTTTGTGCAAGAGCCAGCGATATCAGTTTCGGCCCGTTATCCATTCGCCTCTTCAGCGGAAATCCACGGTTTGCCACTATTCTGTCCAACACCCATACTACCTGATGCGCCGGGATATTCAGGTCAATTTCAATGGCCAGAGCCTCTCGGTTAAAATCATCCACGACGTTGAAGGTCCGAAAACCTCGGCCACATGCCAGGGCGTCGTGCATAAAATCAATCGACCAGATTTGGTTGAGTGCTTCCGGCGTTGCCAGCGGAGCCGGATCGCGCACCGGCAGGCGTTGTTTACCCTTACGACGAAAATTCAGTTTTAACAGACAGTAAATCCGGTGTACCCGCTTGTGATTCCAGACGTGCCCCTGCCTGCGAAGCACCTGAAAAAGCTTCTTAAAACCGTAGCAGGGATAGCGTTCAGCCGCCTCAGTCAGCCTATGGATCACCGGTTCATCACGTCGCGTATCCGGTTGATAGCGAAACACCGTCCTGCTCAGCGATAACGTCCTGCATGCATGGCGTATGCTCATCGTAAACTGTGTGGTCAGATAGCTGACGAGCTCACGCTTTATCGCTGGTTTTAAAGCTTTTTTCGATGACGTCTTTTAACGCGCGATTTTCCAGACTCAGGTCGGCAAACATCTGTTTGAGACGGCGGTTTTCGTCCTCAAGATCCTTCATCTTTTGATATCAGAGGCTTCCATGCCACCATACTTCGCTTTCCAGTTATAGTATGAAGCCTCAGATATTCCCGCTTCGCGGCAGACATCTTTGACAGTACGTCCGGCTTCAACAGACTTTAGAACGGTGATGATCTGGTACTCGGTGAATCGGATCTTACGCATAGCGATCTCCTCAGGGACATGATCTGTATGTCCGAAGATCTCTAAAAGTGAATGGGCCGGTTAAGCGGGATGCTTACAGTACCACTGGCGTGTCCGTTATTGCCCGCCCCCGCAAGTGAGAGGTTGCCGACGTTAGCCAACAGCGGCAAGATTTGCGGACGGATTGGGTGATAGAGAACGGCGAGGTGATTATCGGTGGCGACTGGCTCACCGAGTCCGGCATTATCGATGCGGAACAACTGGAAGTCACCGCTGCGCCCAGTTTGCTCCGGTTGCAAGGCTGGAAGCTGACAGTTTCAGAGCTTAGAAGCAAAAATCCCGGCCAGTAGGCCGGGACCTATTACAGGATTTAGATTAAATCTTCACTATTTAAAAGAACAATGACATTGTCCGCCCCTAGAGCTTCCCTAATCATCTCAGCCATCTTATCAGTCGATATTTTAAGCGATTTATTATTTACTGATATATAACAATACGATATCGGATCCAACCCAAATTCATTAGATACCTCTTTTTGAATTGGATGTGGTATACCCGCAGTAGATAAATAGTAGTGCGCGGGGAATACATCTGGATATCGTGTCGCAAATTCGTTCAACTTATGTTGCAAATCAGCACAAGTCAGCTTAGTAAAACATGTTAATCCTATAGACATAGCATCCTCACTTCACCCTAATAGCGTTGCCGGTTTTATCAATTACGATAACTTTATCCAATCCCATAATTGGCCACTGCGTTAGCTGTTTTTGAAGTTCTGGAATGCTAACTTTAGTGTCAGACATATTGATCACGACATTAGATGTCTGGCCTTTGTCTACTTTAGATTTAACCTCGCTGTAGATATTTCGCACACTATTAGATCTAGGGGCATAGTTATCAAAGATCTCGCCATTAATCCGGTAATCTGGATTCTTATTTCCAGCTATAGAAGGGTTCTGCTCTATATAAAATCCTGATTGCGAAAGAATTTGAGCACTCTCATTTTCCCTGTTGAGAGAGCGGATATTCTCTTTCGTCATCCCTGACTCCATCTTGGTTACTGGCCCCGTTAAAGACCCCTCAGATTTTGTAATCACATTACCGATAGAGCCTGTTTGCCATATGTTAGAGTTATTCGGTGACGTTATGGCGCCATCTGTCTTACCTATGACATTATTTCCCGCAACACCACCAAAGATTGCCGCTGTCCCTAAGCCGATATTTAGTGCACCTTCTCCGTAGTTGCCCTCAACGACCTGACCGATCCCAGTACCGGTTTGATAAGCCCCACCAGCAGCCAGAGTTGAACGAGCAATAATCCCCGGTGCACCTGGCAAAGCGAGTAGAGCATCAGTTCCTAATGCGGCTTGGCCAGACTGGACACTGTATCCTTTCAGATAACTCAGCGCCTCGTTATACGCTTTGATATTTCCTGTGGAGGCGACAAATGCCTTACCTGCGACCAGTGACTGAATAGCGTCAGCCGCGTGCTCTGGGGTATACCCGTACATAGACTGAAGTTCATAACCATACTGGTTAAGCAATCCGGCTAGCTCTCGCTTCTGGCCTTCTGTCAGTGGTTGGCCTGATTGGTACTGTTGCAGCAACACATTGCTAGCTCGGTCTTCATTCGTCAGCCTGACGATATTCTGTGAAGCCTCTAGTAGGTTTTTACCAGCTTTCTGATCCTCAATAGACTTATTCAGCGTTTCAGCTTGTTGTGGGCTAAGGAAATTATTCTCAACCGCCGTCTTCCCTGCAATCCCCCCAGTCCCTGCTGCAACAGACGAATTCCCCGCCACGCCGCCTGCCAGTCCTGCGGCCAGCGTGCTCAAGGCACTCACATTCGCCTTTTGCTCATTCGTCAGGTTTTCCGGTTTTACCCCCGGATACAGCTCTTTCGCAATCAGCTGCGCCGCCAGTTCGCCGGTCGCCGCACCCGCTGCGCCGCCGGTCACGGAGCCGCCCTGCAGATAGGCAACTACCGCGCCGGCAAGGGCGTGCCCCGTAATATTCTCAGCCTGATTAACGTTGCCTTTGGCGTCTGTGGTCGCCGCCTTCACCGCCAGGGACAAATAAGGTGCCAGCCCGCCCGCCAGTGCCTGACTCATGTCACCACCGGTTAAGCCTGCCAGCGCGCCTGATATCGCCGTGCCCGCCGTCCAGAACGGGCTGCCGATGCCGTATTTCTGCTCAGCAGCAACGTTTTCCGGCGAGTTCTCCAGCATCTTCACAGGCAGAATCGCCCTGGCACTGAGTTATCTCATGAGCACGCGCTTTGTTGTGCGGCAGACTCAGCGCATTATTCTCAAGCGCATTATTACCAGCCTGTGCACCTTCTACCGCATTGGCACTGCTGTCACCGGTAATCACGCCAGCAAGACCCGCTGACAAGGTTGATATCGCAGCTACCCGGCCACTACCTCGACCAGATTGTCCGGAGTTTAGTATTATGATTTTATAGTAAAAGAGATAAATAAATTATCGCCTTTCAAGCCATTAATATGCTCTTTTGCATATTCAGTAGCTTCAATTGGATCAGATGAGGAGCTGAACCAATCTGCATAAAAGTTATTCATACCCCCATCACTTCCACGCTGATAAACATCACCACCTAAAACTAACCAGCCATTTTCTTTAAAAATATCAAGAGCATCATTTGATGAAGATATAGGCAACACTGCCTCATTTAAACCATTTTCAAGTAAGCTATGTCCGCAACGGGCATATAACTCTAAAATTTTTCCAATCATAACTTATAGCCCTCTTTATTTTTATCCTGAACAAAAAGTCGATGATTAATCGTCCCATCTGGATTTCGTATATATTCGAAAACACCTTCACTTCCTCTGTAAGTACCAGGTATTTCGAGCTTCCAACGCTTGACACCATCACCACCAGTGATCTCGGATACCGTACCTTGTCCAGCATATCCATCGACTGATTCAGGGAAAGAATGATAATCTCCCGAAGATGCTTGTTGGCGTACTTTATCGGTATATGTTGTACCATCTAAAAAATTACCCGCATTAATCCCATCCTGTGACTCTGACATATAGTTCGAGTCATTCTTATCTGCTAGCGCAGGTCTAGGATTAATATAAATACCATCGTTCTTACCGGGCTGGCTTTCCGGTGAAATAGTAATCATGCCTTTATTATCACCAGACAGATCCGGCGTAATCAGTGAAGTCCCTTTGTTCTCGTCCGGAACCGGATTAAACAGGTTCCCTCCCGTCAGATCATCATTCACCGGCACGGTTTGAGTTTTGCTTCCTGCACCGTCTGTGTGTTGCTGGTTCTGCGCCGCAACTATCGCCATTATTACACAGACATCATTCGCCAGACAGTTCGCACCCAGCCCCTGTTTCACGGCTTTCGTTAGCGCTAGCGCAGCCTGATCATTCGCATTACCTTTACCGCTTTCGGCTATCGCCGCAGAGTTCAGGGTTTCATACGCTAGCATCTGCTGAACTAACCCGATACCGACCATGTTATTACTGATTTCATTCTGGCCAGCCTGCGCCCCCACCATCGCATTAGCCGAGTTGTGGCCTGCCAACCCGCCAGCCAACCCTGCCGCTGCAGTTCCTAGCGCAACCAACGTTTGTTTCTGGCTTTCACTTAATTGGCTTACTGGAATATCACCATACAACGCAGTTTTTATCGCTTCGCCCATTAATGCCGTAGTCGCAGCACCGGCTGCACCCGCAGCGGCAGAGTTACCTTGTACTGAGGCCAGTGCGCCAGCTACGACAGCATGGGCCATTACCCGACTGGCTTCATCCGGTGCAATCTCCTTGATAACTTCCGCCAGATACGGTGCACTCCCGCCTGCAATAGCCTTCGCTAAATCCCCACCGGCCAGCCCCTGCATTACCGCCGTGGCAGCCTGTAAACCCTGCTGAATAGCACTGCCCGTACCGTATTTCGCCATTTCAGTTTTGTAGCTGTCGGTATTTTTCAGTGCAGTAACATAAGCATCACGCTCTTTCTCCGTAGCTTCCGGCCCCGGTTTTTTGATCCCAGGGTTGTCGGCATGAGCCTTTTCCAGCCCGTTGATATCGCCCTGCGTTCGCGCAATATCCATCACCTGTCCGCCAATTTCCCCGATGAGCTGAGCCTGTTTTAAACGGTTCTGCTCTTTTTCCTTATCAAATATCGGGCTGATGCTGTCGTTGGCATGTTCCGTGTCACGGCTGAGGTCTTTGATATTTTGCTGCTGAGCCGCGGTGTCACGCACAACGATAGTGCCGTCCGATACGGCTGACTGTGTCGTACCACTGGCGTGTCCGTTATTGCCCGCCCCCGCAAGTGAGAGGTTGCCGACGTTAGAAAGCAGGTTACCGGCGATACCACCCCCGGAACTGAGTGAGCCACCCTGATGTTCAGTGCTAAAATCGGCCTGGTTATGTATATCGCTAAAACCAAGCGTGCCAGTGTCCAGACGATTTTTATCGGCATTGCCCGTGCTGGCTATCACCGCGCCGTCAAGCTGGGTATGTTTACCCACGGTGATATCGAATCCGCCTTTACCGGCGTAAATTCCGGTTTGTTCCTGCACCGAGTCATAGTTGCTGTGGATTTTGTCACGGCTGTAACTGAACTGGCCGCCAGCGTTGGTGCTCGCCCCAATAGGGATACTCACTCCACCCGATACGCTGCTTTGTTTAGCATCATAACGATCGGTGTCCTGCTGGCTGGAAAGCGTCAGGTCACGTCCCACATTGGCAATGACCGTTTCACCGCTGACCTGCGCACCCAGAAGGGTTGTATCGCGCCCGCTCTGCAGCGTCAGCGACTTACCGCTATCAAGCGTTGTCTCTGACCACTGCGTCCCATTACCCTTGTCATTGCCCTGTGCTTTATTCGCATTTGCCGTGATGGCAAAACCCGTATTTTGCCCAATGGAAACGTCTACCCCAACGCCAAATCCGCTACTGTTGTTTTTACTCGATGACTGCTGCGTATTTGCAGAACCTGCCAGCAAGATGTCACGCTCGGCATTTACAACGGTATCACCGCCCGCTTTTAACTGGCTGCCCGCGATCGTCACATCACCACTCTGCGTCTGATGACCTTTTCCTGTCGCGGTGATCGCCAGATTATTACCCGCATTCAACGTAGAACCCACAACAGCATCAGAGCTTTGATGAGAAGATGAAGACGATTTTTGCGACCCAAGCGTTGCACTGACGCCGAAAGATGCCGATGTCTCGTTACCTTTGGCGGCATTAAGCGCCATCGCCTGCCCCGCCTGTACGCCGGAGAGCGCCGCTTTGGTTCCCTGTAGAGCCGCGAGTCGACTGTCAGACTCACTTTTTGCCTCTGACGACGTGGTCACTGCGGAGTTAATGGCACTGCCCGCGGCACCCGATAGTGCGACGGTTAAGCCACTGGTTTTCTGTTCAAAGCTTTCATCACGTGAGCGTTTATCACGTCCGGGATCGATGACCACGCTGTCGCCGCTGATGCTGAGATCTTTACCTGCAATCAAATCAGAACCGCTGATGCGCGCCTGCCCGCCCGAGACCACGCTGACATTTCCCCCCGTTGAACCGACAGTGCTCGCACTCTGGCTTTGGGTAGTACCTTCCTCATTCATTTTATAACGGGAATTACTCGACCCAATAGTCACGCCGATGCCACCGGTACTGATGAGACCGCTCTTTTTCTTTTCATTCAGACGATAGCTGGACTGTTCATCCGTTGCGGCAACAATATCAACATTATTCCCCGCAGTAAGGCTAACCTGCCCGTCCCCCACCACTGACGAGCCTTTGACCTTCAGATTGTTACCGGCACTAACAGACACGTTGTCGCCGCTCAGTACCGAGCCTTTTTCCTGACTTGCATAATCTTCTTTAACGGTATGCGTCGTCGTTTTAGACAGGAAACCTTTTTTAACGGTGGTTTTTTCGTCGTAGCTGTAATCACTCTCTTTGGCGGTGGTGATATTGGCATCACGACCCGCATTCAAAACCAGGTCCTCTTTCGCATTCACCTGTGCGGCCTGAGTGGTGATATCGCGACCGGCTATGATGGAAGTATTACCTCCGCTGGCTATCTCAGTGCCTTCCTGGCGCACAGTCTCCCGAATGCTAACGCTTTTATTTCCGTGTTTCTCGCTATAAGCCCCTGTCTGCTGAGCATCAAGATTGACATCGCGTCCTGCACTCAATGAAGCATTCAGATCGGCGGTCAGTTGCGCAGCTTTAGCATTCAGGTCACGCCCCGCGTTAATAGCCAGATCGCCGCCGCTGCTGACAGCACTGCTGGTGGCATCGTTAATATCGTTCTGATTTTTTCCGCTGGTCTGGTGGCTGCTCTTGTCCATCGTTTCAATATTGACGTCATTGACCGCAGACAGGCTGGCATTCCCTTTGGTAGCAATCGCGCTACCGGTAACGTTCAGATCATGCCCTGCACTGGCCGACAATGAACCTGAAGCACTGACCTCACTGCCCTGACTGCTCGTAACCTGTGAACTCCCCTGTAAGGTGGTGTTCTGTGTGCTGAGCGCATTGCCGGTGATGTTGATGTCGTTCAGCGCCACCAGTTGCAGGTCACTGCCCGCCGTGAGTCTGGCGCCGGTGTTGTTGATGTCGTGACCGGCGGTGAGCGAGAGCCCTTTGCCAGCGGTAATACTCGCGGCGTCCCCGGTTTGTGTCTCACTGAACGTCAGCAGCGCTGTTTTATTTTTACTGCTGCCCGGTGCAGCATTCCATTGCTGCGCCTGGGTGACGTTATTGATGTCGCCGCTGACGGATTGCAGCGCAACGGTCTGCCCGGAAATCGACGAACCAATGTTATTGATATCTCCCAGTGCAGCGAGTTGCAGGCTTCCGTTGGAGGCAATAAGCCCTGCGCTAAGATTATCCAGCGCGCCGCTGCTTTTTGCTGTCAGTTGGGTTCCGGCCTGCAACGTGCTGCCTGCATTGACGATATGCCCGGCGTCGAGATTGACGGTGTTCCCGGAAATCACGCTGCCGGTCACCGCGTGGGTGTCGTTGGCAGAGAGATACAGTTTAGGGGCCAGAACGGTCTGGCCGTTGACGGTGGTTTTTTCCCACCAGACGATGCTTTTGGTCAGCGCCGCGACCTGTTCCGGCGACAGGCTTACGCCCAGTTGCAGGCCCAGACCGGCCTGCTGTTCGGCGGCGTTATCAATCAGATACTGCATCTGCGCAAGGTCTGATCCTGTGCCGCCGACGTAACGCTGCCCGGTCTGACTGAGCACGGCGTTATCGACATAACGGGTATCGAAGGCGGCATCGCCGAGGAATTTGTAGTCATAGTCCGGTGTCAGCTTCAGCCGGTCCATAAAGTAGGCCGAGCCAAGGAATTTGCTCTCGTCGGTATAGACGGGTGCCGTCTCAATACGCGGGTTGGACGGCGTGCCGGGTTGCACAACCGGGTTGATCACTGTGCCCTGCGCCGGAATATACCCCGCAGCCGTCGCCCCTTTGCCTCCCGGGGCGGAAGTCTGCACAAACGCCAGCCCGGAGGACCCGGGCACTGTACTCAGCCCGGCGCCGTTCTGAGTGGTCTGCTGATTTACGCCGGAGACTACGGAGGTCGGACGCGACAGGTAATCGTTCAGCGCATTGAACAGTGACGGATCGGTTTTACCGATCCCGCCAAGTTGCGGGTTGGTGGTGATCAGATACGGGCTGGAAGGATCCTGACTCGCCACAAACAAACCGTTATTGCCGGTCGGCAGCGGGTAATCCGTCAGTGCTGCGCCCTGATTGCCAATTTGCTTTAACGCATCGGTGACGGAATTGTTCCACTGTACCGATCCAACGGTCAGGTTTTGTGCGGATGCCAGTTGTTTGCTTTGCGAACCGCTGACCTGTTGCAGGCCCGACGTACCGTTCAGAGACGGGGCGCTTATCGCATGGGATAAACCGCCTGCGTTAGCGGAGGTCGTGGTATTGCTGATGTTATTGCTGAAACTGGCGTTAACCGCCCCACCGGCCTGAATAACTGAGCGGAGGCCTTCGCCGGTGCTGACATTCTCATAAGTCGGTGCTTCAGAGAGGTTGTAGGTCACGGTTGAATCAACGCTGTCCCCGCGTCCAACAGTCGACTGGGTGGAGTCGGAAGTTGTAGCAAACGTTTTTTTATAATCCTTGCTATCAGGATTATCAGACCCCAGTGTGCCGGTATAGGTGTAGGTAAGATATTTATTCTGAATACCATTTTCATAGGACTGGTTATTCAGATTCACACCAGACAGTGAGATATTCTCACCCGCCAGAATATTACTGCCGACATTGTCCAGAGTGCTGGCTGCAATATTGATATTGTTGTTAGCGGCAATACGTCCGGCACCTCCGCTGGCCGTCGCCGTCACGGTTGATGTGCCCTCCAGGAACTCTTTAACTGATCCTTTTTGGTTGGGTGCCAGATAGCTGGTTGTTATACTCCAGCGCTCACCATTACTGCCGCTTCCGCCGTTGTTATAATTGAACGTTGACAGGTAAGTACCCAGTTCATCATCATCCAGATCCCCCAGACGCACCTTGATCGAACTGGCACCGCCGGATGCCGGGCTGGCTGCCGCCGCCTGATAAGAACTCGTCGTGCTCAGCCCGTCCCGCTGATTCAGCAGATGGCCGGTGTTGATGGTGATATCGCCGTTGGTGGTTTCGATATCCCCCGACGTGTTGACCACTTCACTGTTGGCGTTGTCCGCCGCGTCCCGCTGCAGCCACAGGCTGTTGCCTGCCAGAATATCGCCGTAGTTATTGTGAATACTGTCGGCCAGCAACTGCATGTTGTTACCGGCGTACAGCAGCGCGCTGTTCGTCAGTTGGCCACCAGCGGACATCACCACGTTGCCCGCTCCGCCGACAAAGCCGCTGTTGTTAATCACGCCACGGCTGGCGAGGCGGATATCCCCTCCGGACTGTACGCTGCCGCTGCCGTTGAGCTGGATGTTGCTGGCGTCCACGCCCACCGTACCGCCGCCACCGCGCAGCTGACCGCTGTTGGTAAAGTTGCCGGTCGAGCTGAGCTGGATCCCGTTGCCCTGCAAGGTGCCGAGCACGTTCAGGTCGCCCTGCGTGCTGAGGTTGAGGTTCTGTCCCGCTGCCAGCGTGCCGGTCTGGGTAAAGCCCGAACCGAGTTGCAGCGTCATATCCCCCAGCGCCAGAAGGCTGCCTGCCTGATTCAGCACCGGCGTCACCAGCGTCAGGTTACCTGCGCTGTAGAGTTTTCCGCCCGCCTGGTTGTCGGCGTTCTGAACGTTAAGCCCCAGCGACTGGCTGCCCAATACGGTGCCGGTGTTATGCAGTTCGTTACCGGTCAGCGTCAGCCGGTCGCCCTGAAGCTGGCCCTGATTGGTCATCTGCGTGACGTTAAGCGTGCTGTCGCCCTGACCGGTCAGCGTACCGCTGTTGTTGAGCGTGCCGCCGGTCATCGTCAGGCCCTGCGCCTGCAAAACACCCGTATTCGTCAGCGTGGGAGCAGACACCGTCAGGCGGCCGCCGGTCAGCAACGTACCCTGATTGGTCAGGTTATTGGAAAACGTGAGATGGCTGACGCCGTCGCCCTGCATCTGCCCCTGATTGAGCAGCGACTGAGCGCCCAAATCTAAGGTTCCCTGGCTACGCAGCGTGCCACTGCTCAGGTTATTAATGTCATTTTGCACCATGCCCTGCAGGCTTTGCTGGCCCTGTAACTGCCCGGCGTTGCTAATACTGTTGGTGGTGAGCGTCAGGTTACCGGCCTGAAGAGTGCCGCTGTTAGCAATATTCCCGGCGTTCACCGTGGCGGTGCCGCCGCTGAGTAATGTGCCGCCCTGCTGAACCTGAAGTTGCCCGCTGAGCGTGGTCGCAAGCTGACTGACACCGCTGATGCCGCCGCTGCTGGTCAGCGCACCACCGGTCAGGGTGAGATTATCCGCCGACCAGTTCCCCTGATTATTCAGGTTCGCCGCCTGCAAAATAGCCAGACCGGTTGAGATGATTTTGCCCTGCGCCTGCGTGTTGAGCGCACCGGTCAGGTTGAGGTTCGCGCGCGAAGCTGTCTGGATCGCGCCGTTAAGATCTAACTGACCGGCGTGTAAATCGGCGCTGTCGGCCTGCCAGCTGCCATTGTTGGTGACGTGCGCAGCGGTGACGGTGAGTGCGCCCTGCGTCAGCATCTTGCCGGACGTGGCGTTGGTTAAATCCTGCTGCAGTTGCGCCGTCAGGCCCTTCAGGCCAATCAGGTTGCCGCTGTTGTCCGCGTTGTTCGCCGTAAGCGCCAGCGTGTCGCCCTGGATTTGCCCCTGATTGGTCAGATGGTTAGCCGTCACCGTGGCGGTTTTATCGCTGAGCAACTGGCCACTGTTTTCCAGCGTGGCGGCGTTCACCGTGACATCACCGGATGAGAGCAGGCTGCCGCCGTTATTGAGGTCACCCTGCATCTGCGCGTTCAGGCCATTCGTGCCTAATGCCGTGCCGCCGTTGGTCAGGCTGTTGCCGGTCAGAGTAAGCTGGCTGCCCTGTAGCCTGCCCTGATTTTGCGTATCGCCTGCCTGCACACCCAGCGTGCCGCCGGACAATACCTGCCCCTGCGCACCGTTGGTTAAGGTAGTGGCGGTGAGCGTGGTACCGCCGTTGCCCTGCATCAGCCCGTTGTTGCTGATACCCGTGGCATTCACGCCGACGGTTTGTGCCAGAAGCTGGCCGTTGTTGGTCACAACCGGTGCCGTCACGGTCAGGCCGTTGCCCGCTGATATCACGCCCGCGTTCTGATTGGTCAGGCTGCCGGTAGCATTCACGCCGACGTTACCGCCCGACACGTTGCCCTGATTAACCAGCGTCTGGCCTTCCAGCGTCATCTGGTTCTGCGCAGACAGGCTGCCTTGCTGCTGCAAGGTACCGGCTTTCACATGCAGGCCGTCATCGGCGGTGATGGCACCGCTGTTGGTCAGCGAGGTGGCCGTGATATCCACATTGTCCGCGCCGAGCGCCGCGCCGTTGGTCAGCGTACCGGCCTGAACTGTCAGCGTGCCCGGTGTCACCAGTTTCCCGGCCAGATCGGCTTTTTCAGACGCACTGATCCCCAGCGCCTTTTTACCCTGCGTCTGCGAGCCGTTGCCGGTAGTGAGCTGTTGCGTGGTCAGCGCCGCGTTGCCGTCGGCGGAGAGAAAACCGTTTAAGTTCGCAGTATCAGTCTTCAGAGCCACATCGCCCTGGCTGGACTGTACAGATCCGGCGCGGGTGGTCAGCGCGGTGGCGTTAAGCGTCGCCCCCAGCGTGCCGGTCAGCGTACCGCCCAGATCTGCCTGGCCGGTGTTGAGCGTCAGCTGACCATCGGCCAGTAAGATTGCCGCATCGCCGTTAATCACGCCGTCCCGCACGGTCAGCGCTAAGTCGCCGCGGGTGCCGGTCAGCCCCTGATTGTTGAACTGATTCAGGGTCAGCGTCTGGTCACTGCCGGACTGCGCCGTGCCGTTGTTATTGAAGGTGTCGCCGTCAAGCTGCTGGGTGCCGAGGGATTGCAGCAGGCCGTTATTGGTCAGGATACCGAAGCTGAACTGCCCGTTGCGGTTGGCGGCCAGCGTGCCGCCGTTGCTGAAATCGTGCGAGGAGAAGTTAAGGTCGCGCCCGGCAATCAGGCTGCCAGACCACTGTCCGCCACTGGCAACCGTGGCCTGCACGTCATTTTGCGCCGAGGTTTTACCACCCTGTGCGGCATTCAGCAGGTCAGCGGTGATCGAAAGAGTATTGCCCGCGCTGGTGGTGCCATCGAGCTGTTGCTGAGCGGAGGATAACTGCATATCACCGGTTGAAGCCAGCGAACCGGTGCCGGTCACCTGCAATGTGCCGCCACCGGCTTTCAGCGTGTTGCCGTCGAGCGCACCGGCCAGCATGGCGCTGCCGGTTACCGTCAGGGATAAATCTTTATCGCTGTGAACGGAACCCTGTGCCCCGACGGAGAGATCCGTGGCGTTCAGGCCCACGTTGCCGGAGGTCGACAACTGGCCGCCAAGCGTCTGCTGCGCGGCAGTAAACTGAATATCGCCAAGGCTGGTGATCAGCGAGTTTTGCCCGGCGTTCAGGGAAGTACTGTTGATCGTCAGGCCATTTTTGCCGGTCAGCGTGCCGTCGACAATCATCTTACCGCCGCCGATGTTCAGCCGATCACCGGCAAACAGCGAGCCTTGTTCACCCACGGTCATCTGGTCAGCAACCTGTAAACCCAGCCCCTTCTGCGAGCCGATCACCCCCTGATTACTGAGGGTATTGGCAGTGATATCTTGCGCGCCGCCGGACTGCATTTTGCTACTGTTGTTCAGTTCGCTGGCGTTCAGGGTCTGTGTGCCCTGCGCCTGGATCAGGCCGCCGTTGGTCAGTTTTTGCGTGGCTAGCTGCGTGTTGCCGCTTGCGGCCAGCGTGCCGTTGTTGGTCATGTCGCCCGCGCTGACGCCCAGATTGCCGCCCGCCGTCAGGCTGCCGTTCCACACACCGTTATTGCCCGCATTGGCCTGCACATCGCCCACGCCATAAATTTGCGCGGTATTATCTGAGTTGAGTGACCCGCTACTGAGCAGAAGATTTTGCCCGGCGCGCAGCTTGCCACCTAATATCGCTTTGCCGGTTGCCTGAACATCTGCGTCCGTGCCCGACTGAAGTTGCGACCCTGCCAGCGTGGTCAGCTCGCCGAAACGTCCGGTCAGCAGATTATCCGTTGAAATCAACCCGCCGAGCTGCGCGTTATCAGCCGTCAGCGAAAGCTCGCCTGCGCTGGTGATCGTCGAATCGCCGGTGGTACTGAGTGAACCGACATTCAACTGCGTGGCCTGCAAACCCGTCAGTGAGCCGTCAATCTGTACATCACCGGCCGTGATATCCAGCAGGCCACCGGCACTCATTGCGCCGCTGTTTCGCAGGCTATCAGCACGGATTTGCTCCACGCCTCCGGCCTGCAATTTGCCCGTATTCACCAAATTGGTGGCGTTCAGGGTCTGTGTGCCCTGCGCCTGGATCAGCCCGCCGTTGGTCAGTTTTTGCGTAGTGATCTGCGTGTTGCCGCTGGCGGCCAGCGTGCCGTTGTTGGTCATGTCGCCCGCACTAACGCCCAGATTACCGCCCGCCGTCAGGCTGCCGTCCCATACGCCGTTATTGCCCGCCTCCGCCTGCACATTGCCGACGGCGTAAAGCTTAGCGCTGCTGGCCGAACTCAGTGAGCCGCTGCTGAGCCGCAGGTTTTGTCCGGCGCGGACGTTACCGCCGAGTACCGCACTGTTCTGCACGCCGATATCCGCATCGGTACCAGACTGAATCTGCGACCCTGCAAGGGTGGAAAGTTGCCCGAAACGTCCGGTCAGTTGGTTGTCAGTCGACAGCAATCCGCCAAGCTGAGTCTCTCCGGCGGTGAGGGTCAGGGCTCCGCTGGCCTGTACCACCCCGCTGTTATCCAGCGTTGTCGCCTGAAGATCCTGCGTCCCCTGTGCCTGCAGCGTGCCGGTATTGGTCAGCCGCTGCGTGGTGATGCGGGCGTTTCCGTTTGCGGCGATCAGCCCGTTATTGGTCAGATCCCCGGTGTTCAGTTGGAGATCTTTCCCCGCCGTCAGCTTGCCCTGCCACTGGCTGCCATTACCGGCGGTAGCATGAATATTGCCCGCCGCAGATACCAGCGCGGTATTGCCTGAATTGAGCTGGTCAGCGGCCAGCGTCATATTGCCGCCGCTGGTCACCTGACTCCCCTGCACGGCCAGTTGCCCCTGGCTGTTGAGCGCCATATCGGCGCCCGACTGCTGGGTACCGTTAAGGGCGATGGCCTGCGCATTCGCCGTCAGCTTGCCGGTCGAAGTCGCATTACTTAGCGTCAGCTTGCCGCTGGCATCAATCTGCATATCGCCGACCGAGGCGTTCAGGTTGCCGAGGTTGACCCCGACGCCCTTGTCGCTGGAAACCAGATGAATGCGGTTGGCATACATGCCACCGAGTGCGCCGGTGTCAATCGCCACCGACGGTACGCCTGCGCCGGATATCGGCGTGGCATTGCCCTGCGCATCGACACGGTTGGCACCCAGGGTGACGTTAAGGTCTCTAGCGTACAGCCCGGCGTTAATCTGCGCGGCGCGGGAAATCAGTGAAAAAGAGTCGCTCGTGCGGGCATCCAGCCCCTGACCTTCAACCGTAATCGCACCCTGCGTGACGTCGAGGGACTGCAGCGAACCGTCCGCGTTCAGCACCGGCCTGCCGGTGGTCAGCGTGGCGTTCGGGGTGTTGAGGAAGCCGCAGCCGTTACAGGTGATGCCGTAGGGGTTGGCGACCATGACGTTGGCGGCTTTACCGGCGACTTCCATGTAGCCGTTAAGCTGCGAAGGGTTCGCTGACACCACTTCGTTAATGATGCCCTTCGCTTCCTGACCTGTCGTAAGATTGGGGTTATTTTGGATCAGCCCGCCCAACTGAGTCTGGGTCAGTTTACCGGTGGCGTTATTGAGGATGAGGCCCTGCTGGCCGACGTTGAAATCGTTGTATTTATTATGCGAAATCCCGGCCTGATTCGGGGTGGCGATATTCACTACCGGCACGCCGTTGCCCGCCTGATCGGTTCGGGTGTTGCCTTCGGCCACGGTAATACCGGCGGCAAATGCGGGCATCACCGGTTGCCAGACCAGCCAGCCCATCAGCCCGTACGCCAGTGCCTTACGCCATAACGCGACCGGTTGCTCTGTGATCGATTTCATCGCCGAATTCCTTCTCTCTTATGTAGAGGTACAAAGCTAAAGTGCAAAGCCGATACGGTAGTAGACCGTGACGCGATCCGGTGCCAGTGAGTCCGGATAGCTCAGCGGCCAGCCGACGGTAAACTGGCTGGAGAAATGTGCGTTGGTACTGGCAAGCCCGACCGCCGCGCCCCACAGAGTGCCGGAGGCGTTGGTGTCGTGATTGCTGCGTTGCAGATAGCCGCCGTCGAGGGCCGTTACGCTGCTGATTTGTCCGAGCCCCGGCATGGCGAACAGTTGAGTGTCCAGCTCATTACGCCAGTAGCCGCCGTTGTCGCCGGAGAGGTATTGCTCTTTGAACCCCCGCACCGAGCTTTCGCCCCCAACGGTCAGACGTTCGCTGCCGTAAAGACGGTCGTCAGCCCACTGGCCGTAGGCGCTGGTCAGCCAGGTAATACGTTGTGTGACAGGCCGGTAATAGCTGGTGGACATCGTCCATTTAGAGAACTCCGCACGCGGGGCATCCGGTTTTTTATCTTCATCACTTTCGCCGCCAAACCACGGCACGCCACGGCTGAACGCCGGGTTAAGCGTGGCGTATCCGCCCCAGAGTTTCTGGCTGTGATTGAGGCCAGCCGTCCAGCTGGTCAGGCTGCGGGTACTGCTTTCCAGCGGAGCATCGTTGAGATAATTTCGGTTGAGGCGGTGCGTCAGCCCGAGTCTGGCGGCGGTTTTCATGTCGCCGTTGCGAAACAGTACGCGGGAAAGGGTGAAACGGTGCGCCTGGCTGTCGCCGGTGGAGCGCCAGAGATAGCCCTGCGATTCAATGGTGCTCAGGTAATCGCTGTAGCTGTAGTTGTAATCGAACAGCCAGTAGCCATAAGGCAGATTAACGCCCGCCTGCACGCTTTTCGCGTCGTGGTCGCTTGCGCCGTCGCTGCTGCGTGACGCACTGACAAACCAATGATCCGCCAGCCCGAGCAGGTTATTGCCCGTCAGCGAACCGCTGACCTGTCCGGTGCCGGTGCTTTTCTGCCCTGAGTTATCAAAACCGGCGCTGACCTGCAGCGGAAACTCAGGCGTTGAGGTGAGGTTGACGATGGAGTATCCCGGCTGGCTGCCGGGCTGGATTTCAATCTGCACCGGCGTTTTGCGCAACCGGTTAATCTGCTCCATCCCCTGCTCGATATCGCGCAGATTAAGAATTTTGCCCACCCGTCCCGGAAACGCCATCGCCAGCATTGCGCCGCGTTGATTTTCCATTTTGATGGCTTCGAGTTTGCCTTCCATGATTGTCAGGCTGAGGGTGCCGGAAAACAAATCCTGCTCGGTGAGAAACGCGCGGCTGGTGATGTAACCCTGGCCGATATACCAGTCGGAGACCTGTTTCACCAGGGCATTAATCTGGCCAATGCCGAGGCACTGTTGCAGATAGGGTTCGGTAAGTTTTTGCTGTATTCGCGCGGGCATATGGTCTGCGCCGCTGAGGGTAATGTCGTGAATATCAAAGCACGGGCCGCCGGGTTGAGCTGGCGTTTGCGGCGCGGGTGTTATCGGTGTGCTGCGCTCCAGTTCCTGACGCTGCTGCTGGTTCTGCTGCAGAAGTTGCCGCTGCTGCTGTTCGATACTGTCGCGGTCGGCGGGGCTAAGCGGCGCGGCCTGCGTCGCAAAAGCAAACAGTAAGTATAACGACGCTAAAAGTTTAACTTTCCGGCGTTTGAAATGTCGAAAACTAGTAACAAGGCTTATGATTTCCATATCCGGGCGTTTTCTCTCGCCGACTTGCTGCCCTTTCCGCTCTCAATCTTGCGCGTCAGGTGCCGCTACAGCGTTGAAGGATTGTTTAATATTCAACACATATCGGCTGAGGAATGATCCACCTTTAGCAATTAACGGGCTAATGACATTGCAAAATATGTAAAAAGAGAGTCACGAAAAGGATTAATAAATATGCCAATCCACAGTTTTTTTAGGGAATTACACCAAGTAATTCCCGCCACATTACCTAAATAAGATGAATACTGCTGAATAACAGTTTTGCTGAAAAATTATTCTAGAAATATTTAGAAATAAACCAGCTTAGTGAACACATACCTATTTTTTGATCCCCCTACCTGTACCGGCTCCGCATTCGGCTAACAGCCATACTCGTCCGTTAATGGGCTGATGGTGCAATAACGTTGATGTAGCACGTCATATTCCTTCAAACAGTGCTGAACTGAGTTATGCACCAATGGATGCGTTGCGTGTCAGTTGAACCTCGCATTCTGAACACATTGGTCACAAATCGAAAATACAGGTTTTCATGCTCATGATTTTAAAAATCTTTTCTCGAGCAGGTATTACTTACCAGACTTATTTGGGCCATTCCACAACGCAGGGCAAGGAATACCTATCCATTATCGATATCCTGTCCACATCGATCGGTGATAACGATCGAAATCAAATTATCGATCTATCAAAACGATTATCTTTTCAGCAATCTCTCTGGTTATCCTTGGCTTCCATTGTTGACGATAAATGGCTTCTATCACGGCGTATTACCGCTGTGGGGCTTGCTACGTCATCACTGCAGGGAGGCCAGAAACTAATCGTCCCTCAGGTAACAATTATTGCATCAGATGAGTACGCCAACACCAGGCCGCATGCTGGAACGATGCAGCAGCGAAGAGATGAACATGAGAAGATGCACCCGATGTAATAAAAAAAGAAACTTCATCGAACGGTTATTCGCGCTGGATAAAGAGCTCTGCGAGGAGTGCTTATACGACATTCAATTGGAAATTCGAGAAAGAAGAGAAATCCCGGTCAAAAGGCACAAAGATTAAATGGCGCTCATTCAGCAAACTCAACAGGCCGTGATCGATGTAAGCGTCATCATTCCAGTCTATAACGCGGCAGAGACCATCGGTGACCTCATCAGCAAGATCCTTAGGGAAACCCGTGTCGTTATTGAACTCATTATCGTTAATGACGGTTCCACTGATGCTACCGGCAATCTTATCCGGGATGTCTGCGACAACCGGTTCATCCTCATTGAGCAGGAAAATCAGGGCGTCTATGCAGCACGCAATGCCGCTCTGGATATCCATCGCGGCGAATGGGTGATATTTCTTGATGCAGACGACGACGTTAAAGACGGATTCATTTATGAACGCTGGCAGGACGCGATAAACACTCAGGCCGATGTGATGATCTTCAATGCCTGGCGCACGGGGTCCTCTTCATCCAACACGGCTGTGCATGTCAAACAGCCCTACGGAAAAAACCTATCCGGGCATGACTGGATACGCCACTGCGTGACGCATCGCGAATGGCCACACTATCTGTGGCTGCAGATCATCAGGTCATCTTATATCCGCCAGCATTCCCTCTCCTTTCAGTCCGGCAAAAGCCACAAAGATATTCTCTGGACCATTCACCTTGCAGCAGCCAATGGTCGATTCTGTTTATCCGACAGCAAAGATTACACTTATAAGGTAAATGCCGATTCCATCACGCATCGCAGCGATTATTTTGACGTCAGGGCACAAAGCTATATAGAGGTGATTGCGGAAATCATCCGGCTGGCCAGGCTGGAGCAGAACATAAGAATCAGGGTGTTTTTGTACCGGCATGCGCTGGTGGAGGCGCGGCATTTTTTGGGGTTGTTTAGAAATAATGTGGGGGACAAGATCGGGGTGAAGTCATGCTTCAGAGAAAGCATTTCAGCCGGTGATTTATTTAAAGGTATTAACAGCCTGAGTGATGTATTTTTCTTTATTAAGCTGTCAGGCAAACTTTTATAAATGAGATCCTGAAAGAAGCGATAAAGTAGGTCAGACACGAAACAAGTAAACAGACCAGTCATACTGGTCTGTTTGTTTCCAATCAATGCATTTTTTTATCACCTACAAAGATATGATGTTTCGAACGCGCGCGCGGATGAATGAAGAAATGTCCTTCAGGCGCTGAATCTGTAGTGATAGGTTCAAGTGTTAAATTACATGCCTTACCACGCTTATCATGCAATGCATAGATAATGAACGGAATCGATACCACTACCAGGAAGCTGACGATCAGCAGACCCGCGTACAGGTGGTTCGCCTCCCCGCCCGGCAGACCAGAAGGCGGACAGAACGAGACCACAAAGGCAATCATTGAAATCAGTAAACCGACCATCGCAACGCTAAGTTTTACCGTTTTTCCACCAGGAATATTAAAGGTTCGCTTGTTTTTCGACTGCTTGCGCACCAGATTGATATATCCGAGGAAGAGCAGGAAATAGCTACACAGATAAATAACAACGGTTAATGCCAGCGCAATCAGGAATGACATATTATTGCCGCCGCCTGTATTGGTAAGAACAATCAGAGCCACAGAAGTGATGATTAACTGGGAAATCACCAGAACGACGGGTACACCGTTCTTATTAATTTTGGCGAAACTCGCGGGCAATATGCCTTTTTGCGCCGTCACCAGCATTCCACGAGATGGCCCGACAATCCAGGCAGCAATTTCAGCCAATACTCCCAACATCAACAACGCGGCAATAACACGGATAGCCCACTCAAAACCGCTGCCAAAGTGATTAATTAGCACGGTGAAAGTCTGCATTACACCTGCCGATAGATTAATATCACTGTGAGGGATCACTGCAGCGATAGACAACCCGCCAATAGAACTCAGGAAGATGGCCGCAACCATTAACAACAGCATCGCGAGCGGATAGTCCCGACCCGGATTCTTCATTTCGTTGACATGGGTTGCAGAAGCCTCAACACCCATGTAACTCAGGATAAACGCCACGAATACCACTAAGGTACCCATCTGGGTAAAGTCCGGGAAGAAAGTCGACATACTCATTTTGATAGCCACCGGCGCACCGGAATGCAAATAGCTAAGCGCCAAAACAACCAGAATTAATGCAGGCAGCAGGATACCTGCGAAAAAACCGATTTTTGCAATACGTGCCGTATTCCTGGTGCCGCCGAACTGCGTTAAAGCCAGACCCCAGAGGATCACCAGCGCCGCTACCGTTTTTACTATCGGATCGTTGTTTAGCTCCGGCCATTTGAGGATGTAAGAGAGCGCACCCAGCACAAAATAGAGCATGGGGATAAACCCAATCGCGATTTGCAAATAACCGAACGAAATAGCCGCAAATCCCCATTTTTCACCGAGCGTTTTAGAAACCCAGGTGAAAACGCCCCCCTCCTGCCACCCTTCCACCGTCGCCATTTCGGCCGCACAAAGACCGACGGGAATAAACCACAACAGGCCGCCTAACAGCAGAAAGAAAATAAGGGAAAAACCCGAGGTTGCAAACGTGGGGTATTCATAAACGGCCATCACCATCGACGCCGTTATAGCAAAAAAGCCCAACAACGATAATTGTTTAGGTGCGGCGCTTTTTATTGTGCTCGCCATAACTGATCTCCTGAAGGAAGCGCAGAGTCTTCTCAGTAAGTTTTAATCTGAAATTTAGGGGGGGACTGTCGGGTCACCCCGGAACAAGAGAAGTCACGCGTTTATGCGTGATTAAAGCCGCCCGTGCGTGATGCGCTGGAAGGCTGGCTGAGCGGGTGACTCATGAAGTCATTCAGCGCACGTTTCATATCTTCAATGAGCAGGCAGCCCAGGTCGTAGCTCACACCGTGACGGACCAGAATGCGCTGAATCACCAAATCTTCTCGGTGGGACGGCATGGAGTAAGCCGGCACCTGCCAGCCACGCACGCGCAGCTTCTCAGCCAGATCGTAGAGCGTGTAACCGCCAAGGTAAGCCCCCTCTTTCAGCGTCCAGGCCAGTGCAGGGATACCTTTTTGGCTGTCGCCATCGAAAATGATCTCAAACGGCCCAAGCTTGCCGATTTCTGCCGCCAGATACTGGGCTGTGGCGTAACAGGCGTTATGGATTTTTGCGTACCCTTCTCGTCCCAGACGCAAGAAGTTGTAGTACTGTGCAACGATCTGACCGCCAGGGCGTGAAAAGTTAAGCGCAAAGGTCGGCATGTTTCCGCCCAGATAATTAACGTTGAAAATTAGCTCTTCAGGCAGATCTGACGACTCGCGCCATATCACCCAGCCAGCGCCAAGCGGAGCCAGACCAAATTTATGTCCTGATGCGTTGATGGATTTAACTCGTGGTAAACGGAAATCCCACTCCAGTTCCGGGGCACAGAATGGCGCCAGAAAACCGCCGCTGGCGCCGTCAATATGCATTGGGATGTCCTGCCCGGTCTGCAGCTGAAGTTTATCAAGAGCATCGCTTACTGCTTTCACCGGCTCGTACTGGCAGGTAAATGTCACGCCAAGCGTAGGGATCACACCGATAGTATTTTCATCCACACGCTTAAGTACCTCTTCCGGCGACATGATAAGACGATCGCCTTCCAATGGAATCTCACGCAGTTCAACGTCGAAATAGCGGGCAAATTTATGCCAGCAGATTTGAACCGGGCCACATATCAGATTTGGTTTGTCAGAAGGAAGCCCCTGCAGAGCGCGCTTCTTGCGCCACTGCCACTTCAGTGCCAACCCGCCAAGCATTGCCGCTTCTGAAGAACCAATGGTGGAACAACCCAGCGTGGTTGTCGGCATGGGGGAATTCCACAGGTCCGCCAGCATTCGCACGCAACGAGCTTCAATTTCAGCAGTTTGCGGATATTCATCTTTATCGATCATATTTTTATCGATGGACAAATCCATAAGTTCCCGGATTTCATCATCTACCCAGGTCTGACAAAAAGTCGCAAGGTTCTGACGTGAATTACCATCAAGTAATAATTCATCACGAATCGCATTAAATATATTGCGAGGCTCACACTCTGCTATTGGAAAAACTGAAGTGGGTAATGATGATGCTAACTCTGCTGACGCATAAACGTCATCTTTATTCGATTGTGTAACTTTCATATGCTCGCTCACTTTATAAACCATTAAAAGTTTTTTATTTAAAAATATAAGCAACGCCAATAAATGACCAAATCAAAGATTGAACGGTGCCGGGGGAATTCGATAGCGTTTATGTCATGGAGACTATGACCTGACAGACGATAACCTGACAGACGATAAATAAAACCGCGCCACAGTCAGTGACTTCTGTTACCTGTTTACAATTCAAATTCTGCAATAAATAAATTATAATCAATACGTTATTTTCCCGATAATAGACGCAATAAAAAACGCCTTACTTTATGGGAACTAATTAATTTATAACTTTGGACAACCTTGTCATTTGCAGTCTCCAAAGTTGTCATTGGAAACACATCATCTGACTCCAGGAAAATAAACTCTTCATATGTAACCATCTTTGGCGGAACCGTATTTCCCGTAGCTATAGTTGAGCCCAGGGACTGCGGCAACATGAAAGAAGTGAGAGTTAAAAGTAAAATTTTTCCAACACGCATGATGCCTCTTGTCGGGTGGATACCGTAAAATAATATATTGATGCTGAGGGCAGCTTCATAACGACAGTTTCATAACGACAGCGGGTCCTCTTCTGACCTTGAATAACTGTTCCATATATCCAGCAAATATTCTTTTATTCTCACCTTCCGACTTAACTGCCTGCTATAGCAGATAATGTCATTGAGTGATCCCGCCACTTCTTTGGGAAACCTTTTTTGGTGTTGAGCATTTATTAGCCAGCGACGTAAAAAAAGGTCTTCTTGTGCGGCATCCTGTGATGGATGTCTGTGATTGTTGATGTAAAGAGCTATCAGCGCACACCAGGAAAGATGAGCTATTTTTTCATTGGTATTATTCAATTTTCTCTGCCTGATAAAGATAAAGAGATAATAGTTTTTTCAATAACGAATTTAGTGTGACAATCTATTCTTTGTTTTCATCAAAATACATAGGATAAACATCCCGTCATTATCATCTCAATCTCACATCTGTAATCCATACTAAACAGGGATGACAAGTGTAAGTCATATCTCTCACAATAAAGGTGGCGGTCCTATTACCATCAGGCAATGTAAACCCTATTCTATAAATGTTTTCCAGAAACAATTTATTGAAAGGATATTATTATGAAAAACTTATTATTAGCCAGCATGATAGCTACCGTGATGACCGCGACTCCAGTTTGGGCGTCAGAAAATACGGCCGATGTTAAAACGGAAACCACTTCAGTTAAAAAGGTTCAACGCGAAGCCGGAGAGGTATTGCACATGGCCGGACAGGGATTTGATGCGATGCGCGATATACAATTGGCCAGAGTCGCCATATTTCAGGGGCATACTGGAAAAGCCGAAAACTTTATCGCTAACGCGACGACCTTGCTCTCTGATACCAGCACAGACTGGAGCAAGTTCACCAAGATGGATCATAATGCGAAGATGATTAACGATCAGTATATTATCATTAATTCTAATTTTTCGATTTCAGAGAACTTCGTTGCCTCACCAGAAAAAGAGGCCGCCATTAAAAAGGCAAACGAGAAAATCTCTGAGGGCGATCCAAAAGGAGCCGTCGACACGCTGCGTTTAGCTGGCATGAGCGTGGTGCAAAATCAGTATCTGATGCCATTACAGCAAACACGCCATGCCGTTGCCGAGACCACCCATCTGCTCAACACTGGCAAATACTACGAAGCCAATCTGATGTTGAAAAGCGCAGAAGATGGAATTGTGGTGGAAAGCCAGCTTATAGATTTAACCAAATGATTTGAAATATCACTATTATTATCTGTCTGGCAGTTCTTGAATGTCTGCCGGACAAATAATGGTGATCTCTTCACTGACGTCCTGCAAAATGCTTCTGACTGATTTCAGCACTGACAGACAATATTCATTCGTCAACTCAATCTCATCCATGGCTTCAACAGGGACAAGAATTGTTTTAAGTTCTGCTATTTCGAGAAGCTGAGAAGCACCATGAAGGCGATGCATGGCCTGCCTGAACTTGCTGAAAGAGCCCACTGTGATTGCCTTCTCAGCTTCAGCCAGATCCTTCTTAGCTTCACGATAGAAAACCTGAATCAGCTCATTGAGCAGATCCTTTTGTCCGCCAGTGTTGCGATTAAGTACATCCACATTGAGATGAGAAATCGCAGGTGTAACCGGACGCCCCCGCGCAAGCTTATTGAGTTCATTGGTCAGAGTTCCCAGGGAAACGGGTTTAAAAAGACAGAGATTCATCCCGCTTTGCAAACATTTCTCTCGCATGTGCTCCTGAGCATTTGCCGTCAGTCCCCAAATTTGTAAAGTGGGATGGCTTTTTCGTATGTCTTTAGAAAGTGTAATTCCATCTTTGCCCGGCATATTAATGTCAGTAATCAACAAATCGAAATGCATTCTCCCTAGCATTTTCTCTGCCACATCCCCGTCACTGGCTTCATGCACCTCATAACCGATATTTTGTAATTGCCTCCTGAGCAGCAGGCGGTTAGCTGGATGGTCATCTGCTATCAGAATAGAGAGAGGGGCGAGAGCTAAAGGCTCACTTTGAGGTACTGAGGAAATGTCTGGCTGTGGCGCACATATTTCCACAGGTAAGTTGAGGGTAAGAGTCGTTCCGCTGCCGGGCTGGCTATCCATCGTGAGTGTGCCATGCATCAGCGAAACGAGCTCTTTACATATCGCCAGCCCTAAGCCCGACCCGGTTTGCAAACGTCCGGACCTGGCCTGGGAGTAACGCGTAAAAAGTGTCGCCTGTTCGTCCTGGGAAATACCGCATCCGGTATCACTGACAAGGATCTGAATTCCGGTTTGATAGTCGCTAAACCTATGCTGATGCACACACACCTGAACCCAACCCTTATCAGTAAACTTCAAAGCATTACTGATGAGATTATTCACAATCTGCCTGAGTGCCTGAGGGTCAACGAGTATCTGTATATCATTGGGAAGAGTAATATTAACATTTAATGAAAGATTTTTTTTCTGTGTAATCCCCTCAAAAGAGCGGCATATTTCAAGAATCAGTTTATTAACATCGGTTCTTTGGTAGTGAATCTGATATTTACCTGACGCCACTTTATCAACATCAAGTATTTCGCCGATCAACCCTAACAATGATTGCGCTGTGGAATATACCTGTGAAATAGCTTCCCGATGTTGTTGATCATCGAGTTTATGACCGTCCAGTAACTCTAAGAAACCCACAATGGAGCTGACAGGAGTGCGCAATTCATGTGTCATCGTGGCGAGAAACTGACTTTTTGCTTCCGTTGCAAGAATCGCTTTATTTTTTTCCTCTTCAAGTGCGCTGGAAAGAGATTCTTTCAGCTGAAGCTGAATTTCCAACTGACGCTCGGACTCTTTACGTTTACGTACTTCACTTAACAGATAAATTCCCCAAATCAGGCTACTTATAATCAGTGTTCCGGCTAACGCGATAACGAGATAAAATTGCTTGCTGTATAGGTTCCAGGTTTCGATCTGAACTTTAGGCATCTTTGACCATTTTTCAGTCAACTGAAGTATCTCTCGCGGTGGAATCGACATAAGAGCTTTGTTTAAAATGGATTTCAATTCAGGATCGCTTTTGGATAAGGCAAAACTGATTGGTGCAAGCGGCATATCGGAGAGGCGCATATAATTTAATGCATTAGGATAATAGTGATCGATGATATAGCGTGCTGATAATTGAGTTGTCACTGCTGCATCAACCTCACCTTTATTCACCATATTCATAGCAATGCTGGTGTTTTCTACTAAGATCCATTTTACCTGTGGGTACTTATCCCTGAGTTGACGGTCAATGGTAAAGTGAGAAGGTATTGCGACCTGAGTAATATCTTTGAGCGAAGTATCCACTGCTCGTTTTAGTTTCGTTACTAGGACAAAAGGGACTTTCATAAAAGGATCACTGAATGAAATATGATCTACCCTTTCACTGCTATAAGTGGCGGCGGGGATCAGATCCCACTCCCCTTTAAGAATTATCTTAATCATTTCAGCATTTGAATTAGTAAATACCGGTTCAAATTCCATACCGGTTTGTATCTGGATAAGATTCAAGATATCACCCATAATGCCGCGAATTTCATTCTCGTGATTGGTGATTGTAAAAGGAGGATAGTATGGGTTGACAAGCACACGTATTTTTTTATGTTTTTTAAGCCAACTCTTCTCTCGGCCAGTTAATGAAATTGGCTTATTTAAAAATGAGAGGTTCCCTCTGTCTAGCCAGTTTTGTGTAATCTGAATATTTGTTTCATTTGATATTGCATGAATAAAGTTATTGATAGTTTCACAGAGTATGATTTGTTCAGAATTAAAAATGAAGTGATTATCCAGATCTGACTGAAGAAAGTAACGTATCACTGAGAGTGACTGAGGAAAAAACTTAGAAATATAATTACCAGTGGAGATGTTATCACCAATAAAGTAAGTATTTTCATTATCTGATACTGATGACATGGCGAGATAATCAGTATCATAATATTTAATAACTGCATTAGGGAAGTCAGCTTTGATACTCTCGGCAGGAGGGCATGACTCAGAGCATGCAATAGTGACCGTTTTATCTGTTGATAAAGGCTGCATCGCGTTTTTTAAGGATGTCACGAGCGTCGGATAGGTTCTGACTAAAGCCGAGCTATGCAGTAAATCATCCTCTTCATAGGCTTTACGCGTCAATGGGGTAAGCAGCATATCGACGTGGTTTTTTCTGAGTTCTTCAAGTGCTTCGGCCTCGCTGCTATACAGTGTAATAGTGATCTTAACACCCAGGCTCTTTTGCATTAACGCCAGATAATCAGCATTAATTCCTCTGTAATAATGGTCAACGCTATCGTAAACAACGGGTGAAATCTCAGGCGTCCATGTACCAATAACCAGACTCTGTTTACGGGCAATCAGGCGTATTTCATCCTTACTTAATTTGACCCTCTCAAAATTATTAATAAAACTATTTTTTATTTCAATATTCTTTACCGTGGCCGCATTTACAGGGAATAGCACAATTAAAAGTATAAACGCAAAAATCTTCATGAGTTTATCCAAGCTTATTTCTTTGCGCAAAACTAAAAAGATCCATCAAAGAATTACAGTTAAGCTTTTCTAACAAACGTCTTTTATAGGTACAAACTGTTTTATTGCTAATGTTCATTTTACTGGCGATACTGGTATAATCAGTACCGTTAATCATATATCTGAAAACTTTTACTTCCTGCATGGAAAGTGAATCCAGTTTGCCTTGTTCACTTGTTGTCTCGCCATAAAAACGACTCAGCGTGAAAGGGAAATAACTGTAACCATTATTGGCAGCTTCAATTGCAGACATAATATTATTAAGTCCTTCTTTTTTACTGACAAATCCATTTGCTCCTAATTCTGCACTGCGCTGTCCATAAAAGACTTCATTTTTAGCCGAAATGACGATAATAGCCCCTGAATAACGACGCTTACGTAATTGCTCCAGCACTTCGATACCGCTTAGTACAGGGATGTCGACATCAATGATAAGAAGATCGGGTTTTAGCGTTTCGACTTTATTGACGACGTTTCCCCCTTCATCCAGTTCTGCCAAAATGTCTATTCCATTTGCATTAAGCAAATTTCTTATCGCGATGAGTGCGATAGGGTGGTCGTCTACGATTATTGCCTTCATTATTAAATCATCATCCTTTGATTTAACGAAAATTAAACATCAATTCCTTCAAATTTCCTGTGTCCGAGAAAATATGAGAAATACATATTACGACATTTACAATTGAAATATGCGAGTCGTTAAATATTAATTAGTGAGGTTGCCACATGAAAAACATTCTAACATTTATTATGGGAGTGAATATAAACGCAATATAAATGAGGGCATAGTTAAAGATGAGAGCTATACGCATTCAGCAATATATTGTTTTAATATTGTTAATTTTAGATTAATTATTTCAGCCATCGATTACATACGTAAGAAAAATTCTACAAAGAATACGAATCATTCTTCTATAAATACCATGCCTTTCTATTATCTAATAGTTCCAGAACGTGCAGCTTAAACCCAAGTTATCAGGAAGTTAAACTCTTTACTGAGTTCTGCCTTTTTGTCATTGATGTCTGACAGCGTCGACATCAAGAAATAATTGTGGATATATCCGGTGAAAATAGATTTTAAGAATAAAAAAATAGTCATCACTAGCATTATTATTATGATTATAACAATTTCCCTCGTGACCTTAGCATATAGATATCTCTTACTGGGAAACGTGCAAACCACGGATGATGCTTATGTAGCAGGAAACATAAATCCGGTATCAGCGCTCATTAATGGAAGTGTCATTACGGTTAACCATACTGACACCGAATTTGTAAAGGAAGGTGATGTGCTGGCGGTTCTTGATGATACCGATGCACAACTCGCTTATAAAAAATCTAAACATAACCTGGCGTATGTTGTCCGGCAAACACAACAGCTTGCCTTTCAGAATGACCAGCTTGAAGCAGATGTCAGGCAGGCAAAAATTGCGTACAGCCAGGCGGTAACTGATTACGAGCGTCAAACCGGACTGAGCCGTGATGCATTGATTGCCAGAATAGCGCTTGAACATTATCGAAATAAGGTGTCCTCCCAAAAAGCAGCATTAGATGCAGCCATTCAGCAATATAAAGCCAGCAAAGCATTGTTGCTTGATACGCCCATTAATGAACAACCGCAGGTTCTGCAGGCCGCAGATGCCGTTCGAGAGGCGTGGATCACTTTGCAACGTACGGTGATCCGCAGCCCGGTGACAGGGTATATCGCAGAAAGAAATGTGCAGGTTGGTCAGACTGTTTCTGCCGGGCAAACGTTGATGTCAGTCATTCCTGTTGAACAAATGTGGGTTAATGCAAACTTCAAAGAAACCCAGCTTAGCGGCGTTTCTTTAGGCCAGAAAGTGACCATTATCAGTGATATTTACGGAGATGACGTCCCATATGAAGGACATGTCACCGGGATAAATATGGGAACTGGAGGTAGTTTCTCTCTCCTGCCAGCGCAAAATGCCACAGGTAACTGGATTAAAGTCGTTCAGCGCGTACCAGTGCGGGTCGCACTCAATCCAGCGCAACTGCTTGAACATCCCTTGCGAATTGGTCTCTCCACGACGGCGAAGCTCTATTCCAGCGGTCAAGATGAGGTGGGTGATGAAACACTTTCAAAACATGTTATTTCAACCCCCGCCTTAAGCAGTAAGGCGCTTGTGGTCGAAACACGGGGAATTGAAAGTGTGATCACCGGGATTATTGCGCGAAACGGGGCAAAATAATGGCGTGTTCATCATCAGTACTCCCGCCGCTGAAAGGCAGCACCCTAATTTTTGTCACTATTGCGCTGGCAATGGCGACTTTTATGCAAATGCTCGACTCAACAATAACGAATGTGGCGATCCAAACGATTTCCGGGTCATTGGGCGCTTCTTCCGATGAAGGAACCTGGGTTATTACATCTTTTGGTGTGGCGAATGCTATTTCGATTCCTGTCACGGGGCGACTTTCGTTGCGTTTAGGAGAACGACGTCTTTTTTTAATGTCTGTCACACTCTTTTTCATGACATCGTTTTGTTGCGGAGTGGCCTCCAGTCTCGATATGCTGATTTTCTTTCGTATCATTCAGGGATTAGTCGCAGGCCCCCTCATTCCGTTATCTCAAAGCCTGCTCCTGCGCAATTATCCCCCGGAGAAACGCACCTACGCTTTAGCTATCTGGTCTATGACCGTTATCATCGCCCCGATTTTTGGCCCTATTCTCGGGGGCTATATTTGCGATAATTACCATTGGGGATGGATCTTTTTTATTAATGTCCCTATGGGTATCGCGGTAGTTTTAGTTTGTTCTTTCTTAATGAAGGGCCGGGAAACTGCCACTCAACCAGTGAAACTCAATCTGATTGGACTAAGCCTGCTGGTATTGGGAGTGGGGTCTCTGCAAATAATGCTGGATAAAGGCAAAGACCTTGACTGGTTTAGCTCCTCCACGATTGTGACGCTCACAATAATTTGCGTTGTGGCTTTGCCCTTATTCGTGCTGCATGAAATAAAAGATAAAAACCCCCTGGTTGACTTAAGTCTTTTCAAATCCCTGAATTTTAGCATCGCCATTTTATGTATTGTTTGCGCCTATCTTATCTATTCCGGCGCTATTGTTTTGATGCCTCAACTTTTACAGAGTGTATATGGCTATACTTCAGTTTGGGCTGGTTTAGCTTACGCACCGATAGGCATAATGCCACTGATCATCGCTCCACTCATTGGTCGCTACAATAAGAACATAGACATGAGGCTGCTGGTTACATTCAGCTTTACGGTCTATTTCATATGCTATCATTGGCGTTCTGTTACTTTCACGCCGACGATCGATTTTACGTCAATTATTTGGCCGCAGTTGATACAAGGGTTTGCGGTTGCGTGCTTCTTTCTGCCTTTAACAACGATATCTTTAGCAGGACTTTCTTACGATAAATTGGCCAGTGCTACAAGCCTGAGTAATTTCTTGCGCACTCTGTCAGGTTCTGTAGGGACATCTTTGACGATGACGTTATGGAGCCGGAGAGAATCGGTGCATCACGCCCAGTTAACAGAAAATGTTAATTGTGCCAATCCTGTTTTTGAGCATTATATCAGCAAGTTAAAAACGGCAGGATTAAGCACTTCTCAGGCGCTGGAATACATTAATCAGACCATTACTCAGCAATCACTGCTGATTTCTGCGAATGAAATATTCTCTGTTTCGTCTTATGTTTTTCTTACACTCACTTTATTGGTTTGGTTTGCTAAACCTTATAAAAAATAAGAGGAGGATACTGATGGGCATGAAACGAGTGTTTAATTTATATTTAGCGTTAATAAATCCAGTCTGATTAATTGTCAACGTCCCCTGCCCGTCTGTACATTTCTATATTTAGATTATTATTTCTATGGTGGTTTACAGCTTCGGGCACTCTAAACCTTGTGATAACAGAATAGCGATTACGTCTGTCTGCCACTTTCCCTACCCCTGGCTCTGTGTAAATACAGATATAACCGCGACTGGTTTCTCAGTTAACGGGATAGTTCACAGAAACGTAAATAACATCCCTCTCCCCTGAGTGGGTTATTTTGAAGTTGCGAATGATTTTTTGACGTGAAAAATCGGCAAGTTTCAAATTTTACTATCATTCGGACATATTACATTTATGTGACAGCAGCCTGAGTCCTACCAAACCTCCGATTATGTGCCTGAACTACCAGTCTTCGCTTTGGGAAAACTGCCTCAGATGACAGTTCTCATCCTCACGGGCTTTAGCATTTATAAAATCAGCGATTTCCATCCTCTGGATACAGTCAATCAGTTGTAAAAGGTGGCTTTAGCAGTTCCATAGATATGATTTCGGTCAGCATGTGGATGATGTCACCCAACTCATAGCTTCATAAAGGTGATAAGGAAGTATTGAGGGGCAAAAAAGATGACAAAAAGTTATTTATAAATGTTTTTGACAATTAATTTCTGACGTTTTATGAGGTGAGACAGGTTGTTATAACTAATTATATAACTTAAGAAACCATGAAAAATGCGATTACTCCTAACCGCTGGATGTTTACTGTACGAAAAATTATTGATCTGAATATATTTTTAAAATCCAAATCGAGGAAAATCTTAATTTGCCAAAGATGATATTTTTAGGATTATACCCACAAATATCATCAGTGAAGGATGACAGGGGAATTAATACCAGCTTGATTCTGGAGAATTGATACCCTTAAACTTGCTCCGCTTCCCGGTATGTCTGAAATACTGTTCTGCCGGGGTTAGCGTTCTCAACACTTAACATTGGTAATTACAGCAAGGAAGATTTTATGAAAATGAAGAATGTGTTACTACCTGTTTTTGCTTTCGGTTTTTTAATTTCAGCATCAGCTGCTTATGCTGAGGGTGAAGTTGATCCGGTTACAACAACTGGCGGCCAGGTAACTTTTAATGGAGAAATTACTAAAGGCGCATGTTCTGTTGCCAGTGACGACACAAATAAAATTGTTAATCTGGATACTGTGAGATCAAGCGTATTTACTGCTAAAGACCAGGTAGCTAATGCACGTAAACCATTCACCATTTCCTTACAGGATTGCGACACGACGACATATAAAAATGTTAGCGTAAGTTTCACAGGACAAGCTGATGCGACTTCACCTAACCTTCTGGCAAATAATGCAGGCGCTGGCGCTGCAACAAATGTCGGGTTGCAGATTTATGGGCCAAATAATGAAGCCTTAGCTCTAGGTACTGGACAAACCGCACCAGTAGCATTGAACGAAGGCGCTACATCGACTATTAATTTTGCAGCGGACTATGTTTCCACTGCAGCCGTAGTCGGTGCTGGCAAAGTTCAGTCCGTAGCAAATTTCATGCTTACCTATAACTAAATAATAATATTAGCTGGTACTCGAGACCAGCTAATAATTGAATAATCCCAGGGGAAAACCTTGAAATTTAATTTATTAATTTTACTCATTTTAACTTTTATTATGCCCCCTGCTTTCGCCGAAGGGGTCTCGTTAGGGGCTACTCGTTTAATATACCCGGCAGATAAAAGTCAAACTGCGATAAAAATATTTAATAACGATAAGAAAAATAATTTCCTCGTCCAATCCTGGGTTACCGATAAGCAGGGAAATAAAGTCGATGACTTTATCGTAACTCCACCACTATTTGTGTTAAATGCAAATACTGACAGCGTATTACGTATTGTTTATGCTGGTGATAAAAATAAATTACCCAATGACAGAGAGGAACTTTTTTATTTCAATGCTAAAGTGATCCCATCTTTAAGTAAAGAGGAACAAGAGCTTAATAACTCGCTATTGGTTTCAATTACAACAAAAATAAAATTATTCATAAGGCCAAATGATTTGAATAGCGAAGCGAGCGATGCTGCAAAAACGCTCGCTTGCCAGCTCAACGGTAAAACATTACAAATTAAAAACACATCACCATACTACGTAAATATGGTCAATGTTAGCATCAATAACAAAGAAGTTTCTAAGGCGGAAACCATTGCCCCATTTGGCAATGTAAGCATTGCTATAAAATCATCAGGATCAGAAATAAAATATAGTTTCATCAACGATTATGGAGTGCAAGTCAATAATAATACTTGCAAGTTAAAGTCTTAATTTTAAAAAATAAACGATTGGATCTAGAAATGTATTCCTTAAGATTTATTACATTTGCTTTGCTTTTTGTACGCATAGCTCAGGTACATGCTGAGGATTATTTCAATCCATTGTTCTTAGGTAGTGATGTAGCTTCTCTGCATGATTTATCATTTATATCTAAAAATAATAACGTTACACCTGGCGTTTATTATTTTGATGTTTATGTAGGCGACAAATTCATCAAGAACAGTAAAATTCGTTTTGTCGAAGTGAATTCGAAGGAAAAAAAAGTTGAACCGTGCTTCACATCTGAGTTAGTTGACCTTATGCCATTTAACGATAGTCTAAAAAAGAAATTGCGAGCTATTGGAGATAATAGTAAATGCATAGACTTACAAAAAAATGTTAGTGGCTCATCGTATCAGGTCGAGATGTCGAAGCTGCTTCTGAGAATATCTATACCTCAAATATATCTTGATGCCACACGCTCTAGCCTGGCTGATGTAAGAGACTGGGATGATGGTATTCCCGTATTTATTAGTAATTATGACTTTACCGGGAGTAACTCAAAAAACACAAATAACTCCAATTTTTCATCGTCTTATTTTAGCTTTAATAATAAGCTGAACTACGGAGCATGGCGTTTTAATGGTAATATCTACTGGAATCAGAGTCATTACGGTGTAAGTCATCACAATGAAAAAAAGATAAATAACGTCTTTGCGAGCAGAGCTATTCAGGGGCTTAAAAGCAATCTAATCATAGGTCAAAATTCATTAGGATCTAATTTATTTGATTCACTTACCTATACTGGTGTTACACTGGCTACATCTGAAGAAATGCGTCCGGAAAGTGAAAGAGGGTATTCACCTCCGATTAAAGGTATAGCAGATAGCCGCTCTAAGTTAACAATTAGACAAAATGGTGTAATTGTATACCAAACTTATGTTGATGCAGGCCCCTACGATATTAAGGATTTGAACCCGGTAGGTAGCAGTGGTGATTATCAGGTAGAACTCATTGCTGCAGACGGTACTGTTAAAAATTTTATAATTCCCTACTCTACATTGCCTAATTTGTTAAAAACGGGACTATATAATTATTCTGCTACAGCAGGCGAACTTGATCTCCAGGCTGCCAGGAAAGCATCATTTTTTCAAGGTTCTGCTTCATTTGGCTTGCCGCATGAAACTACAATTTATGGTGGCACTCAGTTATCAGGAAATTATCGATCCTTAGGACTCGGTTTAGCAAAAGATTTAGGTGGGATTGGTGCGCTATCATTTGATGCCATCAATTCGTATTACACTGAGGATGCGCATGACAAAGAAGTTGGACAATCCTATAGAGTGTTGTACTCAAAGTCTTTCCAGGATATTGGAACAAATATACAGATAACCGGCTATAGATATTCAACATCTAATTATTACTCACTTAATGAAGCGGTTCAAAAAGATAACAACCAGTATATTGACCCGCTTACTGGAGAGTCAGTGAACTATAATTATTCCGGTGCAAGGAAAGCTTCATATCAGTGGAATATATCCCAAAATCTAAACAATTTTGGGCAGTTATCTCTATGGGGTAATACTACGGATTATTGGAACGGCGGTACATCGAAAAACATTCAAGCAGGTTGGAATAAAACCTTTAACAAACTCAATAACATGATGCTGTCCTTAAGTTTTAATAAATATGAGTACAATAAAACAAAAAATAATTTGTTTTTTGTATCTTTTACCATACCCCTTTCCGGTCGCGGGCGGAACAACATTGCATATATTTCCAATAGCTATACTTATAACAAACAGGATGGAACATACAATAATAATACAAGCTTGTATGGTACTGCGTTAGACAATAGAATGGATTATAATATAAATCAAAGTATTAACAGAGAACATGATAACAATACAACATATCTTTCCGCTAATTATAGGTCTGATTATGCAAGATTTAAATCAGGTTTAACATTCTCCCCTGTAACAAAACAAGCAGATTACGGAGTTAGCGGTTCTATTTTAGCACATGAAAATGGTATTGTTTTCTCTCAACAAGCGAATGACACTGCAATCCTGGTTGAAGCTGCTGGTGCTAGCGGAGCAAGAATTAACCGAGCAGGTGAAAATATTACTATAGATAAGCATGGATATGCTCTTATCCCCTATGCATCGCCATATCATTATAATGATGTTGAATTGGATCCTTTAACATTTGGTGATGACTTCGATATAGAAGGCAGAGTTATCAAAGTGGCTCCAACGCGAGGCGCTGTCTCGAAAGTAGTTTTTGATGTTAAAAGAGGCTATAACTTCTTAGTTTCGGTTAAATATAAAAACAGACCTATACGATTTGGAACAATCGTGAGCGAAGAAGGAAATAACTCATTCGCTATTGCCAATGATGATGGAACAGTATATCTGACTGGAGTCAGTAATAATGCCACATATAAAGTAAAATGGGATGAAGAGGACACTTGTAAATTTGTAATACATTATGACGAGAATTTTAAATCTAGAACAATAAATAGAACTCATGTCGAATGTCACTGAGGAGTGATGTGTTTTGAAACTTAAATTTTTCCAATATGTTTTCTTGTTTGTTCTGATCAACGCTATAAACCTACGCAGTTATGCTGCTGATGTGATGGTAAGTATAAATGGCGCTTTGAGAGATCAAAATTGTAATGTAAATAGTGAAGACCTCACCAAGAATGTTGTTTTTTCTGACTTGAATACATCAGCCTTCAAAGCGCCAGGGAATGTGAGTAATAAGGAAGAGATAGACATTGGTTTAGACTGCCTGGGTACTTCGAGCAACATTTCTTACCAATTTACAGGTGAGGCCAACGAACTTGATCCGACGTTGCTAAAGATTAAGGGCCAACCAAATCTGTCGGAGCCTCTTGCGCAAGGGCTTGCTATTGAAATATTAGATGATAAGGGTAATCGAATTCCTTTGAACACCAAGTTAGCCCTGGGTTCACCTGTAACGACTGAAAAATATAATTTAAAATTCTTCTTGCAATACAGAGCAGTCGCAGTTCCTGTTTTAGCTGGTGACGCGTCATCAGTACTTTTCCTGGATATGTATTATGATTAAACAATTTTTAATTTGTCTGGGTTTTATTTTTACCTGTTTTCCAGGTAGTGCTGAGCAGATAACTATAAATATCAGTGCAAAGTTGAGCTCATCAACTTGCTCTCTTTCTTCCGGGAGCGATAACTCCGTTGTTAACATGACGACTGGACTCTTAAATGGTAAGAATTTAGGAGTCCCTTTTGGTCTCACACCATTTAATATAATAATTGAAAATTGTCCTTTAGAAATTAACACAGTCAACGTGAGATTTACTGGAGCTAGCGATGAGAAAATGCCTAATTTGCTTCAGATTAATTCTGGTGCAGAGGGTGAAGCAAATGGTGTAGCCATTGGATTATATGACATGAATATAACTAACCTGGACATCAGGAATAATTTTAGTAGCTTTAATTTAACTCATTCATCGGATATTAATAAACTAAGTTTCTACGCTGCCTATGTTAAAACATCTGGCGAAATGTCTCCCGGAAAAGTCACGGGCGTCACATCATTTGAAATCTCCTATGACTAGAATAGTTTTTATCTTAATATTGTCTCTGATTATATTGAGTGCGGACTCTCTGGCAGGTGTTTCTGTCGTCGGAACCCGTTTTATAATTACTCAAAATACCAAAAGTTTGCCTATAAAAATCATCAATGACAATGAAAATGATTATTTAGTCAAAACCAATATTTCTGGAAACGATGAAGGTCGCTTTGTCGTAACCCCTCCTTTATTTTTACTTGCTAAGAACACATCTAATATACAGATGCTGATCCCAGATAAAATAGAAAATATTAAAGCCGACCAACTATATTCACTGACTATTGCATTTATACCCAACTCAAAGAAAATGAAGGATTTCAGTACAATATCATTGGCACTGAGGTCACATTTTAATTTGATTTACAGACATGATAATCTCTCAAAATTTGATCCTGCGCTCCTTGCCTTGGTAAAGGAAGGTAATGACATTTTTTGGTTAAGAAATCATTCCAATTTCGTTTTGACTATCAATATAAAATATCCGAGCACTGAGAAATTAGATAGCAGAATAACTTTAATTCCTGAAGGGAAAGTCAATGTAAGTAAATTTTGCAAATTGAAGAAATGTAATTTTTGGGTTTTTGTAGTCGACGATGATGACTCAATACTTAAAAAAATACATATGAATAATTTTAATAGTTGATTATAAGGATGAATCATGAACAAAAGCACTTACTTGTTCCCTTTTTTTATAGTATTAACCTTAATTTGTTTTCCTAAAGAAGGTCTTGCTGTAGTTGAGTCTTATTACTCGAGGAATTATACTTCTGGGGACATTGTTATTAATAATGCTGCGGATAGCATGGCATTTGCTACTGTCTTAGCTGGTTCGGGGATAGGCAGGCAGGTAAAAATATGTTCGAACAATACAATTAATTATAGCCTTAGAAGGGTTGATTACGTTCCAGTTGCAAGCTATTTAGGTCAGACTTATTCAAGTGCAGGTTCTAGTGTTATGTATTTGTTTGATACTGGCGCACCGGGGTTTGCACTAATTCCCTTTTATAATGTGTCATCTAATGCAGCGATGATAACTTACGGACAAACAGTCAGAACTACTGTCTGGAGTGGTAATTATGATAATGGTGCACGCGTTTATAATGGAATACCTACTACTTATGGTTCGTATATTTGGAAAGGTTCAGACCGCCCTAATGATGGCTATACCTTAATTCCGGGGCAAGAAATGTTCCGTTTCGAATGTTACGATGAAACAAATACCCTCCAGGAAATTATTCATATCAGTACAGGTAGCGCAAATGTAAGAGCTTCAATTAGAACTTGTACCCCAAATGTCGTGACAACTTCTGTTGACATGGGGGCTGTGGCCATGTCTTCTTTACTCAATTCGGCTGCATCACAATTAATAAATACTCAGCAGGTAACATTCTCGCTTGTTTGCGATCCAAGCATCGCACTGTATTACTCAGTTTCAGATTTAAATAATCCTGCTAATCGAAGCACTATCACCTCCTTAACCTCTGATTCAACAGCTTCGGGTATAGGTTTCACATTAACGAATTCTTCCGGAACCCAGCTTTCTTTCGGTCCTGATGGCTCAGCAAAAGATATCCCCGGCCAGACTAAGTATTTTATTGGCAACAGCGGCGGTGTTGTGGGTTCTGACAAAAACCTTCCGATGGCACTTACTTTAGGATTTAGTTACGTCCGTGATACATCCAAAGACTTAAAGAGTGGTACTGCAAAATCATTGATAGGCATTACTTATTCTTATCAATAACCTAGCAACATTATGTATCGATTCTCTGCAAATACGGTAAAAAGAGCCTGAGCGCGTGGTTGTCAGCATCCCAGCCACTTCTGTCCACTGCTGCCCAATGCTGATCCTTTCCCACACATATTCCCAGGCATTCGCGGGTGTAAGGTTTTATAACTGTCAACAGGCGCAGTCGTCGCCTGTCAAACAACGCATAAAAACAAAATCCATGCCCCGGATGGGGTTTGGATATAAACCCTGAGGCTTCGGTGGCCGCAGCCGGGCAGAAAACGCAGTGATGTCTGGTTATTAATACGCTAATTTTATTGAAGCTTGCACAGTGATAACTACTACATCATGGAATATCTCAGCTTGCTCTGACTTCATGAATATAATGTTTCTTTGAGTCTGAATGAATACCAGCCTTTTTCCCGGAGAATATAAAAAACCATGTCCAATTACATCCAACTACTTTAAGTGTACAAAAATTCATTAATTTACATATCTTATTCCTCACATCAAGATACATAACGCCAACATAAACATTAATTTACACGATAATGAAATATTATTACATTGATTTTAAATTTATGACTAACAATGCGTTAATAATATAAATACGTGCGGAGTTCTGTAAGGCAGGCAGGGCTCAGTAATCTTAAAGATTTATAAATCGTTATCAATAGTGGATTAAGTTTTTATCTTTGATGTTGTTAGACTGCTGTTTAGTTAAACAGTGTCATGATAAACATCACTCACTACTATCCTGTCAGGAACAGTAATGTAAAATTCTGAGATAGAAATACTTAGCATTCCCTTTTGGCGTTCATTAATGATATGGGAAATATTCTATATGCATGATGGTTAAAGTGTTTTTTTTAATTACGATATGCATTTTAGCCATGCTGCGGATATTTTATTTTATATCAAGATTAAATTCAATAACTAGGTCTGATTATGTTTGTAATTGGGAGTTGTTTATTTTCTATTCATTGTGAAGATCGTTTTTTTAAAATAGGATTACAAGAAATCTTTAAGGACATATGTTCATCAGTTAAATTGCCTGTTAATAATGGCATTCCATTCGAATTAGAGCTCGCTGACTATTTTGTCGTTGACATCATAGTTCTGTCTTCTAAGGCTATATATGAGAAAATACCTGAACAAATTCTTAAGAAAAAAAAGAATCACGCTGCAATAATATTTTGTTCTGACTCAATGACACACATACTCACCGGTATTACAGGATACGATCTCGTTTCGTGTATTCCGATGGATGTCAAACTGGAGAAGTTAGCTCAGATTTTTTGTGTGCTAGTGTTTGGCACGGAAGGAGCAAAAAAATCTTTGTTTACAAAGACGGGTTTGGCCCCCTTGACCTGTAATGAAATGCGTGTGTCTTCACTATTGAGTAAAGGACTAAATCAATATGATATTAGTCAATTTACAGGCATTAACCCAAAGACTGTGAGTTTACATTTAAGATCAGCCATGACCAAATTTAAAGTTAAGACTTTGTTAGAGTACAGAGTAAAGCTTTCACATATCGATACTCTCGATGGCTTCAATTGAGTTAGTCACCATGATTTATATCAGGAATCTAACAACGCGAAATGGAAGATGTCAGTGAACTCTATACTTAATTGTCTTTTTGCATATCTTATTCCGCCCAAAGTGGGGTGAGTAACGTCTTCACTTCAACCATGATGAAACGTCCACAACGGGGCATTCTTTGGAATGAATTGATTATTCATTTTAAATTATCAAGGCGTTTAAAATGTTAATTTCTATCAATGTGATTGTATCTATCGTTGCTAGCAATTAGTGATTTATGATTATGATTAATCACTTATGTTATTATTTCTTGCTGCATGTGAAAAATCCTAGTTTATATCGCTTCAATCCTAATTGGGCACAACGTGCAGTATGAATATTCCTATTTTATTTGGTTTGTTAATTTAAAGAGAAGCCACTATTTCGTTTTCGATATTAGGATTATGCTCATTATGTCATTTCTCCTTACAGCTTTGACGAGTTGCTTTAGTTAGTTCCTGTTGGTAAAAAGGATAACGATCTTTAAGTTTTTTTATTAGCGATTGCTTAAGATATTCAATTGCAATTCGCTAGAGCTGTTGCTATTAATATGGACTTTGAATATGTTGTCATATGGAAATTCACTTTTTTCTATTTACTGCAAGGATTATTACTTTAAGGTTGGCTTGCAAAAACTTTTAGATGATATATATCATTCTCATGTAGTAAATGTAAGGCTCATTAATCGACATGAGTCAAGATATAACGATTATTTTCAAGCTGATATTGTCGTCTTATCTTCCAGGAGCATATTTGAAAAGTTACCTGAACGTAGCCCTTCGCTTGATAGAGGAGGAGCAGTGATCGTTTTCTGTACTTTTTCAATGTCAGAAGTTGTGAGAGGCATAAGAGGGTATGAAAATGCACTTTTTATTGCCCCTGACACAGGATTAGATCAGATTTTAAACATCTTTAAAATGGTTATGTTTGGTTCGCCTTTAATTAGGAATAATCTTTTTGTAAGAACTGAAAATTTAGCCTTAACAAATAAGGAACGTAAAGTCTCTGATCTGCTCAGGAAAGGTCTAAGCCATAATGAGATAAGTACAATAACGGGCATAACACCTAAAACAGTTAGCTCTCATTTAAGGTCAGCTATGCAGAAATACAAAGTAAGCACTTTACTGGAATACAGAATTAAGCTCATTCACATGCAACAATTCTAGAACTTAAATTTCGGTCAGACACTTGTAATCAATAAGTTCGTCCCGGTTCAGGAAATTTACTAACTCACTATTTATTATAGTGTTTTTGATTCCCTGGTATTGGCCACTTGGCTTACTCATACATTGTACGGAACAATGTATGAGTTTTTTTCACACTTTTTAAATTGCATGTAGCGAAGTATGATAGTTGGGCTAATAAATTTACGAAGGAGCAACGGTATATTCATAAACTCGAGCCCCACCCCACTAAATGGCGCACTCATCATTTTAATATAGAATCTTCAGTCTACAATGACAGAGGTATATAATAGAATTCCTTATTAATATCAGCATAAATATTGAATGCTTAATGTAGTCTTGAAAATTTTTTTACTCAGTGGATTTAGTAACTTTCTCGTCCGGTATTTTTTCTCTTATACATTGAAAATTATGCCTGCTTAGCTAGTCGTTATCCCGAGTTTCATGCATCTGTTCAAGTATATTGCGATAAATATCGGCCTTTGTTACGTCCTTCTCCATTTCAAGCTTTTTAACCAGGCCTCGAATGATGTCCTTTCGGCTGACCGATTTATGCGTTGAGGTAAGTTCGGCAAAAAGTTGCAAATATGTCTTCCTTTCACCCAGTGTGCCTTCGCTCATAGCTTTAAAGTAGTCATCAATCTGATTGGATGTGCTTTTCTTCTGTGTCATGCTATTTCTCCATTTAAGTCTCAAATCTTTAAGAGACTGCCGCAACTTTTTTCTGAGAGGTTCCATCTCAAGGCTGCTGACCTCTTAGCAACTTTTCTTAGCACCTGTAATTTTAATAATAATATTTTAGTGGGAGAGATCAATATGGTAATTCCTAAAATTTTCACACTGTAATGGTCTAATCATTCTGGACACTTTGTTAGAGATATAATGAGTAACGCTACCAAGGTGAGATTAGCTCCAGGACTCAATCCAGTCGCATACCAAGCGGATATCCACTGCTTGCAGGGATACTTACAATTCTCGCTGGATAAACAGATCTGTGATTTTTTACTGGCATATGCTGGTGGAGGCACTGCATTTTTTGAACTTTACCGAAAAAGGGTTCAGAATACCTCTGGCATAAAAACTAATTTATAACCAGGTGTCGCCGCACTGTTTATTTAAAGGGATAAGTAACATCAGTGACGTAATGTTATTTATTAAACTGACAGGGGAATTTGGCTATAGAAAATCCAATAACGTTCTCGTAGTAACGAACTGACATTTAATTAATCGCACTTTAAAAAGTTTCGTAATTAAGATATCCTTAACGCCAGGCATACAGAGCAGCTTGAAATTAACAACTACATTTAAATCATGTTCTGTGAATCCTTCACATTTAAAAATAGTGTAAAAATATTTTCACCAGTATCGCAATTTAACTGATCTAATACTTTTTTATTAAATTGTGAGCATTTTTATCTGCGTCGAACTGAAGTTTTTAATAATTTTCGAAGTCAAAAAATAGAAATTATCCGTACTATAAGAACCATGCTACTTCTCCTGTTTTGATAAAAACAGATCAATCGCAACTCGAACTCTCTGGTGGCATTCAGCGCCTTCTCTTGCAAAGTTAGCAAGCATCCCATTATAAATGCCCACCAATAGGGGACGTGATTGCAGATGGTGTTTTTCAAATAAAATATTCAGGGCATCAATAGCTGATTGTCGGGGAGCAAAAATATGTGTAGCATCCAAATGGAACGTGAACCGCTGCTGGTAACGATGTTCTGACTGACAGCTTGTCAAAATCTGAGACTTTCCATCCCCACTACTACCATATAAAAAATAATCTCATAAAGTTTAGCAAAATCCAAGTAGCGTTGCATATTGGCTTCAATTTCTTGTTTAACAAAAGTTGTCATTTACTTCATCAAATACATCTCTATGTCGATGAATTTCAGTGTAATCTGTGTTTCGATATATATCCCTCACAGCGCCACATGAAGCGATAATTAAATTAAAATGAAGACATTAACCTCACTGATGGAATTGTCAGTGAGGTCCGCGGTTGGTATCTATTAGTTAAGGGCCACTTTTCGTGTTCACATGGAATGTATTCGTCAGCCATCAGCCATTCTAAATTCTCATCGATGCATTAATCTTTGCGTAATCAAATGGACTCGTCGCGCTTTCCCGATTCGCATCCAGAAAATCAGCCCACCACTGCAGCATTAGTCTGCGCTCATCCAAGTGCTCAGCCTTATGAATGTAAGAGGCACGTACAGAGTTACGCTCCTGATGGCTCATCTGTCGCTCTACCGCATCCTTAGACCAAATCCCCGATTCAATTAACGAACTGCACGCCATGGTTCTGAAGCCATGACCGCAAACCTCGACTTTCGTATCGTAGCCCATTACCCGAAGTGCATTGTTTACCGTATTTTCACTCATTGGTTTACGCGGATCATGATCGCCAACGAAAATTAAATCGCGATTACCATTTAGGCGTTTTATTTTCTCAAGGACTCCAAGGGACTGACGAGATAACGGTACCAGATGCGGCGTTCGCATCTTAGATCCACGGTAAGAATGCTTAACACCTTCCAATGGTTCGCGATCTGCCGGAATCGTCCACATAGCTGTCTCGAAGTCGATCTCTGACCAGCGGGCGAAACGCAACTCACTTGACCGGATAAAGACCAGCAATGTCATCTCTATTGCCAAACGAGTGAGCGGTCTGCCGGTGTAGGTGTCGATACGATGAAGTAGTTCAGGAGTGCGGCTAAGTTCTAAGGCGGGACGATGTTGCCGTTTTGCTGTAGCGACGGCACCAGCCATTTCCTGAGCGGGATTATAATCGGTCAAACCGCTTTGTACGGCATAGCGCATGATTGCTGTTGTGCGCTGTTGCAGACGCGAAGCCACCTCAAGACGTCCAGACTTCTCCACGGCTTTTATAGGTGCCAGTAAATCTCGAGTTTTAAGTTCGGTGATATTGTGTTTACCAATGGCCGGAAAAAGAAAATCTTCCAGGGTTTTCAAAACTCGAGCACTGTGATCTTTTGACCACTTCTTATTAGTCGCATGCCATTCTCTGGCAACCACTTCAAAGGTGAAGACTTCTTTCGCCAACTCTTCTTTTACTGCTCGCTTTTGTTTGCGAGGATCAATCCCAGCGGCAACGAGTTTTCTGGCAGCTTCTCTTTTATGTCTGGCGTCAGCAAGTGATGTCTCTGGGTAAACACCAAACGCCATCAAGTGTTGCTTGCCGCCAAAGCGAAAGCGGAAACGCCAGTATTTGGAGCCGTTAGGGTGTATCAGCAAAAACATTCCATCGCCGTCTACTAGCGAGTATTCCTTTGCTTCAGGTTTTGCCGAACGCACCTTGGTATCAGTCAGGGCCATGATGGTATTCCTTCCATATGCTGCCGTGAGTATATAAGCATTATCGAACCAGCATATATACTCGGTTCTATACTCACAAGCATGTTGATGTGGGGTAACTCAGATTGACATCGGTTGACTGAAACGCGGGGGAAAGCCTTGCGGGGACTGGATTTTAGGCATAAAAAAAGACCTCAGTTGAGGTCTATTTACATACTAATGGTGCCGAAGGCCGGAATCGAACCGGCACGCCTTGCGGCGGTTGATTTTGAGTCAACTGCGTCTACCGATTTCGCCACTTCGGCACAGAAAGTAGTATGCGGAAAACGTGGGCATTATACCCAGCCCAGCAGGTCACGCAATAGTTATCCCACCCTGTTCGGTTTAAGTGTTGAAAAAACAAACATCAGCCGCGGTAAGTGGGGGTTTTGTTGACAAAAATCTTCGATTTGGGCGCGTTTTTCTCATGCCGTTTCTCAAACTTCGCATTAGTATACAAATCACGAATAGTTGATGCCCTGTTGATGGATACCCGCTTGTTGAAAAAAATCTCTCTTTCGCTCCTTGCTCTGGCCTTTGCCAGTACGCCTTTATGGAGCTATGCGCAACAAAACGCGCGTCTCGCGTCGCAGGTCGTGGATGACCATGCAGAACACATTTTTTACGGCAGTGGCGCAATGGGAATGGCGCTGGTGGTGGTGGATAACAATCAGCAGGTGTTCCGCAGTTTTGGCGAAACCCGCCCCGGTTCCGATGTGCGTCCACGTGAAGACTCCCTCGTGCGCGTTGCGTCGCTGACTAAGCTGATTACCAGCGAAGTGCTGGTCAAAATGGCGCAACAGGGCAAAGTCAGTATTAATGACCCGCTGCGTAAATATGCACCTGCCGGTGCCCGCGTACCCAGTTACAACGGCACCAATCCCATCACGTTGCTGAATCTGGCGACGCACACCAGTGGGCTGCCCCGTGAGCAACCGGGTGGCGTTGCGCATCGTGATGTATTTACCTGGCCGACGAAAAGCGATCGCTGGAACTGGCTGAGCGTCGCCAAAATGACCGTGCCGCCGGGCGCCCGCGCGTCTTACTCTAATCTGGCATTTGATCTGTTGTCGGATGCGTTATCAAAAGCCGCGAATAAACCTTACACCCAACTTCTGCGCGAGCAGATCACCCAGCCGCTCGGCATGATCGACACCACGCTCACACCAAATGCCAGCCAGTGTGCAAGGCTGATGGTGGGCCTGCGACCGACGCCATGCATCAACACCACGGCAGCAGCAGGCAGTGGCGGGCTGTACTCGACGCCGGCTGATATGGGCCGCTGGATGCGTCAGTTCCTCGGGCAACGCACCTCTACCGCCGAGATGGCGCAGAAAATGTATTACAAACGTTCTGATTTAGTGTCGCTCAAGGGGATGGACGTACCGGGCATGGCGGACTCGCTGGGCATGGGATGGGTGACCATGGCGCCAACCCCACTGTTACCGCGCATCATTCAGAAAACCGGTGGCGGCGGTGGTTTTATCACTTATGTTGCGATGGTACCGCAACGCGGTGTCGGTGTGTTCGTGGTGGTGACCCGCAGCGAGCTGACCAAGTTTAAAAACATGAGCGATGGCGTGAACGATCTGGTGGCTGATCTGGTGCGCAATAACGAGATCTGATTGTTCAGATCTCCGCATTCAGACGTAAAAAAAGCAGGCCTCTGTAAAGAGCCTGCTTTTTGTTTATCTGAATCTGCGGTTTACTTTTTCTTCAACAGTAAATACATGCTGATGACGAGGAACAGTCCGCTTGGCAGCAATGCGCCCAGAATCGGCGGAATGCTGTAAACCAGGCTCAGCGGGCCGAAAATCTGATCAAGCACGTAGAACAGGAAACCAAAGCAGATCCCCGTCACCACCCGCACGCCCATTGGCACACTGCGCAGCGGCCCGAAGATGAACGAAAGCGCCATCAGCATCATTACGGCAACAGACAGCGGAGAGAAGATTTTACTCCACATGTTCAGCTGGTAACGCTTGGACTCCTGGCCGCTCTGCTTGAGGTATTTTACGTAGTTGTAGAGCCCGCTTATCGACAACGCATCCGGATCCAGTGCCACGACACCGAGTTTGTCCGGTGTCAGGTTGGTTTTCCACACGCCGGAAAGGGTCTGAGAACCGGTGATTTGCAGCTTGTCGGTCAGGTCTGATTCATCCACCTGAGAGAGTTTCCACTCGCCATTATCAAAGGTCGCTGAAGAGGCATAACGCACCGATTGCAGCTTATTCTGATCATCGAAATGGTAGATGTTCACGCCAGTGAGTTCTTTCTCACCCGCAACACGCTCAATGTAGATAAAGTCATGCCCGTCTTTTGCCCACAGCCCATTTTGGGTAGAGAGCAGCGAACCGCCGTACATCTGCTGCGCACGATAGTTACGCGCCATCTGCTCGCCCTGCGGCGCGACCCACTCACCAATCGCCATGGTCAGCAGCACCAGCGGAATTGCCGTTTTCATCACCGATGCTGCGATCTGCATACGGGTGAAACCAGAGGCCTGCATGACCACCAGCTCACTGCGTGTTGCCAGTGTGCCAAGACCCAGCAATGCACCGAGTAGTGCGGCCATCGGGAAGAAGATCTCGATATCTTTCGGAACGCTCAGTAAGGTGTAAAGCCCTGCGCCAGCCGCTGAATATCCGCCCTGCCCGACCTTACGCAACTGGTCGACAAACTTGATGATGCCGGAGAGCGACACCAGCATGAACAACGTCATCATGATGGTGTTGAAGATCGTGCGACCGATGTACCGGTCTAATACGCCAAACATCAGGCAACTCCTCTCAGACGCGCGCGGACCTTACGAACCGGCAAGGTATCCCATGCATTCAGAACCAATGCCAGTGCGAGGTAGAGCAGGTTAGTGCCCCACATCCAGACCATCGGATCCAGTTTACCTTTCGCGCCATTGGAACGCAGGGAGGTTTGCAGCAGGAAGAAAATCAGATAAAGCAGGATAGCCGGCAACATGCTCAGCACGCGGCCCTGACGCGGGTTCACCACGCTAAGCGGAACCACTAACAGCGCCATGATAAAGACCGACACAATTAATGTGATACGCCAGTTAAGCTCTGCACGCGCTTCCGGCTCATCGGAATGCCAGAGTTGCGACATGCTCATCTGATCGGACTCGTTCGGATCCAGCTGAACGGTCTGATGACCAATAACGGCAAGATAATCGGTAAAGTCAGTGACGCGGAAATCGCGCAGCAAGGCCGTGCCCTCATAGCGCGTGCCCTGATCCAGAGTCACGACCTGAGAACCGTCCGGACGTTGCAACATGTGGCCTTTATCTGCCACCACCACTGAAGGACGCTGGTTGCCACTCGGGCGCAGCTGCGCCAGGAAGACGTTATGGAATTCCTTACCTTTCACGTTACCCACGAACAGCACCGCATTGCCGTTTTGTGCCTGCTGGAACTGGCCTTCAACCATCGCCGCCATACTGGGATTGGCTTTGGCTTCCGCCAGAACCGCATCCTGATGTTTCGATGACCACGGGCTTAACCATATCGCGTTAAAGCCGGCGAAAACTGAGGTAAATAACGCCAATACCATCGCCGCGATGACCAGCGACCGTTTTCCAAGACCACAGGCATGCATGACCGTGATTTCACTGTCGGTATACAATTTACCGAGCGTCATCAGCAAGCCGAGGAAAAGGCTGAGAGGAAGGATAAGCTGCGCCATTTCCGGAATACCTAAACCCAGAAGTGACAGAACTAAATTTGTTGGGATATCGCCATCGACTGCCGCTCCAAGCACCCTGACCAGCTTCTGACAAAAGAAGATGAGAAGCAGAATGAACAGAATGGCAAATTGGCTCTTGAAGGTTTCCCTAACCAGATATCTAATGATGATCACGCTTAATACGCCTGTGAAAACTTGTCTTTTTGAAGGAAAATCGCTAGTTTCATCGCTAATCCGTCATTTATTCTCATCATATGGCAACCTTCACAGCTAAAATAGTATTACAACACCGAGAATTGGGGTGTCCTATAGGAACATGCTTATAGCCGCCAAAATAAAAACTAACGCCGTTTAAGGTTAACACAGGTCGTTAACACAATGACGGGAGAGTGTCTCCGGCAACCATTCTAGCCGTACCTCCCGCCCTTGTCTTTAAGATTCAGGAGAGTGCATGGAGTTCAGCGTAAAAAGCGGTAGCCCGGAAAAACAACGCAGTGCCTGTATTGTAGTCGGCGTTTTCGAACCTCGCCGTCTGTCACCGATTGCCGAACAGCTCGATAAAATCAGTGATGGCTATATCAGTGCCCTGCTCCGCCGTGGCGAACTTGAAGGCAAAGTGGGCCAGACCCTGTTGCTGCATCATGTACCGAATATTCTTTCAGAACGCATTTTGCTGATTGGTTGTGGCAAAGAACGCGAACTGGATGAGCGCCAGTACAAACAGGTTATCCAGAAAACGATCAATACCCTGAACGACACCGGTTCTATGGAAGCCGTTTGCTTCCTCACCGAGCTGCACGTAAAAGGGCGCAATACTTACTGGAAAGTGCGCCAGGCGGTCGAAACCTCTAAAGAATCGCTTTATACCTTCGACCAGCTGAAAAGCAATAAAGTCGAACCTCGCCGTCCGCTGCGTAAAATGGTCTTCAACGTGCCAACCCGCCGTGAACTGACCAGCGGTGAGCGCGCCATCCAGCACGGTTTAGCCGTCTCCGCCGGTATCAAAGCCGCGAAAGATCTGGGCAATATGCCACCAAACATCTGTAACGCCGCTTATCTGGCGTCACAGGCGCGTCAGCTCGCCGACGCGTTCAGCACGAACATCACCACCCGCGTTATCGGCGAACAGCAGATGAAAGAGCTGGGGATGAACGCTTATCTGGCCGTCGGTCAGGGTTCGAAAAACGAATCGCTGATGTCGGTGATGGAATATAAGGGCAATCCTAATCCGGACGCTAAGCCTATCGTGCTCGTCGGCAAAGGCCTGACCTTCGATTCCGGCGGTATTTCCATCAAGCCCGCCGCGGATATGGATGAAATGAAGTACGACATGTGTGGTGCAGCCGCGGTGTATGGCGCAATGCGCGTCGTGGCTGAACTGAATTTGCCGCTCAACGTGATTGGCGTCCTCGCCGGCTGTGAAAACATGCCTGGCGGCCAGGCGTTCCGTCCGGGTGACATTTTGACGACAATGTCCGGCCAGACTGTCGAAGTGCTGAACACCGACGCTGAAGGCCGTCTGGTGCTGTGTGACGCGCTGACCTACGTCGAACGTTTCGATCCTGAGCTGGTGATTGACGTCGCCACGCTGACCGGTGCCTGCGTGATTGCCCTTGGTCATCACATCACCGGGTTGCTGTCGAACCACAATCCGCTGGCCCATGAGCTGATTGGCGCCTCTGAGCAGGCAGGTGACCGCGCATGGCGTCTGCCGCTGGCTGACGAATATCAGGAACAGCTGGATTCCAACTTTGCCGATATGGCAAACATTGGTGGCCGTGCAGGGGGTGCTATCACCGCCGGTTGCTTCCTGTCGCGCTTCACCCGTAAATACAGCTGGGCGCATCTGGACATCGCCGGTACTGCATGGCGTTCAGGGAAAAACAAAGGGGCGACAGGTCGCCCGGTCGCGCTGCTGTCACAGTTCCTGCTTAACCGTGCCGGTCTTGACGGTGATGAATGATCTGATTCACCCGGCAAATAAGGTATAATTTCATCCTCAGGGTTTGGCTCGCCAGACCCTTCACAGGCGGGCGCACCCAGTTGCGCCCCTGTTTTTTCTCAGCAGCACAGTGAACTCATCATGAAACAGGCAACCTTTTTTCTTCTCGATGCGCCGGATGCAAGTGGCGAGCTCAGCTCACACGAAGCGCTGGCCTGTCAGGTCGCCGCTGAACGTTACCGGATGGGCAAACGTGTCCTGCTGGCTTGTGAAAATCAACAACAGGCCGAGCGTCTGGATGAAGCACTCTGGAAGCGCGATCCGAGCCACTTTGTGCCGCACAATCTGGCGGGCGAAGGCCCGCGTTTTGGTGCACCGGTGGAGCTCTGCTGGCCAGGTAAGCGCGGCAATGCGCCTCGCGACCTGCTGATAAGCCTCCTGCCTGAGTTTGCAGATTTTGCTACTGCTTTCCATGAAGTGGTAGACTTCGTTCCTTACGAAGATTCCCTTAAACAACTTGCGCGCGAACGCTACAAAGCCTATCGCAGCGTGGGTTTCTCTTTGACGACGGCCACGCCGCCCTCCGTCACCACATCGACCGACGAAAATACGAAGCGAAATGGATAAGACATATAACCCGCAAGACATCGAGCAGCCGCTTTACGAGCACTGGGAACAACAGGGCTATTTCAAGCCACATGGTGATACCAGTAAAGAAAGCTTTGCCATCATGATCCCGCCGCCGAACGTTACCGGCAGCTTGCACATGGGTCATGCTTTCCAGCAAACCATCATGGACGCCATGATCCGCTATCAGCGCATGCAGGGCAAAAACACCCTGTGGCAGGCGGGCACCGACCATGCGGGTATCGCAACGCAAATGGTGGTTGAGCGTAAAATCGCGGCCGAAGAAGGCAAAACCCGTCACGACTATGGCCGTGAAGCGTTTATCAACAAAATCTGGGACTGGAAAGCAGAATCCGGCGGCACCATTACCCGCCAGATGCGCCGCCTCGGCGACTCCGTGGACTGGGAGCGCGAGCGCTTCACCATGGATGAAGGCCTGTCCAACGCCGTGCGCGAAGTGTTTGTTCGCCTGTACAAAGAAGACCTGATTTACCGTGGCAAACGCCTGGTGAACTGGGATCCGAAACTGCGCACCGCGATCTCCGACCTCGAAGTAGAAAACCGCGAATCTAAAGGTTCCATGTGGCACCTGCGTTATCCGCTGGCTGACGGCGCGAAAACTGCTGAAGGCAAAGATTATCTGGTGGTCGCCACCACACGTCCGGAAACCGTGCTCGGTGATACCGGCGTGGCGGTCAACCCGGAAGATCCGCGTTACAAAGATCTGATCGGCAAAGAGATCATTCTGCCGCTGGTGGGCCGTCGCATTCCTATTTTGGGCGATGAACACGCGGATATGGAAAAAGGCACCGGCTGCGTGAAGATCACGCCTGCGCATGACTTTAACGACTATGAAGTCGGTAAACGTCACGGCCTGCCGATGATCAACATCCTGACTTTCGATGGCGATATCCGCCAGACCGCTGAAGTATTCGATACGAACGGCGAAGAAAGTGATGCATGTGCCAATGATATCCCTGAGCAGTTCCGTGGCCTTGAGCGTTTTGCTGCGCGTAAAGCCGTGGTCGCAGCGTTTGATGAAGCGGGCCTGCTGGAAGAAGTTAAACCTCACGATCTGACCGTACCTTACGGCGACCGTGGCGGCGTGGTGATCGAGCCAATGCTGACCGACCAGTGGTACGTCCGTACCGCGCCGCTGGCGAAAGTGGCAGTAGAAGCCGTTGAGCAAGGTGAGATCCAGTTCGTGCCTAAACAGTACGAAAACATGTACTTCAGCTGGATGCGTGACATTCAGGACTGGTGTATTTCCCGTCAGCTGTGGTGGGGACACCGCATTCCGGCGTGGTATGACGCCGAAGGCAACGTTTTCGTTGGCCGCGACGAAGCGGAAGTGCGCAGCGAAAACAATCTGGGCGCAGACGTCGTGCTGACTCAGGACGAAGACGTGCTCGATACCTGGTTCTCTTCCGGCCTGTGGACTTTCTCCACGCTGGGCTGGCCAGAACAGACGCCTGATCTCAAAGCCTTCCACCCTTCAAGCGTGGTCGTGAGCGGCTTCGACATCATCTTCTTCTGGATCGCGCGCATGATCATGATGACCATGCACTTCGTGAAAGACGAAAACGGCAAGCCGCAGGTTCCGTTTAATACCGTTTACATGACCGGTCTTATCCGCGACGACGAAGGGCAGAAAATGTCCAAGTCCAAAGGTAACGTTATCGATCCGCTGGATATGATTGACGGTATCTCACTGGAAGACCTGCTGGAAAAACGTACCGGCAACATGATGCAGCCTCAGCTGGCGGAAAAAATCCGCAAGCGTACCGAGAAGCAATTCCCGAACGGTATCGAACCGCACGGCACCGACGCCCTGCGCTTCACGCTGGCGGCGCTGGCTTCTACTGGCCGTGACATCAACTGGGACATGAAGCGTCTTGAAGGTTACCGCAACTTCTGTAATAAGCTGTGGAACGCCAGCCGCTTCGTACTGATGAACACCGAAGATCAGGATTGTGGCCTGAACGGCGGCGAACTTGAGCTGTCACTGGCTGACCGCTGGATCCTCGCGGAATATAACCGCACGGTGAAAGCCTACCGTGACGCGATGGACAGCTATCGCTTCGATCTGGCTGCCAGCATTCTGTATGAATTCACCTGGAACCAGTTCTGCGACTGGTACCTGGAGCTGACCAAGCCGGTCATGAACGGCGGCAGCGAAGCACAACTGCGCGGTACCCGTCATACGCTGGTGGAAGTGCTGGAAGGTTTGCTGCGTCTTGCGCATCCGATCATTCCGTTCATCACTGAAACCATCTGGCAGCGCGTGAAAACGCTGAAAGGCATCACAGCTGAAACCATCATGCTGCAACCTTTCCCTGAGTTTGATGCGGCGAAAGCGGATGAACTGGCGCTGGCCGATCTCGAGTGGATCAAGCAGGCGATCATCGCAATCCGTAACGTGCGTGCCGAGATGAACCTGTCTCCGGCCAAGCCGCTGGAACTGCTGCTGCGCGGTGCAGGTGCGGATGCACAGCGTCGTGTGGAACAGAACCTGAGCTTTATTAAATCTCTGGCGCGTCTGGAATCCATCACCATTCTGCCTGCCGGCGACAAAGGCCCGGTGTCTGTCACCAAGCTGGTCGAAGGCGCGGAACTGCTGATCCCGATGGCAGGTCTGATCGACAAAGATGCTGAGCTGGCACGTCTCGACAAAGAGATCGCAAAACTCGACGGCGAGATTGCGTCCATCGAAGGCAAATTGTCTAACGAAGGTTTTGTCGCGCGTGCGCCAGAAGCCGTTGTCGCAAAAGAACGCGAACGTCTGGCAGCCTGCGGTGAAGCGAAACTCAAGATTGCAGAGCAGAAAGCCACGATTGCCGCGCTGTAAACTCACTAAAGCAAAATGATTAAGGCCGCGCAAGCGGCCTTTTTTTATGGGCGGCGAAACTCGTGTTTATCCGCTTCCCTGATATGTTCAGTCCGTGACTGCATCGCAGGGTGCGTACTCAGCCAGTCCGGCAACGTGCTGTCGTAGGTTTTTTCATTCTGCGCCTGCGCGGAGAGCAACATATAAATTTGCGCCATTTGCGCCAGCGACCGCCCTTCCCGCTTCATCTCTGCGATCGCCCAGTCATCCGCCTCGCGCTCCATGCTGCGCGAAAACTGCAATTCATTGGCAAGTGACGCCGTCTGAAGCAGCGTATCACCGATACCGCTGACATCTCCGGTCATCCACAGGAGCGTGAGTGACACCAGCGAAGAGCGCACCAGCATGCGCATCGGATGACGATATGCATGATGAGCCATTTCATGCAGCATGACTGCCGCCAGCGCATCATCCCCGGGGCTGAGTTCCACCAGCTTATCGCTGAGGATCAGCGTGCCATCCGCCAGCATAAACGCATTAGCGGTATCAGGAATATTCATCAGTTTCAGGCTGACCGGCGTTCGGTCATCGCGCAATGACGGCGGAGTCACCTGCCTGAACAGCGCCTGAAGTGCGCTCTGCCGGACATCGGGCAGCGCCGATGCCTGAAAATCGCTGGCTTTCAGAAGCGTCATCGTATGACGACCGAGGTTCTGCTCAATGGTGGTCGGAATTCGCAGCGCAATGGCATGACTGGCCCAGGGTAATAAACCGTAGACATAGAAGATAATCAGCAGGCAGGTCGACAGCAGCGCAAGGATGACACCGCGCTTGTGGCTTTCCATACGATAAACCCAGCCCGGCTTTCGATGCTGCGACAACCAGTGACGAAACGGCGCGTCATCGGAAGGCACAAAACGGCTGCCGTCGGGGAATGTGAGGAATAAAGGGATAGTGCCGAGCGCGTCAGAAACATCAATATCACGCAGCGAAAATCGAGTCTGCGATTCCGGGGTGTCCAGCGTCAGTTGCTGTCCTTCTTCTAAAAAGAGGCGGGCAGCCTCACGCGCTGCCCGTCCCGGAGGCTGATAAAAGCCTTCAATGATCATGCATTACATACCGACGCCAAGATCAAACGCCTGTGCAACTTCTTCGGCAACGGCCGTGTTAACAGAATCGCTGTGTGCCTGCACATCCAGCAGTGATAAATCGCCAGAAACAGCGGTCGATGCGGCGATGTAACGCGCCATACGCACATGCGCCACCGGCGTCGCCAGACCCAGTGAGAACACCACAATCAGCGCATTAGTCAACAGAAGCCCCAAGTAGGAGAGGGTTTTCATCGAGGAATGCAGCTTAACCCCGTTGCCAATCCGTGTCTGGTTAAAGACGTAATTACGGATAGCCACGACCTGATAACTGGCAACCACCAGGGAACCCACCAGCAGAATGACGATGGCAAGGAAGAAACCAAACAGATTGCCCATCAGCATCGCACTGGCCATTTCATCAGACATACCGCCCATCAGAGCCATCTGATACAGGGTGGTGATAAACGATCCCATCAGCCAGAAGGCGAAGATAAGGAATGGCAGGAATAATAAAATGCCCAGCAGGCTGTATTTAATAAATGCGGCTTTCTTTAATTCGGCACTGAATGCCGTCTTTCCAAAGAACATATTATTCACGTACAGGTCGTGGGTCATGGCGCTGATAATCCCCTGAACGGCAGCAATACCAGGGACTAAGGCGACAGCCACCAGCACCACGCTCAGTAATATTGCACTGATACTGGCTGTCTGAACTGCAATCAGAACGATGGCCACAATCGGAATATACAACGCCAGCATCAGCAGGATCGGACACAGGTACAGGGTCCAGTAAGCGCGCCCTGTTTTGCAGTGATAATTAAAACGCACACCACGGTAGCTGGTCATGATCGCATTGTAGCGCCAGCTGCGAATAATCACCCACGGCAGCAGGGCGAAAAAGGCCAGCACGAACAATAACGCCAGATGCGGCATTATTGCCGCCAGAATATAAAAGACAATGATCCCTGCAATCACCAGCAAACGGCCTTTCAATATTTGAATTGGCTTTGCGTGATAATCAAAACGATCACCGTTTATTTCAGTATTACCCAGAAAATAACGACGACGGCGCACTGTCGCCCATGCAGAATAAATCCCTAATGTGACAATGGTCAGTAATGCATTAACCAGCCAGATTGCGAAATATTCTCCGCCCTTACCATGAAAACGGACCTGATGCAGGTTGTCGTTGTGTTGATTATTATCAGACATTTTTATCTTTCGTCCTGAAAGGAATGAGAAACCGTCTCTCCTGTAATTAAGAAAGAGGCGTAGTGCTTTACATAACGATGAAGATTTAATCACGCTCCGGTACAAGGAGGCAACGAATTCTTTACAATTCAGATGAAAAAGACTCTCATTTGCGTTAAGGAATATGTCGCAGAGGGGACGGCAGCGTTGCGCCCACCCGCCCTTAAATGGTATTAAAACGGTCTGTATGATTGCCGATTATTGAAACTGAGTGAGTAACATGACGACCACCTTTCCTGTCAGCGTGCTGGTGCGCCCGATCCGCCCTGAAGATAATGCCGCTATCGCTAACGTGATCCGCCACGTTTCTGCCGAATTTGGCCTGACGGCTGACAAAGGCTATACCGTCGCTGATCCGAATTTAGATCATCTGTATGAAAGCTACAGCCAGCCGCGCTGTGCTTATTGGGTGGTGGAACTGGATGGCGTGGTGGCCGGTGGTGGCGGTATGGCACCGCTGTCAGGTGCAGAAGACGATTTGTGCGAGTTGCAGAAGATGTACTTCATGCCTTCTTTGCGCGGCCAGGGTCTGGCAAAACGTCTGGCATTACAGGCCATCGATCATGCGCGTCAGCAAGGGTTTGCCCGCTGCTATCTGGAAACCACCGCCAGCCTGACTCAGGCCATTGCCCTGTATGAACGCCTCGGCTTCCGGCACATTGATGGCGCAATGGGGAATACAGGTCACGTCGATTGCGAAGTGACGATGTTGAAATATCTCTGACACCGCTTTCGTTCTTTAATCGATCATTGCAAACAGGCGCCTCATGTTCACACACAAAGCCATTTCCGCGTTAAATGAACTGGAACTGACGGTCTATAACTACATCGTCAAAAATGGCGACAAAGTGATGTACATGACTATCCGCGAACTGGCGGATGCCGCAGGCGTGTCTACCACCACTGTTTTGCGCTTTTGTAAAAAGATGGATTGCGACGGTTACTCAGAATTTCGTATCCGTTTTAAGCTGTTTTTAGAACATGAAGAAAAGCCGCCGGTATCTTTTGGAATCAGTGAAATTATCAGCTATTTCAAAAGTATTAATAACAGCGAGTTTGATGAATTATTAGATCAGGCCGCAAAACAAATATCTGATGCCCAGCGCATTATATTTGTGGGCGTGGGAACGTCAGGATCACTCGGGAAATACAGCGCGCGTTTTTTCTCTAACGTTGGTAAATTCAGCACCTTTATTGACGACCCTTATTTCCCGATCAACAGCGATATGTATAAAGATGCCATCGCCATTATTCTTTCTGTTTCCGGTGAAACGGAAGAAGTGCTGCGCTTTGCCACACAGTTCAGCCAGCACAATTGCAAGATCATCAGCCTGACCAACAGCGAGAACTCCACGCTGGCGCGCATGGCAGACCTCAACATCTCATACCACATGCCGCAAATCGTGCTTGAAGGTCAATATAATATTACTACGCAGATCCCGGTACTTTATATTATTGAAACTATCGGCAAGAAACTTCCGTTAATAAAACGTGACGCAGCGCAATGAAAAAACAGGGTGTTTTTACGTTGTGACATATTCCTAATCTTGTTTTTTGTTATATCGTGACTTCATCCTTTCTTTTGCTACACTCCTGCCAGCGATTAAAAAAATAAAACTCATCTCTGTACACCCCGGCAGGAGAATAATAAATAATGGCCATTGATTACGCACAAACAGCCCAGGATATTGTTAAATATATCGGCGGCAATGCTAATGTGATTAGCATCACACATTGCGCGACCCGTTTACGTTTTGTTCTGAAAGATAATAAAGCCGTCGATAAAGAAGAATTAAAACGTGTAAAAGGCGTGATCACAGTGATTGAGGCCGGTGGCCAGATGCAGGTGGTGATCGGCAACCACGTCAGTGATGCCTATAAACAGGTATTACAACTGATCGACATCGATGAAAACGCACCTGTTTCAGCGCCAAACGTCGGTATCGTCAGCCGGGTTATGGACGTCATCTCCAGCATTTTTACCCCGTTCCTTTATCAGCTCGCCGCCTGCGGTATTTTACAGGGGATCATCTCCTTCCTTGCCGCTGTCGGGATTATGGATGCGAACAGCGGCACCTACCGTATTCTCAACTTTGTGTCGTGGACGGCGTTTACTTTCCTGCCGGTGATGATTGCCTTCACCGCCGCCAAAAAATTCAACGTGAACCCTTTCACCGCCGTGATTACGGCCTGCGCGCTGATCAGCCCTGATTACATGAACATGCTGACGGCGTTCAAGATCACCTCAATCAACTCCGCTGACCCGGCCATGCAGCAACTGATGCGCGAAGCGGTGAGCAATCCTGATATCGCCAACATTCTGCAAAACGTGGTCGGCATTCCGGTTTCTGCACCGACGCTGGATTTCCTCGGTATTCCGGTGAAATACCTGAGTTACACCGCCTCCGTTATCCCGATCATTCTGATGGTCTGGGCGATGTCGTACATCGAGCACTTCTTTAATAAAGTGCTGCCGGTGGTTATCCGTAACCTGTTCACCCCCATGTTCTGTATCGCCATTATGGTGCCGATGACCCTGCTGGTGTTCGGCCCGGTCGGTAACATGATCGGCGGCGCGATCGGCGGCGTTTATAATTATCTCTATCACCTCAGCCCGATCATTGCCGGTTTCGTGGTCGGCGCCTTCTGGCAACCGCTGGTCACGCTGGGCGTTCACTGGGGCATTACGCCGGTGACCGTCGGCAACTACGCGACCTTGGGTTATGACACTTTTACCGGCCTGCAGGCTTCCGCCGTCTTCGCGATGACCGGCAGCATGTTCGGCGTGTACCTGAAAACCCGCAGCCGTGAAATGAAAGGCATCTCGCTCTCCGCCGGCGTGACCGGTCTGTTTGGCATCACTGAACCGGCCATTTACGGTGTGGCGCTGCGCCTGAAAAAACCGTTCCTGTGCAGCTGCGTTGCGGGCGGTATCGGCGGCGCGATAGCCGGTTCCTTTAATGCGGTGTCATGGAGCTACTGCCTGCCGGGTATCGCCGTGCTGCCGGTGTTCTTTAAAGAAGGCCACATGCCGCAGTTCCTTGGCTTCCTGCTGTCGATAAGCGTGGCCTTTGTTCTCGGTGCGCTCTTCACCTGGCTGGTCGGCTTCAAAGACGAGCCCGATGTGGTAGCCACCAAAAAGGTACAGGCGGAATCCCGGCGTGCCGCGCAGGCGGAAATGAATTAAATCTGACATTACGATCTACAGGGCAGAAGCAATCTGCCCTCATCAAGTATCCAGGGAGAATCAAATGAGTCATCAGTTACCGAAAGATTTCTTGTGGGGCGGCGCGGTAGCGGCGCATCAGGTTGAAGGCGGCTGGAACAAAGGCGGCAAAGGCATCAGCATCTGCGACGTGCTTTCCGGCGGCGCACACGGCGTTGACCGCGTGATGACCGACGGCGTGCTGGAGGGTTACAGTTATCCAAACCACGAAGCCGTCGATTTCTACTCGCACTACAAAGAAGATATCGCGCTGTTCGCTGAGATGGGCTTCAAATGCTTCCGCACCTCGATTGCGTGGACGCGCATCTTCCCGAACGGTGACGAATTACAGCCTAACGAAGCCGGTCTGCAATTCTACGATGATATGTTTGATGAACTACTCAAACACAATATCGAGCCGGTCATTACCCTTTCTCACTTTGAGATGCCGTGGCATCTGGTGAAAGAATATGGCGGCTGGAAAAACCGTCAGGTGGTGGATTTCTTTGTGCGTTTCAGCCAGGTGGTCATGGAGCGTTACAAAGGCAAGGTCAAATACTGGATGACCTTCAACGAGATCAACAACCAGCGCAACTGGAAGTACCCGTTGTTCGGTTATTGCTGCTCCGGCGTGGTGTTTACCGAGCAGGAAAATCCGGAAGAAACTATGTATCAGGTGCTGCATCATCAGTTCGTTGCCAGTGCCAAAGTGGTCAAACTCGGCCATGCCATTAATCCTGATTTCAAAATCGGCTGCATGATCGCCATGGTGCCGCTTTATCCGTTCTCCTGCCATCCGGACGACGTGATGTATTCCGTCGAAGCGATGCACGAACGCTTCCTGTTCAGCGACGTGCATATGCGCGGTTACTACCCGGCATATGCGCTGAAAGAGTGGGAACGTCGCGGTTTCAATATCAAAATGGAAGACGGCGATCTTCAGGCGCTGCGCGACGGCTGTGCCGATTACATCGGGCTGAGTTATTACATGAGCAACGCAATTTCGGCGCACAACCCGAGCGACGATAACGGCCTGTCCGGCTTTGCGGGCAGCGTGCCGAATCCACATGTGAAGGCATCCGACTGGGGCTGGCAGATTGATCCTGTCGGTCTGCGTTACACCCTGAATATCTTGTACGAACGTTATCAGAAGCCGCTGTTTATCGTTGAAAATGGCTTTGGCGCAATCGACAAAGCCGGTGAAGACGGCGTCATTCACGACGATTACCGTATCGCCTATCTGAAAGCGCACATCGTGCAGATGAAAAAAGCCGTGCTGGAAGATGGCGTGGATCTGATGGGCTACACGCCATGGGGCTGCATCGACTGCGTGTCGTTCACCACTGGCCAGTACAGCAAACGTTACGGCTTCATTCACGTCGATAAAAACGACGACGGCACCGGCACGATGGCGCGCTCTAAAAAAGAGAGCTTCGGCTGGTATCAGAAAGTGATTGGCAGTAACGGTGAAGTGCTTTAAGAAGAGAACAGCCAGCTCCCGCGAGCTGGCTTTTTTATGGCTATCGGCCGCTCATCGAAAAATAGGCAAACTCGCTGTAGCCCGCTTCAGCATTGATAGCAGAGGCCGCCGAGTAAAGGCCAATTTTCGCCCCCACCCATTTCCCTGCTGAAATTGAAAATTGAGGTTCAACAGCTTTCCACTCTTCCGTTTCGACCTGCCTGAAGGAAAAATGACAAACGCCACGTGACAATACATCCGCCCTGATGAACACCGCCTCATGACCAGTGAGCGTTGCCAGCACGGTTCTTTTCTGGCTCAGAACGCCTTTATCGCTCATCCACCCGAAATCGAACACCAGCACCCACCCGCCATTCTGCTGACACACCGAAACCGCTGCGTATCTCTCGCCATACACAATCAAACCGCTTTGCTCACCGTCATGGTTAAAATGCGGTATCAGACGGGTGGTCACCGTGAATTCAGGGGCGGAGAGTTTCTGCAAAAGCAGTTGCGGCGTGTCATACAAAGACCGTGCGCCATAAGGCTGGCAGGCCAGTTTCAGGCCAGTCGTCGACGGGATTATCCAGTCTGGCTGCGGGTTCGCCTGCCACTGCCATTGCAGGCCAAAGCGCCCGTCGGCAAAACTGTCCGACGTTTGCGGAACGTATGGCATTTCCTGAGCGTATGCAGCAGGTTTTGTGTACACCGATACCGGCTGCCCCAGCCCTTCGGCATTGATTTCTTCGCCGATCTCCGGCCAGTCATCGCCATTCCAGCGCATCGGTTGCAGGTGCACTATCCGGCCATTGTGTGCGGCATCCTGAAAATGAACAAACCAGCATTCGCCGTTTTTCAGTTCCACCCAGCCGCCCTGGTGAGGGCCATTCACGGTCGTGATGCCCTGATGTAAAACATCGCGCGCCTCAAACGGGCCGCTCAACTGGCGGGAGCGTAATACGGTCTGCCAGCCACTTTCAACGCCGCCGGCAGGGGCAAAAATATAATACCAGCCATGACGCCGGTAGATTTTGGGCCCTTCGATAGTCGGATGGGAAACCGCGCCATCGAAAATGATTTTACCCTCATCGAGCAGGGACGTGGCGTCCGGGGACATTTCGCAAAGCTGTAGCTGATGCTTGATTCCGGAACGACTGTAGGCGAATGCATGAACCAGCCACGCCCGCCCGTCCTCATCCCAGAACGGACAAGGGTCGATCCAGCCTCTCACCGCTTTAATACACTGCGGCTCGCTCCATTCTTTGGCCGGGTCTTCGGCATAAGACATAAAAATGCCTTCATCGGGCATGCTGTAAAACACCCGGAACAGCCCGTTGTGATAACGAATACTCGGCGCCCAGATCCCTTTACCAGGCTGCATGCTGTCGTATGCCGGCGAGTTAATCCGCTGCACGACGTGATTAATGATTTTCCAGTTCACCAGATCGGTTGAATGAAGAACGGGCAGGCCCGGAATATGGTTAAAACTCGAGGCCACCATATAAATATCGTCGCCCACACAAACAATATCCGGGTCCGAATAATCCGCATGCAAAACAGGATTCTGATAACGCCCGTCACCCAAATCTGCGCACCAGCCAGCGTGGTTAATCTTCTCCATATTCATCTCCCCTTATTTGACCGCCATCACAGGCGCCAGATTACCGGCTGCGTTTTCCTGCTCGCGGGCAATATCACCGCTGCGTTTCGCCAGATCCGTCTGAATATTCTTCATCGTGGCATCATCGAGTTTGTAGAAGCGGGCAAGGAAATAGAGGATCAGATAGGACACTGAAGGTCCGACGGTCAGCAGACCGATGATGCCGGTCGTTGCCAGCGCGGTTTGGGTTTCTGCACCAGCGTGATAACCGAACCAGCCGAGTGAGAACCCGACAAACGCTCCGGCAAAGGCCATCCCAAGTTTTAACGCGAACAGATTCCCGGAGAAAGAGAGGCCGGTGATGCGCCGCCCCGTTTTCCACTCACCATAATCCGCTGCATTGGCCATCATGTTCCATTTAAACGGCTGGTACATCTGGTGTAAAAAACCAATGATGAAATACAACGGGAAAATCACCGGCAGGAATTTCGGCGGTACGAAAAACATCACGACGCCCGTCAGAACCAGCAGCAGGTTGATATTTTTAAACATCGCCAGCGTGCTGAACCGTTTGGCAAAATACCCCGCCGCCATCGCCCCGAATATCGTGCCGACCACGCTGGTGGTAATAAACGTACTTTTCATCGCCGTACCGCTGACCAGACTCTGGCCCTTATCCAGCATCAGATACGTCGCGTAATACAACGTGGCGGAACTGCGCATCACTCCGGCCATACTGGAGAAAAAGGTGATAATCGCGACAATACGCCACTGATCGTTCGCCAGCAGATTTTTCAAATCACTCATCACCGATACCTGACGGGTATCCTCCGCCGTGATGCGTTCTTTGGTGAAACAAAAACAGAACACCAGCATACACACCGCAATCGCGCCCATCACCGCCATCGTCGCCTGATATCCGGCCTGCTGATTCTCTTTACCAAAATAATCCACCAGCCACAAAGTGCCGACAGAAACCAGTAAACCCGCCAGAGAGGAAATCGTGAACCGGTAGGATTGTGCAGAAAGACGGTCTTTATCATCCGTAGTAATCACGCCACCCAACGCGCAGTAAGGAATATTGATAAAGGTGTAACACAGCATCAGCAGCGAATAAGTAATGTAGGCATAAAGCAGTTTTCCGGAATGACCAAAATCAGGCGTGGTGAACGTCATCACCGCCAGCACGGCATAAGGAATGGCGAACCAAATCAGCCACGGGCGAAAATGCCCCCAGCGGGTTTTCACGCGGTCCGCAACAATACCGGTGAGCGGATCGCTGACGGCATCCAGAATGCGTGTGACCAGAAACATCACCCCGACCGCTGCTGCGGAAAGCCCGTAGATATCGGTATAAAAGTAGGTCAGAAACATCGTGACGGAGGAATAAACGATCCCGCAAGCGGCGTCTCCCATACCAAAACCAAGTTTTTCTATAACAGACAATTTCTTTACGGCTGCCATAATCTGACTCCACACCATGAGGTAGAATATCTTTCAGAATTGGTATGTTAACTTTTGGCAGGTGCGTTGAATTTAACCATATTTCACTTAGGGTTTATGAAATTTGCTTAATGCGAAGGGAGTCACAAAGGGGGGCTGTCATGCACAAACAAAAAAGGCCACCGTCTCCGGCAGCCTTTTCTTTCTTCATGAATCGAAATTCAGAAGCCTGACTCAATCAATGACGTTTGCCGTCATCATCTTCGTCGATGAAATCTTCGTCTTCGCCTTCTTCACCTTCTTCGTCGTCGTCGCCTTCGAAGTAAGTGCCCCAGCCGTCGTAGTTAACGCCGTTGGTTTCGGCCAGATTCATCAGTTGCTCAACCTGTGCGTCGATAAGCTCTGCATTTAGCGCCACTTCGCTAATCACGTCACAGCACATCATGACAGTACCGTCTTCAGCTTCCAGCTCTTCCGGGTCGGAAACTTCATAACCCAGTTTGAAAGCTTCTACGACCGCTTTCTCCAGAACTTCGAACTTTTCTGAAGATAAGTGGTGTTCAATGGTGTAAAGCGCGTCAGGATCGCTGCCATCGTCCAGCAGCTCTTCGATGATTAAGCGAGTTTCTTCACGTTGTTCTTCCAGCAATTCACGGTTTGCCATTTCTCAGTCCTCAATCAATTTGACGTTTGTACGCTATTTTCACACACCATAGAGCGCGCCTCCACTATTAAAGAGAAAGTTTTCTCTGCGGGGTTGTAATTGCATATTCATACATATAAATTGAATTTTAATTCAATCCGAAATGCTTACGCGCTATGGAGCGACATCATGAGTTTGTTGAGTAAACGTCATTTTCTCAGGTTACTGGATTTTACCCCGTCAGAGATTTCGTCCCTGCTGACACTCTCCGCTGAACTGAAAGCGGCAAAGAAAAATGGCACTGAGAAAGCCCGCCTGCAAGGCAAAAACATCGCGCTCATCTTCGAAAAAGACTCAACCCGCACACGATGCTCTTTCGAAGTTGCCGCATATGACCAGGGGGCAAAAGTCACTTATCTCGGCCCCAGTGGCAGCCAGATCGGCCATAAAGAATCGATGAAAGACACCGCCCGCGTACTGGGCAGGATGTACGACGGTATTCAGTATCGTGGCTACGGTCAGGATAAAGTGGAAACGCTGGCGGAATATTCTGGCGTGCCGGTATGGAATGGCTTAACCAATGAATTTCACCCGACGCAGCTGCTGGCCGACCTGCTGACCATGCAGGAGCATCTGCCAAATCAGCCGCTCAAAGGGATGCGCCTGGCGTATCTGGGCGACACACGCAACAATATGGGCAACTCGCTGCTGGAAGCTGCCGCGCTGTGCGGGCTGGATTTACGCCTTGTGGCACCGTCAGTATGCTGGCCCGATGCCGAACTGGTCGCGACCTGTCAACATCTCGCAAATGAAAATGGCGGCACTATCACGCTCACCGAAGACATTGCTACCGGCGTGAAAGATGCGGATTTCCTCTATACCGACGTCTGGGTGTCGATGGGTGAACCGAAAGAGGCCTGGAAGGAGCGCATCAACCTGCTGCGCCCTTATCAGGTGAACAGCGCGATGCTGGCGCTGACCGGCAATCCTGACGTGAAATTCCTGCACTGTCTGCCTGCGTTCCATGATGATCAGACCACACTCGGCAAACAAATGGCCGAAGAATACGGTTTGCAGGGCGGTATGGAGGTCACTGACGACGTCTTTGAGTCCCGCCACAGCGTCGTGTTCGATCAGGCGGAAAACCGTCTGCACACCATTAAAGCCGTCATGGTTGCCACACTCGGCACAGAATAAACTCCACGGCATCATCCCGATTTTTTTGCGGATGATGCCGCCTTTTTCCTCCAGAATTCTCCGTTATCCCCCCTTTTGTCGCCACAGCCGGTCATTTTCAACTAACCTTTTTAAAGCGCTTTCGTTTTATCGCCTTTGTCAGAAAAACAGAAATGCAGTGAGAAGGAACCGATATGAGCTCAGTAAATCTTGAGTATGTCCTGCGGCTGGAAAGCCTCTTAAGCAGGATTTACCCCAGGGAACACATCGCCGATCTGCTGAAAAAGATTCTGCATCTCGCCAACAAATGGGATTACGGCAAACACCGCACCACCGGCTGGGTGGACGGTACGAATATTTATCTGATTACTTATGGCGACAATATCCGCCAGGGCGAGCAACCGCCGCTGGCGACGCTGAATCATTTTGCTAACACCTATTTGCGCGACATTATCAGCGACATCCATATTTTGCCGATGTACCCGTACAGCTCGGATGACGGCTTCAGCGTGATCGACTACCGGCGAATCGACGAAAATCTCGGAGGATGGTCTGACATTCACCACCTGTCAGAGAACTTTAATCTGATGTTCGACTGCGTGATTAATCACATCTCGCGTTCGAGCGACTGGATGAAAGGCTATCTGCACGACGATCCCTATTACAAAGGGTATTTCATCGACGCCAACCCTGAACTCGATTACAGCCGGGTTGTGCGCCCGCGCGCTTCGCCGCTGCTCTCTCCCTTTATCAAAGCCGACGGCACCGAGCTGTACCTGTGGACAACCTTCAGCGAAGATCAGGTGGACATTAATTTCAAAAATCCGCAGGTCCTGCTGGAAAGCATCGACGTGCTGCTGCAATACGCGGCCAGCGGCGGGCAGTCGATTCGCCTCGATGCCATCGGGTATATCTGGAAGGAAGCCGGAACCTCCTGTATTCACCTGCCACAGGCGCACAACATCATCAAAGTGTGGCGCACGATTCTGGATGAAGTGATCCCCGGCACGCGGCTGATTACCGAAACCAACGTTCCGCATCACGAAAACATCAGTTATTTCGGTGAAGGCGATGAGGCGCACATGGTGTATCAGTTCCCGCTGCCGCCGCTGACGCTGCATGCATTTTTACGCGAAGACACCACCACACTCACCCGCTGGGCACAGAGCCTGAATGCCGAAGCGCGCTACCCTGACACCACGTATTTCAACTTCCTCGCCAGCCACGACGGGATCGGCCTGCGCCCGACAGAAACCTTTCTCAGCGATGAAGAACGCAAATACATGGCGCAGGAAACGCTGCGCAAAGAGGGGCGCGTCTCCTACAAAGACAACGGCGATGGCACCCATTCTCCTTATGAACTGAATATCAATTACCTGAGCGCACTGACCGAGCCGGAAGATAGCGTCGAAATGAAAGCGCGCAAGTTCCTGGCGGCGCAGGCGCTGTTGTTGTCGTTCATCGGCGTTCCGGCGATTTATATCCACAGCCTGCTGGGCAGCGAAAACGATCTCGACGGCATGCATCAGTCCGGGATCAACCGGCGCATCAACCGTAAAAAGCTGGATCTGAGTAAAATTGAGGCCGAACTGGAAAAGAAAGACAGTTTGCCCGCGCGGGTTTTCGAGGGCTTACAGGCACTGATAAGGCACCGGCGCGCCCATCCGGCGTTCTCGCCACAGGCTGGTCAGCGGGTGTTTGACCTCGGGAAATCGCTGTTTGCCATGGAACGCTATGATCCGAAAACAGAAGACCGCATAACCTGCGTGTTTAACATCAGCAGCCGTTCACAGGTGCTGAAACTGGCGGTAGAAGGCAAGGATCTGATTGGCGGGGACGTGTTTAACGGGCAGACGCGCCTCCAGCCGTGGCAGGTGGTGTGGATCAAACACAAACTGAAAGCGCCAGAACGCCTCGGAAGACTGCGTCGCTGGCGGATGAAATTGTTTAAACGTACTAAACGTCAGCCTGCAGAGCGTTAAGCGGGTAAGACGCTGGCGTCCATTTTCACCACGGCTTTGCGCACGTTGGCCGGTTCGCCAACGGCGCACAGCGGTTTATGCACTTCGCCCGGATAAAACACCACGAAATCGCCGGTCTGCATGATCATGGTTTTTTCCTGTTCACCGGCAGCCAGAAACGCGATGTCCTTGTCGGCCAGCCAGTCGGTGTCAACGTACCCTGCCGGTAAGTTGCTGAAAGTCATGCCTTCAGTCCCATTGAGGATAATCTGAATATCCAGATAACGCGCATGAAATTCGGCGCGGCGTTCTGCCTGAGGTGCCGTTGAATCATTGGAAATCAGCACGAAAACGTCATCGCCACAGATATCGTGTTTACCCAGCGGGGTATCGGCGTTGATGTTCTGTTTGACGAATTCGATCGCTTCTCGCAGCGCGGCAGGCAGATAGGGGATTAAATGTAACTGATGAATATTACCGGTAATCATGATTTTCCCTTTGCTGTAGTAAAAATGAAATGATGTTTCAATGTGGGAACATGATAATGCACTCTTGCCCTGCGCCCCTTGATCCAGTTAACACTTTTTGCCTGCGGATCCGGCCACAGCCAAACGTTTGCCTGCGGGCGATTTTCCGCTTGATGTCGCCGGTTACGCGCGTATAATGCGCCACAATTTGCCGGGAGAACCCATGAACATTTGCCACGTTTTGCGCTCAGACGATCGACCAGACACCGTGCCATCAGGCAGCCCGCTGCCGTTGTTCTTCCGTTGTATTGCTGGTCAGCGTTCAGTTGATCAAAAAGAAAGGCCCCTCATTGCAGGGGCTTTTTTTTGTCCGAAATTTGAGTGTGCAGCTACTGCAAGCACATCTTTTAAGCACAAAGAAACAGGAGAATGACGATGGCGAATCCGCTGTATCTAAAAGACATCATTTCAATTAACGATCTCAGCCGCGAGGAGCTCGAGCTGGTGCTCGACACCGCCGCCAGCCTGAAAGCCAGTCCGCAGCCTGAATTGTTGAAACACAAAGTCATCGCCAGCTGTTTCTTTGAAGCTTCCACCCGCACGCGCCTGTCGTTTGAAGCCTCCGTTCACCGCCTCGGGGCGTCGGTGGTCGGGTTCTCGGACAGCAGCAACACGTCGCTTGGCAAAAAAGGCGAGACGCTGGCCGACACCATTTCGGTGATCAGCACCTACGTCGATGCCATTGTGATGCGCCATCCGCAGGAAGGCGCGGCGCGTCTGGCCACTGAATTCTCCGGCAACATTCCGGTACTGAACGCCGGTGACGGTGCGAATCAGCATCCGACCCAAACCCTGCTGGACTTGTTCACCATTCAGGAAACACAGGGCCGCCTGGATAACATCAACATCGCCATGGTCGGCGACCTGAAATATGGCCGCACGGTGCATTCCCTGGCGCAGGCGCTGGCGAAATTTAACGGCAACCGTTTCTACTTTATCGCCCCGGACGCACTGGCGATGCCGGGCTACATTCTGGCGCTGCTGGAAGAGAAAGGGATTGAATACAGCCTGCATAGCAGCATCGAGGAGGTCGTGCCGGACATCGATATTCTGTACATGACTCGCGTGCAGAAAGAGCGTCTTGATCCCTCTGAGTACGCCAATGTGAAGGCGCAGTTTGTGTTACGCGCCGCCGATCTGACCCATGCTCAGCCGCATCTGAAAGTGCTGCATCCGCTGCCGCGTATTGACGAGATCACGCCGGATGTCGATAAAACGCCTTACGCCTGGTATTTCCAGCAGGCCGGAAACGGCATTTTTGCGCGCCAGGCGTTGCTGGCACTGGTGCTGAACGCAGACACTGCCCAATAAACTTGAGGAGAAACGATCATGACTCACGACAATAAACTTCAGGTTGAAGCGATCAAATGCGGTACGGTGATCGACCATATTCCCGCGCAGGTCGGGTTTAAGCTGCTGTCTCTGTTCAAATTTACCCAGACGGAACAACGCGTCACCGTCGGCCTGAACCTGCCGTCCGGCGAACTTGGCCGCAAAGACATCATCAAAATTGAGAATACATTTCTGACCGACGAGCAGGTCAATCAGCTGGCGGTGTACGCCCCGCGCGCGACGGTAAATCGCATTGATGATTATGAAGTGGTGAAGAAACTGATGCCGACGCTGCCGGACCGGATTGTGGGCGTTTTACGTTGCCCGAACGGCAACTGCATCAGCCGCTTTGAGCCAGTGGATTCCAGTTTTGCGGTGAAACAGCGTGCTGACGGCGTGCACCTGAAATGTAAGTATTGCGAGAAAGAGTTTGAGCACCAGGTGGTGCTGAACAACGATTAACCCTTTATACTGAGGGATAATTTTTCATTCACCTTAACTCAAATCAGGAGACATTATGTCCCGCGAAATCAGCACTGAAAACGCTCCGGCAGCCATCGGTCCTTATGTTCAGGGCGTCGATCTGGGCAGCATGATCATCACGTCCGGTCAGATCCCGGTGGATCCTAAAACCGGCGCCGTGGCCGACGATATCGCCGCTCAGGCACGCCAGTCACTGGAAAACGTGCAGGCGATCGTGGAAGCCGCTGGCCTGAAAGTTTCAGACATCGTGAAAACCACCGTTTTCGTAAAAGATCTGAACGACTTCGCCACCGTTAACGCCACGTATGAAGCCTTCTTCACCGAACACAACGCGCCATTCCCGGCCCGTTCTTGCGTTGAAGTCGCGCGTCTGCCAAAAGACGTGAAAATCGAAATCGAAGCCATCGCTGTACGCCGTTAATTCGCGCCACCGATGCACCAGACCAGCCTGCGGGCTGGTTTTTTTTGCCCCATTATCAGGCAAAGAACCCGCTTTCCGCCCTATAATTAAGCAGCCCTGCCTCTTTTCTCCTGATTTCCAGCCCATTTTGCACGCTGGCACACTTTATGCCTGATCTTCATTGTTATTGAACGATTCAATTGCAGCCTGTCCAGTTTGTGAGGTGATGATGATCAAGATTGACCTTTCCGATTCACCCTTTTTTGATGAGATGTTAATGGCTGAAGGGAAACACCGCAGCCATTATCAGGCTTACTGGCAGTGGTTGCAGCAGGCCGATCAACAGGCCGTCCAGCGCAAAAAAGAGGAAGCTGCGCTGCTGTTCCACCGGGTGGGGATTACCTTTAATGTTTACGGCGAAGATGATGGCGCGGAGCGGCTGATCCCGTTCGACAGCGTGCCGCGCATTATTCCTGCCGGGGAATGGCAAATGCTCGATCGCGGTATCCGTCAGCGGGTACAGGCGCTGAATGCGTTTCTGCATGATATTTACCACGACCAGAAGATCCTCAAAGCCGGGATCGTGCCTGCCGAACAGGTGCTGGCAAACGATCAATATCAGCCTTGTATGCAGGGCATCGATCTTCACCGTGATACTTACGCCCACATCGCCGGCACCGACATGGTGCGCGGCGGCGACGGTGAATATTACGTGCTGGAAGACAACCTGCGCACGCCCTCCGGCGTCTCCTACATGATGGAAAACCGCAAAATGATGATGCGGTTATACCCGGAACTCTTCGCCCAGCAGCGGATCGCGCCGGTTTCGCGCTACCCTTCTCACCTGCTGCAAACCCTGCGCGAAAGCACACCGGTGAACGATCCGACCGTCGTGGTGCTGACGCCTGGCCGCTTTAACAGCGCCTATTTCGAGCACAGTTTCCTGGCGCAGCAGATGGGCGTTGAGCTGGTGGAAAGCGCCGATCTGTTCGTGAAAGACGGTGCCGTTCTGATGCGTACCACCGCCGGGCCGTGCAAAATTGACGTGATTTACCGTCGCATCGACGATGCGTTCCTGGATCCGCTGGCGTTTCGTGCTGATTCCATGCTCGGCGTGCCCGGCCTGCTTTCCGTCTATCGCGCGGGCGGCGTGGTGCTGGCGAATGCGATCGGTACCGGCGTGGCGGATGACAAATCGATCTACCCGTATGTACCGGAGATGATCCGCTACTATCTGGCCGAAGATCCGATCCTCAATAACGTGCCGACCTGGCAATGCCGCAAAGAAAGCGATCTCTCTTTCGTGCTGGCGAATCTGGACAAAATGGTGGTGAAGGAGGTTCATGGCGCAGGTGGTTACGGCATGCTGATTGGCCCGATGGCCAGTCAGGAAGAGCTGGCCCGTTTTCGCGATCTGCTAAAAACCCGCCCTGAAAATTACATCGCGCAGGAGACACTCGCGCTCTCAACATGTCCGACGTTTGTCGAAAACGGCCTGGCGCCGCGCCACATCGATTTACGGCCTTTCGCCCTGACCGGTGCGGAAATTCGCCTGGTGCCCGGCGGGCTCACCCGTGTTGCGCTGGCCGAAGGCTCGCTGGTGGTCAATTCATCGCAGGGCGGTGGCACCAAAGATACCTGGGTGCTGGAAGAAGATTCGACGGAGGACGACGCATGCTAAGCAGAACCGCCAGTGAGCTGTACTGGATGGCGCGTTATCTGGAACGCGCCGAAAATATCGCCCGTCTGCTGGACGTCACTAACAAGCTGTCGATGATGTCGATCCGCGACGTGACAGCACGCGACGAAAATAACGATCTGCTGGTGCCGCTGACCATGACCGGCACGCGCACGCTGTTCGATGCGCATTATCCGCAGCTGACGATGAGCAATCTGCTCAACTTTTTTGCGTTAGACAACATCAACCACGGCAGCATTTTCAGCTGTCTGCAAATGGCGTGGAATAATGCTCACGCCGTGCGCGGCAGCCTGTCTTCTGAAGTCTGGGAAAGCATCAACGCCACCTGGATCGAGATGAAACTGATCCGCCGCCAGGGCGTCGGGTCGGCGGGCGCCGATTCATTTTTCGACTGGGTTAAGGAGCGCTCACATCTGTTTCGTGGCGCCATGTTCGGCACTTTGCTGCGCAGCGACGCCCAGAACTTCATCCGGCTCGGCACCATGCTGGAACGCGCAGACAGTACAGCCCGCCTGCTGGATGCCAAAAATCAGCTTCTCAACGCCGATGAAGATCCGGTACGCGAGTATTACCGGATGGACACCCTGCTGCGCGCGGTCAGCGCCCGCGAAGCGTTCCACACGCTCTATAAACAGCAACTTAGCCAGAAACGCATCGCTGAATTGCTGATCCTGCGCCGTGAATTACCGCGCTCACTGCTGTCTTGCGTGGAAATCATGGCCGAACAGCTGGAAGAAATCGGCGGCACCGCAGGCAATCTGCCACGCCGCCGCGTTCATACCCTGCACGCGCAGCTTCGTTTCACCGAAATGGAAGAGATTGTCGAGATGGGCCTCAGCCCCTGGTTGATGCAGTTCCTCGACCAGACCGGCGCTATCGCCGAGAGCATCCATCAGACCTATCTGGAGGCACAATAATGAAACTGAATGTCAGTCATCAGACGCATTACACCTATGCGCAGCAGGTCAAACACAGCACGCAATACCTGCGCCTTACCCCGCAAAACTCCAGCCATCAGAAAATCCTGTCATGGGATTTAACCCTGCCGGAATATGCCACCCGCACCTTTGATGCCTACGGCAACGTTTTGCATGTGCTGACCCTCGACCAGCCGCATCAGGCGATCACCATTGAGGCCAACGGCATGGTAGAGATAGAAGACAACACCGAAGACGACAGCTGCGGCCATCTTTCGCCGCTGGTGTTCTTGCGTACCAGCCCGCTGACGCAGGCCGACGGCGCGATCCGCGATTTTGCGCATCGTTATTACCGGCCACAGGCACAGCACGAAAGCCTGTGCAGCCTGATGGGTGAGCTGTTGCTGAAAATGCCCTACAGCCCCGGCACCACCACGGTGAAAGACAGCGCGTCGCAGGCGTTTTCCGCGCAGCAAGGCGTATGTCAGGATCACACTCACGTCTTTCTCGCCTGCTGCCGCAGTCTGGGTATTCCGGCGCGCTATGTCAGCGGCTACCTTTATACTGAAGATTCCGCCCATGTGGCGATGCATGCCTGGGCGGAAGCCTGGCTGGATGACCGCTGGCAGAGCTTTGACGTCACCAATAACACCTGCCAGCCCAATCAGCATTTGAAACTGGCTATCGGCATAGATTATCTTGATGCTTGCCCGGTCCGCGGTATCCGGTTAGGTGGAGGATGCGAAGACATGCGCACTGTCGCGGCAGTTGAAATGTTCGACATACCGCAATAATCGATACAGGAACGAATCCTATGACTTACTGTGTGGCCATGCGCTTGTCCTCTGGCCTGGTGTTTGTTTCAGACTCGCGCACCAATGCCGGGGTGGATCACATTTCCACCTTCCGTAAACTGCATGTTTTTCATCACAGCGATGAACGGGTGCTGGTGCTCCAAAGTGCCGGAAATCTGGCGACCACACAGAGCATTATCAGCCTGCTGCACCGGCGTTGCCTCGATGATCAGCGGGAAAATCTGCTTAACGTGGAATCGATGTACGACGCCGCCAGCCTGCTCGGGGAAACGGTGCGCGAAGTGATTGCCCGTGACAGCGGCGCCAATCAGGGCGGCACCACGGATTTCAGCTGTAACCTGCTGCTCGGCGGCCAGATCAAGGGTGAAGGGTTGCGGCTGTTCCATATTTATCCCCAGGGTAATTTCATCGAAGCCACCCACGACACACCCTATTTTCAGGTGGGGGAAAGCAAGTACGGCAAGCCGATTATCGATCGCGTGCTGAACTTCGATACTCCGCTGGATCAGGCCATGCAGTGCGCGCTGATTTCGATGGATTCGACGCTGCGCAGTAATCTTTCCGTCGGCCTGCCGCTGGATGTGCTGACCTACCCGGTCGACAGCTACAGCACGGCGCAGCAGTACCGGATCACCGAAACACACCCGTATTTCGACATGATCCGCAAAGGCTGGGGCGAAGGCTTGCTGAGTATTTTTGCCCAACTGCCGCCGCTGAAATTAGACGAGTAAACCTCCGCCACATCAGGTCTGGGGAACATGGACAACCTCAGACCTGCCCCGTATTATCAATATCCCGTCCTTAATACGGATATTTGAGGTGAAATAGGCTTTGTTGAATAATTCGGATTTAGATAAAAGCGCCTCTCGTCACTGACTTCCTCAGGCAATCCGCACACTTTCTGGCATCCCTGCACGCGTCATTTTGTTTAAGGCACGGATCATGGCCATAGTTTCTCCAACCTGCGCATCGTAATCCCTCAACGTAAAATGCCCACCAAACAGCTGTTTTACGCGGTACATCGCCGTTTCGGCCACTGAACGCCGGTTATAAGTCGTGTGCCATTTCCAGTACGCATTGCTCCCAGTAAGCCGTTGCCTCGCCACCGCCTGATTTCTGTCGGCATACTCCTCCGGCCAGTAGCCGGCGCGCGTTCGCGGCGGGATAAGCGCCTTAATTTTCTTGCGCCGCAACTCGTCGTGGCACCGCTTTGTGTCATAAGCCCCGTCGGCACAGGCGGCCCTGATTTTCCTGTGCGTCTGACGGATAAGCCCCGGGAATGCCTCTGCATCAGTCACGTTGTTTAGGGACAGGTCAGCGCAGATAATCTCATGCGTATCAGCATCCACCGCCAGGTGCAGTTTCCGCCAGACGCGGCGCTTTTCCTGGCCATGTTTTTTCACCTTCCACTCACCCTCACCGAAGACTTTTAAGCCGGTGGAATCGATAACCAGATGGGCAATTTCACCGCGCGTTGGGTTTTTGAAAGGGATGCTGACGGATTTAGCCCGCCTGCTGACGCAGGAATAATCCGGGCAACGGAGCGGGAGCTTCATTAGGGTAAAGATGGAGTCAATGAATCCCTGCGCAGCGCGAAGTGTGAGGCGAAAAACGCGTTTGAGCATCAGAACGGTTGAAATGGCCAGCTCAGAATAACGTTGCGGACGACCGCGTAAAGACGTGTTGGGTTCGTCATACCAGGCCTGAATGGCCGACTCATCAAGCCAGAATGTCAGTGAGCCCCGATTGACAAGCGCCTTGTTGTAGGTGGCCCAGTTGGTGATTTTGAACTTTTGTTTTGCCACGTGATATCGCTGCAGGATCAGGAGTGTGGTGATCTGATCCTAACTACGGCCAAAAGTTCGATTTATTCAACAACGCCATTACGCACTCAAAAGCAGGGATTACCCCTGCTCATCCCTCTTCTGCAGTATCTTCTTCTCGACCTCAAACGGGTCGATGCCGCGCAGTTGCAGGCGGCGGAAGCGGATGATGTTAAAACCGTTCATGACGAGGAAACTGCCTTCGATAAGCGAGCCGCCGATCGAACCGAGCCAGATGTTGTGCGCCACCCAGCAACAGGTTGAACACCACATAATGCAACGTGTGGTCAGCCCGCTGGTGCGAAACAGCGCCCAGGTACTGACGACGGTGGCGCCGACGGGCAATAATTCCACCCAATGGTGTGCGCGGCTCAGCCCTAATACCAGCGTCAGGACGATGAAAACCACCATGATCCACTGGTTGCGGGTCCGCAGGGAAATCAGGGTGCGCAGGGAATTGAGTAAGGCGCTCATCCCGGCGGGCGCTGCGCCCATCATCAGGAAATGCACGCCGATAATGGCGCTGTAAGCGGAAAGTTGTTGTTTGAAGCGGCGGTCGCTGCGGTTGAAAAACATCGTGATGCCGACCGCAAAGGCCACAACACCGACTGACTGTGCCAACCAGTAATACGTCATTTATCCTGATCTCATCCGTGGAAGACTTGCGCTGCAAAAGCAAACGGCGTTCCATAACTGAAACGCCGTTTCATCCTAACGATAAACCTGACCGGTTACAATGTGACGCCGCTTTTAAAGATGGCTAATTCGCGGAAGTCATTGAGTTCGTTTTTGGCTTTGCGGCCATCGGCGATCTCCACGATCAGATCCACAAACTCTTTCAGCAGTTGATCCATTGTGACATCGTGGATCAGTTGCCCGGCATCGAAATCGATCCAGTGCGGTTTTTTCGCCGCCAGTTCGCTGTTGGTCGCCAGTTTGACCGTCGGCACAAAACCACCGTATGGGGTGCCACGCCCGGTGCTGAACAGCACCATGTGACAACCGGCTCCGGCCAGTGCGCTGGTAGCGACGGCATCGTTCCCCGGCGCGCTCAGCAGGTTCAGCCCCGGTTTGGTCAGACGCTCGCCGTATTTCAGCACGTCCATCACCGGGCTGTGACCGGCTTTTTGCGTACAGCCGAGCGATTTTTCTTCCAGCGTAGTGATACCGCCAGCTTTGTTGCCCGGCGACGGATTTTCGTAAATCGGCTGATTGTGCTCGATGAAATATTGTTTGAAATCGTTGACCATATGAACGGTTTTTTCAAACGTACTTTCGTCGTGGCAGCGGCTCATCAGAATACGCTCTGCGCCAAACATTTCAGGCACTTCGGTCAGTACGGAAGTGCCGCCGTTAGCGATCACGTAGTCCGAGAAACGCCCCAGCAGCGGGTTCGCCGTGATGCCGGAAAGCCCGTCAGAGCCGCCGCATTCGAGGCCAAACTTCAGCTCGCTGAGTTTTCCACTTTCACGTTTATCGTTGCGCATTGCGGCATACAGTTCGCGCAGACGTTCCAGACCGGCTTCCACTTCGTCGTCGAACTTTTGCATTGTCATGAAGCGCACGCGCTCTTCATCTGCTTCGCCCAGCGTCTCGCGGAACACGTCCACCTGATTGTTTTCACAACCGAGGCCAATCACCAGCACTGCACCGGCGTTCGGGTGACGTACCATATTTTGCAGCATGGTGCGGGTATTGACGTGATCGTCGCCCAGCTGTGAACAGCCAAACGGGTGCGTAAACAGGTAAACGCCGTCGATGCCTTCCGCGTCGTTGGTTTCTTTCAGGAAACGTGTCTGGATCTGGCGGGCAATGCCATTCACACAGCCGACGGTCGGGATCAGCCACAGCTCGTTGCGGATCCCCACCAGACCGTTTTTACGGCGGTAGATCTGTACCTCACGATCTGCCATCTGCTCCGGCAGGCTGGCGAACTCCGGCTGATATTGATACTCGTCCAGATCGCTTAAATTGGTTTTGCCATTTTGTGAATGGATATGCACGCCTGGCGCGATCGCGGTCAGCGCATGGCCAATCGGCAGCCCGTATTTGATAATATTTTCACCCGCCGCAATCGGGCGCAGGGCGAATTTGTGACCCCGGGCCACCGGCTGAGGCATCACGACATGATAGCCGCCAGCCTCTGCCTGCTCGCCGTTTTCAATGTCGCGCAGTGCCACGGCGACATTATCTGCAGGATGAATTTGAATGATACTTTGCATAGTCGCCCTCTTAACTGTAAGCCGCCAGCGCATCGCGCATGCCACGGTCTTCGATCGCCTGTAACTGTCCGGTCACTTTAGCGGTCAGGCCAGGCACGGTATTGAGATCCCGTCCCCAGTGTTCTTCATCGGCCAGCACGGTTTCCACCAGCCCACCGAGTGATAATTCGCCGTTACGCACGCTGCTCCATAATTGAGAGAAAAGGCTCAGCCAGTGCGCATCGTCCTGCAACGGGTAGATTTCACCTTCGCGTTCGCCACGGTAGAACGCCAGCAAGGCGGCAAGAGCAAACGTCAGGCGCGGTGGCAGGATCTGATTCTTTTCCTGGCTCGCCAGCAGCTGCGGCAGAATGCGGGTGCGGTATTTGGTCATCCCGTTCAGGGCAATCGACAACAGCTGATGCTGAATAAACGGGTTGCGGAAACGGCTCAGCACCGCCTGCGCGAACGACGTCAGTTCATCCTGTGGCAGATCCAGCACCGGCGAGATTTCCTCGGCAATGGCCAGTTCCACAAAGCGGCTGATCTGCGCGTCATTCATGGATTCGCCGACGGTATTCAACCCTGACAGGAAGGCCACCGGCACCAGCGCGGTGTGCGCGCCATTGAGGATCGCCACTTTGCGTTCTTTGTACGGTTTGATGTCATCCACCAGGCGGATGTTGAGCGGCAGTTTGTCCAGACGCAGTTCCTGAGCCAGACTTTTTGGCCCCTGGATCACAAACAGATAGAAGTGCTCGGCGCTGTCGAAGAAGCTGTCCTGATAGCCCAGTTCCTGTTGCAGGCTCTCCACTTCGCTGCGCGGATAACCGGTCACGATGCGGTCAACCAGCGTTGAACAGAAGGTGTTGCTGTTTTCCAGCCACTGAGTAAATGCCGCCGGCAGCGCCCAACGTTGTGCGTATCGCAGCACCAGTTCGCGCAACGCTTCGCCGTTGTAGTCGATCAGTTCACATGGCAGCAAAACCCAGCCTTTATCGGCTGCGCCGGAGAAATGCGTGAAGCGCTCAAACAGTAAACGGGTCAGTTTGGCCGGGAAACTGGCCGGTGGCGCATCCTCCAGACGATCGCTTTCAACATAGCTGATACCGGCTTCGGTGGTATTGGAAAACACGAAGCGGATATTCGGGTCGCGGGCCAGCGCCAGATACTCATCAAACTGATGATAGATATTAATTTCGCGGTTCACCGAGCGGATGATGCGGGTATCGCGCACCGTTTCGCCCTGCTCGTTCAGGCCGCTGATAATGGTGGTGTACAGACCATCCTGCGTGCTGAGTGAAGGTGGGAAATCGGTGTCAATCGGGCGAACAACCACTATCCCGGCGTCCAGATCGGTATGTTCATTCAGCAGGTCTATCTGCCAGTCTACGAACGCCCGCAGGAAGTTACCTTCCCCGAACTGAATAATTTTGTCCGGGTGCTGACGGCCAGGGAAGTCACGGCGATTTAACCTTTGCATCTCACATTCACCTTAATTTGCTCAGACGCCGGTCTTTGAGGACAATCGGTGTGTCCTGTGGCCGCCGTGCTAAATGGGATAATTAGTTGTTTTTGCTTTATTTATTTACGGAGCGCAGGAACCTGCGCTCCGTCGTGCTTTTTTAGTTCAGTTCGATCTGGAAATACTGTTTGGCGTTGTCGAAGCAGATGTTTTTCACCATATTGCCCAGCAGTTCGATATCTGCCGGTGCTTCGCCGTCTTCCACCCAGCGGCCAATCATCTGGCACAGAATGCGACGGAAGTATTCATGACGCGTATAAGACAGGAAGCTGCGGCTGTCGGTCAGCATGCCGACGAAGCGGCTCAGTAAGCCCAGGTTGGCGAGCTGAGTCATCTGGCGTTGCATCCCGTCTTTCTGGTCGTTAAACCACCAGCCGGAACCGAACTGCATTTTGCCCGGCATCCCTTCGCCCTGGAAGTTACCGACCATGGTGCCGATGACTTCGTTATCACGCGGGTTCAGGCAATACAGAATGGTTTTTGGCAGGCCACCGGCCAGACCTTGCGCGCCCAGCAGTTTGGACAGCGGTTCTGCCAGCGGCTGGTCATTGATGGAGTCAAAACCGACGTCTGCACCGATCAGCTGGAACATACGGGTGTTGTTATTGCGCAGCGCGCCAATGTGGTACTGCTGTACCCATTCACGACGTTGATATTCGGAAGCCAGATACAGCAAAACGCCGGTTTTAAACTGAGCAATTTCTTGCGCAGTTAGCGTTTCACCGCTCAGACGACGGGACAGAATGCTGTCCAGCGTGGCGTCATCCGCTTCGCCGTAGACCACCACGTCCAGCGCGTGATCAGAGACTTTACAGCCGTGCGCCGCGAAGTGATCCATACGTTTTTTCAGGGCGTCACGCAGATCGCTGAAACGGGTAATCGACACATCAGCAGCGGCTTCCAGTTTCTTCATGTAATCAGCAAACGTCGCCGCTTCAATGTTGAACGCTTTATCCGGGCGCCAGCTTGGCAGAACTTTGACATCAAAACTGGCGTCAATGGCGACAGCTTTATGATGTTCCAGAGAATCGATCGGGTCATCGGTGGTGCCGACCATTTTCACATTCATCTGTTTCATGATGCCACGGGCGGAGAATTCATCCTGTGCCAGCAGTTCATTACCACGCTCCCAGATTTCGCCCGCAGTAGACGGAGAAAGCAGTTTGCCGGTAATGCCGAACGGACGGCGCAGTTCAAGATGCGTCCAGTGGTACAGCGGGTTGCCGATGGTGTGGGGAACCGTTGCAGCCCAGGCGTCAAACTTCTCGCGGTCGCTGGCATCACCGGTACACATACGTTCAGGCACACCGTTGGTACGCATTGCGCGCCATTTATAGTGATCGCCTTTCAGCCAGATTTCATACATGTTTTCGAACTGATGATTTTGCGCGATCAGTTCCGGCGGTAGGTGACAGTGGTAATCAAAGATCGGCTCATCTTTCGCATAGTCGTGATACAGGCGACGTGCAAATTCAGTGTCGAGAAGGAAGTCTTCTGTTAAAAACTGCGCCATCTTAGGTTCCTCATCATGAATTCTGTAGAGTTGTCTCTCAATGGTGCGAAGTTATCACACCAATTCAGTTTATCGTCCAGCTCTTTTTAGGGGTACTCCGGCGCGAAAGGGGGCGATTCGCGGCCATAAACACACACTAATCCTCTGTAAAACAAAAACTTTAGAGTCTTTAAGCACTGGAGGCTATTATCCTCACATTCAGAGTGTCATTTTGTGATGTCACTCAAACTTTAAATCGGTATAACAAGTTATTTATGGCTCTGTGCCTTGTATCTCGTCTTATTCACATGACACCGCCCCGTTTGCCGCCCTGCGCCTGAATGTGATCATCAGGTAAAGTTGTTACACCAATTTTGTAGAGATTTTCATTCCCTGCTTGTTACATCCTCCTCTCAAAGTGTGAAGTCGATCAACAAACCTACCATTACCTGTGTAAAATCAAGTAAATAACCGTGAAGTTAAAAAAGTTAAGTAAGCACACAGTTTAAATGTGGTTTTGTGATGTCATTCAAATTTTAAATCTGTATGACAAGTTATCTTTGCTGCGTCCGGACAAGAGCGTCAGAGATTACCTGCCACGTCCTTTCGCTGTTGTCCGGATAACACTTACCGGGCGCCGTTCGCCGGAAGACAGTGCAGTTGTTCTGGTGTGCAGGAAGTTCATCGGATCCTTACGCACAGATAACAATAAAGCAGTGCGTGAGTCATCGGGCAGCTCCCCCAGCGAGATTCTCTGGCGGCGGTGTACCCGGAAAAAACACTTTAAGGAAGCCAGAAGCCCATGCTGAGACAGATGGCGCGAAATACGCCGTGACAGCTTTGGCCGTCATCGCCGGATTATTTACTGGGAGAGAGTTAAATGGGTAAGATTAAAGGGTTACGCTGGTACATGATCGCATTGGTCACATGCGGCACTGTACTGGGTTATTTAACACGTAACGCCATTGCCGCCGCAGCGCCAACGCTGATGAGCCAGTTGAACATCACCACACAGCAATATTCTTATATTATCGCCGCCTATTCCGCCTGCTATACCCTGATGCAGCCGGTTGCCGGTTACGTTCTGGATGTGATGGGAACCAAAGTGGGTTACGCCATGTTCGCCATCATGTGGGCCATATTCTGTATGGCCACGGCGCTGGCAAGCAGCTGGGGTGGCCTGGCCATCGCACGTGGTGCTGTCGGTATGGCGGAAGCCGCGATGATCCCTGCCGGCCTGAAAGCCAGCAGCGAATGGTTCCCGGCGAAAGAACGCTCTATTGCCGTGGGTTACTTTAACGTCGGTTCGTCTATCGGCGGGATGATTGCCCCGCCACTGGTTGTCTGGTGCATCATCATGCACAGCTGGCAGCTGGCGTTCATCATCACTGGCGCTCTCAGCCTAATCTGGGCGATCAGCTGGTTAGTGTTCTATAAACACCCGAAAGATCAGAAAAAACTGAGCACCGAAGAACGCGCTTATATTCTTGATGGTCAGGAAGCACAGCATCAGACCACCAACGGTAAGAAAATGTCTGCCATGCAGATCCTGCGTAACCGTCAGTTCTGGGGTATCGCGCTGCCACGCTTCCTGGCTGAACCTGCCTGGGGCACGTTCAACGCCTGGATCCCGCTGTTCATGTTCAAGGTGTATGGCTTCAATCTTAAAGAAATTGCGATGTTTGCCTGGATGCCGATGCTGTTTGCTGACCTCGGTTGTATCCTCGGCGGCTACATGCCTCCGTTCTTCCAGAAGCATTTCAAAGTGAACCTGATCGTATCTCGTAAAATGGTCGTGACGATGGGTGCTGTCCTGATGATCGGCCCGGGGATGATCGGCCTGTTCACCAGCCCGTATGCGGCTATCGCCCTGCTGTGTGTCGGTGGTTTCGCTCACCAGTCACTGTCCGGCGCGCTGATCACGCTCTCTTCTGACGTGTTCGGTCGTAACGAAGTGGCGACGGCTAACGGACTGACCGGGATGGCCGCCTGGATGGCAAGTACGATGTTTGCACTGGTGGTCGGTGCGCTGGCCGATACCATCGGTTTCAGCCCGCTGTTTGCAGCCCTTGCGGTCTTCGATCTGCTCGGTGCCATCATCATCTGGACAGTATTGCAAAACCGGTCCGCAGTAGAACCGGTGCCGGTTCCGCTCAGTACCGCGAAAGCCTGATAGCCTGAACGCAGCCCGGTAAGTCACTTTACCGGGCTTTGCTATTTCCTGACTTTAACCGCCAATCTTTCTGACCAATGCACGGTGCATCCCCTCTTCTTAAATCGTATACTGGAGTTGTATGACAGGTCCCGGGATCTTTCAGGCACCCATCCGGCAGGTTTCACTACTTTAAAGAGCACTCACATGGAATCCACAGACACCAGACGCCTTTATCAACAACTGGCTGCCACGCTCAAGGAACGCATTGAATCCGGAGTCTATCCGGTTGGGGAGAAACTTCCCGCTGAACGTCTGATTTCCGATGAAATGAACGTCAGCCGCACCGTGGTGCGTGAAGCGATCATCATGCTGGAAGTGGAGGGCTATGTGGAAGTGCGCAAAGGCTCGGGCATTCATGTCATGTCCAATCAGCAGCGCCATCTGGTTGTGCCGGATTGCGGCAGTGAATTTGGTACGGCAGGCCCGTTTGAACTGTTGCAGGCGCGCCAGCTGATTGAAAGCAACATCGCTGAATTTGCCGCCACGCAGGTGACCAAACAAGACATTATGCGCCTGATGGAAATTCAGGAGTACGCGCGGCAGGAAGACCGTTTCCGCGATTCGGAATGGGATCTGAAATTCCACGTGCAGGTGGCGCAGGCAACCCAAAACAGCGCACTGGCAACGATAGTCGAAAAGATGTGGAGCCAGCGATTGCATAATCCGTACTGGCGTAAATTGCATGAGCATATCGATGAGCGCTCAATCGAAAGCTGGTGTGAAGAACACGATCTGATCCTCAAAGCGTTAATCCGCCGCGATCCGCACGCCGCAAAACTGGCGATGTGGCAGCACCTGGAAAACACCAAGCAGATGCTTTTCCGCGCCACCAGTGATGATTTTGAGTTCAATGTAGACCGCTATCTTTATTCAGAAAATCCGGTGGTTCATCTCGATCCGCCGCTGATGAACTCTAAATAAATCCGCATTACGGCAGGTTCATTCGTCCAACCTGCCATTTATCTTCCTCTGCCCAATTTCGCCCTTCCCTGTCAGCCACTGTCGAGTAGTGTCAGTCAATGTAAAACCCTTTTTCATATCGTGCCTGAGGCTTAAATGATCGCCGCCGACGCGCTATATTTACCTGTCTGACTTATTGTTATTTTGTTACAGTTAGACGACTTTTCTTACCCGTTTGCGCCAGGTGAAACACGCCAAAACGACGCGCGGGAAATCGCAGTACCCGTAACCAGACAGCACGCCAGGGAACAGGCGACCTTTTTCAGCTGTACATGCCGCGTCGAGACTTTCTCCGCAGATGTATTTCGCTGACTCACTGAACATGATGGAGTTTTAGAAACCAGATGGAAATTATCAGTTCTCTCATCGATGCACTCTGGCAACAAGACTATAAAACCCTGGCCGATCCTTCGCTGGTCTGGGCGCTGTACCTGATTTTATTCATGATCATTTTTCTGGAAAACGGTCTGTTGCCCGCGGCGTTTTTACCCGGTGACAGCCTGTTAATTCTGGTCGGCGTACTGATTGCCAAAGATGCGATGAATTTCCCGCTGACTGTTTTCCTGCTGACCAGCGCGGCCAGCCTCGGTTGCTGGCTGAGTTATGCGCAGGGAAAGTGGCTGGGAAACACCCGAATAGTACAAAGCTGGCTGGGGAATTTGCCGGTGCATTATCACGAACGTGCCCATGCACTTTTCCACAAGCATGGCCTGTCGGCGCTGTTAGTTGGCCGTTTTCTGGCCTTTGTGCGTACCCTGCTGCCGACAATCGCCGGTTTATCTGGCCTGAGCAACAGCCGCTTTCAGTTCTTTAACTGGGTCAGCGGATTGTTGTGGATCCTCATCCTCACGTCTCTGGGCTATTTCCTCGGCAAAACACCGCTGTTCCTGAAATACGAAGACGCCGTGATGAACTGCCTGATGTTATTGCCGGTCCTGTTATTAATTGGCGGGCTGGTCGGTTCGATCATTGTGCTGTGGCGTAAAAAACACGCTGACCGCCAGAATAAAGGCAAGAGCGCATAATGAACCGCAGGTTTCTCAAACGTTCCCTACTCTGGCCGGTGATTATCATGATGCTGGCAGCGGCCGCCATGATCGGGCTGGCTATTTCACGGATGCCAGCCAACGGCAATGCGCTGCAAATCCGCCCGGCCAGAACCGGTATCTCATTGCCAGACGGCTTTTATGTGTATCAGAGCCTGAGTCAGCGCGGCATCCATATCAAAAGCATCACGCCCCTCGATGACGGTTTAGTCGTGCAGCTCGACTCCGCTGAGCAGCTCCAGATGGCGCACAGCGCGTTGCAAGACATCCTGCCGGAGGGATTCATCATCAGGAATTGTGAACCCTCCCATTCCAGAGCGTTGATGGAAAAACTCAATCATAACCGGCTGAAGCTCGGTTAAGCCTTTCGTCAGGTTTAGGGAAAATGTCTGATATCACCGTCCATTCGACGGTGATATTATTTATGGGGTAGTCATTCATGTGACCCATGATTTGACACGCAGTCCCCTGTTCAAGGAATTAAGTGCCACACTCACTTAACCATCAAAAGGAAGCTACACGATGAAACTGACTCTCTCCGCCCTCGTATTCGCCCCGGCATTGTTGTTCACCTCCGCCAGTTTTGCTGCGCCTCAGCCAGAAAGCTGCGTGACCAAACAAAACGAAATTCAGAAACAGATCGACGAAGCCCGTGCCCATAAAAACCAGAACCGCGTAGACGGTCTGGAAAAGGCACTGCGTGAAAATAAGGCACATTGCACCGATGCCGGTCTGAAAGCTGAAAATCAACAACGTGTTGAAGAGAAGCGTGAAAAAGTCGCTGAACGTGAGCAGGAGCTGAAAGAAGCTCAGGCCAAGGGCGATCACGAAAAAATCGTTAAGAAACAGCATAAACTGCAGGAAGCACAGGCAGAACTGAAACAGGCCCAGGGCCTGTAATCCTGTTCCGCCAGCGGTGATTTTGCACCACGCCACAGCGGATTATTCGGGGATCTTGCGTTTTGAAACAGACAATTCGCATTTGCGATCACCCGAATATCCGCTATGTTAAAAGTTCGAATCAGTTAACGTATGGAGTGACTTACACATGGCGAGTAATACATCAGAACAACTGCGGGCTGAATTAAAGTCATTGGCAGATACCCTGGAAGAAGTGCTCCAGACCTCTACCGATAAGCCGAAAGCTGAACTCGATAAACTGCGTGGTAAAGCAGAATCCCTGCTGAAAGATACCCGCGAACGTCTGAGCGACACGGGCGAAAAGATTGCCTACCAGACCAAAGAAATTGCCGGTAAAGCCGACGATTATGTACATGATAAACCCTGGACGGGCGTCGGTATTGGTGCCGCGGTCGGCGTAGTCATCGGCGTTCTGTTAGCTCGCCGATAACCATGACTGAACCGTTAAAACCTTCACCACAAGGACCGGGTAAGGGGCTTTTCGACATCATTCAACGTGTCGCCACTGTGGTGGTCGGCATTGTCGAAACGCGCGTCAGACTGGCCGTTATTGAGCTGGAAGAGGAAAAGGCCAATATTTTCCAACTGCTGCTCATGGCCGGCATTACCCTGATCTTTACAGCCTTCGGCCTGATGAGTCTGCTGGTGGTCCTTTTCTGGGCTATCGATCCGGCATACCGTCTGATGGCGATGGGCACTACCACAGGCGTGCTGTTATTGCTCGCGGTGATCCTGGGCATGTTGACGCTGGCGAAAGCCAAACGTTCGACGCTGCTCAGCCTTACGCGCAAGCAACTGGACGTTGACCGTGCCCTGCTTGAAAAGGATGACGAGGAATGAGCATCCCGAACCGCGCTATCGAAAAAGTCAGAATTATGCGCAAGATTGAGCGCCAGCGGCAGGAGTTATCTCGTGCCGGTGATGACTGGCTGGATGCCACAGCGAAAATCGATCGCGGCTGGGTGAAACTCGTTGATATGCGCAAATATCTGGTAGTGGGCTCAAGCCTGATTGCCGTTTACGGTATTCGCCACCCCAGCGTGATTGTGCGCTGGTCACGACGGGCTTTCGGGATCTGGGGAACGGTCAGACTGTTCCGTAAGACTTTCGCTCAGAAATAAACGCTCTTTTTTCGTATCAATGCTTTCACGTCTGAGGGCCGGATGAATACTCATCCGGCCCTTTTCTTTTGAATAACAATCCAGAGTCCATTCAATTTTTTTGAATCATTCAGACAGATTTACTTGCTAACAAAACTTATTCATCCGACCTATTATTCCGTCATCAACTGATGCGGTAACGGCAGGAAACATTTTCCGACCGGGCCGGTAACATTTTTAGCTCAATTTGAGCGCATGACCTTTCGGAGATGAAGATGACTAAGTTACAAGACACTGCTTTGCTGGTTGCACGTATCCTGATGCCCATTCTGTTTATCGTTGCAGGCTGGGGCAAAATCAACGGTTACACCGCCACAGCGGGCTACATGACGTCTATGGGCGTGCCAAGCTTCTTCCTGCCACTGACTATCTTGTTAGAATTTGGCGGCGGTCTGGCGATCCTGTTCGGCTTCTTCACTCGCACTACCGCGTTGATCACGGCAATCTTCACCATCCTGACCGCCGTCATCTTCCACACTGATTTCGCCCAGGGCGTAAACCAGATGATGTTCATGAAAAACCTGTCCATCGCCGGTGGTTTCTTCGTCCTGTTTGCTTCGGGTCCTGGTGCATTCAGCATCGACCGTCTGATCAAGAAAAACTGGTAATCGTCCGCACCAGGGATAACGCCGGGCATCGCAGCGGCAATACCACGCTATACTCAAATAATTAGATAATATGTAAGACCTGCAGGGCGATGTGATTTATCACCTCGCCCTTTTTTATTCTGAAAATACATCTGATAAAAAGGTACATAACGATGGGACAACTGGTTGACGGCATCTGGCAGGACACCTGGTATGACACCCGCTCTACCGGCGGGCACTTCAAACGTTCCGTTTCGCAATTCCGTAACTGGATCACCGCAGACGGCGCACCGGGTGAGCATGGTGCGGGTGGCTTTACGGCAGAACGCGATCGTTATCATCTGTACGTTTCTCTCGCCTGCCCGTGGGCGCACCGCACCTTACTGATGCGCGCGCTGAAAGGCCTCGAAGAGATCATTCCCGTTTCCGTCGTGCATCCGCTGATGCTGGAAAACGGCTGGACCTTCGGAACGGATTTCCCGGCGGCCACCGGCGACGATTTGTATCACCTGAATTTTGCTTATGAAATCTATCTGCGCGCGCAGAAGGATTACACCGGGCGCGTCACTGTGCCGATCCTGTGGGACAAGAAACAGCAGACCATCGTCAGTAACGAATCTGCCGATATCATTCGCATGTTCAACAGCGCTTTTGATGCGGTCGGTGCAAAAGCCGGGGATTATTATCCGCAGACCTTGCGCCCGCAGATTGATGAGATTAATGAATGGGTCTATCCGCAAATTAACAATGGCGTCTACAAAGCCGGGTTTGCGACGTCTCAGGATGCTTACGATGAGGCCGTTGACGGTGTGTTTGCCGCGCTTGACCGTGCCGAGGAATTACTGGGTAAACACCGCTATCTGACGGGGAACCAGCTGACCGAAGCCGATCTTCGCCTGTGGACCACGCTGGTGCGATTTGACCCGGTGTACGTTACGCATTTCAAATGCGATCGCTACCGGATCAGCGATTATCCGAACCTTTACGGCTTCCTGCGCGATATCTACCAGATGCCGGGCATTCGTGAAACTGTGGATTTTGCCCACATTCGTCACCACTACTATCGCAGCCACGCGACGATCAACCCTCACGGCATTATCTCCACCGGACCCGCGCAGGATTTAGAATCTGAGCACGGGCGTGATACGCGTTTTTGATCTGCATCGGCACCTTCCCCTTTCATCAGGGGAAGGTGTGGCCTAGCAACTGACCGACGCTTACTTCACTTCACGCGTAGCCAGCAGTTTGACAATTTCACGCAGGAACCAGGCTTTCGCTTCGCCCATGCTGTCGCGACGCCACGCCATAATGATGTCGGTTTCGTGATTGTATTCGGCACTCACCACCCGCAAACGCCCTTCGGTAATGTCTTTTTCGACCATCGGATAAGGCATCGTCGCCACACCTAACCCTGCCAGTAATGCCTGACGTTTTTCCTCCAGCGTACTGACCGTCAGACGTTGCTGCTTATCCAGCAGTTGCACGGTCAGCACCGGGCGCTCGCGGGCAGTATCCGCCACCGCAATGCCCCGGTACTTCACGCGGCTGACGTCAGACAACGGCTCGGCTTCCAGATGGATCGGATGATCCGGTGCGGCAACGTACACGCTGACCAGCTTGTAAAGCTTACGGCTGTTAATTTCTGTTGATGAGCGGAAGTGCATATCCGGGGCGATCACAATGTCTGCGCGCCCCTGCTCAAGGCGCTCCCACGCACCGGCCAGCACTTCAGTGATCAGCGACACCTGCGTATTGGCTTTCAGCGCCAGCTTTTCAATCAGCGGGAACAGTTTCGTTGCCGGCGACAGCGCTTCACACACGATGGTGATATGGGTTTCCCAGCCACGCGCCAGCGCTTCGGCATCCACGGTCAGTTTATCTGCCGCTTCCAGCAACACGCGGCCACGCTCAAGCAGCATACGGCCAACGTTGGTGAATTTTGTCCGATGACCTGAGCGGTCGAATAACACCACATCCAGCTCTTCCTCCAGCTTCTGCATGGTGTAGCTCAGGGCAGAAGGGACGCGGCCCAGCTCGTCGGCAGCCGCGGCAAAGCTGCCCCGGCGGTCTATCGCATCCATGACCCGTAAGGCTTCCAGTGTGAGTGCGCGATCCTTAGCCATTCTTTTCTCTTTCAGGAAATTTGAATATAGCGACCAGATTAACTGGCTAACAATCACACGTCCAGACGCTTACCATTTATCCATTGATATTTTTAACTGAGGCGACCGCCATGATTACCAGCAGAACGGCAAAAGAGTGCGGCACCGCTGACTTTGGCTGGCTGCAAGCCCGCTACACGTTTTCCTTTGGTCACTACTTCGATCCCAAGCTGATGGGCTATGCCTCTTTGCGGGTGCTGAATCAGGAAGTGCTGGCACCGGGGGCGAGTTTTCAGCCGCGAACTTATCCGCGCGTTGACGTGCTCAATCTGGTGTTGCAGGGCGAGGCCGAGTATCGCGACAGTGAAGGTCATAGCGTGCGGGTGAAAGCCGGAGAAGCGGCGCTGTTATCGACGCAGGCCAGCGTCAGCTACAGCGAGCTGAACACCCGCGAGAAACAGCCACTGACGCGGATGCAGCTGTGGCTGGATGCCTGCCCCGAGCATGAAAACCCAATTACCCAGAAAATGATGCTGCCGGATGCGAAGCATTTCCTGCTGGCCTCGCCGGATGGTGAAGCAGGCAGCCTGCAGTTGCGCCAGAGCGTGTGGATCCATCATCTGGATTTAGCCGCAGGCGATCATATTTCGATACCGATCCGCGGACCGCGTGCTTATTTGCAGTCGATTCACGGGCAGGTTGATGCACAGGGCGCGGTCAGCAACGAATCGCAAAGACTGGCCTGTGGCGATGGGGCATTTATTCATCAGGAAAACAGCCTGACCGTGTCTGCCAGCACGCCATTGCGCGCGCTGCTGATTGATTTGCCGGTCTGAGTTTTCGGATTTCAGAAAGGTGAAAGCCCGCGCAGTTAACACTGCGCGGGCTTTCTTTTTGACGAGGGAGTTGACCGTTAAGCCGGGTTCTGTCGTGGACAGTCATTCGTCTAGGCCAGCAATCGCTCACTGGCTCAAGCAGCCTACCCGGGTTCAGTACGGGCCGTACCATGTGAACCCCTATTTGGCCTTGCTCCGGGTGGAGTTTACCCTGCCACGGACTGTTGCCAGCCGCGCGGTGCGCTCTTACCGCACCCTTTCACCCTTACCTGATCCCACTTGCGTGGGCCATCGGCGGTTTGCTCTCTGTTGCACTTGTCGTAAGCTCGCGCTTCCCAGGCGTTACCTGGCACCCTGCCCTATGGAGCCCGGACTTTCCTCCCCTCCATCTGTCTCCCCCGAAAGGGACGGCAACGAAGCGGCGACTGTCTGGTCAACTCCGCGGCGGATGATAGGGGAAAATCACCTACTTGTCACCCTCTTGCTCATCAAGCGCGTATTTATACAACGCATTCTTCTTCACACCGTGAATTTCTGCAGCCAGCGCGGCGGCTTTTTTCAGCGGAAGTTCTTTTTGCAGCAGCGCCAGCGTGCGCAACGCTTCCGCCGGCAAAGCCTCGGTATCCGCTTTATGACCTTCAACGATCAGCACCATTTCGCCACGCTTGCGGGTTTCATCTTCCAGTACCCAGGCGAGCAATGCGCCGACCGCGTCACCACGAATATTTTCCCAGGTTTTGGTCAGCTCGCGGGCGAGCACCACGTAGCGATCCGGCCCCCAGACTTCCACCATATCCTGCAGGCTGTCGAGCAACCGGTGGGTCGATTCGTAGAAAATCAGCGTGCGCGGCTCTTCGATCAGGGCCTGAAGTGTATCTTTTCGTGATTTCGTTTTGGCAGGCAGAAAGCCTTCATAACAGAAGCGGTCGGACGGCAAACCGGCGGCAGACAATGCCGCGATCGCCGCACAGGCACCCGGCAACGGCACAACGCGCACACCCGCTTCACGGCAACAGCGCACCAGATGGTAGCCAGGGTCATTGATCAGCGGCGTTCCTGCATCGGAAACCAGCGCAATGCTTTGACCTTCCTGAAGTTTTGATAATAAATGTTCCGCTTTTTGCTGTTCATTATGATCATGAAGCGGATACATTTTTGCGCTGATACCAAAGTGATGCAGCAATAATCCGGTATGACGGGTATCCTCCGCCGCAATCAAATCCACGCTGCTCAGCACGGCCAATGCCCGTTGGGTGATGTCCCCTAAATTGCCGATTGGCGTGGGTACGATGTACAGCGTTGATGCAGAAATATCTGCTTGATCGTGTTGATTCATTGTTTCATCCGGATTGCCGATTTAATATTGAGCATCTTGAAAAAACATCACTGGAAACTGAATGCCTTCCTCAATGACTTTTCGTACCCGTTCGGGACGTTTACTCCCTGCCATTATCGTGGCGATGCTTCTCGCCAGCTGTACCGGTCAGGCGCCACAGGCACCGACTGAAAGTGTCCAGGGCGCGGCGACTGGCAGCTCTGATTATTATCTGCAACAGGCACAGCAAAGCGGTGATGATAACAAGGCTGACTGGCAATTGCTTGCAGTGCGTGCCCTGGTGCGTGAAGGCAAAGCGGCTGAAGCCTACAATCAGCTGAAGACCCTGCCGCAAGAACTCACTGCCGCGCAGCAGCTGGAGCAAAAGCTGACGACGGCCGAAGTGCAACTGGCCATCAAAGATTTCGCCCCTGCGGCAACCACGCTGAGCACCATCGATCCGACCGCGCTGACCAACGATCAGAAGGCGCGTTACTATCAGGCGCAAATCGATGCCAGCCAGGGACGTGTCAGCCTGGGCGTGATCCGCGCGTATATTGCGCAGGAGCCACTGTTGCAGGGCCAGCCGCATCAGGACAATATCGATCGTACCTGGATGTCGCTGACGCAACTTTCCCCGCAAGATGCGAGCAGCATCGTGATCAACGCGGATGAAAATACATTGCAGGGATGGCTGGATTTACTCAGCGTCTGGCAGAGTAACAAGCAGGATCCCGATCTGCTGAAAGCCGGTATTAAAGACTGGCAGCGCCGTTATCCGGTCAATCCGGCTGCAAAAAACCTGCCAACGCAACTTAATAACGTGCTGACGTTCCAGCCTGCTTCTACCGGTAAAATCGCCCTGTTCCTGCCGATGAGCGGCCCGGCGCAGGTTTACGGTAACGCCATTCAGCAAGGTTTTAACGCGGCAATGACCGGTCAGGTGTCTCAACCTGCGCCACAAGGTGCTGCTGCCGATCAAAACGCTCAGGCGCAACCACCGGTTGATCCGAATGCGGCCGTCAGCACCTCAGCGCCGGAGGCGACAGCCACCCAGGCTGAACAGCCACAAACGCCTGCGCCTGTCGCTACTCCGGTAGCCAGCAGCAATGCGCAGGTCAAAGTTTACGACACCAATGGTCAGCCTCTGGCCGCGCTTCTCACTCAGGCGCAGCAAGATGGCGCAACGCTGGTTGTCGGTCCTCTGCTCAAAGATCAGGTCAACGAACTCGCTTCTGACCAGACACCGCTGAATGTTTTAGCGCTCAATCAGCCAGAAACTGAGAAAAACAGCCCGAATATCTGTTACTTTGCCCTCTCTCCGGAAGACGAGGCGCAGGATGCCGCACGTCATATGTGGTCACAGCAAAAACGGATGCCGCTGTTGCTGGTTCCGCGTGGCAACTTTGGCGACCGTATCGCGCAGGCTTTTGCCAATGAATGGCAGAAACTGGGCGGTCAGACGGTCCTCAAGCAGGGGCTGGGTTCAGCAGGTGAATTGCGCTCTTCTATCGGCAGCGGTATCCGTCTGACCGGTACCCCGGTGATGACCAGCAATACCGCGGCTCCTGCCCAGGCGCAGGGCGTGATCATTGGCGGGATCACCATCCCGGCGCCACCGACCGATGCGCAGATCGTGCAGGGCAGTTCAGGAGGTGCCGTGGATTCGGTGTACGTCGTCGCCACGCAAAGCGAACTGACGCTGATCAAGCCGATGCTCGACATGAGCGGCAGTGGCCGTTCACGTCCGTCCGTTTACGCCAGTTCCCGCAGCTATCAGGCCGGTGCAGGCCCGGATTATCGTCTGGAAATGGAAGGCGTTCAGTTCAGCGACATTCCGTTGCTGGCGGGCTCTAATCCGGCGCTGATGCAACAGGCCTCCGCGAAATTTGGCAACGACTACTCTCTGGTGCGTCTGTACGCGATGGGGATTGATGCCTGGAGTCTGGCGAATCACTTCTCACAAATGCGCACACTGCCGGGCTTTGAAGTCTCCGGCAGTACCGGGGATTTGAGCGCCAACAGCAATTGCGTCATCCACCGTAAAATGCCGTGGCTGCAATACCGTCAGGGCTCACTGGTGCCGGTTTCCTCTTAAGAACGGCTAACGCCACTCTCGGGAACCGCTCTTCAGAACCGGTATTCCGAGAGTGACAGGTACAAGGATGTACTGATGTTTGAAAAAGTGTCAACGCCGCGGCTCACTGGCGCAAAATCGTGTGGAAACCGGTATGAAGCTTTCGCACGTCGCTACCTTGAGAGCGCCGGATTATTCTTTGTGGCTGCCAATGTGGCGTGCCGCACCGGAGAGATCGACCTGATCATGCGCGACCAGCAAACCTGGGTGTTTGTTGAAGTTCGCTACCGGCGCACCGCCCGTTTTGGCGGCGCAGCGGAAAGCGTAACGCGTCAAAAACAGCAGCGTTTGTTAAGCGCTGCGTCTTTCTGGCTTGCAGGACGCCATGCAAGCTTTGACACATCATCTTGCCGTTTTGATGTTTTTGCCATCACCGGTAGCCAGATAGAATGGCTGCGTGATGCCTTCAATGCGGAATAAATATTATGACGACTGACTGGACGAAAACCCGTGCTGGATAGAATCAAAGTCTGCTTTACCGAAAGTATCCAAACCCAGATTGCCGCGGCAGAAGCCTTGCCTGACGCGATTTCCCGCGCCGCAATGACGCTGGTGCAATCGCTGCTTAACGGCAATAAAATTCTCTGCTGCGGTAACGGCACCTCTGCGGCAAATGCCCAGCATTTTTCCGCCAGTCTGATTAATCGTTTTGAAACTGAACGTCCCAGCCTTCCTGCAATCTCACTATGTGCAGATAACATTGTGCTGACCGCCATCGCTAACGACCGGCTGCATGATGAAATCTATGCCAAACAGGTGCGGGCCTTAGGCCAGGCGGGCGACGTCCTGTTGGCTATTTCTACACGCGGCAACAGCCGTGATATTGTCAAAGCCGTTGAAGCCGCGGTCACCCGTGATATGACCATTGTGGCGCTTACAGGTTATGACGGCGGCGAGCTGGCGGGTTTGCTGGGGCCTCATGATGTTGAGATCCGAATCCCGTCTCATCGCAGCGCCCGTATTCAGGAAATGCATATGCTCACAGTGAATTGCCTCTGTGATCTGATTGATAGCACGCTGTTCCCTCACCAGGACGATTAAGGAGATCAAATGAAGGCAAGTCCTCTCTTTGCAATACTGTTTAGCGCCCTTCTGCTACAAGGTTGCGTTGCCGCCGCAGTAGTTGGCGTTGCTGGCGTTGCCACCAAAACCACCACGGACCCGCGTACCGTCGGCACACAGGTTGATGACAGCACGCTGGAAGCCAGGGTGTCTAATGCCATCAGCAAAGACAAACAGCTGAAGGACGAAGCGCGTATTGTGGCGACGGCGTATCAGGGCAAAGTCCTGCTGACCGGCCAGACCCCGACACCGGATATGGCCGCGCGCGCCAAGCAGATCGCGGTTGGCGTTGAGGGTGCAACGGAAGTGTATAACGAGCTTCGCACCGGTAAGCCTGTGACCATGGGTACCGCCTCTACCGATACCTGGATCACCACCAAAGTCCGCTCGCAGTTGCTGACCAGTGATTCAGTGAAATCTTCCAACGTGAAAGTGACCACTGAAAACGGCGAAGTCTTCCTGCTGGGTCTGGTGACACAGGATGAAGGTAAATCTGCGGCAGGTATCGCGGCAGGTGTCAGCGGCGTGAAACACGTGACCACGGCATTCACCTACGTGAAGTAATTCCGGCGGCCATCATGAAAAAGGACAGCGCATTGGCTGTCCTTTTTTTATGTGCGTTGCTCAGGAAATTAATGCAGTTTATGTTCCACCAGGAAAGACTCACCGCCGAGCTGGCTCATCTGGCGCAGGATCCACTGTTGTCTGCGAATGATGTAGGCTGAAGGCGCGTTGACCTTAAACAGGTGTGGATTGGGGAGCACGGCAGCCAGTAATGCCGCCTGAGAAGCGGTCAGTTTGCTGGCCGGTTTATGGAAGAAATGCTGTGCCGCCTGTTCAACGCCAAAGACACCGTCGCCGAACTCCACGATGTTCAGATAAACCGTCAGAATGCGTCGCTTTGTCCATACCGTTTCAATGCCAACGGTCAGCCCGGCTTCCAGCCCTTTGCGGATCCAGCTGCGACCATCCCACAAAAATAAATTCTTGGCCGTCTGCTGCGAAAGCGTCGATGCACCGCGCATTTTTCCGCCGTCTTTATCACTGTCCAGCACCGACTGAATGGCATCCACGTCAAATCCCCAGTGTTCAGGGAATTTCTGGTCTTCCGCCGCCATCACCGCCAGCGCCATCGGCGAGGAAATGTCATCCATCGCCACCCAGTCGGAATGCGCGACGTAACCAAAGTCACCGGTCAGCCACGCCGATACCTGCCTTTCCACCATCACGGCAGAAAAAGGCACCGGTAAAAAGGCGAAAATCACAATTCCTGCTATCCATAAGCAGGGTAACAGTATCAGCACACGTTTGAGCCATAACAGTGGCTTACGTAAAAGACCTTTTTTTGCAGTTTTATTCATTAAGCGCTTTCCGTAACACATCTGACCATCTAATCAATCTCCGCAAGAACCACCGGATTCGGGCTAGCGAAACTAAGACGCAGATTGCTAACAATCTGGTCAGGCCTATCCCATTTTTAACCGCACATTAACCAAATTAAAAGGCTTTTGATCCATATCATCAATGAGTTCCAGATCCTGGGAACCGGTTCCCAGGGGTTTTCATCCCCCGGCATCAACTGTATTCTTTTGCTACATTCCGTAACAATTCATAAATTTATTGATTAACAAAATTTATACATTCAATTTTAGATAGTGAACGAAAACTCATCAGATACTCGCCCGCCTCTGGCGTCACTAAGTCAAATCGGTTACTCAAAAAAACCACAATGCAGACGAAAATTCACACAACGGACGGGCATTCAGGACGTCTACCTAAGTGAAATTATTTCACTACTGCAAATCAGATGAAATCTTATGCCATTTTACAAACGGTCCGAATCCACTTTCACGCATACACCATGGTTTACAGTAAGTTGCCGCGGGTTCCGTGCAGCGTGTTCAGGGGGATTACGCACAGTTTTTGTAGAAAAAACCAGCAAATCGCCGTCTGTATTTTCACGAACATAAGCAAAATTGCATGCCGCCATAACGTCATCAACAACCTTCATTTGTATTCTCTCAAAAATCCTGCGATAAAGACTTGATGTTTTGTATAGACAAAGACTAATCTACATCACAGTTTTTAATGAATGTTGTAACAGTTCAGCTTATATTTGTTATGTTGATGGCTACAGGATGTATTAGACTTACCCTGAATTCCAAGACCTGCGAAATCCAAACCCTAACAACTATCGTGGGTTACCATTTTCCCTGGTGTTGGCGCAGTATTCGCGCACCCCGGCTTCGGCTGGGGTTATTTTTTTTCAGCATTTGAAGTCCATTCACGCAACACCTGAATATCATTTCGCCATTCCGCCTTCAGCTCATCAATCCATTCCTGAACGTTATCCCACCAGGCCGGCAATGTTGGCGTTTGAATTTGTTGCGCCAGTTGCTGTAAATGCTTCAGACCGACAGAACCCGCTGCACCTTTGATTTTATGCCCTTCTTCAGCAATGCCTTTCTGGTCACGCGCCGTCATGTTGGAATCCAATACCGCGAGATAACCCGGCATCATTTTTTCAAACATATCTGCACTCTGATAAATCAGTTGCGGGCCCACCAGATCGATGTACTGCTCCAGCATGGCGGTATCGAGTAAAGTTTCGCTGTCTTTCATCACTGCAGGCTCCTTTTCCATCACGGATACTTCTGGCTGATGATCCCAAAACTGCTGGATCATCGCGGTCAGGGCAGAAACAGACAGCGGCTTGCTCAGCACGTCGTCCATTCCGGCGTCGAGATACTCTTTTTTGTCTTTGAGCACGTTGGCCGTCAACGCAATCAGCGGCGGCAAATGCTTACCGGCGTAATCGGTGCGTAATTTGCGGGCGATATCCAGCCCCGTCATGTCAGGCAGCTGGATATCCAGCAGAACCAGGTCGAATTCGTCGGGATCGAACATCTCCAGCGCATCATGCCCGTTCATTGCCACTTCCACGCTGTTACCCAGTTTCTCCAGCACCGAACGCGCCACAATGACGTTCAGCTCGATATCTTCCACCAGCAACACATGAAGCGCCGGCAGCGGCATCTCCTCCTCTTCATCGTCGCTTTGCGTCACCGGCGCATCCAGCGTCGGCGCACGCACCGTCAGCGTGAAGCAGGAACCCTGCCCCGGCACGCTGCTGACGGTAATATCGCCGCCCATCGCCTGCGCCAGACGCTTAGAAACGGCCAGACCGATCCCGGTTCCGGTTGCGGGTTTGCCCCCGTTACGGTCTTTCACCTGATAGTACATGGCGAAAATTTTATCCTGCTCATCCTGCGGAATGCCCATTCCCGAATCACGCACCACGAAGCGCAGCATGTCGTTCGCTTCGTAATGGACGCTCAGCACGATTTCCCCTTCACGGGTAAATTTGACGGCGTTGCCGATCAGGTTCCATAAAATCTGGCGTAAGCGCGTGCCGTCGGTGGTGATGCTGCGCGGCAAGGGTAAATCCGGATCCATGATGAATTTCAGCCCTTTCGGCTGTGCCAGAAGGCCGGAGAGGTTTTCCAGATCGGACAGAAACTCGGTGAAATCGACCGTCTGGTTATCGAGCTGCACTTTGCGGCGCTCGATTTTGTCCATTTCAATGATGTCGTTGAAGATATTGCCGAGGGTGATGGCGCTGACGTGAATGGTTTTGAGGTAGCTGTGCTGCTCTTTGTCCAGCTCCGTGTCCAGCAGGATGCGGCTCAGCCCGACGATGCCGTTAAGCGGCGTACGCAGCTCGTGGCTGATGGTCGAGATAAACGTCGTCTTTTCCCGGCTGGCATTCTCCAGCGCGTCCTGATAGCGCTTACGCTCGGTAATATCGCGCCCGAAGCCCATCAGGCCGTGGCGTTTACCGATGCGATCGTAGAACGGCACCTTGCGCAGCTCGAAACAGGCTTTCCGCCCGTCCGGATAGACCAGCCATTGTTCATAGGTGAGGGAAACGTTGTGGCGGAACACCTTCTCATCGGTTTCCACCACTTTCTCGGCGATATCGGGGGTATAGACATCGTTCGGCGTCAGACCGATCAGTTGCTTCTCGCTTTTGCCGGTGAGCAATTCCATCGCACGGTTACAGCCGGAGAATTCTTTGTCTTCGTTACGGTAATACACCAGATCCGGTGAAGCATCGAGGAAGGAGCGCAGTAACGCCGATTGCTGACTCAGTTCGATCTGCGCCTGTTCACGATGATGCATTTCGAGTTTCAACTTATCGACCACGGCCAGACGCGCTTCTTCTGCTTTGACGCGGTCAGCAATTTCCTGATTCAGCTGGGTAATATTGTCTTTCAGCTGCTGATTCAGTTCGAGATCGCGATGACGCATCTCTTCAAGCTTATCGACCAGACGGGTGAGACGCTGGCGCGACTCCTCAAGCTGCTCCACCACCACCGACAGAAAGTACACGGCCCAGGGGGTGATCAGTAATCCAAAGAAAATGGACCGGACGACGTCGATACTTTCCACCTGACCACGCAACAGCATGGTCACCGCCATCTGAACAATCATCGCCAGCACCACCAGCGCAGAAGCCAGAAGCAGTGAGAATCTCACCAGCCCCAGTTTGACCATCAGATCGACATAATACTGCGCTAAAACCCGGATTTGCTTCATAACGGTTCCCTTAAAACGAAGTCGACTGAATCATACCGCAAAACCTTGCCGGGGTGAGCGCGGGGCGGTATTGAGCTGAAAGTTTGTGACCTGCACCGTGCAGGGGCTTACGGTGGTGCAATGCGGGAAATAAGTGCAGAGATATTGACTAATTTCTGCCGCGATATTATTAATATCGGCCGGCAATTTTCTGCCCGTTGCCAGGCCAACTGCCCTCTGGCTAACGTATTTCTCCTTTCACACCCTAATCCTTTCCCTAAAGGCGCTGCCCGCACAGGCATAACTATTCATTATTACTGCAAATAAAGTCATTCATGGCAGTATGAATAATTCTTATTACATCCGCTGCATTAGCACATTATTACGGCCCGGTTAAAAACAGTGACAAACCGCATGGGGGCTGTGTTTTGCAGTATAAAATACTGGTAAATAGTCGCCTGCCAGCATGGTGCGGAGATCTGAAGCTTTCTCCATAGTGAGTCAGCTCACACTTTACAGGCATGACCACACCGAGATTACGCCAATAAAATCACCATAATCTATATATATTTCAAATAATTAAATCACTTTATATCACTTTTAATATAACTTAAATCGCCATTTGACCTGTCAATGCTTTCTCGCTAAGTTGGGAGTCCGCTGGAAGCAATCTCGACGGGTGAGCAACTCGTCATATTTATGCAGTAATTGAAGACTCCCTCATTAAAACAAGTCAACCACCACTTGTGAGAACCATCACGAGAGGCCTTTGACGGAGATGCCCGGGCATTCAACGCACCGCAAGAGTGCGCGAAAATGCGAGCAATCTCTGTCTATAAGTCCCCTCGCGGTTGGTGTGAGAGTCTCGCAGAGCCTGGGGAGGTTCACGTTATGTTGTACGATAAATCCCAAGAGAGGGACAACTGTGGTTTCGGCCTGATCGCCCATATAGAAGGCGAACCTAGCCATAAGGTCGTGCGTACAGCCATTCACGCGCTGGCCCGTATGCAACACCGTGGCGCGATCCTTGCTGACGGCAAGACCGGCGACGGCTGTGGCCTGCATTTACAGAAACCGGATCGGTTCTTCCGGATGATCGCCGAAGAGCGCAACTGGCGTCTGGCGAAGAACTATGCCGTCGGCATGCTATTCCTCAGCAAAGATGAAACAGAAGCGGCTGCCAGCCGCCGCATTGTTGAAGAAGAGTTGCAAAACGAAACGCTGTCCGTGGTGGGCTGGCGTGACGTTCCGACCAATCCGGACGTTCTCGGTGAAATCGCGCTTTCCTCCCTGCCCCGTATCGAACAGATTTTTGTCAACGCGCCTGCCGGCTGGCGTCCGCGTGACATGGAGCGTCGCCTGTATATGGCGCGCCGCCGCATTGAGAAACGCATTCAGGATAAAGATTTCTATGTGTGCAGTTTCTCCAACGTGGTCACGATCTATAAAGGCCTGTGTATGCCTGCGGATCTGCCACGCTTCTATTTAGACCTGGCCGACCTGCGTCTGGAATCGGCGATCTGCCTGTTCCACCAGCGCTTCTCGACCAACACCGTTCCGCGCTGGCAGCTGGCTCAGCCCTTCCGCTATCTGGCGCACAACGGCGAAATCAACACCATCACCGGTAACCGCCAGTGGGCGCGTGCCCGTGCGTATAAATTTAAAACACCGCTGATCCCCGATCTGCAAGATGCTGCGCCTTTCGTCAATGAAACCGGCTCCGACTCCAGCTCGCTGGATAACATGCTGGAACTGTTCCTGGCGGGCGGGATGGATCTGCTGCGCGCGATGCGTTTGCTGGTGCCGCCAGCCTGGCAGCAGAACCCGGATATGGACAACGATCTGCGTGCGTTCTTCGACTTTAACTCCATGCACATGGAACCGTGGGACGGCCCGGCCGGTATCGTGATGTCAGATGGCCGCTATGCCGCCTGTAACCTCGACCGTAACGGTCTGCGCCCGGCGCGTTATGTCATCACGAAAGACAAGCTGATCACCTGTGCGTCCGAAGTCGGGATCTGGGATTATCAGCCGGACGAAGTGGTCGAAAAAGGCCGCGTCGGACCTGGCGAACTGATGGTAATCGACACCCGCAGCGGCAAGATCCATCACTCCGCTGAAACCGACAACGACCTGAAAGGCCGTCATCCTTACAAAGAGTGGATGGAGAAAAACGTTCAGCGTCTGGTGCCGTTCGAAGACCTGCCGGAAGATCAGGTTGGCAGCCGCGAGCTGGATGACACTACGCTGGAAACCTTCCAGAAACAGTTCGGCTACAGCAGCGAAGAACTTGATCAGATCATCCGCGTACTGGGTGAAAACGGTCAGGAAGCCGTCGGCTCGATGGGTGATGACACGCCATTTGCCGTGCTCTCCAGTCGTCCCCGCATTATTTATGACTACTTCCGCCAGCAGTTTGCGCAGGTGACCAACCCGCCAATCGATCCGCTGCGCGAAGCCCACGTGATGTCTCTGGCGACCAGCATTGGCCGCGAGATGAACGTGTTCTGCGAAGCCGAAGGTCAGGCGCATCGTCTGAGCTTCAAATCACCTATTCTGCTGTGGTCTGACTTTAAACAGCTCACCACGCTGGACAGCAAACATTATCGCGCGGAAACGCTGGATCTGACTTACGATCCGAGCGAACAGAACATGGAGCAGTTCGTCCAGAAACTCTGTGACGAAGGCGAGCAGAAAGTCCGCAACGGCGCCGTGTTACTGGTGCTGTCTGACCGAAATATTTCGGCCAACCGCCTGCCGCTGCCTGCGCCAATGGCCGTCGGCGCGCTGCAACTGCGTCTGGTTGAGAAAAGCCTGCGCTGCGATGCCAACATCATTGTTGAAACCGCCAGCGCCCGCGACCCGCACCATTTCGCCGTGCTGATTGGTTTTGGTGCCACGGCGGTTTATCCGTATCTGGCCTACGAAACCCTGGCAAAACTGGTCGACTCTCAGGTCATCGAGAAGAAATACCGTGAAGTGATGTTGAATTACCGCAACGGCATCAACAAAGGCTTGTACAAGATCATGTCCAAAATGGGCATCTCAACCGTGGCCTCTTACCGCTGCTCCAAACTGTTTGAAGCGGTCGGTCTGGCAAAAGATCTGTGCAACACCTGCTTCAACGGCGTGGTCAGCCGTATCGGCGGTGCCGGTTATACGGATTTTGAACAAGATCTGCTGAACCTGTCCAAACGCGCGTGGCTGAAACGCAAAACGCTGGATCAGGGCGGCCTGCTGAAATTTGTCCACGGTGGCGAATATCACTCTTATAACCCGGACGTGGTCACGACTCTGCAAACCGCAGTGAACAGCGGTGATTACGACGATTATAAAAAATACGCCAAACTGGTTAACGAGCGTCCGGTAGCGACACTGCGTGACCTGTTGAAAGTGACACCAAAAGGCCAGCCAATCCCGGTGGATCAGGTGGAACCGGCGGAAGGCTTGTTTACCCGCTTCGATACCGCGGCGATGTCTATCGGTGCGTTAAGCCCGGAAGCGCATGAATCTCTGGCCGAAGCGATGAACAGCATCGGCGGGCGTTCTAACTCCGGCGAAGGCGGCGAAGATCCGGCGCGTTACGGCACCAATAAAGTGTCCCGTATTAAGCAGGTCGCTTCCGGTCGTTTCGGTGTAACACCGGCGTATCTGGTGAATGCTGACGTTATTCAGATCAAAGTCGCACAAGGTGCAAAACCAGGCGAAGGCGGCCAGTTGCCGGGTGACAAAGTGACGCCGTACATCGCGAAACTGCGTTATTCCGTGCCGGGCGTGACCCTGATTTCTCCACCGCCGCACCACGATATCTATTCTATCGAGGATCTGGCGCAGCTAATTTTCGACCTGAAACAGGTCAACCCGAAAGCCATGATTTCGGTGAAGCTGGTTTCTGAACCGGGCGTCGGCACTATCGCCGTCGGCGTGGCGAAAGCCTATGCGGATCTCATCACCATCGCCGGCTACGATGGCGGCACCGGCGCAAGCCCGCTGTCTTCGGTGAAATACGCCGGTTGTCCGTGGGAACTGGGTCTGGTGGAAACACAGCAGGCACTGGTCGCCAACGGCCTGCGTCATAAAATCCGTCTGCAGGTGGATGGCGGCCTGAAAACTGGCCTCGACATCATCAAAGCGGCGATTCTGGGCGCAGAAAGCTTCGGTTTCGGTACCGGCCCTATGGTCGCACTGGGCTGTAAATACCTGCGTATTTGCCACCTGAATAACTGCGCAACCGGCGTGGCAACTCAGGACGATAAACTGCGTCGCAACCATTATCACGGCCTGCCAGAACGCGTAGTGAACTACTTCAAGTTCATCACGCAGGAAACCCGTGAAATCATGGCCGAACTGGGCGTGAGCCAGCTGGTCGATCTGATTGGTCGTACCGATCTGCTGACCGAGCTGGATGGCTTCACCGCCAAACAAAACAGTCTGGATCTTTCTGCGATGCTGGCAACCGCCACGCCGCATGAAGGCAAAGCGGTGTACTGCACCGAAAGCAACCCGGCGTTCGATAAGGGTCAGCTGAACAAAGACATTCTGGAGCAGGCTGCGCCGCACATCGATTCCAAGCAGAGCAAAGCGTTCTACTTCGATATCCGCAACACTGACCGCTCTGTCGGCGCCATGTTGTCCGGTGCGATTGCTGAGAAACATGGCGATCAGGGTATGGCGGCAGATCCGGTGCGCATTAACTTCAACGGCACCGCGGGCCAGAGCTTCGGCGTCTGGAACGCAGGCGGCGTCGATTTGATGCTGACCGGCGACGCGAACGACTACGTGGGCAAGGGCATGGCCGGTGGCCGCATTGCCATCCGTCCACCAATAGGTTCAGCGTTCCGCAGCCACGAAGCCAGCATCATCGGTAACACCTGCCTGTACGGCGCTACCGGCGGCAAAATGTTTGCAGCGGGCCGTGCGGGTGAACGTTTCGCCGTGCGTAACTCCGGTGCCATCACCGTGGTTGAAGGCATCGGCGATAACGGTTGTGAATACATGACCGGCGGTATTGTGTGTGTGCTCGGTCGTACCGGCGTCAACTTCGGCGCAGGCATGACCGGTGGCTTCGCTTACGTTCTTGATGAAGACGGCGAATTCCGCAAACGCGTTAACCCGGAACTGGTTGAAGTCCTGGAAGTGGCCGATCTGGCTATCCATGAAGAGCATCTGCGCGGTTTGATCATCGAACACGTACAGTTGACCGCCTCGGCCCGTGGTGAAGAAATTTTGGCGAACTGGCCTGAATGGGCAGCGAAATTTGCTCTGGTAAAACCGAAGTCCAGTGATGTCAAAGCATTGTTGGGTCACCGTAGTCGTTCCGCAGCTGAGCTGCGGGTACAAGCGCAGTAAGAGGTTAAGATGAGTCAAAACGTTTATCAATTTGTCGACTTACAGCGTGTTGATCCGCCTAAAAAAGCGCTGAAGATCCGTAAAATTGAGTTTGTGGAAATTTACGAGCCGTTCTCAGCAACTCAGGCTGCATCACAGGCAGACCGCTGTCTGTCCTGCGGTAACCCTTATTGCGAATGGAAATGCCCGGTTCACAACTACATTCCGAACTGGCTGAAACTGGCAAACGAAGGTCGCATCATGGAAGCCGCCGACCTCGCGCACCAGACCAACAGCCTGCCGGAAGTTTGCGGACGCGTTTGTCCTCAGGACAGACTGTGCGAAGGTTCCTGTACCCTGAACGACGAGTTTGGTGCGGTAACCATCGGTAACATCGAGCGCTACATCAGCGATAAAGCCATCGAAATGGGCTGGCGTCCGGATATGTCTCATGTGCATCCTACCGGCAAACGCGTGGCGATTATCGGCGCAGGTCCGGCAGGCCTGGCTTGCGCTGACGTCCTGACCCGTAACGGTGTGAAAGCAGTGGTTTACGATCGCCATCCGGAAATCGGCGGCCTGCTGACTTTCGGCATTCCTGCCTTCAAGCTGGAAAAATCGGTGATGACCAAGCGTCGTGAAATCTTCACGGAGATGGGGATCGAATTCCAGCTCAATACTGAAGTCGGTAAAGACATCACCATCGACGCTCTGCTGGCAGAATACGATTCTGTGTTCCTCGGCGTCGGGACTTATCAGTCCATGCGCGGTGGTCTGGCGAACGAAGATGCGCCGGGCGTGTACGATGCCCTGCCGTTCCTCATCGCCAACACCAAGCAACTGATGGGTTACGATGACAGTCAGGAAGAGCCTTACGTGACGATGGATAAGAAGCGCGTGGTGGTTCTCGGCGGTGGTGACACCGCGATGGACTGCGTGCGTACGTCAATTCGTCAGGGCGCAACGCATGTGACCTGTGCGTACCGTCGTGATGAAGAGAACATGCCGGGTTCACGTCGTGAAGTGAAGAATGCGCGCGAAGAAGGGGTGGATTTCAAATTCAACCTGCAACCGCTGAGCATCGAACTGAACGATTCAGGCCGCGTCTGTGGCGTGCGTATGGCGCGTACCGAACTTGGCGCGCCGGATGCTCATGGCCGCCGTCGTGCAGAAATCGTCGCGGGTTCCGAACATGTGATGGAAGCCGATGCCGTGGTGATGGCGTTTGGTTTCCGCCCTCACAAAATGGAATGGCTGGCAGCGCACGATGTTGAGCTGGATACTCAGGGCCGCATTCTGGCACCTGAAGGCAGCGACAACGCCTTCCAGACCAGCAACCCGAAAATCTTCGCCGGTGGCGATGCGGTTCGCGGATCAGATCTGGTGGTCACGGCGATTGCCGAAGGCCGTAAAGCGGCAGAAGGCATCATGAACTTCCTCGAAGTCTGATCCACTCTGTCATGAAAACGGGGCTGCCAGCGATGGCAGCCCCGTTGTTTTTGAGCGGGCTGAAACTAAAACTCCATCTCCTGCGCCAGTAAGGCGGCACCCTGCAAACCGGCATCGTGCTGATGTTTTGCCATCAAAAGCGTGACACGGTAAACCTCCGGCTCTTCATTAAGAAACGTTTTCACCTGCGCCAAATAGCCTTCTGCCAGACCAATACTTCCGCCCAAAACCACGCACTGACAATCCGTCGCTACTTTGATATCCGCGATTAATCTTGCCAGCACCCTGGCTGAACGCTGGATTAATGCCCCCGCTTGCGGATGCCCTGCCGCCGCATGAGCGAAAATCTGTTTAGCTGTGCAACCGGCTAAATCATCACGCGCTGCGCTGGCGATGCCTCGCCCTGACGCCATCACCTCCACGCAACCCGTCCTGCCACAGCCACAGTGTGGCCCCTGCGGATCTGCCAGCGTGTGGCCGAAATGCCCCGCCAGCCCCTGCGTTCCTGTCAGCAATTTTCCGCCACTGATCATTGCCCCGCCCACACCGGTCGAGACAGTGAGAAAGACCATGTCAGTGATATCCGCCGAAAGGGCGTGATATTCCGCCCACGCAGCCGCCTGCGCGTCATTGACGGCCATGCACGGCAGTTGCGTCAGCCGGGAGATCACCTCCACCAGCGGAAAATGGCTGAGGCCGCCGAGATTATCCGGGTTCAGCGCCGTGAGAACGCCCTGCCTGATGATACCGGTAGAAGCGACCGCGACCCGCTGCGCCTGTGAAACCAGCGGCGCGACCAGTTCCGCCAGCGCAGCCTGCAAGGCATCGGGCGTTTTACTGGCAGGCGTCGGGATTTCCCGCCGTCCGGTGAGAGTGAGATCGGGGCCCGCCAGCGCCGCCGCCAGCTTGGTGCCTCCGATATCGATCACCAGCGTGGTCATTTCGCGACCTTCACGATTTCATCCCGGAACCACTGGCAGACATGCTCAAGGCGGGTGATTGCCGAACCGACGGTGACCGCCCACGCGCCATTTTGCATCGCCTGAGCCGCCAGCGCAGGCGCGTTATAGCGCCCTTCGGCAATCACGCGGCATCCTTCATGGCTCAGCGCTTTCACTAGGGCCAGATCCGGCTCTTCCGGTGTTTGCGCCGTGATATAACCTGACAGCGTCGTACCGATGATGTCAGCCCCCAGCCGGTGACAATCCAGTCCGTCCTGCACGCTGGAACAATCCGCCATTGCCAGCAGGTGATGCTGATGAATGCGCTCCAGCAGTTCCGCCACCGCCACCGGCCTTTCACGCTGTGTACCGTCAAACGCAATGATGCTGGCTCCTGCGCCTGCCAGCGCATCCACATCGGCCAGAAAAGGCGTGATACGCACCGGTGAATCTGGCAGGTCGCGTTTGATAATGCCGATGATCGGTACCGACACCCGAGCATGAGTGGCTCTGAGATTCTCAATACCTTCAATGCGCAGCGCCACCGCACCGGCCTGCTCTGCTGCCAGCGCCATGGCGGCCACAATATCAGGCTTATCCAGCGGGCTGCCGGGAACCGGCTGGCAGGAGACAATCAATCCGCCAGCCTGTGAAATCTGTGTATCCAGTGTTTCAAGCAATGACATATAAACTCCCTGCAAAATTCAGTTTCTGATCAATCCGCTCTTGGTGTTTTCCGGCTTCACTTTCACCGCACCGCTGAAAGGTTTGCCATCAATGGTGTCATGCGTCCGCACGGTTTCAGGGTGGATCCAGCGCTGAACGCGTGACGGCATATCCAGCCCGATCAGCAGGATCACCACGAACGTCAGCCCGAAAGACAAGGACGCCAGCGCAGTGCCGAGATCCAGACGCTGGGCAATCGCCACCCCGATAACCGGTGCCAGAGCGCCGCCCAGCGCGCCGACGTTGTAGGTAAAGCCCAGCCCGGCCGCACGCTGCTCGGTATCGAAATAACCGCCAATCAGTTTAGGCAGAATGCCGGAGATGCCCTGACCCAACATTTGTTGCAGGAATAACAGTAATCCCAACACCCAGATATTTCCGCCGCCGATCGCAAAGACCGGAATAATAAGCAGCTGCGAGGCCAGCAGGCTGTACACGTACGCTTTGCGCGTTCCCAGCCAGTCGCCGAGGAAACCGCCCACGCAGCACCCTACCGCTGCGCCAAAACCGCTGAAGAACAGCACGTGAGCCACCAGCGTCGGTGAATAGGCCAGTTCGGTTTTCAAATACGTCGGTAACAGCGCCTGGATCGGCCACGAATAGAGGAAGGCAAAGAAGACCACGACCATGAGCGTAACGCCGGTCGGCCAGCGTTTGCCGCTACTCTGCACCATAAAGCTGATGAAGACAGCCGCACACATCAGCCCCAGTATGGCAATCACTGCGGCGCTGCCCACATCGCCGGCAAAACAGAAATACAACGCAGTGGCCGCGACAATCGTCATACCGACGTTGACGACCCGATGTTTGCCGCGATAGAGAATATCCACCATGGTTTTGGTCGGTTGCTTATGGGCGAATTTCGCCTGCCAGTCTTCCGCTTCCGGAATATTTTTACGCAACCAGAGGGCGAAAATAATCGGCAAGATGCCGATGAAAAACAGGGCGCGCCAGCCCCAGACCGGCACCACCAGGCTGTAAACCTGCGCGGCAATCACCGCCCCCACCGAGAAGCCGGAAATCAGAAATCCGCTGGCTTTGTTGCGTAAATGCTTTGGCCAGCTTTCAATAACATAGGTGGCACTTGAGCCGTATTCTCCCGCCATGCCCATGCCGATAATCAGGCGTGCGAAAAACATCACCGTGAAGCCCGGCGCAAAACCGCAGGCGAGCGTCCCGACAGAAAACAACACGATACTGGTGATCATCGCCAGTTTGCGACCATAACGGTCGCCCATGGCGCCAAGCAGTAATCCGCCAAACCAGCGGGAGATAAACGCCGCAGAAATCAGACTCGCCGCCTGAACGCCGGTCAGGTCGAACTCGCTTTTAATTTCTGTCAGCACTAAGGCGATCAGAACAAAATCAAAACCATCCAAAAGGTAGCCAATCCAGGCGGCCGAAAATGCTTTCCATTGCGGTTTAGTCAAATGGCGAAACCATGAGATCTGTCGGGCATTGTTACGCATAAATCACCCCCGGGGCGGGTTTGCATCAACCCGCCCTTTGGTAAGGACTGATAAAGAATTGTTGATGCCGGAAAGCCCGGCATCAGGCGTCAGAACGCGCTACGTTCTGCCTGAAGTTGCGCCGCCAGCGCTTTAAGCGCCGGCAAATATTGTTCATCGACCGGCGCAAAAGGTTTGCGGCACAGCGGCACGGCCACGATATCCATGTAATGCAGAATCGTTTTCAGGCCGCGGAAAACGCCCGTTTTTATCAGCAGGTCGATGACCTTGTTGCATTCACTTTGCAAATGCATTGCCCGCGGCACATCCCCTTCCAGCACGGCTTTTTTGATCGCCATATAGCGCCAGCCCATCACGTTATAGGTACTGCCTATTCCGCCATCGGCACCTGCCAGCAGGCCGGATGCGAAGATTTCGTCATAACCGTTGTAGAGCACCAAATCAGGATGCGCGCGGCGGATTCTTTCCATTTCATACAAATCGCCGGAAGTTTGTTTCAGTGCGCCCACGCCGGGTAGTTTGATCAGCGTGTCGATCTGATCCAGCGTCAGTTTCACGCCGCTGAGGGCCGGAATGTTATAGACCACCATCGGCAGGCCTTCGGCGGAATCCGTGACCGCACGGTAGTGGTCGCAATGTTCATTGAAGCTGAAAGGATAGTAGAAAGGCGTCACGGCGGAGACGGCATCAAAGCCGTAACGGTGTGCGGCGGCAGCCAGCGTCTGGCTTTCACGGGTACTGATGGCACCGACGTGGGCAATTAACGTCACCTTGCCTTTCGCTTCTTCCGCCACGATTTCCAGCACCTGCTCACGTTCCTGAGAGCTTTGCAGAAAAGCTTCGCCGGTAGAACCACCAACGTACAGGCCATCGATCCCCTGCTCAATATTGAAACGTACCAGACGGCGCAGGCTGTCGGTGTCCACTTGTTGTTGCTGATTAAAAGGAGTGAGCAATGCCGGCATCACGCCCCGCAGATTCTGTTTCATAAACGCCTCTTGGTTATTGGGTTATCAGGCAAGTCGATATACCTTTATACCTGTTATACCAGACCAAAAAACAAACACAATACAACGGAAGGTTCAGAATGTGATCCCGACCATAGGAAATAGTGATGGCTGATCAGAGGTGATCAAAGAGAGTGCGGGGAAGATCCCAGTTCAGAAATGATTACTTCTTCGATCCGCGCTTCGCCGATGACGCGTAATACGCCGCGAAGACGCTTTTGAGATGCGTTTTCAGCGCGGCATCGGCGGCATCAGGATCACGCGCCTCAATAGCCCTGAAGATGTCGATATGCTGCTGATAACTAACGTTGTTATGCGCGTGCAGCTCTTCCTGAGGCACGGAAGGACGCGCCGCAATCAGCCAGTCCAGCAAAGCCACATGCACGACCATGAAGATCGGGTTCGCCGGGATTTCAGCCAGTTCACGGTGGAATTCAATATCAGAGCGGATGAAAAGATCGTTGTCATCAAGCGACTGGCTGTTCATTTCCAGCGCTTTGCCCAGTCGGGCAATCTGCTCGTCGGTGGCAAATTCTGCGGCGTAACGCACCAGGCTGGATTCGAAAAACATCCGCAACTGCTCGAAATGCGTAATCCCTTCAGGGCGCGCGAGGAAGTCTGTCGCCACGCCGGATAATTCACTGATGATGGTGTCAGCCGAAGGACGTGACACCCGCGCCCGCTCGCCGTTGCTGATCTGCACCAGCCCTTTACGTTTAAGCGCCGCCAGCGCTTCACGTACGGAGGGGCGGCCAACGTTGAAAAATGTCATCAGTTCGCGTTCTGAAGGAAGTTGCTCACCTTCAGCAAATTCGCGCCTGCGGATCATTTGTTCCAGCTCTTCTTCCACCATATCGGACAGCTTCTTGCGCGCAAGCGGTCGGCGACGCATCGCATGGCCGATGGTGTCTGTCGTCTCCGGGGGCTGATCGTCAAATGTGCTCATAGCGTCAGAATAAGACCTTTAAGAATGAAAGGTATGCGCGAATAATTTTGAATCATAACACAGCCATTACGCACTGGCGAAAGGAGACACAGGCAGGGACAGGCAATAAAAAACCCCGCGTATCAACGCAGGGTTTTTGTCAGGCTTTACAGAAAACCTGGGTTCATTCGACGACGTGTTACTTAACGACGCGTAATGCCGGGCGTCCACCGCGTGGTGGCGCAGGTGGCTCGTCATCAGGGCCTTCTTCCGTGACATCCGGTAAATCACCGTCAATCACTGACATAGTCGGTTCTGATGTCTCATCGTTGCTCAGGTTACCCGCGAAGGCACCTTCAGCTTCGTAAGCCGGCTCAGGCTCGAACATGGTTCCAGCCCCGTTTTCACGGGCATAAATCGCCAGTACAGCGGCAATCGGCACGAACACATTACGCGGCACACCGCCAAAGCGGGCGTTGAAACGTACATCGTCATTACCCAGTTCAAGATTACCGACGGCGCGAGGTGCAACGTTCAGAACAATTTGTCCGTCACGAGCAAACTCCATCGGAACCATGACGCCGGGCATCGTGACATCAACCACCAGGTGCGGAGTGAGCTGGTTATCGAGTAACCACTCATAAAAGGCCCGCAACAGGTAAGGCCGGCGCGGAGACATGTCGTTCATCTCCATACCTTAACCTCGTGTATGCAAACGCATTTCGCGCTCGGGTTCGGTCAGAGAAGCCAGGAATGCATCACGTTCGAATACGCGGGTCATGTAGCCTTTCAGCTCTTTAGAACCGGTACCGGACAGCTCAATACCCAGCTCTGGCAGACGCCATAACAGCGGTGCCAGGTAGCAATCGACCAGGCTAAACTCTTCGCTTTTGAAATAAGGCATGTAAGAGAAGATTGGCGCAATCGCCAGCAGCTCTTCGCGCAACTGCTTACGTGCTGCATCAGCTTCAGCAGCAGTACCTTGTTCAACCTGACGCATCAGAGAGTACCAGTCGTTTTCGATGCGGTGCATCATCAGACGGCTCTCACCACGTGCAACCGGATAAACCGGCATCAGTGGTGGATGCGGGAAGCGCTCATCAAGGTATTCCATGATGATGCGGGATTCGAACAGGGTCAGCTCACGATCGACCAGCGTTGGCACGGTGCGATAGGGGTTGAGGTCAATAAGATCCTGCGGCAGGTGATCCATCTCAACCTGCTCAATCTCGACACTGACACCTTTTTCGGCCAGTACGATACGTACTTGATGGCTAAAAATGTCGGTCGGGCCGGAAAACAGCGTCATTACCGAACGTTTGTTGGCAGCGACAGCCATGAAAACCTCCAAGTTATCTAGAATTATACAGCGAATAGCCAACTGTCAGGCTGCTATCCTGAACAATCATTTTATCGCCAGCCTGCAGTTTTTGTTCCGTAGTTTCATAGACAACCGTTGGCAGGGCGAACCCAACCAGGAAGCGCGGCAACGTCAACTGCTCGGCGAATAGGCACAAAAGTGTGTGATAGTTTACCAGATTTTACGCGTGCTGTGGGGACGGCGAGATGATTTCGTGGTGAATTGTGTGTCTGAAAATCATTAATGCCTGTTTTACACACGCCCTGGCGGAATGACGGGCATAAAAAAACCCGGTGTAGCACCGGGTTTTTGACGTTGATTTTCGTGCCGTAGCACTGTGCTGCATGAGCAGCAGAAAATTAACGCTTGGAGAACTGAGGACGACGACGTGCTTTACGCAGGCCGACTTTCTTACGTTCAACCTGACGAGCATCGCGAGTAACGAAGCCTGCTTTACGCAGTTCGCCACGCAGATTTTCGTCATATTCCATCAGTGCACGGGTGATACCGTGACGGATAGCGCCAGCCTGACCGGAGATACCACCACCTTTAACAGTGATGTACAGGTCAAATTTAGTAACCATATCGACCAGTTCCAGTGGTTGACGAACTACCATGCGGGCAGTTTCACGACCAAAGTACTGTTCCAGGCTACGCTGGTTGATTACGATGTTACCACTACCCGGTTTGATGAAAACACGAGCGGCGGAGCTTTTGCGGCGACCAGTGCCGTAGTATTGATTTTCAGCCATTGCCTATAATCCCGAATTAAATGTCAAGAACTTGCGGTTGTTGCGCCGCATGAGTGTGCTCGTTACCCGCGTAAACTTTCATTTTACGGTACATTGCACGACCCAACGGGCCCTTTGGCAACATGCCTTTAACCGCGAGCTCGATCACGCGTTCAGGACGGCGAGCGATCATCTCTTCAAAGGTCGCTTGCTTGATACCACCGATGTGGCCGGTGTGATGGTAATAAATCTTGTCGTTACGCTTGTTGCCGGTTACAGCAACTTTTTCTGCGTTCAGAACGATGATGTAATCACCAGTATCAACGTGCGGAGTGTATTCCGCTTTATGTTTGCCACGCAGACGGCGGGCCAGTTCAGTGGCCAGGCGACCTAAGGTCTTGCCGGTAGCGTCAACTACGAACCAGTCACGTTGTACGGTTTCCGGTTTAGCTGTAAAAGTTTTCATTAAAAGCTTACCCAATTAAAGTTACACGTTGGCGAACACCCGAACGCTTACTTGTTTATAAAATAAGTATTTGAGGTTCACACGACCATCGTCCAGCAAACCTACCCCTTCGAATAGCCAATGCTGGCACTTATAAAGTTTCGGGAAAAAAACTTTGTAGTAACGTGGGGTCGCAAGATTATAGAGAAGTCTCCTGCAAAAATCGAACCCTTTTTCGACAAAAAGGAAGATTTCCCTCAGGGCCGTCTGAAGGTTCGCTATGCAGGCTGTACCGGGTCTTTTATATCACAAATAGCACAAAAAATAATCAGATAACAATCAGGGCAGATGAGGCCGCTTCAGATATTCCTCACTTTGCATCTCCTGCAGTCGCGACAGGCAGCGCTGGTATTCGAATTTCAACCGCTCGCCCTGATAAATTTCAAACATTGGCACCGCAGCGGAGATCACCAGTTTCACGTGGCGTTCATAGAATTCATCGACCAGCGCCAGAAAACGGCGGGCGGCATTCTCACTGTCGGCTCCCATCACCGGGACATTATGCAACAACACGCTGTGATAGATTTTCGACAGTGCGATGTAATCGAGCTGGCTGCGGGCTTCTTCACACAGCGTATGGAACTCCACCGCCAGGACGCCATCGACCGCCGCAATGGCCTGCATCGGGCGATGATTCACTTCCAGCACAGGCCGTTCATTGGCGGAGCCACTGTGGTTTCCGGTCAGTTTTCCAAGCATGGAGTGCATCGCATCGGCGGTTTGCGCTCCCGCCGGTGACAGCCACAGATTCGCCTGCGTCAGCGTGCGCAGACGGTAATCGATTCCTGCATCAACGTTAAGTACGTCGCAGTATTCTTTAATCAGATCAATGGCTGGCAGGAAACGTGCACGTTGCAGCCCGTTACGGTACAGCAAATCCGGCGGAATGTTGGAGGTGGCGATCAGCGTAATACCACGGGCAAAAAGCGCCTGCAGTAGCGTCGCCAGCAGCATGGCATCGGTGATATCGGAAACAAAGAATTCATCGAAACACAACACATCGGTTTCTGCTTTAAAGCGGTCGGCGATCACTTCCAGCGGATCTTCCTGCCCCTGAAGCTGGGTCAGTTCCTGATGCACGCGTAACATAAAGCGGTGGAAGTGCAGCCGCAGTTTGCGTTCGCCCGGCAAACTGTGGAAAAAAAGATCCATCAGCCAGGTCTTGCCTCGCCCTACTCCGCCCCACATATATAAGCCCTGAACCGGTCGTTGCGCGGTTTTTACCGGTGCTTTACCGAACAGGCGACCGAGCAGGCCTCCCCGGCTGGCGGGTTGAGCGGTGGGCGCAGTGTTGGCACTCAGCGCCTGATAAATGGCATCGAGCTGGGCGACGGCCTGCTTCTGAACGGCGTCCGGCTGGAACTCTCCGGCATCTACGGCGTTCTGATAAAGGATAAGGGGTGATTTGGGTTGCATGTTAGTTAACGTCCCTGAGAAAAAAATTTTACGTTTTTCACGTCGTTTCGCCGCTTTTTTGCCGTCTGTTCGCCGCTTTTACCCTCAGTCTGCGCGTGAAAAAAGCGTCGGGCTGCGGTGATTGTGACGGCAGGATTCCACTCGGACAAGGTTAACGGTTATAGTGGAGCTATTGCATGACGAATGCGTGTGACAATTACGTTAAAACCATTGTGTAAAAAAGTTAAGTCATAAAAGTTACGTGAAAAAGCCCTGCGGGACAACGAAGTCAAAATAGGAGTCATTATGACCTGGGAGTATGCACTCATTGGATTAGTGGTCGGTATCGCGATTGGTGCGGTGGCGATGCGCTTTGGCAATCGTCAATTACGCGATCAGCAAGTGATGAAAAATGAGCTGGAGAAAAGCAAAGCAGAACTCGACGAATACCGTCAGGAACTGACAGGCCACTTTGCGCGCAGCGCAGAACTGCTCGATAACATGGCGACGGATTACCGTCAGCTTTATCAGCACATGGCGAAGAGCTCCAACAACCTGTTGCCGGACTTGCCACAGCAAGATAATCCGTTCAACTACCGTCTGACCGGTTCTGAAGCCGATAACGATCAAGCACCTGTGCAGATGCCACGCGATTACTCCGATGGTGCATCGGGTCTGCTGCGTGGCGAGCGTCCTGTTCGCAAATAACAGACGCGATTGCCCGGCCCCGCAGTTCTCCGGCGCCGGGACAAATACGGTGCATGCCCTGCGCATGCACCGTTCTCCAGACCTGACCCTTCCCGTGCTGTGAATCATCGTTCGATTGTCCGTAATAGACGCCCATTACAGAAAGCGAGAGAGTTATCCTGATGAAGAAAAAGTCATTTTTGCTCAGTGTGTTAGCTGTTAGCCTTGGATTAACCTTCGCTTCTGCGCCGATGGCAAGTGCCGCTTTGCCAATGGCTGTACAAGGGCAACCGCTGCCAAGTCTGGCGCCGATGCTTGAAAAAGTCTTGCCCGCGGTCGTCGGCGTTCAGGTTTCCGGAACGCAACCGCCAAGCACTGACGTTCCTCCGGAGTTCAAATTCTTCTTTGGTCAGCAAGATCCTGAGCCTAATCAGGGTGCACAGCCGTTTGAAGGGCTGGGCTCCGGCGTGATCATTGATGCCGCAAAAGGTTACGTTCTGACCAACAATCACGTTGTGAACAATGCAGACAAAATCACCGTCCAGCTCAACGATGGCCGTGAGTACAAGGCAAAACTGATTGGTAAAGATGACCAGTCAGATATCGCCGTGATTCAACTGATTGATGCGAAAAACCTGACGCAAATCGCAATGGCTGATTCTGATGCCTTGCAGGTCGGCGATTTTGCCGTCGCAGTAGGTAACCCGTTCGGGCTTGGGCAAACCGTCACCTCCGGTATCGTCTCGGCACTCGGGCGCAGCGGGCTGAATCTCGAAGGGCTGGAGAACTTTATCCAGACCGATGCCTCCATTAACCGGGGGAATTCCGGTGGTGCATTGCTTAACCTGAAAGGTGAACTCATCGGGATCAATACCGCAATCATCTCTTCTCAGGGTGGCAGCGTCGGTATTGGGTTTGCGATCCCGGTGAACATGGCGAAAAATCTGAGCCATCAGCTGATTGAGTTTGGCGAGGTCAAACGCGGCCTGCTGGGCATCCGTGGCAGTGAAATGACCCCAGAACTGGCGCAGGCCTTCAAGCTGGACAGTCAGCGTGGGGCCTTCGTCAATGAAGTGCTGCCAGATTCTGCGGCAGCCAAAGCGGGCATTAAATCCGGTGACGTGCTGATTACGTTGCAGGGTAAAACGCTCAGCAGCTTCGCAGAACTGCGCGCCAAAGTCGGTACTGCCGGTCCGGGCGTCGTGATGCAAATTGGTTTACTGCGTGAAGGCAAACCGATGACGGTGAGTGTCACACTGGCCCAGAGCCCGGCTGTGGAAGTCAGCATCGAGAAAATCAACCCGGCCTTACAGGGCGTTACGCTCAGTGATGTGGATGCTAAGACAGGCAAAGGTGTTCAGGTCGATGACGTGAAGAAAGGCACACCGGCAGAGCAGGTGGGCCTGGAGAAAGACGATGTGATCATCGGTGTTAACCGTGAACCCATCGACAATCTGGCAGCCTTGCGCAAGATCCTTGAAACCAAACCGGACCTGATCGCCCTGAGCATTCTGCGCAAAGGGCAAAATATGTACCTGCTGATGCCGTAAAGCGTTGAAAATCGGACGCAGATGCTGCTGCGTCCGATTAAGTCGTGCTATTCTTCAGTCACTTTTCATCTCGCACCCCATACACTCATGTTTGTTAAGCTATTGAGATCCGCCATTATCGGACTGATTGTTGCCGGCCTTTTGCTGGCGGCGGTCCCTATGCTGCGTAAAAAGATCACAGAACCGCTTTTTGAGCGTAACTTCAATCAAACCAGCGAAGAACCGGTCAGCTATAACGCCGGTGTACGCCACGCTGCGCCCGCGGTAGTCAATGTGTACAACCGCAACATGGGCAACAGCTCGCAAAACGAATTACAGATCCGCACGCTGGGCTCCGGTGTGATCATGAATGACAGCGGTTATATCCTCACCAACAAACATGTGATCAACAATGCCGATCAGATCATCGTCGCATTGCAGGATGGCCGGGTTTTTGAAGCATTGCTGGTCGGTTCCGACAGCCTGACTGACCTCGCGGTGCTGAAAATCAACGCCGGTAATCTGCCGGTTATCCCGATCAACCCGAACCGTAATCCGCACGTCGGCGATATTGTTATGGCGATCGGTAACCCGTACAACCTCGGCCAGACAGTGACGCAGGGCATCATCAGCGCCACGGGCCGTATCGGCCTCAGCCCATCCGGCCGCCAGAACTTCCTGCAAACCGACGCATCAATCAACCAGGGTAACTCCGGCGGGGCGCTGGTGAACTCACTGGGTGAACTGGTGGGCATCAATACATTATCCTTTGACCAGAGCAATGACGGCGCGACGCCCGAAGGCATTGGCTTCGCAATCCCGACGGCTCTTGCAACCAAAGTGATGGGCAAATTGATCCGCGACGGGCGTGTGATCCGCGGTTATATCGGCATCAGCGGACGGGAAGTATCTCCTCTGCACGGGCCGAACAGCGGGCTGGATCGTATTCAGGGCATCGTCGTGAACGAAGTGACGGCAAACGGTCCGGCGGCGAATGCCGGTATGAAGGTCAGTGACGTGATTGTAAACGTCAATAATAAGCCTGCCGTCTCCGCCATTGAAACGATGGACCAGGTGGCAGAAATACGCCCTGGCACGGTGATCCCGGTAGAAATTATGCGAAACGGCGACAAGCTGACGCTGCACGTCACGGTGCAGGAATATCCCGACCACTGACCGCAGATATTACACAAACAAAAAGCCGGAAAGGTTTCCCCTTCCGGCTTTTTTATTGCTTCAGGCCTGAGTCATTACTCGCCTTTAAAGCGCTCGATTTTAGCGCCCAGCTGACGCAATTTATCTTCGATACGCTCGTAACCACGGTCGATGTGATAAATACGGTCAACCACGGTTACGCCTTCAGCGATACAACCCGCCAGAACCAGGCTGGCTGATGCACGCAGATCGGTCGCCATCACCTGAGCACCTGACAGTTTCTCAACACCATGACAAATCAGGGTGCTGCCTTCAATTTCAGCGTGAGCACCCATACGGATAAGCTCAGGCACGTGCATGAAGCGGTTTTCGAAGATTGTCTCGGTGATCACGCCGGTCCCTTCAGCCACCAGATTCAGCAGGCTGAACTGCGCCTGCATGTCAGTCGGGAAGCCAGGGTGAGGCGCGGTACGGAAAGTGACGGCTTTGGCGCGTTTACCATGCATGTCCAGACTGACCCAGTCTTCGCCCACTTCGACATCGCCACCCGCTTCACGCAGTTTTGCCAGAACGGCATCCAGCGTATCAGGGCGGGCTTCGCGGCAGGTGACTTTGCCACCGGAAATCGCCGCCGCCACCAGGAAAGTCCCGGTTTCGATGCGATCAGGTACCACGCGGTAAACACCGCCACCCAGACGTGCAACGCCTTCGATGGTGATCTTATCGGTGCCTGCGCCAGTGATGTTCGCGCCCAGCGTATTGAGGAAGTTGGCAGTATCGACAATTTCCGGCTCACGCGCGGCGTTTTCAATAATGGTGGTGCCTTCGGCCAGTGTCGCCGCACTCATGATGGTTACCGTCGCGCCCACGCTGACTTTATCCATCACGATGTGCGCGCCTTTCAGGCGGCCATCAACAGAAGCTTTCACATAGCCTTCTTCCAGCACGATCGTTGCGCCAAGCTGTTCCAGACCGCTGATGTGCAGGTCAACCGGACGTGCGCCAATCGCACAGCCACCCGGCAGGGAAACCTGACCGCGACCAAAACGCGCGACCAGCGGACCCAGCGCCCAGATGGAGGCACGCATGGTTTTCACTAAGTCGTACGGCGCACAAAACTCATTCACACCGCTGGCATCAACAAACACAGAACCGTTGCGTTCAATTTTGGTACCCAACTGACCGAGCAGTTTGATCGTGGTATCGATGTCTTTCAGATAAGGAACGTTCTGAAGTTCAACCGGCTCTTCAGCAAGCAGTGCGGCAAACAAAATAGGAAGTGCTGCATTTTTTGCACCAGAGATGGTGACTTCGCCACTTAAGCGAGTCCCACCCTGTACACGGAATTTATCCATTGTGACTGCTCTCTTTTATGAGGTTCAAATACAAGTCAAAGACGAGGAAGCTGCCGGATGCCCGACAGTCTTATAACCCACTCAGTTTACGGTCACGCGCCCATTCTTCAGGGGTATACGCCTTGATAGACAGTGCATGAATTCGATTGTCGGCGATGTATTCCATCAGCGGGGCGTAAACGGTCTGCTGTTTTTTCACGCGGCTCATGCCATCAAACATCGCACCAACGACAATGGCCTGAAAATGACTGCCATCGCCAGTAATGTGTGCTTCTTCCAGTGCCAATGCGTTCATCAGCACGTCTTTAATTTCATTCGTTTCCATAGGGATCAATTCTTCTGAAGGATCATAACAGCCCGGTATCTTATAGGGATCGGGGCAAATCTTAAACCACGAAAAAGCCCCTGAGGAAGAGTTTCGCACAGGGGCTTTGAGGTCATGACGTCAGGGGTTCACGGCAGCATCGCTAACTTGCCGTAACCATTCACTATTATTGACTCACCGACACTGCGTCGGTGTTGGCCGGAATAATGTCCTGAAGGTTGTACAGCGCGATAAGCGTACTCAGCCGATCGGTGATGCCTTCCACGGTCAGGGACGCACCTTGCTGGCTGGCCTCCTGACGCAGATGTACCAGCAACGCCAGGCCGGAAGAATCCACACGCGCCAGACCGGAAACATCCAGACGCGTCACGCCAGCGAGCAGCGTTTTACGCGCATCCCAGACCGGTAACAGCGTTTCGCGATCCAGGTCGCCATGCAATGTCAGCAGGGGCGGCTGGCATTCCCAGCGCAGTGCGTCACTCATTTTTGGTCCAGAGTAATCGGTTGTGCTGCAGCCTGTTTCAGACGCGCAGTCAGTCCATCAATCCCTTTCTGACGCAGGATATCCGCCCATTCGTTTTGCTTGGTGGAAATCATGCTGACGCCTTCGGCGATCATGTCATAAGCCTGCCACTCACCGGTACGGCTGTTTTTACGCCACTGGAAGTCCAGGCGAATCGGAGGACGACCGTTTGGATCGGTAATGGTCACGCGGATAGCGATAATGTCTTTGTCGGCGTAAGACTGTTCAGGCTGAACCTGATAACTCTGGCCGTTGTACAGCGCCAGCGCCTGGCCGTAAGCCTGTTGCAGGTAGTCGCTGAACGCAGCGAAGTAAGCATCACGCTGTGCAGGCGTCGCCTGCTGATAATAACGGCCTAACACCAGTGCACCGGCATATTTGATTTGCACGTAAGGCAGCAGTTCGTCACGCACGACCTGACGCAGGTAGTTAGGATCCTGCTTGATTTTTGGCTGTTCATTTTTGAGGCGGGTGAAAGTCTTGCTCGCCGCTTCATTCATCACGCTGTACGGATTGGTTTTATCCACAGCAGCATTGGCCATCGGGGCCATAACCACCAGCAGCGCAGCGATAACTAAACGTTTAAACATACTTATTTCCTCTTTTGTGGAGAATCCGTGAGCCAATTCTTAATGGGCAGCCGGTTGCGGAGCCGTGTTCGCGTCAGGTGCTGGCGCGGTCTTCTCTTCTGACGCTGGCGCAGCGGTGGTATCACCCGCATCAGGATCCGCCTTGCCATCACCGCTCTTGTACAGGAACTGTCCAATCAAATCTTCGAGAACCAGCGCCGATTTGGTGTCCTGAATCACGCCACCATTTTTAAGGATAGTCGTTCCCATTTCCGGGTCTTCAAAACCAATGTTCAGCGCCAGGAATTGTTCGCCTAATAAACCGGAGGTACGGATAGCCAGCGTACTGGTGCTCGGGATCTGGTTGTATTTCTGGTCGATGTCCATTTCGACACGCGGAGAGTAGTTTTTATCGAGCGTAATGCTGCTGACGCGGCCGATAACGACGCCACCCACTTTCACCGGCGAGCCGCTTTTCAGGCCACCGATGTTGTCGAAGTCCGCAGAGATTCGGTAGGTCGGATCCGAACCGATAGAGCGGATATCCGCCACTTTAAGGCACAGGAAAACCACCGCAATCAATGCGATAATCAAAAATGCGCCTACCCAGATTTCACTCTTTTTCGTTTGCATGATTTTAATTTCCAAACATCAGTGCTGTCAGCACAAAATCTAATCCCAGCACCGCCAGTGACGAATGCACTACAGTACGTGTCGTTGCCCGGCTGATCCCTTCGGATGTCGGTATCGCATCATAGCCGTTGAACAGCGCAATCCAGGTCACGGTGATAGCGAAAACAAGGCTTTTAATCAGACAGTTAAGCAAGTCAGTCCGCCAGTCTACAGCGGTTTGCATCGCTGACCAGAAGAAACCGCTGTCGATCCCTTTCCAGTCAACACCGACCAGCGATCCGCCCCAAATCCCCACCGCGACAAAAATCGCTGTCAGCAGAGGCATGGAAATCAGACCGGCCCAGAAACGCGGTGCCACAACGCGGCGCAGCGGATCGATCGCCATCATTTCGAGACTGGAGATTTGTTCTGTCGCTTTCATCAGACCCAGCTCTGCGGTTAATGCAGACCCGGCGCGCCCGGCAAACAGTAACGCGGTGACCACCGGGCCCAGTTCGCGCAGCAAAGAGAGCGCGACCATCATGCCCAGGCTGGCTTCAGCGCTGTAGGTGGTTAAAATCAGATAGCCCTGTAATCCCAGCACCATGCCGATAAACAGACCGGACACCAGGATAATCAACAGGGAAAGCACGCCCACGCTGTAGAGTTGCTTAATCAGCAAAGGCCACTGCTTGGCGAATTGTGGCTTACCGACCAATGCCCGAAAGAGCATCAGGCCCGCACGGCCAAAAGACACGCAGGTTTGTATCCCGCGACGTCCGACTGAGGCGAGCGCCTTAGTTAACATAAATAGGAAACTCCATTATCCGAGCAACTCTGCTTTGTAATCACCGGCCGGGAAACGGAAAGGCACCGGTCCATCGGCGATACCGTCAAGGAACTGGCGAACGCGCGGATCAGGATTGTTTTGCAGCTCCTCAGGCGTTCCTTCAGCAATGACATGTTGCGCAGCCACGATATACGCATAATCCGCGATGCTCAGAACTTCAGGCACATCATGGGAAACCACGATACAGGTGACACCCAGCGCATGGTTCAGCTCGTCAATCAGCTTGACCAGGACACCCATGGTGATCGGATCCTGTCCCACAAAGGGTTCATCGAACATGATCAGTTCCGGGTCGAGTGCTATCGCACGCGCCAGGGCAACACGCCTCGCCATCCCACCGGAGAGTTCAGCAGGCATCAGTTCGCCGGCACCGCGCAAACCCACCGCTTCCAGTTTCATGGTCACGGTACTGCGCAATAACGCTTCGGGCAATTTACTGTGTTCGCGCAGCGGAAACGCCACATTCTCGAACACATTGAGGTCAGTAAACAATGCACCGGACTGAAACAACATGCTCATTTTCTTGCGGGATTCATAAAGCTTGCGGCGCGAAAGAGTGGGAATATTGTCTCCGTCGAACCAGATTTCACCGCTGTCAGGCGTCAGCTGACCGCCGATAAGGCGCAGCAACGTCGTTTTACCGATCCCTGAAGGCCCCATAATGGCGGTAATTTTACCCCGTGGGACCGTCATGTTTATCTCTTCGAAAATGGGACGATCGCCGCGCACAAAACTCATGCCTTTGATCTCAACCAGATTCGACTCGCTTTGACTCATTCGTTTATCCCTTCGGAATGCCTTCGCTAAAGACGACTTCCGCTTAAATTACTTTCGCTAAGAATACGTCTGGCCCGCAAGCCGTGTTGTATAACTTTGGTATTTTTACAAAAACTTACCCCAGTTTCGTTACCAAAGTTGCCATCGATTTACTTTTCCGCCACAGACGGTCAAAATCAACGAATTACCATTTTATGATAAAAGCCTTCATCGTCTAACATACAGGAACCTGCTGGCGCCGTTTTCGTACAAAATATTGCCTTAACTTATGTTGATGAAGGAATCGCCTGCCTGAACGGGCAACGAACCTCGCATTATACCCAATAAAGGATGTTGCATGCTTCTCGCTATCGTACTGATGATTGTCGGCCTCTTACTTCTTGTTTATGCCGCCGATCGTCTGGTGTACGGAGCCGCAGTATTAGCACGCTCGATGGGCATGCCGCCGCTTATCATCGGCATTACCGTAGTCGGTGTCGGCATATCCCTTCCGGAGCTGGTCGTTTCCACCACCGCCGCCATCAATGATCAAATGGATTTGGCGGTTGGAAACGCAATTGGTTCAAATATCATTAATATTCTTCTGATTTTGGGCGGTGCAGCCCTGATTCATCCACTTTCCGTTCGTTCTGATATATTACGCCGCGAACTCCCTCTATTGTTACTGGTCACAGGGCTGTGTGGTTTTCTGTTAAGTGACGGAGAGCTTAGTCGCTTTGACGGTGTTTTGCTGCTGGCCAGTGCCGCCGCGTTTATGATGCTGGCGATAAAAATTGCCCGCGCGGCCGAAAAAGAAGGGCTGGATACGCTGACTTACGAGCAGATGTCTGAGCTTCCTTCCGACAGCAGTAATACCGTGGCGTTTTTATGGCTGGCATTGGGCTTTATCATCATGCCGCTGGCGTCCGGGATGATTGTCGACAACAGTACGGTTATTGCACGTTATTTTGGTGTCAGCGAGCTGGTGATTGGCCTGACGGTCATCGCCATCGGGACCAGCCTGCCGGAACTGGCGACGTTTATTGCCGGTGCCATCAAAGGTGAAGATGACATCGCGCTGGGTAATATCATCGGCGCGAATATCTTTAATACCTGTCTGGTGCTGGGATTACCCGCGCTGGTGGCGCCAGGCTCGTTCAACCCGGATGCGTTTCATCGCGATTACTGGGTGATGCTGGCGGTCAGTATCGTGCTCTCCGGTCTGTGCCTGATGCGCAAACATCGTATCGGTCACGTTGCGGGCGCACTATTACTCTGTGGATTTATCGCCTATATGGCAGTGCTGTTCCTTCAACCGGACAGCATCGGCCTTTGAACTCTGTCAGGAATTGACTATGGCTAACGATACCCTCGCCTCCGACTTTGATTTCCAGGCTGTCGGACGTGAAGTGCTGAAAACAGAACGTGAAGGACTTGAGCAGTTAGATCAATACATTAATGGCGATTTCACGCGCGCCTGTAAAATGATTTTCGCCTGTACCGGCAAAGTCGTGGTGATGGGGATGGGTAAATCAGGTCACATCGGCCGCAAGATGGCCGCGACCTTCGCCAGCACCGGCACACCGGCGTTCTTTGTACATCCGGGCGAAGCCAGCCACGGCGATTTGGGCATGGTGTCCAAACAAGACGTCGTGATCCTGATCTCCAACTCCGGCGAAGCGCACGAGATTCTGTCGCTGATCCCGGTATTAAAACGCCTGGACATCACGCTTATCTGCATGACCGCCAATCCCGAAAGTACCATGGGAAAAGCCGCCGATGTACACCTTTGCGTGCGTGTTCCGAAAGAAGCCTGCCCGCTCGGGCTGGCCCCGACCAGCAGCACTACCGCCGTGCTGGTGATGGGCGATGCGCTGGCCGTCGCGTTGCTGGAAGCGCGCGGCTTCACACCGGAAGATTTCGCCCTTTCTCACCCTGGCGGAGCACTCGGTCGCAAGCTCTTGCTGCGCGTGAGCGATATCATGCACTCCGGTGACGAAATCCCGCACGTCAGCCGCGATGCGTCTCTGCGTGATGCCCTGCTGGAAATTACCCGCAAGAATTTGGGGATGACCGTCATCTGCGACGATTTAATGAAAATCGAAGGGATCTTTACCGACGGTGACTTACGCCGCATTTTCGACATGGGCGTCAATATCAATAACGCGTCCATTGCCGAAGTGATGACTACCGGCGGCGTGCGCGTGCGCCCTTCCCTGCTGGCGGTCGATGCACTGAATTTAATGCAGGAAAAACACATTACCTGTGTGATGGTTGCCGATGGTGACCAATTGTTAGGTGTGTTACATATGCACGACATGCTGCGCGCTGGCGTAGTTTAATTGAGGAATGCCCTGAATGAGTAATAGCGCAGCCCTGGTGGATACCTGCTACGGTCCGGTCAGCACTGATGTGCTTGAACGTGCGAAAGCGGTTCGCCTGCTGATTTGCGATGTGGACGGCGTCATGTCTGATGGCCTGATCTACATGGGAAATCAGGGAGAAGAGCTGAAAAGTTTCAACGTTCGCGACGGTTATGGAATTCGTTGCCTGCTGACGTCCGACATTGAGGTCGCGATTATTACAGGCCGTAATGCGAAATTACTGGAAGATCGCGCCAAAACCCTTGGAATTCGCCACTTGTATCAGGGGCAATCAGATAAGCTTTTGGCCTTCCGCGAACTGTTAGATACACTGTCGCTTCGGGCAGAGGAAGTCGCTTACATCGGTGACGACCTGATTGACTGGCCGGTGATGGCTGAAGTGGGTCTTTCCGTCGCGGTTCAGGATGCACACCCTATCCTGCTGCCAAAGGCGCATTACGTGACCCGCATTGCCGGTGGCCGTGGCGCAGTACGCGAATTATGTGACTTGATTCTGCTGGCGCAGGGCAAGCTGGAGGACGCCAAAGGGCTGTCGATATGAATAAAACAAGACTTTGGATCATTCTGGTACTGACCGCCATCGTGCTGATACTGATTGGCTGGTCACTGTCAGACAATACGGATGATGCGCCGCAGGCGGTCAACGATCAGGAACCGACCTACCAAAGCTCCCACACGGTAACCATGGTGTATGACCCGCTGGGAAGCCTGACCTACAAACTGGTGTCGGACCAGGTCAAATACTACACCACCGATCAGGTAACATGGTTTACCAACCCGGTGGCGACCATGTATGACAAGAATAAAGTGCCAACCTGGGTGCTGCGTTCTGATAAAGCCAAGATGACTCAGGATAAAATGCTCTATCTTTATGGGCATGTGCAGGCAGACAGCCTGACGCCAGAAACATCACAGCTGCAAAGAATCAAAACGGATAATGCACAGGTTAACCTGACGACACAGGACGTTGCCTCAGACGATGAAGTAACGCTTTATGGCACAGGTTTTACATCTAACGGCATGAAAATGCGTGGTAATCTGCGCGATAAAACAGCAGAGCTGATCGAAAAGGTAACGACCTCTTATGAAATTCAAAGCAAAAAATAAAATCCGTAATCTTCTGATCACCGGCTCGTTGTTGGCCATCAGCATTCCGGCATTCGCGCTGAAAGACGACACAACGAAACCGATCACCATTGATTCCGCCAATCAGGCGCTGGATGTGAACACCAACACGGCAACCTTTACCGGCAATGTGGTGGTGAATCAGGGCTCGATTCAGGTTAAAGCCGACAAAGTTGTGGTGATCCGCCCGCAAGGTGTCTCCGGCAAAGAAGTGGTGGAAGGCTATGGCAATCCGGTGACCTTCTACCAGTTGCAGGACAACGGTAAACCGATCAAAGGCCACGCGCAGAAAGTCCGTTATGAAGTGGAAACCGATCTGGTGACCCTGACCGGAAACGCTTACCTTGAACAGCTGGACAGCAATGTGAAAGGCGATCGTATTACCTATCTGGTGCAAAAACAGCAGATGGAAGCCTTCAGTGATAAAGGCAACCGTGTCACGACCGTGCTGGTTCCGACACAGTTGCAGGAAAAGACCCCGGCAGCAGCCGGTGGCCAGACCAAAAAGAGTAACTGATAATTTATGGCAAAATTAATCGCAGAAAATCTGGCGAAGGCATACAAAGGCCGTAAGGTCGTTGAAGATGTCAGCCTGGCAGTCAATTCAGGCGAAATCGTCGGATTACTTGGCCCTAACGGTGCCGGTAAAACCACCACCTTCTACATGGTGGTCGGTATCGTACAGCGTGACGCTGGCCGAATCATCGTTGACGACGAAGACATCAGCCTTTTGCCATTGCATACCCGCGCACGTCGCGGCATTGGTTACCTGCCACAGGAAGCCTCTATTTTCCGCCGCCTCAGCGTGTTCGACAACCTGATGGCCGTGCTGCAAATCCGTGACGACCTGAACAAAGAACAACGCAATGATCGCGCCAATGAGCTGATGGAAGAATTCCATATCTCTCACTTGCGCGATAACCTCGGCCAGTCACTGTCCGGGGGTGAACGCCGTCGTGTGGAAATTGCCCGCGCACTGGCAGCCAACCCTAAGTTTATCCTGCTGGATGAACCCTTTGCCGGTGTTGACCCGATTTCCGTTATCGACATCAAAAAAATCATTGAGCATCTTCGCGACAGCGGTCTGGGCGTTCTGATCACTGACCACAACGTCCGTGAAACGCTCGACGTGTGCGAACGCGCCTATATCGTCAGTCAGGGCAAGCTTATCGCCCACGGCACCCCAGCCGACATTCTTGCTGATGAACAAGTGAAACGTGTTTATCTTGGTGAAGAATTCCGTCTGTGATCTGCGCCGCCGGAAGCGCGCCTGTTTCGCTTTACACTGAAACAGGCCGTTTCTGACCGAAGTGTTGCCGTTCGAACTCATCTACGGATATAAAGCCAAGATATGAAGCAAGGTTTGCAACTCAGATTCAGCCAACAACTGGCAATGACTCCTCAATTACAGCAGGCAATCCGCCTGTTGCAATTGTCCACGCTTGAGCTCCAACAGGAGATCCAACTCGCGCTGGAGAGCAACCCTCTGCTGGAACAAACCGATCTTCACGATGAGATCGATGCGGTCGAAACCGCTGACAGTGAAGGTCTGGATACCCGCGAGGCTCTCGAGCAAAAAGACATGCCCGAAGAGTTACCGCTGGATGCGACCTGGGATGAAATTTACACCGCCGGAACACCGTCCGGTACCGGTAACGATTACAGCGACGACGAGCTGCCCGTTTATCAGGGTGAAACCACCCAGACGCTTCAGGATTACCTGATGTGGCAGGTCGAACTGACGCCGTTTTCCGACACCGATGCGGCTATCGCGACCTCGATTGTCGACGCGGTGGATGACACCGGATATCTGACGATTTCTCTCGACGATATTCTCGAAAGTATCGGCGATGACGACGTCACGATGGACGAAGTGGAAGCCGTGCTCAAACGCGTTCAGCGTTTTGATCCCGTGGGTGTCGCCGCACGCGACCTGCGCGACTGTCTGCTGATTCAGCTTTCCCAGTACGTCCCGGAAACGCCTTTCATTACAGAAGCCAGGCTTATCATCAGCGAACATCTGGATTTGCTGGCGAACCATGATTTCCGCGCACTTATGCGATCAACCCGTCTAAAAGAAGATACACTGAAAGGAGCGATGCTCCTGATCCAGTCTCTTGATCCGCGACCGGGCCAGTCGATCAACACCGGCGAATCCGAATACGTCATCCCGGATGTGCTGGTACGCAAAGTGTCCGGTGTCTGGACTGTCGAACTGAACTCAGACAGCATTCCGCGACTGAAAATCAACCAGCATTATGCTGCGATGGGCAATTCGACCCGCAGCGACAGCGACGGGCAATTTATCCGCAGCAATCTGCAGGAAGCCAAGTGGTTGATCAAAAGTCTGGAGAGCCGCAACGACACACTGCTGAAAGTCACGCGCTGCATCGTTGAGCAGCAGCAGGCGTTCTTTGAGATGGGTGATGAATACATGAAACCGATGGTGCTGGCCGATATCGCCAGCGCCGTGGAAATGCACGAATCGACGATTTCACGCGTTACAACGCAGAAATTCCTGCACAGCCCGCGTGGCATTTTCGAACTGAAGTATTTCTTCTCCAGCCACGTCAGTACTGACAGCGGCGGCGAGGCATCGTCCACCGCGATCCGGGCGCTGGTGAAGAAATTAATTGCAGCGGAGAATCCTGTAAAACCGCTGAGTGACAGTAAGTTAGCTACCCTGCTTTCCAATCAGGGAATTATGGTGGCGCGCCGTACCGTCGCAAAATACCGAGAGTCTTTGTCCATCCCGCCCTCAAACCAGCGTAAACAGTTAGTTTGACCTCAACAGAGAAGGAAGACATTATGCAGCTCAACATTACCGGACATCACATTGAGATCACCGATCCCCTGAGAGAATTCATCACGATGAAACTGGCGAAGCTCGAACAGTATTTCGACAGGATAAATCAGGTGTATGTGGTGTTAAGCGTTGAAAAAGTGCAGAAAATCGCGGAAGCGACGCTGCATGTGAACGGAGGCGAGTTGCATGCCACCTCGGAGCATCAGGATATGTACGCAGCGATTGACGGCCTGGTTGATAAACTGGCGCGCCAGCTGAACAAACATAAAGACAAACTGAAACAGCACTGACATTCATGTAGCCAACCCTGTGCTACACACCTTCGGGCATCGGCTTGTGACCTTCGGGGAACGAGCCGATATAGCTTTAAGGGTGAATCAGTGCAAAAGTGAAGATGACATGATCAACGATACTGCAATGCAATTAACGTCGGTGCTGAATGCCGAATGCACCAAAAGCGGCGTTCATTGCGCCAGCAAAAAACGCGCGCTGGAAATCATCAGCGAACTGGCTGCCAAACAATTGAATTTGTCGCCACAAGTGATTTTCGACGCCATTTTGACCCGTGAGCGTATGGGCAGCACCGGGATCGGTGCCGGGATCGCCATCCCGCACGGCAAGCTGGAAGAAGACACATTACGCGCCGTCGGCGTGTTTATTCAGCTCGATCAACCGATCGCGTTTGACGCTATCGACAATCAGCCGGTGGATCTCCTTTTTGCCTTGCTGGTTCCGGCAGATCAATGTAAAACCCACTTACACACCTTGTCTTTAGTGGCCAAAAAATTGGCTGATAAAACAGTGTGTCGCCGTCTGCGCGGAGCGCAAAGCGACGAAGAACTGTTCCAGATAATGACAGAAAACGAATAAATTGATGATTCCCGGCAACGCGCCGGGAAAGTGAATTCTGAACACTGAATGCCAGGGGAGTGACACCATGGTGCTGATGATTGTCAGCGGCCGTTCCGGTTCCGGGAAGTCGGTTGCCCTAAGGGCATTAGAAGACATGGGATTTTACTGTGTGGACAATCTGCCGGTGGTTTTACTGCCGCAGCTCGCCCAGACACTTGTCGAACGCAATACGTCTGCCGCCGTCAGCATTGACGTGCGCAACATGCCAGAAACACCGGAAGTGTATGAGCATGCGATGTCACAACTGCCTGAGAGTTTTTCGCCGCAGTTGCTGTTTCTCGACGCAGACCGCAATACCCTGATCCGTCGTTACAGCGATACCCGTCGTCTGCACCCGCTTTCCAGCAAAAACCTGTCCCTTGAAAGTGCCATCGATGAAGAAGCCGATCTGCTCGAGCCATTGCGCTCCGCCGCCGATCTGATCATCGACACCTCAGAAATGTCGGTTCATGAACTGGCAGAAATGCTGCGTACCCGTCTTTTGGGCAAACGTGAGCGTGAACTCACGATGGTCTTTGAATCCTTTGGCTTCAAACACGGCCTGCCGATTGATGCCGATTACGTGTTTGACGTGCGTTTCCTGCCAAACCCGCACTGGGATCCGAAACTGCGTCCGATGACCGGCCTTGATAAACCGGTGGCGGCGTTCCTCGATCGTCACACCGAAGTGCACAACTTTATCTACCAGACCCGCAGCTACCTCGAACAATGGCTGCCGATGCTGGAAACCAACAACCGCAGCTATCTGACCGTCGCCATTGGTTGTACCGGGGGTAAACACCGTTCGGTGTATATCGCAGAACAACTGGCCGACTATTTCCGTTCCCGCGGGAAGAATGTGCAATCCCGCCATCGCACGCTGGAAAAACGCAAATCATGACGGTGAAACAAACGGTAGAAATCAAAAACCGGTTAGGCATGCACGCCCGTCCGGCCATGAAGTTGTTTGAACTGGTGCAGAGTTTTGAATCGGAAGTGATGCTGCGCAATGGCACAGGCATAGAAGCAGAAGCCAGCAGCGTGATAGCACTACTGATGCTCGATTCCCCGAAAGGTCAGCAGATCGAAATCGAAGCCACCGGCCCCGATGAAGAGCAGGCGCTGACGGCTGTTGTTAATCTGATCAATTCAGGATTTGACGAAGACTAAGACTCCTCACTCTTAGTCATAGTCATAGTCATAGTCATAGTCATAGTCATTGGCGTTGCAGCAAGGCAGCCAGCGAGAGAGCCCCGATGAGCTGACATCAGTCAGTGATTCGGGTGAACGAACGCCGATGCGGCGTCAGGGACGCAGGCTAAATGCGGGAAAGGCAATCTATTGCAATAGCCTTGAAGCTTTCAAAATTCTCACTGCTCAGTAAACGGCTCATCGAACGCTCCCGCACAAACGTTACGAACAAATCGTAAATCGCCATCGCTTCTTCGTAATCGGCCTTGCTGATGGCCAGCAGGAAAATTACGTGCGCCGTCTCCCCTTCTCCCCAGGCAATGCCCTGCGGCGAGAGCAGCGTAATCACCACTGTTTTCTTCGCCAGCAGCCCCAGCGAGTGCGGCAGCGCAATGCCCTCGCCCAGCATGGTCGAAACGATTTCCTCACGCTCCACCACCGACGGATAAAATGCCTGATCGACATATCCCTCGGCCTCCAGCTGCGAACACACATGGCGGAATAATTCCGCCTGAGTCATCGGCTCGTTGACGATCATGAAGTGTTTTTCGTCGAAGAATTTTTCCAGCATATAAGGCCGTGTGCGATCGACCAGCACCAGCTTGCCGAGCTGTTCCATCTGGTATTCGGTCGGGAACGGCGACAGCACCACCACCGGCTTATTCTTCTCGCTGATACGGGCGTTGGAGATAATAAAATCTTCGTCGATGTGTTCCAGTTTCTCGTAATCACGCAGCGTCACAATCTGTTTCATCACCAGCTGCGGATACTTACGGCTGATCTGCGCCTGGATCATGCGGATGGTCGAATTGCCGGTGTCGCACACCAGCATCACCTGCGGATGGCGCTGATAACCGATATTGTAATGCCGCTCCAGCCCGACGCCGATGTGCAGCACCAGAAAACCGATCTCGTTTTCGCTGAGGGTATACGGCGTGTATTTCCCCCAGCTGGACACCGCCGCCAGCGTGACGTCATAGGCCATCGGATAATGCTGTTTGATGTTGTTCAGCAGCGGATTGGGGATATTAATCTGGTATTTCACCCGCGTAATCATGGTCTTGATGTGCGTCAGCAGGTCGGCGCGCAGCTGCTTATCACCCTGCAGATCATAGTTATAGTGCGAGTTGATATACGAAAGAATGTAATCGACCAGCGATTCGTCATCGTCGGCATTAATGTCGGTCGGCAGAATTTGCTGCACGCGACGGGCGGCGATATTCACCCGCAGATAGGCTTCTTCAGAAGCCGGGATCTCCTTGCCGACGAGATTTTTCAGCTCGGCTGCCAGCCGGACAGAAACCTGTTTCACCGCCGGGTCGCCGTCTTCGGCATCAAAATCCGTCAGCGGATAGCCGCCGGTAATGCGCTTGATGGCGACCGCGCAATAGAGGATCAGATACTGCTCGCCTTCATCGGTCAGCTGAATGGAGGACTGCGTCAGCAGCTGATGCATAAAACGCGTCAGCGGCACCAGCGCTTCCGGTTCCAGACTTTCCGCTTTCAGCAGCGGATTCGCCTGTTCTTCAGCATCCAGCTGGAACAACAGATCGGTCAGACAGGCGCGGATCGCCAGCTCTGCACCAAACAGCTTCATGCCATAACGCGGCTTGGTTTCAATATTCAGGTGGTAGCGCGCCAGATGCTCCCTCACCTCAGCCATATCATTTTGCAGGGTTCCCCGGCTGACAAACCATTCATCGGCCAGATCTTCCAGCTTGAGTGAAAAAGCTGAGGTCAAAAAGCGGATCAGCAACGTTTTCACCCGTTCGGCGGCGGTGCGCGGCGTCGGGTTCGGTTTACGTTGTGTCGTGTGCTGTAACGACGAGAACAGCGCCTGATCGTCGATTTTCAGCTGATACCCGCTGCCACGGCTGTGAACAAAGCTTGCACCGTAGTCGGCGATGATTTCGTTGAGCGAGGTGATGTCGGCACGCACGGTACGCGTTGACACCGCCAGACGCTTCGCCAGCTCGTCCTGAGGCAGGGTTTCGGTCTGTAACGCGTCGAACAATTGCGCCAGCCGTTGATTGGGAAATCTCACCATGGTTTTTCCAGTTCGTTTCAGCGAGGCCCCGTCCACGGCAATGACTGGCCGTGGACAGGGTTTGTTTCTGCTGCGCCGGTTAAGGCGCAATCACCATTTGCGAAGGACTGCCGACCGCCACGTAGCTGTCGACAAACGTCAGTTTGCCGCTGTCCGGCGATACCTTGAATGTAGTGATGTTATCGCTTCGTTGATTCATTGCGTAAATATATTTGCCATCCGGCGACAGGGTCAGCGTTCTCGGGTAATCGCCCCGCGTCCAGGTTTCCCCGCTCCAGGTCATCGCGCCTTCGCCAGTCACGGCGATCTGCGCAATGCTGTTGTGCAGGCGGTTGGCCACGTACAGATGTTTGCCGTCTTTGCTCAGCACGATGCCAGCCGCAAAGTTGGTGCCTTTGAAACCGGCGGGCAGCGAGGACAGGCTGTGCAATTCCGTCAGCGTGCCTTTGCTTGCATCAAAGCGATAACTGGTCAGCGTCGAGGCTTCTTCGTTGATCAGGAAAACCACGTGGCCGTTGGGATGGAAAACAAAATGACGCGGCCCGGCGCCTTCCGAAGAGGCTTTGATGAACGGCGGATCGTTAGCTTCCAGCGCGCCGCTCTCGCCGTTGAGTTTCCACTGATAAATCCGATCCAGCCCAAGATCCGTGGAGAAGGCGAACTTACCGGAAGGATCGGTGGCGATCATATGCGCGTGCGGCCCGTTGTGGTCGCTGATGGCAAAACTGCCTTCCGCGGCGGCAGCTGGTTTGCCCGCGCCCGCCGGGCCGGCATCCTGCTGGCTGTTACTGGCTTCGCTCAGTTTTCCGCTGGCATCCACCGGGAACACCGCGACCACGCCGCTGATGTAGTTCGCCACCAGCAGATGTTCGCCTTTAGGCGTCAGTGACAAGTACACCGGCCCCGCGCCCTGTGAATCCACCTGATTAATCAGCGTCAGGCTGCCGTCTTCGGGCGAAATACGGTAAGCCGCCACGGATCCGTGTTTACCGCCGTTGTAATTGTCAGTTTCACTGCCGATAAACAGCGTTTTGCCGTCGTGGCTGAGTACCATCTGCGCCTGATTGGGCAACTGGCTGGCGAGGGTTTTATCACTCAGCGCACCGGTTTTCGGATCGAATGTAAAGCGGTAGACACCTTCCCCGTTCGGGTTGTAGGTGCCGACGTAAGCAAAATGCGAAGTCGTCGAAGTCATTGTTTTTTCTGCTGCATAGAGCGGCATGGCAGACACTGCCAGCATCGCGGAGGTTAAACCTGAAATCAGAAACCAGTTTCTCATACATTTCCTCAGAATTTGGGACTGTCAGACAAGAGAACCCTGCACCCGCGCAGTGAACGGGGGATGCAGGGTGTTTAACCGCGCAGACGGCTTACCGCGCAGGAAAGGTCAGAACCTTCAGCCCAGCAGTTTTTTGACGCTGGCCAGCAGGGTTTTCACATCCTCAGGGCGGGTATTACCCGACGCGCTGTCGATGATGGAACTGTAGATATGCGGGATGATTCTGGTCACGCCCGCCGCCAGCGCGATCTCCATAATCGGCTCGAAGTTTTCTAAATCGATGCCGCCGGTCGGCTCCAGCCAGAAATCCTGTTCCGCACAGGCACGGGCCACCGCCGCGAACTCATCACGGGTTTTCAGGCCGCCCATCGGGAAATATTTCACCGAGCTGCCGCCCATGTCTTTGAGCAGCGCAATGGCGGTTTCCACCGGCACGATGGCGTCAGCAGAGGCTGAACTCAGCGGCCCGGTATTGATTTTCACGAAGCCGACTTTCCCGGTCGGTGAAATCAGACCGTTGACCACGCTGTCGTTTTGCCCGAGCATTCCGCGGCTGGTCCCGACGCCAGTGAAAACCTGATTCACATGCTGCGGCTGAACCTGCGCAGAAATCTGGCTGACCATCAGCGACTGACGCGGATCGCCCGCGCCCAAGCCAACGGACAAGGCGTTTTCAATCAGTGCGGCGTACTCTTTCATGTCCGCCACCGCGCTCGCGACGTCCGCATAATTTTTGGACAGCACGCCGACCAGCACATGACCTTCTGCCGCTTCATAAATCTCGCGGGCATTGTCTTTTGAACCGGCAAGCACGTTCAGACATACGCGGTCACGGTAGAAATTCGGGGTCAGTTTCATGCTTTTTCTCCGCTGAAAAGTTGTTTGAAACGCTCTGCGACGATGGCGAGCTGCGGCGGCGTCACGCTGCGCACATCGACTTCGATCTTGCCTTCGTTGGCGCGATAGCCACGGAAATAAACGGCGATATCGCCGTTCTTCATGGCCTCCACAATGGCTTTGGTTTTCCAGCCGAGCACCGCTTCATCAAAGGTGATTTCCGTACGGGCGATATCACGCCCGGCGCTGTCCCAGACCACACGCCCCGAGACGCCGTTGATGTCATTCAGGCTGGCGATAAATGGCGTCATTTTGTCGACCATTTCCTGCCCGGTGGTTTTCGGCAGCGTGATATAGCTTTCAATCGCCTGCGTCAGGCCGAGAATGCCCTCTTTGCCGACTTTCATCGCACGGCCAATGCCGCCCGATTGCAGTTTTACCCATTCGACATACTGTTTTTTGCCGAGCACCAGACCGCTGGTCGGCCCTTCGATGGCTTTTGCGCCGCTGTAGATCACCAGATCCGCGCCCATCTCGTAATAGCAGGTCAGATCTTCTTCTGCGGCAGCATCGACGATCAGCGGCACATTATGCGCACGCGCCACTTCGGCGGCTTCCGCAACCGACAGAATGCTTTTCTGCACCGAGTGGTGCGATTTGATGTACATGATGGCCGCCGTGCGCGGCGTGATGCAGGCAGCAAGCTGCGCGGCGGAACATTCGTTGGCATAACCGGCTTCAACAATTTTACCGCCGCCCAGGGTGATCATCGTGCCCACCGGCGCGCCGAAATTCACGTTATGGCCCTTTGGCAGCACGATGTCGTGCGGGATTTCCAGCGGCGCGGCGTGCAGGTTTTCCAGCAGCCAGGCGTTATCTTTGACGATCACCGCCGCCACCGACTGCGCGATCCCGGCAGAAGCACAGGAAACCACCACGGCGTTTTCGACGTTCAGCAGTTTCGCGATGTATGCGCCGGTTTTGTTCACCAGATCTTTCATCTCAAAATAATGATTCAGACCGGTATTCACGACCGCGGCGACTTCCTCGCGCGGCGTGGAAACTCCCAGCGCCGTCATGCGGCCTGAGGCGTTAATGACTTGTTTTAACTGATACTTTTCATACAGCGATTGTTCAGAAGACATGAGCAGATTTCCCTTCTTCGGTTAACAGGGTGACGCCCGCGACCACAGCGGCCAGAGGCACCAGCAAACTTTCGCCCTTCACGGACTGTCCTTCGGAATCGACAAACACCTGCGGCGCAAAACGCTGCTCGAACAGGGTCAGGTCGGCGTCAGCACCGATTTCCAGACGGCCTTTGGCCGGCAGGCGCAGCGCGTCAGCGGCGTGAGAGGTCACGCAATCAATCACCTGCGGCAACGTCATGCCGACGCTAAAGAATTTCGACATCACCGTCGCCAGGCTATGCACCGGCCCGTTCATACGGTTACGGCAATAAATATCGGAGCTGATGGTGTGCGGCAAAATGCCCTGCTTAATCGCCAGCTCCGCCACCTCAAAACTGAAACTCGCGGTGCCGTGACCGACATCCAGCAGCACGCCGCGGCTCAGCGCACGTTTAATCGAATCGCGCAGCACGCCTTCCGGCGAGAGAATGCGGTTCGGCTTGCCGTTATAGCAGTGGGTGATGATGTCGCCGGACGTCAGTAAATCCGCGATTTCATCGAGGTTCGGCGGGTTATTACCGATATGCACCATCAGCGGCAGGTCATCGTTTTCCTGCTGAATTTCTTTGGCGCGCACCAGCGGTTTGATGCCGTTCTGGCCGACCACGCTGCTGCTCATACGCGCTTTGATCCCGATGATAAAACCGGGATTTCGCGCGATGGCGTCACGCACGCCGACTTTGTCGATCTGCGTCATATCCGCCAGCTCGTTCTGCGTCACGATGCCGGTGCGGGCGATATTCAGAAACGCGTAGACGTTGGTTTTCGCCGCACGGGTAATCTGATAAAAATCGTCGACATCATTGGCGCCGGTGCTGCCGGCATCTGCAACGGTGGTGACACCACAGGCCACACCAATCAGGTCGGCGTCGTCATGATAAATCGGCGATTTTGGGTAACAGTGAACGTGGGAATCGATCCAGCCAGCGCTGGCGTAAATCTTGCCCTGAAGATCGAGCGTCTGGCGGGCGGTGGCATCGGCTGCCAGCGTGCCAATGGCGGCGAATTTGCCGTCCTGAATTGCAATATCTGTCAGGCTGCCGTCTGCGCGTAATGCCTGGCGGATGATTAAGTCATACATACGACGTTCTCCATAATGCCGGGCGTCAGGAGTGTTCCCGACGCCCGCTTTACTGCTGATTTGCTTCTATGCTGCCGTTCTTACAATGAAACCGGGAAGATTGCGCCCAGGATCATGGCACCGAGGATCGCGCCACCGGTGATTGGCTTCTGCCACAGATAGAAACCCAGTGCGCCGAGCAATGATCCCAGACCGATAGGAATCGATGCCGCCATGGCTGACAGGATAATCAACGGCCCGAGGAAGCGGCCGGAAGCATTACCCGCGCCCATCATCACGTCAGCGCCGTAGGTCGAATTGCTCTGATTGATGGTGAATTTACGCGCCAGAATGATGATGTAACCGACGGCTAAACCGAGGATCAGACCGGTCACCAGCGAAGCCGCGAAGTTCGCCACCGGGAAGATAAACCCGGCACCCAGCAGCATCGCCGGGACGCCCAGGCCGATACCGGTCTGGATAGCGCCGCCGATATCAAGAATACCGACCAGTGACCCTTCGATGATGCGGGCAAACAGGAAGCTGGCACCGAAGGCCGCCACTGCGCCGTACACGCCGGTGTCCATGCCGGAACGCAACATCGATACAAATGCCACTTCGTTAAACGCGCCGATGCCGTACAGGTAATACATGTGTGTCCCGGCGAAAACGCCTGAAGACAGCAGTCCGACAAAAATCGGGAACGACCACTCGGCGTACCAGAAACCACGTTTGGCTTGTTCTTCCATTGTCATGCTCCCTTACTTACCGCTGAGTGAGTTGTGAATGCCGTTCAGCCATGTCGGGACGTCCAGCATGAATGACTGCAACAGTTTGACGTCGAAACCACGGAAGAAACCGCTGAGGACGAACAACGCGATAATCGCCGCCATCATCACTTTGGTGACGTGGTTCCAGCCGCTTTCTTCAACGCCTTTACCGATGAGGATACCCAGCACCAGCCCCGGTACGGCGTTACCCATGATCATCTGCGCCAGACCGCCAAAAATGGTGGCCCAGAAACCGGAACGACGCCCTGCATCAATCGCCGCCAGCCAGAAAATCACCGGCATGACAGTGTTCACCAGCAGGTTTGCCGCAGGCACCAGCACTTTAATTGCCGTGACCTGCAACGCCGGAGGAACGGCGGACGCGGTGGTGTTGAGGAAGGCCACCACAATCATGCCGATGATGCCGCCGGCAATCGCCATCTTGCGTGGGTCATGCATGGTTTCAGCGACATTGCGGTTTTTGAACATCAGCGCCGCGGTCGCCCAGTGAGGAATGATGCGGTGGTCAACGTCCTGTGTGAAAGAACCTGCCGCAACGGAAGATGCCCAGGCGTTAAAGAAGAAGCCCAGACCAAATGAGAAATGCGAAGCCGGATCGCCTTCGCAGGAGTTTAATTCCCCAAGCGTACGAAAAGCCCCCATCCCTTGCACGGTAGGCGCATGGAACATACGTGCGGCACCCGCACCTACGCCCACGCCAACCAGTCCGCCGATAATAAGCGACTTAAATAAAATAATTAAAAACATCAGTATATCCTTGTCATTTATAGCTAACGTTTTTATTTCGTGACAAAAACTACCTGTTCCGTATTAATAACAGTCAGGTTGACGGTAATGTCTAACGCCACGTAATAACTCTTTCTTTCCCTGGCCAGAAAAAAGAACAGAAACTTTTCTCTTTTAACGGACTCTTCTGCTTTTATTACCTTGACGTCCTGCGGTTCAATGCGCAGCAAGACATTATTCGCCGAAGATTTGAGAACCGTTCTCTGCACCTGACTCAGCGCGGAAGAAAAGGCGGCAGCCTTATTTTCGCCCTTTCCTTCAACCCGAACTGTCGTGGTTAATTGTTGCTTCATTACGCCTGACCATACTTCTTGTTATAAGCTTCAACCAGACGCTGACCCAGCTCTTCCTTATCCATAAATCCGAACCCTAATACTAAACAGCCTTCGTTAATTGCCGTGACGCCTTCATCCACTGAGCGCATCCCGTATTTGGCTTTATATCCGTATTTGTTTTGTGCGGTAATCGCACCTGCGCCGCCACTGCCACAGAAAGAAATACCTAAGCTGGCCCCTTCTGCTTTCATCACGTCGCCGAGTTTCATATCTGCTGCCATGCCTGGGACAACAATGGCTCTTCCGCCAGCCGCTTCCACGCCTGCCGCCACTTTCTGGCCTTTACCTAAACGGTCGCCGATCACAACTAATACTTGTCCCATAATTCACTTCTCCGGATTAATTAATTCGCTTAACGTTCAGTAAAAATATTATTTCGGCTCATTGTCTCTTGCGACTTCAAAATGCACCGAGAGCAGATAGGCTTCCTCAATCGGTAAATTTCCGAACTCGCTGACGACCTCTTCTGCCATTTGCATGGACTCGGCAGAGATTTCATCAAATAACTCTTTTTCAACGTCAGGTAACGGTTCGCCGGTAATTGAGCGTAATACCATGGCTTTCACGTGTGACGTTAACATCTGCAACTGAACATCTGTGGTGTAGATATTCTTCGCACTTTGCATCCTCTGAATATCTTTTAAAACTTGCTCTGTTTTCGCCGCAGCATCTTTCAATTCAATCCGCCCGGTTCCCTTCACAGATGCGCTTGCGTTATTCACTCGCGTTTACCTCTCTCCTTGCCTGACTCACTATTTCAGCCGTTTATTTCTTCTGTCTTTACCCTAACCCCGCACAGATTTCCTGTGTAGAGGGTCTTTTTCCAGTTCGAAGTGGAAATACGATGCCCTGAGCGGATCCAATTCGCAAAACGAAAAGTTAAGTCGTCATATCACTGAATATTGCAGGGTGTAGCAGCGTATTTCACTGGTAATCGGAATTTTCGCAATGCGGATTAATTCCCTCACAGCGCTTTCATTTCTGCTGAAGAGTGCCTAGTATCAAAGAACACATGCAAATCACCGACACCCCTGCGCTCACCCGCGGGGGTGTTATTTTTTGCCGACCGGCACCCCACTCGCATGAAGCGGGTGATGCAAAAGGAACCACGGAGAATGTTATGAGTAAACCGACACTGATCATCAATGAACTTGACGCAGAACGCCTGGACACACTGCTGGCACAACCTGCGTTTGCCAGCAGCCCGGTCGCCGACGCCCTGAATGAAGAGTTGGATCGCGCTGAGATTTTGCCGCCCGAGCAAATCCCTGCCGACGTGGTCACGATGAACAGTAAGGTGCGCTTCACAGAAGGTAAAGACGGCGAAGAACACATCCGCACGCTGGTGTATCCGGCGGCGCTGAAAGACAGCAACGAACAGTTGTCGGTGATGGCTCCGCTGGGCGCTGCGCTGCTCGGCCTGCGCGTCGGCGGAAGCATCACGTGGGAAATGCCCAATGGCGAGAACAGCCGCATCGAAGTGCTGGAGTTGTTGTTTCAGCCGGAAGCGGCAGGGGAACTGAGAAGTTAAGGTTTTTTTTGCAGAAGCCGCTGCCATCTCGGCCTCAATGAATACTGTGAAAGTTTCGGTTTCTCACGTGCGGTGATCGCTTAACTCGCAGCGCCGAAACCGACCAAGAGAGGGAAGTGCTTTCCCTCTCTTGGATCTCTCCCCGCTTTTTCAACACGCGCTTCGCTCGCTGGCTATGTTTCAGGTGCCGCAGTGATCGCCGCAAAATCCCGCCGCTGCGCGGTGCCCTACGGTCGGGTTACAACCCGCGCATACAGACGCGCGGTTTTCCACCTCTCCCTTCGGCGTGATTTTTGAATGCGGCTACAGCCTCTCAATCAAAAGCAGATTGGTTTTGAATTTGAATTTGAATTTAAGATCGTGCGGGCGATTCAGGGAGCTTGCTGAGCGAGAGGTTCGAGACCAGAGGCTCGAAACCCGGGAGAAGGCACCGCGTAGCGGCAAGATTTCCAGCCTGTCGCTGTGATACCTGAAGCGGAGCGCGCAGTTTACGACGTGGAGATCCCAAAGAGGGCTCGTCTTAGCCCTCTTTGGTCGGTTTCGGCGCAAGTGGCCGTGTGATCACCGCGATTGAGAAACCGAAATTTTCACCGCTGTAAACCGTTGAGTAGCCGCCTAAGCAGCGGCCATCTGCCTATTTAAACTTCTTGTGATTCTCGTTCCGGGTCGCTTTAAACCCTTCCGCTTCTTTCTTCGCTTCATCCACTTTACCGGCTTTCGCCAGTTCAGATGCCTTATCAATCTGGCCGATCAGCGTATCCATGCCTTTATGGTAATCCTGCATTTCCGGGCTGTCCGGCGCTTTGCCTTTCAGTTTCGGCGGCGTGGCTTTTTTTGCGTCTTCGGCAGCCGCTTTCATGTTTGCCAGACCCGTGGTCAGTTCGGCCTGATCGTTGGTTTTCAGCACTTTGCCGTAGTTATCGGCAATCGTGTCCATGTCCGTTTCTAAATCTGCTGCCAGAACTGCCGTGCTGCTTCCCAGCATGGCTAACACCGCTAACGCCATCAGTTGTTTACGCATGATCTTTCTCTCTATTGTTATTTATTTGTTTAATAAAACGACATTGCTTGTAAGGCTTTATAAAAATAGGCTGAGAGAGAGGAAAACGGGATGAATTTTTTGTAAAGAATTGAGGCAGCGGTCGGGCGACCGCTGCTTTGGGGAGGGTTATTCGCCGGCGATTTTCATTGCCGGTAACAGCACGGAACCACACTGGATATTGCTACGGGTTTCGATATCGCTGCCGATGGCGACCATATTGCGCCACATGTCTTTCAGATTGCCGGCAATGGTGATTTCGCTCACCGGATATTGAATCTCACCGTTCTCGACCCAGAAACCGGCTGCACCGCGCGAATAGTCACCGGTGACGCCGCTGACGCCCTGGCCCATCAGCTCTGTGACGACCAGACCTTTGTCGAGCTTACGCAACATACCGGCGAAGTCATCACCCTGACCGGCAATGCGCCAGTTGTGGATGCCGCCTGCGTGGCCGGTGGTTTGCAGGCCGAGCTTGCGGGCGGAATAACAGGTCATCAGCCAGGTTTGCAGTACGCCGTCTTTGACGATATCGCGACGCTGCGTGCGCACACCTTCACTGTCGAACGGCGTGGATGCCAGGCCCTGCAACAGATGCGGGTGCTCTTCAATCGTCAGCCACTCTGGCAGGATCTGCTCACCTAAGCTGTCGAGCAGGAAGGACGATTTACGGTAAATGCTGCCACCGCTGATCGCGCCCACCAGATGGCCGAACAAACCGGTCGCCACTTCGGAGGCGAACAGCACCGGAGCATGCATGGTGGGTAATTTACGCGGTGCCAGACGCGAAAGCGTGCGGCGAGCGCACTCCGCACCGACCCATTCCGGATCTTTCAGGTCACTCATTTTGCGGGCAATGGAATAGGCGTAATCGCGTTCCATGTCGCCTTCGTGTTCAGCAATTACTGAGGCGGAAATCGAATGACGCGTCGAGCAGTAACTTTGCAACATGCCGTGGCTGTTGCCGAATACGCGGATGCCGTAATGGCTGTTGAAACTGCCGCCTTCGGTGTTGGTGATGCGTTTGTCGGCTTTCAGCGCGGCCTGTTCTGCACGGGCTGCCAGTTCGATACTGCGATCGGGATCCAGCTCTTCCGGGTGGAATAAATCCAGATCCGGCGCATCAAACGCCAGCATCTCTTTGTCGGCCACGCCTGCGAACGGATCCGGCGACGTGTAACGGGCGATATCCAGCGCGGCCTGCACGGTGCGGGAAATGGCGTCCGGGCTGAGATCGGTAGAAGACGCGCTGCCTTTACGGTTCTGATAATAAACGGTGATGCCCAATGCGCCGTCGCTGTTGAACTCAACGTTCTCGACTTCACCAAAACGTGTACTGACGCCGATACCGGTGGTTTTACTGACCGCCACTTCTGCAGCATCTGAACCCGCTTTTGCCAGTTCCAGAGCCTGAGATACGGCTTGTTCGAGAGTTTTACGCTGCTGCGCAACTTGATTCACTACGTTCATCGGCATGCCATCGCTTATGAGATAAAAGGGATTGTTCTACACTGAGACAGAGAAACTTATACTTTTGAGTCTAACAGAGACTCGCCATAATTTCGCATTGCGTGCGGCGTTGATCAGACCGAAGTTGCAACAGAATAGCCATCTCTGTGGCATAATGCCGCCGAAGCAATAAAGCACAATCAAACTGACAGGATTACCTCGTTAAGAGGAAGCGCCCATGACAAAGAAAATTGACGACTGGCTCGATGACGTTCCCGAGAATAATGAGAACGATGAAGATGATGAGATCATCTGGGTCAGTAAAAGTGAAATCAAACGTGACGCCGAGGCGCTGAAAGATCTCGGTGCAGAAATGGTGGATCTGGGTAAAAACTCCCTCGATAAACTGCCACTGGACGAAGATCTGCGCGCCGCTATCGATTTAGCGCAGAAAATCAAGAAAGAAGGCCGTCGCCGCCAGCTTCAGCTGATCGGTAAAATGCTGCGCTCGCGCGACGTTGAACCGATTGAAACTGCGCTGGATAAACTGAAAAACCGCCACAACCAGCAGGTTTCGCTGTTCCATAAACTGGAAATGCTGCGTGACCGTCTGGTCGAAGAAGGTGATGATGCGGTGCCAACGGTGCTGGATTTATACCCGACCGCTGACCGTCAGCAACTGCGCGCCCTCATCCGCAATGCGCAAAAAGAGAAAGCGACCAACAAGCCGCCGAAATCTTACCGCCAGATTTTCCAGTATCTACGCGAACTGGCTGAAGGCCAGGAATAAAAAACAAAAACCCGCTTTGATGGCGGGTTTTTCTTTTCAGACTTTGGCTTTCGCAACAGGTTTATCGACCTGATTCAGCCGCAGCTTACCTTCCAGCTCTTCTTCCGCCTCTTCAAACAGCAAAATCAGTGCACCGAACCGCCGTTTACGGCTGGCATTCAGGTTGATGAAATCCACTTCAACCGGCAGTGCGATCCCGCCCGTTACTTCATCCCATAGTGCATCCAGATTCGCGCCGAAGCTGTCGGTCAGGGAAAACTGACGGACAAACTCGCGATAGAATGCGGGTAAATCCGGGATGTGATTAAAATCGAAGCTCACTTTTTTCATCGACATTACTCCACCCGAACAAAATGTTGATAATGGTCGCGGCTGACGTAAATCAGACCGTCGCTGGCAAACAGCAACCGGTCAGCGCCACGACGTCCGCAGCGATAGTTGATATCCGCCTCACGCCACACCCGTTTGCTGGCCGCCGGTAAACGCCCTTCCCGGTTAGAGAAACGGTCGCCGCCAATGGCTTTGCCCGGCAGCACATCGCATAAATTCCCGGCACGTGCGTCCCAGCCGGCTTCGCGGGCTTTTTTCTTGGTGATGTAATTGTCCGGCAGACGCTGGTGTTGACGCACATAGCTGACCACCGTTTTCTCGTCGGTGCCTGACACGATTGTGCCCTGATTGTATGTCGATTTTGCGACAGCCTGCCCGGCCATGCCCGACAGCCCCAACATCACCGCCGCCGCCATCAGCGTGCGCGAACGCAGCCCGTTAAATACCTTCATTGACGTCCTTTGTGCTTTGCCGGAAAGCACCGTTTCCGGCCCTTTGTTTGCTACTGATTATTGTTAACTAAAAGCGTCTTTCTGAAAAGACGACTTATAGATTTCCTAAATGTAACGTTTTCACCTGCAAATACTCTTCCAGCCCCAGCACCGATCCTTCACGTCCCAGCCCGGATTCTTTCACGCCGCCAAACGGTGCCGCTTCGTTGGAAATCGCGCATTCATTCACGCCAATCATGCCGCTTTCAATGGCGTCCGCGACGCGGAAAATACGTTGCAGATTCTGGCTGTAGAAATACGCCGCCAGCCCGAAAGGCGTGTCGTTGGCGCGCTTAATCACTTCTTCTTCCGTTTTGAAACGGAAACAGGCGGCAAGCGGGCCGAAGGTTTCTTCCTGCGCCACTTTCATGTCGTCGGTGGCATCAGCAATCACCGTCGGCTGGAAGAAGTTACCGCCGAGTTTATGACGCTCGCCGCCTTCCATCAGACGCCCGCCCTTCTCCAGCGCATCTTTGACGTGGTCTTCCACTTTCTCCAGCCCTTTGATGTCTATAAGCGGCCCGACGATAACGCCGTCGTCCATGCCGTTGCCGACCTTCAGTTTGCGGACTTCTTCCACCAGACGCGTCACGAAAGCATCGTAAACGCCGTCCTGCACGTAGATGCGGTTGATACAAACGCATACCTGCCCGGTGTTTCGGAATTTACAGGTGACGGCCCCTTTCACGGCAGCCTCGAGATCGGCGTCGTCAAACACGATATAAGGCGCGTTACCGCCCAGCTCCATCGACACTTTTTTCATCGTATCGGCGCTGTTGCGCACCAGCGTTTTGCCCACTTCCGTCGAACCGGTAAAGGAGACTTTGCGCACTTTGTCGCTGGCCATGATCGCATCGCTGATGGCATGGGTATCACCGGCCACGCCGTTGATCACGCCGTCCGGTACACCGGCGTCTTTCGCCAGTTGCAGCAGGGCGAAGGCCGAGAGCGGTGTGTTATTGGCCGGCTTGATAAGACCGGTACACCCTGCTGCCAGCGCAGGGCCGAGTTTGCGGGTCAGCATCGCCAGCGGGAAATTCCACGGGGTGATCGCCGCCACCACGCCGACCGGTTCGCGGGTTGCCAGAATACGTGAACCGGATTTCGCCGGAGGGATGATTTCGCCGTTGGCGCGCTTGGCTTCCTCACTGAACCACTGCAGATAGCTGGCGGCGTAATCGACTTCGCCCAGCGCCTCTTTCAGCGGCTTACCCTGCTCCGCCACCATCAGCTCGCCGAGAAACTGTTTGTTCTCCAGCATCAGCTGATACCAGCGGTACAAAATTTCAGAACGCGCTTTGGCCGTGGTTTTTCTCCACGCAGGGAAAGCCTCGCTGGCGGCCTTGATCGCTGCTTCGGTTTCCGCTTTTCCGGCTTTCGCCACTTTGGCGACGATCTCTCCCGTGGCCGGATCCCGCACATCAAACGTCGTTTTCGCCTCGTGCCATTTCCCGCCGGTGAAATAGCCGGTCTTAAATAAAGGATGTTTGGACAGTTTTTGGTATTGGGCAGACATGGTAAATCCTCCTGACGTGCGCCGTTTAAAGCAGTGAATAGCAATAAGTATAGCGGCTTAAGAGGAAGCGTCTCTCAGACAGCACTGAGAGACACAGGTCGCAAAGTCGAATGTCACACGTTCACAACGTCATAGCCGGTCAGTAAACTGCGTGATGAATCACCCATTGATTAAGGAAAAAGGGATGTCGACACGCATAAAAATGAACATCGGTGAGCTGTATACGGACATGGGCGAAGGCTTGCCGGAGGAACGCCGCGCGGGAAAAGAGCGGGTGTACGATTACAATCTGACCCGCCCGTCAGAAGAAGAGACACGCCAGCGGATGCTCAAAGACATCATGGGCAGCCTGGGCGAGAACGGCTGGATTGAGCCGCCGTTGCGCGTCGCTTACGGCACACACACTCACATCGGTAAAAACTTCTACGCCAACTTCAATCTGACCCTGGTGGATGACGCCACCGTGACCATCGGCGATAACGTGATGTTCGCGCCGAACGTGACGCTCGCCACCGCCGGGCACCCGATCGACCCGGACATCCGCATCACCGGGCAACAGTTCTCGCAGCCTATCGTTATTGAAGACAACGTCTGGCTGGGCGCGGGGGTGATAGTCAATCCGGGGGTGACGATTGGCCGTAACAGCGTGATTGGTGCGGGCAGCGTGGTGACGAAATCCATTCCTGCCAACGTGGTCGCGGTGGGCGTGCCTTGCCGCGTGATGCGTGCCATCAGCCCGCAAGATCGCCACGCCTTTGTGACCTCAGAACGTGATTAATAAAAAAGGCCGGTGCGTTACCGCATCGGCCCTGTGGTCTTTACGCCGGTAACTATCGGCTTATGCCAGGAATGAATGCTGATAGCGGTGCAGCATGTCAGTCAGGCGACGAACCGGTTCGGTGACTTTAAGCGGCGCATCGTACTCGACCAGTTTTTCCTGATACTCGCCCAGCTCTTTCAGCAGACGCTGATAATAATACGTCCGTTTCCCTTCGCCCGATGACGACACCACGTGGTCTGCCGTATTACGGATTTTCTTATGGAATGCCGACAGTTCATCGTTCACTGGCACTTCCGCCATCTTCATCCGCTGATGCGCGATAATCAGCATCAGCGCCAGACGGTATTTACCGATGTCATTCGGGAACATCACCAGCAGTTGGTTGAGCTGATGATAGAGCGCCGGAAGATGGTTTTCGCGGCGGCGATAAGCCTTGGTGGTCAGTGCCGACACCGCGCTGCTCATGAAGCGGTTGAGCAAGGTACGGCCCGTTTTTTCGCGCGATTTATCGCGAATAATCAGCAACACCGCCATCGCAATCACCGTCCCAATGGCCTGCCCCATCGCGCTATCCAGAAACGCAGTAACGTTAAATTTCATCGGGTTACTGAGCACCAGAATATTGATGGTGCCCGCCAGCAACCCGAGCATACCGAGGCGGCGCTTGGTCACTTCGATACCGATGAAGAAGGTGAAAATCCCCAGCATCAGACACAGCAGGAACAGACTTTGCTGCGTGGCGGGCATGATCAGCATAAACATCATCGAACCCACCGGAATAGCCAGCAGCATACCGACGATGAAATCCATCGCCATCCCTTTTGGGTTAGGGGTACGCATCGCCAGCGAGGTCACGACGGCGATGATAATCACGCAGCCGCTGGCCGAGGTCCAGCCGGTCCACAGCCACATCAGGCAGCCGATAGCGGTGGCAGTGAACGTTCGCAGACCGTTGATCATCGCATGATGGCGCTCTGCCGACACAGGGCGCACCACCACTTCGCCATCGAGCACGCCGCTTTCAATGGTGCTGATACTGCTGTTGGTCTGGATGCCTTTCATCAGCAACAGCGCGCGGGTGCCCGCACCGGTCCAGGCGCTCAGGGTTATCAGGACGTTATCACTGTGCGAGCCGGTGATGGCCTGCCGTAATTGTTTCATCCGGCGGTGAACATCTGCCACCGTCTCCGCCGGTTCATCGAACATCATTTTCAGTTCCGGCGATAACCGTTCCGGCGTGCCTTGCAGGATCAGATAGGTTTCGCAGGCCTGAGTGATCATGCTCAGCGACGTGCTGTGCAGCGCTTTCAGACGCCGGTTGCAGCGCTGCCAGCGTGACGACTCCATCATCAGGCTGCTGCGCATACCGTTCAGCGCCGTGGTGCTCTTCACCAGATTATTCCACGATTTATCAATGTCTTCTTTCGAGGCGTTGTTCACGCAAATCCGCATCAGCGCGAACTGATCGAGCATCAGCTGGCTGACAGCGCGGTCGATATCTTTTTTGATAGAACGGGGAGAAAACAGTAAGTCAGCGACGATGGCGCAACAAATCCCAAGGACGATTTCACTGCACCGCTCCACCGCAAACTGCGGCGTTTGCAACGGCGCCGACGCGGAAGTCACGACGATAATCAGTGCCGTATAACCCGCCAGACCCAGCGCATACGAGTTCTCGATGCGCACCAGCGATGACCACCAGGTGCAGACACCCGCCCAGATACAGCACAACAACAGCATCACTACCGGCGCGCGCGCCGTGGCAATCACAATCACCAGTGCAGCAATACAGCCGATAAAGGTGCCGATCACCCGCAGAAAACCACGGTGGCGGATTGCCCCGGCGAACGGCTCACCGCCGGCGGCCAGCGCCGGGCCGGAGGTCACGATGGCGGCGGTCATGGCCGACCAGCGCGGGGTTTCGAGTTGCAGATAGAACCCGAGCACAAGCGCGCCGAGGATCGCGAACGTCAGCTTAAATGCAAAACGCACGCGTGGGATAAGTACACTATTCATTTTCCGGCCTTAGCCAAACTCTCTCAGGCGATGTAACAGACGGCGGAACGGAGAACCTTCATTCTGCTGACGGTCGTGGCTGCCGGTGATCACAACGGTCGCCGTTGTCCCGGCCGGGTACGGATGTTGCTGGTCGGCATCATCAAGCACGATTTTCACCGGCACGCGCTGCGCCAGACGCACCCATTCGAGATTACTGTCGATGGTCGCCAGACCGTTAGTCGCCGCAGAAGAAGAGCTGTTGGTGACCGCTGCTGCCACGCTGTCGACCCTGCCGTGCATGATGCGGTTGCTGCCGAGCGGCGTAATTTCCACGCGATCGCCCTTGCTCAGGCCGGACAGTTTGGTTTCTTCCAGATAAGCCAGAATGTAGAAGGAGTTTTTCTTCACTAACGCCACGGCCGTAGAACCACGGTTGATGTAGTTCCCCGGATGCACGGTAAGGTTAGTCACCCAGCCATCTGCCGGAGCCACCACCACGGTGCGCTGTAAATCGAGCACCGCCAGATCACGTGCTGCCTGAGCCTTCGCCAGCTGATGCTGGGCGGTTTGCAGAACATTATTCGCCTGGTCTATCTCTTCCTGCGACATCGCCTGCACGCCCAGTTTCACGCGGCGTCCGGCTTCGCGTCTTTTCTCGGCGGCCAGTGCCTGATAATACGCCACGTCAGCGCTCGCTTCGTCCAGCGCCTGCTGATAACGCGGCTGGTCGATTTTGAACAGAATTTGCCCCTTCTTCACCAGCTGGTTGTCCGTGATCGGGACATCGGTAATCAGGCCGGTCACGTCGGGCGCGATAGAGACGACGTCGGCGGTAAATTTTGCATCACGGGTCCACGGTGATTCCGTGTAGAACGCCCAGGCTTTGAAAATAGCGATGACAGCCAGAACGACAAGGATCAGCGTAATTGCATAACGTATTATTTTTATAGAGAAATTTTTCACAACGCCCTCAGACGAACATGCAGGAGATCAGGTAGAAAAGACAGCAATACAATGCTGTGTTGAACAACGCCGGGTGCCAGACAAAGTCGTAGATCCCGGTGGGCTGCAAGACGCGTCGCAGCAGGAAAAACACGACCAGCGCCAGCAGTATTTCAAAAAACACCGGGGGAAACGACAATCCGAAAATCACCATTACCGGAAGCAAACTCATCAAAAATTCCTTACATTATGACGACGGGCAGTATGACCAGAGAAAGGTGTGGTGAGCCCCGCGCACACATTATTCATTATTTTAGGCAACAGCTCACAAACCCGGAGATAAATCTTCACGGGAAGTGACGACGAAAACTGTGGGGTTGCCAGGGAAGTGTGCGAAGGTAAGCCGTCAGGAAAATGCGACCTGATGGTTATCGCCCGGGAGAGTATATTAGCCTGCTTATTATCAAGTGATCAACGTTAGGTGATCTAAATCACTTTTAAGCCAGGATTAACAATGGACCGATTAAAGCGTATGTCAATTTTCGCCCAGGTGGTTGAAAGCGGCTCATTTACCGCGGCGGCACGACGTCTCGACATGAGCGTTTCCGCCATCAGCCAGACGATTTCAAAACTTGAAAATGACTTACAAATCAAATTGCTAAACCGAAGCACACGCAGCATTGGCCTGACTGAAGCCGGAAAGATTTACTATCAGGGCTGCCGGAAAATGCTGCAAGACGTGCGCGAAGTGCATGAGCAATTATACGCCTTCAACAACACACCCACCGGCACGTTGCGCATCGGCAGCTCATCGACAATGGCACAAAATGTTCTTGCTGCCATGACTGCCGAGATGCTCAGTGAATATCCCGGCCTGACAGTTAATCTGGTCACCGGCATTCCGGCGCCGGATCTGATCGCCGACGGCTTAGACCTGGTGATCCGCGTCGGGGCGTTGCAGGATTCCAGCCTGTTCTCCACAAAACTCGGCTCGATGCCCATGGTGGTGTGTGCCGCGCGCAGCTATCTGGCTCAGCACGGCACGCCGGAAAAACCGGCGGATATGGTGAATTTCTCATGGCTGGAATACAGCGTGCGCCCCGACAGCGAGTTTGAACTGATCGCGCCCGAGGGAATTACCACCCGGATCAATCCGCAGGGGCGTTTCGTCACCAATGATTCGCAAACGATGATCCGCTGGCTGAAAGCCGGGGTGGGTATCGCTTATGTGCCGCTGATGTGGATCATCGAAGAAATCAATGCCGGGGAAGTGGAGATTTTGTTCCGCAGCTACCAGTCAGATCCTCGCCCGGTTTACGCGCTGTATACCGAAAAAGACAAATTGCCGCTGAAAGTGCAGGTATGCATTAACTATCTGACGGATTACTTCAAACAGGTCAGTAAGGTGTATCAGGGCTACAGGCAGGGGAAAAAGGGTACGACGTGGGGGTAAACCTCCCCTGATCAGGGGAGGCTAAAACAAAACTTAAGCGGTACCGCCCACCGTCAGATTATCCAGTTTCAGGGTTGGCTGACCAACCCCGACCGGCAGGCTCTGGCCTTCTTTGCCACACACACCGACGCCTTTATCGAGCGCCAGATCGTTACCTACCATGGAAATCTGCTGCATCGCTTCGATACCCGACCCGATCAGCGTCGCGCCTTTCACCGGTTTAGTGATGCGACCATTTTCAATCAGATACGCTTCGGACGTTGAGAACACGAACTTGCCGGACGTGATATCCACCTGACCACCGCCGAAGTTCGGCGCATACAGGCCGTATTCGACGCTGCTGATAATCTCTTCCGGCGTAGATTTTCCTGCAAGCATGTAGGTGTTGGTCATGCGTGGCATCGGCAGGTGCGCATACGACTCACGACGGCCATTACCGGTCGGCGCTACGCCCATCAGGCGCGCATTCAGTTTGTCCTGCATGTAACCTTTCAGCACACCGTTTTCGATCAACACGTTGTACTGGCCCGGCACGCCTTCATCGTCAATCGCCAGTGAACCGCGCAGGCCGTGCATAGTACCGTCATCGACGACGGTACACAGTTCGGACGCCACCAGTTTACCCATCTGACCGCTAAAGACGGACGTTCCGCGACGGTTGAAATCACCTTCCAGGCCGTGTCCGACCGCTTCGTGCAACAGCACGCCCGGCCAGCCTGCGCCCAGAACCACCGGCATCCCACCCGCAGGGGCGGCGACAGCGGTCAGATTGAGCAATGCCATACGCACTGCGTCACGCGCGAACGCTTCGGCGCGCACTTCACCGTTAACCGTTTCGAGGAAATAATCATAACCGACGCGCGCACCGCCGCCGCTGGAGCCGCGTTCACGGCGGCCATCCTGCTCGACCAGCACGCTCACGGACAGGCGAACCAGCGGACGGATATCTGCCGCCAGCGTACCGTCAGTGGCGGCCACCAGCACCGTTTCATACACACCGGTAATGCTGGCGCTGACTTCCTGCACACGTTTATCCGCAGCGCGGGCGATTTTGTCCACGCGATGCAAAAGCTCAATTTTCGCTTCACGCGGCAGGCTTTGCAGCGGATCCAGCGCGGAGTACAGGGGCGGGTAGGCCACTTCGCCCAGCGTGCGCGTTTTGCCATTGCCCTGTTCGCGGACAATGCTGCGCGCAGCGGTGGCGCTTTGATTTAAGGCATTGAGGGTGATCTGGTCGGCATAAGCGAAACCGGTCTTCTCGCCGCTGATGGCACGCACGCCCACGCCCTGATCGATATTGTAAGAACCGTCTTTGATGATGCTGTCTTCGATTACCCAGGCTTCATGGAAGCTGGACTGGAAAAAGAGATCGGCGTAATCGAGGCGACGTTCTGACAACTGGCCCAAAACGGAAAACAGATCCTGATGACTCAGATTATTGGCAGTTAGTAACTGCTCACTGACTAAGGCCAGACTCATAGATGTTCACTCTCTTTTAGACGAAAATCCGGCGGACTCAAGCGTAATGCGTCGCTCAGTGCGCCGGACAATCCATTGTTACAAGGTTATTAACAGCCTAACACAGCCCGGACAAGGTTGCCTGCCGCCATCCTGAATGGGATTACTGCGCGGCAGCAGCCTTCGGCGCGGTGACGGGTTTACGCAGAATTTCATTGATACGCGGCTCCGCGATGGTGCCGGTGATCTGATAGCGGATCAGCGAAATTTTATTCCACAGCGGTGCCAGCACTTTACTGGCTGCAAACACGGCCACGCCCACCACAGGGTTTATCACAAACGCCGTTGCCACGCCGACGGTGGCTGAAATTTCCGGCGCGATGACCGCTTCCAAATCCAGTTTCTGACTCACAAAGTTGACCTTACCGGTGATGGCGATATCCGCCGCCAGGCCGTCAACCAGCAGATCATCGGTATGCAGCGTGCCGTCTTTTATCCAGGCGGTCGATTTGATCGAGTCAAAATAGAAGCCCTGACCGAAGGTGTCGCTGAAATCGAGGCGCAACTTACGCAGCAACGCATCGAAGCTGACCAGACGCAGTAACTGCCCGGCGCGACCACCGCCAACGTCGGCGATTTCACCTTTACCGAGCTCGTTTTTCAGCGTGCCGTTGAGCGTGCTGACATCCGGTTTCCAGGGGACAGATTTCCAGTGCAGGTCAAAATTCACATCAAAAGGCGCACCTTTCAGCGGTGTGGTGACACCGAAGAATGACATCGCCTGATCGATATTTTTACCACTCAGTTTACCTTTCAGGCCGGTATTCTCGCCCTGATCGTTCTGTTTCCAGTCGCCCTGTACGTCCAGTCGTGCAACACCGGTGTCGATCAGGCCGTTGCGCAGCATTAACTGATCGCCCTGCGGGGTCACATCGGCGTTCACCTTGCGGAAATTCTGGCCGAGGAACCAGCAGGCTTCGCAGCGCAGTTGCACCGCAGGCCAGCTGGCGAAGGAAATTTTGTCATTGCCCGTTGGGTTCGACGCCGGTTTACCGCTCTCCGACACGTCTGCCACCGTCCATTGCGGATTGAAATACAGGTAGCGCAGGTTTGCCAGCCACGGGCCGGTGTCATTCATGTTCAGCGTGCCGTCGATCTCCTTGCCTTTGGCGGCAATCGCCAGCCCCTGATGCCCCTGCGTTGATCGCAGCGTCAGGTCATTCCACACCTGGCCGCCCAGCGTCAGCGCCGGCGTGGTGAGGATAATTTCATGCGGGAAGCTGAAGCCGGCCATTTTACTGCTGCCGCTGCCCTGCGTCGCTTTCTCCGGCGACAAGAGTCCGAGCCAGCTTTCACCGTCCAGCGCCGGAAGGTTAAGCGTCAGGCTGCTGTCTTGCGGCAACGCCGGTGTTTTCTTGGTGTTCGCCTGCCAGGAGGCGCGGTCCAGTTTGAGCTGTTTACCCAGCAGCCAGCGGCTGTTGAAATGATCTTTCCCGGCCAGCACGCCTTCAAGATTGAAGCTGTGCAAATCGCCTTTCACCTTCACCAGCAGCGGCATAGAATGGCCAGCTTTCTTAGCGAGAGGATCCGGTAAGTGACTGCTTACATCTTTCAGATCGGCATTCACATCAACGGTATAATTCGGCGTGCCTTTGTGCGGCAGGGCAATATTGACGTCAGCCTTCCACGGCGTACCGCCGGAAATTTTGCTGGCGGCCACCGCAGGCAACCCTGGCAACTTAGACAACTGCCAGTTCGCATCCAGACCCACCTGAATCTTAAAGTCGTCTGCCAGTTCCTGCGTACTGAACATCACGTTGATCGGTTGCCCGAACCAGTTGCCGGTCATTCTGTTGCTTTGCAGATTCCCGTTGTCATAACTGAACTCCCCGCTGAGGTGGCTGATGGTGCTTTCCAGCGGTTTGATCAGCAGGCTGTTATCTTTGAGCGTCACGCCGCCGGTAGCACGAACCAGTTCGCCGTCGAGCGGAATATCCAGATGTAAGCGACCATTCACTTCGCCGCTGATTTGCAGCTCCTGCAAAGCGCTGCCGAGCGAGTCGTGCAGCGGCGTGTTCATGAAATAATCACCGATATCTTTGCCGGAACCGCGCAGATCAGAATCGACAAACAGCTTTTCTTTCAGGTAATCCGGGATATTGGCAACTACGTTGTTGCCATCTACGTTGCCCAATTTGGTGTGCGCGGCTTTCATGAACAAACCGTCGTTCAGAAAATCGAGATCGATATCCAGATCGGTCAGCGCGGGCCATTCAGGCTGGAACTGGAAGGTCGAGTGGCGCAACGGCACCCACACCTGGAACTGCCCTTCGTTATTTTTGAACGGGAAGTGATGCGGATTGCCGTTGAAGGTCAGCGTGGCGTTATCCACCTGCCCGGCCTGGATCGCACCGGTGAGATAATCCACCAGATGTTTGCCCATCAGCTTTTCGGGGAAGTAACGCCACGCCTGACCGGCGTCGTACAGGCGGATACCGGCCAGAATACTCAGCCACGGATCGCCGTTCGCAGGCTGGTTGTAGTGGAAGTCGCCCTTCGCCCACAGCGCGTCTGCTTTGACATCCACGTCTTTACCGGACAATGCCCAGCCGTCTTTATCGTTGGTCCAGTTGAATGAGCCGGTTGCGGCACTGACGTTCAGCGGCGCGCGGAACATCTCACCATAAGGCAACTGGCTGTCTTGTAATTTGACGTTCAGCTGGCCGCCGGCGACGCTGCCTTTCAGGCTGCCATTGAAATGATTGATGCCAGGCAATAATTCCCAACGCTGCCAGCTGACATCGTGCCAGTTAGCAATAAAGCGGGTGTGCTCGGGTTGTTTGAGAGGAATATCCAGCGCCAGGCTGTCGACCTTGCCCGACGGTTTCAGATCCTGCCAGCGTTCGAGCAGAGCAGGCGTCAGGAATGAGAAGGTCGGTATCACCGGACCAAGGCGTTCCAGTTGCAAATTGGTACCCCGAATACGCAACTCTTCACCCTGCGAGGGGCCCAGGAATTCGTTGTTTTCCGGCAGGTACAGCGCGTCCAGAGTGCCTTTTGGCCAGGCCACGCCGTCCGTTTTGATGTTCAGTTGCTTCGTACCAAGCTGCCAGCCATTCCCCTGACGATTGCCGTGCAGCGTCAGGTTATCCACGTCCAGACGATGTTGGTCATCGCCGGTTTTCCAGGTCGCAGAACCGGTTTTCAGCAGCGCATCACCGGCGTACACATCGCCGTTGCGCACGGTAAGCCAGGCCGCCAGACTGAAATTGGCACTCTCAAGGCCGGTGTTGCTGCGCAGCCAGCGGCTGAACCACGGCTTCATATCGATATCATCAGCTTGCAGGTAAATCTTGCCGTTGTTGAGCAATCCGTTGGAATCATTGAGATCCATACGCACCTGCACCACACCATGTTGACCGTTGAAACTCGACAGACTCAGCTGGCCTTCCGCACGGTGGCGGTTATGGGTGTTGAGCCAGGTCAGTTGCGGGATGTCGAATTCGGCGCGCGGGCCGGACGGTGTCAGGAAGGAAATACGGCTGTCGCGCAAATCGAAGTGATCGACCTGCTTAAGGAAAATATCGCTGATGCGGTTTGGCTTGAGGCCATTGCCCTGATTGTTGTCTCCGCCCAGCGTGCTGTTCAGATCCAACTGCATGTTATAGAAAGTGAGATCGCGGAACTGCCAGCGCAGATGCAGCATCGACTGCCAGACATCCAGCGCCAGGGTGATGCGCTGAACCTTCAGGGTGGAATCCGGCAACGTCACCTGCAGGCCCCGGACCTCCATGATCGGGCCAAAGGTCTTCCAGCTGGCACTGATCTGTGACAGTTCGATCGGCACGCCCGTCGCAGATTCGACTTTCGCGACCAGCTGGTTCTGGAAACGGCTCAACTGAGGCAACGCCAGACGTAAGCCACTGATCACCAAAGCCACTATCACGACAAGGGTTGCGCTGGTGGTTAATAAAATACCGGGCAGTCGCCTCAAACTTCTCTCCTTGTTTTCCATTCCATGCGGGTTCGCTCCCGTACAGACGGCAATGGAAACCTGTAACTTCTTGATGCGTCTGGCACGTTGGCTCAGATCACATCATCACGACGTCGAACTGCTCCTGACTGTAGAGCGGCTCCACCTGCACTTTGACCTGTTTGCCGACGAAAATTTCGACTTCAGCCAGTGCATGGGATTCCTCGCCCTTCAGCGCTTCGCCCACTGCCGCAGAGGCGTAGACCAGGAAGCGGTCGGAATCATACGCATGATGCACGCGCACGATTTCACGCAATATTTCATAGCAAACCGTTTCGACGGTTTTCACAGTGCCGCGCGCATGACAGGTCGGACAATCGCTGCAAAGAACATGCTCGACGCTTTCGCGGGTGCGTTTGCGGGTCATTTCCACCAGTCCCAGCGCGGAGAAGCCGTGAATACCGGTTTTCACACGGTCTTTCGACAGCGCCTGCTCGAGGCTGTGCAACACGCGACGGCGGTGATCCTCATTCGACATATCAATAAAGTCGATGATGATAATGCCGCCCAGATTACGTAACCGCAGCTGACGGGCAATCGCCTGTGTCGCTTCGGTATTGGTGTTGAAAATGGTGTCTTCCAGATTGCGATGGCCAACAAACGCGCCGGTGTTGATATCCACCGTCGTCATGGCTTCAGTCTGATCGATAATCAGGTAGCCGCCAGACTTAAGTTCCACCTTGCGCTCGAGGGCGCGCTGGATCTCATTTTCCACATCGAACAGATCGAAAATAGGCTGCTTGCCGTTGTAATGTTCCAGCTTGCTGGTCATTTCCGGCATGTATTCGCTGGTGAATTCGACCAGCAATTCATAGGTCAGGCGGGAATCGACACGAATACGATCCAGCGCTTCACCGGCAAAATCACGCAGGACACGGTGCGCCAGCGCCAGTTCGCCATACAGCTTGTATTTGGTTTTGTTGCGACGTTTGCGCTCCATCACCTTCGTCCACAGGCGCTTGAGATAAGCCGCATCCTGCTTAAGTTCTTCTTCGCCCACACCTTCGGCCGCCGTACGGATAATGTAGCCGCCGTGCTCGTCACAATATTCAGAGACGATGCGCTTGAGGCGATCGCGTTCCGCTTCGCTTTCTATACGTTGTGAGACGCCAACGTGCGATGCTCCGGGCATAAACACCAGATAACGTGAAGGCAACGTGATGTCGGTAGTCAGACGCGCGCCTTTGGTGCCGAGGGGATCTTTCACCACCTGCACCATCAGATCCTGGCCCTGATGCACCAGCTCTGCGATGTCACGCACATTGAAATTTTTCTGCTCATCACGGGCAACGCATTCGGTATGCGGCATGATGTCTGAAGCGTGTAAAAACGCTGCTTTTTCAAGGCCGATATCAACAAAAGCCGCCTGCATTCCAGGCAAAACGCGGCTGATACGTCCTTTATAAATATTGCCGGCAATCCCGCGCTTGGTTTCGCGCTCAATATGGATTTCCTGCAGAATGCCACCGTCGATGTAGGCCACGCGTGTCTCGGACGGGGTGACATTGACCAGTAATTCAGCTGTCATGTTTTCTCCTAAGCTCGCGTAAGGCAGCAAATTCATTGAGCAGTTCCTGGGTTTCCACCAGAGGAAGCCCCACCACTGCATAGTAACTGCCGCGAATTTCACGGACGAAACAACCGCCCTTTCCCTGAATACCGTAAGCGCCCGCTTTATCCATGGGCTCACCGCTCAGAATATAGTGTGCAATGTCATCGGCGGATAGTGAACGGAAGGTGACATCGGTCACAACCAACGTACTGAGGCAATCACGCCGGTCAGCAAAAGCGACGGCGGTCATCACCTGATGTTGTCTGCCAGACAATGCAGTAAGCATAACAGCGGCTTGCGATTCGTCGCGCGGCTTTTCCAACACTTTACCGTCGAGAACCACAATGGTGTCGGCGCCCAGAACAGGAAGATCCTCATCTGCAACCGCCACACCGGCCCGCGCTTTATCTTTCGCCAGACGCAAAACGTAAGCGTCGGGTGCCTCATCCTGCTGGCGTTCTTCCGCTACGTCGGTGATCAGACGCTCAAAGGGCAGATCCAGTAAAGCCAGCAATTCACGACGGCGTGGCGAACCGGAAGCGAGATAAAGTGCGGTCATAACATCCTCATTGAACAGCAAACTGACGGCGAATTTTGCGCATCAGCAGGAACAGCCACGGCCACAAAATGCCGTCAACCACACTGCTCCAGAAAACTTCGGGGCGGAACGACACGTTGACCACCATAAATTGTCCCCAGAACACCATGACGTCCACCGCCAGCGACAGCACCATGACAATCAGCGCTTGCTGCCAGAGTGCCAGATTGCGGAACAACTGGAATTTGAACGCGACCACATAGGCGGTGATGGCAAACGCCAGCGCACGAATGCCCAGCGTGGAACCGAGGATCAAATCCATGATGAAACCGACAATAAAACCGGTGCCAACGTTGACGCGATGCGGTAAAGCCATCACCCAGTAGATCAGGATCAGCAACAGCCAGGAGGGCCGGAACATATAGATTTGTTCAGGCCACGGCATGACCTGCAACAACATGGCTATGACAAAGGATAGCCAAATAATCCAGCGTCCGTGGCTCCGGTAACTGTTCATTGCCGTGCTCCCTGCGCAGGCGTGGTGCTGACTGGAGTGGTCACAGTGCCTGTTGCAGGTGCCGGAAGCGGCGCCGGAGGACCCATATCACCCGGTGGTGGCAATACCTGAGGCATCATTTGCATCAGGCGTTCATTGGCGACGCGATGAACTTCATCAGGCGGTAACGGATGCTCGCCGTTGCGATCAGAACCCCATAACAACAGCAGATAACGCAGACGTTGCAGACCTGCCGTCGGGCGCGCCTGAATGACGGTATAAGCACGCTGATTATCGACTTTCACCGAAGACACGACGCCAACCGGATAGCCTTCCGGGAAACGACCGCCCAGACCGGACGTCACCAGCACGTCGCCAACACGAATGTCGGTATTGCTTGGCAGATGTTCAAGTTGCAGATCGTCAGCACAACCGCTGCCCGCAGCAATGACGCGGATGTCATTGCGCAGCACCTGAATCGGCAACGCATGGGAAGCGTCACAAATCAGCAGAACGCGGCTGGTCAGTGCGGCAACGGCAACGACCTGGCCGACAACACCTTTATCGCTGATGACCGGCTGCCCGATATACACGCCATTGTTGCTGCCTTTGTCGATCACCACCTGATCGCTGTAAGGATCATTGCTGGTGGACAGAACCTGCGTCACCATTTTGTGCTCGTCCTGACGCAACGGCGAACCCAGCAGTTCACGCAGACGGGCATTCTCTTGTTTGTATTGGCCAAGCAGCATCAGATCGCTGTTTTTCAGCAACAATTCCTGACGCAAAGCACGGTTTTCCAGTTCAAGCTGGCCGCGCGTCGCAAACGTCGAGGAAACCTGATCTAAGAATTCACGCGGGGCATTTGACAAAAAATAGAAGGGACTGACGGCAGTATCCATATAGGTGCGGATTTTAACAAACGTACCTATTTTACTGTCGGCAACAATCAGGATAATGGCCGTAAGAATAGCCAAAAAAAGTCGCAGTTGCAGGGAAGGACCCCTGCTAAAAATTGGCTTCATAAAATATGCGAGTTCCTCGGCAACAGAAGGTTTCAGTCAGTCGAAGTCAGAACTTCCCCTGAGAGAAAAGGTGGCAATCTCATGGGATAGCCAAGACACCGGCAGAGCTTTGACGCTCAGCCAGTGTTTGCGCGGATCCACATTGAACACTGCACACTTCACGTTGCAGGTTTTACCTGACGGACAACCACCTTCCCGGCAGACCACTTTTTGAGAGGAATAAAGGAAGAAATCCGTCATTCCGTCATCAAATAAATCGTCGCTGAGATTACTCTTCGCTGAATAAGTCGCCGCCGTGCATGTCGATCATTTCTAATGCTTTACCGCCGCCGCGAGCAACGCAGGTCAGCGGATCTTCTGCGACAACCACCGGAATACCGGTTTCTTCCATCAGCAGACGATCGAGGTTACGCAGTAATGCGCCACCGCCGGTCAGCACCATGCCACGCTCGGAGATGTCGGAAGCCAGTTCTGGCGGACACTGTTCCAGCGCAACCATCACCGCACTCACGATACCGGTCAGCGGCTCTTGCAACGCTTCCAGGATTTCGTTGGAGTTCAGCGTGAATCCACGCGGAACGCCTTCTGCCAGGTTACGGCCACGCACTTCGATTTCGTGCACTTCATCACCCGGATACGCCGAGCCGATGCTGTGTTTAATGCGTTCCGCCGTCGCTTCACCAATCAGGGAACCGTAGTTACGACGTACGTAGTTAATGATAGCTTCATCGAAGCGGTCACCACCGATACGTACAGAAGAGGAATACACGACGCCGTTCAGGGAGATAACCGCCACTTCGGTGGTACCACCGCCGATATCCACAACCATTGAGCCGGTCGCTTCAGAAACAGGCAGACCTGCGCCGATCGCCGCAGCCATCGGTTCTTCAATCAGGAACACTTCACGCGCACCAGCACCTTGTGCGGATTCACGAATAGCACGGCGTTCAACTTGCGTTGCGCCGACCGGCACACAAACCAGCACGCGCGGACTTGGGCGCATGAAGCTGTTGCTGTGAACTTGCTTAATGAAGTGTTGCAGCATTTTCTCAGTCACGAAGAAGTCGGCAATAACGCCGTCTTTCATTGGACGAATCGCTGCGATATTGCCGGGAGTACGACCCAGCATCTGTTTAGCGTCGTGCCCTACAGCAGCAACACTTTTAGGTGAACCAGCACGATCCTGACGAATAGCCACAACTGATGGCTCATTCAGCACGATGCCTTGTCCTTTTACATAGATAAGGGTATTGGCGGTACCCAGGTCGATGGACAAGTCGTTGGAAAACATGCCACGAAATTTCTTAAACATAACGAAAGGATAATCCTGCTAGCTGGGGGCGGAAAATAAAATCCGCCTACTTTACCAACCACGCGAAGCAGCGACAAGGCGCAAAAACGTCCTGCTTACGTGAAAATTGTCCGCGATGTCGCCATTTACTTGCTGTTACTTTTTGAGGCTGATGGCACTGCGATATAATTCTGTATCGCAGGCTCGGTTTACCTCGGGCAGATACCCAGGCGAAGTAGCAACACCGCACATAAATTCTTACACTTTCACCGTGAATCTCCGTCAACCCGCGGCCAGATGATAAGCACCGTATGCCAGGCAAGGGAGTCGGTCGAAAGCTGGGTCATTCTACGTTAAATAATCCCTTTACGGTCACTTAAACGTCGCTGTTGTGTGAATATTTTTTACCGGCTGGTTCAACCTGCTCCGGTACGGCAAAAAAATCACCCTGGCCGCCGTGGATCCCCTTGCTCAGCAGGATCGACCACTCCTCTTTTGTTCGCACGCCAGAGGCAAAGACCAGTGCCTGAGTGCCTTCACATGCACTCAGCAGGCTTTGTACAAAAAGCTGATTTTCAATCCTTTTATCAATGTCGCGCACCAGCCCCGGATGAAGTTTGACTCTTTCGACCGGGAAGGTCTTGAGATAAGAGGTACTGACGACCGTCAGTCCGGCCTGTGTAACCGCCAGACGACATCCTAAACCCTGCAATAAACGAATCGCGGGACGCAGGCGATCGGTATGTTGACAGAGATCTGCCTCTGCAAGTTCAATCAAAATCCGATTTCGGTGTTTTCTTTCGCACTGCAGCAGCGTATCGCGCAGCCAGCCCACAAAAGAGCGCTGTAATAATGAATCAACCGTCACGTGAAATGCCAACGTTTCATCCGGCCAGCGGTTAAGTAACGGAATAATCTGACTTATCATAATGCGATCGTAGCTCTGCGAAAGCCCGAACTGCACCACCAGCGGGATAAACTCCGCGGCCAGTAACTCATGCTCGCCATCAAACACACGCCGCTGTATTTCACGATGATCGAGTTTGCCCTGCCGGCTAAAAGCCGGTTTTTGGTATAAGCGCGGGCCACCGCGCGCCAGCGTATTTTCGAGCAATGTTCGCCAGCGCACGCTTCCACGCCCTTTCTCCGGCACATTGTTGTCGTAAATAAACCAACTGTTGCTGCCCTGAAACGCAGCGTGTCGCGTCGCCTGCTGCACCATATCCATAACCTGATCGGGCGTCTGCCCGAAGCGATACGCGCTGATGCCGATGTACATCAGGGCGTCGCGGTCAATTTGCGAGGACGCAGGGAGAACACCGAGCGCGTTAACCAGCTGTGCCGCCATCACTTCTGCCTCTTTCAGCGTCCGGTGTGGCAACAGCACGGCAAAATCGCTGTGGAAATAGCGCGCCAGTAACGCATCAACATGCCGCATGACAAAGGTTGAAAGCAGATTCACCATGGCAGAGCGGAACTCATCCACCATCGTCTGTCCGTGGGTTTCGCGCATCAGGTCAAAATCAGGCAGGCGCAGCATCATAATCACGCCGTGCGCCCCCTCTTCTTCCAGATGAGTGGCCAGCTGATTATCAAAAAACAACCGGTTACTGAGGCCGGTTTGTGAATCCTGCTGGGCGTAGGCGCGGATCAGAGTATCGACGCGGCTGCGCTGTTCGCGGGCTTCGTTGAGATCGGTCAGCAGAAGATTAATCGCGCTGCTGGCGGAGTGCGGCCACTCGCCCAGGTGGCTGGTCAGCCCTTCACGTTCGCCGCGTAAAATCCGCACCGCGCGGTCTTCGAGTTTTTCGACGCCGTCGGTTTCCTGACGCAGCCAGCGGAAACTGAGCAACAACATACCCAGCATAATCAGGATGGCGACGCTGATCGTCAGCGTTGAACGCATAGAGCGGATATAGCTGCTGACCGGATCGATATAAGAGACGTACAGCGTCATATCCGTATGCTGCATGAGGGGGTAAATGGCGGTGTTGTATTCTGGCATTGCGCTGTCCCACGACCGATGTAAATCAGGGCGCTCGTGGTATTCATAGACGGTGGAATTATTGAGTTTCACTTCAATATCAGTCACATCCAGCATACGCATGGCCTGCGGCAGCCAGCGCTCGGCCTGCTCCGGAGACTGTCTCAGCAACGCCTGATCATAAGTCGTGACCAGCGCCTGAAGATGTTGTTCGGTATTTTGCTTGTTGAGATAAATGAAACTGAAGGTCACGCCCAACAACATGAGCAACATTGCCAGCGCAACTAACATCGAAATCAGTGCTGAAAGTCTGGTCGTAAATCGCATCCCTGTGCCTTACTCGCTGCGGTGAATGGAAAGCAGAGCTCTGTGCTTCGTCTGCCCAGAATGAACCCGCTATCTTACCCCAGTAAGCCCGACAGGTTTTTGCATACATTCATAGCATAGCAATTCAAAAAACCATTAATTCAGAATTCTTATGTTCCAGCCGCCATTTAGAGAACCCGGTATTTTCCTGGCATGACTCGCAAAACAATGAGATTCACGCCATGCTGTCTGCATAATCATAAAAAAACATGAATACGAATGATGTCGGAAAACGGAGACTGCCATGCACAAGCCCCGCAAACTTACTGAAGCAGATGTCACGCCAGAAAGCCTGTTCCACGATCGCCGCAGAGTGTTGCAGGCGCTGGGGATCGGCGCAGCGGCACTGGCGTTGCCACAGAATGCAAACGCCGACATTCTTTCCTGGTTTAAAGGCCACGATCGCCCGCCCGCTCCTTCAGGTAAACCGCTGGATTTCACTAAACCCGCGGCTTATCAGAACGATTTGCCGCTGACGCCGGAAGATAAAGTGACCGGCTACAATAATTTCTACGAATTCGGGCTGGATAAAGCCGACCCTGCCGCGAACGCCGGACAACTGGTGACTTCGCCGTGGAAAATCAAAATTGATGGTGAAGTCGGTAAGCCGATCACGCTGGATATGGACGACATCATGAAGCGCTTCCCGCTCGAGCAACGCATCTACCGCATGCGCTGCGTCGAAGCCTGGTCGATGGTGGTGCCGTGGATAGGTTTCCAGCTCAGTCATATTCTCAAACTCGCCGAACCGACCAGCAATGCGCGCTATGTGGCGTTCACGACGCTGTATGATCCGGAACATATGCCAGGCCAGAAAGACCGGTTTATCGGCGGCGGGCTGGATTATCCTTACGTGGAAGGATTGCGGATAGATGAAGCGATGAATCCGCTGACGATGCTGACCGTCGGCGTGTACGGCAAAGCGCTGCCGCCGCAAAACGGCGCACCTATCCGCCTGACCGTGCCGTGGAAGTATGGCTTTAAAGGCATCAAATCGATCGTGAATATCAAGTTCACCAAAGATGAACCGCCAACGACGTGGAATCAGATTGCCAACAACGAATACGGATTTTACGCCAACGTGAACCCGCACGTTGACCATCCGCGCTGGTCGCAAGCCACGGAGCGCTTTATTGGCTCAGGCGGATTACTCGACGTGCAACGTCAGCCGACCCTGCTGTTTAACGGTTATGCGGAACAGGTTGCCTCGATGTATCACGGCATGGATTTACGTAAGTTCTGTTAAGGAAGAGGAAACGCCACGATGCGCCGTTTGTCCCCCGCCAATATTACCTGGCTGAAGGTGATTATCTATCTTGCTGCCATTCTGCCTTTTCTCTGGCTGCTGCTTTCTGTCGATCAGGGCTGGTTCAGCGCCGATCCGGCGAAAGATATACAGCACTTTACCGGCAGGATGACGCTGAAATTTTTACTGGTCACCCTGCTGGTCACGCCGGTTGCGCGTTACGGCAAACAACCCTTGCTGATCCGCACCCGCCGTCTGCTCGGTTTGTGGTGTTTTGCCTGGGGCACGCTGCATCTTCTGAGTTATTCGTTCCTCGAACTTGGGATCAACAATATCCGCCTGCTGGGCAGTGAACTGATTTCCCGGCCCTATCTCACTCTCGGTATCATCAGCTGGATCCTTCTGCTGGCGCTGGCCTGCACCTCGACGCTGTGGGCACAACGTAAACTGGGCGCTGCGTGGCAGAAGTTGCACAACTTTATCTATCTGATCGCCATTCTTGCACCGATCCACTACCTATGGTCGGTGAAAGTGCTATCTCCGCAACCGGTGATCTACGCGACGATCGCCGCCATCCTGCTGGCCCTGCGTTATAAAAAATTCCGCCAGTGGCTGCGATAAGCCGTGGAACTTTTCTGGGTTCTGCCCCTCATAATTTCTGAAAATCAACGCTCTGCCACCGGACGAGGGTTGATTATCTTCGCTGATAAGACCAGTATTTAGCTGCTAATTGCCACGATATCATTATAATGCCCGACCTCATGTTGAGGAGACGGGACGATTTGCCGCGAAACAGGTGACAAATCGGTGACATCAGGGTATTTTCTACAATCTTTGTCTAATTGCCGGAGATAGGCTCACAATGGCGCATAAGTTTGACATTTTGCTACTGAACGGTCCTAACCTGAATTTGTTAGGAACCCGTGAGCCTGAAACGTACGGACACACCACGCTCAACGATATTGTTAAAGGTTTGGAAACGCAGGCTGCTGCCGCTGATGTGGCACTGAGCCATCTGCAATCCAATGCAGAACATGTCCTGATTGAACGCATTCATCAGGCACGCGGAAACGTCGATTTTATTTTGATCAATCCCGCGGCCTTTACCCATACCAGCGTGGCACTACGCGATGCATTACTGGGGGTGTCGATTCCGTTTATCGAGATCCATCTGTCGAATGTACATGCGCGCGAAGCTTTCCGGCATCATTCCTATCTTTCCGACATCGCAGTGGGTGTCATCTGCGGACTTGGCGCAGACGGCTACCACTTTGCTTTACAGGCAGCGGTTAATCGCTTGTCTAAAACCCACTAATTTCTACGCAAAAAGAGTACGGAATCACACCCATGGATATTCGTAAAATTAAAAAACTGATCGAACTGGTTGAAGAATCAGGTATTTCTGAACTGGAAATTTCTGAAGGTGAAGAGTCAGTTCGTATCAGCCGTGCTGCACCTGCGCAGGCTTATCCTATGATGCAACAGGCTTATGCTATGCCTGTTCAACAGCAGCCAGGTCTGGCTGCTGCGGTTGCTCCAGCTGCACCTGCTGAAGCCGCTGCTCCGGCTGCAATCAGTGGTCACATCGTTCGCTCCCCGATGGTAGGTACCTTCTACCGCACGCCAAGCCCGGACGCGAAAGCCTTCATCGAAGTGGGTCAGAAAGTGAACGCCGGCGATACCCTGTGTATCGTTGAAGCGATGAAAATGATGAACCAAATCGAAGCAGACAAATCCGGCGTTGTTAAAGCAATTCTGGTAGAAAGCGGCCAACCGGTTGAATTCGACGAGCCGCTGGTCGTCATCGAATAACGAGGCGTACCATGGTAGATAAAATTGTTATCGCGAACCGCGGCGAGATCGCTCTGCGCATTTTGCGTGCCTGTAAAGAAATGGGCATCAAAACCGTTGCTGTGCACTCCACCGCCGACCGTGACCTGAAACACGTGCTGCTGGCAGACGAAACCGTCTGTATCGGCCCGGCACCTTCAGTAAAAAGCTATCTGAACATCCCGGCAATCATCGCTGCGGCGGAAATCACTGGCGCGGTGGCTATCCACCCTGGCTACGGTTTCTTGTCCGAAAACGCAGATTTCGCCGAGCAGGTTGAACGTTCCGGCTTCATCTTCATCGGCCCGAAAGCCGAAACTATCCGCCTGATGGGCGACAAAGTTTCTGCAATCCATGCCATGAAAGCGGCAGGCGTACCTTGTGTACCTGGCTCCGATGGCCCGCTGGGCGACGACATGGATCAAAACCGTGGCTTCGCAAAACGCATCGGCTATCCGGTCATCATCAAAGCCTCTGGCGGCGGCGGTGGTCGTGGTATGCGCGTTGTGCGCAGCGACAAAGATCTCGAGCAGTCCATCAACATGACCCGTGCTGAAGCCAAAGCGGCTTTCAACAACGACATGGTGTACATGGAGAAATACCTCGAAAATCCACGTCACGTGGAAATTCAGGTACTGGCCGATGGTCAGGGCAATGCGGTCTATCTGGCTGAACGTGACTGCTCCATGCAGCGTCGTCACCAGAAAGTCGTTGAAGAAGCGCCAGCACCAGGCATCACTGAAGAACTGCGTCGTTTCATCGGCGAACGTTGTTCAAAAGCCTGTGTGGATATTGGCTACCGTGGCGCGGGTACTTTCGAGTTCCTGTACGAAAACGGCGAGTTCTTCTTCATCGAAATGAACACCCGTATCCAGGTTGAGCATCCGGTTACCGAGATGATCACCGGTGTGGATTTGATCAAAGAGCAGCTGCGCATTGCGTCCGGCCAGCCACTGTCGATCAAACAAAGCGAAGTGAAAGTCAAAGGCCATGCGGTGGAATGCCGTATTAACGCGGAAGATCCAAACACCTTCCTGCCAAGCCCAGGCAAAATCACCCGCTTCCACGCGCCTGGCGGTTTCGGTGTTCGTTGGGAATCGCACATTTACGCAGGCTACACTGTGCCTCCGTACTACGATTCCATGATCGGTAAACTGATCACTTACGGCGAAACCCGTGAAGTGGCCATTGCCCGCATGAAAAATGCACTGGCAGAGCTGATCATCGACGGCATCAAGACCAACATTGAACTGCAAATGCGTATTATGGACGACGAGAACTTCCAGCACGGTGGAACCAACATCCACTATCTGGAGAAAAAACTCGGTTTGCAGGAAAAATAAAAAGACCGTACCGTTGCGTACTCTTTTATCAAGGCCGGATATTCCGGCCTTTTTTACGTTTGGGGGGAGAAGAAAATGAGATCTGATAAACGTTTTCTGCAAGCCAACCGGGAAGCCCGCTGGGCATTCGGGCTGACGATTGCTTATCTGCTGGCGTGGAGTTTTGCCGCCTATATTCCTGATGACAAACAGGGCATCACCGGTCTTCCGCACTGGTTTGAAATGGCCTGCCTTCTGGTCCCGCTGATTTTTATCCTGTTGAGCTGGCTGATGGTTCGCGTGATTTACCGCGATATTCCGCTGGAGGATCACCATGCAGACTGAAGTTTTATTACCGCTGATCGCCTATCTGCTGCTGGTCTTCGGGCTTTCGGTATACGCCTATACGCGCCGCCAGCAAGGCAGCTTCCTGACGGAGTATTTCCTCGGTAACCGTTCGATGGGCGGCTTCGTTCTGGCGATGACCCTCACCGCCACGTACATCAGCGCCAGTTCGTTTATCGGCGGTCCCGGCGCGGCGTACAAATTCGGCCTTGGCTGGGTGTTGCTGGCGATGATCCAGCTGCCGGCGGTCTGGCTTTCGCTCGGCGTGTTAGGTAAAAAATTCGCTATTCTGGCGCGACGTTACAACGCCGTGACGCTCAACGACATGCTGTTTGCACGCTATCAGAGCCGTCTGCTGGTCTGGCTGGCGAGCCTCAGCCTGCTGGTGGCGTTCCTCGGGGCAATGACCGTGCAATTCATCGGCGGTGCGCGTCTGCTGGAAACGGCGGCCAGTATTCCTTACGACACCGGCTTGCTGATTTTCGGCATCAGTATCGCGCTATACACGTCATTTGGCGGTTTCCGTGCCAGCGTACTCAACGATGCGATGCAGGGGCTGGTGATGCTGCTGGGCACCATTTTGCTGCTGTTCGCGGTGATCCATGCTGCCGGCGGCCTGCACAGTGCGGTCGATAAACTGCAACAGATCGACCCGAAACTGGTGTCTGTTCACGGAGGAGATGATGTGCTTTCTCTGCCGTTTATGGCGTCATTCTGGATTTTAGTGTGCTTTGGGGTCATTGGTCTGCCGCACACTGCCGTGCGCTGCATCTCTTATAAAGACAGCAAAGCCGTCCACCGCGGTATCGTACTCGGCACCATTGTGGTCGCCGTGCTGATGCTCGGTATGCATCTGGCCGGTGCGCTCGGCCGCGCGGTTCTGCCGGATTTGAAAATTCCGGATCAGGTGATCCCGACTCTGATGATCACCGTGCTGCCACCTTACGCTGCCGGGATTTTCCTGGCTGCCCCGATGGCCGCCATTATGTCGACCATCAACGCCCAGCTTTTACAGTCCTCGGCGACTATCGTTAAAGATCTGTATCTCGGCGTCAGGCCGGAGCAAATCACCAATGAGCGACGGTTAAAACGCTTCTCCAGCTGGGCAACCTTTATTCTCGGTTTACTGGTGGTTCTGGCCGCCTGGCGTCCACCGGAAATGATCATCTGGCTTAACCTGCTGGCCTTCGGCGGGCTGGAAGCCGTGTTCCTGTGGCCGCTGGTGCTCGGCCTTTACTGGGAGCGGGCGAACGCCACCGGCGCACTGAGCTCAATGATTGTTGGCGCCGTTTGTTATACCCTGCTTGCCAGTATCGACCTGCACATTGCGGGTCTGCATCCGATTGTGCCGTCGCTGTCGCTGAGCCTGCTGGCGTTTTACATCGGCAATAAATTTGGCGTACAGCCACGCGAAACAGAACTCAAGCCGTCCTGACCGGGCGGCACTGATTTAACAGATTGCTAAGAAGAGAATCGCTATGCCTTGGATCCAATTGAAAATTAACACCACCGGTAATGACGCGGAAACGCTGAGCGACGCGCTTATCGAAAGTGGTGCAGTGTCTGTCACGTTCCTCGATACCCATGATAATCCGGTGTTTGAACCCCTGCCGGGCGAAACCCTGCTGTGGGGCGATACCGATGCTATCGGCCTGTATGACGCAGAAACCAACATGGAAGACGTGGTGGCGATGCTGGAGAACGAACCGCTGCTGGGCAAAGGTTTCGTGCACAAAATAGAACAGCTGGAAGACAAAGACTGGGAACGCGAATGGATGGATAACTTCCACCCGATGCGTTTTGGCGAGCGTCTGTGGATTTGCCCGAGCTGGCGCGATGTGCCGGATCCCACCGCCGTCAACGTGATGCTGGATCCGGGTCTGGCATTTGGAACCGGCACCCACCCGACCACCGCCATGTGCCTGCAATGGCTCGACAGCCTCGATCTGACCGACAAAACCGTGATCGACTTTGGTTGCGGCTCCGGCATTCTGGCGATCGCCGCGCTGAAGCTGGGTGCAAAACACGTGGTCGGCATCGACATCGACCCGCAGGCGATTCTGGCCAGCCGTGATAACGCCGAACGTAACGGCGTCTCAGAGCGTCTGTCGCTGTATCTGCCAAAAGACCAGCCTGAGAACCTGTCTGCCGACGTCGTCGTCGCTAACATCCTTGCAGGCCCGCTGCGTGAACTGGCACCGCTGATCAGTGTGCTGCCGGTCGCGGGGGGGCATCTCGGGTTGTCCGGCATTCTGGCGAGCCAGGCGCAAAGCGTGGCCGATGCTTACCAGGACCTGTTCGAACTGGATCCGGTCGCCGAGAAAGAAGAATGGTGCCGCATTACGGGTGTTAAAAAAGCCTGATAAGCATTACCCGCGCTTTCTGATTATGCAGAAAGCGCGGGTTTGCTCCGCACGTCTCGCCTCTGTCATTTTTTCTTTCCAAAAAAGAGTCATTTTCTGACCATCAGGCGATCTGAATCACGGAATTTTGTGGTTGTTGATGCTTAAAACGACGATCAAGCCCTTAGAATCACCTGCTATAACGGGCTGATTTAGAGAGAAATTAGGAATTTATTCAAGCGCACAATTTAACCAAAATGACTTAACCTGATGTAAATACACAATAAAAAACCTCACCACCCTTCATATTCCTCGCGGTTAGGCATTTTCTTATCAAATCGCTCAAAGTTTGGCCTTTCATCTCACATCAAAAATGCGTAATATACGCGCCCTTGCGGACATCAGTATGGTCATTCTAAGTCTATGCGCATCGGACACCACCAGCTTACAAATTGCCTGATTGCGGCCCCTATGGCCGGTATAACAGACCGACCGTTTCGTGCCTTATGTCATGCGATGGGTGCTGGGATGGCTGTATCCGAAATGCTCTCCTCCAATCCGGAGGTGTGGCGGACGGACAAGTCCCGATTGCGTATGGTGCATAACGATGAACCGGGTATCCGAGCCGTGCAAATTGCCGGTTGTGATCCCGAAGATATGGCGGCTGCCGCCCGAATTAATGTGGCGAGCGGTGCGCAGATCATTGACATCAATATGGGCTGCCCGGCCAAGAAAGTGAACCGCAAACTGGCAGGATCTGCGCTCTTGCAGTATCCGGATTTGGTCAAACAGATCCTCACTGCCGTCGTAAACGCGGTAGATGTGCCAGTCACGTTGAAAATTCGTACTGGTTGGGCACCGGAACACCGTAACTGTGTACAAATTGCCCAATTGGCTGAAGACTGTGGAATTCAGGCCCTGACTATTCATGGCCGAACCCGTGCCTGTCTCTTCAATGGAGATGCAGAGTACGACAGTATTCGGACAGTTAAGCAGAGTGTTTCCATTCCGATTATCGCGAATGGCGACATAACTGACCCGCATAAAGCCAGAGCGGTGCTCGACTACACCGGAGCTGATGCTCTGATGATAGGACGTGCCGCTCAGGGGAGACCCTGGATCTTCCGGGAAATCCAGCACTATCTGGACACAGGGGAACTGTTACCGCCACCGCGTTTGGGTGAGGTACAGCGCTTGTTAATAGGGCACGTACGGGAATTGCACGACTTTTACGGTCAAGGCAAGGGATTCCGTATCGCCCGTAAGCATGTTTCATGGTATCTCCAGGAACATGCCCCGAGTGACCAGTTTCGGCGCTCCTTCAACGCCATAGAGGATGCCAGCGAACAGCTGGAGGCGTTGGAAGCATATTTCGAAAATCTTGCGTAACAAAAAAGAGCTGACAGAACTATGTTCGAACAACGCGTGAATTCTGACGTACTGACCGTTTCTACCGTAAACTCACAAGATCAGGTGACTCAAAAGCCTCTGCGTGACTCGGTAAAACAAGCACTTAAGGGCTATTTCGCTCAATTGAATGGTCAGGACGTGAATGACCTGTATGAGTTGGTATTGGCTGAAGTTGAACAGCCACTGTTGGACATGGTGATGCAGTACACCCGTGGCAACCAGACTCGTGCGGCCCTGATGATGGGTATCAACCGCGGTACGCTGCGTAAGAAACTGAAAAAATACGGCATGAACTGATACTAATCAGTCATTGTCTTGAAAAGGCGCTTTTCCGCAAGGAGAGCGCCTTTTTTGTTTATGTGTCATCCGGCAACACACCTCCCTGTAAATCTGCTCAAAACCTAACCCAGATCAAGCCAAATGAGAATAATTCTCTCATTCATTCCGCCATTAGGAATTACTTTAGAGGGACAAAAAAATGTCTCTGGGGAGTGGCAACAATGAAGCAACTTTATATGCGTTTTACCGCCGCGCTGAACAAGCCGGATCTGGCTATTTTGCTGTTACGTATCACCTACGGCCTGCTGATTTTTCACGGCTGGCATAAGTTGCACGACGGTCTGGGCGGCATTCAGGGCATGCTGGCGGGTTATGGTATTCCCGCGTTTGTTGCCTACGGCGTGATCATTGGCGAAGTGATTGCCCCGATCATGATGATCCTCGGCATCTTCACCCGTCTCGCTGCGCTGTCGGCGGCAGCCACAATGGTGGTCGCCTGGCTGATGGTGGGTGTGCACCACACCTTCGCGCTGACGCCGGTCGGTGCCTGGGCGATTGAAGATATTGTTTACTACTTTATGGCCGCCCTTGTTATCGCACTTTACGGCAGTGGCCGTTACTCGGTAATGAGCAATCCGCTCTACCGCTGAAAACGTTTCCGGCATACTTTTTCACCGAAGTATGCCGTTCAAACCTGGCGGTGTTGAGCCGGTACTCAGAGGTGAAAAACCGCCATTCGTATTGTTTTACATCAGTTGTTTAAAACGTCTAAAAAAGGACGTCGATTTGCCTGTTTATCGGACAATTACCCTCTCCGGAACCGCCGGAGAACATGTTATACTTTCCATCAGAGTCGTATTCGCCCCGCTCATCGCCTACGGACAGCACTCAGCATCGCGATCCCGTCCTCTAAAAAAAATGTACTGTCTGTTAGTGTAAAAAATGCGTCAACGGGCGTCGTTTTTTAAACATTTTCAGACACGTGTTGTCCCACTATTTGCAGGATAATCCGTACCGCGCCGAACTTTTTACTCACGCGTTACCCCGGTTTCTTTATGCAGATGATTAGGCATTTATGACATCTCCACGATTTCGCGCTTCATTTTTACATCCCCGCTACTGGCTGACCTGGTTCGGTCTCGGCGTTCTGTTCCTTCTGGTTCAGCTTCCTTATCCGGTGTTGTACCGTTTAGGTGTCTGGCTTGGCCGCACGTCCATGCGTTTCCTGAAACGCCGCGTGTCGATAACCCGCCGCAATTTACAGCTGTGTTTCCCTGATCTCTCGTCTGAACAGGTTGAAGCCCGAATCGTCAGTAACTTTGAATCTCTTGGCATGGGCTTACTGGAAACCGGCATGGCCTGGTTCTGGTCAGACGCCCGGGTCAAACGCTGGTTCGACGTCAGCGGCCTGCATAACCTTAAAAAAGCGCAGGAAAATAATCAGGGTGTGCTGGTCATCGGCGTGCATTTTATGTCACTTGAACTCGGTGGCCGCGCGATGGGATTATGTCAGCCGATGATGGCGATGTACCGACCGCACAACAACAAAGCGATGGAATTTGTGCAGACCTGGGGTCGCATGCGTTCTAACAAAGCGATGCTGGATCGCAAAGATTTACGCGGCATGGTTCATGCGCTGAAAAAGGGCGAAGCCGTCTGGTTTGCACCAGATCAGGATTACGGTCCGCGCGGCAGCGTTTTTGCGCCGCTGTTTGCCGTCGATGAAGCCGCAACCACCAGCGGAACCTACATGCTGGCAAGACTGGCTAAACCGGCACTGGTCACCGTGGTGCTGGTGCGTAAACCGGCCGCGAAAGGTTATGATCTGGTGATTCAACCGGCATTGCAGGATTACCCGATTGACGATGAAATGGCCGCGGCGGCTTACATGAACCGCGTCATCGAAACCGAAATCATGCGGGCGCCCGATCAGTATCTGTGGCTGCATCGCCGCTTCAAAACCCGCCCGGCGGGCACGCCGTCGCTTTACCGATAGCCTGATATCACATCAAGCCCGATGCCACCGCGTCGGGCTTTTTCATTGACGACTGAACTGAACAACATCCAATAAGAGAGCGGTATTCCTCATGGCGAAAAAACCAGACGCAGCCCCTTCCATCTTTGATCACCTCAAAGATGACGACAGTTTTGATCTCTGGGGGCGCTCCAGCCTCAGTACCGCGCTCAACAAAGCCAAACCTAAAACACCGGACAACGACCAGATCGCTGCCGCGCGTAAACTGATTGCGGGCAGCAAAAACCAGCCTGAATAACCTGTCCGGTTCGCCTGCAAAACCCGCTTCGTGCGGGTTTTTTATTGCCGCGTGATCCAGTGGCTAAACTGCCGCCTGTCACAACACTTCCCCGCCATGATCAATCCCCTGCGCGAAATCCACTCTGCCGATATCTGCCTGTTCTCTTTCCTCCGGAATCGAAACAAAGCGGGTTAGCATTCTGTGCTCTCCACTCCAGTATTGAAATTATCCGCACTGTTTTACGGCAGTCACATTGACCGCGCACTGAAACAGGGCAATACATTTCATAACGCCCATCAATGTTACTGAGCATTTCCCTACTGTGACTAGATTGTTGGGCGTTTTTTCGATGTTGGCACTCCCTTTGCAATGACAGGAGCAGAGGGCGACGCCCCAAAACAGACAGGGTGCTCAGGCACTCACACAATAATAATTCTCAGTTTTGTCTCACAGGACGCTTAATGAAAAAAATATTGCTCTCTACGCTGATTGCCGCAGCAAGCTTCGTGACACTGGCTGGTCAGGCTCATGCAGGTACCACTCTGGATGCAGTCAAAAAGAAAGGTTTTGTTCAATGCGGCATCAGTGATGGTTTGCCGGGTTTCTCCTACGCGGACTCCAAAGGCAAATTCACCGGTCTTGACGTTGACGTCTGCCGCGCAGTGGCCGCTGCCGTGTTTGGCGATGCTGAGAAAGTGAAATACACCCCGCTGACCGCGAAAGAGCGTTTCACCGCCCTGCAATCTGGCGAAGTGGATATCTTGTCCCGTAACACCACCTGGACCTCTTCCCGCGATGCGGGCATGGGGATGATCTTCGCGGGCGTCAACTACTACGACGGCATCGGCTTCCTGACACATCAGAAAGCGGGCCTGAAAAGCGCGAAAGAACTCGATGGCGCGACGGTATGTCTGCAAGCCGGTACCGATACTGAGCTGAACGTGGCTGACTACTTCAAAGCCAACAAAATGACTTACACCCCGGTCACCTTCGACCGCTCTGATGAAAGTGCCAAAGCGCTGGACTCAGGCCGCTGCGACACCCTGGCCTCTGACCAGTCTCAGCTCTACGCACTGCGCATCAAACTGGGTAAACCGGATGAGTTCATCGTACTGCCGGAAGTGATTTCTAAAGAACCTCTGGGCCCGGTTGTTCGCCGTGGTGATGAAGACTGGCTGGCCGTGGTGCGCTGGTCCCTGTTCGCCATGCTGAATGCCGAAGAGATGGGCGTGACGTCTGCCAACGTTGAGCAGCTGGCCGCTAACCCGACCACGCCGGACATGAGCAACCTGCTCGGTAAAACCGGGACTTACGGTGCAGATCTGAAAGTGCCTAACGACTGGGTGGTGAAAATCGTTAAACAAGTCGGTAACTACGGCGAAAGCTTTGAACGCAACGTCGGTCAGGGCAGTGAGCTGAAAATCAAACGTGGTCAGAACGCATTGTGGAATAAAGGCGGTATCCAGTACGCACCACCGGTCCGTTAATACCCTTCATCACCAACGTGTTTGAATAATAAAGTGTTTAAGGATGTTGATGCACCGGCCGTTCCCCGGTGCATCACTTCCCGGTGATAGATTGCTAAAGGCCATCCACTATGTCGCAACGCCCAACCGGAAAAGGTTCGTTCTCGCTGACCAATCCAGCCGTACGAGCCTGGATTTACCAAATTTTCGCGGTGGTGTTGCTGGTAGCCTGTCTCGGTTACCTGCTCCACAACACCATTACCAATCTGACTACACGAGGGATCACCTCGGGATTTGCATTCCTTGAAAAAGGTGCCGGTTTCGGCATTGTTCAGCACCTTATTGACTACCAGGAAGGCGACACCTACGCCCGCGTTTTCGTTATCGGCCTGCTCAACACCCTGCTGGTTTCTGCGCTGTGTATCGTGTTCGCATCGATTATCGGGTTTATCATCGGATTAGGCCGTCTCTCTGATAACTGGCTGATCCGTAAAGTCTCGACGGTCTACATCGAGATATTCCGTAACATTCCTCCCCTGCTGCAAATCTTCTTCTGGTACTTCGCCGTCCTGCGCAACCTGCCTGGCCCGCGTCAAAGCCTCAACGCATTTGATCTGGCATTCGTCAGCAACCGTGGTTTGTACCTGCCGTCACCGGAGTTATCGCCGGGCAGTCTGGCCGGTTTTATCGCCCTGCTGCTGGCGGTGTTCGGAATTTTTGCCCTCAGGCGTTACAACCATTTTCGACAAATCCACACCGGGCGCGTCTGGCGTATCTGGCCGTGGGCAATCCTGATGCTGGTGGTTTTCCCTGCGCTGGCGCACCTGATTTTCGGGCCTGCCGTTCACTGGGATGTGCCTGCACTACGCGGTTTCAACTTCCGGGGCGGCATGGTGCTGATCCCGGAACTGGCGGCGTTAACGCTGGCGCTGTCGGTGTACACTTCCACGTTTATCGCCGAAGTGATCCGCTCCGGGATTCAGTCGGTTTCGCACGGCCAGCATGAGGCAGCGCGCTCACTCGGCCTGCCGAATCCGGTCACCCTGCGTCAGGTAATTTTACCGCAGGCGATGCGGGTGATTATTCCGCCGCTGACCAGCCAGTATCTGAACATCGTCAAAAACTCCTCTCTGGCCGCCGCGATTGGTTACCCGGATATGGTGTCGCTGTTCGCCGGTACCGTGCTGAACCAGACCGGTCAGGCGATTGAAACCATTGCCATCACCATGTCGGTTTACCTGATCATCAGCCTGCTGATCTCGTTTTTGATGAACATTTACAACCGGCGCATCGCGCTGGTCGAGCGTTAAGGGAAAACCATGACGATGACAACACTTCCTCCGGGAGTCAGAGCCGTGAAGCCCGGTACGCCAGTCGGAACGGCCGTGCTGTGGGCACGTAAGAATCTGTTCTCCAGCTGGTTTAACAGCCTGCTGACGCTGTTTTGTTTATGGCTGATGTGGCTGGTGATCCCTCCGATGTTGAACTGGGTTATTTTCCAGGCCAACTGGGTTGGCACGGCGCGCACAGACTGCACCAAAGCCGGGGCCTGCTGGGTGTTTATCCATGCCCGTTTCGGCCAGTTTATGTATGGTCTGTATCCGTTTGATCAGCGCTGGCGCATCAACCTCACGCTGATTGTCGGGTTGCTGACGCTGGCGCCGATATTCTTCAAAGCCACGCCACGCCGCGGGCGTTACATCGCGGTGTGGATGGTGCTGTTCCCGATCTTCACCTGGTTCATGCTGTACGGCGGATTCTTTGGCCTGACCCGCGTTGAAACCCGCCAGTGGGGCGGCCTGACGCTGACGCTTATCATCGCCGCAGTGGGCATTGCCGGGGCATTACCGCTGGGCATTTTGCTGGCGCTGGCGCGACGTTCGCGTCTGCCAGTCGTGCGGATCCTCTCGGTCATCTTCATCGAATTCTGGCGCGGCGTGCCGCTTATCACCGTGCTGTTTATGTCCTCGGTGATGCTGCCGCTGTTTATGACCGAAGGGACGAGTATCGACAAACTGGTGCGTGCGCTGGTGGGTGTGGTGCTGTTTCAGTCGGCGTATGTGGCGGAAGTGGTGCGCGGTGGCCTGCAGGCGCTGCCGAAAGGCCAGACCGAAGCCGCGGAATCGCTGGCGCTCGGCTACTGGAGAACGCAGGGATTAGTCATTCTGCCGCAGGCGTTGAAAATGGTGATACCGGGTCTGGTCAACACCATCATCGCGCTGTTTAAAGACACCAGTCTGGTGATCATCATCGGCCTGTTTGATTTGTTCAGCAGCGTACAGCAAGCCACCGTCGATCCCGAGTGGCTCGGCATGTCGACCGAAGGCTACGTCTTCGCCGCCGCCGTTTACTGGATTTTCTGTTTTAGCATGTCGCGTTATAGCCAGCATCTGGAAAGACGCTTTCACACCGGACGTTCCGCACACTGAGGTAAACCATGAGCGACCATCACGTCACTGAACAACAAAATATGATGATCACGCTGGAAAACGTGAATAAGTGGTACGGACAGTTCCACGTTTTGAAAGACATCAATCTGAGCGTCAAACCGCGCGAACGCATCGTGCTGTGCGGCCCTTCCGGTTCCGGGAAATCGACCACCATCCGTTGCATCAACCATCTGGAAGAGCATCAGCAAGGGCGCATTGTGGTGGACGGCACCGAGCTCAACGATGATTTGCGTAACATCGAACGGGTGCGCACCGAAGTCGGCATGGTGTTCCAGCATTTTAATCTGTTCCCGCATCTGACCGTGTTGCAAAACTGCACCCTGGCGCCATGCTGGGTGCGCAAGATGCCGAAGAAAGAAGCGGAAGAGCTGGCGATGCATTACCTCAAACGGGTGCGTATCGCCGAGCACGCCAACAAATTTCCGGGGCAGCTTTCCGGCGGACAGCAACAGCGTGTGGCCATCGCCCGTTCGCTGTGCATGAAGCCAAAAATCATGCTCTTCGACGAACCGACCTCCGCGCTGGATCCGGAAATGGTGAAAGAAGTGTTAGACACCATGATCGGGCTGGCGGAAGAAGGAATGACCATGTTGTGTGTGACACATGAGATGGGCTTTGCCCGCACCGTGGCCGACCGGGTGATCTTTATGGATCGCGGAGAGATCGTGGAAGAAGCCCCGCCGCTGGAGTTCTTTGCGAATCCGAAATCGGCGAGGACAAGAGAGTTTCTGTCACAGGTGATTCATTAAGCTGAGGCCGCAGCTTGACCGGCATCTGAACGGCATAGTGAACGTTTCGGTTTCTCAATGGCGGTGATCACTTATCGCGCTGCGCCGAAACCGCCCAAAAGGGGAAAGTGCTTTTCCCCTTTTGGATTTCCCCTCGCTTTTTCAACACGCGCTACCGCTCTCAGGCTATGTTTCAGAAACCGCTGCGACAGGCTAGACATCTTGCCGCTGCGCGGTCCCTTCTCTCGGTCTTCGAGCCATACGTCTCGAAGCCGCTCCGTTCAGCAAGATGTCTGAATCGCCCGCAGAAAAGAAGATGCTGAGGTTGTGATGTACAGGTCTGAAGCCGCTTTCAAAAATCACGCCGGAGGGAGAGGTGGAAAACCGCGCGTGTTTTTGCGCGGGTTGTAACCCGACGGGAGGGCACCGCGCAGCGGCGGGATTTTGCGGCTATCGCCGGGGCAGCTGAAACATAGCCCGCGAGCGGAGCGCGCAGTTTAAGAGCCGGAGATTCTTAAGAGGCGCGGCGATAGGCGCCTCTTAAGGCCAGTTTGGGTGGCAACCCAAGGTTTTGCGGCTATCGCTGCGGTACCTGAAACATAGCTTGCGAGCGGAGCGCGCAGTTAAAAAAGCGCGGAGTCCAGAGGCCCGCGCGTTACCGGGTCTCTGGTCGGTGTGGGCCGACGCCCACGACCTTGAATTTGAATTTGAATTTGAATTTGAATTTAAATTTGAATTTAAATTAAACGTTTCAGATCTTTTTCAAAAGATCATCACCACATCACTCCCCCGATCACCGGCGCCATCACCACCGTCACCACCCCCGCCAGCATCATCACCAGACTCGCCACAACGCCCTCTTCGGCACCCAGCTCATACGCTCTGGCCGTACCGGCACCGTGGGAAGCCGCGCCAAACCCGGCACCTTTCGCCAGACCGCTTTTCACCGCCAGACGCAAAAACAACATATCACCCACTGCCATACCAAATACGCCGGTGATCACCACAAACAGCGCCACCAGATCCGGCTGACCGCCCATTTGCTTCGCCGCCGCCAGCGCGAACGGCGTGGTGATGGAACGTACCGCCAGGCTGCGCTGGATCTCTTCCGGCAGCGTCAGCATCCGCGCCAGCCAGACGGAACTGCTGACGGCGACGACGATAGCCGTCAGCACGCCCGCGCTCAGCGACATCCAGTGGCGGCGGATCACCGCCATATTCTCGTAAACCGGCACCGCAAACGCGATGGTCGAAGGCCCGAGCAGCCACAGCAGCCAGTGGGTTTCGCCGATGTAATCCTGATACGACGTGTGCGTGATAACCAGCAGAACCACCAGCACAATCGGCGTGAACACCAGCGGCATCAGCAGCAACGTGCGGCGCTGGCGGTAGAGTTTTTTGTTGGCGTAATACAGCCCGAGCGTGATGACAAAACACACTATGCTGATGAGCAGATCAGTCACGGGATGCCTTCCTCGCCGCCAGACGTTGTTCCAGCCGGTAAACCCGGTCTACCACTAATGCCGTTGCGGCAAGCGTCAGTACCGTACTGACACCAATCACCAGAAAGATTTTCCAGCCTTCGATCATCAGCAACTGCGCGTAGTTCACCACCGCCACCACGGCGGGCACGAAAAACAGCAGCATCTCCGCCAGCAGCCAGCGGGAACCGGCTTTCACCCAGTTCAGGGGCAATACGCGAAACATAATCAGCAATAAAAGCATCAGCATCCCGACAATATTGGCGGGCAGCGGCAGGTGCAGCGCGGTAACGAGACGATCGGCGATCACAAATAACACCGCGTACAACACCACCTGAACGGGGATTTGACAGCGGGTCAGCAGGGACGGCGCTTTAGTGCGCAACGCCAGCAACATGGGAAAGACCTCGGAAGGCGAATAAAGGGAAGAAATGAAGTATACGCTGGCAGGAAACCGGTAAAGAAATGAATTAAAATCATTAAAATGATTCCAAACCGGAATACTCAATGATGGACGTCCGTACGCTACGTTATTTCGTCGAAGTGGTTCGCCAGCAGAGTTTCACCCGCGCGGCAGAGAAGCTGTTCGTCACCCAGCCGACCATCAGCAAAATGTTGCGTCATCTGGAGGAAGAGCTGGAATGCACGCTGATTGTCCGCGAAGGACGGCGTTTACGCCTGACTGACAGCGGCCAGGCGTTGTATCAGCGCGGGCTGAATATCCTCGAAGAATTCCGTCAGCTGGAAGCGGAACTCGAAGACATTAACTCGCTGAAATCCGGCCATTTGCGCCTGGGCATTCCGCCCATGGTCGGCACACAAATCGCCCCGCTGATCGGCACCTTCCGCCAGCAGTATCCGGGCATTGAACTGATCATCTCCGAGTTCGGCGGCCTGACGGTGCAACAGGCGGTGATCTCCGGTGAGCTGGATCTGGCGCTCACCGCCCTGCCCGCCGACGCCGTGCCCTCCATCGCTTCACTGCTGCTGTTCAGCCATCCGCTCTGCGTGGTGGTGCCGCGCACGGCGCACTGGGAGAACCGTACCCATATTGCCCTCAGTGAGCTGGCAGATGAAAGCATCCTGATTTACAACGAAGATTTTGCCCTGTACCGCCAGCTGATGGACGCCTTCACCGCGCAGGGTTTCACCCCGAAAATTGCTGCCCGCAGCGGACAATGGGATTTCCTGGCCGCAATGGTACAAACCGGCATGGGCGTGGCGATCCTGCCGGAACCCATCTGCCAGCGGCTGGATAAAAACGCGCTGATATGGCTGCCGCTGGCGCCCCTGATGCCGTGGCAACTGGGCCTCATCTGGCATGACGGCAGCTATCTTTCTCACAGCGCGCAGGCGTGGATCACGCTGTGCCGCGATCACTGGAAATAGCGGGAAATAGCAGGCAATAAAAAACCGCGTGCCCCTTTCAGCGCACGCGGTTTTTTCATTTCAGACCGAAACTACACTTCTTTTTCGACCAGAAGCGCCTCAAGCAAATCGAGATCATGCAGCAGTTTTTGCAGCGTCTCATTACTGATTTTCTGCGTGGCGCGCAGATGATAAAGCTCACCGCGTTCAGCACGCAGCGCGGTCAGACGGAAGCGACGCTCAAGGTTTTCCAGCTTCAGCGCGGTTTCCATATCATCACGGTTGGCCGTTCTTCGCCGCAATGTCCCGATCACCCGCGAACTGATTTCCTTCAGCGTCTGTTCATCAATGTTCTCTTCGGTATCCGCCGCCAGACGTTCTTCCATCTTGTGCAGACTTTCGATCGCCACTTCCGCTGCGATGGATTTCGCCATGCGCTCTTCTTCACGGTAGGTCGAGCCATCGGCCACCACGACGCCTTTTAGCAGGAACGGCAAGGCAATCACGCCCGCAATCAGCGAGAACAGAATGACGCCGGTCGCCAGGAACACCAGCTGATAACGCGACGGGAACGCCGAACCATCAGCCAGAAACAGCGGAATTGACAGCACACCGGCCAGCGTAATCGCCCCGCGCACACCGGCAAACGACGCCACCCAAAGCTCACGCGTACTGTAGCTGCCAAACAGCAGCGGTTTCTTTTTCAGGAAACGATTGCTGAAATTCTTCATCACCCACAGCCAGACGAAACGCAGGATCAGCAGCGCAAAATAGATAATCCCAACGTCAGCAAACAGATGCCAGGTCACGATGGACGGATCGTGCGTCGCCTGATCGATAGAATTTTCCAGAATGCCCGGTAATTGCAGGCCCAGCATGATGAACACCATGCCGTTAAACACAAACTCAAGCATCGCCCAGACGCTGTTGGCGCGCAGACGCATCGCCAGCGGCGCATTACGGATAATCCCGGACTGGCTGATGGTCATACCGGCGGCAACGGCGGCCAGAATGCCTGACACACCAATGTGTTCTGCGATCAGATACGAGGCGAAAGGCAGCAACAGCAGGAAGACGATTTGCGTCGCCGGATCATCACCACTCCAGCGGCTCATGATGCGCAGTGATTTACTGTACAGCCAGGTCACCGCGACACCGGCCATCAGGCCGCCAATGGCGACTTTCAGGAACTCAACGCTGGCACCGCCGACGGTAAAGATCATCGTGCCCATCGCCACGGCGATAGCGAATTTCAACGACACCAGACCGGACGCATCATTCATCAGCGCCTCACCTTCCAGCACGCTCATGATCGACTTCGGAATACGGCCCTTGCCGACGATACCGCCCAACGCCACGGCATCGGTCGGGGAAAGCACCGCAGCCAGCGCAAACGCCGCGACCAGCGGGATATCCGGCACCATCATATAAATCAGGTAACCAATGCCGACGACGGTGAGTAACACCAGCACCAGCGCCAGCCCAAGTATTTCGCGCCCGTGGTGGAGGAATTCACGGGTCGGGGTTTTCCAGCCATCGGCAAACAGCAGGGGTGGAATAAAGAGGACGAGAAACAGCTCGGGGTCGAAATCCACGTGCAAACCAAAATTCGGCCAGGCCAGCAAGGCACCGACCGCAATCTGCATTAATGGAAGAGGAACCTGAAACGGCAACATTCTGGTAACGACACCGGAGAGCGACACCACCAGAATCAAAATCAGAATGGTAAAGAATATTTCCATGCTTTCCTTAGACTCTTGTTTTTATGATTTCAATCAGACGGGGTCTGACACATACAGGGGGAATAGTAGATCAAAAAAAACGTATTTTTAAATCAGAGCGTGCTTAAACCCGTTTTTAAACCCCAGGTCGTGGTCGCGGGAAAGATAAAAGACAATCTGCTCTTGAATTTAAGAGCCAGCGAGCGGAGCGCTTGTTGAAAAAGCGAGGAGGGATCCAAAGGAGGAAAAGCACATTCCTCCTTTGGACGGTTTCGGCGCAGCGCGTTAAGCGATTACCGCACGTGAGAAACCGAAACTTTCCGGTCGGGCTGGCATCAAATCGCCCATCCGCCCGCATAAAACACCACCAGCGCCACGGCGATAATCACCGTGCCCGCGTTCAGTTTGCGCCATTCGCCGGAGAAAATACGGCCAATCACCAGCGAGCTGAAACCGAGCATGATGCCGGTGACGATGTTGCAGGTCAGCACGATAAACACCGCACACAGCAGCCCCGCCATGGCATCAACGAAGTCGTTGAAATCCAGTTTGTTTACGTTGCTCAGCATCAGCAGACCGACATACATCAGCGCAGGGGCGGTGGCGTAAGCAGGCACCAGATAAGAAAGCGGAGACAGGAACAACATCAGCAGGAAGAGCACGCCGACGACCGTGGCCGTCAGGCCGGTTTTACCGCCTGCCGCCGTACCCGCTGCTGATTCGATATACACCGCCGCAGGCGATGCCCCGACCAGCGAGGCAAAAATACTGCTCACGGAGTCAGCCGTCAGGGCTTTACCGCCGCTGATGATCTGGCCTTTTTCATCCAGCAGATTCGCCTGACCGGCCACCGCACGGATGGTACCGGTGGCGTCAAACACCGCCGTCATCACCAGCGCCAGAACGCTTGGCAATACCGCCGCTTTCAGTGCGCCCATAATGTCGAGATCGAAAATGACAGATTTGCCATCCGCGCCCGCCAGAGAAGGCATCGCGAACAGCCCCTGATATTTCACCGCCGGATCGAAAATCAGACCGATAACGGAAATCAGGATAATCACCAGCAGAATACCGCCCGGAACGCGCAGCTTCTCCAGACCAAAAATCACCGCCAGACCGAGCAACGTCATCACCACCGGGAATGACGTGAACGCGCCGAGCGCAACAGGCAAACCGTCCAGCGGGTTTTTGACCACCAGACCGACACCGTTAGCCGCAATCAGAAGCAGGAATAAACCAATGCCGATGCCGGTCCCGTGCGCAACGCCCATGGGCAGGTTGCGCAAAATCCACGAACGGATCCCGGTGACCGAGATAATCGTGAACAACACGCCCATCAGGAACACCGCACCCAGCGCAACCGGTACGCTGATGTGCTGACCAAGTACCAGACTGAACGCGGTAAACGCCGTCAGAGAAATGGCGCAACCAATCGCCAGCGGCAGATTTGCCCACAACCCCATCAGCAGGGAACCGAAACCGGCCACCAGACAGGTCGCGACAAACACCGCGCTCGGAGAGAAGCCCGCTTTGCCGAGCATTGATGGCACCACAATCACCGAATACACCATCGCCAGGAACGTCGTTAACCCGGCGATCACTTCCTGACGCACATGGCTGCCACGCGCACTGATTTTGAAATAAGCATCAAGCGGGCCCTTTGGCGCAACAGCGCGGCCCGTTTGAGGTTGTTGACTCGACATGGAAAATCCTCTGGATGTCTTTACTGATTAGCCTGCGTGGTCATTATGAAACCGTTTCTTCACGTTCGCTTCCTTACCTGATGCACGAAATACCGGCAAAACCGGCGTCACGTGTGCAGGGCAAACGTTTAACTCACATCGCGTATGGCGGGACTAAAATTTAGCGCAAACGATTATCCGGCCTCTTATACCCTCTTTTCAACTCTGTTTGCCGACAATTTACCGTTGTCCGGTCAAGAAAAACGCGAATTTGCTGCAAATTTGTCCCGATGGCGGTTTGCTGAACGATATCGGTTGCGCACGCGATGACAGCAACGCAAAAAAGGCGGGGACGGCGGGTGAAAAACGTGGCGGCGTCAGAAATAAAAATCAGCACTGAAACACCGGAGATAAATCAGGAACGGGCAGGAAAACGTTGAAAATAAAATATCATGACAGTTATTAAGGGTTATTTATTTAAAGGCGTTCATCACGTAAATATGTCACGCACGAACGCCGGAAAATAAAAACAACGCGGCACAAAGACACCTCAGCCTGAAATAAACTTAACGCATGATGGTGAATGGCCCTCCATTTTCCAGGGCTTTCTGATAAGCCGGTCGCGCCGTGACATTGGATAACCAGGCATTAAGACGGGGATATTTTCCCAACCCTGCGCGCGCATTAATGGCTTCTACCGGGAAACTCATCTGGATGTCAGCCGCGCTGAACTGATAACCGGCGAAATAAGGGTGGACGGCAAGATGCTGCTCGAGGAAATCCATGTGGGTGGTCAGCTGTTTATCGATGTAATTTTTCTGCACGCCCTGCCCGATGGCACCGGCAATCGGACGGATCAGCCACGGCATCGGCGGTTTGCCTAAGCGCCCGAAAATCAGTTTCATGACCAGCAGCGGCATCAATGACCCTTCGGCGTAATGCATCCAGTAGCGGTATTGCTGACGCTCGGCCAGAGCCGATGGCCTTAGCACCCCTTCGGCGTCATAGGTTTCCTGTAAGTATTCAATGATGGCGCCAGACTCGGCAAGGATCAGCCCGTTATCTTCCAGCACCGGCGCTTTTCCCAAAGGATGCACTTTCTTCAAAGACGCGGGCGCCAGCATGGTCGATTTATCCCGCTGATAACGCTGAATTTCATAAGGGACGCTCACTTCTTCAAGCATCCACAAAATTCGCTGTGAACGTGAATTATCTAAATGATGTACTTTAATCATGAATCTGTTCCATCCCGTGACGTTTAATTATTTGTTAACTATAGACAAGACTTTGCTTCTCTGTTTATCACGCTTTAAAAAAACCTTGCATTCATCAGGTGTAATTTTGCATGCGTTTTTTTTATTTGATTAAAACCACTTACAGATTAATCTTAATTACGCGAAAACAGATTTTCGTGACTTCATTCGCCTTTAATAACTCGTGATGCGATTAACGCCGAATATAAAAACAGCCCGTCTCATTGACCCCTGCTTGTGTGGAGCCTTACATGTTTTCCAGTAATTACAACAATGTGCTGGTGATGTTTTCATTCATTGTTGCAATGCTTGCCTCTTATACCGCGCTGGATATGGCCGGGCGGGTCGCGACCACTCAGGGAAAGGCCTCCCGTCTCTGGTTAACCGGTGGCGCAATCGCCATGGGGATCGGCGTCTGGTCGATGCATTTCATCGGAATGCTGGCATTCAACTCAACGGTATCAATGGGTTATGACCCGCTGATCACCTTACTCTCCATGCTTATCGCCATTATTTCCTCCGCCTTTGCGCTGTGGCTGGTGTGCCTGCCGCAGTTACCGATGATGCGTTTATTGGCCGGTTCACTGCTGATGGGCGGCGGGATTGCCGCGATGCATTACACCGGCATGGCTGCGATGCGCATGATGCCGCCTGTTATCTACAGCGTGCCGTGGGTGATGGTGTCCGTACTGGTGGCCGTGGTGGCGTCGGGTGCGGCGCTGTGGATGGCCTTCCATTTACGTCAGCAGTCGCCTAACGTGCGTCTGTTGCGCATCAGCGCCGCCGTGATCATGGGCACCGCCATTGTCGGCATGCATTACACCGGCATGGCCGCCGCCACGTTCCCGCCGATGAGCCACAGCATGGCCGCCAACAGCGGCGTGGATAACAACTGGCTGGCGCTGCTGGTCATTGTGGTAACGCTGGCGATCCTGGCGATCACGCTGATTATCTCGGTGCTCGATGGCCGTATGCAGGCGCGCACGTCGGTGCTCGCGTCTTCGCTGGCGCAGGCCAATCGCGAGCTGACCCAGTTAGCCCTGCATGACAACCTGACCAAGTTGCCCAACCGTCTGCTGCTGGAAGATCGTCTCGGCCAGGCCGTGCAGAAAGCCACGCGGGGAGAATCTGAATTTGCGGTGTTGTTTATCGATCTCGACGGGTTCAAGGCGGTCAATGACGCTTTTGGCCATCACATTGGCGATCAGTTGCTGGTGTCGGTGACCGAGCGGCTGCTGTCGCATTTACGCGCGTCGGATACGCTGGCACGGCTGGGCGGCGATGAGTTTGTCCTGCTGACAGAAATCACCGAGCCGACCGATGCCTCACAGCTGGCGGATAAACTGGTGCACCTGATTGCCCGCCCGTTCCACGTTTCGCGTTACGAACTGCTGGTATCCGCCAGTATTGGTATTGCCGTGTATCCGGGCGACGGCGAGAACGAACGCGAACTGATGCTTAACGCCGATGCGGCGATGTATCACACCAAAAACTCAGGCCGCAACGGCCACAGTTTCTTCCAGCCTTCAATGAACGCCAATGCGCAAAATCAGTTGCAGATGCTTAACGACTTGCGTCTGGCGATCGAGCATCACGAATTACGTCTGCATTATCAGCCGAAATTTATCGCGCCTTACGGACCGGTCAGCGGCTTTGAAGCCCTGCTGCGCTGGGAGCGCGAAGGTAAAACCCTCAGCCCAGACGTGTTCCTGCCACTGGCGGAGAAAACCGGTCTGATCATTCCTATCGGCGAATGGGTGTTGAATGAAGCCTGCCGCCAGTTACGTGAATGGCACCTCGCCGGGCACACCACCTGGACGGTGGCGGTAAACCTTTCCGCGCTGCAATTCGAGCAGGCGAATCTGGTGGAAATGGTCATCGATACCGTTGAACGCCACCACATTCCGCCGGAAATGCTGACGCTGGAAGTCACCGAAACCACCGCGATGCGCAACCCGGACGTCAGCGTGGCGATACTCGAGCGTCTGACAAAATACGGTGTCAAAGCCTCGATTGATGATTTCGGCACCGGCTACTCCAGCCTGCTCTATCTCAAGCGTTTACCCGCCAGCGAGCTGAAAATCGACGGCGCATTTATCAACGATCTGATCGCCGGAAGCGAAGATGCCAGCATCGTGTCTGCCATTATTGCCCTCGGCCAGACGCTGAATCTGAAAGTGGTGGCCGAAGGCGTGGAAACCACCCAGCAACAGGATTTCCTCACCCAGCTGGGGTGTGACACCTTGCAGGGCTATCTGCTCGGGCGGCCAATGACCCCGGAGCAAATCGCCCGGCACCCGGATTCGGCCTGGGAACCTCAGCTCACCATCACGCAACAGCCCTGACAGCGGCTGATATCAGACCGCAGCCGTGCGGAAAAACCGCACGGCATTGCGCAACTCGACACTCTGCTCCGTCAGCGATTGCGCCGCCGCGGCGGCCTGCTCCACCAGCGCAGCGTTTTGCTGCGTCACCCGGTCCATCTGATCCACCGCAATGCCCACCTCATGAATGCCGGTATGCTGCTCGGTGCTGGCAGTCGAAATTTCACTGACAATTCCCGCCACTTTATTCACTGAATTCACGATGTCGTTCATCGCCTGACTCGCGCGGTCAGCCTGCTGCGAACCTTCGGCAATTTTAGAAACGGTGCCGTGGATCAGATTTTTAATTTCTTTCGCCGCCTGCCCGCTTTTCTGCGCCAGAACGCGCACTTCGCTGGCCACCACCGCAAAGCCTTTGCCCTGCGTGCCGGCGCGTGCCGCTTCTACCGCCGCATTCAGCGCGAGGAGATTGGTCTGGAAGGCAATACCTTCGATCACGCTGATAATATTGATGATTTCTTTTGAACTGCCGGAAACATCCCGCATATGCAGTTGCATCCCGCTGACGATCGACCCGCCCTGCGAAGCGGTTTCTGACGTCGCGTGTGCCAGCTGGCTGGCCTCGCGGGCGTTCTCCGCATTCTGGCTGACGGTGGTGGTCAGGTTTTGCATGTTGGCGCTGGTCTGCACCAGCGATGCCGCCTGCTCTTCGGTTCGCTGCGATAAATCAATGTTGCCCTGCGCAATCTCGCTGGCGGCATGATTGATGGACTCGCTGCCGTTCATGATCTGATGGATTGTCTGGTTCAGTTGCTGATTCATGCGGCTCAGCGACGCCAGTAAACTGCCGCTGTCGCCGGGCCGCAGGACGATCTCCGTCGCCAGATTTCCCGCCGCAATCTCCTGCATGATCGCCGCCGCGTACGCCGGTTCGCCGCCCAGCTGCCGGTTGAGATTTCGCGCCAGCAAGAGCGCCATCGCCACAGACAGCAGCAGCGCAAACACCACCAGCACCAGGAACAGCACGCTGGCAGAGTGGTAATGGCTGCGCGCCTGTGCCGCCGCGTGCTCACTGTTGCTGACTTCGTCTTTAACCAGCGTGGCGAGATCGGCCATCAGCTGTGTGCGGTATTTTCGTGAGTTATCGCCGCTGATTTGCGTGGCCTGCGCCACATCATTGCGATCCATCGCTTCAATGACCTGATCGTTCGCCAGCGAAAAGCGCTGAAAGTTATCGACGATTTGCTTAAACAGCGCCGACTGGCTGCCGCCGCTGTTGAGATTCTGATAGGCATGTTCCGCGGCTTTAAAGTTAGCCACCGCCTGCATGATTTCCACCCGGTGACCGTCGCGCGGCGCGCCCTGCGGTGAAGCGATGTATTGCACCTGTTGCAGACGCAGCTCGGCCAGCGTGCCGCGCATCACCAGCGGGTACTGAACGCCCGGCAGCCGGTACGCGCGGTAATCTTCAATCTGCTGATTAATATTTTTCAGCTGCCAGGCAGAGGTCGCTGCCAAAATCAGCATCAGGGAAAGAACAAGGGCAAACGCCCCCATCAGGCGGGCGAGCACGGAAAGTTGGGTTAATTTATTCATCAGGACACAGCAAAGTGAGTGACAGGAGTCAGAGATAACGGCATAAGCCTGAGGAACTTTATGGTGAAATGAAACAATATTTCATTTTGTTAAATGCTGTTCTTTATCGTGTAATCAGAGGGTTACCTGAAGAATTCAGGATGTTACTTCAGGCAGGAAAAACAGGATGCCGCCCGCATTTCCCGCCAGGCTCCCGAAATGGCCGGGAGCAGCGAGTTGGTGGGCAAGGAGGCGTTAACGCGGCGCAAAATCCGGCCACAGCGGCCCAACGGCGGCCATCAGTGACGGCGTGCCGGTGGCGACCGACATGTGCCGGTAGTTTTCATTTCCGGCCGTACCGGCGAAATGGACAACGGTATCCAGCCCGGCTTCCTGACACAGCACAACGCCTCCCGCGATATCCCACAGCGTGGTGCGACGTTGCAGGTGCCCGTCGATAATGCCTTTGGCGGCGAACACCATGCCGATCGTGGTACAGCGGTAACAATGTACCGACCACTCAGCGGCCCGCAGGCCGCGATAAAACGCCGAGGCTTCATCCAGCTTGTCATCGGAACTGTCGCCGAGCGACACAATCTGCACATCCCCAAAGCGATCGTCACGGTGAAACCGCTTGCCGTTGAGGAACAGGCCTTTACCCGATTCTGCGGCAAACAGATCGTTGAGCACCGGCAGCGCAATCACGCCGAGGGTCGGTTTTTTGTTTTCCACCAGCCCGAGCGAGACGCCCCACAGCGGCGAACCGCGCAGAAAATTCGACGTGCCGTCGATAGGGTCAATCACCCAGCAGGCGGCATCCGTCAGCACGCCCCCCATCTCTTCACCGATGATCGCATCCTGCGGAAAATGCTGTGCCAGCTGCGCACGGATAAACTGCTCTACTGCCACATCGGCTTCTGAAACGAAATCCTGCGGGCGCTTGCTGCTGACTTCAATGCTGTCGCGACGGTTGAAAAAACCCAGCGCCAGTTCGGCAGCCTGAGCGGCAATAGAGCTGGCAATCGCCAGTTTGGCGGAAAGCGTGATCGTCATTGGTTACCTCTGTTTTTAAGCCAGCGCACCAGTTGCCCGACATGGTCGGTCTGAAACGCCCGGACGCCGGCATCCACCAGCACACCCCATACACCGTCGGGATCCACCGCAGCGCGGCTGTCACAGTAATCCAGCGAATGGGAGACATCCAGCGTATTGACCCACAACCGGACGCCGAGGCGTTTAAGTTGCTCACGGGCGGCGATCACGTCGGCCAGATCGGTAAAGTTCAGTTCAATCATCTGCGCACCGAACTGCGCTATTTTGCGCAAATCGTCCGAAAACTTGCCCGGACGGGCGTGCAGGATGGGCATATAAGGGATGCGCGCATCGGTCACTTGCAGCGGAAAACGCTGAGTTTTCAGATCGATTTTGCTTTTAAGCAGCACGCCGTCGGCCATGTTCATGCTGAGGATCAGCGCCACGATGCGATCGAAATCCCGCGCATACTTGATGTCCACATTCACCACGATGCGCCCGCGAGCTTCTTCGAGTAACTCTTCCAGCAAAGGAACGCGTTCGCTGGTGAGCACCATGCCTTCGCGTCCGTCAGCGGCCTTCAGCCTCGCGCGGCGAACGGCTGCCAGCGACATAGTCGCCACCTCGCCCTGATAATCACAGGTACGGTCAAGATGCGCATCGTGGATCACCACCACCTGCGAATCGGCGGTGGTTTGCGCATCAATCTCAATAATATCTGCGCCCTGATGAATCGCCTCATGCAGCGCAGCAAGTGAATTTTCGGGGGTAGTTTGCCATACGCCACGGTGGGCAATAACCAGTACATCCGGGTTCTCCGGAGAAATCAAAGATCGGGTTAACGCTTTCATCATCACTCCTGACATCGGGAAAAAATCACCGGCTATTGTTTGGCTGCAATCGACGTTTCGAACCGGCGCAGCAGCAGATTTCCGCGGGTCACCATGTTATCGAGCGAGGCTTTAGGGGTTTCCTGACCGTTCCAGACTTTCTCCAGCTCCTCGTCCATGATGGTGCGCACCTGAGACATATTGCCCAGACGCAGCCCTTTGGTGAACGGCAGCGGCGGCTTGTTGATCATCTGTTTCATCGCGATATCGGCCCCCGGATGGGTTTGATAAAAACCTTGTTCGCGGGTCAGCGTGTAGGCTGCGTTGGTGATCGGCAGATAACCGGTTTTCTGATGCCATTCGGCGGCGATGTCCGGCTCAACCAGGAAGTGCAGGAACTCAGCCACGCCCTTGTAGGTTTCAGGCGTTTTGCCTTTGAATACCCACAGACTCGCGCCGCCGATAAAGGCATTTTGCGGTGCGCCCGGCGCGCCATCCTGATAAGGCATCATGCCGACGCCCACATCGAATTTTGCGTACTGACGGATCCTGTTCAGCGAGCCCGACGAGGTGGTCAGGATGCCGCAATCGCCGCTGTAGAATTTGGTGGTGGCATCGTCGTTACGGCCATAGAACGAGAAATCCCCTTTCTTGTGCATCTCATTGAGCTGCGTAATGTGTGCCGTCTGCAACGGGCCGTTAAAGTTGAGCACGGCATCGGTACCGTCGAAGCCGTTGTTGCGCGTCGCCACCGGTAAACCGTTCCATGCGCTGAAGCCTTCGATCTGGATCCAACCCTGCTGACCGGCATTGGTGTAACCACAGGTCATGCCCGCCGCGCGCAGTGCCGCGGCATCCGTCGCCAGCGCATTCCAGGTTTTAGGCGGCTCGTCGGGATTCAGCCCGGCTTTTTTAAACGCGTCTTTGTTGTAATACAGCACCGGCGTCGAGCTGTTGAACGGCTGCGAGATCAGATGCCCGGTTTTGCTGTCGCTGTAATAGGCCGCCACGGAAGGCACAAAGGCGCTTTCATCGTTAGGGATACCCGCATCCTTAAACATCTTTGCCACAGGCACCACGGCGTTGCTGGCCATCATGTTCGGCGTGCCCACTTCATACACCTGCAAAATATCCGGCGCGTTACCGTTGCGGTACGCCGAGACGCCTGCGGCCAGCCCCAGCTCATAATTGCCTTTGTAGACCGGCACCACGCGGTATTGCGGATGAGTTTGGTTAAAACGGTCAGCCAGCGCGCTGACCTCTTTACCTAAATCACCGTCCATGGAATGCCAGAAAGTCAGCGTCGTTTGCGCCTGTGCGCCAAAGGCCATTACCGCCAGCGCACTCATCAGCGTGGCGCGCATTACAGGGTTTTTCATGATCGCTCCGGTTGAAAAGCTTAACAATTATCCGGCGGTAACCTTGGCACGCGTGTATGACAATTCAGGGAGGAAATCATGAACAAACGGTGACATGCCCCGCATAACCTCATCCCAAAACCGTTGCGCAAAGCGGGATTGTCGGCGGTCATATTCATCTCTCTCTTAACGCTATATAATCCTATGCATAACGAAATCAGAGGATCCCGCCGTGCGTTCATTTTCATTCACCGTCCTTCTCGGACTTGTTCTGAGCTTTTCCGTCCCTTCCGCTTTTGCTTCCCGCCTGATAACCGACCAGCTGGGCCGGCAGGTGACCCTGCCTGACAAGGTTGATCGGGTGGTGGTGCTGCAACATCAGACCCTGAATCTGCTGGTACAGCTCGACGCCACCCGCAACATCGTCGGTGTGCTCAATAACTGGCAACAGCAGCTCGGCAGCGGTTATGTACGGCTCGCGCCTTCACTGGTGAACACGCCGGTGGTCGGCGATCTGACCAGCGTCAATCTGGAAAGCGTGGTCGCGCTGCATCCGCAGGTGGTGTTCGTCACTAACTATGCGCCGCAGGAAATGATCGACCAGATAAGTCAGACCGGTATCGCCGTGGTGGCGGTCTCACTGCGTGACGATCCGAAAGGCGAAGAACACAAAATGAACCCGGCGCTGCCGGATGAAGACCGGGCGTATACCGAAGGGCTGAAAAAAGGCATTACGCTTATCGGCGACGTGATGAACCGCCAGAAACAGGCGCAGGCATTGATCGACTATACTTTTTCTCAGCGTCAGCTCACCGGCGAACGGCTGAAAAACATTGCGCCGGCGCAGCGTATCCGCACGTATATGGCCAATCCTGACCTGACCACCTACGGATCCGGTAAATATACCGGGCTGATGATGGCGCGTGCCGGGGCCATGAACGTGGCGGCCGCGACGGTGAAAGGTTACAAACAGGTATCGCTGGAACAGGTCATCGCCTGGGATCCGCAGGTGATCTTCGTGCAGGATCGTTACCCGGAAGTGGTCGGGCAGATCAACCACGATCCGAACTGGCAGAGCATCGATGCAGTGAAAAACCACCGCGTATACCTGATGCCGGAATACGCCAAAGCCTGGGGCTACCCGATGCCTGAAGCGATGGCGATCGGTGAATTGTGGATGGCGAAAAAACTGTATCCGCAAAAATTTGCTGACATCGACATGCAGAAACAGGCAGATGCTTACTATCAGCGCTTCTACCGGACGGATTTCAACCCCGCAGCAGAAGCCCCGCACGCGGGGAAATAATGCTCTTCTCCACGTCGTACATGCTGTTGAAATCACTGCGTTTCAACGACTGTTTTGAAGCAATGTGACAAGGAGATCTGATGACAAAATCGATCAAAGTGCTCGCCGCGGGCAGTCTGCGGCGGGCGTGGGCGCCACTGTGTGAGGCGTTTCAGGCAGAAACGGGCATCCGTGTGGTCACCGAATTCGGCCCTGCCGGGCTGCTGCGTGAACGGATCGAAAAAGGTGAAAAACCCGATCTGTTCGCCTCTGCCAACACCGCGCACCCGCTGGCGCTGCAACAGCACGGCAAAGCGCTGGACGTGCAGACCTTTTGCGGCAACAGCCTGTGCGTCACCGCGCGTAAGGTGCCGGAACTGGAGAAGCTTAACTGGCTGAGCGTACTGCTCGATCCGCGTTTTCGCCTGGCAACATCGACGCCGCAAAGCGACCCTTCCGGTGATTACACCTGGCAAATGTTCGAACTGATTGAACGACGTCATCCCGATTCCGGCGCGGTGCTGCGCAATAAAGCGTTGCGTCTGGTGGGCGGCGAGAAGTCGGCGAAAGTGCCGGAGGGGAAACTGGCGGCAGAATGGTTGATTTGCACCGGGCAGGCCGACGTCTTTATCGGCTACACCAGTTACGCCACCCTGCTGCGGGAAAATGATGAGCTGGAGGTGTTTAATATTCCTGCGGATTACAACGTGCGCGCCAGCTATGCGCTCGCCACCTGTACGGAGAAAGCGAAACCGCTGGCGGAGTTTATCCTGTCAGAAACCGGCCAGCATATTTTGCAGAACGCCGGTTTTTGCGGGAAGCATTCGGTGATGCCGGACTGATAACGGCTTAGTGATCGAGATCGCGTTCTTTCATTGCCCGCTGACGATCGTAGTATTCATCTTCGGCGGCAATGATCTCATCGAGCAGTGAATCCACATCGGCTTTATGCGTATCTTCGGCGAAGTGCCCGGTAAGAAGGGTTTCCGGCGTCAGTTTGCCATCTTCATACAACGCCCAGATTTCTTTCGCGTAGCGGGTAGTCTGCAACTGCGGCGCAAAGCGGCTGTAGTATTCGGTCATGTTATTCACATCGCGTTCGAACATGGATTCGGCGTGGTTATTCGCCGCGGCATCCACGGCCTGCGGCAGGTCGATAATCACCGGCCCCTCGGCATCCATCAGCACGTTAAACTCTGACAAATCTCCGTGAACGATACCCGCACACAACATCCGCACGATATTGCGGATCATCGTCTCGAAATCCGCCACGGCTTCTTCTTCCGTCAGGATCACATCACTCAGACGTGGCGCTACCACGCCATCGCCGTCGGTGATGAGCTCCATCAGCAGCACGCCATCCAGACAAATATAGGGCTGCGGTACGCGCACACCGGCATTCGCCAGACGGAACAACGCATCGACTTCCGCCGTCTGCCAGGATTCTTCCTGCTGCTTGCGGCCAAACTTCGAGCCTTTTTGCATCGCACGGGCGTTGCGGCTGTTACGGACTTTTCGGCCTTCCTGATACTGAACGGCCTGCTTGAAACTACGCTGCGTAGCTTCTTTGTACACCTTGGCGCAACGGATCTCTTCACCGCATAAAACAGTGTAAACGTCGGCTTCTTTGCCACTTTTCAGTCGACGGACCACATCATCTATCAGGCCGTCATCCACCAGAGGTTGGATTCTATTTGGGATTTTCATGCAGCCTTGTACCTTATTTCAGCGCGTGAGGGAATGACCTGCGCAATATTCCCTGCATTACACACCAGACACGCCGTTCGCGTCATCCTCGTTATCGCTCCGGAGCAGTCCAAAGACAGACCCCCCTAAACATGAGTAGTTTAACGTAGTGACAGCATGGTGGATACTTTCTGCACGTATCTTCTCGCTACTATGCGTAAAAATGGCCCCCTGCGCGCCCTGTTGCCCCTCCGGTTTATTCGCTGTTAATTTGGCTTAAATAACGAGAAAAGAGAACGAATGTATTATTGAGATGTTTCCCGGTGTAACCAACGAATGCCATATATTTAGTTTTTCATTAAAATGAACTTTCCTGATTTTTTAAGCTTTTCGTGCTGTTTAACTGCCGTTTAATTAGCGCAAAAAACGGTATACGTTCTGTTTACAGTCCGGGTGATACTGTCTCAATACTTTCCCGTTGCAGGTCTTAATAATGAACAGTATTTTAATTACCGGTGCCACTGGTTTTGTCGGCGGTGCAGTTGTTGAATATCTTTTACGTCAGAAATTAACGGCGAAGAGCCAGTTATTGTTATTAGTCAGAGCCGACGATAATGCGACGGGACTCGCCAGAATCATCGATAATTTAAAGAAATTTGAATTAAGCGACGAACTGCTTTCTGCGTTAACTGAACAGTCTATTTTAACCGGCGATCTGGCCGAACCCGAAAGCTTTATTCACGACCCGCGTTTAGATCAGGTCACTCACGTGATCAACTGTGCGGCGATTGCCTCGTTCGGCAATAATCCGGCCATGTGGCGCGTCAATGTCGAAGGCTCTCTGGTGTTCGCCAAACGCATGGCGCAGGTGAAAGGCTTGCAGCGTTTCGTTCACGTCGGCACGGCGATGGCCTCCATGCCGGACAAAGACAGCGTGTTCTATGAAGGAATGCCGGACAACGAGCACAACGAAGACCTGGTGCAGTACACCATTTCCAAGCGCGCTATCGAAAATCTGGTGCGTTCAGAGTGCCCGACACTGCCGTTCGTGGTGGCACGTCCGTCGATTATCGTCGGTCACACCCAGTACGGTTGCCAGCCGTCGAGCAGCATTTTCTGGGTCTTTATGATGGCCATCAAGCTGAAGAAATTCACCTGTAACCTCGACGATGAAGTCGATGTTATTCCTGTCGATTATTGCGCCATGGTGCTGGTGAAATTATGCCTGGCAGCCGAACTGAGCCACAGCTTCTATCATATTTCGTCCGGCGCGGAAATGTGTACGCCGTTCCATGAAATAGACACCTCGGTGGCAAAAGCCAATAATACTTCGCGTATTATTAACGAATACGAGCAGATCAGTTATCAGGAATTCACCGGCATTCGCAAACAATTTAAAGATGTTTTAGGGCCGTGTAATGACAAAATTATTTTACGTGCCATTAAATTGTACGGCGGATTCGCGCAGTTAAACGTGAAGTTTGATAATTCCCGGCTGATGGATATGGGCATTCCTAAACCGGCGGCCTTTAAGAGTTATATTGATAAGTGTGTTTTCTCGACGCATGGTCAGACAATTCCTGAACTCATGAGAGTCGATTTTAAATAAACCGATGCGTCTGTTGAAAAATAGAGAAGGTTTAGAATAACAGGACGCGGCACAGGACATTGCCGCGTCTTTTTTTATTTTCAGCCCGGCATCCGCATCAGACCATGCCGTTGCGACCAAACAGCCGGTAACCTTCGCGCTGATTCAGCCGATCGTAATACGCCGAGACGGCAGGCAGGGCCGGGCGCGACATCGGCGTCATCGACCAGCGGTTAACGGCAAGCCCCAGCACAATATCGGCCAGCGTAAAATTATCGCCCAGCACATAGTCGCCGCTGCGCTGAAGCTGCTCTTCCAGCATCTGCATATGACGGTTCCATTCGCTGACACCGGCATCAATCAGCGCCGGATCGGTGTGCTGAGGGCTGTTGCGCGCCAGTGCCGGAAACGCATATCGCCATGAATTATTCAGCTCACCCGCCTGCCAGTCCATCCACTGTTCGGTCAGCGCACGCCGTTTCGGATCCGATGACAGCAGGTCTTCCCGCCCTTCCTTCGCCGCCAGATATCGGCAAATGACGTTGGATTCCCACAATACGAATTCGCCATCGAGCACCACCGGCACCATGGCATTCGGATTCAGCGCCCTGAATTGTGGCGTCTGCACAGACTGAAAACCTGAACCAAACTGTTCCTGCTCAAATTCCAGCCCCAGCTCGTGGCAGGTCCATAACACCTTCCGCACATTGATCGACGTCGATTTACCCAGAATCTTCAGCATGACTTCCCCTGACAAAATGGAACAACCGGAATAACTATCAGGCTTTGGGCTGACGGAGAAAAATCCGCGTTGCCGAGCCGTGATAGGTGGTGTCGGTGTGCGCCACAAATCCGCACTTTTCCGCCAGCCGGACAGACGCCTGATGCTCCGGCGCAATAATGCAGCATAGCTGACGATCGAGGTTTTCATCGGCCCATGACAGTACCGCCCTGGCCGCTTCGACAGCATAGCCTTTACCGTGAAACTGCGGTGCCACCACCCAGCCCATTTCCGCCATACCGTTGAGCGAAGGCGTCATCTCCCGCTGATAATCCGCCAGACCAATTTCACCGGCGAACGCCCCTTCTTTACCGTTGTGTTTTTCAAACACAATCCAGTAACCAAAGCCCAGCATCTGCCAGTGGCCGGGATAGCGCAGTAACCGGCTCCAGCTGGCTTCGCGGCTGGACGGCGTGCCGCCAATGTATTTCACCACGGCAGGATCCGCCCACTGCGCGGCAATAGCATCAAAATCATCAATGCGATGACCACGTAAAATCAGACGTTCGGTTTCAATAACAGGCGCTTGGGCGTGCATGGTTGCTCCTCATTTCTCAGAATGACCATCACGTTAGCATTGAAGTTGAAAAGACGGGAAGTGCGGGCGGAGAAAGAAATTAAGATCCGCTGCGCAGTGCGCTCGGCGTGATACCGCGCACGGATTTGAAGCGGTGGCTGAAGTGGCTGGCGGAGCTGAAACCACATTCCAGCGCGATGGCGGTGATCTCCATGCCAGTGGTTTTCAGGAGGTGTTCGGCGCGGATCAGACGGGCGTTCATCACGTACTGATGCGGCGCCATGCCCATACTTTGTTTGAACATGCGGGCGAAATGAAACTCGCTCAGTTCAGCCAGAAGCGCCAGTTCCGGCAGCATCAGGGGTTGCGCAAGGTGAGCGTGAATGTAGTCTTTTACCCGGTTCAGAATATGCGGTGCCAGTCCGCCGCGCACCGTCGGCAACGCCCATTGCAGATGAGTGTAGTTCTTCACCAGATGCGCCATCAGCAGATTTGCCGCACTGCTCAGCATCAGCTGATTACTGTTTTCCTGCCACTGGCTGCTGAGCAAAAAGTGGCGATAGAGCAGCGTGATCTGCGGATCTTCTTCGAACGTGCGCTCTTCCATCTGTATCGCTGCCGGGCTGCGATCCCAGGTTTGCTCCACCAGATGACGCAGATGCTCATCCGAGCAATACACATGCACGAATGACAAATCATCGCGCACATCCCAGCTCGACATGCTGTTTTTTGGCATCAGACAAAAGCGGTCCGGGCCGCCGCCGTTGCGCCAGCCACCACGGGTTTTGTGATAACACTCGTAGCCGTCAGCGACGTACAGACTCAGCGTATGGTGATCCGGGCTTTCCTGGGTCACGGTGTCATTTTTATTCGACCAGGCCGCCAGCTGAATACCTGAACTCAGCTCCACACTGTCGTGCAGAACCGCTTTGTGCTTACGCAGCGTGTCGAAAGCCTGATAAACCTTGGTCATGACCTGCACCCGGAGGAAAAAGAAGAGGCCCAGTTTACGGGTTTTGACGGCAAGAGAGCCAGATATTGCCACGCGGGCGCACAAAGAAATGCGCAAGAATATGCAACTCAACCGCAAGCCGTTGAAAGCCAACGTCACCGGATTACCGCACACTTCCCTCAGACCATTATTTTTCAATGAGAGAAGTCGATGAACGCTCTGCTTTATATTTCGGTGATTATTATCTGGGGCACCACCTGGTTTGCGATTTACCTGCAACAGGGCGATGTGCCGGTGACGGTGTCGATCTTTTACCGTTTCCTGCTGGCGGCAGTGATTATGCTGGTGGCGCTGCTGGCGGCCCGTCGCCTGCGCAGGCTCGCCCTGAAAGATCATCTTTTTTGCATCGTGCAGGGCTGCTGCGTCTTTTGCTTCAATTTTTACTGCTTCTATCACGCAGCGGCTTACATCACCAGCGGGCTGGAATCGGTGATTTTCTCGATGGCCGTGCTGTTCAACGCGTTCAACGGCATGGTGTTTTTCCGCCAGAAACTGGCACCGGCGGTTATTCCGGCGGCCGTCCTCGGGCTGGCGGGAATCATCACCCTGTTCTGGCACGATTTCAGCGCCGCCCACATTGCGCCGGAACTGCTCAAAGGCATTGGCCTGAGCCTGCTCGGTACCTACGGTTTCTCGCTCGGCAATATGATCAGCGCCCGTCATCAGCGCCGGGGGCTGGACGTTCTGTCCACTAACACCTACGCGATGTTCTACGGCACAGCGGTGATGGGCGCACTGAGCGTGTTTCAGGGTGCCTCTTTCGCCATCGACCTGACGCCGCAATACCTCGGTTCGCTGGTCTACCTGTCAGTATTCGGCTCCGTGCTGGCCTTCGGCATTTACTTCACGCTGGTCGGACGCATTGGTGCCAGCCAGGCAGCCTACAGCACGCTGCTGTTCCCGCTGGTCGCCCTGACCGTTTCCACTTTCTACGAAGGGTATCAATGGCACATCAACGCCGTCATCGGGCTGGCGCTGATCCTGCTCGGTAATCTGGTGATGTTCTGCCGCCCGGCATGGCTGGAGATGTTCAGACGCAAGGCGGTGGTGTCGCTTTAAATCAGCCCAATAAACTCTCCCCCGCCAATCAGCGGAATGATGCGCGCGGGCACGTCGCTAAAACCCGTAGCAGTATTCCTGATCCGGGTTTTGCGATCTGTATTCCGGCGATTCATCTCTCCCTTAAAACGGGGCGGTTAGATAATCCCGCCATTCGCCCTCAGCGTCTGGCCGTTCACCCAGGCGCCATCGGGCCCGGCGAGGAACGCCACCACGGAGGCGATATCTTCCGGCTGGCCGAGGCGTTCGAGCGGCGAGGTTTTGGCGAGGGTTTCCACCAGTTGATCAGATTTGCCATTGAGGAACAAATCCGTTGCCGTCGGGCCGGGTGCCACGGTATTCACGGTGATCTGGCGTCCGCGCATTTCTTTGGTCAGCACGCGGCTCAGCGCCTCGACGGCCGCTTTGGTTGCGGCATACACGCCGTATGTCGGCTGGTATAACCCGACAACGGTCGATGAGAAGTTGATGATGCGCCCGCCGTTGTGCAGGTGTTTCGCCGCTTCGCGCAGGGTGTTGAAGGTGCCTTTCAGGTTAATGTCGATGAGGCGATCGAATGCGGCATCGTCGGTGTCGGCGATGGCCGAAAGCGTCATGATCCCGGCGTTGTTCACCAGCACATCCACGCCGCCAAATGCCTGTTGCGCACTGGCAAACATCCGGCTGACCGCCGCCGCGTCGCTGACATCGGCCTGCGCGCTGATAGCCCGGCCACCTGCCTTTTCGATTTTACTGACGACCGCGTCAGCCTCTGCCGCACCGCGCGCATAGTTCACGATCACGGTGAAACCGTCCCGCGCCAGACGCTCTGCGATAGCCGCGCCGATGCCACGGGATGCGCCGGTAACCAGCGCCACTTTTTGATTGGATGACGTCATGATGTGTTTCCTTTTTGAGTGATTCGGATTCGTTGTCGCTGAAGAAAGAGTAGCCGATTGACGCCGCCGGATAATTCCCTGATATTCGTTATCACTATCCGGAAAAGGCGAACAATCATCATGGATAAACTCGACAGCATGGCGTTGTTCACCCGCGTGGTGGAACTGCGGAGTTTCACGCAGGCCGCGCAGGCGCTGAACCTGAAACGCTCGACGGTGACTGACGCCATTAAACAGCTGGAAACGCGGCTCAACATCCGGCTTTTACAGCGCACCACCCGCCACGTCAGCCCGACGCTGGATGGCGAAGCTTATTACCAGCGCTGTCTGCGCATTCTGGCAGAGGTGGAAGATGCCGAAATGGCCTTCGCAGGGGCGCAGCCGAAAGGGCTGCTGCGGGTGGATGTGCACGGCACGCTGGCGCGGCATTTCGTGTTGCCCGGCCTGCCGGATTTTCTGGCGCAATATCCTGATATTGAGTTTTACCTGAGCGAGGGCGACCGGCTGGTGGATCTGGTGCGCGAAGGCATCGACTGCGTGATCCGCGCCGGTGAGCTGAAAGACAGCGATATGGTGGCGCGCCCGCTCGGCACGCTGCCGGAAATCACCTGCGCCAGCCCGGACTATCTGCAACGGTTCGGCACGCCAGACACACCGGACGATCTCACCGGACACCGGATGATTGGCTACCGCTCCAGCGCGACCGGCGGGCTGTTGCCGCTGGTTTTTCAGGTTCAGGGCAAAACCCGTGAAATTCTGCTGCCGACGCCATTTTCGGTCAACGGCGCGGAGAGCATGAAAGAAGCCGCACGGCGCGGAATGGGCATTATTCAGGTGCCAAAATACGCGCTGACTGACGATCTCGCGCAGGGCAAACTGGTGCAGATCCTGGACGGTTTTCCGGTGGGTGCGCTGCCGGTGGCTTTACTTTATCCCCGCAACCGCCAGCTTTCGCCACGCGTGCGGGTATTCATTGACTGGATGGTCAAAGAGTTTGCGCGGCGCGATCCGCATCTGACATAGTAGATTTCTCAGGTCTGAACCCGCTACGTGAAAGGCTAAATATCAGGAGACGCCGATGACCCAACCTGCTGTATTGCTGCATATTGGCCGCGAAGAAACGCGGGTTACCGTCCGGCATGACGATATCGACGATAAAATAGTGTCGCTGACATTGGGCTCACAGCTGACTTCCGTCGGCTATTTTCGTCATACGCCGCCAACGCCGGATGAAATGGAAAACGCCATTATGGTGGTCGAGGATGAAATCATCCGCATCCGCCACGATATCCCGCCGGGCGCGCAATTGTTCAGTACCGATAACGATATTCGCGCACTGGCACGCATTGCAGGCGTGGCTGAAAATGAAGTGATGACGCTGTCTCTCGAGGCCGTGGAGCGCACGTTCGACCGGCTGGCATTGGTGATCAACGGACGTCCTGCGCAGTTCGAGGGCATACCCGATGGCAATGATTTCGCTGCCACTCTGCTGATTTTGCGTGAGTTTATGCATCATCTGCAATTTGCGGATATCGTGCTGAAAGGGGCGAAGTTTGAGATGTTGTGATAACAGTAACAGCCCCTCACGGGGCTGTTAAAAAGGCCGTCAGGCCAGTGTTCATCGGTTTTTCAGCGCGCCCGGATCAGACTCCAGCAGCACCAGACTGCTGAGATCCGGCTGGTTTTGCTGACGCAGATAATCTTCAAAGGAGATGCGCGGATGGTTGCTCTCCCAGTCTGATTGCAGCTTGCCGAGCAGATCAGTGGTTTTCGAGGTGTGCACCGGCGTGGTGGTGTCTGACTCCAGCCATCCCTTCACATATTTTTGGATATGTGTGGAAGTACTGGCGCGCTGATCCACCGACGCACTCACCAGAGCACCCTTCTGATACTGAATATTGGTGGTGCTCTCGGCCTTGTCATCAATCTGATAATACAGATAATTCTGCGAGTTTCTGTCGGTCGTCAGGTTGAGCTGTAAACCTGACGTCAGCGCTTTGTGGTAGCTGGCGACCAGATGTGACTGCTGCTTCTGCGAGATATGCCGATCCTGCGTGCCGGTACCGGTAATGCTGCTCGACTGCGACACCTGATAAGAGAAGGTGTCCACCTCGTCCGGGCGCATCGGGTTGGTTTTATCCACCGGCGTCTGCGAGACAGAGGCCGTGAAATCTGCCAGACCGGATACCATGTTTTTATCGGTCCGGGTCAGCGAGAAATACACCGGTTCTCTGGCGCTGCTTTTATGCGTGGTCGCGCTCTCGCCATAATTCGAATTCAGCGCCGTAAACGCATCCCTGAACATGGTCATCAGCGCATCGTCCGCGTTACCCCGGCTTCCCGCATTGTCGAACTGTTTCAGATACTGGTTCAGCGCCTGCGTCTGCTGATTTTCCGTACCCAACAGGGCGCGCTTGCTCATGTCCACGCTGATATTCACGGTGCCGTCGATCCCGGTGGATTTCACCGAGCGGGTACTGGCGTCAGCGTGAAAATCCAGCGTCCGGGTATTTTCAGTGCCCAGACTGGCGTGCAAATCCACCGACGTCAGCACCGAGGTATCAAACTTTGTCAGCCCGCTCAGATCGAGCTTCGGCGGCTGCGCCGTCAGGCCATCAATCGCTTTCTGAAAACCTTCCGCCATGTTCGCCAGCGCCTTGCGGTCGGCATCGCTCAGCGTGCCTTTACTGACATTCACCTGCACACCCAGCCCGTCATCATCACTGCCGAGCGTGATCTCCACCAGCGCGCCGCTGGCGGTTTTGATACTCAGGCTGATCTGGTTGTCGGCTTTAGTGTGGAGTTGGGTTTGGGGGGCGACGTTACCCGCAGAACTGGCGGACTGAGCGGAAGTCTGCTTCATCACCGATTGCGAATAACTGCCGCTGTCGGTGGTAAAGCGTTCAAGCAGGGCGGCACCGAGCCCGGAAAAACGCGCCGCATTACCGGCGTTGCTGAAATTCGAGGCGAGCTTTGAAGACATCAGGTCGCTGGAAGAACGTTCCCAGACCAGTGCCGGTTTGGTGATGTTGTAGACCGGCGACGTGGCATCGGTCTGGCCGATGATTACCGCGGCGGATTGCGCCGTTGTCGCTTGCTGCTGACTGGCCGCCGGAGACACCGTGGCCGTCGTTTTGGTGGCGGTAAGCAGCGTATTAAGCGCCTGATTACCTGTCGCAGAGATAACTGTCATCCTGATGAGTCCCTATGTTTTTGCGTCATAGCGCCAGTGGATACCTTGATCCTTCTGATGTTATTTTCGGCAAAAACACAGGAAACTTTAAGGAGTTGTAAAAACTTATTTCCTGCGCATTACAGGTTATTCCAGCGGGCCGCCCAGAATGGTTTCGCACATGCCGGAGAGAATGCGCTCGCCGGTTTCGGTTTTCAGATCTTCGTACCATTGTTCGGTGACGGCCATCTCTTTGCCGTGGGTCACGTCGCAGCGTTTGCGGGCTTTGAGCACCAGATCTTTCACGCGGTACGCGCGTTTTTCCTGATAACGCAGCAGCGCATCTTCAATGCCTAACGAATTGGTTTGCAACATATTCGCCAGTACCACGGCGTCTTCCATCGCTGCGCAACCGCCCTGCCCGATATCCGGCGTGGTGCTGTGGCCGGAATCGCCGAGCAGCGCAATTCGCCCTTTCACCAGTTGCATAAACGGGTCGATGTCGTGGATTTCGACGCGGTTAGTCGTCTGCGGGTCAATCTGGCGGATCAGCTTCTGCACCGGCTCCGCCCAGCCTGTAAAATAGCCCTGCAAATCGTCGCGTACGGTGGTGCGATCCTGCGGTAAACCTTTCGGCAGTGGCACGTCAAAGAAGAAGTAGAAACGGTTGCCGCTCACCGGCATCAGGGAAACGCGTTTGCCTTCGCCGACAAACGTCGTCCACTGATCGGCAGGCGCGATGCTTTCGTCGATTTCCACCAGACCGTTCCAGTTGACGTAACCGGCGTAGCGGCGCTCTGTGGTGTAGCCCAAAACATGCTGGCGGATAATGGAATGGGTGCCGTCGGCGGCGATCAGTAAATCGCCGGTGGCAGATGTGCCGTCATCAAACCAGGCGGTGACGCTGTCGGCGGATTCCTCAACGTGCGTCACGCGCTTGCCAAACTGCACCCGATCGCGGCCATACGTGTCGAGCAACATCGCCTGAAGTTCCGCGCGTGCCACCGGATAAGGCTGCTCGCCAACGCTCTGAATCAGCGGATCCATACTGAATCGCGTCATGGTCTGGCCTTGCTGATATTCTTTGTAGGCCATAAAACGCATGTTACCGCCAAGCTCGCGCAGCGCGTCTTTCATGCCGAGATAGTTCAGGCACTTTACGCCGTTGGGCCAGATGGAAATCGCCGCGCCGACCGGTTTGATCTCTTTCACCGCCTCAAAGACCGCCGTCTCGATCCCAAAACGCTTCAGCGCAATCGCCGCACATGCACCGCCAATACCGCCACCAATCACGATCGCTTTCATATTTTTCTCCTTGAAGTCTCACAAGGAAAAAGCAATTTCTGTACCAGAAAGACAATTTGCCGCTGAAGCCTTGTATACAATCTTAAGTGAAATCAGAAACTGCCGGAGTGCGGGAGTGATGCCCTAAAACAAGGCGTCCTTTTGGAGCAGGAGGCACGAAACCGCCGCGCAATGAGCCAGTCTGGTGCGGCGACGTGAAGGTTGATACTCTCCCCGGTATTCAAATTTCAAATACCACAACCATAAGTAGTGATGAAATGAATCGCTATCCAATGTTCAGCCCGCAGCAGTTACTCAGTTTTGTCGCCGTGTGTGAAACCGGCAGTTTTACCCGCGCCGCCGACCGCGTTCATTTGTCGCAATCGACGGTCAGCCAGCAAATCCGCCGCCTGGAAGAAGCGTTAGCGAAACCGCTGCTGGAACGCACTTCCCATCAGGTTCAGCTCACCGAAGAGGGCGAACGTCTGCTCGGCTATGCCCGGCGGATCATCGCGCTCAACGGTGAAGCACACGATGCGCTGAGCGACCAGTGGCCGGACGGCGTGGTGCGACTCGGCGTACCGGAAGATTTTGCGGCAGCGACCACCTCCCTGCTGGCGCAGTTTTGCCGCGCCCATCCGCATATCCGCCTCGACGTCACCAGCGGCCTGAGCCACGAACTGCGCCGCGCCTGGCAGCAGGACATGCTGGACATCATTCTGGTGAAACAGCTGACCGGCGAAAAAGCCAATGCCTCACGCCCCGAGCCGATGCTGTGGCTCGACAGCGCCGAGTATCCGGCATTTGAGCGCAATCCGGTGCCGCTGGTGCTGTTTCCGCTCAATGCGCTGTATCGTGAAGAACTGTGTCAGGCGCTGGATGCCCTCGGGCGCAGCTGGCGCATCAGTTACAGCAGCGCCAGCCTCGCCGCGCTGGTGGCCGCCAGCGCCGCCGGACTGGGCGTCACCTTATTGCCCGCCAGTTGCCGCCTGCCGGCGCACCGGGTTTTGGGCACCGAAAGCGGATTACCGCAAGTGGATAACGTCGAACTGGCGCTGTTTTACCGCCCCGATGCCACGCCTGCGCAAATCGCACTGGCCGGAAAATTAAAGGATTTTTGTCAGCTCAGTTAGCCATTAGGTTTCCCACTGGCTGGCAGTGGGAAAAATCGCAGCCGGAACCGGCGATATCTTTTAGGGTGAAAGGAAAGCAGAATCCTCCCGCATCATGATTAAGGAATTCGACGTGCAAAATCCTCAGCAACAAAGCCGCAGACACTTTCTCTCTCATAGCGCCAAAATCACCGCGACCGGCGCACTGCTGACCGCAGGCATGGCCTCCGGAATCGCATCAGCAGCGCCGTTTAAAGCAGGCGCGATGGATGAAAAATGTGACGATGCCAGCCAGATCAACGCGATTACTGCGCCGCACTATCAGCTGCGCAATGTGCGGCTGGAAGAGGGTTTTGAGCGCGAAGGCGAGACAGTCATTGCCACCAAAACCGGCCTGTACAATCTGGACATCAACAACGGCAAAATCGTGGCGATCCAGCCTGCAAAAGAGGCACCGGCCAGCACCTTACCTGCCTTTGATGCGCGGGGATTACTTCTGCTGCCCGCCACGCGCGACATGCATATTCACCTCGACAAGACCTTCTACGGCGGCAAGTGGGAAGCGCCGCGCCCGCGTAAAGGCAAGACCATCATGGACATGATTGCCCGCGAACAGGTGCTTATCCCGCAACTGTTGCCGACCTCGGTGGAACACGCAGAGGCGATCATCGGCCTGCTGCATTCCAAAGGCACCACCGTGGCGCGCAGCCACTGTAATATCGACCCGGTGAGCGGCCTGAAAAGCCTCGAGCATCTGAAAATCGCACTGGAAAAACATCAGCAGGATTTCAGTTGTGAAATTGTGGCATTTCCGCAGCACGGTTTACTGCACTCAAAAGTCGACGGGCTGATGCGCGAAGCGATGCAAATGGGCGTGCAGTACGTCGGCGGGCTGGACCCGACGAATGTAGACGGCGCGATGGAAAAATCCCTCGATGCGATGTTCCAGATTGCACTGGATACAAACAAAGGCGTGGATATTCATCTGCATGAAACCACGCCAGCCGGGATTGCGGCGGTGAAATACATGATTCAGACCGTGGAGAAAAACCCGCAACTGAAAGGCAAAGTGACGCTCAGCCACGGTTTCGCGCTGGCGATGATGCAGGGTGCGGAACTGGAGGGCGTGATCGCCGGGCTTTCCGGGCAGCAGTTCACCGTCGCTTCCACCATTCCGCTCGGCAAACTGAACATGCCGCTGCCGCAGCTCAGCCAGAACGGCGTATTCGTGATGACCGGCACCGACAGCGTGATCGACCACTGGTCGCCGTTCGGCACCGGCAGCATGCTGGAAAAAGCCAGCCTGTACGCCCAGCTCTACGGCAACTCCGACGAATTCGGCCTGACGCGCTCCCTCGCCATCGCCACCGGCAACGTCCTGCCGCTCGACGACAGCGGCAACCGCCAGTGGCCCGCGGTGAACGATAACGCCGAAATGATCCTGGTCGACGCCAGCTGCTCCGCCGAAGCGGTAGCCAGAGTGTCCGAGGTGAAAGCGACGTTCCATCAGGGCAGATTAGTGTTTGGTGCGGTGGGGAAAGTTTGAAGGATGAAAGATTCCTGAATGCCGGACAACAAAAAGCCCCTTTCGGGGCTTTTTTCATTTCTGACATGGATGCCCGAAGGCAGGTATCAGAACGGGATATCGTCGTCGAAATCCATTGGCGGTTCGTTGTTCTGTGCTGGCGCGTTGTTTTGCGCAGCCGGACGAGCCTGCTGGCCGCCGCTGAACTGGTTGCCGCCTTGTGGCTGCTGAGGCTGACCCCAACCGCCTTGCTGACCGCCTGACTGGCCGCCTGCTGCCTGGCCGCCGCCTGCTGGTGCGCCGCCGCCGGTACGGCCGCCGAGCATCTGCATGGTGCCGCCCACGTTAACGACAACTTCGGTGGTGTATTTTTCAACGCCAGCCTGATCGGTCCATTTACGGGTTTGCAGTGCACCTTCGATGTAAACCTGAGAACCTTTCTTCAGGTATTCACCGGCAACTTCCGCCAGTTTGCCGAACAACACCACGCGGTGCCATTCGGTTTTTTCTTTCTGTTCGCCGGTGGCTTTGTCACGCCAGCTTTCGGAGGTCGCCAGTGTCATGTTGGCCACTGCGCCGCCGTTTGGCATGTAGCGGATTTCCGGATCTTGTCCGAGATTACCGACGAGTATTACTTTGTTTACGCCTCTGCTGGCCATGTGGATTCTCCTGATGATGTATGTCGTGGTTGAAACCACAATCCGAGGTGTGGAAGGTCACACTTTGCAGCATTATAACCATAAAACGATACCTTCGTACCATGGATGTCTGAGGATGCGGCATTCTTTCCAGATTGTTCAGCAAACGTTCCGCTGTTACATCGAGTACTGGATATACATTCAGGTTTCGGGGTGGCATAGACTGTGATTTGTGTCATAATTGCGCGTTACGTTCTTCTCTGTGCCTGACTCGCTGACCGGCGCGATGCTCCATTTTCCGCAGGTCACCGGCACGGTGAGCTATCACGTTAATCCGGGAATGATGAATGGATAAGATCGAAGTTCGGGGCGCACGTACCCATAATCTCAAGAATATCAACCTGATTATCCCGCGCGACAAACTGATTGTTGTCACCGGCTTATCGGGTTCAGGCAAGTCCTCTCTGGCGTTTGATACGCTTTACGCCGAAGGCCAGCGTCGTTACGTTGAGTCGCTGTCAGCCTATGCTCGTCAATTTTTATCCTTAATGGAAAAACCGGACGTCGACCACATTGAAGGTCTGTCTCCGGCGATTTCGATTGAGCAAAAATCCACATCGCATAACCCGCGTTCTACCGTCGGGACCATCACGGAAATTCACGATTATCTGCGTCTGCTGTTTGCCCGCGTGGGTGAGCCGCGCTGCCCGGATCATAATGTGACGCTGTCAGCACAGACCGTCAGCCAGATGGTGGATAACGTCCTCGCACAGCCGGAAGGTCAGCGCCTGATGTTGCTCGCCACGATCATTAAAGATCGCAAAGGCGAGCACACTAAAACGCTGGAAAACCTGGCGTCGCAGGGTTACATCCGTGCGCGTATCGATGGCGAGGTCTGCGATCTGTCCGATCCGCCGAAGCTGGAATTGCAGAAAAAGCACACCATTGAAGTCGTGGTTGACCGTTTCAAAGTCCGTGAGGATTTACAGCAGCGTCTGGCGGAATCGTTTGAAACCGCGCTTGAGCTTTCCGGCGGTACCGCCGTGGTCGCCGACATGGATGACCCGAAAGCGGAAGAAATGCTGTTCTCGGCGAACTTTGCCTGCCCGATCTGTGGCTACAGCATGAGCGAGCTCGAACCGCGCATGTTCTCGTTCAACAACCCGGCCGGTGCCTGCCAGACCTGTGACGGCCTGGGCGTTCAGCAGTTCTTCGATCCGGACCGCGTGGTGCAAAACCCTGAGCTTTCACTGGCAGGCGGCGCCATCCGTGGCTGGGATCGCCGTAACTTCTATTACTTCCAGATGCTGCGCTCTCTCGGCGAGCATTATGATTTTGATGTGGAAGCGCCGTACAACGACCTGAGCAGCGATGTGCAACACGCCATCCTGCATGGTTCCGGCAAAACGACCATTGAATTCAAATACATTAACGATCGCGGTGATACGTCGATTCGTCGCCATCCGTTTGAAGGCGTGCTGCACAACATGGAGCGCCGTTATAAAGAAACGGAATCCAGCGCGGTGCGTGAAGAGCTGTCGAAATACATCAGCAACCGTTCGTGCGCATCCTGTAAAGGCACCCGCCTGCGGGAAGAAGCACGTAACGTGTTTGTGGAAGAAACGACCTTGCCGCAAATCTCTGATTTCAGCATCGGTCATGCGATGGATTTCTTCCGCAATATGAAACTCAGCGGCCAGCGTGCGCAGATCGCCGAGAAAGTGCTGAAAGAGATTGGCGATCGCCTGAAATTCCTGGTGAACGTCGGCCTGAATTACCTTTCGCTGTCCCGTTCTGCGGAAACGTTGTCCGGCGGTGAAGCTCAGCGTATTCGTCTGGCGAGCCAGATCGGCGCCGGTCTGGTGGGCGTGATGTATGTGCTGGATGAGCCTTCTATTGGCCTGCATCAGCGCGACAACGAACGTCTGCTGGAAACCCTGATCCACCTGCGCGATCTCGGGAATACCGTGATTGTGGTAGAGCATGATGAAGACGCGATCCGCGCCGCCGACCATATCATTGATATCGGTCCGGGTGCGGGTGTCCACGGCGGCCGCGTTGTCGCCGAGGGGACAGCCGAGGACATCATGGCGCAGGAAGATTCCCTGACCGGTCAGTTCCTCAGCGGTAAACGCGAAATCTCCGTACCGGCGCAGCGCGTGCCGGCGGACGCCGCCAAAGTGCTGAAACTTTCCGGTGCCAAAGGCAACAACCTGAAAGATGTGACGCTGACGCTGCCGGTAGGCCTGTTTACCTGCATCACCGGCGTCTCCGGCTCGGGTAAATCGACGCTTATCAACGACACGCTGTTCCCGCTGGCACAGCGCGAACTGAACGGCGCAACGCTTGCTGAAGCCGCGCCTTACCGTGAAATTGAAGGCCTGGGGCATTTCGATAAAGTCATCGATATCGACCAGAGCCCGATTGGCCGTACGCCACGCTCGAACCCGGCGACGTACACCGGCATCTTTACGCCGGTTCGTGAACTGTTTGCCGGTGTGCCGGAATCACGTTCGCGCGGCTATACGCCGGGGCGTTTCAGTTTCAACGTGAAAGGCGGCCGCTGCGAAGCCTGTCAGGGCGACGGCGTGATCAAAGTGGAGATGCACTTCCTGCCGGACATCTATGTACCCTGCGATCAGTGCCGTGGTAAACGCTATAACCGCGAAACGCTGGAAGTGAAATACAAAGGCAAGAGCATCCACGAAGTGCTGGAAATGACCATCGAAGAAGCCCGTGAATTCTTTGATGCCGTGCCTGCCCTTGCGCGTAAATTGCAGACGCTGATCGACGTCGGTCTGACTTATATCTGCCTCGGCCAGTCAGCGACCACGCTGTCCGGCGGTGAAGCGCAGCGTGTCAAACTGGCGCGTGAGCTCTCAAAACGCGGCACAGGTCAGACGTTGTATATTCTCGATGAACCGACCACCGGCCTGCACTTTGCTGATATTCAGCAGTTGCTGGAAGTGCTGCATCAGTTGCGCGATCAGGGCAATACCATCGTGGTGATTGAGCACAATCTGGACGTGATTAAAACCGCAGACTGGATTGTCGATCTCGGGCCGGAAGGCGGTGCAGGCGGCGGTCAGATTCTGGTGGCGGGTACGCCGGAAACCGTGGCGGAATGCAAAGAATCGCATACCGCCCGCTTCCTGAAACCGTTGCTGGAACGCCACAGCCAGCAGGCGAAGAAAAGCGCTTAACGTCAACTAACGCCTCCCCCTCACAGGGAGGCGTTACTCCTGAAACCCTACTTAAATATCTTCTGTACAAACTCCGCATAGGCCGGACGCCAGACGTCCATTTCGTGGCCGAGATTCGGGTATTCGTGGTAATCAAATTTAATCTTTTTCTCCTCCAGTTCGGATTTCAGCCCGGCGATGTCTTTGCCTGTCACCACGTCTTTTTCACCGACCACAACCGTGAAGTTTTTCAGCTGTGCGTTGATTTTTTCCGGTTCGGCGAAGCGTTTCGCCACGTTTTCATTCGGCACCGTGGTGGTGCTCACACCGCTGAAGGTCGCCAGCCAGCCGAACTGATCCAGGTGCGTCATGCCGCTGACCAGGGTCTGATAACCGCCTTGCGAAAGACCGGCCAGAGCGCGCCCGGCGGCGTCATCGCGGACGCGGAAGGTTTTGGCAATCAGCGGGATAATGTCGCCGGTCAGCTCTTTATCTGCTGCCGCTGCGTTACGCGGATAAAACTCTTTGCGGCGATCTTTGGTGACGTAATCTTCCGGCACCACCCCTTTGGCGTCGGTTTCGGTATCCGGAATGACCACTAACATCGGCGCGATTTTTTTCTCCGCCAGCAGGTTATCCATGATTTGCGGGATACGCCCCTGATCCAGCGCCGAACGGCCAGTATCACCAAAGCCGTGGTAGAAATAGAGCACCGGCAGCGGCTGTGACGCATCGGTGTAGCCCGGCGGCGTCCAGACGGCGACCTGACGTTCGGAATTGAGCGCGGCGGAATGATAGGTCAGCGTACGGACTTCGCCGTGCGGCACGTTTTTCACATCCAGAATGCTGCCCGGCACCAGGATCAGGCTGGTATTGACCTGACGCTGCGGTTTCGGCATTGCGCTGCCGGGATCGGCAATACGCAGGCCATCGACGTTGAAGAAATACTCATAGAGATCAGGTTTTTGCGCCTCCGACGTCCAGCTCCACACACCTTTGTCGTCTTTGCTCATCTGATGCGGAATATACGTGACCGGCGTTGAACCGGTTACCACGTCCACATGCTGCGCCGTCGGGGCATACAGGCGGTAAGTGATAGTGCGATCGGGGTTCACGGCGCTGATGTAGGTTTTCGCCGGCGCGGCCGGGTCAGGATCCTGTGGCAAACTCTGCGCGAACGCAGTCAGGGGAAGCGGCGCACTGAGCGCCAGTATCAAAAGCGTGGCAAGATTCAGCCGGTTACGGGTCATCATCCTTTCCTTCTGGGTTGGTGTGAGCAAGCGGACAACCTGTCCTGAAGTAACTCACTGTTTTTGCACAACTCTCAGAGTAGGTTATTTTTACCGCACACGAGCGTGACCTGGGTCACTGTTCCGAAGATGCGTTCAGCGCATGAAGTTGCGGCAGCACACTCAGCCGCTGACAGGCGAAATCCCAGAATGTCCGCACTTTGCGCGGCATCTGCTGTACCTGCTGCGCCACCAGTTGTACCGGCAACGGCAGCGGTTCGAAATCGGTTAACAGCCGCACCATGTTGCCCGCCAGCACATCATCCCTCACCTGATACGACAATAGCCGGGCAATCCCCTGACCGCTGCGCACCGCCAGCAGCTGCGACTCGACGTCGTTGAGCAGCAAACGCGGCGAAAGCCGGACGCGCAGTTCATCCTCGTGCGGCCCGAAACGCCATTCGCGCAGTGGCGTCCGCAGGGTGCCCATGACGGTCTGATGCCCGGCCAGTTCCGACGGATGCTGCGGTTCGCCATGCTGCGCCAGATACGCCGGGCTGGCGACCAGCACGCGGGTGACTTCAGCGACTTTGCGCGCCACTTTGCCGGAATCGTCCTGATGGCCGATGCGTACCGCCAGGTCTAATCCTTCGTCGATCAGATCGAGATTACGGTCGTTGAGCATCATTTCGATCTGCATGTCCGGGTTCTGCGCCAGAAATTCCATCACCAGCGGCGCGACGTGTTTGCGGCCAAACTGCACCGGCGCGGTGATGCGCAGCAGGCCGCTGAGCTGAGTTTCAGCGGTGTCCTGCACGGCGTCCTGATACTGGCTGAGCAGCAGCCTCGCCTTTTCTGCCAGCCGTGCGCCCGCCTCGGTCGGTGCCAGGCTGCGCGTGGTGCGCTCCACCAGCCTCGCGCCGAAGCGGTGTTCCAGCGAGGCAATGGCGCGGGTGATCGCCGGAGGTGAACGGTGAAGTTTACGGGCGGCTTCCGCCAGGCTGCCATACTGAAGAACGGCGACAAAAATCGCCATTTCGTCTAAACGATCCATAGATTCTTCCACAAAGTGAAACACTCAATTTCAATCTTCGTGGATCTCATTCATTTAATGCAAGAGTAATCTGGACTCACTGCCACAGAGGAGACACCTATGCCCGCCATTCAACTTTACAGCACCGCGCTTTCCGGCCACTGCCACCGCGTGAGGTTGTTGCTGACTATGCTCAATCTGCCGTTTGCGGCCACTGAAGCCGGTGCCGACGTGCGCCAGACCGAAGAATTTGCCCGGCTGAATCCGCTTCGACAAATCCCCGTTCTGACCGACGGCGAAGTGGTGCTCACCGACAGCAATGCGATTCTGGTGTATCTGGTGAAACGTTACGCGCCGGACAGTCACTGGCTGCCGGAAGATCCGCTGAAAGCCGCAGAAGTGCAGAAATGGTTATCCCATGCCGCCGGTGAAGTGCGTTACGGCCCGGCGTCGGCCCGGATGGTGAAGCAGTTTTCCGCGCCGGAAGTGTATGAAAGCGCGCTGAAAGTGACGGCGAAATTCCTGCCGCAGCTGGAAGATCATCTGCAACATCGTGAGTTTCTGGCGACAGATCGCGCCACCATCGCCGATCTGGCCTGTTACAGCTATGTGGCGACGGCACCGGAAGGCGGCGTTTCATTGGCCGGTTACCCGGCGATCCAGCGCTGGCTGCAACGGGTGGAAAGCCTGCCCGGCTTTACGCCGCTGCCCGCCCTGCCGCTGCCTGTCCAGGCGGAGTAAACGCCATGAAAAGCCCGTTCCATACCGGCGAACTTCAGGCGCAGCAGCTGGCCGGTTTTGACGTCGTCGCGCATGGGATCCGCGAGGCAATGCCGGAGCAGCACCAGCTGTTTTTCGCGGCGCTGCCTTATCTGTTTATCTCGACGCTGGATGACAACGGCTGGCCGGTGGCGACGCTGCTGAGCGGACCGGCCGGTTTTATCCGCACGCCGGATAACGGACATTTGCGGGTGAATGCGCCGCGACGCACGGACGATCCGGCGCTGGCGGCATTACAGCCTGGAAAACAGATCGGCGCGCTGGGGATCGACTTTTCCAACCGGCGGCGCAATCGGGTGAACGGCAGGATCGGGCGCATGGATAAAAATCGGATCGAGATCCTGGTCGATCAGAGTTTTGGTAACTGCCCGCAGTATATTCAGATCCGCACGCTGACCGATGTGCCGGTCACTCTGCCGCTGCCCGCACGGGAAGAGATGACGCAAGCGGATGCCGACGCCCGCGCGCTGATAGCGCGTTCTGATACCTTTTTCATCGCCAGCCACGGGCACGACGGCGCGGATGTCTCGCACCGCGGCGGTCAGCCGGGATTTGCGCATCTGGTGGGTAACCGGCTGTGGGTGCCGGATTTTCGGGGTAACAAGTACATGAACACGCTGGGAAATTTACTGGCCGAACCCCGCGCCGCGCTGCTGTTTATGGATTTCGATAACGGCGATATTTTGCATGTTCAGGGCACCACGCAGATCCACTGGCAGCCGCAGGAGATCCCCGGCCCGGCGGGCGCAGAACGCTACTGGACGCTGGATATTACCCGTTTGTGGCGTTTTCGCGCCGCGTTGCCCTGGCGCGCTCACGCGGTGGAGTACGCGCCCACCACGCTGAAAAGCGGGTTATGGCCCGCCGATGCACCCTGAAGTCAGATGCCTAATTCGTGGCGAACGGCTTCCGGCAAACCGGAGACGACCAGCTGGTAGGAGCCGTCAATCAGATAATAGAATTGCGAATCCGGCAGCGAACCGTCGAGATAGACCGTGTTCCAGTGGGATTTATTGAGATGATCGCCCGGCACGATTTCCGGGTGCCGGGTGCGCAGTTGTTCGGCCAGTTCCGGGCTGGTTTTCAGCGAAATCGCTTCGCGCCCGTCAACTTCACACACCATGGCAAACATCGCCTCGCCCACTTTTACCTGATTTGCACCGCGCTGATTTTCGACGCTTTGTTCTGCACCGGGCTTTGCCATGCAGTATGTCAGCAGTTCCGAACTGGTCATGTTTAGGTGTCTCCTTGTAACGTGATGGCTGGGGGGGATAAAAATGCCCTCGGTTAACCATAGCAAACCTGAACGCGTTACAGGCTCAGCACTGACGTCTTTTCTGTCTCAATAGCAGGTTCGGGCATCTCCCCCTTTTTGCGCGCACTGATTTCCTGAATGATTTTGGCAAAGCGCGCTTCATTGAGTGTGTAAAATACGCCCATAATGATCGCCGCACTGATAGCCAGTGCACAGGGCCAGAGAAATATCAGCGTGCGCAACCCCAGCAACGTCTGGCTGCTTTGCACCGCATGAGGGATGTAACCGATGTGCGTCAGCATGATCCCCGGCAGGAAACCGGCGAGCGCAGCAGAAATTTTGCGTGAGAAGGTATAGCCGGTGTACACCGACCCTTCGGCGCGGATGCCGGTTTTCCATTCGCCGTAATCCACCGTATCCGGCACCAGCGCCCAGTTGAGGCTGTTGACGAAGGCGGTGCCAAAAAAGGCCATGCAGGAAAACAACACGAAAGAGAGTGAGCTGGTGCCCCACAGGAAATTCATCACATCTCCCGCCGCCCACAGCCCTAACCCGCCCATATAAACCTGTTTTTTGCCAAACCGCTTCACCGCGCCGGGGACCAGAAGCACCCCGAACAGAATGCAGCCCATGCTGAAAAAACCCATCCACGACAGCAAACCGATATCGTTGAGAACGTACTGGGTGTAATAGACCTGGATCGCCAGTTTGATGTTGAAGGCGGCCAGCGTGCACAAATTGGCGATGCACAACACCAGCAACGGCGGGTTGTGGAAGATGGCGCGAAAGGATCGCAGAATGCTGGGCTGATGCCCTTCCGGCGTGATCGTCACGTAGCGCTCTTTTACGCCGCTGTAACACCACCACATGCAAAACACGCCGCAGGTGGCGAAGATCAGCGCGGCGATAAGGTATCCCAGCGAAGGCGACTGGCTGAACAACGCCTGCACAGGCATAAATCCGACCGTACACAACAGTAAACCCAGCGTTGCCCCGCCCTGACGCCACGCGGCAAGTTGCGCGCGTTCATGGGATTTTTTGGTCATGGCCGGAACCATCGCGCCGTAGGAACAATTCATCAGGCTGTAGAACAGGCCGAACAACATAAACAGCACGGTGGCGAGCGCCGTTTTCACCGGCAGACTGAAATCATTCGCCATGAACTGCGCCGTCGCCACCAGCCCGACCGGCACCGACGCATAGAGAATGAATGGCCTGAACTTTCCTCTGGCGCCGGGGCGACGGCGTGAGTCGAGCAACACGCCGGTCAGCATGTCGGTAAAGGCGGTGAAGAACTTCGCGACTAAAAAGATCACCCCGCCATAGAACGCCGGCATCCCCAGTTCATCGGTGTAAAACTTCAACAGATACAAGGTGCCGATGCACAACATCAGGTTTGAGCCAAAATCGCCCATTCCGTAGGCGCACTTCTCACGCAGCGTCAGCGGATCATCGGAGTGTAAATGCGTCATAATCGATCCTCATTGCGCCCGCAGGCGCGCCATTCTGTTGAGTGAATTACGCCTGACGTTTTCGGTTTTCTATTTCAGCAACGATGCGCACGTACATTTTTTCGTTGAGGTTATAGAAGCAGCCCATCGCCACAATGGTGATCGCCGCCAGCGCACAGGGATAGATGAAGATCAGCTGGCGCAGCCCTTCGCGGGTCCCCGCCGACTGCACCACGTTAGGCACATAACCGATCTGCGTCAGCATCCAGCCAGGGAAGAACCCGGCCAGCGCCTGCGACACTTTGCGAAAGAAGGTGAAACCGGTGTAAACCGTGCCTTCCGAGCGCACGCCGGTGCGCCATTCGCCGTATTCCACGGTGTCCGATACCAGCGCCCAGTTGAGGCTGTTCACAAACGCCGAGCCAAAGAATGCCAGGCAGGAGAACGCCACAAAACTGACCGACCCGCCGCCAAAGAAGTAGTTGAGAACGTCGCCAATAATCCACAGCGCCAGCCCGCCGATATAGACTTTTTTCTTGCCGAACCGCCGCACCGCGCCGGGCATCATAAACACGCCGATGAAAATGCATCCCATACTGAAAAAACCCATATAGGAGAGCAGGATAGGATCATTGAGCACGTACTGCGTGTAATACACCTGAATCGCCAGTTTGACGTTGAACGCCCCCAGCGTGCAGAGATTGGCGATGCAAAGAATGAACAGCGGACGGTTACCGGCGATGGCGCGAAAAGACGCCAGCAGCCCCGGCTTTTGCGCTGAACTGGCGGGCTGCGCCTCGACATACCGCTCTTTTACCCCGGCATAGCACAGCCACATAAACAGTAACCCCACCAGTGAAAACAGCGTGGCGGCGAAGATATAACTGCGCTGCGAATTGCCTTCCAGCAGATTCATCACCGGTACAAACCCCACCGTACACAACAGCAGGCCCAGCGTTGCACCGCCCTGCCGCCACGCCGCCAGTGAGGCGCGCTCGTCCGGATTTTTTGTGATGGCAGGCACCATCGCGCCGTATGAGCAATTCATCATGCTGAAGAACAGCCCGTACAGCATGAAGAGCACCGTCGCCACCACCGTTTTACCGGTGATCTCAAACGGCGTGCCGACGAAATTGGCCACCGCCAGTAAGGTGACCGGGAACGCGGCGTACAACACAAACGGGCGGAACTTGCCTTTCGGGCCGATATTACGCCGGGAATCCAGCATGATGCCGGTGCCCATATCGGTGAAAGCCGTGAAGAATTTGGCAATCAGGAAGATGATGCCGCCGTAGGTGCCCGGTAATTCCAGCACATCGGTATAGAATTTCAGCAAGTACAGCGTGCCGATATCCAGCAGGATATTGGAACCTAAATCCCCCATTCCGTACGCCAGTTTTTCTTTGAACGGTAAGCGCAGGGTGGCGGGATCAGCAGTGCGGGTCTGACTCATTATTCTTCTCCTTGTGCCGCCGGTACCTGATGACAGCGCACCGGCGGGTGAGCCTTATCAGATATGCCGGAAACCACTGAACAGCGCTGCCCACTCGCTGTCGGCACGGTAAAATACCGGCGGTTTTCCCAGCGGAGCATCGACGGTTTTCTCGCCGCCGTGGCAGGTTTCCCCGGTCCACAGGTTGATCCAGGTGTCCTGCGGCAGATACAGCGACCACTCGCGACGCCCTTCCTCATACACCGGTGCCACCAGCAGATCGCGGCCAAACAGATACTGGTATTTCAGCGAATAGGTGTGCGCATCGTCTTCGTAATGCAGGAACAGCGGACGCATCACCGGCAGGCCGCGTTGGGCGTTCTGCGCCACGGCCTGTTTGATGTAAGGCTTCATGCGGGTGAAGACGTCCGTCATGCGCGCAAAATGCGCAATGGTGTCGGCATCGCCGTCAAACTGCCAGTTATCTCCCGGACGGTTGCCTTCGTGGGTGCGCATCATCGGCGTGAAGGCGCTGAAATCGCACCAGCGCAGCAACAACTCTTTGCTGCGTTTCATCCCGAACAGGGTGGTATAACCGCCGATGTCGCTGTGATGTAAGCCGTGACCGCTCATCCCCAGAGAGAGTGCGGCAGGCACGACGGACGCCAGCCCATCGTCCAGACTCCAGTCCACGTTTTGATCGCCCGCCCACATCATCACCGAGTATTTCTGGCTGTGGGTGTAGCCGGCGCGCATGAAGAACAGGATTTCGCCGAGCTTGCCGGTTTCCTGTAGCGCTTCGTAGTTACACTTCGCCCACAGTGCGGGCCAGGCGTTGTGCATGATTTCTGCGCTGACGCCGTTGTGCAGGAAGGTATCGGTCGGCAGATATTCGCCAAAATCGGCCATCCAGCCACCGCAGCCCAGTTCAATCAGGTTCTTTTTGATGATGTTCTTAAACCAGTCATAGGCCGCCGGATGGGTCAGATCGACCACACCGGCGTAAAACTCACCGAACTCGACGTGGTAATCCGCACCGCTGGCATCTTTGGTCAGATAGCCCTTTGCCGAGGCTTCTGCGCACAGGTCACGATCGCTGGCGACATACGGATTGATGTACGACAGGAATTGCACGCCCTCCTCTTTCCACCGGCTAATACGCTCGTCGAGTTGCGGGTACAATTCGCGGCTCCATTTCCAGTTCCACATCACGCGCTTACCAAAGGACGTCATGCGGATCCCGGACCAGTCCTGCGCCCAGATGCCGTTGACCTTCACGCCGCCGTCGCGCATGACATCGAGTTTTTGCTGGCAGACGTCGGTGCCGCCCTGAATGCCCAGCGTCACTCCATCAAACACCCAGTCCGGTAATTCAGGCTGTCGCCCCAGCAGAGCCGTGAGTTTTTCCAGCAGGCTGATGTAAGTGTCCGCACACTCAAAAATCAGCGTCGCGTTGTCTTCCCACATCGCCAGCTCGTGATATTCGGGCGCGCTGAAATCGAAATTCATGTAGCAACTGTTTTCGACGTGGCAATAGTATTTTTGCGTGCTGACGAACGTCGGTTGCGGGAAGAAGGTCCAGTAATAATCGCCCCCGGCATTCTCTTTGCAGTCCGCCTGCCAGGTGACGTAAGTTTGCTTGTTGCGCCCGACGCCCTGCTCGCTGGTCCACAGCGGGAAAGGCTTTCCGCGCAAGTCGAAGTAGGAGAACTGTTCGCCACAGCCGTAGATATGATCTTCCGCCTGCGCCGCCAGCCGCAGCCAGATGCGGTTGTGCGCCCGGTCCTGGTTTTGCAGCGATATCCGCAAACGGCCACGCTCATCGCAGGTGACCTGAAGCGTCGCAGTGAGCAGGTTTGTGCGGCTGAAATGGAACAGCCAGCCGTCTGACTGAGGAGTCACCGTCACATCGCGCAGGGCGATTTTCTCGTTCAGACGATCTTTAATACTGAAATTGCCGCGAAACATTTCAATATCGGCTTCTCCGCCGCCAATCCATAAACAGGGTGCATCTGGCGTATGACGCAGAATAAGCCGGTGTTGGTATACCAGCGAAAATTCATTATTACCCGCCGTTAATTCAAGATGAGAAAGGGTATTTTGTAGGGTACTCATGGTGAACTCCGTCTATTTTTTTATGTCATCAATGCGTTCAGGAATTTATATTTTTCGCTGTTTTTATTTTGCATTAATGTCCAGCAAACCTGCGGCCACGGCGGGAGCCAGCCCCGGCGCAAGTGGCAGCCGTGGAATAACCAGACAGTGGAGCAGATGATATATATCCTGCTTGCCGTCCCAGACTTTGGTGGTGACGCGATTATCGGTATCCAGCTCCTGCCACCACGAACCGTTCTCATAGTCGATTAAATAAGTGATGCAGTATTCCCACCATGTCTGATACCAGGATTCATATTGCGTATCGCCGGTGACGCAATACAACGCATAGGCGGTGCCCATCGCTTCGACGATTGGCCAGCGAACCCGTTCACGTACAATCGGTTTGCCGTCCCAGCCGACGGAATAGACAAAGCCGTCAGCGCCGTCCGGCGCCCAGGCATCGCGAAGGGTCGCGTGGAACAACCCTTTGGCATCTTCCAGCAACCAGCCCGGAGGCGTTTCAAAGCGGGCTTCCAGCGCGGCATGGAGATGCAGCATCAGACGCCCCCATTCGATCCAATGGCCCGGCGTGCCGCCATAGGCGCGGAAACGGTGCGCGGGATTATCCTGGTTGTAATCCCGGATCGGGTTCCACTGCGCATCGAAGTGCTCGTTGACGCGGTACTCGCCCTTTCTGGCGACGTCATGAATGATCACCGAAGCAATTCTCAGCGCGCGATCCAGCCATTTGCGATCGTGAGTGACGTCGTAAACAATCAGGAAGGCCTCGACGGCGTGCATGTTGGCATTGCCGCCACGGTAATCTTCCGTCTGAGTGAAAGCTTCATCCCACGACTCGAGACACATCTGTTCGTCTTCGCTCCAGAAGTATTTTTCAATCACACCGATGGCCTGATCGAGTAATTTTCTGGCGTCGGGGTGGCCGGTAGTGACCGCGCTGGCCGCGCCCAGTAACACGAAGAAATGCTGATATCCCTGCTTCGATGCGTCTGCCACGCCTTCATCATTAACGCAGGCGTACCAGCCGCCATATTTTTTATCTGCCAGCGCGCCGTTGAGGGTGCGGATACCGTGATCCACCAGCGAATACGCGCCGGGACGCCCCATGCCCGCGGCAACCGAATAGACGTGCAACATGCGGGCGGTGATCCACAAATGCGTGCCCATATCTGCCCGGACTTGCCCGTTATTTCCCAGCCAGCCAAAGCCGGTGGGCACGGCCGCCTGTTTGCCGAAATCAAAGATCCGGTCGGTTTCCTGCTCCAGCCAGTGGTTGTGGCTCAACGTATTAAACCATTTCATCATTCAGTCCTCTGGTTAGCGGCGGGCCATCATTTCGTCAACAATCTCGCCAAGGCGTTGCAGCTTAGGCGCGGAGATGTCACGCAGCATGAGCCCGGTATCCGGCAACCCCACAACCGATGACCACACCGCGCGCCCGGCGAGAAAACCGGATGCGCCAGCCGTCATCGCCACGCTGACCGCGCGCGGGAACAGCTTTTCATCAACGCCCGATGAGAGGATCACCCACGGCATGCTGATCTGTTCATTCAGCTTGCGGGAGGCGGCGAGCAGTGCCGCCTGGGGGCCGTTGCCGTACAGTGGCATTTCCACTTTGTAGAGATCGGCTCCGCTGTCGCCGAGTTCTTTTGCCGCATCGATAATTGCCAGTTCGCGGTCAAAGTTATCGCCACGACGCGGCGGCCTGACCACCGGTTCGATAATGCTCAGCAGGCCATGGGCGTGGCACAGATGATTGAAGTCTTTCACCATGTCCAGACGCTGTTGCGGATCTTCATCGCTGCGCCACAGCACCAGTAACTTCAGGGCTTTGCCGCCGTTATCGCGCACAGCCTGCGCATCCACCTGCCGGTCGATCTCCACGCTGTCCACCGGAATGCCGTTGCCGGGAATAAATGCGTCGGCGGCGACGATGGTGGCGCAGCTCTGCGCGACGGCCCGTTGTTCGACCACCTGCCGGTAGCAGAACTGCTGATCGACCAGAATGGCCGACGCGAAAGGCGATAAGATTTTGGCGGCATTCACTTTGAAATCAGTCAGGGTCTGATCGGATACCGGCGGCTTCGCGCCTGCCGTCACGAACATTGAGCGCATCGCTTCCCGCTGGTCGACAGCCAGCATGGCAAAACCGCCGGAAGGCCGGGCGATGTCTCTGAGGGTGTAGTTATTCATTCATCTTTCCTTTGTTAAATCATTACTGTGTGGATTTTTGAGTGAGTCCGGCGCTGGTGCGTACCTGCTCGAGAATGGCGGTCCAGTCCTGACGACCGCGCCCTGCGGCACGCGCCTGGTTGTACACTTCGCGGGAAGCGGCACCGAGCGGCATCGGCACATGAAGCTGGTTCGCCACGTCGAGCGCGATCCCCAAATCTTTGTGGGCGAGGTCAATCATGAAGGCCGGTGACAGGTCACCTTTCAGGACTTTATTCGGCCATGTGGTGGTGAAATGGCCTTTGCCGGCGGGTGTGCCGCTCATCACTTTCAGGGCAACATCGAAGGAGAGATCCAGCGCTTCGCACAGCACGGCGGCTTCGGCGGAGAGCGCATTCAGCGCAATACTCATGTAGTTGTTGATCAGTTTGACGCGGATGCCTTTGCCCGGACCGCCCGCATTGATAAGCTCCGACCCCATCGCCATCAGCACCGGCGTGGCGCGTTCAACCTGTTCCGGCGTGCCGCCCGCCAGCAGCAGCAAGGTGCCGGCAATGGCGTGATCGGACGTTCTGCCCACCGGCACATCCATCATGCTGAAGCCTTTCAGACGCATCTCGCCGATCAGGCTGTCGGTGTGCAACGGATGAATGGTGGACATGTCGATCACCAGCGCAGACGGCGATAAGGTTTCGCAAACCCCGCCTTTCGCAAATAAAGCCTCACGCACCAGATCGCCATTGGGCAGCATGGTGATCACGAATTCGGCGTCCTCTGCCGCCTGCGCGGCACTGCCACAGCCGGTAGCCCCCTGCTTAACCAGCACTTGCGTCGCCTGCGGGTTCAGATCAAAAACCCGCAAGCTGTGCCCTTTCTTGATCAGATTGCTGGCCATCGGTGACCCCATCTGCCCCAGACCAATAAATGCGATAGTTGCCATGCACGTCTCCTTTTCAATGACAGCGGGTGTCATTTTTTGATTATCTGCGATGTTGTTATTTGTCTTTTTTTGATCGTATTTGTAATTTCAAGTCAAAAAATTGACAGCCATCACTTTTTTAACAATTGGCTTAATTAAAATAAATCCACCAAAAATGCTTAAGGAATAGCCATGATTCGTATTGCTTGTGTCGGAATTGCCGTGATGGATCGCATTTACTGCGTGGAGAATTTACCGTCGGAAGGGGGGAAATATGTCGCTCAAACCTATGCCGAAGTGGGAGGCGGTCCGGCTGCCACGGCGGCGGTAGCGGCGGCAAAGCTGGGGGCACAGGTGGATTTTATTGGCCGCGTGGGGGATGACGACACCGGCGACCGGCTGCTCGAAGAGCTTGAATCTCTGGGGGTAAATACCCGTTATGCCCTGCGCGTCAAACAGGCCAGGTCATCGCAATCTGCCGTTCTGGTGGATGCGCGCGGTGAACGCATCATCATCAACTATCCCAGCCCGGATCTGCCGCAAGGCGGTGAATGGCTGAACGATATCGATTTTTCACAATGGGATGTGGTGCTGGCGGATGTGCGCTGGCATGAAGGCACCAGGCAGGCGTTTACGCTGGCGCGCAACGCCGGTGTGATGACAGTGCTGGATGCCGACGTCACGCCGCAGGATATTTCGGCGCTGGTGGCATTGAGCGACCATGCGGCTTTCTCCGCACCGGGTTTACAGCGGCTGACGGGCAGCAGTGAGGCAGAAAGCGGGCTCAGGCATGCAAAAACGCTCACAAACGGACAGGTGTATGTCACCCATGGCGCAGACGGATGCTTCTGGTGGGAAAACAACAGGCTGCATCATCAGCCAGGGTTTCGCGTAGACGTCGTGGATACCACCGGTGCGGGGGATGTGTTTCATGGCGCGCTGGCGATAAGCCTCGCGCAACACCTGCCTGTGGCGGAGGCAGTGCGGTTTGCCAGCGGCGTCGCGGCGCTGAAATGTACGCAGCCAGGCGGGCGGGCCGGTATTCCCGACTGTGATCAAACCCGGTCTTTTATGTCACTTTCTGTATAGAATACGACTCAGACGCTCATTTTAGGGGTATGGCTATGAGTCTTACTGAACTGACAGGTAACCCGCGCCACGATCAGCTGTTAGCACTGATTGCTGAACGCGGTTACATGAATATTGAAGAGCTGGCGGCGCTGCTGGACGTCTCGACGCAAACCGTTCGTCGCGATATCCGCAAACTCAGCGAGCAGGGATTAGTGAGCCGCCATCATGGGGGCGCGGGCCGGGCGTCGAGCGTGGTCAATACCGCCTTTGAGCAGCGGGAGATTTCCTGGACGGAAGAAAAGAAAGCCATCGCCGAAGCGATTGCCGATTACATTCCCGACGGTTCCACGGTGTTTATTACCATCGGCACGACCGTCGAGCAGGTGGCGCACGCCCTGCTCAACCACAGCCATTTGCGCATTATCACCAACTGTTTGCGGGTGGCGCATATTCTGTATAAAAATCCGCGCTTTGAGGTGATGGTTCCGGGCGGCACGCTGCGTCCGCACAATGGCGGGATTATTGGCCCGTCCGCTACGGCGTTTGTCGCCGGTTTCCGGGCGGATTATCTGGTCACCAGCGTCGGCGCGATTGAGAGTGACGGCGCATTGCTGGAGTTTGATGTCAACGAGGCCAGCGTGGTGAAAACCATGATGGCGCATTCCCGGCATATCTTGCTGGCGGCGGATCACACCAAATATCACGCCTCGGCTGCGGTAGAAATAGGCAATGTCTCGCAGGCCACGGCGCTGTTTACCGATGAACTTCCGGCTGCCGGGCTGCTAAAAGTGTTGAAAAATCATCAGGTGGAAGTGATTAACGTCAGTTCGGCGGAATAAAAAAAGGCCGACATGTCTGTCGGCCTTTTCGAAGTATGACGGGAATTATTGTACGGCAGCGAAGGCTTCAGCGACCTGTTTCACGTTATGGTGATTCAGGCCAGCCATGCAGACGCGGCCACTGGCGATCAGGTACACACCAAACTCTTCGCGCAGACGCACCACCTGCGCTTCGCTGAAACCGGTATAACTGAACATCCCGCGCTGTTGCAGCAGGTAATCAAAGTTACGGCCCGGCAGCGCCGTTTTCAGGGTATCGACCAGCGTGTGGCGCATTTCCAGAATACGGGTCCGCATCTTCTCCACTTCGGCTTTCCACTGGGCGTTCAGCGCGCTGTCGCTCAGCACTTTCGCCACCACTTTTGCACCGAAATTCGGCGGGCTGGAGTAGTTACGGCGCACGGTCGCTTTCAGCTGGCCCAGTACACGGCCTGCGGCGTCGCTGTCTTCACACACCACGGATAACCCGCCCACGCGCTCGCCGTACAGGGAGAAAATTTTCGAGAAGGAGTTACTGACGAAGCAGTTTACGCCCGCAGAGGCCATCGCGCGGATGGCGTAAGCGTCGTCGTCGATGCCCGCGCCAAAGCCCTGATAGGCGATGTCGAGGAACGGGATCAGCTCGCGCTGTTTGGTGACTTCAATCACCTGATCCCACTGCGCCGGCGTCAGGTCAGAACCGGTCGGGTTGTGGCAGCACGGATGCAGCAGCACGATGCTTTGCGCAGGCAAGGTGTTCAGACGTTCGATCATCGCGGTGAAATTCACGCCCAGCGTCTGCGGATCATAGTACGGGTAGGTGTGAACTTTAAAACCCGCGCCGGCAAAAATGGCCACGTGGTTTTCCCAGGTCGGGTCGCTCACAAACACTTCAGAATTCGGGAAGTAAAACTTCAGGAAATCAGCGCCGACTTTCAGTGCACCGGAACCGCCGACGGTCTGAATCGTCGCGATACGCTGTTGTTTCAACGCCGGATGTCCGGCACCAAACAACAGTTCCTGAATGCCTGCGCGGTACGCGGTCAGACCTTCCATTGGCAGATACACTGACGCGGCCTGCGGCCCGGCGTTCAGCTGATTCTCTGCATTTTCCACCGCCGCCAGTTGCGGAATAATACCCTGCTCGTCGTAATAAAGACCGATGCTCAGGTTCACCTTGTCTTGTCTTGGATCGGTCTTGAAGCTTTCCATCAGCGACAAAATCGGGTCACCGGCATAGGCATCGACATGTTGGAACACGGTATAGATCTCCTTGGTTTGGTTAAGTAGCGCGGCGATCTCACGGCCGGAGCGGCGGATCAACACTGTTTCACAGACTATCAAAGTTCGTTAAAGAAAATGACAACTATGTTGGCATTTTTCAGGCACGCCCCGCATATAAAACCGCCCGTTCGTCTGAGATGCTGTTGGGCTCACATAGACCAGGATCATACAGACACCTCAGCGACCGGAGCATCTCAATATGGCGCAGCCCTCAGAACCCTGCGCCCTGTTTGTCTCAATGTGGTCAGACGCTGTAACGCCCCGGACGGTGGTTCATCGCAATGATCAGATTGACGATCACCGCGCCCAGCACCGAGGCAATCAGCATTTCATAGCTGACGACAAACAGCGAAGCGAGCACGATGCAGCAGTCCACGCCCATTTGCAGTTTACCGGCGCGGATGCCGTATTTGTCCTGCAGAAACAGCGCCAGAATGTTCATGCCGCCGAGGCTGGCTTTGTGGCGAAACAGCACAATGAAGCCGATGCCCATGATCACGTTACCAAACAGCGTGGCGTAGAAAGGTTGCAGATGATCGAAATGAACAAACAGCGGATGCAGATCGGAGAAGACCGAAACCATCGCCACGGCGGCGAAAGTTTTCAGGGTGAACTGCAAGCCCATGCGGCGAAAAGACAGATAGTAGAAAGGAAGGTTGATGATAAAGAAGGCCGTGCCGAATGACACCTGCGTCAGGTAGTGCGCCAGAAACGCCATGCCTGCCGTGCCGCCGGTCAGCGCGCCAACCTGACGCAGCATCACCACGCCAAATGACACCATCAGCGTGCCGATCACTATCGCCAGCACGTCTTCTGTCACGGTGTGCGTGGAGCCTGGTTGTTCCACCGGCTTTTCTAAACTGTCGAGACTTGCCATAAATACCCATTTCCCCAAAGAATAATCACTAACGTCGTTTTAGCGATAATTAAGGAGATACGCGAACAAGGCAATATTCACGCACGGAATTTGCATTAAAAAACGAAAATAAGATTTTTAGTGGCGTTAATTATTCTTTACATGCACAAATTGCGCATTTTAATTAATAATTATGCACCACGAAAGTGAAGATGCACCAATATAAATCACCATAACAGTGCGGGGAAAATAACCCTTTGCGAATTTCACCCTACGGTTAATAAGCCGTTTTCTTTTAGGCGGTTAAGCACGACTGACGTTTTTACATGGGCGACACTTTTATGCACAGAAAGGATCTGGCTTATCAACGTGCTTAAACCGGCTAAATCTTTCACCGCGACTTTCAGCAAATAGTCGGCATCTCCGGTGGTTTTGTAGGCATCGATAATGGCGTCCACGTCACCCAGCATGCTGTGAAATGCCTCGACCTGCGCGGGCAAGTGATTGATTAAACGCACTTCGATAAGGCCGATCATCCCAAGCCCCACCGCTTCCGGTGCAAGCCGGGCATGATACCCGAGGATCATCTGCGCCTGTTCCAGGCCGATACGGCGGCGTGAGCATTGCGAGGCAGATAATCCCACCAGCTCGCTGAGTTCCTGATTGGTCAGTCTTCCGTTGGCTTGTAATAATGTCAAAATTTTCAGGTCGTAATCATCAACGCTGTACATGGCACCTTTCCTGTCATTATATTTTTTGTCTGTGATGAATTTCAGTTGCAAAGACTATACCCACGTAAATACTTATCGGCTGTTTTTTCTTATACTTGCGCAGATTAATTGCAAACAGAATGATTTCATCGCAAGGACAGAATAATGAAAAAGATCTTCACCCCTCTCGCCCTGCTCGCCCTTTTCCCCACGCTGGCAATGGCAGACGCCACATCCTCACATCTTGAGCGCGTTATTCAGAAAGGCTCCCTGAATGTCTGCACCACCGGCGACTATAAACCCTATACCTTTTTGAAGGAAAACGGCCAGTACGAAGGCATTGATATCGCCATGGCGGAATCGCTGGCGGCCAGTCTGGACGTGAAAGTGAACTGGGTGCCGGTCACCTGGAAATCACTGATGGATGAGATGACCGCCGGGCATTGTGATATCGCCATGGGCGGGATTTCGGTCACGCTCAAGCGCCAGCAGAAAGCCTGGTTCGCCAACGTGCTGGATCAGGATGGCAAAATTCCGCTGGTGCGTTGTGAAGACGTGCGTAAATATCAGACGGTCGCCCAGCTGAATACGCCTTCGGTTCGCCTGATCGAACCGGCGGGCGGCACCAATGAAGCCTTTGTTCACAGCCATCTGCCAAAAGGCTCGCTGACACTCAGCGACAACGTGACCATCTTCCAGAAGCTGGTGGATAAGAAAGCAGACGTGATGATCACCGATGCATCCGAAGCGTTGTACCAGCAAAAACGCTATCCGAAACTGTGTGCGGTCAATCCGAAGAAGCCGCTGCAATATGGCGAGAAAGCCTACATGTTGCCGCGTGATGATGTGAGCTGGAAGATGTATGTCGACCAGTGGCTGCACCTGAGTAAAGCCACCGGCGACTATCAGAAAGTTGTCAGCCAGTGGCTGGCGGTGAAGAAGTAAGTCTTAATCACCGATGTACTGGCGGGTAACGCGTTCGCTCAGCTGAGTGATAAGTTCGTAAGCACTGATGCCGGTGGCCGCAGCAACGCGCTCCGCCGGTAACGCTTTGCCCCAGAAAATCACTTCATCACCGACGTTGTCCGTGGCTTGCGGCCCTAAATCGACGGTGATCATATCCATCGAGACGCGTCCGGCAATCGGCACAATGCGGCCATTCACCAGCACCGGCGTGCCGTTGGGTGCGCTGCGCGGATAACCGTCGCCATACCCCATCGCCACCACGCCAAGGCGGGTGTCACGCTCGCTGACCCAGGTGCTGCCGTAACCCACCGGCTCACCGGCGGCATGTTCACGCACGGCGATCAGGCTGGACGTGAGCGTCATCACCGGCTGTAAACCAAAATCACTGGCATCACCGGTTTCCATCGGTGACACGCCGTAAAGGATAATACCCGGACGCACCAAATCCAGATGCGACTGCGGCCACAGCAAGATCCCGCCGGAGGCCGCGATGGATTTCAGCCCCGGTTTACCTGCGGTAACGTCCGTGAAACAGCGCATCTGTTTCGGTGTGGCATCGCTTTGCTGCTCATCGGCGCGGCAAAAATGGCTCATCATATTCACCGGCTGCACCACGTTCTGACAGGCACTCAGACGCTGATAACACGCATCGGCCTGCGCCGGCTGAACGCCCAGACGGTGCATACCGGTGTCAATTTTCAGCCAGACGTTGAGGGGCGCGGTCAGTTGCGCGTTTTCCAGCGCCTCGATCTGTTCGTGACTGTGTACGGCGGTATGCAACTGATGCTCCACCAGAAGCGGCAATTCGCTGGCGGAAAAGAAACCTTCGAGCAGCAGAATGGGTTTCACAATCCCGGCCTTACGCAGCGATAACGCTTCACTGAGCCGGGAGACGCCGTAAAAATCGGCGTCCTGCAAGCTGTGCACCGTCTCCAGCAGACCGTGCCCATAAGCGTTTGCTTTCACTACCGCAACCAGACGACTTTGTGGTGCCAGATGACGTACCCGTTGCAGATTGTGTCGCATAGCGCGGCGATCAATGACAGCCGTAGCCGCTTTCATTTTGAGTCCTTTGCATGAAATTGAGATTTTTTGATAGCCGGGTGGAGAACCAAACCCCACCTGACCTCCCCTTATGAACGGGGAGGGATAAATTCAAAACCGGGAGGTTAATCCTCGTCGTATTGCGGTCCACCGTAATTGTCGAAGCGCGACCACTGACCGTTAAAGGTCAGGCGGACGGTACCGATCGGGCCGTTACGTTGTTTACCGAGGATGATTTGCGCGATGCCTTTTTCTTCACTGTTATCGTGATAAACCTCGTCACGGTAGATGAACATGATCAAGTCGGCGTCCTGCTCGATGGAGCCGGATTCACGCAAGTCGGAGTTGACCGGGCGTTTATCAGCGCGCTGCTCCAGGCTTCGGTTCAGCTGCGACAGCGCCACCACCGGCACCTGCAACTCTTTCGCCAGCGCTTTGAGCGAGCGGGAGATTTCGGCGATTTCCAGCGTACGGTTATCGGACAGTGCCGGAACGCGCATCAGCTGGAGGTAGTCGATCATGATCAGGCTCAGGCCGCCGTGCTCACGGAAAATACGTCGCGCACGCGAACGGACTTCGGTAGGCGTCAGGCCGGAGGAGTCATCGATATACATGTTACGTTTTTCGAGCAGAATGCCCATGGTGCTGGAAATACGCGCCCAGTCTTCGTCATCAAGCTGACCGGTACGGATTTTGGTCTGGTCAACACGGGAAAGCGACGCCAGCATACGCATCATGATCTGGTCGCCGGGCATCTCAAGACTGAAGATTAACACCGGTTTATCCTGCATCATCGCGGCGTTTTCGGCGAGGTTCATCGCAAACGTGGTTTTACCCATCGACGGACGCGCCGCCACGATAATCAGATCCGATTTTTGCAGACCGGCGGTTTTCTTATCGAGGTCCGCATAGCCGGTAGACACACCGGTCACGCCGTCGTGCGGCCGCTGGAAGAGTTCTTCGATACGGGAAACGGTGCTTTCCAGAATGCGGTCGATGCTTTTCGGGCCTTCGTCTTTACTGGCGCGGCTTTCGGCAATCTGGAATACGCGGGATTCGGCTAAATCCAGCAGGTCTTCGCTGCTGCGGCCCTGCGGATCGTAACCGGCATCGGCAATTTCATTGGCGACGGAAATCATTTCGCGCACAACGGCACGTTCGCGCACGATATCCGCATAAGCGCCGATGTTGGCCGCACTTGGGGTATTTTTTGAGAGTTCTGCCAGATAGGCAAAACCGCCGACCGAGTCCAGATCCCCTTTTTGCTCAAGAGATTCAGACAGCGTAATCAGGTCGATCGGTTTGCTCATTTCCAGCAAACGCTGCATTTCGGTAAAAATCAGACGGTGCGGCCTGCTGAAGAAATCATTGCTGACCACGCGCTCGGCGACGTTATCCCAGCGTTCGTTGTCCAGCATCAGCCCGCCCAGAACGGATTGCTCTGCTTCCAGCGAATGCGGCGGAAGCTTGAGGCCTTCCATCTGGCGATCGCGGGTTTCGTTCTGTTGATAGGTCGGTTTTTTTGCTGCCATCTGTGGGTTACTTCCTGCTCTAAGCGCCTGTTTTGTGAGCGTCGGGCCTGTGGAAAACCAAAGCCAGACTAGCGCGTTAGTATAGGTTGTCATGTCTCATTTCAAAAGGGTATTAACCCGCTGTGCCTAAAATCTGGATTGTCCCCGGCATTTAGCCTAGGGTTGAAATCAGACTCCATCACGAGGAAAAAGCATGGCAAAGCGCATCCAGTTTTCTGAAACAGGTACACCCGACGTTCTGCAATATGTTGATTATCAGCCACAAGACCCGCAGGCAGGTGAAGTGCAGGTCGAAAACAAAGCCATCGGCATTAATTATATTGATACCTATGTGCGCAGCGGCCTGTATCCGCCGGCCAGTTTCCCGGCCGGATTAGGCACCGAAGCCGCTGGCGTGGTCAGTAAAGTGGGCAGCGGCGTGACCGGCATCCAGCCGGGCGATCGCGTGGTGTACGCGCAGTCTGCGCTGGGCGCATACAGCGAATTCCATAACGTGCCGCAGGAAAAAATCGCCCTGCTGCCGGAAGCCATCAGTTTCGAGCAGGCGGCAGCGTCCTTTTTGAAAGGGCTGACGGTGTATTATTTACTGCGCAAAACCCACGAAGTGCAGGCCGGGGAAACCATTCTGTTCCACGCCGCAGCCGGTGGCGTTGGGCTGATTGCCTGCCAGTGGGCAAAAGCGTTAGGCGTGAAGTTGATCGGTACCGTGGGGTCTGACGAGAAAGCGGAACGCGCGAAACAGGCCGGTGCCTGGGCAACGATTAATTATCAGAAAGAAGATATCGCCACCCGCGTGGCAGAACTGACTGACGGCGAAAAAGTCGGGGTGGTTTACGATTCCGTCGGCAAAGACACCTTTGAGAAATCACTGAACAGCCTGAAACGCCGCGGTTTGCTGGTGAGTTTCGGCAACGCCTCCGGCCCGGTAAAAGGCGTGGATCTGGCGATCCTCAATCAGAAAGGTTCACTGTTCGTCACGCGCCCTTCCCTGAATGGCTACGTGACTAACCGTGAAGAACTGGCCGAAGCCAGCAGCGAGCTGTTTTCACTGATCGCCAGCGGCGCGATAAAAGTGGACGTCAGCGACGCGCAAAAATTCCCGCTTTCAGAAGCCCAACGCGCGCATGAAACGCTGGAGAGCCGGGTGACACAAGGATCGAGCTTACTTATCCCTTAAATGCAAAAAAGGCTTCCAGAATATGGAAGCCTTTCTTACTGTCTGATCCAGACGACCTCTGATGTCAGACGGGTACTGCCGTAGGGTACTGCCAGGTAAATCCGAAGGGTGGTGTCACTTAAGCGACTATTGTGTACCTCATCGGACTTGATGAATTCAGTTTATGGCCTGCTGACCACGTATGAATGCCATCCTAACAGTCACCCATGTTAAAAAATATGATTTATAACTTTTGACCGCACTTTCTGATCCAGCTTGTGATCGCTAGCACATAAGCAAAAGTTATTGATGCAACAGTTACATTTTTTTGCGCTCAAAACACAGCCAGCAATCATCATGATTTCATGCGGTTACAATAACGACTAATTTGAAATTGTTATCAGGGTAAGCGACGGCGACGGTATTTTGGCTCATCCGCACGGAAAAATGCCCGGTAAATCCAGACCGCGACCACGGCCAAAACCAACCATGGCAACATTTTAATAACAATCGCCAGGAACCCGCCGAGCATCATCAGCGCAAACGCGACAATCAGTGCGGCAGCCATCCCCAGCAAAGACACGCCGGTCACCATCAGCACAAAGAAAAAGCCAAGCACAAAGAGAATTTCCAGCATCGGGTGCTCCTTAATAAGCGAAGGGTGTTAAGACCTGTTGTCAAAACCCTGATCACTGTTACAAGAAACGTGCCAACTGACACTGACAGATAATGCATTGAAATATAAGGAAGAGAATAACCCGCAGGCGCGGACGGCCTGCGGAAAGATAGTGATTTTGACTAACAGATAGTGATTTTACTCACCCGCTTTCAGGCCTGCGCCGCGACTTCCTGCTGCTGATGCGCCACCATCTGCAACGCCTGTTCCACCACATCAATACCCGCGCCTGCTTTGTGCGCATTCTCGCTGAGATGGCGACGGAACTGACGCGCACCCGGCACGCCCTGGAACAAGCCAAGAATGTGGCGGGTAATGTGGCCGAGATAGGTGCCTTTACTCAGCTCCGCGTCGATATACGGATACAGCGCACGGATGATGTCCGGCCCGGTTTTCAGCGGTGCATCAGAGCCGAACAGCTCGCGATCGACGTTCAGCAACATGCCCGGATTCTGGTAAGCCTCGCGACCGACCATCACGCCATCCATAAATTGCAGGTGCGTTTTGGCTTCTTCTAGGGTTTTGATGCCGCCGTTTACCGCCATCGTCAGATGCGGGAAATCACGCTTGAGCTGATACACACGCGGGTAATCCAGCGGCGGAATTTCACGGTTTTCTTTCGGGCTGAGGCCGGAAAGCCAGGCTTTGCGCGCATGGATAATGAACGTATCGCAGCCGCCATTTTCTGATACCTGGCGGATGAAATCACACAGGAATTCGTAGCTGTCCTGATCGTCAATGCCAATGCGGGTTTTGACCGTGACCGGAATAGAAACCACGTCACGCATGGCTTTGATGCAGTCGGCGACCAGCGACGCCTGCCCCATCAGACAGGCACCAAACATACCGTTTTGTACGCGATCCGACGGGCAACCGACGTTCAGGTTAATCTCGTCGTAACCGCGCTCTTCCGCCAGTTTCGCACAATGCGCCAGATCAGCCGGATTGCTGCCGCCAAGCTGCAACGACACCGGATGTTCAGCGTCGCCAAACCCGAGATAATCCCCTTTACCGTGAATAATCGCGCCGGTGGTGACCATTTCGGTGTACAGCAGCGTCTGGCCGGTCATCAGCCGGTGAAAATGGCGGCAGTGACGATCGGTCCAGTCGAGCATCGGCGCAACGGAAAAACGCTGGGCGGAAAACGGAGTAGTTTGGGGCATTGCGTGTTGAGTTTCTGACATCGACCTGACATTCGCTGAAGGAGTTTGCGGCACTCCCTCCGGCGCGGCGGCCAGAGGGAAGGTAATCGCTGATTATACCACAGAACAAAGATTCGGCATCTTGCGGGGTTTAGTGGCTTTCTGAGGCTACCGCTTTTTCGGCTTTCCGCTCGGCATCGGTACGGCTGAGGCGCTGTTCCAGCACTTCGAGCGTCACCCCGCGGGTTTCCGGCACTTTGCACTGAATGAAAATCCAGCCAGCCAGACAGATCACGGCGTAGATGAAGAAACTGCCCGCCGCCCCCAGCGCCGCGTTCATCAGCGGGAAGGTGTAGGTCAGCAGGAAACAGGCGATCCACAATGCCAGCGTGCCCACCGCCATCGCGTTACCGCGCACCCGGTTAGGGAAAATTTCAGACAGCAGTACCCAGGTCACCGGCGCCAGCGTCTCGCGGGCGTATTCCACTGAACCGATACGTTGCAGCACTTTTTCCGCCTGAGGATAGCGGTTAGCTTTCGCCAGCCAGCGTGGGGATTCCGGCACCACGAACATCAGGGCCAGGAAGATGGCGGCCGGGATAGCTTCGGCACCAAACATGTAGCGCCAGCCGGTCTGACCGTTCCAGCTTTGTAAAATATCCGCCTGCACGGCGGCTGAGGCGACCGGTTCGGCAATCATCAGATTGATAAGCTGGGCGGCCAGCACACCGAGCACAATCGTCAGCTGATTCACCGCCACAAAGCGCCCGCGTTTTTCTGCCGGACTGATTTCAGCGATGTAAACCGGTGCCAGTGCGGACGCCAGACCAATGCCGACGCCGCCGACGATCCGCCAGAAAACAAAGCTGTTAAAGCTGTCAGCCAGCGCCGTACCGACACCCGAAGCGGTGAAAAGCACGGCGGCGATTATCAGAGGCAGACGGCGTCCGTAGCGGTCGGAAAGCGTGCCAGAACCCGCCGCGCCCAGCACGCAGCCCAGCAGCGCGGAGCTCATCGCCCAGCCGGACATTGCCGCGTCGGTGATGCCAAAATACGCCTCGTAGAAAGGTTTGGCTCCGCCGATCACCACCCAGTCATAGCCAAACAGTAAGCCGCCGCAGGCAGCCACCAGACAAATCATCCACACGTAGGGCATATTTAAAGCTTTTGAATCAGACATAAGCATTCCTCATTCCGGGATGTTAATTGTCGCGCTGTGCAGCGACATGTGCTGTGTCAGAGATTCGCCGGGCGATAACACCCGCAGCGAGCCACCCTGTGGCAGATGATGATCATTTGCCGCATGGGTCATGGGTTCAAAGCAGAAGAAGTCGTGCTGATAGCCGGGGTCGAAACGGCTGTCGGAGATAAACAGGAAAAATACCGGGCATTCCGGAGATGTCGTCAGCCGAAGCTGATGGCCGGATTCAGGCCAGACAATCTCTGCCTTGCCATCCCAGCCGGAAAAACCATTATTCACCCAGCGGCGGGGAAGCGGCTTTGGCGTGCAGAAATCCAGACCGGCGGGCAGTTCATGATGATGCTTGCCCGCCAACCACTGCGCGTCCTCCTGCCAGTAACCGGACGCGTTAGCCTGTAAAAGTGTGGTTTCGCTGAGCGGGAAAAACGGATGCCATCCCAGCCCGAAAGGCAACGGATCTGCCCCCTGATTCGTGATGCGCAGACGCATATCCAGCCTGCTGTCCTGCAAAGAAAAATGCTGCTCCGCACGGTAGCAGTAACTGTCGCTGTGATGCGTAAAGGCCAGCGTCAGCGCGTCCTCACTCTGGAAAATGCATTGCCAGTTTCCCAGCCAGCCATCGCCATGCAGATAGTGCGCGTCCCCGGTGTTGGGCGGCAGCGTGTAATGACGGCCTTCAAAATCAAAAGCATTGCCTTTCAGGCGGTTACCAAAAGGCAGAAGCGGAAAACACGCCGACTCTGCGGCGGGTGTTTCCTCACTCAACACTGACGGGCGCAGCAGATGGACATTGCCGTCCGTCCGCTTTGCCAGCAGTTGCAAGAGGGTGCCGCCCGAGGGCGACACGGTCATTGCAAGGTGATGATTCTCCAGAGAATACAGCGGCATTTTTCTCTTCTCCTTCACTCAGCAATCCGGCAACTGCGAGAAGAGATGCGCTTTGCCACAGGCAGGATCCAGCGCGAAGATTTGCTGCAACACATCAGCAAAGGCTTCGTCTTCCAGACCGCGCAGCGCCAGCGCTTTCACCAGAAGACAGTGAATGCGATGTTCTTTCTGGCGATCGCCGGTCAGCACCACTAAATCCGGCAATGACACCGCGAAGAAATCGGCGTGGACAGGCTGATCCGCCGCGCTTTCCGCCCATTCCAGCATTTGCCGGAAGACCTGACGGCTTTGCACCACATCGTTAAGTTTGCGCAGCGCCATGCCCTGATAGAACACATAATCCACCGGCTGATCGTTGTAATAACGCCGCTCGCCAATCCCTTTATCGCCCGCGGCGGCACGCTCAAACCATGCCTGCGCCTGTTTATGCTGCTGAAGCTTTTGCGCGCAAATGCCCAGCCAGAAGCAGATATCGTTATCCGTTTGCCCGACCAGCCGCCCTTCGCTGAGGTTTTGCGGGTATTCCAGCGCGGACAGTAAAAGCGCCTGTGCGGCAACCACATCTACGCTGTTGAGATAATCAAACGCCAGCAACTGTTTGTTCAGCAGATACTGGCCGGTGATGCGCCCTTCACCGCCTTCCCACGGATGAAATTTCCGGTCGGCCAGCAGCGCCCTTGCCGCCTGTAGCTGACCGCACTGGTGATATAAACTGAGCAGTTCAGCGGTCAGGTCGTCGCGCTGCGTGGCGACGGGCAGCACTTTCTCGAGCCGCGCCAGACGGATTTGCGGCGCTACGCCGGTCAGACGATTAAGCAGATCAGATTCAAATAACAGCCGCGCATCCTGCGGCTGTAGCCGGCACGCCTCTTCCAGACAGCGGCGTGCTTGGGCGGCGTCCTGCTTCTGATTCCACGCATCAATCCCCAGCCCGCGCCAGGCATCCGCAAAGTCAGGTTCCAGTTCCAGACAACGCTGCCAGCAGGCCACTGCCGTTTGTGTATTGCCTTTGCTGTAATGGAAAGAGGCCAGCAAGTGCAGGGCAAAAGCGTCATCAGGGAAAGCCGCAAGCATACGCACTTCCGCCAGCCATTGCGGGAAACGGACATGCTGCGGAAAAGCCTTTCGCGCCGCCAGACACAATGCCTCGCGCTCTTCTTTTTGCAGGGAAGCCTGCAAATACAGTGGCAGTGTTTCCTGACTGTTGAGGACGTTCAGCGCGTCGAGTGCCATCGCATCCAGCCCGCAAGCGGTCAGCTGATCAGCAATATTCATGGCATTTTCACCACGCTGCCCGGTGACATCCCGCAACTGCGCGGCTGATTGCGCATCACGAGAAAGGTGATAACGCAGGAAGTGCAGCAGGTAATGCAGCGGATAGCGTTGTAAATGTTCTTCGATATAGGTCCGGGCATCCTGATTCATCAGGCACAGCAAGGTGGCTTTCAGGCCAATCAGACCGTAATGGTTGGCCTGCGTCGCCAGCCCCTGCTCGCAGAAATTCAGTGCCTGCGGGTACTGCCCGCGGCGGGTGGCAATCCGCGCCAGGCCGAAGAAGCCCCCGGATTTGGCGTTCCCGCTCCAGACCGCGCGGTAATAACTGTCAAAAGCCGCATCAACATCGCCGGTTTGCTCAAGGGCATTCGCACGGACGAGGCTCGCCAGACCGCATTGCGGATTCTTATTCAGCCGGTGCGCCCGGCTCAGCGCCGCATCAGCAAACACCAGCGCCTGACTGAAATTCGCCTGATTGTAGCTGAGTGTGGCCAGCGCCAGATTGCAGCGGTAATCCAGTGGATCCAGTTCCACTCCGCGCCGGTAATAATTCACCGCTCCCTGGCTGGCATGGTTGTATTGCTCAAGATGCTGACCGATAAACCAGGCTTCGTCGGCAGAAGTGATGTCCTGCGCGGGGAATGGTGCGCTGGCAGGCGACGGTAACGGCGTTTCACTGGCCTGATGCTCCAGATAAGACAACAGTTCATGCCCCTGATCATCGCGCAAACGCAGCCGCAGGCGCGACGGAAATTCCCCGCTCGGTTCGCCCTGAAGCACGTCGCCCGGCTGCAAAGTGATGTCCTTTTCCAGCAGAATTTGCGTGCCATCCTCAGAAGCAATCTCAATTCGCGCGGCGATTAACGGGCTGACGGCGTAAACGCCCCACGCCAGTGTTTGCCCGTGACGTTCAAGTTTGATGACCGCCTGCTCAGAGGCATTCTGCACCGTGCCAAGATCGCTGTAAGGCAGGAAGTTCTGAACGAAACACTTCTCCTCGTAAGCATCCAGCCAGGTGAAATCCGGCTGATTGTCGGTGAATACGCCGGTCATCAGCTCGATGTAAGGCCCGTTGTTATCGGTCAGGTTGCGATCCCACGCGCGGCCGAAATCGCAGTTACCCCAGGTCCACTGCTTTTTGCCCGGCGATACGTGATGGTCAGCGATATGCAGCAATCCGCCCTGCTGCTCGTGGTCATACGCGCCGACGAAGTCATAGTCAGATTTGTCGGCCATGTAGGACGTCGGGACAGGAATGTTTTTGTAGCGCGAGATATCCACGCCCGCCGAATAATCCACTTTGTAGTAGGTGCCGGTGGCGATCGGGAAGGAAGAAACATCGCGTTTACCGTGGTCGAAAACGGCGGTGACATCGGGCGGAAATACGCTCTGATGACCGTCTCCGCCGGTGACTGCCGGATTTGCCCACCACAGGAAATGGCGTGGCGTCGGGTTGCCGTTGTAAATTTTGGCACTGATTTCCAGCAGCGCTTTATCGGGAAAGAGGGTAAAACCGGTCATCACCTGCAGGCCGCGCATCGGTTCCACTTCGCCCATCCAAACGGTTTGAGCGCCGTTATTGTGCGCCTGTACGGTGAAATCCACCGGCATAAAAGTGGTCGGACGGTGATGCTGCGGCCAGTTAAATTCGATACCACCTGAAATCCACGGCCCGAGTAAGCCGACCAGCGCGGGTTTCACGACGTCGTTGTAGTAGACAAAATCACGCTGTTTGATTTTGTCCCAGGCGCGGTGAACACGGCCACCCAGCTCCGGTAACAGCATGATTTTTAGATAATCATTTTCCAGATACAGCACCTGATAGGTTTTCATGACCTTTTCGCCGGTCAACGTATCCGTCACGCCGTACGGATAGACCGCACCGGAAGAGCCCTGATAAACCCGGTGCGCCAGAAACATCGGGTGCGTGTCCTGCTTTCCTGTCAGCCAGGTCGGGAGTTCGACCGCTTCCTGCCAGACTTTTACTGCTGTGCTCATGATTTCCCCTCAGTACGCCAGTCTGAAATATCAATTCCGGGATTCTACGCAGCGTACCGGGGCGGGGAATTTGCTACGGTCACGCAATTCAGTAAACGGGGTTAAGTAAATGTCCGAGGTCGGGTTGAATAATCTGCGGCTGCGCCAGTTCAATAAACAGGTGCTGATGACGCTGCTTTACCGTGAGAAAAATGCCAGTAAATCCACGCTGGCCAGGCTTTCCCGTCTGTCGATCCCGGCGGTCAGCAAGATCCTCGACGATCTGCAACGTGACGGATTGATCATCCACAGTCCGGTGAATTTACACACGCGCGGGCTGGGTGGCGGCAGTTATCAGATAGCCACTGACGGCAGCGCCGTGCTGTGCCTGAATATCACGCCTTACCGCATCGAAAGTATTCTGGTCAGCAGGCTGGTTTTGCCGCTGAGTGGATATCAGATGACGGAAATTTCAGTCAAAACGCCGGATGCGCTGCTGGCGCAAATCGAAGCCTGCTTTCATCAGTACCGGAAAAACTATCCCGGCCTGAAAATCCGGCTGGCGCTGGCGATCCACGGTCAGGTCAATCCGACCACCGGCGTGTCACAGCGGATGCCGCAGGCGCCCTGGACCGGTGAAATTGAGATTAAATATCTGCTGGAAGAAAAGCTGCAAACCGACATCCTGATGGATAACGATTGCATCATGCTGGCGCTGGCGGAGAAATGGCAAAATACTAATAATCATCAGGATTTTTGCGTGATCAATGTCGATTACGGCATTGGTTCCTCTTTCGTAATCAACGACAAAATCTATCGCGGCAATCTGTTTGGCAGCGGACAGATTGGGCATACCATCGTTGATCCTCACGGCGACCGTTGCGCCTGCGGGCGGTATGGTTGCCTCGAAACACTGGCGTCATTGTCGGCATTAAAGAAAAAAGCACGTCTGCTCGAGCCTGCGGACTCTTTCACCCGCACGCCCTCAACGCAGGAACTGATCGACCGCTATCATCAGGGCGAAAGCGCCATTTGCGAACAGGTGATGGAAGGCGCCCGCGCACTGGGATTGAGCCTGTATAACTTCCTCAACATTCTGAATATCAATCACATTTATCTTTATGGTCGCAGTTGCGGTTTTGGCGATGCCTGGCTGAAAACCGTCTGCGCACAAAGCGGCCTCAATCCTTTTGACCGTACCGATCATGTCAAAACTCAGGCGACGCATATTGCACCGGGCACGCTGAGCCGGGAGCAGCAAATTATGGGCATTGGCTATCTGTATGTGGAAAAGGCACTGGACGCGATGGCGGGCTGAACGGCGCATAATTCGTCGATTTGGCCGAAGCATGATAAAATCAAAGATGGCCGCATGATGTGGCTTATCGACCCCCATCTGCGCTCAGAGAACGTTGCTATGACCCTGAATAATCCGGAAAAATTACTTTCACAAGCTGAAGAACTTTGCCAGCAGCGCAATGTTCGCCTTACCCCGCAGCGGCTGGAAGTACTGCGTCTGATGGCGCAACAACCCGGTGCGATCAGCGCCTATGATTTACTGGATCTGTTGCGTGTCAGCGAGCCACAGGCTAAACCGCCCACCGTTTACCGGGCGCTGGATTTCCTGCTGGAACAGGGCTTTATTCATCGGGTCGAGTCAGCCAACAGTTATGTGCTGTGCCACCATTTCGAAGAGCCGAGCCACACCTCTGCGCTGTTTATCTGCGATCGCTGCGGGCTGGTAACAGAAAAAACCACTGACGGCATCGAAGAACGCTTAGCGAAACTGGCACTGGATTCGGGTTTTGAACTGCGTCATTCCGTGGTCGAAGCGCATGGCTTGTGCGGCGACTGCAAGGTCGTTGAAACCTGCGAGAGCCACGATCACTGCGATCACGATCATTCAATTGTGGTGAAGAAACGCTGATGGGTCGGGTTTAAAGCGGAGTTTATAGCGGAAGGTCATTAGCGGGTGAAATGTTCGGGTAATGGACGTTTTGCACAAGTTTATACAGTGAAGCAGTTGGGTACATCCGTGTACCCGTATCCTGAAGCGTTCCGGGTAGGAGCAGCTAAATCTCAGGATACGTCACTGACACGCGAGGGGGAGTCGCGCTTTACCAGTGATATTTGTTGCTTGATTCCCAATCTTTGAGCTCTTTTTCGGCCTGATCTTTCTGATAGCCGTAACGCTCCTGAATCTTCCCTACCAGCTGATCGCGTTTACCTTCAACGACAGTCAGGTCATCATCGGTCAGCTTGCCCCATTTTTCTTTTACTTTGCCTTTAAACTGCTTCCAGTTACCGTCGGCTTGGTCCTTATTCATAAAATATCTCCTGTTACCTTAGGGTTGTGGAGCTGCGGATTACCGCTGCAGCTCGGGCTTAACACTTTAAAGGTTAGTAGAGAATTTCGATTTATCCTGCCATCGGAGGGATAAAAACCATTATTAGGATTATTCCAAAGCACGATATAACGGCAACCCGCGATTACCCACCGTTTGAAAAGCCCGCTAATTCAGTGAACTGACGATGAAAACCAGCTGTCGCGCTGCCAGTAGCGGTGCCATATCCAGCCCAGTGCAATACCACGTAATCCGAGGAACACCGTCAGCGCCAGCCAAAGCGCGTGGTTACCCAATATTGGCAAAGTGAACAGCGTCAGCCCGTACCCCAGCGCGGCAACCGCCATACTGTTACGCATATCCCTTCCGCGCGTGGCGCCGATAAACATCCCGTCGAGCAGATAACACCACACCGCCACCAGCGGCAGAACAATCTGCCAGCCAAGATAACGATCGGCCAGCTGGCGCAGCTCCGGTAACGACGTCAGCGCATTGATAATCTGTTCACCGGTCAGCGCGTATATCAGTGCAAATGCCAGAGCGACCAGCCCGGCCTGACGGCATGCGGCACGCCAGACATTGAGCAATTTTTCGCGATTGCGGGCGCCAAACGCCTCACCTGAATGGGCTTCAATGGCGTAAGCAAAACCGTCGAGCGCAAAAGCGGTGAAGGTCAGAAGATTCATCAACACGGCATTGACCGCCACAATATGGCTGCCCAGACGCGCCCCCAGAATGGTCAGTGAGGCAAAGCAAAGTTGAAGAAGCAGTGAGCGCAGCATAATGTCGCGGTTAAGACTTAACAGCCGCCGCAGATCACCGCGCCAGGCAGAGGTTAACAGCGCAGGGCTGATGCCCCGGCGCTGCATCACGCGCCAGACCAAAAACAATCCGATAAACAGCGTAAAATATTCTGAGCAGGCCGTGGCCGTGGCGGCACCACGGACATTCCAGCCAAGCCCTATCACCAGCCAAAGATCCAACACGATGTTCAGCAGATTACCGGCAATCAGCAGCATTACCGGCCCGCGCACGTACTGGATACCAAGCAGCCAGCCCAAAATCACCAGATTTGCCAGAGACGCAGGGGCGCTGTACCAGCGGATCTCCAGAAAAAGCCGCGCCTGTTCAAGCACAGACTGGCTCCCGCCGACGATGTGAAAAGCGCCTTCCATCAGAGGGTGGCGGAAAAGCAAGATCACCACACCGGCGAGCACGGCCAGAAGAAAGGGTTGTACGAACGCGCGGGCCAGCAACAGGTTGTCTTGCGCTCCGAGCGCCTGAGCGGTCATACCGGTGGTACTCATGCGCAGAAAGAGCAGCATCATAAACAGGAAGGTGGTGATCATCGAACCGACCGCAACGCCGCCAAGATAGTCGGGGCTGTCGAGATGACCGATCACTGCCGTATCCACTAACCCCAGCAACGGCACGGTGATATTGGAAAAAATCATCGGTAGCGCGAGCATCCAGAGGGCTTTATCGGTCGGGCTCAAAAAGGTGTGTTTTAGCTTTTGAAGAAGGGAATGTTGTTGCATAGAGAATCTCATGCCGGAGGTTCGGGATATGCCTGTAAATGACATCGCCCCGAGAGGGGCGACGAGATGAAACGTTAAAGCTTAGCGGTATGTCAGAGGCGGCTCACGACCCGCAAATCAAAAACATGACCCTTTGGATCAACAATTTGACCCAGTCATTCGAGTTACATCAAGGCGGCAACTGAACGAACGTCGGGGGCATACACAAGTATGTGACCAGGGTTCGCGAAGGCAGCCAACACAGAGATAGCCCGAAGTACGAAGGTTAAATCCAGTCGCCGTTGCGAATAACGCCTACGGCCAACCCTTCAATACTGAAATTCTGCTCACGTAAATCCACCACGATAGGCTGGAACTCGCTGTTTTCCGGCAATAACTGCACCACGCTGCCCTGTTTTTTCAGGCGTTTCACGGTGACTTCATCATCAATACGGGCTACGACAACCTGACCATTACGCACGTCCTGCGTTTTATGAACAGCCAGTAAATCGCCGTCGAGGATACCGATATCACGCATCGACATACCGCTGACACGCAGCAGGAAATCGGCGCTCGGCTTAAACATCGCCGGATCAACCTGATAATGCCCTTCGATATGTTGCTGAGCGAGCAGAGGTTCACCGGCGGCAACGCGGCCGATCAGCGGTAAACCTTCTTCTTCTTCCATCAGCAGACGAATACCGCGTGACGCGCCGGAAACAATCTCGATCACGCCTTTACGTGCCAGCGCTTTCAGATGTTCTTCCGCAGCATTCGGGGAACGGAACCCAAGACGAGCGGCAATCTCCGCGCGGGTTGGTGGCATACCCGTGGTGGAGATATGATCGCGAATCAGGTCATAGACCTCTTGTTGTCTGGTCGTTAAAGCTTTCATTCCGCCCCCTGGTTGTTTATACAGTCTAGCTGTGAGTATATACAGCTAAACGGGCAATGAAAACCTAAGATTGAATAAAAACAGTGCATAAGCACGATTACTGGAAGACAGATTCCAAATCAGAACCATCGCGGCCAAAAGATGCTGACCCAGACAAAAATCGCCAATATGATGGTGAGCAGTACGGCAGCCGAGCCAATATCTTTTGCACGGCCAGAAAGAACGTGGAACTCAGGTCCGATGCGGTCAATCGCACATTCCACGGCGCTGTTGAGCAGTTCGACCACGCAAACCAGCACCACTGAGCCTATGAGTAAGATGCGTTCAATGCTGCTGACATCGAACCAGAAAGAGAGAAAAATTAACGGGATAGCAGCGCTGGCTTCCTGACGAAAGGCAGCTTCATTCTGCCATGCCGCTTTCAGCCCTTTCCATGAGTAACCGGCTGCTTTATAAATTCGGGTAAATCCAGTGACTTGGTTCGCCATTCTGTTACTGATCCTTGAGGGGTTGTCCTTCGGGTGTTTGATGCATTTTAGCGGTTTAATGGTATCTCATCACCACAGATCTCATTTGAGCTTTCTGGTATCCTTGCGGCGAAATGGCTAACAAGAGGCTTCACGTTTTTATGTCAGGTTGGCGTAGACTTTATTACACATTATTGAATTTACCGCTTTCGATGCTGGTAAAGAGCAAAGTCATACCTACAGATCCGGTTACCGAGTTGCACTTAGACCCGACGCGCCCGATCCTGTACGTATTACCTTATAACTCCAAAGCAGATTTGCTGACCCTGCGTGCGCAGTGTCTCGCCCAGAATTTGCCCGATCCCCTGATCCCGCTGGATATCGACGGAACGCTGCTGCCAAGCCACGTGTTTATCGCGGAAGGCCCGCGCGTGTTCTCGTATTACACGCCGAAGCAGGAATCCGTAAAGCTGTTCCATGACTATCTGGACCTGCACCGCAATAACCCGGAATTAGACATTCAGATGTTGCCGGTGTCGGTGATGTTCGGTCGGGCACCAGGCCGTGAAGGTCAGGACACGCCGCATCTGCGCGTGCTGAACGGGATCCAGAAATTCTTCGCCGTATTGTGGCTGGGCCGCGACAGTTTTGTCCGTTTCTCCAATACCGTTTCGTTGCGCTACATGGCGACCGAGCACGGGACGGATAAAACCATCGCGCAGAAACTGGCCCGCGTAGCGCGTATGCACTTCTCCCGTCTGCGTCTGGCGGCCGTCGGTCCTCGTCTTCCTGCCCGTCAGGATTTGTTCAATAAGCTGCTGGCCTCTAAAGCCATCGAAAAAGCGATTGAAGACGAAGCGCGCAGCAAGAAAATTTCTCATGAAAAAGCCCAGCAAAACGCTATCGCACTGATGGAGGAAATTGCCGCAAACTTCTCTTATGAAGCCGTGCGCCTTTCTGACCGCGTGCTGAGCTGGACGTGGAACCGCCTGTATAAGGGCATCAACGTCAACAATGCCGAGCGCGTACGCCAGTTAGCGCAAGACGGACAGGAAATCGTGTATGTGCCCTGCCACCGCAGCCACATGGATTACCTGCTGTTGTCTTACGTGCTTTATCACCAGGGGCTGGTGCCACCGCACATTGCTGCCGGTATCAACCTGAATTTCTGGCCAGCCGGCCCGATTTTCCGCCGTCTGGGCGCGTTCTTCATTCGCCGTACCTTTAAAGGCAACAAACTGTATTCGACCGTTTTCCGCGAATATCTGGGCGAACTGTTCAGCCGCGGTTATTCAGTCGAATATTTTGTGGAAGGGGGCCGTTCACGCACCGGACGCCTGCTGGAGCCAAAAACAGGTACGCTGGCAATGACCATTCAGGCCATGCTGCGCGGCGGTTCACGTCCGATTACGCTGGTGCCGATTTACATCGGTTACGAGCACGTGATGGAAGTGGGCACTTACGCCAAAGAGTTGCGCGGCGCGACCAAAGAAAAAGAGAGCCTGACCCAGATGCTCAATGGCCTGCGTAAACTGCGCAACCTCGGCCAGGGTTATGTGAACTTCGGCGAGCCGCTGCATCTGACCACTTATCTGAACCAGAACGTACCAACCTGGCGTGAAGCGATCGACCCTATTGAAGCGCAACGTCCGAGCTGGCTGACGCCAACGGTGCAGGATCTGGCTGAGCAGATTATGGTGCGTATCAACAACTCAGCGGCGGCTAACGCCATGAACCTGTGTTGCACCGCGCTGCTGGCATCGCGTCAGCGCTCACTGACCCGCGAACAGCTGACCGAACAGATCGACTGTTATCTGCAATTGCTGCGCAATGTGCCGTATAACGCGGATTCGACCGTGCCTGATCTGACCGCTAATCAGTTGCTCGATCACGCGCTGAACATGAACAAGTTCCAGGTCGAAAAAGATAACATTGGCGACATCATCGTTCTGCCGCGTGAACAGGCCGTGCTGATGACGTATTACCGCAACAACATCCATCATATGCTGGTGTTGCCGTCGCTGATTTCGAGCATTGTGATGCACCATCGTCAGGTTAGCCGCGCGGAATTACTGCGTCAGGTTGAGCTGATTTATCCGATGCTGAAAGCTGAACTGTTTATGCATTTCGACAAAGCCGAGCTGCCGCAGGTGCTGGATGTGCTGACGCTTGAGCTGGCACGTCAGCAGATTATTCATCTGGAAGATGATGAGTTATCGCTGAACCCGGCGCGTATCCGCACGCTGCAACTGCTGGCTGCGGGTGTGCGTGAAACGCTGCAACGTTATGCGATCACCTTCTCCCTGCTCACCACGAATCCAAGCATCAACCGTGGTGCGCTGGAAAAAGAGAGCCGGATTATGGCTCAGCGCCTGTCGGTGCTGCACGGCATCAATGCCCCTGAGTTCTTCGATAAAGCCGTCTTCTCGACGCTGGTCGGCACTCTGCGCGCAGAAGGCTATATCAGCGACAGCGGGGATGCGATTCAGGAACAAACGCGTGAGATTTACATCATGCTGAGTGACCTGATGACGCCGGATATCAAACTCACTATCGAGAGCGCCGGTATGCCTTCAGAGCTGCCACAGCCAACGGAACCTCCGGCTGAGCCTAAGATGGATGTGCGCGACACTGACCACTGATCGCCCGCAGTAACGCGATGAATGGCAGAAAACAAAACGCCCGGACTCTGTAAAAGTCCGGGCGTTTTTTATGCGCGCTCTTCTGGCTGAAAACTTAGAAAGTGAACGCCTGCAGGCTCATCAGAATACCGAGGAACAGCACCAGGCCCACGTAGTTATTCTGGCGGAAGGCCAGAAAACAGGCGTCACGCTCACGTTTGGCAATCAACTTTTGCTGATGGACAAACAGCGCAGCGGCCAGCAGCAGCGACCAGTAGAATGGCGCGCCAAGCTGTGAAAGATGCCCGACAACGGCCATCAGAACCAGCGTCGCCAGTTGCAGCAATCCGATAATCAGCGTGTCAAAACGACCAAACAGAATTGCCGTGGATTTCACACCGATTTTCACATCATCATCGCGATCAACCATCGCATATTGCGTGTCGTAGGCCACCGTCCAGCAGATATTCGCAAGGAATAATAACCAGCAGCTCAGCGGTAGCGTCTCACTGACGGCGGCGTACCCCATCGGGATCGCCCAGCCAAAAGCCGCACCCAATACAAACTGCGGTAAATGGCTGACACGCTTCATGAACGGATACACCCACGCCAGCGCCAGCCCGGCCAGAGATAACAATATCGTCATGCGGTTGAGCAGCAGAACCAGCAGGAAAGACACCAGCACCAGCCCGACAAACAACATTTTGGCCTGCATACTGCTGATAGTCCCGCTCGGCAGCGGGCGGTTGGCAGTGCGTTTGACGTGGCCGTCGATTTTGCGATCGGCGTAATCATTCACCACACAGCCGGCGGCGCGCATGAAGAAGACCCCAAGCACAAACACCACGAGAATTTTAGCCGAAGGCATGCCGCCACCGGCCAGCCACAGCGCCCACAACGTCGGCCACAGCAGCAACAGCGAACCGATGGGCTTATCAATACGCATCAGACGGCAATAATCACGCCAGGTACCCTGCGGCATACTTGCGGACACTCTCTGTTCTCCTTGTTGATTAGTTTGGGTCATGTCCCGCTCACTTTGCCCTCTGGGCGGTGAACCGGTGAATCTGGCAGGAAGATTTCCGTCAGCAGCAGCGGTTTATCAGAAAGGCGCAGACGCGAGCGGCGCGCCCACAGATCGCCCCGCTCACTCTGTAACTGCCCGAGATGAATGTAATCGCGGGTCAGATTATTGCCGCTAAACAGGTAGCGTCCAAGCGGCACGGTGCCGAGATCAACCAGCGCCAAATCCGGCCCGGTCAGTGTCTCTTCGGGGATCACGGTGCGTCCGAGCAACCACGGCTCGGCATCACCGAACAGCACAATTTCCCGAACCCAGTAACGGGCGCTTTCCGGGAGTTGCTGCGCTTCACTTTCGCCAAGCTCTGCGCGGGTCACAAAACACTCATTTTGAGGTTTAACGGTGACAGTAACACCCTGTTTTTCAAAGCGACGGGTCATGGATCCCATTTCCATCAGCCAGTCAGCAACATCCGCAGGGACATCTGTCGGGTCGTTAAACCAGTGAATCGGGGGTTGTGCAGGGGAATGGGAATCAGACATCAACGGCTCCGTAATGGAGGTATTCATACCTCCAATGAATTATCTGCCTCGTATTCTAACGCATGAATGCGAGGCAGTAATCGCATCATTTTACTCGCGGCGCAGACGCTCACTGTTGGCCAGGAACAGCGTCACAACCAGAACCAAAATCGCGCAGGCGTAAACCAGCGTGTCATAAGGACTTTTGTGGTCAACAATAATCAGGCGGATAATTGCCGTGATGCCGATATAAATAAAATAGCGCAACGGGAAGTGATAGCCCGATGAAAAATACTTGATAATCAGCGCGATAAACTCGAAATAGAGGAAGTAAATGACAATCCCCTCTATCAGAAGATATGACGATGACTGATCGTTATTCACGAACAGTACCATTGCCAGATGATAGGTTTCGCGCCCGATAAAAATCATCAGGATCGCCGCCAGCCCTAATAAAAAAACGTTCAAAATTCGCTGCATGATGACCGATATCATCGTTGCACGTTTTGATCCTGCCATGTGATCTACATCCCACTTTTGTTATTAATACCCGCAGAATACCACAGAGTCCGCACAGTAAAAGCGGCATTAAAAAAGGGTCAGCCTGTTACGGCTAACCCTTTTATTTTGGCGGACTTTAGCGATTTACGACTTTGCTAAAGACTTATGCACGCCAGTTTTTGAAGCGGTTGATCAGACCATTGGTTGAACTGTCATGGCCGGTCACGTCTTTGTCGCCTTCCAGCTCTGGCAGAATACGGTTTGCCAGCTGTTTGCCCAGTTCTACGCCCCATTGGTCGAAGGTGTAGATGTTCAGGATAGCGCCCTGAGTAAAGATTTTGTGCTCGTACATCGCGATCAACGCACCCAGGCTGTATGGCGTGATTTCACGCAGCAGGATGGAGTTGGTCGGACGGTTACCTTCGAACACTTTAAACGGCGCGACGTGTTTAACGTCTTCCGGTTTTTTACCCTGGTCGGCGAATTCTTTCTCAACCACGTCCAGAGATTTACCAAATGCCAGCGCTTCTGTCTGAGCAAAGAAGTTAGACAGCAGTTTCGCGTGATGATCGCTCAGCGCGTTGTGGCTGACAGCCGGCGCGATGAAGTCACAAGGAATGATTTTGGTACCCTGGTGGATCAGCTGATAGAACGCGTGCTGACCATTGGTACCCGGCTCACCCCAGATGATCGGGCCTGTCTGGTAATCCACCGGGTTGCCGTTACGGTCAACGAATTTACCGTTAGATTCCATGTTGCCTTGCTGGAAGTACGCCGCAAAACGGTGCATGTACTGATCGTATGGCAGGATGGCTTCGGTTTCAGTGCCGTAGAAATCGTTGTACCAGATACCGATCAGCGCCAGCAGAACCGGCAGGTTTTTCTCTGCAGGGGTATTGGCGAAGTGGTTATCCATCGCGTGAGCACCGCTCAGCAGTTGTTCGAAGTTTTCGAAACCTACGGACAATGCGATAGACAGGCCGATTGCAGACCACAGAGAGTAACGGCCGCCGACCCAGTCCCAGAATTCGAACATGTTGTCGGTGTCGATACCAAACTCACCCACAGCTTTGCCGTTGGTAGACAGCGCCGCGAAGTGTTTCGCCACGTGTTTATCATCGCCCGCCGTTTTCAGGAACCAGTCACGCGCGCTGTGGGCGTTGGTCATGGTTTCTTGCGTGGTGAAGGTTTTTGACGCCACCAGGAACAGCGTGGTTTCCGGCGACAGGTCTTTCAGCGTTTCGGCGATGTGCGTGCCGTCAACGTTGGAGACGAAATGCATATTCAGATGGTTTTTGTAAGGGCGCAGCGCTTCGGTCACCATGAACGGGCCGAGGTCAGAACCGCCGATACCGATGTTCACGATGTCAGTGATCGCTTTACCGGTATAGCCTTTCCAGTCGCCACCGATTACGCGCTCGGTGAAGCCTTTGATCTTCGCCAGCACGGCGTTCACTTCCGGCATGACATCTTTGCCATCGACCACAATCGGCGTGTTGCTGCGGTTACGCAGGGCAACGTGCAGAACAGCGCGGTCTTCGGTGCGGTTGATCTTCTCGCCAGAGAACATCGATTTGATTGCACCCTGAAGATCAGTCTCTTTGGCCAGGGCTTGCAGCTTATCCAGAGTTTCTGAAGTGATGCGGTTTTTAGAGAAATCGACCAACATCTGGTCTTCAAAAGTGGCAGAGAACTTCGAGAAACGATCACCATCTTCAGCAAACAGATGGCTAATCTGCACATCTTTCATCGTGTCGAAATGCTGCTGCAGGGCTTGCCAGGCAGCGGTCTGAGTTGGATTGATATTTTTCATAGCAATGCTCTTAGGCTGAGAATAAATATGAGGTAACTGTCCCGATTGTATCCTGAACTTCCCGAGATGAGATGCCTTTTCTTGCGATAGGCCAGATCTGTGGATTCACAATGACTGAGAACAATATTAGATGACAATCGCTCAAAATGTGGCGCGCTAAGCCGTCAGACCGTTGACAGACGCGCCATAACCCGTTATTCCTAAGCACCTAACTTACGCATAGCTTATCCCCGAAATCATTCACGTCGCCGGGGTATGCGTGAGCCAGAAGAGGCGCGTCGCCCAGGCAGTGTACCGGAGGAGCCGAAATCCTGCGAAGGTGCATCAGGGGGAGCGGCGCCGAGGTCAGATGCTGACGGCAGGCAGACGATCGACCACAGGGGCTGAATCCTCTGGGTTGTCACCGACATACCCGAAAAAGGGTATTGGCATGGTGGGGCGCTTCTGGGTGTATCGTAGTATCTCTACGTCTGCCCCCGTTTCCCGCTCTCCCCTTGTGCCAATTCTTATGGATTAGCTGGCTGTCACGATGTTGATGGCCCGGACATGAGGTTTTACATGAATTACGCAGCATCCCGCAACGCCAACCCACAGCCTTTTGGCAGCGTCATCGTCGCCAAATTCGGCGGTACCAGCGTGGCGGATTTCGACGCGATGAACCGCAGCGCAGACATCGTTCTTGCGCGCCCTGAAGTTCGTCTGGTCGTTCTCTCCGCCTCTGCGGGCGTCACCAATTTATTAGTCGAGCTGGCCGTCGGTAAAGAAACCGAGCGCCGCGTGTTCCTGCTTGATGAAATCCGCCGTATCCAGAATGCCATTATTGATCGTCTCGATAACCCCACGGTTATTCGTGAAGAAATTGGCCGCATGCTGGAAAATATTGCGATGCTGTCAGAAGCGGCGAGCCTCGCGACGTCCACCGCGCTGACCGACGAACTGGTCAGCCACGGCGAACTGATGTCCACCCTGCTGTTTGTTGAAATCGTACGCCAGCGCAACGTGCCCGTGGAATGGTTTGATGTGCGTAAAGTCATGCGCACCAGCGACCATTTCGGCCGCGCAGAGCCGGACACGCAGGCGCTCACCGACCTGACCCTTCAGCAATTGCAGCCACGTTTACAGAATGCGCTGGTGATCACCCAGGGCTTTATCGGCTCGGAAGGCAAAGGCCGCACCACCACGCTGGGCCGTGGCGGCAGCGATTACACCGCCGCATTGCTGGGCGAAGCGCTGGGGGCTGTGCGCGTCGATATCTGGACTGACGTACCGGGTATTTACACCACTGACCCGCGTCTGGTTCCGGCGGCAAAACGTATAGATCGTATTGCGTTTGAAGAAGCGGCGGAAATGGCGACCTTCGGCGCCAAAGTTCTGCACCCGGCCACCTTGCTGCCTGCGGTACGTCGCGGCATTCCGGTGTTTGTCGGCTCCAGCAAAGATCCTTCGGGCGGCGGCACTCTGGTGTGTGATACCTCCGATAACCCGCCGCTGTTCCGTGCCATTGCCCTGCGTCGCCGGCAGACGCTGGTGACACTGCACAGCCTGAGCATGTTGCATTCACGCGGTTTCCTCGCCGACGTGTTTGGTATTCTGGCGCGCCACAATATTTCCGTTGATTTGATCACCACCTCTGAGGTCAGCGTGGCGCTGACCCTCGACACCACCGGCTCGACGTCTTCTGATGCCAGCCTGCTGACCACGTCGTTGCTGACTGAACTGTCGTCACTGTGTCGTGTTGAAGTGGAAGAGAATCTGGCGCTGATCGCCATTATCGGCAACAAACTGTCGCAGGCCTGCGGCGTGGGCAAAGAAGTGTTCGGTGTATTGGATCCGTTCAATATCCGCATGATTTGTTACGGCGCGAGCAGCTATAACCTGTGCTTCCTGGTGCCGGGCAGCGATGCCGATCAGGTCGTTAAAACTCTGCACCGCAACCTATTCGAACAATAACGGGCGCGGTATCTGAGAAGACCGGGCCTTGTGCCCGGTCTTTTTTTTGTCGGTACTTTTGCAAAACAACAAAGACAAGGATCATCCTCAATGTTAGCCATAATCACCCGCCTGTTTCCGCTGTGGGCCGTGCTGTTATCCGTCGCGGCCTATTTTTCGCCGACCACCTTCACGCCTATCGGCCCCCATGTGTCTACCCTGCTGATGCTGATTATGTTCGCGATGGGCGTCACCCTTGAATTCGGGGATTTCAAACGCGTCCTTTCCCGCCCCGGCCCGGTAGCCGCCGCCACCTTCCTGCATTATCTGATCATGCCGCTGGCGGCCTGGGTACTGGCAAAACTGTTCCACATGCCCGCGGATTTATCTGCCGGCATGATTCTGGTAGGCAGCGTTGCCAGCGGTACGGCATCCAACGTGATGATTTATCTGGCGAAAGGTGACGTCGCGCTTTCCGTGACCATTTCTGCGGTTTCCACGCTGGTCGGCGTTTTCGCCACGCCACTGCTGACGCGCTTATATGTGGATACGCACATCAAAGTGGATGTGGAAGGCATGTTGCTGAGCATTTTGCAGATCGTGGTTATCCCGATTTTGGCCGGCCTTATCATTCATCATCTGTTCACGAAAATCGTGAAACGCATCGAACCGCTGCTGCCGCTGTTTTCCATGGTGTGCATCATCGCCATCATCAGCGCCGTAGTGGCCGGAAGTCAGGGCTTTATCGGTTCCGTAGGTTTAGTGGTGATTGTGGCGGTGATTCTGCACAACGGTATCGGTCTGCTGAGCGGGTACTGGGGCGGGAAGCTGTTTGGCTTTGACGAAACCACCTGCCGCACGCTGGCGATGGAAGTCGGTATGCAGAACTCGGGTTTGGCCGCGACGCTCGGGAAAATGTACTTCTCCCCGCTGGCCGCGTTGCCAGGCGCCCTGTTCTCGGTCTGGCATAACCTGTCAGGTTCGTTGCTGGCCGGTTACTGGTCGGGTAAACCGGTCAAAAAAGACTGATTTCAGACGCTTAAAAGAGCAATAAAAAACGGGCGCCTTCCTCAGCGCCCGTTTTTTTTACTCATGAAAGCGGATATTAAACCCGTTTCATCTCATCATTCGGTTCACGCTGTTCATCTTCCTGCTCGTCCTGATCCAGCACGTTATACGCGACCGCACAGAACAACGAATTCAGACGCTTCATGTCGCCCAGCAGGCCAAGGTGCAGCGAACTGGTTTCGATACTCTGCACGTTATGCTGATGCAGGCGGTCAACGTGCGCGTGCGCATAACGGCGGTCGAGAATACGGAAACGATGTTTAGAACGGCGCAGACGACGGGCGCTGGTCAGGTCATTCGACAGGAACACCCCGAGGCTCAGGCGCAGGTTATCCAGCAGTTTTTCGTGCAGCGCGTCCAGTTCCACCAGCCCTTCAGGGGAAAATGCGCGGCGTGTGGCATGAGATTTCGCCGTAATATCGCCGGTCATGCGTTCGATAATATCGCCCGCCTGCTCCAGGTTGAGCGCCATTTCGATGATTTCAGCCCAGCGGCGTGAATCCTCTTCGCCCAGCCCTTCTTTGTTGATTTGCGCCAGATAAAGTTTGATGGCGGTGTACAGCACGTCCACATCGTCATCGAGACGGCGCACTTCGCGATCCTGTGCCAGTTTGCCGTGCATAACTTCCCGGTTGAGGATCAGCATGTGTTCCACCACGTCGCCCATGCGCAGGGTTTCGCGGGCGGCATTGGCCAGCGCCAGCGTGGGGGTATCAATCGCACTGACGTCAAGATGGCGCGGGCGCAGGCGCGGATCGTCTTCCGGCACATCAGCAATCATCATCTCGCACACTCTGGCCATCGGCGCGGTCAGTGGCACCATCGCCAGGCAGCGGATCAGGTTGTAGAACATGTGGAAATAGATCACCAGCTCTTCGTCCGGAATGCCCAGCCGCGCCAGTTGCGTCGAGAGCGGCCCGACAAACGGCAGCACAATCACCAGACCAATCAGTTTAAACAGGGTGCTGCCGAGCGCCACGCGGCGGCCCGCCGCATTCATTTTGCTGGCGTTGATCATCGCCAGTAAACCGCTGCCAAGGTTGGCACCGATCACCAGGCACAATGACACTTTCAGGGAAATCACCCCGGTCGCCGTCAGCGTGGCGGTCAGAAGAACGGCTGCCAGACTGGAGTAACTGATGATGGCAAAAACCGCGCCGGTCAGGGCATCGAGCAGCACATCACCGGTCAGCGAGGAGAACAGCACTTTGACGCCCGACGCCTGCATGATCGGCGTCGCCGCGGAAACAATCAGTTCAAGCGCCAGTAAAATCAGCCCAAGACCAATACCGACGCGCCCCATCTGGCCGGCACGGGTTTGTTTACGGCTGAGGAAAAACGCCACGCCGACGAAGATAAACAGCGGAGAAAGCCAGGAGAGATCGAACGTCAGGATACGCGCCATCACGGCGGTACCGACATCCGCACCGAGAATGATCACCAGCGCTGGTGCCAGCGCAACCAGCCCCTGAGAAACGAAGGACGTCACCAGCAGCGCGGTGGCATTACTGCTTTGCACCAGCGCGGTCACACCAATACCGGCCACAAAGGCCAGCGGTTTTTTTTCTACGCTACTGCTCAGCACACGGCGCAAATTGGCGCCGAAAACACGCATGATGCCGGTACGGACGATGTGCGTCCCCCACACCAGCAGGGAGACAGCAGATAACAGATGAAGAAGGGTTAACACGAAAAAACAGCTCCATTAACGCCAGGCATAGACCGGCCATCCTGCCTGCCGGGCGTGCTGGAGCAGGATGGCGTCCGGATTCACTGCATGCGGCTGACCCACTTTGGTCAGTAACGGCAGATCGTTATGAGAATCCGAATAAAAACTGGCTTGTTGCAGCAGGGATGCGTCCTGATTGATGAGTTCCAACAATCGCGAAACCTTGCCCTCGCGATAGGTCATCGTTCCCTGCGTGGCCCCGGTAAAGCGGCCATGCTGAATGTCTACGCCGATCGCCAGCGTTTCCTCAACACCGAGGAAACGGGCGATCGGTCGCACCAGATGCTCACCGGACGCGGAGATAATCACCGTCCGGTCCCCCTGTGCGCGGTGAGTGGCCAGACACTCACGCGCCTGCGCATAAATGCGCGGTGCGATAATTTCTTCTACGTACCGGCCAACCATCGCCGCCACGTCATGTTCACTGCGACCGGTCAGTGGCATCAGGGTACATCGCATGTACTCCTGCATATCCATCTTTCCCACCGCATATTGTTGCATCAGGGCGGCGTCCTGTTGCAGGAAAGCCTGTTTATCGGCCACCCAGCCCTGTGCCACCATATACGCTGACCACAGGCTGGAACAGTCGCCGCTAATCAGGGTTTCATCGAGATCAAACAGCGCCAGTTTCATGCAACTTCCCGTAACGTAACAAGATCTAACTGTAGACCAATATCGCTGCCGTCGGCGCGAAGTGAGGCCACAGAACGGTTTAAAACATCCACAGAAAGCTCCACGCCGTGCGCTAAAACGCGATAGCGCACAACGTTACCGAGCAGGCTGTGGCTGAGGATTTTTGCCGGTATCCCTTCAATCAGTTCGCACATTGTGACCGATTCAGGACGAATGGCGACGCGGCCAGTGTAGGTCATGCCGGTCAGCGCCATCGCCTGTTCAGGGCTCAGCAGATTGTAGCTGCCGATAAAGCCTGCGGCGAACGCATCGACAGGTTCAGTATACAAGGTTTCGGCATCGGCATTTTGGACGATTTGTCCTTTGTTCATGAGCACAATCCGGTCTGACATGGTCAGCGCTTCTTCCTGATCGTGGGTGACAAAGATCGCGGTAAGGTTCATTTCACGCTGTATACGGCGGATTTGTTCACGCAAATGCTTACGGATACGGGCATCGAGCGCCGACAGCGGCTCATCGAGCAGCAACAGACGCGGCTGCGTCACCAGCGATCGCGCCAGCGCCACACGCTGACACTGCCCGCCGGAAAGCTGATGCGGATAACGTTTGGCATAATCGCTCATTTCCACCAGTTCCAGCACCTCGCCGACGCGGCGATGCACTTCAGCAGCGGGCAGTTTCTGCATTTTCAGGCCAAAAGACACGTTAGCCTCGACACTCATATTGGGAAACAACGCATAGCTCTGGAAGACCATGCCGATGCCGCGCTGTTGTGGCGGCAATGGCACAATATCCTGCCCCTGGATCAGAATTTTTCCGCTGTCGACGGAGGTCAGGCCGGCCAGACAGCGCAGCAGCGTTGATTTTCCGCAACCGCTCGGCCCGAGGAGGGTCACAAATTCACCCTCTTCGGCAGAGAAATCAATGTTGTGAAAAATCTGCGTCGGGCCATACGATTTGTTGAGTTGAGTGACCTGCAAATATGACATATCAGCTCTTTCCTTTGTTCAGTATGTTCGCCACCCAGGTAAACATCAGGACGACCATAAAATAGGAGATGACCAGCGCGCTGGTGAAATGGCCGCTGCCATTACGCATGTTGTAAAGATAGACCTGCACCGTTTCATAACGGCTGCCTGCCAGCAGGTTGGCGAACACGAATTCACCAATCAGGAAGGAGAAAGAAAGCAGGACTGCGATCATCCCGCCTTTGCGTAAGTTCGGTAAAACCACCAGCAGCGCCGCTCTCCAGGTGCTGGCTCCCAGCAAATGCGCGGCGTCCATCAGGTCACGCAGGTTGATGGCCTGCATGTTGTTGGAGATGGCGCGATAGATAAACGGCAGCGCGATAGTAAAGTAACAGCCAATCAGGATCCACGGCGTCCCGGTGAGGGGAAAAGGGTCGCCGGAGTAGAGCTGCATCAGACCGACGGAAGACACCACCGGCGGCACCGCAAACGGCAGCAGGATCAGGATATTCATCAGCGCATCGAGCTTAGGGAAATAGTAAGCGATCACAAACATCAGTGGCAGGATCAGCACCAGCGAGAGGAAAAGCGTGCCGAAACACACCAGCAACGAGTGCCAGAGCGCGATAAGAAATCGCGGATCACTCCATAACGCCACCAGCCATTTCAGCGTAAAACCGCTTGGCAAAATCGTCGCGCCCCACTCCTGCACCAGCGCATACACCAGCGTCGCCAGCAGCGGCAACATCAGTAAAATCAGTAAAATCCAGATCACCACACGGTGGTAAATTGCTTCAGACCGCGACATGTTACGTTCCTTTTTCCGGCAATCAGCTGCGCTGACTGAGATAACTTTTACGCAATAACCACTGATGGATCAGCGTGATAAAGGCCATCAGCACCACCAGTAACATCGCCAGCGCACTGCCCATATTGGGGTCGAGGGAAATATCACCGGACACCAGCGCAGCAATTCGCACCGGCACAACGTTGAAATTGCCGGTGGTCAGGGCATACACCGTGGCGTAGGCGCCGAGTGCGTTGGCGAGCAAAATCACGAACGTCCCCATCAGCGCCGGAAACAGTACCGGCATGCCGATGTAGCGCCAGTAACTCCAGCGGCCTGCCCCCAGCAAAGCGGCAGACTCCCGCCAGTCTTCGCGCAGCGCATCAAATGCCGGGTACATCAGCAATACACCGAGCGGGATCTGAAAATAGGTATAGAGAACGATCAGTCCGCTTTTTGAATACAGATTGAAGTTTTCCATCAGCCCGTATTTTTGCAGCAGCAGGGTCAGGCAGCCGTTAAGACCGAGCAGTATCACAAAGGCAAAGGCCAGCGGGACGCCCGCAAAGTTACTGGTCATGTTGGTAAACGACATCACGAAGTCATGCAGCTTTGTCGGGCCGAGCTGGCGAAGTGAGTAACTGCCCACTAACGCAATCAGCAAACCGTAGACGCTTGACCAGATCGAAATATCCAGTGAAAAACGCATGGCCTGCAGATAGAACGGCGAGGTCAGGATGTCGGTGTAATTTCCCAGCCCCCAGGCTTCATAGGTTTCACTGTAAAAGCTGCTGACCGCAATCCAGGTCAGCGGCGCCAGCTGAAAGGCAATGAAGAACACCAGAAATGGCAGCATAAACAGCGCTGCAATCCACTTAGCTTTCATCGGGTATCCTTTAAAAGTGACGGGATTCAGGCCAGTAATGCCGCGCAGTGTGGCTTATCGTGGGCAATATTGAGGATCTGACAGAGGGTTCCGCACAGCTCGGTTTGCAGAGGCGCGGCGTCTTTTAAGCTGAACGCACTGCCGAAAACAAATAACGGCACCTGGCGCTCTTCCGGCAAAATCCCGCCGTGGCTGCGATCGTCGTTCATGCCGTGGTCGGCGGTGACAATGACCTGATAACCCGCATCGAGCCAGTCGCCCAGATAGCGTGACAGGATGCCGTCTGCCGTCCGCGCTTTGTTGCGGTACTGAGGCGTCGACAGACCAAATTTATGCCCGGCGTCGTCAATGTTCATCGGGTGGATCAGCAGGAAATCAGGATCGTGGCGGCGGCGCAGACTCTCGGCATCGTCGAACAAATGCGAATCCGGGTAGACGTCGTCGTAATAAAAATGACCGTGCTGAATAGCCAGCGTGTCATCGCTGGTATGACGGTCCCTCGGCGGGTCGAACGGCGTGCGGTTATACAACTCACTGACCCAGTGATAGGCCGCAGCCGCCGTCGTCAGACCGGCGTCGCGGGCATAATGAAAAATACTGCGCTGTGTGGATAACCGGTCAACCTGATTATTCACAATACCGCTCATCACCGGCGTGATGCCGGTGAGGATGCACTCATACAGTGGCCGGGACAGCGAAGGCAGTGCACATTCCAGCGGATACAAGCGGCCGCGTCCTGCGGCACACTGCGCCTGTAAATACCCCATTGCGTCGTGGCCGACCTGATAATTCAGGCCGTCCAGTACTACCAGAATGCTCTTCATGACACGTTTGCCTTTGGTGCAGGTGTTGTAATGAAAACAATGCTTTCGCTGTTCGCTTTTATTTTATTGATCCCACGCTTACTGCTGCATATTGATCATGACGTTTTCCTGCCACAGGCGAGGCAAGGTTTTAGCGCTCTTATCCCAGGCAGCCGTATCCGCAATCGGATGCGCATTTTTGTACTCGCTCGATGGCAGCAGTTTGGCTTTCACATCATCAGGCAGGGTGATGTGGTCGGCACGGATCGGACGGGCATAACCCTGCGCTAAGTTGATCTGGCCTGCATCAGAGAAGATGTATTCGCGCGCCAGTTTGGCGGCGTTCGGGTGTTTGGCGAATTTGTTGATGATGGTGGTATAGCCGGAAGTGATGGAACCATCGGATGGGATCACCACGTCGAAGCGGGTTTTTTCGATTTTGTCGCGATAGCTCAGACCGTTGAAGTCCCAGACCACACCGACCTGCACTTCACCTTTTTCCAGAGAGGCGATCACCGGGTTAGTCAGGCTCAGACGCCCTGCTTTCGCCAGCTTGCCAAAGTATTCCAGTCCCGGTTTCAGGTTAGTTTCGTTACCGCCCATGGCGTAAGTGGCCGCCAGCACGCCGTTGGCGGCCTGCGCTGCGGTGCTCACATCGCCGATAGTGACTTTGTATTTACTGTTCAGCAGATCGGCCCAGCTGTGCGGCTCATCTTTCACCTGAGATTTATCAATGATGAAAGCAATGGTGCCGGTGTAAGCGAGTGCCCACATACCTTCTTTATCTTTCGCCCAGTCCGGCACCTGATCCCAGGTGGTCGGTTTGTAAGGCTGGGTGACGCCCTTCTGCACGGCTACCGGCCCGAACGCGGCTCCTACGTCGCCAATATCTGCGCTGGCGTTGTCTTTTTCCGCGAGGAATTTGGCGATTTCCTGCGCCGAGCTCATGTCAGTATCGCTGTGTTTGAGGCCATATTTGGTGCTCAAATCACTCCAGGTTCCCTTCCAGTTCGCCCAGTCATCAGGCATACCGACGCTGTTTACAGTTCCTTCAGCTTGCGCCGCTTTCACGAGTTCAGCAGGAGGCTCAGCGGCAAAAGCGGCAGAGGTGGACAATACGAGCGCGCTGGTTAACACAGAAGCGAACAACTGTTTCATAACGGATGCTCCAGATGGTAGTGTGTGAAGTGCTGGTCTAGTCCAGCAAGAACCAAGCCAATCTAACGATCAATTGTGATAATTATATGTCAGCGTGAAAAAGCAGCAGTTTTAAGCTTGCAGCTGTTAACGGGCGCACATTATTTACACAGTAAAGGGTCGGATTGGTGCAAAAACGCACTGAAATGAGGCTTGCTGACCGATGAGTGAATCGCAGACGACCGTTGCCGTGATTAGTAAGGCGTTAAGTGAAAGTATCGCAACGGGGGCATTTTCAGCCGAGGGAAGGCTGCCTTCTGAGCGTGCGCTGAGTGACCACTTTTCCACAACCCGCATCACGCTGCGGGAAGCATTGGGCCAGCTCGAAGCGCAGGGGCTGATTTATCGCGAAGTCCGGCGCGGCTGGTTTGTGTCACCGCCGCGCATTGTTTATAACCCGTTGCAAAGAAGTCATTTTCACGCGATGGCGAAAGATCAGGGGCGCGATGCGCAAACCGAAGTCATTGATGCGAAATATTGCGTTGCCAGTGAGACGGTCTGCCAGAAGCTCCTGTTGCCATCAGGGAGTGAGGTGATTTGTATCCGCCGGTTACGTTATATCGACAAGCGCCCCGTTTTGTATGTCGAGCACTACCTTAATCCGCTGTATTTTCAGGGTATTCTCGACGCTGATCTCACGACATCTCTGACAGATTTATACGCTGCCCGCTATGATATTCATTACGGACGGGTTCGTTTTGATATGGTGCCCACGCTGCTGTCCGAGCAAGCTTCACGTGCGCTGAGAGTCGCCTCCGGCAGTCCGGCGCTGTTTATTACGCGCACCAACCGCGACCAGCACGATCGGGTCATCGACTGCGATCTGGAATACTGGCGCTATGACGCGCTGCACATTGATGTAGAAGTGAATTGATTTCAGTGGGCAAAAACACTGCCGGGATACCCTGAATCATTCGGGATGAATCAAGGCGGCAACTGAAGGAACCCAGTCACTTACTTTAGAAAGTGACTGGGGTTCGTGATGGCAGCCAACGCAAAGTCAGCCTGAAGGATGACGGGTGTTAGTCGGCGTCGTAACCCAGGTTTGGCGCCAGCCAGCGTTCAACTTCGGCGACCGGCATATTCTTACGCGCGGCGTAGTCTTCGACCTGATCGCGCTGAATCTGCGCCACGGCGAAATATTTGCTGTCCGGGTGGCTGAAGTACCAGCCAGAAACAGCCGCTCCCGGCCACATCGCAAAAGATTCGGTCAGTTGCATGCCGGTGTTGGCTTCCACATCCAGCAACGTCCAGATCTGACCTTTTTCCGTATGTTCCGGACAGGCCGGATAACCCGGCGCCGGGCGTATCCCCTGGTAATTCTCGCGGATCAGCTCTTCATTGCTCAGGTTCTCGTTGGCCGCAAAGCCCCAGTACACCTTACGCACTTTCTCATGCAAATATTCCGCAAAGGCCTCCGCCAGGCGGTCAGCCAGCGCTTTGATCATGATTTTATTGTAGTCGTCGTGCTGCCTGTCATAGGCCTCGGCCAGCGCGTCTTCCTCCAGCCCGCCGGTCACGGCGAATGCGCCCATGTAATCTTTCTTACCGCTGGATTTCGGGGCGACAAAGTCAGCCAGGCAGTAGTTGGCAAAATCGGTTTTTTCCGTTTGCTGGCGCAGATGATGGCTGACAACCAGCACATCCTGACGACGCTCATCGCTGTAGATCTCAATATCATCGCCCTTGCGGTTTGCCGGGAACAGGCCGACAACGCCACGCGGGTTGAGTAATTTCTCTGCGGAGAGTTTATCGAGCAGGTCGTTGGCATCTTTAAACAGGCGCTTCGCCTCTTCGCCGACCACTTCGTCTTCAAGAATGCGCGGATATTTTCCGGCCAGCGACCAGGTCATAAAGAACGGCGTCCAGTCGATGTAATTGCGCAGCGTTTCAATGCTGGCTTCCACTTTCTGTACGCCCAGACGGTGCGCCACCGGCGGCGTGTAGCTTTCCCAGTCAATGGTGGTGGCGTTATCACGCGCGACCTCCAGACTGACCGGCGGCGTGCGTGGCTTTTTACGTCCATGCTGAATACGCACGGTGTCGTACTCTTTGCGCGTGCGCTCGATGAAAGGGTCGCGCTGTTCATCGGACAGCAGCGCAGACACCACGCCCACTGAACGCGAGGCGTTTTGTACATAGACCGTCGGGCCGCTGTAGTTTTGTTCGATTTTAACGGCGGTGTGCGCTTTGGAGGTCGTTGCGCCGCCAATCAGCAGCGGCATTGTGAAGCCACGTCGCTCCATCTCTTTGGCCACGTTCACCATTTCATCCAGCGAAGGTGTGATCAGGCCGGAAAGCCCGATGATATCGACCTTTTCTTCGATGGCCGTTTTCAGAATTTTGTCAGTCGCGACCATCACGCCAAGATCAATAATCTCGTAGTTATTACACTGCAACACCACACCGACGATATTTTTGCCGATGTCATGCACATCGCCTTTCACCGTAGCCAGCAGGATTTTGCCGTTGGTTTTGCCTTTCTCTTTGCTGGCTTCAATGTACGGCTCGAGGTAAGCCACGGCCTGCTTCATCACGCGGGCAGATTTCACCACCTGCGGCAGAAACATTTTACCGGCGCCGAATAAATCGCCCACCACGTTCATGCCGTCCATCAGCGGCCCTTCGATCACTTCAATCGGGCGCGCAGCCTGCTGGCGGCACTCTTCCGTATCCAGTTCGATAAACTCGGTAATGCCTTTAATCAGCGAGTATTCGAGACGTTTTTTTACATCCCATCCGCGCCATTCGGCCTGCTGCTTATTAGCTTCCCCATCATCTTTATTGCCGCGATATTTCTCCGCCAGATCGAGCAGGCGCTCAGTACCGTCGTCGCGCCGGTTAAGGATCACGTCTTCAACGGCATCGCGCAGTTCAGCCGGGAGATCATCATAAATGGCTAACTGACCGGCGTTAACAATCCCCATATCCATACCGTTCTGGATGGCGTGATAGAGGAAAACGGCGTGAATGGCTTCGCGAACGTGGTCATTACCGCGAAACGAGAATGAGACGTTGGAAACACCGCCGGAAATCAGCGCGTGCGGCAGCTGTGCTTTGATATCTGCGCAGGCCTCAATGAAATCGACAGCATAGTTGTTGTGCTCTTCGATGCCGGTGGCGACCGCAAAAATGTTCGGGTCGAAAATGATGTCTTCCGGCGGAAAGCCGACTTTCTCTGTCAGCAATTTATAGGCACGACGGCAGATTTCTATTTTGCGTTTGCGGGTATCAGCCTGCCCGGTTTCATCGAAGGCCATTACCACCACGGCGGCACCGTAGCGGCGAACCATGCGTGCATGATGCAGGAAAGCTTCCTCGCCCTCTTTCATGGAGATCGAGTTAACAATGCCTTTTCCCTGAATGCATTTCAGGCCCTGTTCTATGACGTTCCATTTGGAGGAATCGATCATGATCGGCACACGGGCAATATCCGGTTCACCGGCAATCAGATTGAGGAAGCGCACCATCGCCGCTTCCGCGTCGAGCATTCCCTCATCCATATTAATATCAATGATTTGCGCGCCGCTTTCCACCTGCTGGCGGGCGACGGCGAGCGCTTCTGCGTATTTTTCTTCTTTGATCAGCCGCTTAAAACGGGCGGAACCGGTCACGTTAGTTCGTTCGCCGACGTTCACAAACAGCGTTTTCGCATCGATGGTCAGCGGTTCAAGCCCCGCCAGACGACAGGCAACCGGAATGTCAGGCAGAACGCGCGGCGGCACGCCTTCTACGGCTTTCACCATCGCCGCGATATGCGCGGGCGTGGTGCCACAACAGCCACCGACGATGTTCAGAAAGCCAGAACGGGCCCACTCACCGATGTGCTCCGCCATTTCTTTGGCTTCCAGATCGTACTCACCAAAGGCGTTCGGCAGACCGGCATTCGGGTGGGCGGTGACGTAGCATTCCGCGATACGTGATAGTTCGGCGACATATTCGCGCAATTCATCCGGCCCGAGTGCGCAGTTAAGACCAAAGGTCAGCGGCTTAATGTGACGCAGTGAGTTGTAAAAGGCCTCGGTGGTCTGGCCTGATAAGGTTCGTCCGGAGGCGTCGGTGATGGTACCGGAAACCATCACCGGCAGCACGATGCCCAGTGCTTCAAATTCAGTTTCTACCGCAAAGGTGGCGGCTTTGGCGTTAAGCGTGTCGAAAACGGTTTCGATCATGATCAAATCCGCGCCACCTTTAACCAGCGCGCGGGTAGATTCCCGGTAGGCTTCGACCAGTTGATCAAAAGAAACGTTGCGATACGCCGGATCGTTCACATCCGGGGAAATCGAGGCGGTACGGTTAGTCGGCCCTAACACACCGGCCACATAACGCGGTTTGTCCGGCGTGCGGGCGGTCCACTCATCGGCGCACTGGCGCGCCAGCCGGGCCGCTTCGTAGTTAATTTCAGCTGACAGCGATTCCATATGGTAGTCAGCCATCGCGATGGTGGTCGAGTTAAAGGTGTTGGTTTCGAGGATATCGGCACCAGCAGCCAGGTAGCCATTGTGGATCTCGACGATCACTTCAGGTTTGGAGAGCACCAGAAGATCATTATTGCCTTTAAGATCGCTTTCCCAGTCAGCAAAACGTTCGCCACGGTAGTCCTCTTCTTCCAGACGATAGCTTTGGATCATGGTGCCCATACCACCGTCCAGAACCAAAATGCGCTGTGCCAGCTGCTTATGTAGCGCCTCTACTCGATTAGTCACTTTCACCTCATCACCCATCACGCACACCCGGCAAATTGTTCATTTCTGCGCCGGAAATTATGGTCAACATCCTAGCATACCTTCCCCGGCCAAAAGGCCGCGCCGACGTGAGACTTTTTCAATTCGGGAAGACATCCCGCAAATAGCGTGCAACACATCGGATGAGCGCAAAGGCAGGTTGCGATCCATACTGTAAAAACGAAAACCAATTCCAAAAACGATTTTTTCTTTGCCAGTCTTTGGCGCATCTTATAAGGAACAGACTCATGGCAACTTCCGCATCCACTCCGGCCAAACGTGTTAAAAAACCTAAAGCCGCTGCCGCGACAGGCAGCGCCGCCACCGGGCAGGTGCAATCCCTGACACGTGGACTGAAATTGCTGGAATACATTGCCGAAGCTCAGGGCAGCGTGGCGCTGACCGATCTGGCACAGCAGGCCGGTTTACCGAATTCCACCACCCACCGTTTGCTGACCACCATGCAACAGCAGGGGTTTGTTCGTCAGGTCGGCGATTTGGGTTTGTGGACCATCGGTTCACATGCCTTTGTGGTGGGTAGCAGCTTCCTGCAAAGTCGTAATTTACTGGCGATGGTGCACCCGATGCTGCGCCGTCTGATGGAGGAATCTGGAGAAACGGTGAATCTGGCGGTACTGGATCACAGTGATTATCAGGCGATCATCATCGATCAGGTGCAATGCAATGCGCTGATGCGCATGTCCGCCCCCATCGGCGGAAAATTACCGATGCATGCTTCGGGCGCGGGGAAAGCTTTTCTTTCCACGCTGCCGGAAGAGCGGCTGGTGAAGTTGCTGCATAAAATCGGATTGCACAGCTACACGCCGCTGACCAAAACGTCACCGGTAAACCTGAAACAGGAGCTGGCCGACACCCGTAAACGTGGGTATGCCTTTGATGATGAGGAACATGCACTTGGCCTGCGCTGCGTGGCGACCTGCATTTACGATGAGCATAATGATGCGTATGCCGCTATTTCGATTTCAGGCCCGATCTCGCGCATCACCGACGATCGTGTGACCGAGTTAGGTGCATTAGTTATCCATGCAGCGAAAGAAATTACGCAAGCCTATGGCGGTGGTAAGCATTAAAAGAGAAAATAGCGCGGTAGCAAATGGGCCGAAAGGCAGGCTACGGATTTTCAAGGACAGTCAGGATAACCTCTGTTTTTGAAAAATAGCACCCGTGTTTTATAAGGATATTTCACATTGAATCACAGAGAATTAAAGTTGCTGGAAACCTATTTTTCTTTCGGACTTAAGGAAAAACATTTAGAAAGGATAAAAAAAGCCAATTCGCTAAAGTATCCTTTAATGCCAATGGAGGTTGTGTTGAACACCCCGCAAACTCCGGCAAGAAGAGATAAGATTTTTACTTTGCAACATAGCCTGGCCGAGGGTTATTCCATTACGCCTATTGAAGGATCCTCTATATTTAATCCGCCTTTAAATGGTCGTTTCTTGTTTGTTATTCTTTCCAGCAACCCTGCACAAATTTATTGCGGATTAGCTTACGACTCCATTAATCAGTTTTTAGCCTTCGAAAGTTCTGGCAGTAATAAATCTGACAGAGGCGCTGATGCAATGGGTAACGTATTTAATTCGACCACCCGGTGCGAAGTTGAAGGGCATACTTCACTGACACAATGCCAGGACGTGCTTTTTGCCGGAGACATGCTTTTCAATCATCGTACTTTAGTATCATGGAGTAACGCGAGCGGGCATTATCAACCTGCACCGGACCGCCGTCATACGAATCTCTATCCTAATATTAAGAAAATCCTTCCGGAAAGCCTTTTTAGTGCGTATGACTTCGAATGCCTGAGTACGGGCGCTGACAGACAATTTAGCTCGGCAGGTTCTGCAAGTTCGCGGGGCATGTCCGATATTTCAAGTTTTTCCTCCTTTGGCTCTCATTGCAGCAGGGCATCCAATGTGAGTGACGGATATAACAGCTAAATAATCTCAGAATTTTTAATTATATATCAGGGTATTCAATGCCCTGATATATTTTTCAGACGCTGCTTTTGTCTGTAGGCATAAACATCTTCCACATGACCGCTCAGGATCCTTTGCTGGAGTCTTTGCCAGTAATCTGTTTTAAAGATATCGCCGTGTAGATTTTCCAGCACATGCCGAATGCGCGGATCAGTACACAGGAAATACCGAAACTCTTCCGGGAAAACATCTTGTGGCGCGATGCTGTACCAGGGTTCGCTGGCGAGTTCATCTTCGGGATAACGCGGTGCAGGGATATTGCGGAAATTCACTTCTGTCATATAACAAATTTCGTCGTAATCATAGAACACTACCCGTCCGTGGCGGGTGACACCGAAATTTTTAAACAACATGTCACCCGGAAAAACATTAGCCGCTGCCAGTTGTTTTATCGCGTTGCCATATTCTTCAATCACATCATACAGTTGCTGATCCCTCGCCTGTTCCAGATAGATATTCAGCGGTGTCATGCGTCTTTCAATGTAGAGATGTCGAAGCGCAATGCTGTTTCCCAGATCTTCTATTTTGGCCGGCACTTCGCGTAGTAATTCTGCCATGAGTTCAGGGCTGATATTTTTCTTCTCCAGAATAAAATGCTCGAACTCCTGGGTATCCGCCATTCGCCCCACGCGGTCGTGTTCTTTCACCAGCTGGTAGCACGCCATAACCTGCGCTTCGGTGACCTCTTTTTGAGGTGAAAAACGGTCTTTTATCACTTTAAACACCCGGTCACTGCCTGGCAGGGTAAACACCAGCATCACCATTCCTTTTACGCCCGGTGCAATAATGAACGATTCATTTGTCTGCGCCATAAAGCGTAAATGCTCACGGTAGCATTCGGTTTTGGCGTGCTTCTGGCAGCCGATCGCGCTGTAAAGTTCAGCGGTGGTTTTAGCGGGTAAAATCTCGCGCAACCATTCCACCAGCGTGCCCGGCTGCGGGGCATACACCATAAAATAGGAACGGGCAAAACCAAACACGATGCTGGCGTCATCACTGCCCGTCAGGCAGGCATCGACAAATAATTCGTTTTTATGGCTCAGATGTACCGGCAGCAACAGCGGAAAAGTCTGCTGATTAACGCGGATTTTTCCAATGACCCACGCCGCTTTGTTGCGGTAGAAAATTTCAGTCGCCATTTCAAGAACCGCATCTGACAGGTCTGCCACGTCAAAACGCTGCTTCAGCACGGTGATGATTAATCCGACGTCACGCCGGGCGTCTTCCCAGGGTAAACGTATCGGCAAATCATCAAGCACTTTCCCGAGGCAATCGGCGAGTTGACCCTGTACCGGATACTGTCTGGCTAACGGACGCGCGCAATGTTGCGGACGGTGAACCGGCTGTTCACTGAAAATAAAGAGTTTGTCTGCGGTCAGATCCCGATGTTTAAAGATCCGGCAGTAGACGGAATTAAAGAAACTTTCGGCAATTTCTGCCCGCGGATAGTCTGGCAGTAACCCGGAATAACAGCGCTTAACGCGGATAAGGAATGCCGCATCATAAAAATGCGGACCGGTAATGCATTTCAGCTGCGCGACCACCAGCCCGACATGATGATCATAAAGATGGATCCGCTGTTTCATCGCCGCCTGCACGGCTGACCAGTCTGCCTGCTCGAAACGCTGCTGAGCCCCCGCTGTCACTTCCAGAAAACGGCCATACTGTGCATCGAATCCCTGCAAAATCGTCTGAGCAATCAACAACTCTATGCGCATAGTCTGGGTTCCTGAAGGCGAAATGCCCGGCTGACACCGGGCTGAAGAGAAATCAGTGAGGCGTCGGGGAAAACTGCTGTTCCTCCGTCGAACCGGTTAACGCAGTGACTGAAGAATGTCCCCCCTGAATGATGTTGGTGACTTTATCAAAGTAACCGGTCCCCACTTCCTGCTGATGCGAGGCAAAGGTATAGCCGCGCCCTATCGCCGCAAACTCCGGTTCCTGAACTTTTTCGACATAATGCTTCATGCCCTCACCCTGCGCGTAGGCATGTGCCAGATCAAACATGTTGAACCACATGCTATGGATGCCCGCCAGCGTGATGAACTGGTACTGATAGCCCATCGCAGCAAGCTGATCCTGGAAGCTGGCAATGGTCTTGTCGTCGAGATTTTTCTTCCAGTTAAAGGATGGCGAACAGTTATAAGCCAGTAATTTTCCGGGGAATTTGGCGTGAATGGCGTCCGCAAAACGCCGGGCCAGCGCCAGATCTGGCGTAGAGGTTTCGCACCAGACGATGTCCGCATAAGGCGCATACGCCAGTCCGCGGCTAATCGCCTGCCCGATACCGGCATTCGTGCGGTAAAAGCCTTCGTGTGTTCTCTCACCGGTAATAAACTGACTGTCATACGGGTCGCAGTCAGACGTCAGCAGATCCGCAGCGTCGGCGTCGGTTCGGGCAACCAGTAGCGTCGGCACGCCGAGCACATCCGCAGCCAGACGCGCAGACACCAGCTTCTGCACCGCTTCCTGAGTCGGCACTAACACCTTGCCGCCCATATGACCGCACTTTTTCACCGCAGCAAGCTGGTCTTCAAAATGGACCGCCGCCGCACCCGCTTCAATCATGGATTTCATCAGCTCAAAGGCATTGAGTACGCCGCCAAAACCGGCTTCAGCATCGGCCACAATCGGCAGGAAATAGTCGGTATATCCCGGCTGACCCGGTTCAATGTTATTCGACCATTGGATCTGATCTGCACGGCGGAAGGTGTTATTGATCCGCGCCACCACTTCAGGCACTGAATTCACCGGATATAACGACTGATCCGGATACATGCTCGAAGCCGTATTGGCGTCGGCGGCAACCTGCCAGCCGGAGAGATAGATGGCTTCAATACCGGCTTTTGCCTGCTGTAAAGCCTGACCGCCAGTCAACGCGCCGAGGCAGTTCACATAACCTTTGCGTGACGAGCCGTGCAATAAATTCCACAGACGGGAGGCTCCATGCTGAGCCAGTGTACATTCCGGATTGACAGAACCGCGCAGACTGATCACTTGTGCTGCAGTGTAGGGGCGGGTGATCCCTGCCCAGCGGGGTTGTTTCCATGTTTCTTCAAGCTGCTGAATTTGCTGATTACGTGTTGTTTTCATGGCGAGTGCTCCGGTCTTTTTATAAGTAGGGTAAGAAAGATCAGGCCAGCAGCTGATAGCCCGGCAGAGTCAGGAAATCGATGAGTTCGTCCTGTGTGGTGATTTTTTCCATCAATGCAGCGGCCTGTGTGAAGCGACCGGCGCTGAAACGCTGTTCCCCCAGCTCCTGTTGGATCACCAGCATTTCCTCATTCAGCATGCGCCGGAACATCGGCTTGGTAACAAGCTGGCCATCGCTGAGCGTTTTACCGTGGTGGATCCACTGCCAGATGGAGGTGCGGGAAATTTCTGCGGTCGCCGCATCTTCCATCAGCCCGTAAATCGGCACGCAGCCGTTGCCGGAAATCCAGGCTTCGATGTACTGCACGGCCACGCGGATATTGGCGCGCATTCCCTCTTCAGTCCGCTCGCCGGAACAAGGCTCCAGCAACTGCTCTGCGGTGATACCAGCATCTTCTTCACGTAATACCTCAAGCTGGTTTGAGCGATTACCCAGCACTTTATCGAACACTTCAAGCACGGTGTCAGCCAGCCCCGGATGCGCTATCCAGGTACCGTCATGCCCGTTTTTTGCCTCCAGCTCTTTGTCCGTTCTGACTTTGTTCAATACCCATTCGTTACGCCCGGCATCTTTGCTGGGAATAAATGCCGCCATTCCCCCCATCGCGAAGGCGCCGCGTCGATGGCAGGTTTTGATCAGTAATCGTGAGTAAGCGTTGAGGAAGGGCTGCGTCATGGTGACTGACTGGCGATCGGGAAGAACGCGATCGCCGTGATTTTTCAGCGTCTTGATATAGCTGAAGATGTAATCCCAGCGGCCACAATTCAGGCCAACGATGTGATCACGCAGGTGGTAAAGAATTTCGTCCATCTGAAAAACGGCGGGCAGGGTTTCAATCAGCACCGTCGCTTTGATCGTGCCGCGTGACAATCCCGCATAATCTTCGGCAAAGCTGAAGACCTTGCTCCACCAGTCAGCTTCCTGATAAGACTGCATTTTCGGCAGATAAAAATAAGGACCGCTGCCTTTTGATAACAAGGCGCGATGGTTGTGGAAAAAGTACAAAGCAAAATCAAACAGCGAACCGGGAATGGCTTCGCCCTGCCAGGTGACATGCTTTTCCGGCAGATGCAGACCCCGAACGCGGCAAATCAGCACGGCAGGGTCTGGCCTGAGCTGATAAATCTTGCCCGACTCATTGGTGTAGCTGATCGTGCCATTAACGGCGTCACGCAAGTTAATCTGCCCCTCGATGACTTTCTGCCAGTCCGGAGCCAGTGAATCTTCGAAATCCGCCATGAATACTTTTACATTGGCATTGAGCGCGTTAATGACCATTTTGCGTTCAACAGGGCCAGTGATTTCAACACGCCGGTCCTGTAAATCAGCAGGGATACTACGGATTTTCCATTCGGATTTTTTAATGGAATCAGTTTCCGAAATAAAATCAGGCAGCTCTCCCTGATCAATTCTCTGCTGTACAGCGATGCGTTCGGCCAGCAGGCGATTACGCTGTGGCGTGAAACGCATGACCAGTTCCGCAAGAAAATCGACGGCTTCCTCTGTCAGAATATGTGTTTCGTGCTCACCAAAACGGCGTGTGAAGCCAAGCTGACTGCGGATAATTTGCTCTGACATCGCTATTCTCCTGATTTATCTGCTTAATCTGCCAGACCGCCTCACTTAGCAGATACTTTTAGGGTAGAAAACAATCCAGCGTCGTCAGATGCAACGTTTGACGATTTGGCTCTGGTTATTTATTGCCCGATAGATTTAAGCGTAATCAGGATTTCCACAAAATCAAAAACGATTTCCATTTTATTTTAAATAAAAATAATTTGTATTTATGATCAATAAGATATGAAGAAAATTAATTTTCAAAAAATGATAATGAATTTCGTAATTGCATATGGAATATGACGAAGGGGGATTTCTTAGAAGGGATAAATCTGGCAGACGTTGAAATGGAACAGACGATCGCGGGGATCGTCTGTCAGAACGTGCAAAGTATTACTCGAGGGTAGGGTTCATCTGGCGAAGATCAAACGGTGTGATTTGATAAACGTAGTAATTCAACCAGTTAGTGAAGAGCAAATGCCCGTGGCTACGCCAGGTCGCTTTAGGAGAGAGCTCTACATTATCCTGCGGGAAATAGTTATAGGGCATATCGGGAGAAAGACCGGCCGCGACATCTCGCAGATATTCACCGGCCAGCGTGCCTGCATCATATTCAGGATGGCCTGTAACGAACGCCATACGCTTATCTTTCGTCGCGAAAAGGTAAGCACCCGCTTCCTCTGACTCCGCCAGTATGTCGAGATCTGTGTACTGACGCAGCACATCTGCCGGAAAATCAGCATAGCGTGAATGTGGAGCCAGGAAGGTTTCATCAAACCCGCGGGTGAGCAGTGCGACAGATTGCAACGTCTGGTGCGGATATACGCCCGAGAGCTTGGTTTCACGGGTCATCTTGGGTATGTCGTACAACACATTTAAAGCAGCCTGAACGGCCCAGCAGACAAACAGCGTTGACGTGACATGTTCTTTTGCCCAATGAATAACCCGTTCAATCTCAGGCCAGTAAGCTACATCACAAAAATCGACCAGACCAAGAGGTGCGCCCGTGACGATCAGACCATCATAATTGTCATGCTGGATATCTTCGAAATCACAGTAGAAATTATTCAAATGCTCGGCGGGTGTATTTTTTGACTCGCGGCTGTCGATACGCAGCAGCTGCACATCTATCTGCAATGGAGAGTTGGAAAGCAGCCGCAAAAACTGATTTTCAGTCTCAATTTTTTTCGGCATCAGGTTGAGAACCAGCACCTTAAGAGGACGGATTTCCTGGGTTTTCGCACGTGAAGAGGTCATGACAAAGACATTCTCATTGCGCAGGAAATTAACGGCTGGTAAATCATCTGGAACCCGGATCGGCATAACAACTTCCTCACTGCATCCATTTATACGTTTAGACTTCTAGACAGCCGAAGATAACGGTTTTTTGAATCAATGTCGAGCCTGCATCCGGTAAGTGAAAATGTTTCAGCTTAGGTTATTAATTTAGAGGATCTGGTTATAAAGAAAGGAAAATAAGGGGCGGAGAGAGATAAAAAGAATGCTTCAGGATGTCAATTTATGCGGGTAATTGAACAATTAATGAACACGATTACTCAAATTCCACACAGCAAAAAGCCCTGTACGTCAGTACAGGGCTTTCCACTTGTTTGATGCCTGGCAGTTCCCTACTCTCGCATGGGGAGACCCCACACTACCATCGGCGCTACGGCGTTTCACTTCTGAGTTCGGCATGGGGTCAGGTGGGACCACCGCGCTAGTGCCGCCAGGCAAATTCTGTTTCATCCATAACGCGCACCTTAAGTCAGGCTTGCACTACGAACCAATCTCGGAACATTCAGCTGAAAATCTACTTCAGAGCCACTCTAAAACACCTTTGGTGTTGTAAGGTTAAGCCTCTCGGGTCATTAGTACTGGTTAGCTCAATGCATCGCTGCACTTACACACCCAGCCTATCAACGTC
>NZ_JBLZNY010000002.1:0-974984 GCF_049206505.1 Rahnella sp. EDr1-12
GTCTTCGTCAGTCCCCGCGATCGGCGGAATATCCAGCGGCGAAGGCATCAGTTCGATCACGGCGTCGAGCATGCGCTGCACGCCTTTATTCTTGAACGCGCTGCCGCACAGCATTGGCTGGATTTCACCGGCGATGGTACGCAGGCGCAGACCTTCGGTGATCTCATCCTCGGTGAGCGCGCCTTCTTCGAGATATTTATCCATCAGCGCGTCATTGGCTTCTGCCGCTGCCGACACCATTTTCTCGCGCCACTCTTCCGCCAGCGCCTGTAACTCCGCCGGGATCGGTGCATAACTGAAGGTCATGCCCTGCGTTTCGTCATCCCACAAAATGGCGCGCATTTTGCGTAAATCCACCACGCCCGTGAAATGCTCTTCGCTGCCGATCGGGATAACGATCGGGATCGGATTGGCTTTCAGGCGGTCCACCATCATCTGGCGAACGCGGAAGAAATCTGCACCCTGACGGTCCATTTTGTTCACAAAGGCCAGGCGCGGCACTTTGTATTTATTCGCCTGACGCCACACGGTTTCAGACTGAGGCTGCACGCCGCCGACGGCGTCATACACCATCACCGCGCCGTCGAGAACGCGCATGGAACGTTCCACTTCAATGGTGAAATCCACGTGCCCCGGTGTGTCGATAATATTAATACGATGCTCATCGAACGAGTGATCCATCCCGCGCCAGAAACAGGTCACCGCGGCGGAGGTAATGGTGATGCCGCGCTCCTGTTCCTGAGCCATCCAGTCTGTGGTCGCACCGCCGTCATGCACTTCTCCCAGCTTATGATTCATGCCGGTATAGAAAAGAATACGCTCGGTGGTGGTGGTTTTACCTGCGTCGATGTGTGCTGAGATACCGATATTGCGGTAGCGCTCGATTGGCGTTTTGCGAGCCATATAACGTCCTTACTGGTTGATGGCTAAGTTGGCGGGGAGTGGTTTTCACGTCCCGTCACAAAGTATTGGGTACTTAAATTCTTAATGCGGAGAGTATACTACAATTGTACGTGTATATTCGTACAATTAATTTAGTCTATCAATGAAATTGGTCGCAGGCCGTCACGTTGTACAGCAGTTGAGGGATAGGCTATATTGCGCGGCCGCTGATAATTTAAAATTTTAGCCAAAATAATTCTGGTTGCAGGAAGGCGGCAAACGCATCTGCAACCTGAAGTATGAAGGGTAAAGAGGATAGTCCGATGATAGCCAATCACCCCGAACGCGAGCAGATCCGCCTCGAAAATGTCCTGACTGCGCTGGGTAATCCGTTACGTCTGGCCGTGGTGCGCACGCTGGCAAAAGGCGGCGAACATCCGTGCGGAACATTATTGCAGGGGCTGTCGAAATCGACGCTGACTCACCACTGGCGCGTATTGCGTGACAGCGGCGTGATCTGGCAACGCCCGGATGGCCGCGCCAACTTGCTTTCACTGCGCCGCGACGATCTGGACGCCCGCTTCCCCGGCCTGCTCGATTCCCTGCTTAACGCCATCGAATCCGACGGCATTACGCTGGAATCCACCCAGAAACATATCTCCGAGCAACACCTTTAATTTTCCGCCAGTTGTGATTTCACCAGCGAACAGAACGTATTAATGATAGACGATCCGTGGCTGTCCTCACGCCGGGCGAGATAAAGCGGTGCGCTGAGTTTTGTGGTGGCATCGAGAGGCAGAAACACCACGCCGTCGCCACCGAGGCGGGTCATCGAAGCGGGCACAATCGAAATGCCCAGCCCTGCGCCCACCAGACTCAGACACGACGTCAGCCGTGGCGCTTCCTGCACAATGTGCGGGCTGAAACCGGCGCGGACATACGCCGCCAGTATTGCATCGTACAGCCCCTGCCCGGCGCGCCGCCGGTACAGCACAAAAGGCTCGTTACTCAGTTCTTCCAGTTTTAAAGGCTGATCGCCCGGCTGAGAGGCCAGCCGGTGCCCCGCCGGAACTGCCACCCACATCGGTTCTTCCAGCACTTTTTCCATCTCTAATTCCGGCATATCTTTTACGCGCATGCGCACAAAAGCGACGTCAAGCTGCCCGGCCACCACGCCCGCCAGCAGCTCACCGCTGCCATTTTCCTCAAGCAGGGTGCTGACCGACGGGTAAATTTCGCGATACCGGCGCAGCAGCGCGGGCACAAAGGTATGCAGGGCAGCAGAGCTGGTGAACCCGATGCGGATGCGCCCCTGTTCGCCCAGCGCCGCGCGTTGCATCGCAGCGCTCAACTGGTCAGCCCGCGCCAGCACAGCTCGGGCTTCGTTCAGCAACACTTCACCGGCCTCGGTAGGGATCACCCCGCGCGGCAAACGCTGTAACAAGGCCACGCCGAAATCCTGCTCCAGCCCCTGCAACAGACGGGTCAGCGGGGGTTGCTGGATAAAAAGCAATTCTGCGGCGCGGGTAATGCTCCCCGCCTCGACAACGCTCACGAAGGCATTCAGACGTTTCAGCTCAATCATTGCCATACTCTCCAGGTATCGGTATTCACTATTATAGGCATTAGACATCATGGCACGTTGGCGCGCATGATCCTCAACAGAATTTACGCCTTTGGCATCATTGAATTACATTTAGGGAGAGTGCAGCAATGGCCGACTGTTCACAGGAAAAAATCATGCTCGATCTGGAAGAACACACCGCACCGCAACCCGATTGCGGACAACTGTTTATGGGCTTTTTCGTCCTCGGGCTGACCGGGTTTGGCGGCGTTCTGCCAATGGCACGACACATGCTGGTGGATAAACGCCGCTGGCTGACTGCCGATCAGTTCACCGAGTTGCTCGGGCTGTGTCAGTTTCTGCCGGGCGGCAATATCATCAATTTGTCCGTTGCGCTGGGGATGGAGTTTCGTGGCCTGCGCGGTGCGCTCTCGGCCATTCTGGGGCTGATTCTGGCGCCGACCCTTTGCGTGGTATTGCTCGGCCTGATTTACGCACGCTATCAGAATGAACCGCTGGTGGAGCATCTTTTTGCCGGAATGGCGGCAGCAGCAGCGGGTTTACTGCTCTCAACCGGCATAAAAATGCTGGCTCCGCTGCGCGGAAAATGGCTGCAACTGGCGCTGGTCGCGGCAGGCGTAGTGGCCATCGCGCTGTTTCGTATACCGATGCTGCCGGTCATGCTGGTGCTGGCACCGGTCAGTATCTTCATCTGCGCAAAAGGGAAATTCTGATGACGGTTTTATTCTCGCTGGCCCTGTTGTTCACTGAACTTTCCCTGCTGGCCTTCGGCGGCGGGAACACTATTTTGCCGGAAATGCAGCGTGCAGTGGTCGATGTACATCACTGGATGAGCGCGCAGGAGTTTAGCGCCCTGTTCGCCCTGGCGCAGGCAGCACCCGGGCCGAATATGATGATCGTACCGCTGATCGGCTGGCAGGTGGCGGGTTGGTCCGGGCTGCTGGTGTCATCTCTGGCGAAGTTCGGCCCGTCATCCATCGTCACGCTTATCGTGATGGGCGGGTGGAAACGCTACAAAGACCGGCCATGGCGGCAGGTGATCCAGCGCGGGCTGGTGCCGGTCACCGTCGGGCTGGTGGTGTCGAGCGGATTGCTGATCGCCGAAGCGTCCGCCACCACCGCCCTGATGGGCGGCATTATCGTGGTGTGTACCCTGCTGGCGATGAATAAACGCATCCACCCCCTCTGGGTACTGGCCGCCGGTGCGTTGCTGGGGCTGGTATTGGGTTAACGGTTCTTTCCATTAAAAAGGCTGCAACAGGGCAGCCTTGATGGGGTGTACCCGCGCGAATTAAGAACAGAATACGCGGGCTTCACGCGGGGTATAAATACCAAAAGTCACCAGCCCCAGCAGGCCGTTGACGAAAGTTTGTTGGGTTTCAACGCGAACCACTTTATCCGCACCACCGCAGACTTTCGCTGCATCAATGGATTTCTTCTGACCAATACCGCTGACGAAGAAGTGATGTGTGGTCACTTGCTTAGGCGCAGTGGCAATACCCTGACCCATGTTGAAAGTTTGCTGTGCACAGCCGGATAACAGAACGGCAACGGCCGCCGCAAGAATAACCTTTTTCATGACAATCCCTTTAATAGAAGACCCTAATGGTCAATACGTATCGTATATCAGTCTGCCGGTACGCCCTGTAAAAAACGGGCGGGATCAGCAGATTCAAGGGTGTTATCGGAAGACTGACGGAAAAATTTAGGCTAAAGACTGAAAACAGTGCATTTATTGTGGTTTTTTAATTGCGAACCCGATCTCAGCATCTTTCCAATATATAGCGTATTGATGATTTATTGAGTTTCTATATATATCAATCGTTAAGGATGATAATGAAAACGACACCTCTGAGCATTGCCATTTCTGCCCTTCTGCTTTCTACTGCTGCCGCCTCCGCCAACGATACCCCGCCCGAACTCAGCCAGCGTGAAGTCACCCTGCTGACCGTTGACGGCTTGCCGTTCAAAGACCTTAACCGTTCCGGGAAACTGGAACCTTACGAAGACTGGCGGCTGACCCCTGAAGAACGCGCTGCGGATCTGGTAAAGCGTATGACGCTGCAGGAAAAAGCTGGCGTGATGATGCACGGATCGGCACCGACGGCCAACAGCCCGATCGGCGCAGGCACGCATTATGATATGGCGGCAGCGGAGAAAATGATTTCCGGTGCCAGGGTGAACAGCCTGATCACCCGGCTTTCAGCGGAAGACCCGGCGGTAATGGCGGAAGAGAACAATAAATTACAGCAGATTGCCGAAAAGACGCGGCTCGGTATTCCGGTCACCATCAGCAGCGATCCGCGTAATTCTTTTGAGTATCTGATTGGCGCCAGCACCTCTTCCGGCAAATTCACCCAGTGGCCGGAAACCTTAGGGCTGGCGGCCATTGGCAACGAGAAAGTCACCCGCCGCTATGCCGATATCGTGCGTCAGGAATATCTGGCCGTCGGTATTCGTGAAGCGCTCTCGCCGCAGGCCGATCTGGCAACCGAGCCGCGCTGGGCGCGCATCAGCGGCACCTTTGGCGAAGATCCGACCCGCGTTCACAACATGGTGCGCGGCTACGTGGAAGGCATGCAAAACGGCGCCGACGGTCTGAATCAGGGCAGCGTGATTTCGGTTGTGAAACACTGGGTCGGCTACGGCGCGGCGGAAAACGGCTACGACAGCCACAACGTTTATGGCAAAAATGCCGTCTTTCCCGGCAACAATCTGAAAGAGCATATTTATCCGTTCACCGGCGCATTTGAAGCCAATGTCGCCAGCGTCATGCCGACTTATTCGATCCTGAAAGATGTTTCCCTTGAAGGCAAACCGCTTGAACAGGTCGGTGCGGGGTTCAGCCATCAGTTGCTCACCGATATTTTGCGCGGGCAGTACGGCTTTAAAGGCGTGGTGCTGAGCGACTGGCTGATCACCAATAATTGCGAAGGCGAATGTCTGAACGGCTCACCGCAAGGCAAAGACCCAGTGCCGGGCGGCATGTCCTGGGGCGTTGAAACCCAGACACCGCAACAGCGTTTCGTAAAAGCGGTGCTGGCAGGTGTCGATCAGTTTGGCGGCGTGACCGATTCACAGCTGCTGGTTAACGCGGTGAATGAAAAGCAACTGACAGAACAGCGCCTTGATGAGTCTGTCGTGCGTATTCTTGAACAGAAATTCCGCACTGGCTTATTTGAAAATCCGTACGTCGATGTGCAAAAAGCCGTGCAAACCGTGGGTCGTGCCGACTGGCAGAAAGAAGCAGATTCAGCGCAAGGGCATTCTCTGGTGTTACTGCAAAACACCGGTGACACATTGCCGCTGAAGAAGGGCCAGAAAATCTGGCTGTACGGCATCGCACCACAGGCCGCAAAAGCCGCCGGTTTCACCGTGGTGGATACGCCGGAAAAAGCAGATATTGCGCTGATCCGCGCTCATGCGCCGTATGAACAACCGCACAAAGCCTGGTTCTTTGGCAAACGTCATCATGAAGGCTCACTGGCCTTTACTGATGACAATGCGGATTATCAGGCGATTGTGAAAGCCAGCAACGCGGTGCCGACAGTGGTGACCGTTTATCTCGATCGCCCCGCCATTCTCACCAACGTGAATGACAAAGCGAAAGCCATTATCGGCAACTTTGGTGTCAGCGATGCGGTGCTGTTTACCCGCCTGACCAGCACCGAAGCCTATACCGGCAAACTGCCGTTCGAACTGCCGTCCTCCATGGATGCCGTGCTCAGACAAAAATCAGATATGCCGCACGACAGCGAAAACCCGCTGTTTGATATTGGCTTCGGGCTGGCACGTTAATCTGCTGGTCCCTTAAGAATGTCCCGTCTTTTGGCGGGGCACTCTTCAGCGGGTTTGTCTGACACATTGCCATTCACCCACCACCTGCCCGGCCACCACCTCGTCTTCCCTGCCCTGAATTTCCCGCCTCAAAACCATAAAAACCATCAGATTCATGCGGATAAAAATGCGTCACTTCACACTTTTGTCGTAAAGTTCCCTTGAATTTGTAAAATAATAATGATAACAATTATCATTAAGTTTAACATTCGTCTCGTTTTCGTTATCACCCGCCTTATTCAGGACGGGCTTTCGTGCGGAACGCTGTTGGCTTCTGGGCTTATTTACACACGCATCAATTAATTACTCGATTATTAATCGGGTTATTTATAGGGACTATTAATATGTTGTTGGCTTTTCCCCTCAAACGCTCGGTGCTTTTGTGCGCCATGGCCGTCGCTGTTCCGGCTTCCTCTTTGGCCGCCGAAGATACCGTGGTCATCAAAGCCTCTCAGGCTGATACCGCAGATGCACCGACGCAGGGTTACAGCGCGAAAACGTCTAAAAGTGCGACCAAAACCGATCAGCCACTGATCACCACAGGTCAGGCCGTGTCCGTCGTAACCCGCCAGCAAATGGACGACCAGAACGCCACCACCGTCAATGCCGCGCTGAACTATACGCCAGGCGTGTTCACCAACTTTGCGGGCGGCGCAACGCGTTATGACACCATTTCCCTGCGTGGCTTCCACGGTGGTGACGTCAACAACACATTCCTCGATGGCCTGCGTATTCTGAGCGATGGCGCAAGCTATAACTCCATTCAGGTGGATCCGTGGTTCCTCGAACGTATTGATGTGGTGAAAGGGCCGTCCTCTGCCCTTTACGGCCAGAGCATTCCCGGTGGCGTCGTGGTTGAAACCACCAAGCGTCCGCAGTTCGCGGAAGAAGGCCATTTCCGTCTGTCCGGCGGGACGCAAAACACCAAAGGCGGTGCGTTCGATTACACCAATGCGATCAACGACCAGTGGGCATTTCGTCTGACCGGCATGACCCGCAGCAGTGATACGCAGTATGATCACCAGCGCGAAGAGCGTTATGCGATCTCCCCGCAGCTGATGTGGCAGCCGGATGAAAATACCTCCCTGTTACTGCGCGCCTACCTGCAAAAAGATCCGTCCGGCGGTTATCACGCCGCGGTTCCTGCCGACGGCAGCCTGTATGGCCAGAAACTGAGCCGTGGATTCTTCGACGGCGAAACGGATCGTAACCAGTTCAAACGCTGGGAGCAGATCTACAGCTACGAATTCCAGCATGCGTTTAACGACGTCTGGTCCTTCCGCCAGAACGCCAACTACACCCATTCCAATACCGAGCTGGATCAGGTGTATCAGGCTGGCTGGAACGCAGACCGCACGTTGATGAACCGCTACTATTCCGGTGAGAAATCCTCTCTGGATACCTTCGCGATTGATAACCAGCTTGAAGCCGATTTCGCCACCGGCGAACTGGCGCACAAAGTGGTGCTGGGCTTCGACTATTCTCACTTCGTCAATGATCTGAAATCTGACGGCGCCATCGCAGGCACGCTCAACCCGTACACCGGTGTTGGCAGCGATGCGCTGGACTATTACAGCCTTTCTCGCGGCAAAAACCGTTACGAGCAGATGGGCACCTATCTGCAGGACGAAATGAACTGGAACAAGTGGTTCCTGACCCTGTCCGGCCGTTACGACACACTGAAAACCGACAGCCGCAGCTACGAAAGTATCTATGGCAAAGAAAGCAGCAGCGAGCGTAAAGACAGCCACTTCAACAGCCGCGCTTCCCTGTTGTATGCCTTTGACAGCGGGATTTCCCCTTACGTCAGCTACAGCCAGGCGATGACACCATCGGCCCTGCCAGGCTCTGATGGCACGCTGCTCAAACCGATGCAGAGTGAGCAGTACGAAGCGGGGATCAAATATCAGCCGGTCGGCACTTCCGATATGTACAGCGCGGCACTGTATGACCTGACGCAGGATGACGTGGGTAACCGCGTAGTGGTCGGCAGCTATTATGAACCTGCGGGTAAGATCCGTTCACAGGGTCTGGAGCTGGAAGCCAAGAAACAGGTGACCGAGCGCTTCAACGTGATGGCCGGTTATACCTACAATAAAGTGCGTATTCGCGATGCCAGCCAGAATAACGGCAACACGCCATACGTGACGCCAAAACAGATGGCATCGATCTGGGGTCAGTACAATACGCCGGTCGGTGTGGATCTGGGCGCGGGTGTGCGTTACATCGGCACACAATGGGCGGATAACGAAAACACCCGTCACATGCCTTCCGCGACGCTGGTCGATGCATCACTGCGTATGAATCTGGTGCAGTTTAATCCGCAGCTGAAAGGCGCATTCGTGCAGCTGAACGCCAATAACCTGTTCGATAAGAAATACGTCGCTGCCTGTTACGGCACCAGCTATTGCTACTGGGGTCAGGAACGTACCGTGGTCGCGACCGTGGGTTATGATTTCTGATAGCTAAACGTGTTGAAAGAACCCTGAGAAATCAGGGTTTTTTTATGCCCTGAAATCGCCTGCCACAACAGACCGGGCAGGCGTATCTGACCACGCAGAACGGCTTAATTGTGAAGGAATTGTGTGAAGTTCCACAAAAAATGCCTTCGACGCAGGGAACTTTTCCAACAGCGTGAGAAAGCTTTGGCCTGTTTGAAATAAATCCTTATAATTAGCGACCCTGAAATGTGATTCGTTACACATACTGAGTCTCATTAAAGTGCCTGTGAACGTACACTGTTCCTCCGGTTGAAAGCAGGCCGGGGGGAAATCAACATCCTGACAACAACTGCCAGTGTGGCATTAACGACCAACGAAAATATGAAAATGAGCATTCGCGCGATAGTTACCCTGGTTTTGGCAGTTGCTGCATACAGCCAGGCATCTTTTGCTGTGGTTTATCCTCTTCCGGCGAACAATGGTCGTCTGATCGGTGAAAATATCACGGTCACTGTTCCACAAGGCAGCAGCCTGCCTCTGGAACATTTTGCAGCGCAATACCAGATGGGTTTGAGCAACATGCTCGAAGCTAACCCTGGCGTTGACCCGTTCCTGCCAACCCCTGGCACTGTGCTGACGATCCCACAGCAGTTAATTCTGCCGGATACGCCGCATGAAGGTGTTGTCATCAACAGCGCAGAAATGCGTTTGTACTACTACCCGAAAGGCACCAATACCGTCGTTGTTCTGCCAATCGGTATCGGCGAACTGGGTAAAGACACCCCGCTTAACTGGGTGACCACTGTTCAGCGTAAAAAAGCCGGTCCGACCTGGACACCAACGGCAAAAATGCATGAAGAATACGCGGCACGCGGCGAATTCCTGCCAGCCGTCTTCCCTGCCGGCCCGGACAACCCGATGGGTCTTTACGCGCTGTACGTGGGACGTCTGTATGCCGTTCACGGCACCAACGCTAACTTCGGTATCGGTCTGCGCGTGAGCCACGGTTGTGTGCGTCTGCGTGATGCTGACATCAAATGGCTGTACGACAACGTGCCGCAGGGCACCCGCGTTCAGTTCATCAACGAGCCGGTGAAAGCCACGGTTGAGCCAGACGGCAAGCGTTATGTTGAAATCCATAACCCGCTGTCTTCCAACCAGGAAGAATTTGATTCCCAGCAACCGATTCCAATCAGCCTGACGGGCAGTTCAAATGCCGTGGCGATGGATCCGAGTGTGAATCAGACTGTGGTTCAGCGTGCGATTGAGATGCGTGCCGGGATGCCGGTTCAAATCAACTAAGCGTAAGGCCTGGAGTGGTGTGAGAATTTGTAAAGCCCCGAAAATTTTCGGGGCTTTTTTTTGGGGATTTTTTCTCCTCCCCCTCGCAGACGACGGAGCTGTCCGGGTTATTTTGAAATGATGGCAAGCTGTTTACTTTTCTCATCCTGAGCAGGTGAAGTTGTGACCTTAAAAGCCTCTGGCCGCGTTCAAAAATCACGCCGCAGGAAGAGGTGGAAAACCGCGAGGTTTTTTGCGCGGGTTGTAACCCGACCGGAGGGAACCGCGCAGCGGCGGGATTTTGCGGCAATAGGGGGAGTTTCTGAAACGGAGCCGGGATGCATGGCACGTGTTTTAAAGAGCCCGGGATTCTCAAGGGTGGTGGCGACAGACCACCCTTGAGGCCGGTTTGGGCGGCAGCCCAAGGTCTTGAATTTAATGTGCCAGAAACTTCTCCAGAAACTGCTTAGTCCGCGCATGCTGCGGATTCGAAAACAACTCCTTCGCTGGCCCCTGCTCGACGATCTTCCCCTGATCCATAAAGATCGCCCGATCAGCAACGTCTCGCGCAAAGCTCATTTCATGGGTGACGATCACCATCGTGCGGTGCTCGAGCGCCAGGGCGCGGATTGTGTTGAGCACTTCGCCAACCAGTTCCGGGTCGAGGGCTGAGGTCGGTTCGTCGAACAAAATGACTTCAGGCTCCATCGCCAGTGCGCGGGCTATCGCCACACGTTGTTGCTGGCCGCCCGATAAACGGCGCGGATAAGCATCCTCTTTGCCGCTCAGGCCGACTTTCTCCAGCAGCTTGCGCGCGGCGGCTATCGCTTTCTCTTTCGGTTCACCCTTCACGATGACCGGCCCTTCAATGATGTTTTCCATCACGGAACGGTGTGGGAACAGATTGAAGTTCTGGAAGACAAACCCGACCTGCTGACGCAGTTCACGGACTTTGTTTTTTTGTTTGCTGATCGGCTTATTGCCATCAATTTCGATGTTGCCCACTTTGATGGTGCCGCCGTCCGGCTCTTCCAGCAAATTGATGCTGCGCAACAACGTGGTTTTACCGGAACCGCTTGGGCCAATAATCGCCACAACTTCGCCAGCGTTGACCTGCAAATCGATACCGTGCAATACCGTTTGGCCGTTGAATTTCTTAGTCAGTTGCTTAACGTCAATAGTACTCATGAAGGCTCCTGATCCTGACGGTTAACGCGGTCTTCCAGACGGTTTTGCAGGAAGGATAATACGGTCGCCAGCACCCAGTAGATGATTGAGGCGGCCAGATACATGGTGAACACTTCCAGCGTGCGCGAGGTAACCAGTTGCGCCTGGCGGAATAGCTCCGGCACCTGAATGGTCGCCGCCAGTGAGGTGTCTTTCACCAGACCGATAAAACTGTTGCCCAGCGGCGGCAGCGCGGTGCGGGCGGCCTGCGGTAAAATCACGCGGCGCAGCGTCTGCCACGGGTTCATGCCGATACTGGCAGCAGCTTCCCACTGCCCTTTTTCGATCGACGAAATCGCCGCTCGCAGGGTTTCAGAGGTGTAAGCCGCGGTATTAAGCGACAGGCCGATCATGGCAGCCGGAATGGGATCCAGCTCAATGCCAAACTGCGGCAGGCCGTAGTAAATCATAAACAGTTGCGCGATAAGCGGTGTACCACGAAACACGGACACGTAAAAACGTGACAGCCATGACAGCGGCCAGAAACGCGAAAGGCGCATCAGCGCCAGCATAAAGCCCAGTAATAACCCGAAAATCATCCCGCCGAGACTCAGCTGGAGCGTAAACAGGGTGCCCTTCAATAAAAATGGTGCTGAATCCAGCACCAGTTGAATACTTTCTTGCATCCGATAAAGACCTTCTGGATGTTTGCTCTGAATGGATCCGGGGCGGCGTGATGTGCCGCCCCGGTCATCGTGAGCGATTATTTGGTGACGTCAGCCCCGAACCATTTTTCAGAAATTTTGGTCAGTGAGCCGTCTTTCTGCATATCAGCAATGGCTTTGTTAATCGCAGCTAGCAGTTCCGGGTTGTTTTTACGCAACGCCACGCCTGCTTCCAGACGGGAGAACGGCGCACCCGCAACGGCTAAGGTATTGCCGGTTTTCTTGACCAGATCCAGCGCGGCCAGACGGTCCACCAGAATGGCATCGATACGGCCTACACGCAGATCCTGGTATTTTGTCGGGTCATCATCATAGGTACGGATATCCACGCCCTGAACATTTTCACGCAACCACTGCTCGTAGTTACTGCCCAGACCCACGCCTACTTTCTTACCTTTCAGATCTTCAGGTTTAGCAAAATTGGCCTCATTGCCTTTTTTGGTCAGCGCCTGAATGCCGGAAACAGTGTACGGCGTGGAGAAATCATATTTCTTCTGGCGCTCCGGGGAAATCGTCACCTGGTTAATCGCCACGTCGATACGTTTAGATTCCAGGGAAGCCAGCATACCGTCCCACTTGGTCGGTTGCAGCTTGGCTTTCACGCCCATGTGCTGCGCCAGCGCATCTGCAAATTCTACTTCAAAACCGGTCAGTTTGCCGTCTTCACCCTGAAAACTGAACGGAGGATAGGTGCCTTCCAGCCCGACGATCAGCGTGCCGCGCTCTTTAACTTTCTTCAGTAAACCTTCATCGGCGAAGCTGTTGCTGACCATACCGGCAGTCAGCGAGACGGCGACAGCACCCAGAAGTAAACGACGACGCAGTGTAGAAAAAATCATATTCACCTCATTTATAGTTAATTATAAAACGTTATATACCCAATGAATTTGCGCACAGTAGCACCCGCCGCAACAGTTATCAGGAATATAATTCTATAATCTTAGCTCAAAATGGAATAAGCACACGTTAAGCCATCAACACCCTCTTTTCCACCCATCACAACGATAAGTCATGCCTATACAAAAGGGTGATAAGCAAAGAGTGCCGGAGCCCCGCCGGTGTGAATAAACAGGATCGGGCCTTCGTCCGGGAACAATCCGCGCTCAATACCGTCGAGCAACCCCGCCATCGCTTTGCCGGTGTAAACCGGATCAAGTAACATCGCTTCCTGTTCTGCCAGCAGTTTGATCGCTGCCATCCCGGCGTCATTAGGCTCACCGTAGCGCGGCGCAAAATACTCATCCCATAAAACAATCGTTGGCGATGTGTCGTCAAACTCTAAACGGGCGGCCACTTCGCGCGCAATGGCCTCGACTTTCGGACGTTGCTCATGCGCTTTACGTGACACTGTAACGCCAATCAGTGCCGTGTCCGGCATCAGGTGGCTGAGGGCGACCGCCAGCCCCGCGTGAGTTCCGGCGCTGCCGGAAGCAACCACGACGGCGCTGAAATCCACAAAACTGGCCGAGGACTGCTCGGCGATTTCCAGCGCACACTGAACATATCCGAGCGCACCCAGCGCGTTCGAGCCGCCCACCGGCACGATGTACGGACGAAAACCCTGAGCTTCCAGACGCTCTGCCTGCTCTGCCAGCTGCGCCATCGGGTCGTGCAACGCATCGCACATCACCACTTCGACGTTAAACAGATCCAGCAACAGACGGTTGCCGTTGGTCAGATAGTTAGCTTCTTGCGTGCCGATAGGATTTTCCAGCAACGCGACGCATTTCAGGCCAAGCTTCGCCGCCACGGCGGCGGTCTGACGAACGTGGTTAGACTGGATCGCGCCTGCGGTGACTAACGTATCTGCGCCTTCTGCCAGCGCATCGGCCACCAGATATTCCAGTTTTCTCAGCTTGTTACCGCCCATCGCCAGCGGCGTGACGTCATCACGTTTGATGTAAATATCGCGCCCCAGATGCTCTGAGAGGCGGTGTAATTTCTCCAGCGGCGTGCTGTTACCCAGTAAATCGAGACGATCAAAGGCATCCAGCCGGTTTTTAAGCAATGAAATTTTAGCAGGCACAATGTTCCCCTGACGCGCAGCCGCATCGCTGAGCGAAACCGTAAATGTGGATTATTAGGATATGAAAGGAGCGTAATGATGAAGTATATAAAGAATGTATACAAACTGTAGACAAAAAAACAGGCTCCCGGAGGAACCTGTTTGTGGTGTGACTTCGTCAGTCTGTGCTGAACAGTCTCAGGCTGATTTCTGCCAGGCCAGATACTGATCGTATTTGCGCAAGGCAATACGGTAGTTATCATGCGCCGCCACCGGCAGATCACTGATGATCCGCTGGTGGATACTGTCCCCTTTCAGTTTATCGAGAGGATAGTTATTGGCAGACAGGATGTCATCCAGACGGCGGAGGCGGACAACATATTCGCGCACCGTGCTGTGATTCATTTCAGTCTGTTCAAACAGATATTGCTTAAACGCCATAATGTCAAAATACGACGAATGGCTGTTACAGCTAATCTCACTGCAAAAACGACACAGAGCGGTCAGTTCTTGCGACAGGTTTTGCCACACGTCATCATCAATAGGCTGGTCCATCTTAGCGATGGCCTCTTTATTAATGATTTGCCCGCGAAACACCAGCGCCATCCTGTCGAGTTCTTTTGCGCACTGTGAGCAGTGAGTCTGACTGTGTTTAAAATCTTTAAGATAACGGCTTAAAGGCCTTGTTTTGATTCCCGCTGGCATAAATTTATTCCTGATAAGGGACATAAAATGTATAACCGGCCAGGAAAAAGCGGATCAGTGGTCGTTAGCCAGGCGCGTTCGCAATCGCTTAATCGCCTGACTGTGCAGCTGGCTTACGCGGGATTCCCCGACTTCCAGCACTGCCCCGATCTCTTTTAAATTCAACTCTTCCTGGTAGTAAAGCGTAAGAACTAACTTTTCCCGTTCTGGTAACGCATCGATAGCTTCCATCACCCGGTGGCGTAAATTGCCCTCCAACAGATGATGTAACGGGTTGGCCTCTTCGTGCCCTTCCATCAATGCCTCGGCTGAATCGCCGTGCTCTTCACGCCACTCGTCATAAGAAAACAACTGGCTGCTGTTCGTATCCATCAGTATTTGCCGGTATTCCTCGATGGGAATATCCAGCGCCTGCGCCACCTCTCCTTCACTCGGTGGTCGCCCTAAACGTTGTTCTGCGTGATGCATCGCCTGGGAGACTTCACGCGCATTGCGTCTGACGCTGCGCGGCACCCAGTCGCGGCTGCGCAGCTCATCGAGCATCGCTCCGCGAATTCGCTGGACGGCGTAAGTGGTAAACGCCGTACCCTGCATTGCATCAAAACGCTCAACCGCATTTAACAGGCCGATGCCCCCCGCTTGCAGTAGATCATCAAGCTCTACGCTGGCGGGAAGCCGTACCTGCAAACGCAGGGCTTCATGGCGCACCAGCGGTACATAGCGCTGCCACAAAGAATTTTTGTCTATCACGCCGTCGGCGGTATACAGATCGCTCACTGTCGTAACCTGTAAAATTAAGGGTCTGTATCATTGTGACAGTGGAAACCCTGTTCAATCGGCAGAATAAGGACAAAAAAGCGCGGCTATTTTGATTATGTCTCGAACATTGTCCTCGCGGCACCCTTTTGTACGCCGCTCACAATAGCTCATTTTGTGATCTAAACATAAAGATTATCCTAAATTATACCAGCCGGCGCGAAGAAGGGATTCAGAATAATCGTAAGTTTTGGTTAAAAAAAACCCCGCCGAAGCGGGGTTGGACTGTGTTTTTCGGGTTATCCGAAAAATTAGCCTTGCAGCAGGGACAGTACGGACTGTGGAACCTGGTTAGCTTTAGACAACACTGAAGTACCAGCCTGTTGCAGGATCTGCGCTTTAGACATGGCAGAAACTTCAGTCGCGTAGTCAGCATCCTGAATACGGCTCTGTGCAGACTGCAGGTTGGTAGTGGTGTTTGCCAGGTTAGTGATAGCAGAATCGAAACGGTTCTGAATCGCACCCAGTGAAGAACGGAAATTATCGACCTGGCTAATTGCTTTGTCGATTGCAGCCAGCGGATCAGTGGTAGACGTTTTGATTGAGGTCAAAGTCTGAGTTTGCAGATTTGCGGTACTCAGATCACTTGCCTTGTAAGTTTTGGTGTCTTCGCCAGTACCTACAGTCACAACTTTAGTCAGACCATCAGTACCACCCAGAGTAACGTTAGCGCCTGTTACAGCAGTACCATCAGCCGCAGTGTAGTTAACTTTATCTAAAGTTACTTTACCGGCAGTATCAACAGAAGCAGAGTAGAGTTTATTGTCTGTACCTTTAACTGCATAAGCTGTATTACCCGCTGCATTGGTAACTTGATACAGTTTTGCACCGGAAACTGCAGTAACAGAGGCATCAGTCATGTCAATAGCTTTGTTAACTGTTACAGCGGTCTGGGCAACATTATCAGATTTAACTGATGTCTGGTCAGTGATCTTAGTACCCAGAGTAGTAGCACCAGTGCTGTTATTGATGGTCACAGAGTAGTAACCATCTTTAGTAGCATCAGTTGAAGCAGCGAGTTTCGCGTAGTAGCTGCCGTCGTCTGCTTTTACGACAGTTGCTGTTGCTGTTGCATCAATTGCAGTAGCTGCAGTCGCTAAACCTGTATTAACAAGCGTGACATTTGTAGGAACTGTAGTAAGTGCCTTACCGGTTGATACGTTAGCAGTTTGAACATTCAGACCGTTCAGACCCAAAGTATTAGAGTCAATTTTCTGTAAATCGATGTCGATAGTTTCGCCATCATTCGAGCCAACCTGAATGGACATAGTCTGGTTTGAAGCCAGTACTTTCACACCGTTGAACTGAGTCTGACCAGATACGCGGTCAATTTCGTCCAGACGGGAAGTGATTTCATCCTGGATTGAAGACAGGTCGGAATCAGAGTTGGTGCCGTTAGCAGCCTGAACAGACAGCTCACGAATACGTTGTAAGTTGTTGTTGATTTCGCTCAATGAGCCTTCAGTGGTCTGCGCAACGGAGATACCGTCGTTGGCGTTACGTGAAGCCTGAGTCAGACCGTTGATGTTAGAAGTGAAACGGTTAGCAATTGCCTGGCCCGCTGCATCGTCTTTCGCGCTGTTGATACGCAGACCGGAGGACAGACGCTCGATAGCGGTGCTCAGTGCGGACTGGGATTTGTTCATGTTGTTCTGAGTCATCAGAGACAGCGTGTTGGTATTGATAACTTGAGCCATGAGTGTATTCCTTCAAATCTGGTTAAGGGTTCGGGCTTATTGCCCACGGCGTTCATCACCGTCCAAACTTGTATCGGCGCTTCACCCACAACCTTTAGAGATATTTCATAAAATTTCTCTATTTCTTACTTTGAGAATTACCCCTCCTTATACCGGCTATTCACGCCATTACTTTTTGTTGTAATCCATTAAACTTTTTCTCCGTCGTGCCGATAGGGCTTAAAGACTCTTATACAACTCGTAAAGGATACATATGGCCACTATATCTTCATTAGGTATCGGCTCAGGTCTGGATCTGTCCACCTTACTGGACAATATGACCACGGCAGAAAAAGCGCGTCTGACGCCAATCACTACCGCTCAAACCAGCTATAGCGCAAAACTAACTGCTTATGGAACTTTACAAAGTTCACTGCAGTCATTCGCTGATGCGACCGCTGCGCTAAACAGTGCAGATGTTTATGCGGCAACGACTGCCACATCAAGCAACTCTTCAGCTTTCACCGCTACTACTGCTGCAGGGGCAGCGGCTGGCAAATATACGGTGAATGTGACCACGCTGGCGCAGGCGCAGGTCTTAGTTTCAGGTACTGCGAAAGACACCAGTACTGCGTTGGGCGGTACATCCACTAATGGCACGCGCAGCCTCTCTATCACTCAGGGTGATGGCAAACCAGTCACAATTTCATTAACTGATGATCAAACCTCGCTGGCTGGCATGCGCGATGCCATTAATGGCGCTGATGCCGGGGTCACGGCCAGTATCCTTAAAGTATCCGACGGTAGTTATCAGCTCATTGTTTCTGCTGACGATACAGGTACAGATTCAAAAATGACGATCGCCGTAACTGGCGACGACACTCTCAATAAATTTATTGGGTATGACTCTGCGACTAACACAGGCGGAATGACTCAAAACGTTGAAGCCAAAAATGCTCAACTCAGTGTTAACGGGATTGCACTGGAACGTCAAAGCAACACAGTGACCGATGCACCAGAGGGCATCACGCTGAACTTGCTGGCAACAACTGATAGCGCCGCAACCCTGACCGTTAAGAAAGATACCAGTGACGCCAGCACCAAGATTCAGGCGTTTGTTACTGCCTATAATGCGCTGCAAACAACGTTTTCTAATCTGACAAAATACACCGCAGTTGACAGTAATACAGCAACCCAGGACACCAGCAATGGCGCCTTGTTGGGTGACAGCGCCTTGAGAACTATCCAAACTCAATTGAAATCAGCGGTTTCCTCAGCATTCAATTCAAACGGCATTAGTTCACTTTCAAGTATTGGTATCACAACCGATCCAGATACAGGCAATCTTGAAGTTGACAGCACTAAGCTTGATAAAGCGTTATCTGACAACACCAGTGATGTAAAAGCGATGCTGCTTGGCAACGGTACAACGACAGGCGTTATTACAAAGCTTAATAATCTCAATGTTTCCTATCTCGATTCAGATACCGGAACTATTGCGAATGCGAAAACTGCGGTTAATACCACGCTCAAAAGTTTGACTGAGCAGTACAACAAAGTGAACACCAGCATCAACACCACCATTGCCCGTTATAAAACGCAGTTCACTGCGCTTGACGTTGCGATCCAGAAGCTCAACAGCACGGCCGATTATCTGACCAAGCAGTTCGATGCGATGTCCACGTCCAGTTCAAGCTAGTAAGGAAGGAAGAAAAATTATGTATAACGCTAAAGGAACCCAGGCCTACGCACAGGTAGGTTTAGAAAGTGGCGTAATGAGTGCCAGCCCACATCAGTTAGTGGTGATGTTATTTGACGGGGCGCGCAGCGCCCTTATCCGTGCCGGCATTTTTATGCAGCAGGGAAATATTGCCGATAAAGGCAAAGCGCTCTCCAAGGCCATTAATATTATCGACAGCGGACTGAAAGCCGGAATGAGCCGTGAGAAAGGCGATCCTGATTTAGTGGATAATCTGGAAGCGCTCTATTCCTATATGGTTCGTCGTTTATTACACGCTAATTTACACAACGACCAAGAAGCCATCACGGAAGTGCTGGGCTTACTTGAAAATATAGCCGATGCCTGGCGGCAAATCGGCCCAAACTATCACCCGTCGCAGGACCACTATAATGGATCAACATCAGTATCTGGTTAATGAATATCAACTGATCCTGACTTTAAGCGAGCAGATGTTGCGGCTGGCGAAAGAAGAGAAATGGGATGAGCTGGTCGAGCTCGAAGTCAGTTATCTGAAAGCCGTGGAAGCGACCACCACGTTGCCGGTATCAGAAAGCACATCAATGGTTATCCAGTATGAAGTACGCCGATATTTGCGTCAGATTCTGGACAATGAAAATACCATTAAAACGTTATTACAAGCGCGGATGAATCAACTGACCGAGCTGATTGGACAGTCGACAAGACAACAACAAGTGAATATGACTTACGGAAAGATAGATCTCCGTTCGATCGCGTTTGGCGATCGCCAATAATTATTACTTTTGTTTTATTTTATATTGTTCTATTTTATCTAATATTTCTTGTACATACTAAGGTTTCAGAGGCAGAGAGCACACGGCTGCCAGGGCTAATTCTCTCTGTCTCCTTCCCTGACTTTCGCCTCAACCGGTGACCGGTTTGTATTAGTAACAAAGTCGCGCAACGTTTGTTTATTACAGACAGCAGGTCGCCGTCGTCGTCATATTCGGGCATCATCAACATGGTACGTAAAATAAAAGTCACCCCAGGAATAGGATCGACCTCGTTGCTTATTCAGCACAGTGAACTTTTTATTCAAGATGTGTATATCGACAAACCGCAATTACTCCTGATTCAAAATGGAAGTATGACGATAACTTACCAGGATCAGGAAATTTCGCTGCAAACAGGTGAAATGCTGGTGCTCAACAGCGGGCAAACGCTGGGTCTGAAACATCAGTTATCCGATAACGGCCCGTTCAGCTGCGCCATCATGGCATGGGATCCGACGCTGCTGGCCGATGCCGGCCTGCACACTCAGGCATTTAAACCGCCACTGATTACCGTCGATCATATGCAGGTGATCCCCCACGTCCCCAGCGCCTTCAAACAAAGTTTCACCGATACCCATAACGCCATTTTGTGGCACCACGGCCTGCCTGCGCCGATCACCCGCCACCGGATGCTGGAGCAATTATTATGGCTGTCACAACTCGGTGTGCGCTATTCCCTGCATCACAGCGAAAGCGTGACCCAGCGGGTGCGCGAATTGCTGGTGAATAATCTGCATAAAACCTTCACAGCGGCAGAGGTGGCGGAACAGCTAATGATGAATGAGGTGATGCTGCGACGCCGTCTGGCGGCGGAAAACAGCGTATTGCGCAATGTGATGATAGACGTGCGTATGACGCATGCCCTGCGCCTGTTGCAGTGCACGGATCTGGCGATTTCACACATCGCGCATCAGGTCGGGTATGAAAGCGGCTCACGCTTTGCAGAACGCTTTCGCAAACGTTTCGGTTTCGCGCCTACCGCCATCCGCGGGCATTTGCGCGCCTTGTCAGTTCACTGATCCAGCACAAGTCATGTTCAATAACAATTGATGTCAAATGCTCACAACGCAAATCCATGCGTAACATCACACAATAATTGATTACCAGATGTTAACGGATTACCATACCCGCCGGTTTTTTGTGAATGGTCAGGGGTTGGTTGTGCATGTTTGGTGGGAAGTGATTAAAACGATTTACTGGGGCGGGCTGGGTATCGCCGTGCTGTTCACCCTGCTGGTGAGCCGCGATACGATTAAGATCAGATTGTTAACATCCGGCATTATTGGATTTACCTGGCCGATGAGCCTTCCGGTGGTACTTCTCTTCTCTCTGTTCTGACCTTCCAAAAAGAAAACCCGGCATTCACCGGGTTTTCAGAAACATACTTTTTGAATCTGTGTGCTGTTATTTGCGCGTCTGAACCCAAAAACCGTGGATCAGACCCGGGAAGTAGCCCAGCAAAGTCAGTAAAATGTTCAGCAGAAATGCCCCGCCGAAACCGTTACCTATCAATACTCCTAATGGCGGCACCAGAATGGTGATCAATACTCTCCAGAATCCCATTTTTTATCTCCCTTTGGTTATCATGATGTTAATGATAGCCCAGCATCGATATTGCAGACATAAGAAGAAACCTAATTGATCAGTTCGAGCATCACTTCCACATCACGCCGGGTCTTTTCCAAAATCTCCACATCACCCTGACGGTATTCTGCATCGCTCACCTGATGGATCTGGCGCATCTGCCATCTCACCTGATTTTTCTGCTCTTCGGTCATGCTCCGGCACATCACAATAATAAAATTGCGCAGCATCAGATGTTGCATAGCCGTTTCTTCAACGTGTTTATTGACCGACATGACCAAATCGACAACCTGATTCTCTGCCATTGCTGTTCCTGCTGGAGTGAAAGATTCAACAGCGCCACAGTAGCATGACGGATCCCGCGGCAATGCCGGTAGCTGAGACGATTAACCCCGCTAATTCGGCGCGTAGAATTTACCGGCGATATCGAAACCTACAAGAAAAAAACCGGCAATTTCAGCAGCCTGAACGGTTTAAAACGCATCACAAAAATCATCTAAAAATAAAAAAGTGATTCTCATCACATTTCGGCGTTTTTCTCGGCCCAATGCTGTGATCTACTCTATAGTTTACGTATAAAAAATAGGATGTCCGGGCGGTGCGTTACGCCTCTTGTTGTCTCTCTTGTTTTGCTTTTTGGGTATGAAATTCCAGGTAGATCCCTTGTAGTCAGGACAATTACCCCATCATATTTGGGGTTCAGGAGGCAGTATGTCGGAATATCATTATTTACTGGTTGGCGGAAGCCGCGACGGACAACGGCATGTTGATGCGTGCCATCAGTTCTCGTTGTGTTTCTGGGAAGATGCATCACAGCACAGGGATCGTGAGTTTTACGGAAAGCGTAACGAACGTTACAAAGTGAACCCGGAGAAAGGCGTTGACGGAAAATGGTATCTGGTCGGTTATTGTGGCAGTTGCTCGAAAATTCCTGCCGATGAACTGACAAACCAGGCACACACCAAACACGTTAAGCCAATGATGTAACTGCGGTTATATCAGATGTGACGAGTGAAAAGTAAAGAGTAAGCAGTCCCTTAAGACCCCGCCCTGAAAGCGGGGTTTTGTTTTTCCGGTTCAGGAGGCAGTCCCCTGAATATTACCTGCAAAGAATGCCACCTGCCCGCCCAGCTTAAAATGCCCCTCCTCGTGCCCTTGCCGGCCAAGCGGGGCAATACGCACAATCTCCCCTTCAAATTCGCCGTCCAGAATACGGGTGATCGCCACATCCAGCTGATAGCTGGCAGGATGCACGCCCACCGGGAAAGTGAGTAATTTCACACGATCACCCACCTCAAAACGGGTTAACAGCGGCAAAGGTGCCTGTTCGAATAAGTCCTGATCCATCGGTGACTCCTTGTTTTTCAGTAGGATTAATTAGAGGATAGGCCATGTTGCGTCGTTTTGCAGAAACCCGGCGTGAGGCACTTCTCTCTTTTAACAACTTTTCAGAAAACGCTTTTCAGACACTCAGCGTAAGGAACGTAACGTGACCAAATTGACACCCCAGCAATGCATCATCCTGACCGGTTTTACCGGCATTCTGCACGGAGAGTTTGAATGGTTTCACGAGGATCTGGAAAAACGTCTGGGTCGCGATGTGCAGACGTCGGAACTGGGTTATCCGGAGTTTATTCAGGAATGCCGGGAATTGTACGAGGAGGATTTTAACGCGCTGATGCCGGACTGACGGCGGTAACGCAGAAGGTGTGTGAGAGGCCGGGCGGGCAGCAACGTGCGCCCTGCCCGGCCATGCAGTTAAGGTTTTATTATCCCGCGAATATAGTTCTCATTCACTTTGATAACATTGCCTGTTTCCACATTCATCACCTGATATTGCACGGGTGATACCTCAGTCAAAATTGCGACAACTTCGAACAAACCTGGTGTAAAAGTAAGCGTGACAAAAACGCCAACAGGATAGACGGTCATGATTTTATCCTTTATTCAAACACTTATAACGTGTTTCATTTATCTCACAGCGCCATTTTAACGTGAATTACTCACCGTGAGTTATTGCATTATATCCGTTTATTACAGTGGAAGAATATGAGGTAAAAGAGATGGGTAAGACAGATAAAATGCTCATGATTTGATCAATTCAGATAACTCTGACAGACGTGGCGAAGAGTTCCTCATATGTGACTGTTTTCTTACATTACCCTGTCCGACACTCCGACCGCTCTCCTGCCAGTCCCTTGTTTTCGGTGCGATTTCAGTTAAGAATATAAATCCATAATGTTGCAATGAGAGCCCACGCCGTGAGTGCCCAGATTTTCGAAACCGATGTCGCCCACCCGCATTTAGCCCGTCTTATCGCCGAACTGGATGCTTACCAGTACCCGCTCTACCCGCCGGAATCCTTTTACGGGGTCAACATCACGGAGCTCAGTGAAGGGGAAATTACCTGTTTTATGGCGCGCGTCGATGATGACTGGGCGGGTTGCGCCTGTCTGTACATCTCCAAAAATAGCATTGCGGAAATGAAACGGGTGTACGTGAATCCGCTGTTTCGCGGGCAAGGTGTTGCCTCGTTGCTGATCGAGGCCATGGAGAAAAAGCTCAAAACGCTGGGGCATAAAGATCTGTATTTAGAAACCGGCGTGTTTCAGGAAAAAGCCATCACGCTGTATGAAAAAGTCGGGTATGCCCGCACGGAGGCATTTGGCGACTACCGGCAGGCACCGGATCCGCTCAGCGTGTTTATGATGAAAACGGTGGCGTAGCAAAGTGCTCCATAACACTGTCAGCATGGCAGTGTTATGGATACTGTATCACATCAGTACGTTGCTTTTGGTGGCAGGCAGGTCATTGGAGGGAATGACCCATTTCTTGAGTGTGATAATAAAAAAATTCTTACCCTTGGTGATTTTCGCACCGCGGTCGCCGCATTCCAGCGCGAGTTTAAAAAACTCATCACTGTTAATACTAAAAGCCAGTTCGACTTTTTTTACCATACCGGAATTCAGCAGGTCTTCGGCTTCGTGCAGGGATTTGGCCTGAATGACTGACATAAATACCTCGAGATAGCTGACGGACATTGTGAAGTTGCCCGTCTACGCTATTTCATTTTTGTTGCGTATTTATGACAGTCTTATGAATATTGGCAGAACCGTGACACAGACAAATTATGTCAGGCGGTAATGCGCATCCGGCATCGGCGTGTCCGGCAGCTGCGTCTGGTTATTCATCTCAAGTAAATTGATTTCAATGTTGGTGCACATCGCGTCCATCGGCAGATGGTTATTGGCGTAACCAAACGGCATCTCCAGCTCTTCGGCCAGCGTATCAAGAGAAAGGAACGTGTAGGAGATGAAGCCGGACACCAGCAGCGTCATGTAATGTAAGTCCACCACCAGCGCGAACGGCAGCAAACTGCAGAACAGATACACCGTGCGGTGCAACAACAGCCCGTAAGCAAAAGGGATCGGCATACTGACGATACGCTCGCAGCCGCCGACAACCTGAGAAAGCTGTAACAGCGTGGTATCCATATGCGCATACACCACATCCGACATCTCCCCGCTGCGCCGACGCTCGGCAAGCCACTGCGACAACCGCAATTGCACCATATTGGTCGGTGCGCGCCGTGAAAGAATATCCTCAGCATCCTCCCCGAGCAGACGCTCCAGATCGGGGCGGGGATCGCTGTGCCGCAGCTGATGTTTAAGGCTGTAGCAGAAAGCCAGCAGCAGCGCGGTAACCCTTGGCGCTTCACCGGGACACACTGCCATCATCTGACTTTGCAGCGTGCGACAGGCAATCAGTAACCCGCCCCACAGCTGACGCGCTTCGATATAACGCGAGTACGCGACACTATTTCTGAACCCCAAAAAGATCGCAATCGACACGCCGAGCAGGCTGAAAGGGGCAAGCGTCAGCTTCACGCCGAGCGTCTCATACCAGGGCAGGCAGAGAATGGCGGCCAGCGACATCAGCAGATTTAAACTCAGGCGGAACATAATGCTGGGCAGCACGGAGCCGTGCCAGACGAACAAACGCAGGAACCAGTGACGCGGTGGACGGATTATCATGTTAGACAGGTGCTTTTTGCAGGTGGGACCATTTTTTTGCGATTTTGGCAAATAAACCTGCACAAGCAAAGGACAATTTTGTGACACAGGTAACATTTTTTCTTGAATGGTCTAACAATCCATTACATTGAAATAATAACGCAACTAAATAATTTGCAACAATTCTTCACGGCAACTCAAGTTTTGCTCTGATATTGTCGATAATACAGGTGTGTAATTATTCTTTACCAAATGTTTTTACGTTCGTCTGTAACATTCGAACAATAGTCTATGAACAGCAACCGAGAACTCATAGAAAAATTTCAACATTCTAGAAAGGAAATGAGCTTTGATATACCTAGTCCTCATCATAGCTTTTGTCGTTTTCATAGTTTGGTACGTACTGAGAGCGGCAGTGAAAGACATCGATAACGATTATTGATAGTTCTTGCATTGAACGCCCTTTGCTGTCGGTGCAATGTGGTTTGTCAGCACTCATTTATGCTTTTCAGTTTTTTCCATTCAGCCCCCCCTTTCTTCCCTTCTAAATTTGTAAGTTTCTAATACAGATTCCCTATGTATCTGAAAAATTCACATGCTTAAAATCTGCACAAATAATGCTTAACATTTATTTGATAAACAAAGTTGTGGCATACTGTCATAATTCCTTAACAAATGTTGAACCGCTAGAATGACTTACTCACTATTAGCTCTACTGATTTTATTCACAATTTCATCACCAAAACTCATAGTTACCAAAACAACTGTGACGATAGTCGCACTACTGGCCTTCGCCTTTTGGTATATATCAAATATGTTCACAGGCAACGGTGTTAATGACGCTGTCTTTTACCATTTACAAAACAGTTCAGAAGGTGTTTCAGTAGATGATCTCATCCCCAAAATTAAAGTTGCCTCTTTTTTTATAGTTATAATTTTAGTCCTTACAATCTACTGCATCCTTACCAAGCTTAAAAAAATAAAATCGCTAAATCTGCCAATGTCGTCCTTTTTATATTTGTTGGCACTTGCTTCTATTTTTTCCTCGTCATTTTCAATAAATATCTACAACGCAACGAAGGAATCGTTCTTAAGCAAGGGCAACCCAGAAGCAGTTAAAAACGAATATATTACCCCAGATAAAAATCTGGATAAAAAATATAACTATGTTTTCATCTATGCTGAAAGTTTAGAACGTACATTTCGTGATTTAGAAGGTGAAAATTACCTGCCAAACCTCAGTGCTCTGGCTGACAATTATGCAGACTTCACCAATATAATCCAACCAGCCAACAGGGGTTTTGGCTGGACAATGGCCGGCATGGTCAATACTCAGTGTGGTATACCCTTAGTCATGGCACAAGGAAATGCTGGGGGGAATTTATCAGAGTTTCTGAATAAAGCTAACTGTGTGGCGACATGGTTAACGAACCAGGGATATAACACAGAATTTCTTAGAGGTAGTGATAAGGAATTTGCAGGCGGTGATAAGTTCTTTTCGCAACATGGCTGGAACAGACAGGACGATCTTAATTACTTTGTCAGTAATGGTCTGGCGTCATCTGAACAAATAAGTAGTTGGGGGGTTCATGATGATGTTCTCCTTAATCATGCATGGATGGAATTTAATCGTCTGTCCAAATCCCAGCAACCCTTCCTTTTATCATTTCTGACTGTAAATACACACTCACCTGATGGCTTGTTCCTTTCCGACTGCAAAGATAAAGTTGGGATTAAGACAGACTACGCGATGTTATCTGCAGTTCAATGCTCTGACTATTTGCTTTCTGATTTCATAAAAAAAATAATAAACAGCCCATCTTTTGACAACACGATTATTGTTCTCGTATCAGATCATCTTATGATGGAAAATGATGCGAGTGCACTGCTCGATAAAAATAAAGACCTGAGAAGAAACAATTTCATCATCATTAAAAAGGGGCTTAAATCCTTAAAAAACAATACGGCCGGTACTTTGATGGATGTATGGCCTACGGTACTCGATATTTCTGGATCTGACACCAAATCTCTTGGCTTCGGCAGGAGCCTAAATAAAAATGAAGAAAACCAATATGTAGCTGATTATAAATTAGGGAAGAATGCAGACTACTTAGCCTTTGCTTCAAACTTATGGGGGGTAACATCCCTCAAAGACAAGACATTCCAATCTGGAGATAAGCTTCAGATAGGGTCGCAAAAGTTTTCACTACCCATTTACTCGCCGATAACTGAGGGCAAACTCAATTCATTGTGGTTTGAAGCCTTCGCAAAAAATATATTTAAAATAACCTCAGAAGACAACTCATTTTTCTATGCAAACGCCTGCAAAAACATAGGAATAGATGATAATGCCATATGTGGATACGTTGTTTCGCCAGAAAAAATCATAAAACTAAGAATCACCCCACAGGGCATAGTCTCGAGTAAACAGTCGAATTATCAGTCAATATTTTTCAAACGGGATATTGAAGGGATATCTTCAGCGCCTTACTTTATAGAAAGCGGTTTCTCCGCTTCCGGCACTAACAATAGTCTTCCAAGCGGAATCAATTTTCTCTCTCCGCAGGGCTTATCTTTTAAAGTCGAACAAAATTATCAGACTTGCACTGGTGCTGTAGTTGATGATAATGCGGTACAAAATATGATTAGAAAAAATAAAATTTCGATTATTGCTTCAAGTGATTCCATTATCTGTAGCAATGACAATGGTTATATAAGTCTTAATGGCGTATTAAAGAGCGATGTATTTACGTCGGTACAATTTAGACAGCAAATTATCGGAGTGGTTAAGGATGGTAAAAGCGAATTCATCAAAGGTTTACCTGGTATTCCTTTAGATGCTTTTATTGATACAGGTAAAGGTCATCTGATAAGCGTATGCAAAGCGTTTGATGACTGCTGACACAGTGAATTAGCTTAATGGCCAACAAAAAGTTGGCCATCGCTATCATGAGTAAAATCAAGACAATCATAAATCATTATTCAAAAAACTGATTAGAGATAAATACAGTCCCCATGACAGATGATTAGACATTGTTCCATCCATGCCTGAAAGAATAAAAATCAAAGCATTTATTTAAAACAACCGGTTCCTCACTTGCACCGACACCTTCATCATATGAGGCTTAATATTCTGAAAATAAAGAATAACTCTTAAGAGCAGATAACATGCTGATAAGTAACCCAAACCAAAATTCGTTGCAGGATGGAGAATGTAAGTTCGCGTTGATTTTTTGCCTCAACCATGCCACATAGAATTTTCATGAACTCCGCAGAAAGAAATATTCAACGTCTTCATGGAACCCTACAATCTGTGACACTATCTTCCGCAGCATCATCAGATAATCGATCCCCTGACTCAGCGACGCCGGCGCTTCAATCACATAGCTAAACTAAATATCATACGCCTGGCCCAATCAAAACCTCAGCAATACTCTTTGTTGCGCTAAAAGAACACGTATATGCCCGGCTCTATTCTCTTCCTGGTCTGACCGCGTTACATCACATCAGAACCTAAATCCTTAGCAACCATAACTGACCCAGCAAAAAACTGTATATAAAAACAGCACAAGTCCAGACTTCTCATCATTTTAAGTGCTTGACAAAGTGTGGTTATTTCTAACCAGAAAAAAAAGTATTACAATTCTTTACGCATCCTTGCCTTAACCGTTACAGGTGCTAGGATCGACCAATCAATTTTTTTAAGACCAATCTAATGTTAAAAGTATTTTTAAAGTATGCAGTCGTAGGAGGCATGAACACGGCCTTACACTGGGTAACATTCGCAGTAGTTTTCTACTCCTCAAGCCATAACCAAATGCTGAGTAACTTCGCAGGTTTTTGCGTTGCAGTAACTTTCAGCTTTTTTGTAAATGCTAAATGGACTTTTCAGTCTGAGCATACAACCTCAAAATACTTCATGTATGTCGGCTTCATGGGGCTACTAGCCCTGGCGTGTGGATATCTTGCTGATAAAGCTTCCCTGAATCCGATCATCACCTTATTAGGCTTCTCAGCAATAAGTCTTTTTGTAGGTTTTTTGTATTCTACATACGTTGTATTTAAGGAAGAATAATGAATATTTCGCTGGTTGTTCCCGTCTTCAATGAAGAAGACACCATACCGATTTTTTATAAAGAAGTGCGCGAATATGTAGAGTTTTCACAACATGTGGTTGAAATTGTTTTCATAAATGACGGAAGTAAAGACTCAACGGAGTCAATTATAAATGGGTTGGCCCTGTCTGATAAAAACGTAAAGGCCATTAACTTCACGAGAAACTTCGGCAAAGAGCCAGCTCTGTTTGCAGGACTTGAGCATGCCTCAGGTGATGCAGTTATTCCTATTGATGTTGACCTACAAGACCCAATCACCGTCATACCAGAACTAATAGAAAAATGGCTTGCAGGAGCAGACATGGTCCTAGCAAAAAGATTTGACAGATCAAGCGATGGTCATATCAAGCGCAAAACAGCTGAAATGTTCTATAAACTGCATAATAAAATCAGCACACCAAAAATTGAAGAAAATGTTGGCGATTTTAGACTTATGTCCCGTGAAGTTGTAGAAAATATAAAACTACTCCCCGAACGCAACTTATTTATGAAGGGTGTTCTTAGCTGGGTTGGGGGGAAAACTGACGTTGTACAATACCGGAGAGCTGAACGAGTTGCTGGGACTTCTAAATTTAACGGATGGAAGCTTTGGAACTTGGCTTTAGAAGGTATAACTAGTTTTTCAACATTTCCACTTCGGATGTGGACATATATTGGCTTGCTAGTAGCTGGATTTTCTTTCTTATACGGGGCATGGATGATATTTGATACTATCGCTTTTGGTAACCCAGTCAAGGGGTATACGTCCTTACTGGTATCTATTCTTTTCTTAGGAGGCATCCAACTTATCGGCATTGGCGTTCTAGGAGAATACATTGGAAGAATTTACACTGAGTCAAAACAAAGACCTCGTTACATCGTCAAAAAAGGCAAGTAAATGAACATCTCTACCAAACAGATTATTGCGTCTATTGCGATAGGAATCGTGATAGCTATAACATCCAGTTCGCTTTACATGGTTAACACAGGTGATTATTACAGATCTATATTTCCATTTATAGATAACATCAACCAGTTTACAAAAGACATCCCGCAATCATTCCCACTAAAGCCGGAAATTGATTCTATTTTTAGCTATGACTACATAAGCTCATACAGTTATTTGGTTTATACATATGCAATTATTATTAGTTTCTTTACTGACCATTTTAGCTTGTCGTTATACTCATCAATATTAAAAGTCATATATATATGTATAATTACTTTTTTATTTTTTAAATTAAACAAAAATAATAACAAGCTCATTACTGCTGCAGCATATTTACTTAGCTTATTGCCGATAATTTCATCATCAAACTTGGCATTTTTTGGTTCGTTTTACCAAGAACAAGTTTTGATGATTTTCATTCCACTATTTATATTATCTACTTTTAAAGATAACATTCTCAATATTCTAATAGCATTTATTAGCATTACCGTCATTGCTTGTAGTAAGAGCCAGTTTTTCTACATCCCAATAATTGCTATCGCCTATTATTGCTTATTCAATAGAGGTCAGATTTTTATTAAGCTTCCACTAATGATTATATCTTTAGTTATGGCTATCTTCTGCATTATTGCAGCGACTTCTACCGTAACTTACAATAAATATCATTCTGAATATTTCGGCATTTACGAATATGAAAGATTAAATGGCATAGTTTTACCTGACGGCGTTGATGAATCCTGCGTAGGGATTGATGCGTGGGGAAATCGGTTTGATACAAGTAAAGGAGTAACTCAAACCGATATAGGTGAAAAATGCTTTAACCAACACGTTGATGCCAACTTTAAAAATAGTCTGTCTGAATTCATTAAGCACCCTTCAATAATATTCATGCTCCCATTTGATTCTGGAGTAAAAAGCCAATTAACTGAAAATTATTTTCATGTATACAAAGCCATGGATTTAATAATTAACAACAAAGGCTTTTACTATCAGTTAACATTGATGAAGGATTACTTATTCAAAGATTATAGGTTTTTAATTTTATTAGCCTCGCTCATACTTTCACTTTCATTCAGAAAAAATGAACTCTCTGGTTTACTTTTCATTGTCTCAACTATTGGGTGCTCTCAATTTTATATGGCTTTCTTTGGTGAAGGGTATAGAGACATGTCAAAGCATCTTTTCGGGATGAACTTCAGCTTTGACCTACTTTTATTCGTTTCAATAATATATATATTCAGATTTTCATGTAAGTCAAAATGAAGTGTTGCCACTCTTTTTGAGTGGCATTACCAATCAGAACATACAATTAAATCTCGAAGAAATTTCCTGTAATATGGGTATTAATCACCCATATTTACTATGCGCAATATCAAGTAATCTTCTGATGAATTAGGAGACGCATCAAAAATTAATCACTTTATTACCATCCGTAATGTTGTTGTGTTACCACCATCATTCGTCATAAAAAAGCTGAATACCCCTGATACTCATCCAATTATGTTGAAATATTCCAGGTTTCATCGAACGTGCTGTCTGACTTTTAAAATTATTAGCTGACGGGAAAATGGCCCTCGGAAGACAATACCACTGTAATCAGATTATGCGATTGTGGTAATTCGGTCTGAGTTGCTCGTAACTATAATAATACGAACAGGGTATGCTTTCGAAGCAATATAAGGAGCTCATGTACTCTTATATTTGATTGGTATCTTCTCAACCAAAAAATGTTGGCGGCCAATTTCCATCAGTATGAGTTCCACTAAAGATATAATTTTCTGTCACTTTAGAGCCTGAGCTATTGCGACTTCTGTCAAATGTACACTCTTCAATTGGATCTTGGCCTTTAGATTACGTAATTAAACATTTCAACACTGTACTCAACTGCGGTAATAGCTGTAGTTCCTGAAGATCTTGCTAACCACCTACACCGACATATTCATCACATCCTGATACGCCGCCACCAGTTTATTTCTGACCTGCACGCCCAGCTGTAATGAAATAGAGGATTTTTGCAGATCGACCATCACATCGTTGAGGCTGACGCCCGGCACGCCCATCTCGAGTTTTTCAGCCTGCAGTTTGGCGCTGTTTTGCGTCTCACTGATCTTGCCTAATGCCGCTTTCAGTTCGCTGGCAAAACCGGCTTCTGACGTGGTGTCGGTCTGCTTAACCGCGCCTGCCTGCACTGCAGTGGCCTGCATTTGCTGTAAAACACTCTCAATGCCTTGAATTGACATGCTTTCTCCGCTTAACGCTCTTTCGGTGACCAATGGGGTTCTTTCATGGAATGACACCCTATCACATCAGTTTTTTCCTAAACGCCATAATTGACCGCAAAAACCATGGCTTATCGGGCCATTAACTTTGCCCTGCGCGACAAATAATGGCTCACCTAGAAAATAGGCCTGCCTGTGTGGGGGTTTGAAAAATGTCACGCTTCACCGATTGCGCACCTGGGAGTCTGTTTTGTTAAGAGACAACATGAACACCACCGTCCAACAGCTAAATAGGGATCTTGTATGAGTTCCGCAATAGCCGGCGCAGAAAACCCTGGAAGCGGTTTCACTGCTCTGCTTAATCGCCTGCGCGCCAACCCAAAAGTTCCTATCGCCATTGCTGCTGCGGCAGCCGTGGCTATTGTTGTTGTTATGATGTTGTGGGCTAAGCAGCCTACTTATAAGGTGCTGTTTAGCAACCTCAACGACAAAGATGGTGGCGCGGTCGTCACCCAACTGACGCAAATGAATATCCCTTATCAGTTTTCTGATAACGGTGGCGCAGTCCTTATTCCCGCTGACAAAGTGTATGAAACCCGTCTGAAACTGGCTGCGGCCGGTTTACCGAAAGGCGGCGCCGTCGGTTTTGAACTGATGGATCAGGAGAAGTTTGGGATCAGCCAGTTCAGCGAGCAGATCAACTATCAGCGCGCACTGGAAGGTGAACTCTCCCGCACCATCGAAACGCTGGGCCCGGTCTCGAGCGCCCGCGTGCATTTAGCCATTCCGAAACCTTCTTTATTCGTACGCGAACAGAAAAACCCTTCCGCTTCCGTCACCCTGAATCTGCAACCGGGCCGCGCCCTCGATGATGGTCAGATCAACGCCATCGTTTATATGGTGTCGAGCAGCGTTTCCGGTTTACCCCCGGCCAACGTCACCGTGGTCGATCAGAGCGGGCATTTACTGACGCAGTCCGACAGCAATGGCCGCGACCTCAATGCGTCACAGCTGAAATACGCCAACGAAGTGGAAGGCCGCCTGCAACGCCGCATCGAAGCGATTCTGCAACCGGTGGTCGGCAACGGCAACGTGCACGCACAAATCACCGCGCAGATTGATTACGCCACCCGTGAACAAACTGACGAAAATTACCAGCCGAACGGTGCAGCGGATAAAGCCGCCGTACGTTCCCGCCAGCTCAGCACCAGCGATCAGATTGGTGGCTCTTCAGTGGGCGGCGTACCGGGTGCGCTGAGCAATCAGCCCGCGCCGGCAGCGACTGCACCGGTGACCACACCGCCTGCGGCCAACACGGCTCAGAATCAGAATCAGAATCAGAATCAGAATCAGGCTGGCAACGCTCAGAACGGCGCACAAAATAGCACGTCGAACCGTTCAACGGTGCCATCGAACAGCCGTCGTGATGAAACCACTAACTATGAAGTGGATCGCACCATCACCCACACCCAGCACAGCGCCGGTGCGGTACAGCGCCTGTCTGCGGCAGTGGTCGTCAACTATCAGGTGGGAACGGATGGCAAATCCAAACCGCTGACCGACGAACAGTTGAAGAAGATCGACGATCTGGTTCGCGAAGCGATGGGCTTCTCTACCGAACGTGGCGATACGCTGAACGTGGTGAATACACCGTTCAACGAAGCCGCGGATGACACCGCAGAGTTGCCATTCTGGAAACAACAGGCGTTCTTCGACCAACTGATCGATGCCGGTCGCTGGTTACTGGTGCTGATTGTGGCCTGGATACTGTGGCGCAAGATTGTTCGTCCGATGCTGCGCAAACAGCAGGCCGAGAAAGAAGCCATTGCCGCCGCTGCCCTTGCCGCTTCCATGCCACAACCTGAAGGCAGCAAACCGGTCAAACTCAGCACCGACGAGCTGGAGAAACGTAAGCGTTCACAGCAGCGCGTCAGCGTCGAAGTACAGACTCAACGAGTACAGGAGCTGGCCGATAAAGATCCGCGTATCGTCGCCCTGGTTATCCGCCAATGGATGAGTACCGAACAACCATGACTATGACCGGAACTGAAAAAAGCGCCATTTTGATGATAACCCTGGGCGAAGACCGTGCGGTGGAGGTGTTCAAACACCTCTCCCCGCGTGAAGTTCAGCAAATCAGTGGCGCGATGGCGAATATCCATCAGATCTCCAACAAGCAGCTGGCCGAGGTCCTGAATGAATTCGAGGACGAATCCGAGCAGTATGCTGCGCTGAGTGTGAACACCAGCGAATACCTGCGTTCAGTGCTGACCAAGGCGCTGGGCGAAGAGCGTGCCTCGAGCTTGCTGGAAGACATTCTCGAATCGCGCGAAACCACCAGCGGCATGGAAACGCTCAACTTCATGGAGCCGGTGATTGCCGCCGATCTGATCCGCGACGAACATCCGCAGATCATCGCCACTATCCTGGTGCACCTGAAACGGGGCCAGGCGGCCGATATTCTGGCGCTGTTCGACGAGCGTCTGCGCAACGACGTCATGCTGCGTATCGCCACCTTCGGCGGTGTCCAACCAGCGGCGCTGGCCGAGCTGACCGAAGTGCTGAACAACCTGCTCGACGGCCAGAACCTCAAACGTTCGAAGATGGGCGGTGTTCGTACGGCGGCAGAAATCATCAACCTGATGAAAACTCAGCAGGAAGAAGCGGTTATCGAAGCGGTGCGTGGTTACGACGGCGAACTGGCACAAAAAATTATCGACGAGATGTTCCTGTTCGAAAACCTGGTGGACGTGGACGACCGCAGTATCCAGCGCCTGTTGCAGGAAATCGAAGGCGAATCGTTACTGGTGGCATTGAAAGGTGCCGAGCAACCACTGCGCGAGAAGTTCCTGCGCAACATGTCGCAGCGTGCTGCCGACATCCTGCGCGACGATCTGGCCAACCGTGGCCCGATGCGTATGTCTCTGGTCGAGAACGAACAGAAAGCCATCCTGCAAACGGTTCGCCGTCTGGCAGAGTCTGGCGAAATGGTAGTCGGCGGCGGCGAGGATTCATATGTCTGATCCAATGAATGACCAGCCGGTGCCGGAAAAGAAAACCGCTGAAGAGCGGCAGACCGAGCGTCTTAACGCCCTGCCGTGGCAGCCGTGGCGGCCGGGCGATCTGGCGATGCCCTCTTTCGCCAGCCCGCTTGAGCCCTTGTTTCAGGAAGGTGAAGAAGAGCAGGACGACGGCCAGCCCAAGGTGCAGGTCGATCAGAATGAGCTGCTGAACCTGCAACGCCGCGCCGAACAGCAGGGTTTTCAGCAAGGTCTTGAAGCCGGTCAGAAACAGGGTTATGCCGCCGGATTTCAGTCCGGTCAGGAAGCCGGGCAACAGCAGGGTTTACTGGAAGGTCAGCAACAGCAGGCCGTTCTCACTGAACACTGGCAGCTTCTGGTGGCCGATTTCCAGCAAACGCTCGACGCGCTGGACAGCGTGATCGCCTCGCGCCTGATGCAAATGGCGCTGACCGCTGCCAAACAGATTTTAGGTCAGGCCCCGATTTGTGACGGTTCCGCCCTGCTCACTCAGATCCAGCAGCTGATCCAGCTGGAGCCGATGTTTAAAGGCAAACCGCAGCTGCGCGTCAACCCGGCTGATTTCGAGCGGGTCGAACTGCAACTCGGCGCCAGCCTCAGTATGCACGGCTGGCGTTTGCTCGCAGATAATCAGATCCACAGCGGTGGCTGTAAAGTCAGTGCGGAAGATGGCGATATGGATGCCTCGATTGCCACGCGCTGGCATGAACTGTGCCGCCTCGCCGCGCCGGGAGATCTCGGATGACCGCCCGCCTGAGCCGCCTGCTGAAATCCCTCGACGATGCAGAAAAACGCATGAGCCGCACGCCTACCGTGCGCCGTTATGGCCGTCTGACCCGCGCGACGGGGCTGATCCTCGAAGCCACCGGCCTGCAGATGCCGCTCGGCTCCACCTGTCTGATTGAACGTCATGACGGCAAAGTGGTGCAGGAAGTAGAAAGCGAAGTGGTGGGTTTTAACGGCCAGAATCTGTTTCTGATGCCACTGGAAGAAGTCGAAGGTATTTTGCCGGGCGCCCGCGTTTACGCGCGTATTTCTCCCGACGGCCACATGGCCGGCAAGCAGCTTCCGCTCGGCCCGCAACTGCTGGGCCGCGTGCTTGACGGCAGCGCCAAACCGCTGGATGGCTTACCGCCACCGGACACCGGCTATCGCGCCGCGCTTATCACTCCGCCGTTTAACCCGTTGCAACGTACGCCGATCACCGACGTACTGGACGTGGGCGTGCGGGCCATCAACGCACTGCTGACCGTCGGTCGCGGCCAGCGTATGGGGCTGTTCGCCGGTTCCGGCGTGGGTAAATCCGTTCTGCTCGGCATGATGGCCCGCTACACCCAGGCCGATGTGATCGTGGTCGGGCTGATCGGTGAACGTGGACGTGAAGTCAAAGACTTCATCGAGAACATTTTAGGTGACGAAGGCCGCGCCCGTTCCGTGGTCATCGCAGCGCCGGCCGACGTCTCGCCGCTGCTGCGTATGCAGGGAGCCGCCTACGCCACGCGCATTGCAGAAGATTTCCGTGACCGCGGGCAGCACGTGCTGCTGATCATGGATTCCCTGACCCGCTACGCCATGGCCCAACGTGAAATCGCCCTAGCCATCGGTGAGCCACCGGCAACCAAAGGCTATCCGCCTTCCGTTTTCGCCAAACTGCCTGCGCTGGTTGAACGCGCAGGGAACGGCATCAGCGGCGGCGGTTCGATTACCGCCTTCTATACCGTGCTGACCGAAGGGGATGACCAGCAGGATCCGATCGCCGACGCCGCCCGCGCCATTCTTGATGGCCACGTGGTGTTATCGCGCCGTCTGGCGGAGTCCGGCCACTATCCGGCCATTGATATAGAAGCGTCGATCAGCCGTGCCATGACATCGCTTATCGACGACAACCAGTATTCCCGTGTACGAAATTTCAAACAACTGTTGTCCAGCTACCAGCGTAACCGTGATCTGGTCAGCGTCGGTGCCTACGCGGCAGGCAGCGATCCGATGCTCGATCGCGCCATCCGCTTGTACCCGCAAATGGAGAACTTTCTCCAGCAGGACATCATGGAACGCAGCACGTATGAAGACGCCTGTCTGGAACTGAACATGCTGTTCCCTGGCTAAGACATTACACACAGAACTATATCCATCAACGTGCGCGCCGTATCAGGGCAAACAATGAAGGGTATGAGGAATATCGAATGGAAAGTTCATCACCATTGATCACCCTTTGTTCTCTGGCGCAAAAAGCGCTGGATCAGGCGACCAATCATTTGGGGCAAATCCGGCAATCGCATTCTCAGGCTCAGGAACAGCTCACCATGCTGCTCAACTATCAGCGTGAGTACCGCGAAAAACTGAACACCACCATGACCGGCGGAATTGCGGCCAATACCTGGCAGAACTACCAGCAGTTTATCGGCACGCTGGAAGTGGCGATTGAACAGCATCGCAAGCAGTTGCAGCAATGGGATCAGCGGCTCAATGCCGCCGTCAATCAGTGGCAGGATAAACAACAGCGACTGAATGCGTATCAGACCCTGCAAAGCCGTGCCAGTGAACAGCAGCGTTCGCATGAGAACAAGATGGATCAAAAGCAGAACGATGAATTTGCCCAACGCAGCGCTTACAGGAAAAAAACGCTATGAATCTGAATATCTTGCCTGCGGCCGTCACCTCGGCGAAAACCACCGTTTCCGCCGCCTCCGCCAGCACGGCGTCGGATGCTGTCGCCACCGGTGATGCTTCCGCGACCGGCGCCACCGCAGATTTTGCCAGCCAGTTGCAGGCGCAGCTGGGCGAAAAACTCGATCCTAAACTCGCCAGCCAGTTATCTCAGCTCGGCCAGAAAATCAGTGCCAAAGGCCAGATCCTGGACAAAGCCACGCTGACTCAGGCGGTAACCACCGGCGAAGAAGACGGCAGCCTGGCGCTGGACGACAGCGACCTGAGCAAAATGATTGCGGCGATCCAGTTGTTGCCCAACGGCAGCCTGAAAGGCACCGATCCTTCTGCGGTCAAAAATACCGCGCTCACCGATAAAGACAAAGACACCCAGGCTGACGACGCTACCTCCCTGCCGGTGCAGGCGCTGTTTGCCCAGCTCGCCGCGCAACAGCAACCGGCGCAGCCACTGACCACCGCGACCGCGGCTTCGGCGCAGTCCGCCTTGTCCTCAGACACCGCCGATGCCGATAAAAAGAGTGCATTACTTGCCGGGCTGACCACCACCGCCTCTTCACTGCTGGCCGATGACGGTAAAACCGCCGTGACCGACAGCAGTGCACCGGCCACGGCCAGTACCGTCACCGCGCACGCGGCAGGCAAAAACACCTCCGCCGCCAGCCCTGATTTCTCCAGCGCGCTGGCTGCGATGACCGCGGCTAACGGCAATGTCGCCGTGGCGGCGCAGACCGACAGCCGCACGGCGGACAGCGCCCTGAACCTGGTGAACAACGCCGCGGTGGCCGTCTCTTCTGCGCCGGTGTCAACCACGCCGACCACCACCAGCGCCGTGACCGCGCCGTCCACGCCGTTGCTCAACGCGCAGCTGGGGACGCCGGAGTGGCAACAGCAACTCGGTCAGCAGGTGATGATGTTCAACCGTCAGGGGCAGCAGACCGCCGAGTTGCGCCTGCATCCGCAGGATCTGGGTTCAATCCAGATCAGCATGAAGATTGAAAACAACCAGGCGCAGTTGCACTTTGTCTCAGGCCACAGTGCGGTGCGTTCCGCCATTGAAGCCGCGATGCCCGATCTGAAAACGGCGCTGGCGGATAACGGCATCAGCCTCGGTCAGAGCAGCGTCGGCAGCGACAGCTCGCAGTGGCAACAGGCGCAACAGCAAAGTTCACAATCCGGTTCGCAGCAGGGGAACGCCTCAAGCTGGGCGGCCTTTAATGCCGGTGGCGTGAATGCCGCGGCAGACGCCCTGCCGGTGCCGGTGTCGCTCGCACAGCGTCTTGGCGGTAACAACAGCGTCGATATCTTTGCGTAATTGTTCGCAAAATTGTTTCAGGTAGTTGCTGACGGTCAGTGTTCACTTAATTCAAACGGCAGAGCTGACCTTATTTTTCCCGCCTATTCTGACTATTGAACAACAGGATAAGCGGGATAATCATTTTCAGAATTGATCCGGCAGGTTGGGCTTCCCTCAGCTTATCTGCCCATACTTACAGGAAATCGCCTCATCCATGTCTGACTCCGCTCTCTCGGCCTCGCGCAAAAAAAAGCGACCGCTTTTAATGATTCTGCTTTTACTGGTGGCCCTTGGTGCTTGTGGTGCGGCGGGTTACGCCTGGTGGATGTTGCATAAACAGCAGTCAGCACCGGGTTCGCAGACCGCTGAAGTGAAAAAGAATGAGCCGCCGGTGCCGCCGATTTTCCTGGCGCTGGACACCTTCACCGTCAACCTGCAAACGCCGGATAACGATCCTGACCGTGTGCTTTACATCGGCCTGACCCTGCGTCTGCCGGATGAAAAAAACCGCGCCATCCTGAATGAGTATCTGCCTGAAGTCCGCAGCCGCTTGCTGCTGTTACTTTCACGCCAGAAAACGTCGGATTTAGTCAGTGAAACCGGCAAGCAGCAACTGGTGCAGGAAATCAAAGAAGTTCTGGACGTGCCACTGGTCAAAGGTCAGCCCCCACAGGCGATCAACGACGTGCTTTTCACTGCTTTCATACTGCGATAAACAAATTATGGGCGACAGCATTCTTTCACAGGCCGAGATCGACGCACTGCTCAACGGTGACAGCAGCGACAGCGCGGCTGAAACCACAAAAGCGAAAACGCTGGCGTCCGACGACGGCGTTAAACCTTTTGACCCCACGACTCAGCGCCGCGTTGTCCGCGAGCGTCTGCAGGCGCTGGAAATCATTAACGAGCGTTTTGCCCGTCATTTCCGTATGGGGCTATTTAACCTGTTGCGCCGCAGCCCGGACATCACTGTCGGGCCGATCAAAATTCAGCCTTATCACGATTTTGCCCGCAACCTGCCGGTACCGACCAACCTCAACCTGATCCACCTCAAACCCTTGCGCGGCACGGCCTTATTTGTGTTCGCCCCGAGCCTGGTGTTTATCGCGGTGGATAACCTGTTTGGCGGCGATGGCCGTTTCCCGACCAAAGTAGAAGGTCGTGAATTCACCCACACCGAACAGCGCGTGATTAAACGCATGCTGACCCTGGCGCTGGATGCTTATGAAGATGCCTGGAGCGGCGTTTACAAACTGAGCGTCGAGTACGTCCGTGCGGAATTGCAGATCAAATTCACCAACATCACCTCTTCCCCGAACGATATCGTGATCACGACGCCGTTCCACGTGGAAATCGGTGCGCTGAGCGGTGATTTCAACATCTGTATTCCTTTTAGCATGATTGAACCGATCCGTGAGTTGCTGACCAATCCGCCGGTCGAGAACTCCCGTCATGAAGAAAGCCAGTGGCGCGAAAATCTGGTGACCCAGGTTCAGCAGTCCGAACTGGAACTGGTGGCAAACTTCGTCGAAATTCCGCTGCGTTTATCTCAGATCCTGAAACTGCAACCGGGCGATGTGCTGCCGATTGAAAAGCCGGATCGCCTGATTGCCCACGTCGACGGCGTGCCGGTCCTGACCAGTAAATACGGCACCTTAAACGAACAATACGCTCTGCGCGTTGAACATTTGATCAACCCAATTTTAAATTCTCTAGATGAGGAACAGCCCCATGAGTGACACCAATAAACCGTCTGACGCCGGATCGGATAACGTTGACGATTTATGGGCTGATGCGTTTAACGAACAACAATCTGCGGGCAGCGCCAAAGCGTCAACCGAGGGTGTTTTCGCCGCGCTGGGCGCCCAGGAAGGAGCAGGCAGTTTGCAGGATATCGATATGATCCTCGATATTCCGGTCAAGCTGACCGTGGAGTTAGGCCGCACCAAGATGACCATCAAAGAGCTGCTGCGCCTGTCGCAGGGTTCCGTGGTTTCCCTTGACGGTCTGGCCGGTGAGCCGCTGGATATTCTGATCAACGGTTATCTGATTGCTCAGGGTGAAGTGGTGGTTGTGGCCGATAAATACGGCGTGCGCATCACCGATATCATCACGCCATCAGAACGTATGCGTCGTCTGAGCCGCTGATGAGCCAGACTGCCGCGACGGATTCCCCATACCTTTCCGGGGCGGTGACGCCCGCCACTGCCCATGCCTCCGCGCCGGTGGTGCCCGCCAGTTCCGTGCTGACGCAAGTCAGCTCCGTGCTCGGCGGGATTCTGCTGCTGATTCTGTTTATCGGCTGGGTGGCGAAACGGACCGGTCTGGCACCGCAGGCAAAAAATAACAAGCTGCTGAAAATCACGTCCAGCTGTCAGGTCGGGCGCAGTGAAAAAGTGGTGATTGTGGAAGTGGACAATACCTGGCTGGTGCTGGGCGTGACTGCCCACAACATCACACCGCTGCATACCCTGAGCGCGCCACCGGCTGATATCACGCCGGGCGCTGCTGCCGACAAGCCCGCTGATTTTCGTCAGCTGATGCAAAAAATGTTGAAACGTCCGGGAAAGCAGGCATGACCTTCTTGAGTTCCGTAGTTAACGCTGTCCGTCAGCGTCCTGTTCGCTTGCTTACCCGTTGTCTGCCGCTGCTGCTGCTCGCCAGCCCCGCCGCGTTTGCGCAATTACCGGGCATCATCAGCCAGCAAATGGCGAACGGTGCGCAAAACTGGTCATTGCCGATCCAGACGCTGGTCTTCATCACCACGCTGACCCTGCTGCCCGCGATGCTGCTGATGTGTACCAGCTTTACCCGCATTATCATCGTGCTGGGTTTACTGCGAAACGCCCTCGGCACGCCGTCTGCACCGCCGAACCAGGTTCTGCTCGGCCTCGGGCTGTTTCTGACCTTCTTCGTCATGGCGCCGGTTTTCGACAAGATTTACACCGACGCTTATCAGCCGTTCACTGAAAACAAAATCAGCATGCAGGATGCCATGGACAAAGGCGCTCAGCCGTTACGTGAATTCATGCTGCGCCAGACCCGTGAAAGTGACCTCGCGCTGTACGCCCGCCTCGCCAACCTGCCGCCACTGGCTGGCCCGGAAGCGGTGCCGATGCGTATTTTGTTACCGGCTTACGTCACCAGCGAACTGAAAACGGCTTTCCAGATTGGCTTCACGGTCTTTATCCCGTTCATGATTATCGATCTGGTGGTGGCCAGCGTGCTGATGGCGCTGGGGATGATGATGGTGCCGCCTGCAACTATCTCACTGCCCTTCAAACTGATGCTGTTCGTGCTGGTCGATGGCTGGCAGCTGCTGCTCGGATCGCTGGCGCAGAGTTTCTACAGTTAATTCATGCCGTTGCCTGATTTTATGGGCGTCAGCGTCGCCGTCAGTGCGGGCACTGCCGGCGGACAAAATGACACGTAAGCCCGCCCACGCAGGTTCACATTTAAAGAGAGATTTATGACTCCTGAATCGGTAATGGCGATTGGCAATGAAGCGATGAAAGTCGCACTTGCGGTCGCGGCCCCGCTGCTGCTGGCTGCGCTGGTCACCGGTCTTATCGTCAGCCTGTTGCAGGCGGCGACGCAAATCAACGAACAAACGCTGTCCTTCATTCCGAAGATCCTGGCGGTGGTGGCGACCATCGTCATCGCGGGTCCGTGGATGCTCAATCTGCTGCTTGATTACATGCGCACGCTGTTTTCCAGCCTGCCGTACATCATCGGTTAACCTATGGTTTCTTTTGACAGCACCCAGTTAGCCGGATGGCTGAGCATGTATTTCTGGCCGATGCTGCGCATTCTGGCGCTGATCAGCACCGCGCCGATCACCAGCGAAAAACAGGTGCCGAAAAAGGTTAAAATTGGCCTCGCGGCGATGATCACCTTTCTGATCGCCCCGGCTCTGCCGGTTGTCGACACCCCGATTTTCTCCACGCCTGCGCTGTGGCTGACCATGCAGCAAATCATGATTGGTACCGCGCTCGGCCTGACCATGCAGCTGGCGTTCGCCGCGATCCGCATGGCCGGTGAAATCATGGGCCTGCAAATGGGCATCTCCTTCGCCACGTTCTACGATCCCAGTAACCGCCTGAACTCTCCGCTGCTGGCACAATTTCTCAACCTGCTGGCGGTGCTGCTGTTTCTGAGTTTCAACGGTCATCTGTGGTTGATTTCCCTGCTGGCCGACAGTTTCCACACCTTGCCGATAAGCCCCAATCCGGTGAATGCTCAGGGCTACATGGCAGTTGCACAGGCGGGCAGCATTGTGTTCAGCGGCGGCCTGATGCTCGCCCTGCCAATTGTCACCCTGCTGCTGACACTCAACATGGCGCTCGGCATACTCAACCGCGTGGCGCCGCAGCTTTCCGTTTTCGTCATCGGTTTCCCGCTGACACTCAGCATCGGAATTCTCTCCATCGGTATGATGATGCCGCTGCTTGCGCCATTCAGTGAGCATTTGTTCAGTGAAGTGTTCGATAAACTGGTGCTAGTCATGAACCAGCTGGCGACCGGACGTTAATATGTATTTCGCGATGTCCGCGGGTGCTGAGGGTGTATTTATAAAGATTTGCAGCGTATATTCATGTGCCGGGTCATTTCGTGCCCATGGCTTACTTATTTAATTAATATTAAAAGAAAATACAGGGATCAATTTTCTATGACGACTGAAATGGAAAATGACTTCACCTCAACGAATAAAGCCCTGCACTTTTACCGTGATGATGAGATGGACACGCTTAAGCTCGGTAAATTTTTAACGTCCCTGAATGCCAGCATTAAAATGCCGCTCCTCAGAGCAGAAGACGTATTATTTTACTTTGATGATACGGTGTTTGGCAGTGGCGATCGCGGCGTTGTTATTACCCGGAGTGAAATGATTTGTGACTTAGGAAAAGCATACAAATGTTTCCGTCTTGAATTAAGCGATATAAAAGCCCTGTCGATAAGCGGCAGCCTGAATAAGACCATTAAAATTTTGACGCTTCATTCAGCACAGCATAAGTTTACCCTGACTCAGTCCAATAAAGGCGCTGAAAAGCTTTTCTATGTGTTGAACACGCTGATCCCGTAATCGAAATAAGCGCAACAGAGTCCTCCCTGTTGCGCTTATTTTATCTGACGTTACATCATGCAAACTGTTTCAACCTAATTCCCTTTCCCTTTCTCCACGTAATGCATGTCCCCGATTTTACCGACCGTAAACTTACCGTCTTTATACGTGATCACCGTGACGCTGGCGTTCTGTAATGGCGCACGCAGGTTTTCTTCAGGCGTCATCCCTTCGAGCATCGCCAGAATCGCCATGCCGTGAGAGACGATCAGCACATTGCCGCCGCCCTGTGCGCTGACTTTGCGGGCGATATCTGTCAGTGCGGCCTGCATACGCTGATGGACCTGCGCCGCGTTTTCGGTGGTATGCGACGGGTCAACCTCAGCCAGCGTATTCATCATGGTTTTCAGCGTCACCTGACCGTTATTCAGCGCCTGCGTCAGGGCGGCGAAATCTTTATAGCCGAGTTTTTTCGCTACCGGCTCCCACATCAGTAATTCATGCTCCCCTTCAAACGGGCCGAAGAAGGTTTCGCGCAGGCGCTGATCTTCGCTGACCGGCAGGGGTTGCCCGGCAGAAGCTAAGGCAATTTTTGCCGTCTGGCGCGCACGGCCAGCATCACTGGAAAAGGCTGCGGCAAAGTGAATGTCTTTCAGGCCACGGCCAAGTTGCTCTGCCACTTCCACCCCGGCGGAGGTCAGCGGCGTGTCTGACCAGCCCTGCGCCCGGTGCGCGGCGTTGAACAAGGTTTTACCATGACGGGTAACGTAAAAAGTCACTTCTCCCTTTTCACCGGCGGCCTGAACCTCAGGCGTCGCCGCCGACACCGTTACGCTGCTCAGGAACAGCGGCAGGCTGAAAGCCAGTAAAGAGAACAGCGTTTTCGTTAAGCTATTTTTCATAACAGCATCCTTATCGTTGAGGTTAATTAAAAGATTTTAAATTTGTAGTCCAGACGGAATTCCGCCGCAAAACTGTCAGTATTTTTAATATTGCCGTGGTGATCGACAATCGGTGCGGTGCCTTTATGTTCATACGTCCGGCCAGGGCCAATCAGGACGAAGAGAGACAAATCTTTCAGCTTTTTCGATGCCGGTTTCCAGACGGAATACAGGTTGAATTCCCCCTCCTGCACCGACTGCCCCTGATAATCGAAGAAACCGTAGTGGGTATTAATGCCGACTAACACCTCCGGAGTGAGGTTGTAACCAACGTCCAGCGACAGCACTTTTTCTTCGTCACGCATGTAATCGAGCCCCGCAGTGGTCATCGAGTTAAAGGTGCCGCGTGAATTTTTGCTCATGTGTCTCGGATACATGCCGATACCGCCGTCTTTATTGGCGTCGGTATACGCCAGCCCGCCTTTGGTGACCCAGCCGTTGTGTTTCCAGGTCACATCGGTGGCGTAGTGATTCGCACGGGTGTCGAAATCTTTTTTGCTGTTCGCCATGCTGTTCCATTTATCCAGCCCTTCGGTCATGTATATCTGCACGCCATAAGACAGCGCTTTATTTTGTGTTATTTTCAGCTCGAGGCCATTTCTGCGCAGATAATCTTCACTCTCGCCATAGAAATACAGCGCGGTCAGATTGTCGGTTTTGACCTGAATATCACCGGTATAAATGGCGTTTATCGACTTTGAATCGCTGGTCTGAAAATCCACTTTATCCGGTGAGTCACGGTTTGATGATCGGGTGACGTAACCCAGACGTAACCGGTAGGCGTCATAGGTAATATCCCCGCTCCAGCCCTGATACGTATTAGGCGCAGCACGCATCGATGTGGTTAATACGCCAAGTTTAAGCAGTTTCCAGCCGCCGTAGAGATTGGCATCCACTCCGCCTTCGGATAATTTTGCCTTGCCATAAATCTGACCAAGTTTATTGAAACCTTTCGCTTTACCTTCGTCGTTATACAAAATACCTCTCGACGCGAAATTATCGGCGGCGGCGAGTTTGATTACGCCATAATAAGAGGCATCGACACCGATAACGTCGGAGAGATATCCCGACGTGTAATCCAGTGACAGCCCCTGCCCCCATGCCGAGTGAACGTAGCGTTTATCCGTTTCGCCTTCATTCAGGTATTTCCAGATATTGTGCGTACCGAATTCCAGCGAACTTTTTTTGATAAAATCCGTTTCTGCAATATCGTCGATCCCGGCACATGCCAGTGCGGGAACACAGAGAAGCCCTAATGCCAGTGCCCGTGCGTGCTTTTCCATAGCCTGTTTTTCCATTGTGTCATAACCCGAGGTAGAGTGATTTTTCTGGGTGCATTTATGACAGGCAAAAAAAAACCTGAACAGAAATCCCCCGAGGCGCGCGAGATTTCAGTTCAGGTTTTGCCTGCTGATGCAGTAACAATCCGGAGGCAAACATAGCGGGTTTACGAAACTAAAAACATGAAGACAATCCGCTTTTACGGATTAAAAAAAGGATTTGTGAACTCAGTCATGATTATTCCCCCCGCGTTAAATCAATAACCTCTCTGCCGGTAACACGGAAGTAACCGATATATTTACACGTTCTTTTACCAGGGGCCGGGAATAACACCTGACGCTGTCAGGTTAATTACCGTGGAGCGTCATGACGAATTAATAACGTCATCACTTCATAGTGCGCGGTGTGCGGGAACATGTCGAAAAGCTGGACGCGTGCGATGCGGTATTCCGGCAGCAGCGCCAGATCTTTCGCCATCGTCTGCGCGTTGCAGCTGGAGTAAAGCACGGTGGCGGGCGCCATGCGGCTCAGGTAATCACACAAGGTTTTACCGATACCGCGACGCGGCGGGTTCACCAGCACCAGATCGGGCACCTCGCCCTTTCCGGTGGCGAAACCGGTGGAATCGAGCGCCTGAAACTCAACGTTTTGCAGCCCCAGCCGCGCCGCCGATTCTTTCGCGCAGGAAATGGCTTCAGCGCTGATTTCAATACCGGTCAGTTTCATCTGCGGCGTCGCGCAGTGCAGCCCGAAACCGCCCACACCGCAGAATAAATCCCACATGCTGGCGATATTACCGCGCTCGCGCACCCAGTCGCGCGCCGTGGCATAGAGTTTTTCGGCCACCTGCGGATTGGTCTGGAAGAAACTTTGCGGGCGGATAAACAGCGGCACCTGGTTGAAATCCTCTTCCAGCCGCTGAACGTCGGTCAGCGCAATTTCCGTATCGCCTTCGAGAATAGCCATGTGCACCGGCTGAAGATTGGCAGATATCACTTTCAGCTGCGGCAATTGCTGTTGCAGCCACGGCAGTGCGGCCCGCAGTTGCGCCAGTTTGGTGTCCGAGCGCAGAACAAAACGCAGCATCATGCCGCCGTCTTTCTGGCTTTCTGTCAGTAACAGGAATTTCAGTTCGCCGCGCTTACGGGCGACGTTATACGGCGTCAGCCCGGCGCGGGCGATAAAGGTTTTGAGAACGGAAAATACCGCCGGAAAACTGGCCGGATAAAGGGGGCAATCGCATAAATCGACCGGCGTGCCGTCGCGGTGCAGCATGCCCAGCAGCGGGCGTTCAACGCTGCCGCTGACCACCATTTTGGCTTTATTTCGAAAAGCGCGCTCTTCGCCGGTCACCGGTTCACACCATTCGCCCACCGGCAGCCCGCTCAGCAGATCGTGCAGATCTTGCTGTTTGTCAGCCAGCTGGCGGGAATAGGGTTTGTCGAGCCACTGGCAGGAACGGCAGGTTCCTGCGGTGTAGAGTGCGCAATGCATGAAAGAAGTCCGGTCATCAGATGCTGAAAAAAACTGGCGCGCAGTGTACCACCACGCGGCCCGAAAGGCTCACTGGCAGCCGGACTTATTTATTTTCAGCCTTACGTCTGGAAAAGTAGCGCCGGCTGCTGGCAGGCAGAAAGAGCAACAGCAGGATCGCCATATCGGGAATTTTTTGCTCCAGCAGCGCTAACAAGAATTCGCCCTGCGTTTCAACGTTAAAACGAAAGATACGTGGCCCGAACCAGTCAAATGACGCCAGCAACATATAGCTGACCACGATGGCCTGACAGCCGATAAACGCCCAGCGCCCCCAGCGGCGTGCACGCATCATGGCGTAAGCGGCACGGCATTCCACCAGAATAATCACCAGGCTGGCGAGCATGATGAAGCAATTGAGCCAGGATTCGGCGCTGACTTCGATAAAACTCATCAGCCCTGAAAAGCCCATGGCATCGAGTAACAGAATGAATTCCAGGCAGCGCGTCGCCACAATGGCCGACGCGCCTATCATTACCGGAACGGGGATAAAGGAGAGTCTCATACTTCCTTGTTGTTTCCTTTTCTTATGGTATTCAACTGCTAATCCCCTGAATCATGGGTGTTGCGTCAAGGCGGTAACCCGAAGAATGACGGGCGTTAACCTCGCGCAGCGCGCTGGATCTCCTTCACTCTCTGCTTTTCAGCCCGCGACATAAACCACCAGGCAATCATGCCGATGATGCCAACCACCAGCAGGATAAGCGTCGCCAGTGCGTTGATTTCAGGGTTGACGCCCATGCGCACGCTGGCAAAGACCAGCATCGGCAAGGTGGTCGCGCCCGGCCCGGCGACGAAACTGGCGATCACCAGATCGTCGAGCGAGAGCGTAAACGCCAGCAGCCAGCCGGAAATCAGCGCCGGAAGGATCATCGGTAAGGTGATGATGAAAAACACCTTCAGCGGCGTTGCTCCTAAATCCATCGCGGCCTCTTCGATTGAGCGGTCCAGCTCGCGCAAACGCGCAGACACCACCACGGCGACGTAAGCGCTACAAAACGTCACGTGCGCCAGCCAGATGGTGAACATGCCGCGCTCGGCGGGCCAGCCAAAGGCGTGCCCCATCGCCACAAACAGCAGCAACAGCGCCAGCCCGGTGATCACATCCGGCATAACCAGCGGTGCGGTCAGCATAAAAGCAAAGCCGGTCGAACCGCGAAAACGCCTGAAACGCACCATGACCACCGCCGCCAGTGTGCCGACAATCACCGCCATCGTGGCCGCGGCCGTGGCAATCGTCAGGCTCATGCCCACGGCGTTGATCATCGCGGTGTCATGGAAAAGCTGAGTATACCAGCGGGTAGACCAGCCCGCCCAGACCGTCACGAGCTTGGAGCTGTTGAACGAGTAAATAACCAGCATCAGCATCGGTGCGTACAAAAACGTAAAGCCGATGATCAGAATAAGAATTCGCCACGGCGAACGGACAACCGGTAACTTATTCATTCTTTGTCTCCCAGCTCTTTGTTTTGATATTTGTGGAACCACAGGATCGGCATGATCAGCAATAACAGCATGATCACCGCCACCGCAGAGGCCACCGGCCAGTCGCGGTTATTAAAGAATTCCTGCCACAAAATGCGGCCGATCATGATGCTGTCCGGCCCGCCAAGCAGTTCAGGGATCACGTACTCACCGACCGCCGGGATAAACACCAACATCGAACCGGCAATAATCCCGCCTTTGGTCAGCGGCATGATCACTTTAAAGAAGGTTTTCAGCGGACGCGCCCCCAGATCCAGTGACGCTTCCACCAGCGAGTAATCCATGCGGGTCAGCGCCGTGTATATCGGCAACACCATAAACGGCAGATAGGAATACACAATGCCGATGTACACCGCCAGATTGGTGTGCAGGATCACCAGCGGCTGATCGATAACATGCAGCCACATCAGCACGTTGTTCAGCACGCCGTTGTCTTTCAGAATGCCCATCCAGGCATACACGCGGATCAGGAACGACGTCCATGAGGGCAAGATCACCAGCAACAGCAGAATGTTGCGCGTCGAGACTTTACTGTGCGCCACCGCCCACGCCAGCGGGTAGCCAATCACCAGACATAGCGCCGTAGACACCGCCGCGACCTGAATGGATTGCAGATAAGCTTCGATATACAGCGGATCGTCGGTAAGCGAAATGTAATTGCCGATGTTGAGCGCGATATCCAGCATACCGTCCGAAAAGGTCACCAGATCGGTATACGGCGGAATGGCGCGCGCCATTTCGGCAAAACTGATTTTAAAGACAATCAGAAACGGCAGTAAAAACAGCAGCAGGAACCACACCAGCGGCAGCAGGATCACCAGCTTGCGGCCATGACGTTGTTGCAGACGGCCCATCAGCGCGTTAAAACCACCCGGAGGTTTACTGACCGGTTGTTCAGAGATTACAGACATATTCAGCCCCTCTTAAACGGTCAGCACGACGCAGCTGTCGGCTTCCCAGCACAGGCGCACTTCATCGCCCCAGGTTGGCATGCCTTTGCGGAAACGGTGGCCGTTCTGCAACTGCGCGGTAATCATCTGTCCGCTGTGTAATCTGACGTGATAAATCGACAGATCACCCAGATACGCGATGTTCACCACTTCGCCGACCGCAAAGTTGCTGCCATCTTCCGGCACCTCTTCACAGAGCATGATTTTTTCAGGACGCAGCGCCACATACACCGGCACGCCGTCGGTCACCGACACATCCACGTCCACTTTCAGCGGATGCACCAGCCCCGGAGAGGTCAGGATCAACGCATCGTCCAGACGCTCTTTGAGTACGCCTTCGAACACGTTGACCGAGCCGATAAACTCCGCGCTGAAACGGCTGGTCGGATGCTCATAAATCTCTTCCGGCTCGCCGATTTGCACGAACTTACCGCGGTTCATGATGGCGATTCGCCCGGCCATGGTCATGGCTTCTTCCTGATCGTGCGTGACCATGACGCAGGTCGCGCCCACGCGCTCAAGAATATCCACCACTTCCAGCTGCATCCGGTCGCGCAATTTTTTATCCAGCGCGCCCATCGGTTCATCGAGCAGTAATAATTTCGGACGCTTCGCCAGGCTGCGGGCCAGTGCCACGCGCTGACGCTGACCGCCGGAAAGCTGATGCGGCTTACGTTTGGCGAATTCCTGCATGTGTACCAGCGTCAGCATTTCTGCCACACGGCTTTTGATTTCCGCCGAGGGTAATTTGTCCTGCTTGAGCCCGAACGCAATGTTTTGTTCCACGGTCATGTGCGGGAACAATGCGTACGACTGGAACATCATGTTGATCGGTCGCTGATAAGGCGGCACCTGCGAGAGATCCACGCCATCCAGGACAATCTGACCCTGCGTCGGCTGCTCGAAACCGGCCAGCATGCGCAGCAGCGTCGATTTGCCACAGCCGGATGCGCCCAGCAGAGCAAAAATCTCGCCTTTGTAGATGGTCAGACTGACATCATCCACAGCGGCCTGACCGTCAAAAGACTTGGTTAAATTGCGGATCTCCAGTAAAGGCGTGAAACCTTTCTGGGACTTAGGCTGCGGGCGGGGAATAGCGTCGTTCACTCAGAGAAATCTCCGGTATCAGGATAAAGCAGATTCAAATAAGCATAACAGTCAGGGGAAAAAGTGCCTGACCGCTATGCCCAAAATAGGGCCGGAAGCAAAACGTCAGCGGCCCCGCCATGAACAGGCGGAGCCGCTGAGAAGTCTTCCTGACTTTTAAACGGTATTACTTGCCCGTCTTAACCTTTGTCCATGCTCTTGTGATCACGCGGTCAATCTTCGGATCCTGAACTTTCAGGCTGAAGAGTTTGGCCTGCACATCCGCTGGCGGATAAATGCCTGGGTTATTACGCACATCTTCGTTGACCAGCGGCGTGGCCGCTTTGTTGCCACTCGCGTAATACACGGTGTTACTGATTTGCGCGATGACTTTCGGCTCCATCAGGTAGTTGAGGAACTGATAGGCTTCGTCGAGATTTTTCGCATCCGCAGGGATTGCAAACACGTCGAAGAAGGCCAGCGCCCCCTCTTTCGGAATGCTGTACGCCACGTTCACGCCATTTTTAGCCTCTTTCGCGCGGTTAGACGCCTGCATCACATCACCAGCCCAGCCAATCGCCACACAAATGTCGCCGTTCGCCAGATCGTTAATGTATTGAGAAGAGTGGAAATAACGGATGTTAGGACGCAATTTCAGCAACAGATCGTTCGCCGCACCGGTGTAATCAGACGCTTTGGTGCTGTTCGGATCCAGATGCAGGTAATTGAGCACTGTGGCATAAATTTCTGCCGGAGCGTCTAAGAAGGAGACACCGCAGCTTTTCAGCTTCTCTAGGTTTTCTGGTTTGAGCACCAGATCCCAGCTGTCCACCGGCGCATCTTTACCCAGCACCGCTTTTACTTTTTCGACGTTATAACCGATACCGGTGGTCGCCCACAGGTAAGGAATCGCGTACTTGTTACCCGGATCGTGTTGCGCGACCATTTTCAACAAGTCTGGATCGAGGTTTTTATAGTTAGGCAGTTTGCTTTTATCCAGCGGCTGGAACACGCCCGCGGTCAGCTGGCGCTCAAGGAAACTGGCTGAAGGCACCACTAAATCAAAACCGGTGCTGCCTGCCATCAGTTTGCCTTCCAGCACTTCGTTGGAATCAAAGACGTCGTAAACCACTTTGATGCCGGTTTCCTTCTGGAAATCAGGCACGGTGTTTGGCGCGATATAATCGGACCAGTTATAGATATGCAGCGTTTTCTCTTCCGCAGACGCTGTGACGGACGCGGCCATTACCAGACCGGCGACAACACCCGATAACCACTTTTTACGCAGGGTGAACATCCGTTACTACCTCCAAGCCAGGGGAATATGTCATTGAATTTGCATCACTGAAATGGATACAAAACCCTTCACTACCAAGCCAACTGCCGGACACGAAAATATGCATAGGCATTCAATGTTGGCGAATACGCTGCCTGCGAATTAACCGTTTGGTTTTACGACGTAATCACGCTTGATGCAGAGTCAGAAGCATAGCGCCTGCAACCCGCGTGTACCAGCCTCCTGAGACAAAACCGGCGTTTATCGATTAATTATGCAAATTTGATGTACAGCGTCTGGCATTTTAGCCATTAACAAAGTGAAATATAGGGCAACATCGGGTAAACAGCAGCATAACTTATCGCGAAAGCGAATAAAGGCAGCGGAGCCGTGGTTGTTACGGCTCGCAGGAAAGGATCTTTAAAGGAGAGAAAAAATTAAAAAAGGGATCAGTGCAGTAACGGCAGATTGACCGACGTGGCAGGTGCGCCGTCTTCTTCTTCATCACCGATAAACAGCAAGTCATTGGCATGAGCTTCGAGAATGATCATCGACATCTGCTCTTCTGCCTGTTGCAGGAAGAAGGAGAACTGCTCATGGGTCACGCCTACTGCGATAGTCAGCGACTGACAAACAATCAGCTTCGGTAAATTATCGTCCTGAATATCCACGAAGGCTTTGATGGTCAGCGAGCTGGCATTGATCGAGCTTAAATCAGCCACCAGCGGGATCAGCGCCGTCGGCTTCACTTCGGCCAGCGCCGAGAACAAAATCACGTTGTCCACAATGTCGAGCTTGGCATCAAAAATGCCATCGAAATTCTGCATATGCGGCAGATGGAGAGCCTGACAGGAATCACACTCGAAAAAAGAAATGCCCAGCTGATCAAGCCAGCGCCGCAACAGCGCTAAATCAGGGACGATGAGCGAATCCATAGAATGCCTCACGAGTTCAACAACGAAAATAACCCTTCCGTAATGCGCAGGGCCTTACGAAGGGGCGATAGCTTACGGAATTATGCCGGCCAGCGCTACGATCAAAACCGCCTTGATCAACATTAGGCCGATCAATTGAGAATTAGCCGCCGGATTTTAAGCGAAAACCCGGTTTTGCGCGCTGTTCGATGTAATCGATCATCATCCCGGCGATGTCCAGACCGGTGGTCGTCTCGATACCTTCCAGCCCCGGTGATGCGTTGACTTCCATCACCAGCGGCCCGCGATGTGCCCGCAGAATATCCACCCCGGCGATATCCAGCCCCAGCGTCTGCGCGGCTTTCACCGCAATGTCTTTCTCCTGCGGGGTAATTTTGACTTTTTTCGCCGTGCCGCCGCGATGAAGATTGGAACGGAAATCACCCGGTTTGGCCTGACGCTCAATGGCCGCGACCACGCGCTTTCCCACGACCAGACAACGAATGTCCCGCCCTTCTGCTTCGCGGATATATTCCTGTACCAGAATATGCGCATTCAGCCCGCGAAACGCGTCAATCACGCTTTCTGCTGCCTGACGGGTTTCCGCCAGCACCACGCCGATCCCCTGCGTGCCTTCCACCAGTTTCACCACCAGCGGCGCACCGCCGACCAGCGCGATGAGATCTGAGGTGTCGTCCGGTGCATTGGCAAAGCCGGTGATCGGCAGATCAATGCCTTCGCGCGCGAGGATCTGCATTGAGCGCAATTTGTCGCGCGCCCGGGTGATCGCCACCGATTCATTGAGCGGAAAACTGCCGAGCATTTCAAACTGGCGCAGCACGGCGGTGCCGTAGAAGGTGATCGCCGAGCCGATGCGCGGGATGACGGCCTGGTAAATATCGAGCTGCCGTCCGCGATAATGCACACTGGGCGCGGCGGGATTAATGTTCATATAACAAGACAAAGGATCGATGATGTCGATCTCATGCCCCCTGCTCTGCGCCGCTTCCCGCAGGCGTTTGCACGAATACAAAGACCCGTCACGGGAAAGAATAGCAATCTTCATCCGACACTCCGTCGCCGTTTAGCGCGTTGCCCAACCTTGCTTATGCAATGCGTCCAGCATAAACGGACGCTGTTCCTTTTTCAGGGTACGAACGATCAAATCACTCCAGGTATCACGGCGTGCATTGCTGTCACGCTGCAAATAATACTGACTCAGCGCTTCGTCATATTCCGCCAGCACCTCTTTGTCCAGCGGCTGATAGCTGTTTTCATGCACCAGCATAGACTGCGGCATACGTGGCTTCACCTGATGATCCTGCGCCGGTGTACCGATGCAAAAACCAAACAGCGGCATGACAAATTTAGGCAGTTTCAGCAGCGCCACAACGTCTTCAACCTGATTACGAATGCCGCCGATAAACACGCCGCCCAGCCCGAGTGACTCAGCCGCCGTCATCGCATTTTGCGCCATCAGCGCGGTATCCACACACCCCAGCAGCAGTTGCTCGGCAAGGCCGAGCTCAGCCTGCGGATTGATTTGCTGGTTACGGTTGAAATCAGCGCAGAACACCCAAAATTCAGCAGCGCTGGCAACGTATTTCTGACCGCCGGTATAGCCCACCAGCTTTTCACGAAGTACCGGATCAGTGATACGAATAATTGAAGAGCACTGCAAAAAGCTGGATGTCGATGCGCCCTGTGCTGCCGCAATGATGGCTTCACGCTGTTCATCTGACACTGGCTGATCGGTAAAAGCACGGATGGAACGGTGGGAACGCAGGAGATCGATAGTCGGTGTCATGAAAAATCCTTGGACTGAAAAATAAAATACATCAGCGCTCAATGATTGATGCTGCGCACGCCCTTTGCAAGTGTGGCGGCATCAATTGCTTTAACAATGTGCTGCCGTAAAAAATGGCTTTCTGTTCATTTGGATAGGTCAAAGGTATCGGACTGACAGGTAATTCCTGCTTTTTTTTATGGTTTGCAACAGGCATAGTAGCGACATCAAAAAGGTGATGTAGTTAACAAAACGAATCGTTTCCTTTTCATTCATTTTTAAAATCAAACAAAGGAGTCTCCATGTTTGCAGTAATTTTCGGGCGTCCTGGCTGTCCTTATTGTGTCCGTGCAAAAGAGTTGGCTGAAAAACTGACTGAAGAACGTGATGATTTCAACTTCCGCTACATCGACATCCATGCTGAAGGCATCACCAAAGCCGATCTGGAAAAAACTGTCGGCAAACCGGTTGAAACGGTTCCACAGATCTTCCTCGACCAGCAACACATTGGCGGCTTCACTGATTTCGAAGCTTATGCGAAAGAGCATCTGGCATTGTTCAGCAACTGATCCGGCGTTAACAGACGTTCAGTCAAAAAAAATAAGATGACACACAGCATAAAGGCGCTCTCTGAGCGCCTTTTCTTTTGGCTTTTGGCTTTTGCTTATCGCCCGTTCAGGAATGTCTGAACTGGCGGTAAGCCGTCATCAGCAAATGGATCAACATCGCACCCAGCACGCACCAGAAAATGGCGCTGGTGGCATAAGCCAGCTCCTGCACCGGCGGGCGTATGCGGGGGAAGAACGCCCAGCGAAGCAGAAAACATAAAGGTATAGAAGTCAGTCCGCCGACAAAAGACGAGAATATCGGCGACTCCCTGGCGATCATTGCCGTTAACATGCCGGGCAGCAAAAATAAAAGCAGGCCGTATTCAGGACCAGGCCCGGTGTTTCTGACCACGATCCAGCTATTTTTTAAAGAAATAAAAATCACGATAAAACAGAGACAACACAGAACCGGGGCTCTGACCTTGCGCCAAAGTGCCATTTTACTTCCTCCATAAAGTTGGCGAGTTTTCACAGGCTTTGATGAATTGCATTTGATGCGGTTTTTTACCTGACAGAGCCTTCTGGCTCACTTCCCTGACGCGCCACGCAATCCCGCGTAACACAAATTAGGCGTTTACTTCATTTTATCCGGGCTTTTCTCTGGCTGAAGAGACGTTCTATGATTAAAATGACGCCCGAACCCTGCTTTTCCCCGTCGTCTGCACTGCGCACACGCGGAGTAAACACGCAGGAATGTTCTCTTTCTGAATTTATCCTTTACATTCTCCCATATCAAGAATTTGTTGGTAAACAATAAGTTATCCTTGTGAATATAAACGTCGCTAGTTTGTTAAACGGGAATTACATCCTGTTATTATTTGTAGTTTTGGCGCTCGGTCTGTGCCTCGGAAAAGTGCGTCTGGGCTCCGTTCAGCTGGGAAATTCTATTGGCGTATTAGTGGTTTCCCTGCTTTTAGGTCAGCAGCATTTCAGCATTAACACCGAAGCGCTCAATCTTGGTTTTATGCTGTTTATTTTCTGCGTGGGCGTCGAAGCCGGACCCAACTTTTTTTCGATTTTCTTTCGCGACGGCAAAAATTATTTCATGCTGGCGCTGGTAATGGTCGGCACCGCGATGCTGCTTGCGCTCGGCCTTGGACGGTTGTTTGGCTGGGACATCGGCCTTACCGCCGGTATGCTCGCCGGCTCCATGACCTCCACGCCGGTGCTGGTGGGTGCGGGAGACACGCTGCGCAATACCATGGGCGGCAACAAAATGCTCGGCCCGGAACTCGACAATCTGAGCCTTGGCTATGCACTGACCTATCTCATCGGGCTGGTCAGCCTGATTTTCGGCGCACGTTATCTGCCAAAACTGCAACATCAGGATTTACCGACCAGCGCGCAGCAAATCGCCCGCGAACGCGGTCTGGATACTGACAGCAAACGCAAAGTGTATTTACCGGTAATCCGTGCCTATCGCGTCGGGCAGGAGCTGGTGGCCTGGGCGGATGGCAAAAATCTGCGTGAACTGGGGATCTACCGCCAGACCGGTTGCTACATCGAGCGTATCCGTCGTAACGGGATTTTGGCGACACCTGACGGCGACGCGGTATTGCAGGTCGGCGATGAAATCTCACTGGTCGGCTACCCTGACGCGCATTCCCGGCTCGATCCGAGTTTCAGAAACGGCAAAGAAGTCTTCGACCGCGATCTGCTGGATATGCGCATCGTGACCGAAGAAGTGGTGGTGAAAAATAACCACGCGGTCGGTAAACGCCTCAGTCAGCTCAATCTGACCGATCAGGGCTGTTTCCTGAACCGCGTCATCCGCAGCCAGATAGAAATGCCGATAGACGACAGCATTGTGCTTAACAAGGGTGACGTGTTGCAGGTCAGCGGCGATGCGCGCCGTGTGAAGAGTGTGGCAGACCGCATCGGGTTTATCTCGGTACACAGTCAGGTCACAGATTTGCTGGCCTTCTGTGCATTCTTTATTGTCGGCCTGATGATTGGCCTGATCACTTTCCAGTTTAAGAACTTCACCTTCGGTATCGGTAACGCGGCAGGTCTGCTGTTCGCCGGGATCCTGCTCGGCTTCCTGCGCGCCAACCACCCGACTTTCGGCTACATCCCGCAGGGGGCGCTGAACATGGTGAAAGAGTTTGGCCTGATGGTGTTTATGGCAGGCGTCGGCCTGAGCGCAGGCGCGGGCATCAACAACGGTCTGGGGGCTATCGGCGGGCAGATGCTGGTTTCGGGGCTGATCGTCAGCCTGGTACCGGTGATTATCTGCTTTATCTTTGGTGCGTATGTTCTGCGCATGAACCGCGCATTGCTGTTCGGCGCAATCATGGGTGCGCGAACCTGTGCGCCTGCGATGGAAATCATCAGCGACACCGCCCGCAGCAACATTCCTGCACTGGGTTACGCCGGAACCTATGCTATCGCTAACGTATTACTGACGCTGGCCGGGACACTGATTGTCATCATCTGGCCGGGGGCGTGACGTAAGTTATTGATGCGTAATGTGGAAAAAGAAAATCAATAATTTTTTTAAAATTTTGCCACATGAAACGAACTTTTATAGTGGGAAGCAGTCTTAATTAGTGCCACTGCTTTTCTTTGAAGTCCCCAAATTTGGAGAGCCCGTCAATCCCGCCTCGTTAGGTTCAAGATTGATGGGTTTTTTCTTTTCTGCTTTAAAATCATTCATTAACCATCAGATAGCGCCCCACTTCGTTGCCCTGGGGAGAGGAAAACTTCGCCTTTCAGGCGTTTCTATGACGGCCCGTCGCTCAGTCATACCCCTCTTTTACCATTGAGATAAGCCACACCCTCTTTCCTCCCTACCGGCCAGATTGGATACACTGGAATACCCTGCTGTCCAAAATCCTTTTTCATGTTGAGGCTTACAACTCTCGTCATGAAATAGATCTCCGCGCTGCAAATTTTCAACGAACGAATAAAATCCGTCTTTGGCAGCTTCTGCTCTGTCATCAATAAATCTACACAGCGCTGTGTGCGACTAACGCGGGTTAGTGTAGGCAACAAAAAACGGCTTCCAGTCGAGGAAACCGTACGTTGTTAAGCTCTAAGTAGGGCTATACGCAAACAATTCGATAGAGGGGATATATTCGATCCCATCAGAGGTATATAAGACTGAATTTGTAAAGTCGTAAATTCTTCCAGTGATTCTTACTGTTACCAGACGGCCAATTTTAGTCACTTTGGCTTCACTGCTATCGGATGTAAGAAACGGAGACATTTCCCCCAAGGCTTTTAAGGGATTCTCAGCTATCTTTCCCGACAAGTAGTAGCGATAGACTTCGGAAACGGTAGCACCTCCACTCTGATATTTCGTTACGTAGAGCCACGTATTTTCGTTTAGTTTCTGCGTTTTAAATAGTGCATCGTCATAGGGCGGACCAGTGTAATGCTGATAAGCCACATAGCTTGCCACTAGCAGTAATAAAACAACGGTTACTACACGATGAACCCATTTAATAACCATGCTGTTTGGCATAATCAATACCTTGTTTAATCCATCTTTGATCAACCGGATCATCTCCATATGGCGCTACGCCATGCCAACTGCTCCATTCTTTTCTGGAGGTACCCGCCATACTTTGTGCAAATCCACCGCCCATTAGTAAAATATCTGGCGGGATACCTGCAACATATCCTGTAGCGCCATAATTAAAATTACCAAAATCAGACAGTTTTCTGTTCTGTTGCTTATAGTCCCATGGACCTCGGTTTCTTACCTTTTGATAAAACCAGTAATAAGTTGCCGGGGTTGCCATTCTCTTGCTCATGCCACGCGCTTTTGCTTCCATAATATTTTTATTCAGAAGACTAAACCCAGCATTTGGCATTATAGGAATAATAGCCATAAAGAGTTTCCCTACGCTGTTTTACGCTCATTCCATGAGTCAGAAAAAATGAGATTTCCGTCGCAGTGTTTCCATGTGATTTTTTCGTAACGGAATTCTATCTGCTCTAAGTGATTTTGATGGAGCGCAGCAGGGTCTTTACAATCGTGCATCACGGGCGCAACTGATACCACACGTACATTTTCTAACAGCATGTTGAAGTATTCGACCTCCTGTCCTGCATCATTGATGTTGTACCATTTGAGTTCCGCAGATTTAAGCGTCTGACCGGTAGCAACAGCCTTATACAAATATGTTGAGGAACTATCAAATCCCTTTTCAAGAATAAATGCACCATGAATACGATTGCCTGTTATTTTTCCCGTATTATTATCAGTCGGGGTATATAGCCGATGACTGAATGCAATCACCTCTACGCTACCTTCTCTCCCAACGACATCTACAGACCCTTTAATACGTGCTCCGCCATCATCTTTCAAAAACAAATAAGCTGGAATAGCCATTATAGAACATCCTTTTTCATTTAAAAAACTGCGGTTATTGTAAATCCAATTTAATGAGTTTTAAAACTTTCCAGGGAAAAATAAACTGCCGCGCGCCAATTAGCAGAGCACTCACTGAACAGAGCGTCGCACAGAAGGGAGAGCTGTTATGAGCGAAGGGTTTTTATTTTTCTGTTCTGAATCACCCGAAATCAATTTCTGAATACCTGGCAGCCGGTTAAATGGCGGCAGAAAAATGCCGCATTTCATCTCTTTCCGTCAGCCGTTCTTTGGCTCACTATGTCGCCGCGTCCATTCATCCGCCACGTCACCCAGGCTTTTGGGTGTGTCATTACGGATCCACGCCATAAAATCCCGATCAAAGGTAAAATCCTCACCGCATTCCTTTTTTAGAAAGCGTCTGACATTTTGGGTGTTCTTATAGCTCTCATTCACGCGAGTCTGACGCGTTAATGGCTCACTGTGCCAGTCAAATACCATGCTTGTCTCCTGCGGGAGTGGCTCCCTTTCAATTCTCGATCACCCTGATAAGCGAACCGTCGATATCAATCATTACGCCCATTTTCATGCCCCATGACTGGGTTTCTGGCAGATGAACGCACGGGCGTGAATGGGGATCTTCGCCAATACCGGCAGCCTTAAAGGCAGCAAACATTTCATCGACATTATCCACACGCAGGCAGCAACTGAACCAGCTGGTTTGCGGATCAAGATCGGTATGCAGGAAAAACTCCAGCGTGATGCCGCCGCGAACCATGATAAGCCAGCTGTCATCGACGTAGGTCGTGGTAAAACCCACACTGCCGTAGAATTGTTGGGTGAGTTCGAAGTTACGGGAAGGAAGATTGGGTGTCGCGTGATCGGTCATGGCGGCCTCGGCTAATGACAGGTTTATCAAAGGATAAGCCATGATGCCTCAGGTCGCGCGGGAATTAAACGCTTAAGAGAAACGCTGAATGCCATAAAACAAAAAACCCTTCCCGACCGGGAAGGGAATCAGACACAGCAGACTAACAGGCCCGAATTAAATCTGGGCAAAAGGGTTTATCAGAACTGATAAACCAAACCTACCGCCACAATGTCATCGGTGTTGATGCCAGCGTTGCGGGTAAAGCGGGTGTCATCCATCAGGTTGATTTTGTAATCAACGTAAGTGAGCATGTTTTTGTTGAAGAAGTAAGACGCGCCGACATCAACATATTTGGTCAGGTTCTGGTTGCCATAACCCTGGATGTCTTTGGCGTGAGACTGCACGTATGCCAGGGATGGACGCAGACCGAAATCAAACTGGTACTGTGCAACGGCTTCGAAGTTCTGCGCTTTGTCTGCATAACCGTAAGCGGTGCTGCCTGCTTTACCGAAACGGTTGGCGTTGTAGCTCTGGGTGTACATCGCTGCCAGGTAAACGTTGTTGGCATCGTATTTCAGGCCGCCGCTGTAAGCCGTTGCTTTATCGCCGTCACCGAGGATCGCCGGGTTGTTACGGCCATTTTGTTCGTTAGTACGGTCTGACGCCATCATTGCTGCAGCAGCACTGAAGCCTTCGCCCAGATCATAGGTCACGGACATGCCGTAGCCGTCGCCGTTTTGTGCCAGTACATCACGGCCATTGTTGGTTTCAGTCGCGCTGCCGTTTTTACCCTGATATTGCACTGCAACATCCAGGCCATCGACCAGGCCGAAGAAGTTCTGGTTACGGTAAGTCAGCACACCGTTCGCACGCTGGAACATGAAGTTGTCTGCGCCGTAGGTATCGCCACCGAATTCTGGCAGAACGTCAGTCCATGCTGCGACGTCATACATCACGCCGTAGTTGCGGCCATAATCCAGTGAACCAAACTCGGCGAATTTCAGACCCGCGAAGCCGACACGTGTGTAGTTATTAGCATCTTCGCTTTCTGCTTTGTTCAGTGCAGCCTGATATTCCCACTGGCCGTAACCGGTCAGTTCGTTGTTAATTTGTGTCTCACCACGCAGACCAAAACGCATATAAGACTGGTCACCGTCTGAGCCATTATCGCTGGAGAAATAGTGGAGGCCATCAATTTTGCCGTAAAGGTCAAGTTTGTTGCCGTCTTTATTATAAATCTCTGCAGCGCCTGCAGTGCCGGCCATCATCAGAGCGGGAACAACCAGAGAAAGTACGCGTAATTTCATCATCAATATCCTTGATTAATTTATAAACTATAATTTTTGCCATCGGGCAGTATTAATTACTCGCTACTGTGAAGCTTTATATCTTCTTCAGGTCCTGAGCAGATGGACGTCAAATTAAACGAGGATAAGTTCCGTTGCAACCAGAAAATATTTGAAATAAATTCCGTTTAGGAATGATTTAAAAATATAACGACTGACCTCAATGTTATTAACATCGGCTGTTATATGAGTGGATAATTTATATAAGACTTTTCCAAACCACCCATTAAAACACTTTACTATCAGTAAGATAAAACCAAATAAGTCCCTCTTTTTTATTATTACATTTTGCAAACACCTGGCGAAATAAATGCTAATTATCTTAATCAGATTATTATTACCTGCCACAAGTATTGTCAGGCAACTTATTAGAAGTGTAAGTTTTTGTATAGATCCGGGGCTGACCTTAACGTTATTATTGCGATTCAAACTAAAATAATTTACCAAAATGAATACAGTGATCCGGTGAAATAATCATTATTCACTTTCAACGCCAGGGTTACGGAATTAAAAAAACCACCTTGCCGGTGGTTTTTTAGACTCTTTCTGCCCTGTCAGAGATTACATAATACGAACGAGGTGCTTATCTTTGCCCCCTAAACGTCCGTCAGTCTGATTCCATTCTTTTTCATACGCCTGATAGGCAAATACAAAAGCCTGATGTCCGTCTTCAAAATTCTGATCGGGACGTTTGTGCCAGCCAGAATAAGCGTCGTAGCGTAAAATTTCATACACGCCTTCCACCGGACGAATAAGGTAGGTGTAATGCTCACAAAACTCCGGCGCATAGGGAATATCTTCCCCTGCTTCCAGAGTGATGAACAGACCGCCGAGACGTAACTTAATCATTGATTTCCTTTTTCATGATCCACAACCGGGTGGTTTGCGTGGCGGTCACATAGGTATTCTCCGTCACCTGATGCATCCCCTGACGCTGATAAAACCCGATAGCGGGCAGATTGCTTTGCAATACATCCAGCCACAATACCGGCTGCCGGTGCGCTCTGGCAGCGGCTTCTGCCGCGGCAAAAAGCTGGCTACCGAGTCCCCGCGAACGGCTGTCCGGCGTGAAATAAAGTTTGCAGAGTTTCGCTCCCCGGCCTTCTGCCTGATCCAGCGGTTGATCGAAATGCAGTTTCGCAAAACCTGCAACGGCGCCCTTTTCCACCGCCATAAGCCAGCAGTGGCCGGGGTCGTCTAAACTGCCCAGCATCTCTTCATCGCCAAAATCCTGCGCCAGAAAGGCTTCCAGCTCGTCGCTATTGTGCCACAAACTGCCGAAATAGTGGCGGTACGTCTCCCTGCCCAGCGTCTGCAGGGTGATCAAATCCTCAATACCCGCCTGGCGGATCTCCATCAGGTTGCTCTCCCTTATCTGCTTGTCTGTATGCGGTTCACGCCAAAATTGACGGGCAATAAGGCGTATTTTTATAGGAGTCATTCCCATGACGCAAAACATTTACGTTGGTCAGGGTTTCTGACCTGCTTAAGGTTTCATTAAGTTCCCGCTCATAGAATCACCGGCATCGGGAAACTATACGGCACGTCAATGAGTTTGATATTCAGACGATCCCCCCTATATCTTCACGGCAGCATAAACTATCGTGGAACCCACTTTTAGATGTGTTGTCAGTGATTTACTGGCACATTTTTAGGGCTTTTTTGGCCTTTTTTTGATGAGGGTATGTTTATGGAGCAGTTGAACCATCTGCTTTTTTTATGGATTAACGCCACACCGGCTTCGCCGGAAGCACTGATTAAACTGGCAATATTTCTGGCGGATGATCTGATTATGATCGTCCCTCTGTTGATTATAGGTTTGTGGCTGTGGGGGCATCGCGAGCATATCGGTCAGCAACGTCAGCTGGTCAGCAAAACCGCCATTGCGCTGTTGTTCGCTATGTCGACGGCCAAGGCGCTGTCTGAACTCTTCCCGCACGCGCGCCCGTTTGTGGAAGGGTTTGGCTATAACTTCCTGCATCACTCACCTGACGACTCTTTCCCGAGCGATCACGGGACGGCGATCTTCACCTTCGCGCTGGCCTTCCTGTTCTGGCATCGTCTCTGGTCCGGCGCGTTGCTGATGGTCACGGCGGTCAGCATCGCCTGGTCACGGGTGTATCTGGGCGTGCACTGGCCGCTGGATATGCTCGGTGGATTCCTGGTCGGCATGCTCGGCTGCCTGTTCTCACAGCTGGTCTGGAATCTGTTCGGCGAACAGATTAACGCGCTGATGTGTAAAATTTACCGTTTCGGCTTTGCCTTCCCGATCCGCAAAGGCTGGGTACGCGGCTGAAAGAAAAATCCTGTTCGACGGACAAAAAAAAGCGAGGCCACGTGAGCCTCGCTTTTTTATTGCGCTACGGTCATTACTTACCGAAAACGCTGCTGTACAGTCCGCTGATTTTCATCATCACGAAGTCCCAGATGCGGCTGAAGAAACCGCCTTCTTTCACTTCCTGCAAGGCAACCAGCGGGTGCTGATCGATGACTTTTCCGTCCAGACTGAAATCAACCGTACCGACCACCTGGTTTTTCGCCAGCGGCGCTTCGAGCTGAGGCGTGGTCAGGTGGAAGCTGGCTTTCAGGTTTTTCAGCTGGCCCTTCGGCATGGTCAGTGACGCATTTTCCGCGACGCCCAGCGGCACCATTTTTTCATCACCGAACCAGACGCGCTGGCTGGTAAAGGCATCGCCGGCTTTGATCGGCGTCAGCGTTTCATAAAAACGGAAGCCCCAGGTCAGCAGGCTTTCACTTTCATTGAAGCGGATACGGTCGCTCGGCGCGCCCATCACCACGGCAATCAGGCGCATCCCGTTAGCGTCACTCGCCGAAGACACCAGATTATAGCCCGCGCCGGAGGTGTAACCGGTTTTGATACCGTCCACGTTCAGGTTGGTGCTCCACAGCAGGCGGTTACGGTTAATCTGCTTGATGTGATTGAAGGTGAATTCTTTTTCTTTATGCAGCGCATATTCTTCCGGCGTATCCCGGATCAGCGCCTGCGAGAGCAGCGCCATGTCGGTGGCCGACGTGTATTGCCCGTCAGCATCCAGCCCGTGCACCGTTTTGAAATGGGTATTTTGCAGTTTCAGCTGCTCAGCGTACCGGTTCATCAGGTTAACGAAGGAATCCTGACTGCCCGCCACGTAATCCGCCAGCGCGATGCTGGCGTCGTTACCGGACTGGATCACAATGCCTTTATTCAGTTCTGAAACCGGCACGCGGTCGCCCGGTTTCAGGAACATCAGGGAAGAGCCGCGCAGCACCGGATTACCGGTCGCCCAGGCATCGTTACCGACGGAAACCAGATCGTCTGATTTGATTTTTCCGGATTTAATCGCCTGCCCGACCACATAACTGACCATGATTTTACTCAGGCTTGCCGGGTCGAGACGTGCGTCAGGATTAGACTGTGCGAGGATCTTCCCGCTGTTGTAATCCATCAGCACCCAGGATTTTGCATTGACCTGAGGGGCTACCGGGGCGGTGTCCGCCTGAGCGGCGGGAAGCGCCAGCAGCATTACTCCACCGCCCAGCGCGTAAATGAAAGTCCGTTTGAATTGGGAAGAAATTGTCATAGGTATCAGGGCTTTTGTCCGGGTAACTGAAATTTATCTTATCTTTCAATCAGATTGTGCAAGTCTGCAGGTGTAAAAACTACTGCTTTCCGGGGCTGGAATAAACCTAAATAGTGTAAAGATCTTAAGATTAGATGAGATTTCCGGCACCCGCCTCTCCGTTTCTGGCCGGTTCAGGCGCCTCCTGGCATGCGCTGGCGCATTATCTGAGGCTATTTGTAAACATACTAATATATAAAATATCTATAACTATAAACGCCTTACTGCCAGCAGGGCGCCAGGGTTTTGCGCGCAGCCTCGCAAATCAGACATTAAAATCACGAATAAACGCCTCGCTCTCACGTGCCACTTCATCCCGGATAAAATCGATAAACTGACCCACAGCGGCAGAGTGTTTTTTCCCTGCCGGCGTTTGCAGCTGCAATGTCCGCTGGCTGAGTTGTTCGATGTTGACGGATTTAACCCGCAGGTTGTCGCGCCGGGCTTTGTACATGATGGAAAAATGGCTGCACGCCACGATCGCGCCCGGCGTTTGCACCATAAAATCGTACAGCGTCGAAAACCGGTTACAGCTGACCGCGGGCTCAAGGAAAATGCCGCTCATCCGGCAGGACAGATCAAACAGCTGGCGGATGGTGCTGCCCTGCTCGTTCATGGCCAGCGGGTAAGGATGCAGATCGGTCAGTTGCAGGTCGCCTCCGGCCAGTGGGTGGTTCTGGCGCATCACCATGCGCACCGGTGCGGGAAAGGACGCCATGATATCCACACCCCGCTCCGCCACCAGGCTGAACTGTAATGCCAGATCCACGTCACCGCTATGGATCATCTCCGAGACGTCCCCCGCCGTTCCCACATTCAGATAAAACATCACGCCCGGATTAATAACGCGAAAACGTGAAAAAAGCTGCGGCAGCAAATCAAACGCCAGACCGTCGGTACAGGCCATGCGGATCACCGTGCGCCGCACCGCATTCAGCCCCTGAATTTCGGCAATGGCGTGTTCCATATCCATCATGCTTTTGCGCACATGGTTTTCCAGGATCTGGCCGGCGTCGTTAAGCACCATTCCGCGCGCGTGCCGCTCAAACAGCGGCGCACCGATCCGCTCCTCAAGGCGCTGGATCTGGCGGCTGATGGCCGACACCGCCACAAAAAGTTGTTTGCTGGCGCCACTCAGCGAACCGGTATTGGCGACGGCGAGAAAATAGCGGATCTCAGCGCTTTGCATGGTGGGGTTGCCTCATAAGTGTGCAGACGAGCATTACAATAAAAGCAACGCTAACTTGCAATTATTATTATTGTGGCAACGCTTACGCAGCGCTTAGAGTGAAACTGCTAAAAAAACCAACAATAAGATCACAAACACACAATAAGCAGGTTCCTCATGACAGCGGAAAATATCGTTGAACAGGCGTTAGCCTGGTTTGATCAGGGTGAATACCAGCGCATTCTGGCGCGCAGAGTGGCGATAGCCACGGAAAGCCAGAGTAATCAGCGGGATGATGAACTGGCCCGTTACCTCGATGAAGAGATTAAACCGGCGTTATCTGCGATGGGCTTCACGCTGCTCAGCGTTGATAATCCTCACGCCGCCAACCGGCCTTTTCTTATCGCAACCCGTATTGAAGACAGCGCGCTGCCCACCGTCCTCAGCTACGGTCATGGCGATGTGGTGTTCGGGGACGATGAAAACTGGCGCAGCGATCTTTCGCCCTGGGCACTGAAAGAAGAAGGCGACCGCTGGTACGGGCGCGGCACAGCCGACAACAAAGGCCAGCACAGCATTAATATCGCGGCGCTGGAGCAAATCTTCAAAGCACGCGGCGGGCGTCTGGGCTTTAACTGCAAGCTGCTGTTCGAAATGGGCGAAGAAATCAGTTCGCCGGGTCTGGCAGAACTTTGCCGCAACTATAAAGAACCACTGAGCGCAGATATCTTCCTCGCCTCAGACGGGCCGCGTCTCAACGCCGTCCGTCCGACCCTGTTCCTCGGCTCACGCGGCGCCGTCAATTTCCGTCTGACCATCAATGCGCGCGACAACGCCTATCACTCCGGGAACTGGGGCGGCCTGCTGACCAATCCGGGAACGCAACTGGCCAACGCGCTGGCGTGTCTGGTGAACCAGCACGGTCAGTTACAGGTCGCGGCGCTGAAACCGCCTGCGGTCAGCGAAGCCATTCGCGACATCCTCAGCGACGTTGAGGCCGGTGGCGGCGAAAACGATCCGCAGATCGACCCTGACTGGGGCGAAGAAGGGCTGACGCCTACCGAACGCCTCTACGCATGGAATCAGCTGGAAGTGTTGTCATTCCTGACCGGCAATCCACAGCGCCCGATGAATGCCATTCCCGGCCATGCCACCGCGGTGTGTCAGCTGCGCTTTGTGGTCGGTACCGACTGGCAGCATCTGGCGGAACACGTTCGCGCGCATCTGGACGCCCGGGGCTTTCCACAGGTAGAGGTGGAATTTATGCGCGGCTCTCCGGCAACGCGCTTTGATCCGACTGACCCGCTGGTGGACTGGGCGCTGGACATCATGCAGCAGACAACCGGCAAAAAACCGGCGCTGTTACCGAATCTGGGCGGCTCGCTGCCTAACGATGTGTTCGCCGATATCCTCGGCCTGCCGACCTTGTGGGTACCACACTCCTATCCGGCCTGCGGGCAGCACGGCGTCAACGAACACATGCTGATTTCGGTTGCCCGTGAAGGGCTGGCGATCATGACCCACCTGTTATGGGATCTGGGCGAAAGGGGCACAGCCCTGCTCAGTCAACATCACGCACATCACAGCGCGCAAGCCGGAGTTGTTCAATGAGCCAGATAACTGCATCTTCAACCCCGCTTAACGGAACGGCAGAAAAGCCGAACCTGATGAAAACGTTGTTTGCCACCTGTATCGGCAATGCGCTGGAGTGGTTCGATATCGCGATTTACGGCTTCTTCGCCAGCTATATCGCCCACGCCTATTTTCCGACCTCAGATCCGACCGTCTCGCTGCTGCTGACCTTTGGCAGTTTCGGCGTTTCCTTCCTGATCCGCCCGCTGGGCGCAATTGTGCTGGGGGCTTACGCCGATAAACACGGGCGAAAAGCATCGTTACTGATGTCCATCAGCCTGATGATGATCGGCGGTCTGATCATTGTGGTCACGCCGTCTTACGGCACCATCGGCATGGCAGCACCGCTGCTGATCCTGGCCGCACGCCTGATTCAGGGCTTCTCTGCAGGCGGTGAGTTCGGCAGCTCCACGGCATTTCTGGTGGAACATTTCCCCGAGCGTAAAGCCTTCATCGCCAGCTGGCAGTTTGCCACCCAGGGCGCGAGTACGTTACTGGCGTCGGCGTTTGGTCTGGGATTGTCTGCCATTCTGACCGAAACTCAGTTGCAGGACTGGGGATGGCGTATTCCGTTTATCTTCGGCCTGCTGATTGGACCGGTCGGGTTGTACATCCGCCGTCACATCAAAGAGTCGGAAAGCTTCCGCACTGCCGAGAAATCCGCGTCTCCGCTGAAAGAGATCGTCCGGGCGCAGAAAGGCCTGTTTTTCATTGCCATCGGGCTGATGGTCGTGTCAACGGCCATTAACTACATGCTGAACTATGTGCCGACGTATGCCACTAAAACGCTGCATCTGCCCGCGTCGGCCGGGTTTACCGCGACGCTGTCTGCCGGGATAATTCTGACGGTGGTGACGCCGCTGATGGGATTATGGGCTGAAAAAGTGGGGCGTTTGCCGCTGATGTGGGGCTCACTGGTGCTGTTGCTGATCACCATTTATCCGGCATTCTGGCTGATGCTGGAATACACCTCCGCGCTGTCACTGCTGTTGCTTATCAGCTGGCTGGCTCTGCTCAAATCGGTGTATTTCTCCGCCGTCCCGTCGATGATGGCGGATCTGTTCCCGATCACCACCCGCGCAAGCGGTATGGCTATCAGCTACAACGTTGCCGTAACCGTGTTTGGTGGCTTCGCACCGTTCATCTGTACGCTGCTGATTTCCGCCACCGGCAGCAGCCTGGCACCGGGTTATTACCTGATGGTCGTCGCACTGCTCAGCGTCATTTCCCTGTTTAAAGCGCAGAAGTTACAACGCTAATCTGCCCTTCCCGCACTCAGCGGCGGCTACACCCTGTCGCTGAGTGTTACTTTTTTCCCTTCGCATAATTCTTCGCCGTGGCCTATAGTTCTAGCCAGTCATCATCAAAAAAAGTCCGTATTTTCATATTGAAAACAAGGGGTTCTGAATGATTACCGTATGGGGACGTGAAAACTCGACCAACGTCAAAAAAGTGCTGTGGATGCTGGATGAACTGAGTCTGGCGTATAACATCGTCAACGCGGGCGGCGCGTTTGGCAAGAATACTGACCCGGCTTATCTCGCTTTAAACCCGAATGGTCTGGTGCCCTGCTTTCAGGAGGATGATTTTGTCTTGTGGGAATCGAATGCCATTCTTCGCTACCTTGCCGAATGTTCCGGCAAACCGGAATTCTGGCCTGCCGATGCCCGGCATCGCGCCAGTATCGACAAATGGCTGGACTGGGCGAGCAGCTCGCTGATCGCCCCCTATCGTCAGGTCTATCAGACGCTGGTGCGCATTCCGGAACCGGAGCGCGATATGGCGCTGGTTGCCTCGGGCATGAAGGTGTTTGAGAAATACTGGGCAATTGCCGATGCCGTACTGGCAAAGCAAAAATGGCTCTCCGGCGAAACGTTCGGGATCGGTGATATCCCGCTGGGGATTTATGCGTATTCCTGGTACTCGCTGAACATTGAGCGTCAGTCGCATCCGAACGTTGAGCGCTGGTATCAGCAACTGGCACAGCGCCCGGCCTTTATCAAACGCGTGATGATCCCGCTGAGTTAAGGCCGTTTCTCCTGGGTTACCGGCGGGTCATCCGACCCGCCTTTTTCATGTTAAGCACCCGGCGTAATCTTCAGTAATTTGCCGTCACTCTCATCCGTCAGTACATACACGAAGCCGTCCGGCCCGGTCTGCACTTCCCTGATGCGTTCCTTGCGGTCTGTCAGCAACCGCTCTTCACCGGTGATTTTATCGCCGTCTACGGTCAGACGGATCAGTGATTCCCCCGCCAGCGCGCCGATAAACAGCGAATGTTTCCACTGCGGGAAACGGTCTGCGTTATAAAACGCCATCCCGCTCAGCGCAGGAGAGACTTCCCAGTAATAAATCGGATCAACAGCACCGTCGATCCGGGTGCCTTTCGCTTCCGGAATAGGCTGCCCGGAATAATTGATGCCAAACGTCGCCAGCGGCCAGCCATAGTTTTTACCGGGCTGCGGCAGATTCACTTCGTCCCCGCCGCGCGGGCCGTGCTCCGATTCCCATAAGGCGCCGGTCCACGGATTGACGGCCAGACTCTGCGGATTACGGTTGCCATAAGTCCAGATCTCCGGCCTTGCATTCTTATCCTTAACAAACGGGTTGTCCTGCGGCACGCCCCCTTCCGGGGTCAGACGCAAAATCTTGCCCTGCAACTGGCTGAGATGCTGGGCGTTAATTCGCTGATTGTTGTCGCCGGTGGACATGAAGATATTGCCCTTCGCATCGAAGGCAATCCGTCCGCCGAGATTGATGCCGCTGCTGAGCGCAGGCTGCTGGACGAAGATCACTTTAAAGTCGTCGAGACTTTTATTGTCAGACGACAAGGTGCCATATCCCAGCGCCGCATGGGGTTCGCCCTTCTCGCCGGGCTGAGTGAAGGTCAGATAGACACGCCGGTTTTTAGCAAAGTCAGGAGATAAGCGCACGTCCCATAACCCGGCCTGCCCGCTGACCCACACGCGCGGCACACCCTTGAGCGGGGCCGACATTGCGCCGTCAGGCTGCCACAGACGCATCTGCCCGCTGCGCTCGGTGATCAGCGCGCCCTGATTATCGGGCAGAAAAGCCAGCGACCACGGGTGATCCAGTCCGCTGGCAAGTTCAGTGACTTCTGCACGCGCAGACGCCGGTGAGATGGGGGCTTTCGGTGCCGCGTTAACATGGGTGGCAAGCAGGGCCAGTGCGAAAACGGGCAGTAAGGTGTCGCGGAAAGGATAAGTCATCAGGCTTCCTCCGGGGGCATCTTTCAGGTGTGTGCTTTTAGTCTAGGCCATGTCTCTGATTTTGCTCGAAGACTGCCCTCCTCCTATAACTAACAGGAATAACGCCGCGATGAAATATAATAACAACAAAGCATTCCCTCCTTCTTAACATATCGGTAGACTGCTCCGACAGAATAGACGTCTGGACAGACAGACTTCTGTACATCCTCATTCCGGAACGCCCATTTGGCGCGCCGAAACTATCCCAGGGTCATGCTGACATCGCTGCGATCATCTGCCGCACCGACGGAGTTGTTAAATAATGAAAAGAATATCCGCCTCTTTACTGGCACTGAGCCTGTTCTCCGCCCTCCCGGCATTCGCCGCGGATGCCACGCCCGCCCCTGTTCCGGCGGCGATTGCACAACATAATGGCCCGGTGCGTATCGCCATTGTGCGTAACCTCGGTTCTGACGATAACACCACCCAGTTTCTGGCCGGTGCGATCAAACAAGGCCGCGCGCTCGGCTTCAAGGTCGATACATTTCTGAGTAACGGCGACGACGCCAAATTCCAGGATTTCGTCAATCAGGCCATCAGCCAGAAATACGACGGCATCATTCTCTCGCAGGGCCGCGGCCCGTATTCCGAGGCGCTGGTCAAGCGTATCGCGGCGGCGGGCATTGCCGTTTCGGCATTTGATACCGAAGTACCGGAAAATATTCCCGGCGTCACGGTAACCCGTCAGGACGACGCATCCCTGGCGAAAGCCTCCGTCGGCCAGTTGGTGAAAGATTTCAACGGCAAAGCCAACATCGTCAAACTGTGGGTGGCCGGTTTCCCGCCGATGGAACGCCGTCAGAAAACCTATGAAGCGATTCTGAAAGAAAATCCGGGGATTCATCAGCTGGAATCTATCGGCGCCGTGTCCTCAGACGTACAAGGCGACACCGCCAACAAAGTCGGGGCTATTTTAGCGAAATACCCGAAAGGCCAGATTGATGCCATCTGGGGTGCGTGGGATGCATTCAGCCAGGGTGCCTATAAAGCGCTGAAAGAAAATGGCCGTACTGAAATAAAACTCTACAGTATTGATGTCTCGAATCAGGACCTGCAACTGATGCGCGAAAAAGGCAGCCCGTGGCAGATGACCGCTGCTGTGGATACGCAGCTGATTGGTGCGGTGAACCTGCGCATCGTGGCGCTCAAAATTGCCGGTGAGAAAACGCCAGCCACCTATGAATTCCCGGCGCAGACCATTGCGCAGTCTCTGCTGCTGAGCCAGCCTGACGGCATCAACGTGACCGGATTGAGCAAAATTATTCCAGGCTGGGGAAAATCAGAAGATTTTACCGCGCCGTGGTTTGCCACGCTGGAAGCAAAGTACAAAAAATAACCCTCTGAAACCTCCCGAAACGGGAGGTTTTTTCACCCGTTCTCCGCTCAACTTTCCGCCTTTTGCCCCCAGCGATCACAGAAATAAAGAAACATAATTTCAGAAGCAAAAATCTCAATAGCCCTTGCCCCCGCCAACCGTTAAAACCTTACTCTCCCTTTTCATATGGACGTTGAAGCAATGAGTACAGAAATCCTTTCAGTCAAGGAAAAGATTGGTTATGGATTAGGCGATGCTGCCAGTCATATCATTTTTGATAATGTCATGTTGTACATGATGTTTTTCTACACCGATATTTTCGGGATCCCGGCCGGTTATGTCGGCACCATGTTCCTGCTGGCACGCGCACTGGATGCGATCTCTGACCCCTGCATGGGATTACTGGCCGACCGTACCCGCACCCGCTGGGGTAAATTCCGCCCATACGTGCTGTTTGGCGCAATCCCGTTTGGCATCGTCTGCGTGTTTACTTACACCACGCCAGAACTGAGCATGACCGGCAAAATGATTTACGCGGCCATCACTTACACGCTGCTGACCCTGATGTATACCGTGGTCAATATCCCGTATTGCGCACTGGGCGGGGTGATCACCAACAATCCTGAACAACGCATCTCGCTGCAATCCTACCGCTTTGTACTGGCTACCGCAGGCGGCATGCTGAGTACCGTACTGATGATGCCGCTGGTGAATTACATCGGCGGGGAAAATCAGGCCGTGGGTTATCAGGGCGGCATCGCCGTGCTGGCGATTGTGGCGGCAGTGATGCTGGCAATCTGCTTTGCCACCACGAAAGAACGTATCGATCCGGGTAAACCTACCGGCACCATGCGCGAAGATTTGCGTGATATCTGGCACAACGACCAGTGGCGTATTGTCGGCCTGCTGACCATTTTGAACATCATGGCGGTTGCCGTCCGCGGCGGGGCAATGATGTATTACGTGACTTACATTCTGGGCAATCCGGTGCTGTTCGCCTGGTTCCTTGGCGTTTACTCCGTCGGCAACCTGTTCGGCAGCGCGCTGGCAAAACCGCTTACCGACTGGAAATGCAAAGTCAGCGTCTTCTGGTGGACCAATGCCATTCTGGCCGTTCTCAGCCTGTGCATGTTCTTCCTGCCGGTTAACGGCAGCGTCCTGATGTTTATCTTCATCTTTGTTATCGGCGTTTTGCATCAACTCGTGACGCCAATTCAATGGGTAATGATGTCCGACACCGTCGATTACGGTGAATGGAACGATGGCAAACGTCTGACCGGCATCAGCTTCGCAGGCACCCTGTTCGTCCTGAAATTGGGCCTGGCGCTGGCCGGCGCCATGATCGGCTGGATGCTGGCGGGCTCGGGTTATCAGTCCGGCGCTGCCATCCAAAACAGCGCCACCATGACCAGCATTGTCGCGCTGTTCACGCTGGTTCCGGCAATCTGCTACCTGCTGAGCGCCATCATCTGTAAACGCTATTACATTCTGCGCACCCCGCTGTTACGTCGCATCATCGACGAAGTCGCGCAGGGCATCCGCCGCAATCAGCAAGAATTTATGAAATGAATTGGAAGCAGTGTAAAAGGAGGGTTTTACCTTGAAAATTAGTGACGGTAACTGGTTAATCCAGGACGGACTCACACTCACGCACCCGTTACAGGTGTTTGAAGTGCAGAGAACGGGTAACGAGATGGTGATTTATGCCGCGCCGAAAGACGCGTCTGAACGCGCCAGCCAGCTTGATTCGCCAATGTTTACGCTGCGATTTTTCTCGCCGCAGACCGGCGTGATTGGCGTGCGCATCACTCACTTTGACGGCGAAGCAGACAAAGGCCCGCACTATCCGCTGATTCAGTCGGATACGCCGGAATTACGCTTTGAAGACAACGACGAGTTTGCCGCGTTACACAGCGGTTCGCTGTCGGTGCGAGTGACCAAAGGCAACAACTGGACGCTGGATTTCCTGCGCAATGGCCGTCGTATTACCGGCAGCGTGGCAAAATCTAACGGTTACGTTCAGGACGGCAACAGCCAGAAAACCTACATGATGGAGCGGCTGGATCTCGGCGTCGGCGAAACCGTGTACGGGCTGGGCGAGCGCTTCACCGCGCTGGTCAAAAATGGTCAAACCGTTGAAACCTGGAACCGCGATGGCGGCACCAGCACTGAGCAATCCTACAAAAACATTCCGTTTTATCTGACCAACCGTGGCTACGGCGTGCTGGTGAATCATCCGGAATGTGTGTCTTTTGAAGTCGGTTCAGAAAAAGTCTCTAAAGTTCAGTTCAGCGTGGAAGGCGAATACCTCGAGTATTTCGTCATCGACGGCCCGACGCCGAAAAACGTTCTCGACCGTTATACCCGTCTGACCGGCCGCCCTGCACTGCCGCCAGCCTGGTCGTTCGGTCTGTGGCTGACCACCTCGTTTACCACCAACTATGATGAGGCCACGGTTAACAGCTTCATCGACGGCATGGCAGAGCGTGAACTGCCGCTGCATGTCTTCCACTTCGACTGCTTCTGGATGAAAGCCTTCCAGTGGTGTGATTTCGAATGGGATCCTCAAACCTTCCCTGACCCGCAGGGCATGTTGCAACGCCTTAAGGCGCGCGGGCTGAAAATCTGCGTGTGGATTAACCCGTACATCGGCCAGAAATCCCCGCTGTTCCATGAAGGCAAAGAGAAAGGTTATCTGCTGAAACGTCCTGATGGCCGCGTCTGGCAGTGGGACAAATGGCAAGCCGGCATGGGCATTGTCGATTTCACCAATCCGCAGGCCTGCGAATGGTACGCCGGGCACCTGAAACGCCTGGTGGATATGGGCGTCGATTGCTTTAAAACCGATTTCGGCGAGCGTATCCCGACCGACGTCGTCTGGCATGACGGTTGCGATCCGCAGAAAATGCACAACCACTATGCGTTTGTGTACAACAAACTGGTGTACGAAACGCTGCAGGAAAAACTCGGCGAATCCGAGGCTGTGTTGTTTGCACGCTCCGCTTCTGTCGGCGCGCAGCAATTCCCTGTGCACTGGGGCGGCGACTGCTACGCCACCTACGAATCAATGGCGGAAAGCCTGCGCGGAGGTCTGTCGATCGGCCTGTCCGGTTTTGGTTTCTGGAGCCATGACATCGGCGGTTTCGAAAACACCGCGCCGGCGCATATCTACAAACGCTGGTGCGCGTTCGGATTACTGTCGAGCCACAGCCGCCTGCATGGCAGCAAATCCTATCGGGTACCCTGGGTCTACGATGATGAAGCCTGCGATGTGGTACGTCAGTTCACGCAGCTCAAATGCCGCCTGATGCCGTATCTCTACCCTGCGTCAGCGCAGGCCGCCAGCCACGGTACGCCGGTTATGCGCGCCATGATGCTGGAGTTCCCGGACGATCCGGCGTGTGACTATCTGGACAGGCAATACATGCTGGGCGATAACGTTCTGGTTGCGCCGGTCTTCAGCGAAGAAGGCGATGTGGATTTCTATCTTCCGCAAGGCCGCTGGACGCACCTGCTGAACAACAACGTCGCGGAAGGTTCGCGCTGGCATCGTCAGCAGCATGGTTTCGACAGTTTGCCGCTGTATGTGCGTCCCAACACGCTGCTTGCGCTGGGCGGCAATGATCAGAAACCGGATTACGATTACAGCGAGAAGCCGCAATTCCATCTGTTCGAGCTGGAAGACGGTGTGATTGCTGAAAGTCAGATTACGGATCTGCAAGGGAATGTGGTCTTTACCCTGAAAGCTCAGCGTACGGGCAACACGCTGACACTGAACAGCGAAGGTAAGGCCACTGACTGGACGCTGTGCCTGCGCAATATTCATCAGGTAGAGCATTGCGATCTCGCCAGCGCCTCTGACACCGCGCAAGGGATGATGATCACCCCTGAACACGGTAACCGCCAGTTCGTGATTACGTTATAAAACACGGCTACCCTGCCCCGGCGCTGATTCAGCACCGGGGCAGTTTATACGAACCTTCTGTTTCAGCTCTCCTGATAAACGCCTTCACCATGAATGCTGCGGTATTCTTTTGGCGTCATTTCATAGCCTTTTCTGAACACCGAATAAAAATATTGCAGTGAAGGATAACCACACATTTGCGAGATTTCGTTAATTGAGATCGACGTCGTCGCCAGCAGATTACGGGCGCGGTCGAGTTTCTCTTCGTGGATAACACCGTGGATCGTCTGCCCCGTTTCATCTTTGAAACGCTTTTCAAGGTTTGAGCGAGACATGCCAATGGCATCCAGCACCTGTTCCACTTTGATCCCTTTACAGGCGTGGTAACGGATGTAATGCATCGCCTGGATCACCGCCGGATCACGCAGTGATCGGAAATCGGTAGAGCGGCGTTCAACCACCTTTACAGGCGGCACTAAAATGCGCTGCAACGGCAAATCGCGCTGATCAAGCAGCTGATGCAGTAACTTCGCTGCGCGGTACCCCATCTGGCGGGTGCCCTGCACCACCGAAGACAACGCGACCCGCGAGAGGTAGCGCGTCAGCTCTTCGTTATCAATCCCGATCACACTGAGTTTTTCCGGCACCGGGATGTTGAGGTGCTCACAGACCTGCAATAAGTGGCGGGCGCGGGCATCGGTGACCGCAATAATGCCGGTTTGCTGCGGCAAGGTTTGCACCCAGTCAGCCAGCCTGTTCTGCGCGTGTTGCCAGTTTTCCGGCGCGGTTTCCATCCCCTGATACACCACACCCTGATACTGCTCGGAGGCCACCAGGGCTCTGAACGCGTACTCGCGCTCCTGCGCCCAGCGTTTCCCGCCGGTATCGGGCAGACCATAAAATGCAAAACGATTAATGCCCTTTTCTTTCAGGTGCATAAACGCGGCTTCCACCAGCGCAAAGTTGTCGGTGGCGATGTAATGCACCGGCGGATAATCCTCTTCCCGGTGATACGAACCGCCGACGCCGACGATGGGCACCTTCAGATCTTCAAGCAGCGTCTCTATTTCGCGATCGTCGAAATCGGCAATAACGCCGTCGCCCAGCCAGTCTTTGATGTTATCTATACGACAGCGAAAATCTTCTTCGATGAAGATATCCCAGTCGCTTTGTGAGGCCTGCAAATATTCGCCCACACCTTCCACAACCTGACGGTCGTAAACTTTATTGGCGTTAAAGAGCAGCGTAATCCTGTAGCGTTTTTCAAACATGCCTGTTTCTCACCGATGATTACATTGACTAAAGCCTTGTTCCCCACGCGGAGGAACAAGGCTAATTGCGTTGCTGAATAACACAACGGCAGAAGATCTGTGGATTCTGGATTGTGATTATGTGAGGTAAACCAGATTTCCCTTAGTCAGTGCCGGAAAATTCTGCATATCTCGCCGTATTTATGCCCGACGCTTGGTCGCGGAATCCATCCATACCGCCAGCAGCAAAATCGCGCCTTTGACGATGTACTGCCAGAATGTCGGAACATCGAGCATGCTCATCCCATTATCCAGGGAGGCCATGATGAATGCGCCCATCACCGCGCCGGCCACGCTGCCGACACCGCCCGCCAGGCTGGTACCGCCGATAACACACGCGGCGATCGCATCCAGCTCCGCGATATTACCCGCCGACGGTGAACCGGCACCCAGACGCGAACTGAGGATAAGACCGGCGATGGCCACCATCAGCCCGTTGATGGCAAACACCGCCAGCTTGCTGCGTTCGACGTTCACGCCCGACAGCCGCGCCGCCTCAATGTTGCCGCCAATAGCATAAATACGACGCCCGAACGACGTGCGTGACGCCATAAACATGCCGCCAAGCATCAGCGCGACCAGGATCAGCACCGGTGTAGGGACGCCACGGTAATCGTTGAGCAGATAAATCGCCCCCAGTGCCACAATGGCGGTCAGTGCCTGACGGGTCACGTCAGTTCTGGCGGCCGCCACCGGCAGCCCGAGCGCGCTGCGTTGTTTACGTCTGCGCCACTGCCAGCCGATAAACAGCGCCAGCGCCACCGCACCGATCCCAAAACCAAAAGAACCCGGCAGATAACTCTGACCGATTAAAGACATCGCAGGCGTGGTCGGGGACACCGTAGTGCCGCTGGTAATGCCAATCAGAATGCCGCGAAATGCCAGCATGCCTGCCAGCGTAACGATAAATGACGGCACTTTGCGATAGGCCACCCACCAACCGTTCCATGCCCCCAGTAACAGGCCAAGCACCAGTGTGACCGCAATGGTCAGCGGAAGCGGCCAGCCGAGCCAGACGTCAAAAATGGCCGCCACGCCGCCCAGCAGCCCCATCATTGAGCCGACGGAAAGGTCGATTTCTGCGGAGATAATGACGAAAACCATGCCGACGGCCAAAATACCGGTGATCGCCGTCTGGCGCAGCAGGTTTGAAATGTTTCGCGCGCTGATGTACGCGCCGTCTGTCGTCAGGCTGAAAAAAACAATAATCACCGCAATGGCGGCCAGCATCACAAAGACCTGCAAGTTAATATTTTTGAGCTTTTGCAGGGAAAAGACGGCATCCGGCTTATCCACCGGCGTGGCAGCCGCGGGGGTTCCTGGCTGGGGAAATTTAGACATGCGTTTCACTCCTCAATGCGGCTTCCATGACCTGTTCCTGACTTAAATTGTTGTTGTCCAGACAGGCTTTAACCTGTCCCAGATGCATCACCACCACCCGGTCGCTGAGCCCCAGCACCTCAGGTAACTCCGAGGAAATCACGATGATCGCCATTCCCTGTGCCGCCAGCTGACCAATGAGTTTGTAGATTTCATGCTTTGCCCCGACGTCGATACCGCGCGTGGGTTCATCGAGGATCAGGATTTTGGGTTTCAGTAACAGGCAGCGCGCCAGAATGGCTTTTTGCTGGTTACCGCCGCTCAGGCGTCCAATCGCCAGTTCGGATGAAGACGTTTTGATTTTTAGCTGTTTCACCGATTCGCTGATGGTGAATTGCTCCTGCGCCTCGCGCAAAACACCGCCGCTGCTGAACTGACTGAGCGCTGCCAGCGTAATATTGCTGCCCACGGCCATGACCGGCACAATGCCATCGCGTTTGCGATCTTCAGGCACCATCGCCAGCCCGCGACGCATAGCATCACGACAGTCCGTGATCTGCACCTGATGGCCTTCCAGCCAGACATCCCCCGACCAGCGCCCCGGATAGACACCGTACAGACACTCCATCATTTCGGTTCTGCCTGCCCCAACCAGCCCGGCAACGCCCAGCACTTCGCCCTGACGCAACGTGAATCCGGCGTTATCGACCCTTTTGATGTGACGGTTAACCGGATGCCACGCGTTCAGGTTTTCAATACGCAAAATCTCTGCGCCGATCTGCCGGTGACGTGGCGGGAACAGCTCCGTTAATTCGCGGCCGACCATCATGGAAATGATCTCCTTTTCTGACGTACCGGCCGCGTTGCAGGTGGCAATGTGCCTGCCGTCGCGGATCACACAGAGCTTGTCAGAAATGGCTTTCACTTCAGTCAGTTTGTGGGAGATATAAATACAGGCAATATCGTGATGACGCAGATCCCGGATGATATCCAGCAGAATGGCCGTTTCACTTTCGGTCAGCGATGCGGTGGGTTCATCAAGCACCAGCAGGCGCACCTGTTTATTCAGCGCTTTGGCAATTTCCACCAACTGACGCTGCCCTAATCCGAGATTGCCCACCAGCTGATGAGGGTCGATATCCAGCTTCACCTGCGCCAGCATACGCTGGCAGCGAAGATACATTTTATCGGTGTCCAGCAGGCCATAACGGCCCCACTCGTTGCCGAGAAACATGTTTTCCAGCACGCTCAGTTGTTTCACCAGCGCCAGTTCCTGATGAATAATCGCAATACCTTTTTGTTCTGTGTCGCGGATGCCTTTTGCACTCAGACGTTCACCGGCGAAATAAATTTCGCCCTCATAAGTGCCCTGGGGATAAATACCGCATAACACTTTCATTAATGTGGATTTCCCCGAGCCATTTTCGCCACACAGCGATAACACTTCCCCGGCAGACAGAGTAAGACTAATATTATCGACCGCTTTTACCGCGCCGAACTTTTTAGTGATATTACGCATTTCCAGCAACGGTGATTTTTCAAATTGTTCTGGCATAGTCAGTATCCTGATAAAAACAACACCACCGAATGAGAGGTGTTGTTTTCATAGATAATATTGAAAAATTAAAGATCTGATTTTTTATGGAAACCGTCAGCCACTACCGTGCTTTCAATATTATTTTTATCCACCGGAATAGGCGTTAATAAAAATGAAGGCACTTCTTTTTTCCCGTTATTTAAAGTGGCATTAGATTTAGGTGCTTCGCCCTTACCTAACTGCACGGCAATTTCTGCCGCATCATTGGCCAGTTTGGTGATCGGTTTGTACACCGTCATGGTTTGAGTTCCGGCTTCGATACGTTTGATGGCCGCCAGATCGGCGTCCTGACCGGAAATCGCCACTTTGCCCGCCAGCCCTTGCGCAGACAAGGCCTGTACCGCTCCGCCGGCAGTGGCATCGTTGGACGCCACTACCGCATCAATTTTGTTGTTGTTGGCGGTCAGGGCATTTTCCATGATCTTCAGCGCATTTTCCGGCAACCACCCGTCAGCCCACTGGTCACCGACGATTTTGATTTTTCCGTCTTTGATCAGCGGATTTAACACTTTCATCTGCCCGGCGCGGAACAGCTTGGCGTTATTGTCCACCGGCGAGCCGCCCATCAGGAAGTAATTGCCCTGAGGAACGCGCTCCACCAGGCTTTGAGCCTGCAACTCCCCGACTTTTTCGTTATCAAAGGAGATGTAAAAATCGATATCAGCGTTGTTGATCATGCGATCGTACGCCAGCACTTTGATGCCTTCGCGCTTGGCTTCGGCGATAACATTACTCAGCACTTCGCCGTTATAAGGAATGATGACCAGCACATCGACGCCGCGGTTGATCATATTTTCGATCTGCGCCATCTGCGTTTCTTCGTTACCGTTTGCCGACTGAACAAAAACATCGGCGCCCAGCGTTTTGGCTTTAGCCACAAAAATATCACGGTCTTTTTGCCAGCGTTCTAAACGTAAGTCATCAATCGCCATACCTATTTTTATTTCTTTCGCCATGCCTGTCTGGCTGAACAATATCAACGCAGCACAGGCAGAAAGAATCATTTTATTCATTTTCATTTTTCAGACCTTTTATAAGAATAAGAAGAGGCAGATACAGAGAAACCGTACAGAAATGACACAGGGATTGTTGTCGCTGAATAATTAATCGGCAATTGCAGATTTTAATCACCGCGTTATGATTTTTTGTTTATTTCCGGAAGTTTGATGAAGATCATGGTTTGATTGTAATTCGACACTGATTAGTAATTTTATTATCGAGGCATCACGCGAAAGTCAGAGAAAAGCAAGATGAATGGGGTTAATTATGCGATCTACTGCACATTTAATAATTCTATTAAATTGAGTGTGAAATAACGTAATTGTTAGAAGAAGTCACAACTCCGAAGATAGGGCCTCAGCCTCCCAGTCCCGCTGGGCCCGTTTTCAAGGAGTTTTTCAATGCACGCATATTTCGACAAGCTGGATGCAGTTCGCTACGAAGGTGCTAACAGCACTAACCCGCTGGCATTTCGTCACTACAATCCTGAAGAAGTGATCCTCGGCAAAACCATGGCTGAGCATCTGCGTTTCGCAGCCTGTTACTGGCACACATTCTGCTGGAACGGCAACGACATGTTTGGCCCGGGCTCATTTGTTCGCCCATGGCAGCAGCCGGGTAACGAACTGGAACTGGCCAAGGCCAAAGCCGATGTGGCGTTCGAATTCTTCAAAAAACTGAACGTGCCTTATTACTGCTTCCATGACGTGGACGTGTCGCCGGAAGGCGCATCCCTGAAAGAATACGTTAATAACCTGGCGGTAATGACTGACGTTCTGGCACAGAAACAAGAAGCTACCGGCGTGAAACTGCTGTGGGGCACGGCGAACTGCTTCTCTAACCCGCGCTTTGGTGCCGGTGCAGCGACCAACCCGAACCCGGAAATCTACAGCTGGGCCGCGACGCAGGTGGTCAATGCAATGAATGCCACCCAGAAACTGGGCGGCGAAAACTATGTGTTGTGGGGCGGCCGTGAAGGTTACGAAACCCTGCTCAATACCGATCTGCGTCAGGAGCGCGAACAACTGGGTCGCTTCATGCAGATGGTGGTTGAGCACAAACACAAAATCGGCTTCCAGGGCACGCTGCTCATCGAACCAAAACCGCAGGAGCCAACCAAACATCAGTACGATTATGATGTGGCGACGGTGTACGGCTTCCTTAAACAATTCGGTCTGGAAAAAGAGATCAAAGTTAACATCGAAGCAAACCACGCAACGCTTGCCGGTCACTCATTCCATCATGAAATTGCGAATGCCATTGCGCTGGGGATCTTTGGTTCTGTTGATGCTAACCGTGGTGATCCCCAATGTGGCTGGGATACCGATCAGTTCCCAAACAGCGTTGAAGAAAATGCGCTGGTCATGTATGAAATCATCAAAGCGGGCGGATTCACGACCGGCGGCCTGAACTTTGACTCTAAGGTCCGTCGTCAAAGCACCGATAAATATGATCTGTTCTACGGCCATATTGGCGGCATGGACACCATGGCGCTGGCGCTGAAAGTGGCAGCACGAATGATTGAAAGCCGTGAACTGGATAAACACGTTGCGCAGCGTTACGCCGGCTGGAATACCGAACTGGGCCAGCAAATTCTGCAAGGTAAGATGTCCCTGGAATCCCTCAGCAGCATGGCGCAGCAAAATGAGATCAATCCTCAGCACCAGAGCGGCCAGCAGGAACGTCTGGAAAATCTGGTTAACCGTTATCTGTTTGGTTAATGCATAAGCAATGATTTACGCCCTGCCTGCCTCCGGTTCGCAGGGCGTTATTTATTTATGCAGGCATGAATGGGTTACCCCCTACTGACATAAAAAGGAATCTGGTATGTATCTCGGTATAGATCTCGGCACCTCTGGCGTTAAAGTGATTTTACTCAGTGAAGAGGGTCAGGTGGTTGCCAGCCACAGTGAGGCGTTAACCCTTTCCCGCCCGCACCCGTTATGGTCAGAACAAGATCCCGCCGACTGGTGGATAGCCACCGGCAACGCCATTTCAGCACTCTCGACGCGTCACCCGTTAAAACAGGTTAAAGCGATCGGGATCACCGGGCAGATGCATGGCGCAACCGTGCTGGATGCCGGGCAAAACGTCCTGCGTCCGGCCATTCTCTGGAATGATGGCCGCAGTTTCAGCCAGTGCCAGCAACTGGAAGCCGCCGTTCCTGATTCGCGCCGTATTACCGGCAACCTGATGATGCCGGGCTTCACCGCACCAAAACTGCTTTGGCTGCGTGAAAACGAACCGGCCTTGTTTGCCAAAATCGACAAAGTATTACTGCCAAAAGATTACCTGCGTCTGTTAATGACCGGCGTTTTTGCCAGCGACATGTCTGATGCCGCTGGCACAATGTGGCTTGACGTTGCCAACCGTGACTGGAGCGACAGTATGCTCGCCGCCACCGGCCTGACGCGTCAGCATATGCCTGCACTGTTTGAAGGCAATGAGATCACCGGCCAGCTGCTGCCTGAACTGGCCGCTCGCTGGGGCATGGATTGCGTGCCCGTCATCGCAGGCGGTGGGGATAATGCCGCAGGTGCCGTCGGCGTCGGTTTATATAAAACCGGACAAGCGATGTTGTCACTCGGTACATCCGGCGTCTATTTCGCGGTCAGCGACGGGTTCCTGAGTAATCCGCAGCAGGCCGTTCACAGTTTCTGTCATGCATTACCCGACACCTGGCATCTGATGTCAGTGATGCTCAGCGCCGCCTCCTGTCTTGACTGGGCCGCAAACCTCACCGGCACGGCTTCTGTTGCAGAACTTATCGCGCTGGCAGAGAACACGCCACCGGCAGATTCCCCGGTCTGGTTCCTGCCGTATCTTTCCGGCGAACGCACCCCGCACAATAACCCGAATGCCAAAGGCACCCTCTTCGGCCTGACCCACCAGCACGGTCCGGCGGATATCGCCCGCGCGGTTCTGGAAGGCGTCGGTTTCGCGCTCGCCGACGGCATGGATGTGTTACATGCCACCGGCCTGAAGCCGAAAAGCATAACGCTTATCGGCGGCGGCGCACGCAGCCCTTACTGGCGGCAAATGCTGGCGGATATCAGCGGTCAGACGCTGGAATACCGCACGGGTGGCGACGTCGGGCCAGCGCTGGGCGCGGCAAGACTGGCGCAAATCGCCGAAAATCCGGGCAAACCGGTGGAGCATTTCCTGCCGGAACTGCCGCTTGAACAGGTGCATCAACCCGACGCGCAGAAACATACCGCGTATGGCGCCCGCCGCGAGGTATTCAGGGAGTTGTATAAGCGGCTTGAAGACTTGATGTGATAGTGGCTTCAGCCAATTCTTCAAGGTCAAAACCTTGGGCTTGCTGGCTGTGTTCAGTGGCTCCGGCTATTGCCGCAAAATCCGGCCGCTGCGCGCTGCATCAAGGTCAAGGTCGTGGGCGCCGGCCCACACCGGGTTAAGGGGCGTAAACGCGCCCCTTAACAATCCCGCGTTTTTTTTAACTGCGCGCTGCCGCTCGCGGGCTATGTTTCAGTGGCCACCGTTATTGCCGCAAAATCCCGCCGCTGCGCGGTGCCCTCCGCTCGGGTTACAACACGCGCAAAAACACGCGCGGTTTTCCACCACTCCCTCCGGCGTGATTTTTGAGCGCGGCCAATGGCATTTTTAAAGTCAAAACGATGTGTTTGATTCTGCTTTCCTCCTTCCACATCGCAGAAGGAGAAAAATATTTGTTTTACATAGCCTTAGGCCGCGCTCAAAACGACGTCGAATGAACGGTGAGAAACCGCGAGGGTATTTTTCCGAGCGGGTCCGAACCTGAAATGAGAGAACCGCGCAGCGGCGGCGTTTGCGGCAATAGCCGGAGCCGCTGGAATATAGCCTGCTAGCGGCAGCGCGCAGTGAAAAGAGCCCGGGGTTCTTAGGGGTGGCGGCGATAAGCCACCCCTAAGGCCGGTGTGGGTGGCAACCCACGGTCTTGACCTTGAAGTTGAATTTAAACACCTCCCTGCTTAACACTTTCCCCGCGCCAAGACGCCCCCATTTGGAATACACTTCATTCCTAAATTTCATACTGAGTTATGTGGCACAGATCACATCTTAATTGTATGATGAATGCATCATTCAACTGGGTGAAACACCATGAGCAACGCAGTCTCTCTGGCATTTCAATATATTCGGGCGTTTATTCTGATTTACCTGTGTTTATTCGCCGGTAACGCCATTTCCTCTCTTTTGCCTCTCACTATCCCCGGCAGCATTATCGGGATGCTGATTTTGTTTTGCCTGCTCTCAACACAAATTCTGCCGTTTAAATGGGTCAAACCCGGCTGCAACGTGCTGATCCGCTACATGGCGTTGTTGTTCGTTCCTATCGGCGTCGGGGTGATGAATTATTACGAGCAGTTGCGTACGCAGTTCGGTCCGCTGGTGGTGTCTTGCCTGGTGAGTACGCTGGTGGTGCTGCTGGTGGTGGCCTATTGCTCCCACTATATTCACGGCGATCGCGGGACAATTAAGGAAAGCGCGGAGGAAAAAAATGATTGATATTCTTTGGTCTTTGCCGCTGACGCTGCTGGTCTTTTTCGCCACCCGCAAACTGGCGATCAGGCTCAAAATGCCGCTGCTTAACCCGTTGCTGATGTCTATGGTGGTGATTATTCCTTTGCTGCTGGTGACCAACATCCCTTACGCACGCTATTTTGCGGGCAGCAAGATCCTTAATGATTTGCTGCAACCCGCCGTGGTGGCACTGGCGTTTCCGCTTTACGAACAGCTCCACCAGATCCGCGCGCGCTGGAAATCCATTATCAGCATCTGCTTTATCGGCAGCGTGGTGGCGATGGTTACCGGCACCGCCATTGCCTTGTGGATGGGGGCAACACCGCAGATCGCCGCATCGGTATTACCGAAATCCGTCACCACGCCGATTGCGATGGCGACAGCGCAATCCATCAACGGTATTCCTGCTATCAGCGCCGTGTGCGTGATCTTCGTCGGGATCCTCGGCGCCGTTTTCGGCCACAGTATTTTGAATCTGCTGAAGATCACCACTAAAGCGTCACGCGGCCTGGCGATGGGTACTGCGTCGCACGCACTCGGCACTGCACGCTGTGCGGAAATGGATTATCAGGAAGGCGCGTTCAGTTCACTGGCACTGGTGATTTGCGGGATTATCACTTCCCTGCTCGCCCCGTTCCTGTTCCCGGTACTGTTAGCGTTGTTTGGATGAGCTGACCAGAGGCACGACGAGGAAAAAGAGTATGTCACTTCAACCTTAGAAAAAGTGACATACAAAACTGAAAGTACCCGGTTTAAGCACAGTCAGAAAAGAGCCTGCCTGCCCGCGTTAAAACGGGCAGGCAGTCGATAACGAAGAGGAGATGTCTTGCGCGAAGCCGCGCAGGAGGGATTACGAATTCATCTGAAACAGTGACATGCCCTGCATGGTGCTGTACGTCTTATAAGACGCCTGAAGCGCAACCTGCTGCAGCGTATAAGTCGAAATTGCTGACGTCCAGTCAGTGTCCACTAAATCACTCAGCTTGCTGGCGTTGGTGACTTCACGGTTATCACCGAGCGTATCCAGCGTGTCCAGCTCACTCATCTGCGTACCCAGCTCTGAACGCACAGACAACACGTTGTTCAGCGAGTTGCTCAGACCACGGTTGGCTTTACCAATCGCGTCCGTGTACTCGGTGTCGGTGGTGTAATCCGCAGACGGCGTTTTCAGGGCTTTCAGCGCACCATCAATGGTTTTGAAGATATCGGGTTCGCTGGGGTCGCCGTTGGGTTCCGCTTTCGCATCACCGGTCAGGGTCTGGAAAACTTCATTACCGGTGTGGTTGATGGTCATGGTACGGCTGGCATCCACCTGCTGAGTGATGGCCGTCTTGCCGCCCGAATAAGACACCGCACCCGTGGTCGCATCTTGCGTAAACGGCGGTGTATCACTCTTATAACCGGCAAAAATATAGCGGCCATTACCGTCGGTGCTGTTCGACATGTTGAGCAGCTGAGACTTCAGGCTTTCGAGTTTGGTCGCCAGAGAAGAACGGTCGTCATCGCTTAACGAGCCGTCACCGGCCTGAACGATCAGCGTCTGCGCGTCCTGAATCGTGCTGGTCACGCTGGAGAGAATCGATTCTTCCTGACTCATGCTCTGATTAGCGAAAGTGCGCGCCACTGAAAACTGTTTGTTTTCAGCCGAAGCCTGACGAACCAATACGGCCTGCGATGCCGCCAGCGGATCGTCCGAAGGCTTGCTCACTTTAGAACCGGTAGACAGCTGTAAACCGGTGGCCTGAAAACGGTTCTGACCATCCAGAACCGCATCCATGTTTTGTTGATAAATCATATTGGTACTAAGGCGCATGGCATCAGTTCCTTATCAGTTCAAATAATACGTTCTAAACACCAGCGGCCTGAAGGCGGCGGTATCAGCGAAGGTTGATGATCGCGTCGAAAATCGTCGAAGCCGTCTGCACGACCTGCGCGTTCGCCAGATAATATTGCTGGTAGCGTTGCAGATCGCCGTATTCCTCATCGAGGTTAACCCCGGAGATAGACTGCTGCTGTGCGGTCAGCTGGGTCACAATGTTGGCCTGCGCGGTGTTGGTGGTAGTCAGCGTGCTGACCTGGTTCCCCACGTTGCTGACCAGGCTGGCATACGCGCCGGACAAGGTTGATTTACCTTCCACCAGTTTGGCGGTTTGCAGATTCAGCATTTTCTGCGCGTTGGTGTTATCGCTGACGCCGGTGTCTGCTGAGCCCGCAGCGGCGATCAGTGAAGAATCGCTGATCGCGACATTCACACTGCCCGCCACATTACTCACCGTTTTGATGGTGAAACTGTCTTTGGTTGACGGGGTGCCGCTGACAGAAACGGACAGGCCGTCGAATTCCATCGTCGGGTTACCGTTGCTGTCATTCGGGCCAGTGGTCGGCGTGATTTTCGCCCCGTCGGAAACGCGGGTCACATCCCAGCTGCTGCCGTTATAAGCCATGGTGTAATCGCTGGCTTTAACCGCTGACGTGTCGGTGTAGGCCACGCTCACATCCGCTGTACCCTGGTTTTTGGTGTTACCTACCGTGGTCGCGCCGGTGAAGGTGAAGAAATCCGTTCCCTGGGTGCCATTGAGGTCGAAACCGGCTTTGTTGGTGGTGTTGAAGCTGTCAGCCATCGTCAGCGCTAACTGCCCTAACTGGTTGATGGCCGGTTCCAGGTTATCTTTGCGGAAAGACAACGCGCCACCGAGAGAACCGGTGGTCATGCGGCTTTCCTGGATCTGTGACACGGAGCCATCCGGCTGCGTCATGCCCACGGTCATTTTGGTCGGATCTGCACTGGAGGCGACGGCCACCACAGTTTTAGCATTTCCACCGCTCACCAGTGGCACGCCGTTGGCAAAGGAGACGTTGTAGGTATCGCCATCCTGCTGGGTGACGGTGACACCGGTAATGTCGTTGAGCTTGCTGACCAGCTGATCGCGTTGATCGAGCAGCGCATTAGGCTCCTGCCCGGTGCTGCCGCGAGTGGTGGTGATCTGCGTGTTCAATTTGGCAATCTGCGAGGCGAACGTGTTGATCTGGTCAACGTTCTGCGAGATCTGCTGGTTAACGGCGGTGTTCATGTCGTTCAGGTATTTTGCTGAACTGTTGAACTGCGCGGTCAGCCCTTGTGCTTCGCCCAACACGGCCTGACGTGCGGAGCTGTCGCTGGCGTTGCTGGTCAGGGTTTGCAGGCCCTTGAAGAAGGTCGCCATGGTGGCATCAATGCCCGTTGAGCTGTCACCCAGCAAGTCATCAATGGAGCTTGCCTGGCCCAGTTGGGTCGATAACGCGCTGCTGGTGGCGCTGGAACCCAGTAACTGCGTCACCACAAAGGCGTTGTACTCGCGGTTGATGCCAGTGACGGTGACGCCGTTACCGATATAGCCTGCGCCCGTCGCGGTGCCGTTGCTTTGATTGATGATCGTTGTCTGGCGGTTATAACCGGCCACACTGACGTTTGCGATGTTATTACCGGTGGTGCTGAGCGCAGCCTGCGCTGCGTTCAGTCCGCTCATTGCGGTATTGATTAAGCTACTGGACATGAGTGACCTTTTGGCTGCCGGTGTAAAATTTTACCGCCGGATAATTAAAGGGTTCGGGTCGGGGGCTGGCCCTTTTCCCATATTGATCTGGTTATCGGCTTCGACTGCGAAAACTTGAGAAAAAAATGGCAACCGCTTTCAAACTTTTTCCAGGTCTGAGAGGAGGTTGCCATTTAGAACGTGCATATCAGAAAATATCTTTGAGATCATGGCTGTAGGCTTTCACTGCCTGCTCGCCCGCGCCTTTGATTTTCTGGATAACACTCACCAGTTTGTCGGCGTAATTCGGGTCTGTGGCATAGCCCGCTTTTTGCAGCGCATGTGCCGCCTGTTCAGGCGTGCTGGCCGAGGCGACCTGCGCATAGCGCGGGTTATTGGTCAGCAATTTAATGTAATCGCTGATGGCTTCCACATAAGAGCCGTAAACGCGGAAGCTGGCCTGGACTTTTTTCGCCACACCGTTGGAATATTCGGTGGTGGTGATGTGGGTGGTCGGGCCGTCCCAGCTGCTGCCGGCTTTGATGCCGAACAGGTTAAAGCTGCGTTTGCCGTCGCTGGTGGGAATTTCACGTTGCCCCCAGCCGGACTCCAGCGCGGCCTGCGCCATGATCAGCTGATGCGGGATGCCGCTGTCTTTACTGGCCACCTGCGCCGGAATGCTCAGGTTTGAGACGAACTGGCCGCTGCCCTGAGACAACGGCGCGCCGCTGGTGGTGCGGTCAGGTGCCGTCGGGATGGCTTTACGCAGGTACTGTTCCATCGCCTGAATCGGCAGGGTTTTCAGCACTTCGTTGTCCAGCGCCATCGGCACGGTGCCCGCCAGTTCTGAGGGTTGCTTGGTGCCGCCGCTCAGCTGTTCCACCATCATGTCTGCCATGCCCAACCCTTTGTTGGACATGTCCTGCGCAATTTGCTGATCGTACATCGATGTATAAAGCTTGGTTTGCTCACTGCTGAGCAATCCGCCTTCGGGCAGGGCCTGACGCATACTTTTCAGCATCATCTGCACGAACACCCCTTCAAACTGTTTCGCCACTTCCCGGATGTGCGCCTGAGGATCCTGCGCCACATCCCGCTTCAGTTTGTTCAGGGACTGCGCGTCATACGCGGCCCCGGACATCGACATCAGATCGCTCATCAGATAATTTCCAAATCAGCGCGCAGGCAACCGGCTGTTTTCATGGCCTGCAAAATAGACATCAGATCGATAGGCGTCGCGCCTAACGCGTTCAGGGTACGCACCACGTTATTCAGGCTGGCGCTCGAACGCACCTGCTGGATTGAGCCGCCGGACTGACGCACCGAAATATTGGTGTTTGGCGTCACCACCGTCTGACCGCCACCGAATGGCGTATTCGGCTGGCTGACGTCGTTCTGGCGATCCACCACCACGGAAAGGTTGCCCTGCGCGACGGCACAGCTGTCCAGCGTCACGTCGCGGTTCATCACCACCGAGCCGGTACGGGAGTTGATGATCACTTTCGCATCCATCGGCCCGACGTTGACTTCAATGTTCTGAATCTGCGCCAGAATGCGTACCTGCGAGACATTGCCGCGCGGCACCACAATCTGAATATTGCGAGAATCCAGCGCAGAGGCCACGCCCATTCCCTGACGGTTGATGGCATCGCTGACTTGCTGCGCCAGATTAAAATCTTCGTCATTGAGTTGCAGACTGATCACGCCTTCGGTGCCGAAGGTGCTTGGCAGTTCGCGTTCAATGGTAGCGCCGCCGGTGATACGTCCGCCGGACACCTGGTTAACCGTCACGCTGCTGCCCCCGGCAGAAGCCCCGGCACCGCCGACCAGCACGTTACCCTGCGCCAGCGCGTAAACCTGATTATCCACCCCTTTCATCGGGGTCATCAGCAGGGTGCCGCCGCGAATACTTTTGGCGTTACCCATAGAGGACACCACCACGTCGATGGCCTGACCGGCGCGGGAGAACGGTGGCATCTTGGCGGTTACCATCACCGCGGCAACGTTTTTCAGCTGCATGTTGGTGCCAGCGGGAACGGTGATCCCCAGCTGCGAGAGCATGTTGGTCAGCGTTTGGGTGGTGAAAGGCGTCTGCGTGGTCTGGTCACCGGTACCGTCGAGGCCGACAACTAAGCCGTAGCCGATCAGGGCGTTATCACGCACGCCCTGTACCGTGGTCAAATCACGAATACGATCGGCTGATGCGGGCAGTATCACCAGGGCGGACATCGCCAGACAGAAGATACCGGAAAGAATTTTTCGCATGATTGCCTCGTTATAACGGCGATAAGTTTAGGAAGAACCGCTGCAACCAGCCCATGTTCTGCGCTTCATTGATGTAGCCATTGCCCACGTACTCGATACGCGCATCCGCCACCTGTGTGGAGATCACCGCATTCGCGCCGCTGATGGTGCGTGGGTTGACGACACCGGAGAACCGGATGAACTCAGTTCCCTGATTAATTTCGATCTGTTTCTCACCGACCACTTTCAGGTTGCCGTTTGCCAGCACTTCGCTGACGGTCACGGTCAATGTGCCGGTGAAGCTGTTATTGGCCGCTGCGCCCCCTTTGCCCGCAAAGGTGTTATCGCCGGAGGTATCCACCGCCGCACGGGCGTTGCCGAACAGGCCTTCCAGATAACGCGGTGTGGTATCAAAGCCAAACTTGGTGGAGCCGTTGCGGCTGGCGTTGGCCGAGGAGCTTTTGCTCGCACTGACGTTTTCCTGCAACACAATGGTCAGGGTATCGCCGATATTGCGCGGACGGCGGTCTTCGAACAAAGGCTGATAACCGTAGTTCATCGGCTGAACTGACTGGAAAATCGAACCGTTAGGAACCGGCGGTGCGGCTGGCGCAGGCTGAGCTGTGGTTGTGCCAGGGACCAGCGGGGTATGCGGAAAATACGCGCAACCGTTCGCCAGTAACGTCACTAACAGCGGCAGCGCCAGCTTGCCTGGTCGGTTTACAAGAGAAGTCTTTACCGACGTTATTTTTTTGGTCACCACAGTTATCGCCTTAAAAAAATCGACCTGACAGGAATCAGAAACCGTACAGGACAGGCACGTTTCCGCCCCTGTCCTCTTGTTTTTCCCGCCCTGACCGCAGAGTGCCGGTAAGGGCGGCAAAGATTACAGCTGCGAAAGTTTCTGCAGCATTTCGTCCGATGTGGACACCGCTTTACTGTTGATTTCGTACGCACGTTGCGTCTGGATCATGTTGACCAGTTCTTCCGCCACGTTAACGTTCGAGGTTTCAACATAGCCCTGATACAACAGGCCAGCGCCGTTCAGACCCGGCGTGCTTTCTGTCGGCGCGCCGGAGCTTTGGGTTTCCTGGTACAGGTTTTCACCCATAGATTCCAGGCCGCTGTTGTTGATAAAGGTGCTCAGCGTCAGCTGACCGACCTGCTGGGCCGCCGTCTGCCCCTGCTGGGTGACGCTGACGATCCCGTCACGGCCAACGGTCATGCTGAGCGCGTTGGTCGGGATGGTGATCGCAGGAATGACCTGATAGCCGCTGGATGTCACCAGCTGACCGTTCTGATCCACCTGGAAAGAGCCGTCACGGGTATAGGCGGTGGTGCCGTCAGGCAGCTGGACCTGGAAGAAGCCCTCACCTTTTACGGCGATATCTTTACTGTTGCTGGTCTGCGACAGGTTGCCCTGCGAGAACAGACGTTCTGTGGAGACAGGGCGAACACCGGTACCGATCTGCAAACCGGATGGCAGGTTCGTCTGTTCAGACGACTGCGCACCCGGCTGGCGGATTGTCTGGTACAGCAAATCTTCAAAAACCGCACGCTGGCGTTTAAAGCCGTTGGTGCTGACGTTCGCCAGGTTGTTGGCGATGACGTCCATATTGGTCTGCTGTGCATCCAGACCGGTTTTCGCGATATAAAGCGATGGGATCATGTCGTTACTCCTCTGCCATCATCAGGTCAGTGACAGCAGATTATTGGCGCGTTGTTCATTTTCATCGACGCTGTGGATGACTTTCATCTGCATCTCAAAGCGACGGGCGTTGGCGATCATGTCAACCATGGTTTCGACCGGTTTCACGTTGCTGCCTTCAAGGGTTCCGGGCATCACGTGAATGGTCGGGTCGGCGGCAAGCGCATTCCCACGGGCCTGTGCCGTTTCCGGCGTCAGACGGAACATGCCGTCATCGCCTCGCGTCACTTCGCTCCCGGTGGCTTTTACCAGTTTCAGTTTACCGAGCTGCCCCATGGTGTTGGGATCAGCGCCGGCTTCCAGCACGGCAATGGTGCCGTCCGCAGAGATGGTCAGCTGCGAGTTGGGCGGCACTTCAATCGGCCCGTTGTCGCCCATCACCGGATGACCCTGAACGGTCAGCTGGTTAGTGGGAGACACCTGCATGTCACCGTTACGGGTATAGGCTTCAGAGCCATCAGGCATCTGCACCGCGAGGAAACCGTCCTGCTGTAAGGCAACATCCAGCGGACGGCCCGTGTAGTTAAGTTTCCCCTGCGACATGTCTGCGCCCGGCGTGGACGCGGTGACCAGTGTGCGGGTGTCCAGACTTTGGCCGTCCACCGGTACCGCGCGCATCGCTAAAAGCTGCGCACGAAATCCCGGCGTCGAGGCGTTTGCCAGGTTACTTGACGTGACCGACTGCTGAACCAGCGTCTGGCTGGCTGCGCCCATCGCGGTGTAGATAGCGTGATCCATAGTGCTGCCCTATCGAGTTTTATCGCGCGTTAGCGCAGGTTAACCAGCGTGTTCAGGATGGAGTCCTGAGTTTTGATGGTTTGCGCATTCGACTGATAGTTACGCTGAGCAACGATCATGTTCACCAGTTCGGCACTCAGATCGACGTTGGAAGATTCCAGCGCGCCACTGGTGATGCTGGCGAAACCGCCTTCGCTGGCGATGCCGTTTACGGGCTGACCGGAAGAGGAAGTGGCAGTCCAGACGTTATCGCCTTCAGATTTCAGGCCTTCCGGGTTAGAGAAGGAGCTCAGCACGATCTGGCCGAGTAACTGCGTTTTCTGGTTGGAGTAAGTGCCGGTGATGGTGCCGTCGTTATTGATGGTGTAACCGGTCATCTGGCCTGCGGCATAGCCATCCTGCGTCAGGGAACCGATGCTGTTGCTGCCGGTGCTCTGCTGGATACTGCCGGTGAAGTCCAGTGCAACGGTCTGCCCGGGGACCGCGCCGTTGGTGGCGGTGTCCATCGGTAAGGTCAGGGTCAGACCGGTTTGCGCAGCGCCAGTGGCGGAGCTGGTGCTGGTCAGTGCGCCGCTGGTGGTGAAGTTCAGAGAGCCGATTTTGGCGGCGGTTGAACCTGCCACGCTGCCGTCCTGCGAGTAGACATCCCAGCTGTTCGCCAGGGTGGCCGACTTCACGAAGTAGACGTTGTTATCGTGCGCGTTACCCAGTGAGTCATACGTCGTGATGCTGTTGACGTAGTTGTAGCTGGTGTCATCGCTGCTGTTGAATGTGGCGGTTTTCGGCGCGGTATCCGTTGAGTTCAGGTTGGCTACCATTGTGCCACCCACGGTCGATTTGGCGCTCATCATGGTGGTTGGCACGCTCAGGGCAACAGGTTGCGCACCGGCCGCGATAGTCGGCGGTGTGCCGGTGGCCGGATAACCGGTCACGCTCAGACCCTGCATGTTCACCAGATTACGGTTAGCGTCGAGAGACAGCTGGCCGTTACGCGAGTAATACACGGTGCCGCTGCTGTCGGCCAGACGGAAGAACCCGTTTCCGCTCAGTGCAACGTCCAGACCACGGGACGTTGTGGTGGTGGTACCGTCATTGAAATTCTGTGTGACTGCGGCGACTTTAACGCCCATCCCCGTTTGTGAACCGGCGAACATATCGGCAAAAGAAGCGGTCGCGGTTTTGAAACCCACGGTCGCGGAGTTGGCGATGTTGTTACCGATCACGTCCAGGTTGGACGATGCTGCGCTCAGGCCGCTGACTGCTTGTGAAAAGCTCATGTTAGCTCCAGTTTACTGTGTAGTGTTTATGCATCTTTAGCTCCTCCCCTGCGAAGAGGCGTCTTTGGCTCCCTCTCCGGCAACGGTGAGGGTTGGGGGGCGGTATCACGGCTGCGCAGGCGCGACCCGCAATACACACTCCCCGCCTCCCCCTTTGCAGAGGAAGGAGCAAAACGATTACAAAATCTGTCTTACCTGATCGACTGTCGTCGTTCCGCGTACACCGAGATCCAGCGAGGTGCCGGTTTTGCTGTTGATCACGCCGTTGACCAGTGCATAGTTCAGCGGTGTTGCCACCATTTGCTGATTGTTATTCAGCGCATTGATGCTGAAGGAATAGCTGCCGTTCGGGGCTTTGGTGCCGTCGTCCTGCGTGCCATCCCAGGTGTAGCTGTGGACACCGGCAGTCTGGGAACCCAGGCTGATGGTCTTCACGGCTTTGCCCGTAGAATCGGTGATGGTGGCGGTCACGTTGTCTGACGCGCTTTCCAGCTCCAGGCCAAATGGCGTGGTGCTGACGGTGCCGTCTGTGTCGCTGCCGACCAAAATAGTGCTGCCGGAAACCATCACTCCGTGGCCGATCAGCGAACTTGCCTGAACTGAGGTGCCGTTGGTGATTTGCCCGGAAATGCTGCCCAGCGTCGTGTTCAGTTTTTCAATGCCGCTCACGGTGCTGATTTGCGCTAACTGGGTGGTCAGCTGGCTGTTATCCATCGGATTGGTGGGATCCTGGTTTTTCAGCTGAGCCACTAACAGGGTCAGAAAACTGCTGGAGAGATCGTCAGCCGAGCTTCCCGTGGTGGACGTCGCAGCGGTGGCCGCGATGGTGTTATCCGTGGTGTCGTTAATCGACGTGGTAATTGCCATGGTGCGCTCCGCTATTGACCCAGAGTCAGAGTTTTCATCATCAACGACTTGGTGGTATTGAGCACCTCGACGTTGGCCTGATAACTGCGGGAAGCGGAGATGGTGTTGACCATTTCGCTGACCACATCTACGTTTGGCATCTGCACGTAACCCTTGGCATCCGCCATCGGATTACCCGGCTCGTACACCATGCGCATCGGCGCAGGATCATCAACGATCTGCGCCACTTTCACTCCACCGGTTTCCTGTCCAGGTGCAGCATCCACCTGAAAGACCACCTGTTTTGCCTTGTAAGGCTGACCATCAGGGCCGGTGACACTGTCGGCGTTGGCCATGTTACTGGCGCTGACGTTCAGACGCTGAGACTGCGCAGCCAGCGCAGAACCGGCGATATCAAAAATACCAAGCATCGACATGAGCAATTATCCTTGCAGCACCGACATCATTCCTTTGACCTGTCCGCCGAGGACGGTCAAATCGGTCTGATAGCGCACGCTGTTATCGGCGAAGTTGGTACGTTCACGGTCCATATCGACTGTGTTACCGTCCGCTGAAGGTTGATCCGGGATCCGGTACATCAAATCCATATCGGCTGCCTGGACGTTCGATGCCGGAATGTGGCGGTCAGAGGTCAGTGACAAAGACATACCGCTGCCACTGGCGCGGCCCTGCTCCATCACTTTCTGTAACTGACTGGCGAAATCGATATCGCGCGCCTGATAACCTGGGGTATCGGCGTTGGCGATATTGGCTGAAAGTATTTCTTGCCGCTGGGCGCGCAGGTTGAGCGCTTCCTGTTGGAACTGTAGTGCGGCGTTCAATTTGTCGAGCATGCGCCCTCCGCAAATGAGATTTTGGAGCGGACAGCATAATTGCGGGTGTCAATAACCTATCGTCTGAATAAGCATAAAATCGGGCGCTATTTGTCCCTTTAGGAATTGAAAAGTGCGGGTAGACTTGTCGCCAGTAGACTTTTTGCCATCAGGATGAATCGCGAATGAACAGGCTGACATTGCGTCATACGGGTATCACGCTGGGTTGCATCCTTCTCGGGGCACTGTCCGGTGAAATGAGCATTGCCCAGACGGCACCGGTGAGAAGCGCGCCTGTTTCAGCCAACAGCGACACCTTGCTGACGTCGCAAATCCAGCAGTTTTTCCGCCAGCAATTCAGTGAAAGCGGAATGCAGGTGACGGTGGTGGTGACAACGCCCGCCGCGCGGCAGCCGCAGTGCCTCGCGCCGCAGTTTATGCTTTCGCCGAACAGCCGCACCTGGGGCAATGTGTCGGTGGCGGTGAACTGCAATGGCAAAAAAAGCTACGTACAGACGAAAGTGCAGGTGAGCGGAACCTATTGGGTGGCGGCCAAAAACGTGCCTGCCGGCGCGCACCTGGCAGAAGCAGATATGCAGCAAAAGACCGGACGACTGGATCTTCTGCCGCCGAAAGCAGTTTTAGACAGCAAACTGGCGCTGAACGGCGTAACCCTGCGTAACATCAACATCGGCCAGCCGCTGACGCTCTCGATGCTGCGCCGTCCGTGGATGGTGCACGCCGGGCAGGAGGTACAGGTTCAGGCAACGGGCAGCGGGTTTAACGTATCCAGCGCCGGTAAAGCGATGAACAATGCCGCAGCGAATGAATCAGTCCGGATCAGAATGCCGTCAGGGGTGATCGTCAATGGTACTGTGGGTTCAGACGGGTCTGTCACCGTGGAGATTTAGTGATAAATTGTCACTTTTTCGGCAATAAGGTTAAAGTTATTGCGCCACATGTCGATAACACACGTATCAGAGTCGTCACACGACGGCATTTTTAGGGTGAGACCCTACTGTTGCCCTGACCGCCTCGTGTTACACACAAGCCTGCATCATCGGCCTGTGAAGTGAATAAACGTGGCAGAACAGGCAATTACCGGAGAAAAAATTATGGCTATTGATCGTACTCAAGGCGTTTCGCCTCTCAGCCCGATCCAGCAACGCGACCCTTCTGAAAACGCCGTGCAGAATACGCGTAAAGAAGAAACCGTTTCAGGCACCAAAACCAGCGGTACCGCAGTGACCCTCAGCGAAGCACAAACCTCGCTGACGCAGTCAAGCGCGCAAGATATCAATTCAGCCCGTGTAGACGAGCTTAAGCAGGCGATCCGTGATGGTAAACTGACAATGGACACAGGCAAAATTGCCGATGCGCTGTTGCAAGATACACAGGATTATCTCAAAGATTTTTAAGTTGAAAGGTAATTAGGCCCGATGAAGAACTTTATCAAGACCATGACTACCCTGGTTGAAACGTTGCAGGCGCTGGATCAAGTGATTAATCACGAACAAACGATACTGTGCTCAGGCCGCGTTAACGGAGCGGCCCTGCAACACATTACCGAGCAGAAAAGCTCATTACTGGCCACGGTAGACTATCTTGATAAACAACGTCGTCAGCACGACGAACGCCTGAAACAATCCGCCCCCTACTCACGTCAGCCAGAAATCGCTGCAATGTGGAAGCAGGTGGTGCAGATGACCACCAATCTGAGTCAGATCAACCGGCACAATGGATTATTGCTGGGTAAACAGATCGACTACAACACCGAAGCTCTGGCGATCCTCAACGCCAGCCAGTCGCAGAAATTCTACGGTGCAAACGGTCTGGAAACGGTGACAGGACAAAGTGTCCGTAAGATCTCCGTGTAGACCGAAACAGAGTCGGGGGGAACACTTTCCCCTCAACACTCACCCCGCTTTTCACTTCACCACACTCCCTGCCAGACATTGATAGCACGCGAAAAGCGCAACGCAACAACACCGCCCCCTGATGACGTTTAAACCGGCCCTCTGGCTGCGGCATTGTGCCGGTAACACATTTCCCCTTACGATTGACCTGATTTCATCGACGAATGACCTGTGGGCATGTCACAGCCAGCCCCTCCCTCCTCTTATAGTAAATCCCTCCGAAGCCCCGCAACGACGGTGGCTCAGCCTCAACGTCAGATGAATCACAGGAGCAATCAATGAAATTAACGCAAATCCGCAACGCCACTCTGGTACTGGAATATGCCGGTAAAAAATTCCTTATCGACCCGATGCTGGCAGAAAAAGAAGCCTGGGAGGGTTTTGCGGGGAATGCGCGCCCTCACCTGCGTAATCCTATGGTGTCTTTGCCCGTGGCCGTTGAGGATTTGCTGGCCGTTGATGCCGTTATCCTGACCCATACCCATACCGACCACTGGGATGAAGCGGCTCAGCAGGCCGTTCCCAAGGACATGCTTATTTACACGCAGGATGAGCGCGACGCGGCGCTGGTGCGTTCTCAGGGCTTTCTTAACATCCGTGTTCTGAATGATGAAAATCATTTCGTTGATGGCCTGACGATTTATAAAACTGACGGTCAGCACGGCAGTAATGAACTGTACGCTGATGCTCAATGGAGTGAGTTTCTGGGGGATGCGTGCGGGTTGGTCTTCACCCACCACAAAGAGAAAACGCTTTATATCGCGGGGGATACCGTCTGGGTAAAACCTTATGCCAAAAGCCTGCAACGCTTCAGGCCGGAGATTGTGGTGCTCAACATCGGCTATGCGGTTAACGATCTTTACGGCCCGATTATCATGGGCAAAGAGGATGCGCTGCGCACGCTTAACATGCTGCCGACGGCGACCATCGTCGCGTCTCACATGGAATCGATTAACCATTGTCTTCTGACCCGTGCAGAGCTGAGAGCGTTCTCCCTGGAGCACAATATTGGGGACAAGGTTCTTATTCCTGCTGACGGTGACACACTGGTTTTCTGACAGATCATTGCGCCTGACTGAGGGGAAAAACGCCATGGCGACCGTTCAGCTGTTATCCTTTGGTCAGCCAATATCAGCATTTTCGCCACCGGTCATCCGGTGGTTTTCATTTACGCAAAGGTTAACGCTATGTCTGCACTGACAGTTGCCGTGATTGCCACGGCCGGATTCAGCCCGTTTCACTTTTCAGTGCCCTGCATTATTTTCGGGCAGTCTATGCCGCAGCCGGATCTTTTCTGCCTCGAAATCTGTGCTGAACAACCGGGCATTGTCCTGTCTGATATTGGCCTGTCCATGAATGTAAAACATGGCCTTGAGCTACTGGACGTGGCAGACATTGTTATCGTGCCTTTCTGGCGTCACCCGGAAGAACGCCCTTCTCAGGCATTGCTCGATGCCCTGATAAAGGCATGGCAGCGCGGCGCTGAAGTGGTGGGGCTGTGTCTTGGCGCTTACGTACTGGCTTATTCCGGCCTGCTTGATAAACACCGTGCCGCCACGCACTGGGAGTATGAACAGGATTTCATCGGGCGTTTCCCTGCCGTTCATCTGGACTGCAACTCGCTGTACACCACGGATGACCGTCTTATTACCTCTGCCGGAACCGCCGCCGGTATTGACTGCTGCCTGAACATTATCCGTGAACATTATGGTTCCGCGGTGGCTAACCGGGTGGCACGAAGAATGGTCGTTCCTCCCTACCGCGAAGGCGGTCAGGCGCAGTTTATTGAACGTCCGGTCCCGGTTTCTACGCGGGACGGCAAAATGAACGAGCTGATAGAGTACCTGCGGCGCAATCTGAACAAGCCTCACGATCTCGATTCACTGGCAAGCTTTGTCAGCATGAGCAGGCGGACGCTGACCCGTCATTTTCTCAAAGCAACCGGCACCACGCTGGGAGAATGGCTGAACGCCGAGCGTCTTCAGAGAAGCCAGGAGCTGCTCGAAACCACGAACAGCAGTATTGAAAGCGTGGCCGACATGACCGGTTTTCAGTCGCCTGTCTCCTTCCGCCAGAGTTTCAAGGCCAGATTCGGCATCAGCCCAAGTGAATGGCGCCGGGCATTCCGTGGCCCGGCCCCCGTTGAACAGGAAAAAGCCTGAAAGACGGGCGGTTGAAACGCCGTCTTGCTCAGCACCCTTTCTGAATCGAACCCTCGTCCTACCTTCAGCCCCCACAAAACCAAACCAGGCATATTTCGGTTTGTGCCGTCAGCCGTATTTCCTTTAACTGTAACGGCTCGGCCAGATGATTTCGGCTTTGACGCCGATGGCTTCCGCAATCAACCTTTCGCCTTTGGGCCACCTGCGCGTCAAAGCATTCGACAGCGTGGTGGAACTCAGCCCGGCGTGGCGGGAAACGGCGGACATGGTTGTGCCCGTCTTTTTAATCGCAGCGATGATGTCTGCCTGATGCCAGTCCTTTTTCATACAGCTCTCTCCTGAAAGTGGTAAAGCGAACCACACTGCACGTCGAAACTCCGTTTGCGGCACACGTTGCCCTTTTAGTTCCTACACTATTAAGAGGAACTCAGGCGGGAGCAGGACGCTTTACGTCTCCTCCGGCCAGCCCGACAGTGGCAACGGTGGCGGGTTTTACCGCCGCGACCAGACGTTAACGGGATATCCCTGCAGAATAAACAGGCAATTAACGAGAATGGGATACTGCTTCCAGAGAGTTTTTAGGGTTTGCAGTCCGTTGCAGCGAGAAGCGTTGGCTGACTTGCGGCACTTAAATCGTGTGTGCTTATGTACCCCAAAAGGGGCAAAACAGGTAATATATCCGCCACATCCTTCCGGGGTTATTTGCACTCACCACCGGCTAAAATAATCGAAAATACATAAGGATATATGTGGATTCTTTAAGGAATTTACCTGCAGCGCCATCGCTGGTGCCGCTTAAAATCATTTCCTCGGGTGCGGCACTCCCGGCGCATAAAGTGACATCGGCTGAACTGGATGTCCGGCTCGGGAAATCCGCAGGGTATGTGCAACAGCGTTCGGGCGTGGAATACCGTTTCCATGGCGATGACCGCGCCTCGCAGGTTCAGCTTGCGGTGGCCGCCATCACCGATGCGCTTGAACGCGGAAATATTGCGGCAGACTCCGTTGATTTGCTGATTTTCGCCTCCGCGATCCCGGTGCAGGCGCTGCCTTACAGCGCGGCGCACGTATTGAAAGCCTCGCCGCTGCGTGAAGGCATCAGCACCTTTGATGTTAACGCCAGCTGCGTCAGCTTCATTTCAGCGTTGCAGGTCGCCGCCGGTTTGCTCAATACCGGTGCTTACCAGCGGATAGCGATTGTCAGTGCGGAACTGGCGTCGCGGGGCATCAACTGGGCACATGAAGAATCGTCGATTATTCTGGGCGACGGCGCAGCCTGCGCCATTGTCGAACGGGGCGATGGTCGCAGCGGCATTCTCTCCTGCCTGATGGAAACCTATCCGGCCGGTGTGGATCTGTGCCATATCCGCGCAGGCGGTACCCGACGCAATCCCCGTGCGGGGATCGCCGACAGTGACTTTTTATTTCATATGGACGGCAAGCGCCTGTTCCGCCTCGCCGCTGCACTGATCGAAGAGTATTGGGCGCGGTTATTGTCTGCCGCGCAGTGCGCGCAGGGCGATCTGGCGGCCGTGGTGCCGCATCAGGCCAGCCATGTTTCACTCGAACACATGCGCCGCCGGCTGAACATTCCGGAAGACGTGCTGATTGATATCTACCGTCATCACGGCAATCAGGTATCAGCGTCTATCCCGACCGCGCTGCATTATGCCCTCACCCACGATCGCTTTTCGCCGGGAAAACCGGTGGCGCTGGTGGGCACCGCGGCCGGTCTGACGCTCGGCGGCATGGTGCTGATCCCATGAAAATTTTAGTGACAGGCTCCACCAGCGGGCTCGGGCGCAATGCCACTGAGTGGTTGCTGGCTGCCGGGCATCAGGCGGTGGCGGCGGGCCGTGATCTTGTGGTCGGGAAAATGCTCACCGACGCAGGGGCGGATTTCCGCTTTGTCGATCTCGACTCTGCGACTCCGGCGCAGCTGACCTCGCTGGTGCAGGGTTGTGACGCCGTCTGGCACTGTGCGGCCAAATCGTCGCCGTGGGGCAAAGCGTCTGACTTTATGCGCACCAACGTGGATCTCACCGACCGGCTGGCGCTGGCCGCCGGGCAGGCCGGTGTGCCGCGGTTCGTGCATATTTCCACGCCCGCCGTCTATTTTGATTTCAAGCACCACGCCGATATCGATGAAAGTTATCGCGCGAAACGCTTCGCTAACCATTACGCCCGCAGCAAATTTCTGGCGGAGGGTTGCATCACGCAGCGCCAGCAGCAATTTCCGGCAACACGTTTTACCGTGCTTCGCCCGCGCGGATTGTTCGGCGCACATGACCGGGTGATCGTTCCGCGCATTCTTGAGCAAATCCGCCTGAATAAAGGCGTGCTGCGCTTGCCGCGCGGCGGTGAAACGCTGCTGGACCTGACCTTTTCGCTCAACGTCGTCGAAGCCATGTGGCAGGCCACTGCTCAGCCACATCTTCCCCCGGCGGCGGTCTATAACATTACCAATCAGCAACCTGAGCGCCTGGGTGACATGTTGCATCAGTTGTTGAATGAACAGCTCGGGATCCGTTTCACCCTCCGGCCTGTGCCTTACCGGCTGCTTTATGGCGTGGCGAGCGGCATGGAGCTGCTGGCTCAGGCGCGCGGGCGCGAACCGCTGCTGACCCGCTACAGCGTCGGCGCGGTGAATTATGATATGACGCTGAGCCAGGCCCGTGCGATTAGCGAGCTGCACTACCGGCCTGTGTATTCCATGCAACAGGCCATCGGGCTGACGGCGCAGGCGATGCGGGAAAATAAAGGAGTGCACCGTGGCTAATCTCACCGCTTTTGACGTGGGCTATTGCCTGCATCCCGGCTGTATGGCCCTCAAAGGCGCGGGCTGGCGGGTGTGTAAATTCCCCGCGCGGGCATGGCTGTTAGAGGCGCAGGGCAAGCGCTGGCTGTGGGATACCGGCTACGCCGACCATTTTGAACATTACACGTCCAAAGGCATTTACCGCCTGTACCGGGCGACCACGCCGGTGCATTTCGACTCACGGGATGCGCTGTTCCGTCAGCTGGCGGATCGGGGAATTTCTCCCGCGGATATCACGGCGCTGATCATTTCGCATTTTCACGGGGACCATATCGCCGGGCTGCGGGACTTCAGCGGCGTGCCTGCCATCAGCAGCATGGACGGCTGGATCCGCACCCGTAAACTTCGTGGCCTGGCCGCCCTGAAAAACGCGTTCGTACCGGGGCTTATCCCGGACGATTTCGAAACCGGGCTGCAATGGATGGAAGCCATGGAGGAAACGCCCCTGCCCGCCGCGCTCGCCCCCTTTGAGGGCGGATACAGCCTGCCTGGCAGCGACAATGAAATTATTCTGGTGCCGCTGCCGGGACATGCTGCCGGACATATCGGCGCATTTGTTCTCACTGATTCCGGCTGGGAGCTGCTCGCCAGCGACGCAGCCTGGTCGCCGAAAAGTTACGAAAGTCTGCGCGGGCCGTCGCGTATGGCGCATCTGGTGATGGACAACAGCGCCGCGTATTACGAAACGCTGCGCCGCCTGAACCAGCTTTATCTGAGCGGCAATGTGAAGATCCACCTGTGCCACGAGGGGGATTTATGATCCCGCTGAAAACCCTGTGGCACTACCTGCGCACCCGCCGGCTGGTGTTTGACAACCGCGAAGCGTTGCTGGCGTGGCAACAGAAAAAACTGCGTCAGTTTGCCCGCAAAACGCTGGCAAAGAGCCCGTGGTTTAAGGCCTGCGCGACCCTGCCGCAAAATCAGTGGCCGCTGATGGATAAAGCCCTGATGATGGCGAATTTCGATCAGATGAACACGGCCGGTCTGAAGAAAGAGGCGCTGCTGGCCTGTGCGCAGCGTGCGGAACGCGACCGCCATTTCACGCCGCAGATTGAGGGGTTCAGCGTCGGGCTCTCGTCGGGCACCTCCGGCCAGCGCGGAATTTTCGTCGTCAGCCCGCATGAGCAGCAGGTCTGGGCGGGCGGAATGCTGGCAAAAATGCTGCCGCAAGGGTTACGCCGCGGTGAGCGCGTCGCGATGTTTTTGCGGGCAGACAATAACCTCTACCACAGCGTGAATAACCGCTGGCTGACCCTTGAGTTTTTCGATCTGTTTGCGCCTTTTCACCCGCAATTGCTGCGGCTGGAAAATGTCGCGCCGACCATTATTGTCGCGCCGGCACAGGTACTGCGGCAGCTGGCGCTGGCGGTGCTCAACCGCGAACTGACGCTCAACGTCAGCAAAGTCATTTCCGTTGCCGAAGTGCTGACCGCTCAGGATCGTCAACTGCTGGAGCAGGTTTTCCCGCAGGTGGGTGAAGTCTATCAGGCAACCGAAGGTTTTCTCGCCGCCACCTGCGAGCGGGGGACGCTGCACCTTAATGAAGAGTTTATCCACGTGGAACCGGAGTGGATAGACGACCGCCGCTTCGTGCCGGTGATTACCGATTTTACCCGCCATACCCAGCCGATTGTGCGTTACCGGCTGGACGATGTGCTGGTGAAACGCGAGCAGCCATGCGGGTGCGGGCGCGTGACCCTGTCCATCGAGCGCATCGAAGGCCGCTGCGACGACTGGCTGGCATTGCCGGGCAAAGACAGGCAGCCGCAGGTGATGTTTGCTGATGCCTGCAACCGGGTGATCGCCAACGCCCTGCCGCTGACGGCAGACTACCGGCTGACGCAGCAAAATGACGTCGCGTTGTTGCTGGAAGCCGAATGCAGCGAAAGCGAACTGGCCCTGTGTAAAACCCGGCTGGAGCAGCATTTCGCTGTACAGGGCGTGGACCTTTCTCAGTTACAGTGGACGCTAAGGGCAGGAAACATTCCCGCCAACTTCATGCTTAAAAAACGTCGGATCACCCGCTTAAAGGACACCGTTCATGGTTAATCGTTTATGGCAGATGTTGCTGGGCTGGGGCGCAGTCGGCGTGGTTTATCATCTGACGGATACTTTTCAGACCGCGGGCACCGTGCTGAAGCCCTCGGTGATTGACCGGATGATCCCGTTCAGCCCCGGCGGCATCTGGCTGTATCTGTCGTTTTTCATCATCATCCCGCTGGCTTACCTGACCTGCCCGGCACACCGGCTGCGCTGGTTGCGTAATGCGATGATGCTCACTGCGCTGCTCTCGGGGATGGTTTATCTCCTCTGGCCGACCACCCTGGTGTACCCCGCATTCTTAGAAGACTCGCTCAGTGCGCGGATGCTCTCGGCGTTAGCCGCCGTTGACTCGCGCCAGAACTGCCTGCCCTCGCTGCACATGGCGCTGACCGTACTCTCCGTCTGGGCGCTGAGCAGCCGCCATCTCTGGAAAACCGGCCTGTATATGCTGTGGTGCCTGGCTATCGGGTTCTCAATTTTACAGTTACGTCGCCATCTGTTTGTCGATCTGCTGAGCGGTGCCGGTCTGGCACTTGGCGTCGGCGCGCTGCTGTGGCGGTTCATGTTGATTACGCCGTCTGGTCACAAGGAAAGTGCTCATGGTTGATTTAATTATTCCGATCATCTTTATGCTGGTGGTGGTGTTAGGCGAAGCCTGCCTGTTGCAGTATTTGCGCAAAGAGCCGGTTAACTGGCGCGATGTGATGTTTAACCTCAACTCCGGTCATGTGATGTTGTGGCTGTTTCGCGGGCTGGAGATTTTCTGTTACGGGCTGGTTGTCACGCATTTCAGCCTGAACTGGGTCAGCGGCTGGCCTGCGCCGCTGATGTGGCTTTTCGCGTTGCTGGCATGGGATTTCGGTTTCTACTGGCTGCACCGGTTGCATCATAAATTCGGCCCGCTGTGGGCGGTGCACGTGGTGCATCATCAGGGGGAGCACTTCAATCTGTCGCTCGGCGTGCGTAATTCCTGGTATTCGTCGCTGACCTCGATCCCGTTCTTTATGCTGCTGGCAATTGCCGGTGTGCCGCTGTCGGTGTTTATCGCCGTGTCGCTGCTGCACTACAGCGTACAGCTGTTCAATCACAACGCACTGACGCCCAATCTCGGGTTCCTCGAGAAAATTTTTGTCACCCCTTCCCATCACCGCGTGCATCACGTGAATGACCGTTTCTACGCGGATAAAAACTGCGGCGGCACGTTCATTTTCTGGGACAAAATGTTCGGCACCTACTGGCCGGGTTTGCCGGAGGGCGAATTTACCTACGGTTCAGGTAAACAGCCGCACCCGCAAAATCCGTTCTGGGCGAGCAATCAGCCGTTCTTTCAGTATCTGAAACTGCCCTTGCGCTATCGTCATAAACCGCCGCAGTTCCGCTGTGCCACGGCCAGCCTGCTTACCGGTGCGCTGTTGCTGTTCTCGCTGGTGATTGGCTATGTCTGGCAATACGGTTACGGCTATCAGGGCACCACGCTGGCGCAGGTCACGCTTTTCCTGTTGCTGATGGCCGGTACGCTGGCGCTGGGCGCAATTGCCGAAGGCCGTAAAGGGGGCGTCATCGCGTGGCTGCTGATCACCGTCGCTCTCCCGCTGATTTTCCTCCTCGGTCTGGGCTGGCACGACAGGTTCTGGATCTGGCTGATGCCGTTAATCAGCCTGCACGGCGTCAGTCTGGCGCTGGGCGTGGGCCGACGTCAGACTGAGGTGGCCGCCTGTGAGTAAATTACCGGATCTGCCGTTATTTATGCCCGATGGCGAACAGGCGTTTCACCGCGCCCTGAACCAGCAGGCGCTGGCGTATTTGCAGGCGCGGGGCGACCACCGCTACGCCGATGGCGTCAGTTTGCTGAAAGCCGTGGCGCTGACCTTGCTGTGCGTGGCGGGTTATGCGATTTGCCTGACGCAGTACTACGGCTGGGGATTTTTCGGCGGCTACCTGCTGTTTGTGCTGGCGGGCATGTTGCTGAACGTCAACGTCAATCACGACGCGTCGCACAACGTGTTCTTACGCAGCACGCGCGCCAACCGGATCATCAGCCGTCTGGTGACGCTGCCGCTGGGTGTCGATCCTGATTACTGGCGCATCCGCCACGTCGGGTTTCATCACCGCTATGCCAACGTTGAGCATTACGATCTCGACACCCAGGAAAATGGCATCTTCCGCCAAAGTCCGTATCAGAAACATCGCCCGCACATGCGCTATCAGCATCTTTACTGGCCGCTGATCGCCGCGCTGTCCCTGCCCTATATTGCGTGGATTTTTGACTGGTCAGACAGACTGGGCAAGACACCGCTGAAACTGACCGGCGCGCTGCCCGGCAAACGCGGCTGGGCTATTTTCACCGGTTTTAAGCTGCTGCATTTGCTGCTGGTGCTGGTGATCCCGCTGTTCATCGCGCATGCCCACCACATCAGCGCGGGCGTGGTGATAGCCAGTTACCTGATAAGCCAGATGATCGCATCGACGTTCGTGGTGTTTCTGCTGCTCGGCACCCACTGGGCGCAGGCGGAATTCTATGACGCGCCCTCGCAGGGCAAAATGCCGCAGGGCTGGTATAAACACAATTTTGCCACCGCCTGCGACTGGCACCCGACGCCGCTGTGGCTGGAGAAATGGTTTGGCATGCTCAATCTGCATCTGACCCACCATCTTTTTCCCGGCTGGCATCACCGGCACTACCCGGCACTGGCCAAGATCATTGCCGGTCTGGCCGCAGAACACGGGATGCCGTATCGCTGTCTGAGCTACCGCGAGCTGATGCGCGAACAGCAGACATTTTTGCGCGCAATGGGCAACGGTGACGATCCGCGCACGGCTGAAGGCGGCAACCCCTGGAGCCAGCCATGACGGCGCCAGGGTATCAGCAGCGTGAGGATCTGGCGCTTCACCGCGACCTGACTAAAGCCGCGAACCAGTATCTGTTGCAGCATCAGGATCATCGCTTTGCCGACGGGCGGATGATCGCCAAATTGCTGTGCCTGCTTGCCCTGTGCGCGCTGTTTTACACCACGGCGCTGCTCAGTGATAACCGGCTTATATTTGCCTGTGGTTATTTCGCGTTTATTTTTACGGCAATGTTACTGGCGATCAATGCGGTACACGACGCCTCGCACAATGCGTTTTTCCGCCAGGCATGGGCGAACCGTGCGCTGAACCTGGTGATTTGTATTCCGCTCGGGCTGGATGCCGATTGCTGGCGGGTGCGGCATGTGGAATGCCACCACGCCCACCTGAACGTGCAGGGCTATGATCTGGATATTGAGGAAAACGGCGTGCTGCGTCAGACCCCGTTCCAGCGCATCAAAGGCTTTATGCAGATGCAGCATTATTACTGGCCGTTTGTCGCCGCACTGACCTTCCCCTGCATCATCTGGTTTTTCGACTGGATCGACCGCGCGGGCAAAACCCGCGTGCAGCCTAAAATGCGCCATCAGGGCATCCGCGGCTGGGCCGTGTTCCTCACCGCAAAAATGTTGCATCTGCTGCTGGCGCTGGCGCTGCCGTATTGGGTTTTACATCAGCAGGGTATGGGCGGCGACATTCTGCTGTGGTGCTATTTAGGCGGGCAGATGCTCTCTTCGCTGATTTTTGTGGTGCTGATATTGGGGTCGCACTGGGCGATGGGCACGTTTTATCAGGTGCCGGAAGACGGGCGTTTTCAGCATGGCCGTTATCGCCACGTGTTTGCCACCACCATCGACTGGGTGCCTTATCCGCGCTGGCTCTCTTACTGGCTGGGTGAGCTGAACCGGCATCTGACGCACCACATTTTTCCTGCCTGGAACCACCGCCATTATCCGGCGCTGTCGGCGATCATTGCGCAGGTGACGCAGCGTCACGGCGTGACGTACCACTGTGTTTCACTGAAAGATATTCTGGTGGCCCAGCAGCGTTTTTTGCGGGCCATGGGGAAAGGAGAAACAGCGCAGGGGCTGATGGACAAACCTACTGATAATTCACAATAACCTGATTACTGAGCACGCGTAACGGCGGATTCATCGCCCCTTTACCGGGTACGAAGTACACCAGCCTCATGGGCGAAATGGCCGCCTGACCGTAAAAAGATCGGGTCTGACCGCTGTCTGCATCGAGCGCTACGCAGCGGTTGGTCGTATTGCATAACGACACCTGAAGCCCCGCCGGACGCGGCCCCGTCAGCCGGTAATTCCAGCTGACCGTGGTGATGGTCGCCGACGCCCGCTGCCGCAAAGGGGAACTCTGCGGTGCCGCGAGCGGCGCAGACGAGGCCATCACGCCCCGGTTTTGCAATGTCACACCGCGCTGGGTGTCCGACCAGGAGCCGGACGCCGCCAGCACCGGCGCGCTGATCAGCATCAGAGACCCCATCGCCACGCGCAACAGCTTGTTCATGTTCTTATTCACCGCCGATAGTCGCGGTCATGCGGATCTGGCGGCTGTCGCTCATTTCCAGATTCGACATCACCACAATCTGCGGCAGGGAACGACGCAGGAAGCGCGAAAGCAACGGACGCAGCGCGTGGTTCACCAGCAGAACCGGCGGCGCTCCGAGCATATCCTGACGCTGCAACGCCGCTTCAGACTGCGTCAGCAGACGGTCAGCCAGACCCGGCTCCAGCCCGCCGCCGCTCTGCAAGGCCTGCAACAGCAGACGCTCCAGCGCGGTATCCAGCCCGATAACCTGCACTTCACCGGTGCCAGGGAACCATTGCTGGGTGATCGCCCTGCCCAGCGCCACGCGCACCACCGAAGTGAGCTCATTCGGATCAGGCTGGGTCGGTGCGTATTCCGCCAGGGTTTCAATAATGGTGCGCATATCGCGGATCGAGACGCGCTCGGACAGCAGGTTTTGCAGCACTTTGTGCATGTTGGTCAGCGAGATGACGCCCGGAATAAAATCTTCGGTCAGCTTCGGCATTTCTTTGCTGACCCTGTCCATCAGTTCCTGCGTTTCCTGACGGCCAAACAGCTCTCTGGCATGCAGACTGATCAGGTGATTGAGGTGCGTGGCGACCACGGTGCTGGCTTCCACCACCGTAAAGCCCTGAATCTGCGCCTGTTCACGCATCGCCGGTTCAATCCACACCGCCGAGAGCCCGAAGGCCGGATCCACGGTCGCTTCACCCGGCAATTCGCCAATGGCACTGCCCGGATTGATTGCCATCCAGCGGCCGGGATGCGCGGTGCCGGTGCCAATTTCGACGCCTTTCATTAAAATCCGGTAGCCCGCAGGCGGTAATTCGAGGTTATCGCGGATGTGAACAACCGGCGGCAGATAGCCCATTTCCTGCGCGAATTTCTTACGAATACTGCGGATACGCCCCAGCAGTTCGCCATTTTGCGCGAAGTCCACCATCGGGATCAGACGGTAACCGACTTCCATGCCCAGCGGATCTTCCAGCTGAACGTCCTGCCAGCTCGCTTCCACCAGCTGTTTGTTTTCCCCTTCGACCGGCGCGGCTTCTTTTACCACCGGGGCTTTTTGCTCCTGACCACGGATCCACCACGCCAGCGCTAACAGCCCGGTCGTGAACAGCAGGAAGACCAGGTTCGGCATGCCCGGCACCATGCCGAGTAACCCCAGCACGCCCGCACTCAGCATCATAACGCGCGGGTTACGGAACAGCTGGGTCACCATCTGCTCGCCGACGTCCTGATTGGTACCGACGCGGGTCACGATGACACCGGCCGCCGTGGAGATCACAAGTGCTGGGATCTGCGCCACCAGACCATCACCGATGGTCAGCAGGGTGTAGCTTTCCGCCGCGTGGCCGAAATCCATATCATGTTGCAGTACGCCGACCAGCAGGCCGCCGACCACGTTAATGATCATGATCATCAGACCGGCAACGGCGTCACCGCGCACGAATTTACTCGCACCGTCCATAGAACCGTAGAAGTCCGCTTCCTGCGTGACGTCGCTGCGGCGCTGTTTGGCTTCATCTTCACCAATCAGACCGGCGTTGAGATCGGCGTCGATAGCCATCTGTTTGCCGGGCATGCCGTCGAGCACGAAACGCGCGCCGACTTCGGCGATACGCCCGGCACCTTTGGTTATGACCATAAAGTTGATCAGCACCAGAATGATGAACACCACGATACCGATGGCGAAGTTACCGCCCACCAGGAAGTGGCCGAAAGCTTCGATCACCCGCCCTGCCGCCGCGCCGCCGGTGTGACCTTCGAGTAAGATCACACGGGTCGAGGCCACGTTGAGCGATAAACGCAGCAAGGTGGAAAACAGCAGAATGGTCGGGAACGCGGCAAAATCCAGCGTGCGCTGGGTGAACATCGCCACCAGCAGCACCATGATGGAAAGCGCGATGTTAAAGGTAAACAGTAAGTCGAGCAGGAACGGTGGCAGCGGCAGCACCATCATCGACAGGATCATCAGAATCAGGATAGGGCCAGCCAGCACCTGCCATTGTCCGGACTTAAAGTTGGCGGGTAAACGCAGCATCGCGGCCAGATTAGCCATGGGTATCACTCTCTCCTGCAAAATCCAATGCGTCAGGCACCGGTAAATGTTGAGGTTTTTTAGGGATCAGTCCGCCTTCACGCTTCCAGCGTTTGAGCTGATAAACCCAGGCCAGAACTTCCGCGACCGCGGCATACAGCGCGGCCGGGATTTGCTGACCAATATCACTGTGCCGGTAAAGCGCACGTGCCAGAGGCGGCGCTTCCAGCATCGGAATTTTGTGTTCTGCACCCAGCTCTTTGATGCGCAGCGCCACGTTGCCCGCACCTTTCGCCAGCACTTTTGGCGCACTCATTTTGTCTTCGCTGTACTGCAACGCCACCGCGTAGTGCGTCGGGTTGGTGACAATCACGTCGGCCTTCGGCACATCGGCCATCATCCGGCGGCGGGCCATCGCACGTTGCTGCTGGCGGATACGCCCTTTAACGTGCGGGTCACCTTCCTGACTTTTATGTTCGTCGCGGATGTCCTGCTTGCTCATGCGCAGTTTCTTCAGGTTGCTCCAGATTTGCCAGAACACGTCGAACGCGACCATCGGCGTCAGCCCGAAGACCACCATCAGCCCGCAAAATGCCACCATGCTCAGCGCTTCGCCGAGCGCGGGAATGGTCGGCTGGGCGATCAGGCGCAGCATTTCCGGCCACTTATGCCACAGGTATAAGCCTGCGACGCTGCCCACCAGCGACGCTTTCAATATCGCTTTCAGCAGTTCCGCCAGCACCTGACCGGAAAACAGCCGCTTGAATCCGGCAATCGGATCCATACGGCTGAACTTAAATTCAAAGGATTTGGCGCTGAACAGCAGGCCGCCCAGCAACAAGGGCGCGGCGAGCGCGATCAGGATCAGCCCGCCAATCACCGGCAACAACGCCATCACCGCTCGACCGAGCAGTGAGGCCATTTGCTGCAACATCTCCCGGTCGTTGCCGATGATGTTGTGATCGAAATTCAGCCCCTGGGCGATCATCACGCCAAGCTGGCGCGCCATGGATTCGCCGGACATCCACAACAGCGTCAATCCGCCGCCGAGCATCAGCATCGAGGTCAGTTCGCGCGAGCGCGGGATCTGCCCTTCTTCACGGGCTTTTTCCAGCCTGTGGGCTGTGGGGGCCTCACTTTTTTCGAGATCGCTTTCTTCAGCCACCGGCGGTTCCTGTCAGCATTTACCCGCCGCTCAACAGGCAACGGGCACAATTTCACGCATAGCATGACAAAAGCGGCTAAGTCTTATGGATGGAACAAGGGGGATAAATGCGGGTTATTCCACAGATGGCGGCAGAGGGGGAAAATATTTAAAAATTTTGGATAAGAGAAACACCTCTTTGCATAGCACAAAGAGGTGTTCTTTTGAGGCAGGCAGACGCATCAGAAACCTAATGAATCCAGCAGGTCATCGACCTGTTCCTGCGAGGCCACCACGCCGACACCGTTGGTATCGAGCTGCGGGCCGTTGAGCAGGCTGTCGTTTTCACGTTTCGCTCTGACCTGTTGCTCAGGAATGTTTTCCATCAGCACCATCAGCAGCTGATTTTCAATTTCCTGCACCACGGTCATCATGCGTTTGATCACCTGACCGGTCAGATCCTGGAAATCCTGCGCCATCATGATTTCCATCAACTGTGCGTTGGTGAAACCGGTGTGCTCAGGCACTTCTTTCAGGTAGCCGCGGGTATCAGAAACCAGTTCGCGGGCGTCAGACAGTTCGATAGGATTCTCAAACCATTCCTCCCAGCGCTTGTCGAGCTTTTTGGCACCGGATTCCAGTTTGTTCTGACGAGGCTGCGCCGCTTCCACGCAGTTCAGGGCGCGTTCTGCGGCCTGCGCCGTCATGGTGACGACGTAGTCGAGACGGTCACGCGCGTCAGGGATCGCTTCCGCGGCCTGTGCAATGGCCTGATCCAGGCCAAGTTCACGCATACTGTCGCGTAACATACGGGTCAGTTGCCCAATGCGGGCGATAATATCGCCCGCGGTTGCTGCATCATTTGCAGGCATTGGTATCTCTGCCATAACTGCTCCTACATGCCCAGTTTTTCGAAGATTTTGCCCAGCTTTTCTTCCAGCGTGGCGGCGGTAAATGGCTTAACGACGTAACCACTGGCACCGGCTTGCGCGGCGGCCACAATGTTCTCTTTTTTCGCTTCGGCGGTGACCATCAGTACCGGCAGTTTTGCCAGTGCGGCATCCGCGCGGATGGTTTTGAGTAAATCCAGACCGTCCATGTTTGGCATGTTCCAGTCAGATACCACGAAGTCAAAACCCCCGGCGCGCAGTTTGTTCAGCGCATCAACGCCATCTTCCGCTTCTTCCACGTTCTGGAAGCCCAGCTCTTTCAGCAGGTTGCGAACAATACGACGCATGGTAGAGAAATCGTCTACTACCAGGAATCTCAGATTTGGATCGGCCATGTTTTATCTACTCCTAAGGTTTGCTACCCAGCGCAAGGCTGAAAAATTAAATACGTAATGCCTGACCGGCTGATATTTGTGCCAGCATGCGCTGGCTGATTTGGCTGAGATCCACCACTTCATTGACGCCACCGGTGGCGATAGCCTCACGAGGCATACCGAAAACCACACAACTGGCTTCGTTTTGTGCCAGGGTATACGCCCCTGCGCGGTGCATCTCCAGCATGCCGGCGGCGCCGTCATTGCCCATTCCCGTCAGGATCACCCCGACGGCATTGCGTCCGGCGAACTGCGCCACCGAACGAAATAACACGTCAACCGACGGACGATGGCGGTTTACCGCCGGGCCGTCGTTCAACTTAACCTGATAGTTGGCCCCGCTGCGTGCCAGTTCCATGTGTCTGTCGCCCGGCGCAATGTACGCATGCCCCGGTAAAACGCGCTCGCCGTCTTCGGCCTCTTTTACGGTGATCTGGCACAGTTTGTTCAGACGTTCGGCAAAAGAGCGCGTGAAGCCTGGCGGCATGTGCTGCGTGATCATCAGCGCCGGACAGGTCGGTGGCAGCGGTTGCAGAACGTGGCGAATTGCTTCGGTTCCGCCAGTGGAAGAGCCAATGGCGATCAGCTTTTCACTGCTGAGCAGCGGCGTATGGCTGAGAATGCGCGGCTGTTCCAGATTTACGCTTTTGTTCAGGCGTGCTTTCGACGCGGTGCGGATCTTGTCAGCAATCATTTCGCTGTAAGCCAGCATGCCTTCGCGGATCCCGAGCTGCGGTTTGGTGACGAAATCTATCGCCCCCAGTTCCAGCGCGCGCAGAGTGATTTCCGAGCCTTTACCGGTCAGCGATGACACCATCACCACCGGCATCGGGCGCAGACGCATCAGTTTTTCCAGAAAATCCAGCCCGTCCATGCGCGGCATTTCCACATCCAGCGTCAGCACGTCCGGGTTGAATTTCTTGATCAGATCCCGTGCGACCAGCGGATCGGGCGCGGTCGCCACCATTTCCATGTCGGGATGGCTGTTAATGATTTCAGTCATCAGCTGACGCATTAACGCCGAGTCATCGACGCTCAATACTCTGATTTTATTCATTACCTCTCCTTGGCGAGGCCATAGACGGTCTGGCCGCGCAAATAAAATTCCCGGCTGATCTGGCTGAAGTTTTCGGAGTGGCCGGCAAACATCAGGCCACCCGGCTTAAGTAACGGAACAAATCGGCGTAAAATTTTCTCCTGCGTTTCTTTATCGAAATAAATCATCACATTACGGCAGAAAATTGCATCAAAGGGTCCGTTCAGCTGCCACTGGTTTGCCAGTAAATTCAGTTGCTGGAAGGCCACCATTTGCGTCAGTTCCGGACGGGCGCGCACCAGACCACTGTGTGGGCCGGTGCCCTTGAGGAAGAACTTCTGCAACTGCTGCGGGCTGAGCGTGCGCAATTCTTCCTGGCGATAAACGCCCGCCGTGGCTTTTTCCAGCACCTGAGTATCGATGTCGCTGGCCTGAATACGGCAGTTCGCCATACGCGGCCCCAGCGCTTCGCTCAGGGTCATGGCGATGGAGTACGGCTCTTCGCCCGTTGAGGCGGCGGTGCTCCAGACGCTGTAATTATTCGGCCTTGAACGCGCATGTTCCGCAAGTATCGGGAAGTGATGCGCTTCGCGGAAAAATGCCGTGAGGTTAGTGGTCAGCGCATTAATAAACGCCTGCCATTCCGCGCTGCTGGTATCACTTTCCAGCATCGCCAGATAACTGCCGAAATCGTTCAGCCCGAGGAGCCGCAACCGCCGTACCAGGCGGTTGTAGACCATCTCCCGTTTGTGATCCGCCAGCACGATACCTGCGCGCTGATAAATCAGCTCACTGATCCGGCGGAAATGGATATCTGACAGCGGTAACCGCTGGATCATCTGTGCCATGATCGAAGTGTTATCAGCACTCAGTGGCGAGCCTGGTTGATTCATGGTGCAGCTCCAGTAACGAACAGGTGGTATTTCTAAACCTTTGTTGACGCTTCATGGCCGTCCGGTTGGTCAGAATGTTTCCCAGTTATCCGCCGACCCTGCACGCGCGGTCGCAGGGAGTAACGCGGGTGGTGTCAGCGAACGTGGCGCAAAACCAGACGCCGGTGTGTTGCGCGGTGCATGCCCGCTTTCTGACGTCGAGAGACGGAAGACAGAGACAGCACGGGTCAGGTTCTCAGACTCCACTTCCAGCGCATGGGTGGAAGACGCGGCCTGCTGAACCAGCGTGGCGTTTTGCTGCGTCACCTGATCCATCTGCGTCACGGCAATCGATACCTGCTCGATGCCACGGCTTTGCTCATCCGACGCCGAGGCGATTTCGCCCATGATGTCGGTGACGCGGGTCACGGCACGCACGATGTCATCCATGGTGTTGCCGGCAGATTCCACCAGTTCGGAACCCTGACTGACGCGGCTGACGGATTCGTCGATCAGCGCTTTAATCTCTTTTGCGGCCTGCGCACTGCGTTGTGCCAGACTGCGCACCTCGCCGGCCACCACGGCAAACCCGCGCCCCTGCTCACCCGCACGGGCGGCTTCGACGGCGGCGTTCAGTGCCAGAATGTTGGTCTGGAAAGCAATGCCGTCAATCACGCTGGTGATGGCACTGATTTTCTTCGAGCTGCCTGCAATGTCATTCATGGTTTTCACCACGTTGCCGGTCAGTGCGCCGCCTTTTTCTGCGGTATTTGAAGCATCGCGCGCCAGCTGTGTCGCCTGACGGGCGTTCTCGGCGTTCTGTTTCACCGTCGCGGTGAGCTGCTCCATGCTGGCAGCCGTTTCTTCCAGAGCGGAGGCCTGCTGTTCAGTACGCGCCGATAAATCGGTGTTTCCCGCAGCAATGCCTTTCAGGCCGGAGAACATGGTGTCTGCGCCGTGACGCACGGTGCGCACGGTATTGGCCAGCGACTGTTGCATCTGTTGCAGGCTGTCGAGCATCACTTTAATTTCGTAACGGCCTTCGACGGTGATCGGTGCTGAGATATCTCCCGCACCGATGCGGTCAAAATGACCCCGCATCACGGTCAGCGGCTGGAACAGAATACGACGGGTGATCACCAGCGCCAGGGCGGTCAGCAGCACCAGCAGAACCACAATCACCGAGGTGTTGATCATCACGTTCTGGTAAGACGCCACGGTCTGCTCTTTAGCCTGGTTAAAACGGCCACCGACATACGCGGTGTAATTGCCCACGTCTTTCTGGAACTGATCCTGATATTTCTGTGCCGGGCCGTTAAGGAAGCCCTGCATATCACCGGCGGACAGCATGTCGTTCAGTGACTGCAACATATCGTGCAACTGCTGGTAGCTGGCCTTGTTCACCGCCGTCAGTTCAGCCGCTTTTTCGGTTCTGCGGGGCAGCGCCAGAAACGCTGCGTAAGCATTTTCGGCATTTTTCAGGCTGGCTTTGGCATCTGCCATCAGCTGCGTGATGTTTTCCTGCGGCTGTTTCAGCGCCAGACGCGTGGCCGCGCGGTTCAGGGTATTACGGGTTTGCAGCAGATAAGACCAGGTCTGGTTGAGCGCATCCCGCTGCTCAGTGGTATTGGCAATCTGCTCGAAATTAGTTTTATCCGTGTGGGCGGCGTACAGCGATAAACCGCTGTTGACCAGTTGCATCACAAAAAACACTAACAACAGTAAAAACATGCAGGTGGACACACGGATGTGCTTAAACATGGATAACCTCTTTATGTGCCGGCCCTGACCGGCACAGTATTTCTTATAATTATTGCGATGTACGTGGCTTAAAAAGTTTCCCAGTTTTCAGACAACTTGCTCTGTGCCGCTCCACCTGTACCGGCCTGAGAACCTGACAGGTTCGGAGTCAACAAAGGCAGTCTCGTCGAAGACGAAGTCACCGGGCGCACGCTGTTATTGACGGATTGACTCAGTGTGAATACCGCCACAGATTGCGTCAGCAGGCTCGCCTGCTCTTCCAGCGCCGCCGAGGCGGACGCGGATTCTTCAACCAGTGAGGCGTTCTGCTGCGTCACCCGATCCATTTCGGTAATCGCCTGCGCGACCTGCTCAATCCCGCGGCTCTGCTCGTCAGAAGCCGAGGTGATTTCGCCCATGATGTCGGTGACGCGGGTGACCGCATTCACCATGTCATTCATGGTTTCACCGGCACTTTCAGCCAGTACCGAGCCGGTATTAATGCGGCTGACAGAATCATCAATCAGCCCTTTAATCTCTTTGGCAGCCTGCGCGCTGCGCTGTGCCAGGCTGCGAACTTCTCCCGCCACCACCGCAAAACCGCGCCCTTGCTCACCGGCACGCGCTGCTTCAACCGCGGCGTTCAGTGCCAGAATATTGGTCTGGAAGGCAATCCCGTCGATCACACCGGTAATGTCAGTGATTTTCTTCGAGCTGCTGGCGATGTCGTTCATGGTATCGACGACGTTGGCCACCACTTTGCCGCCCTTCAGCGCCGTTTCCGATGCGCTCAGCGCCAGCTGGCTGGCCTGACGGGCGTTTTCGGCGTTCTGTTTCACGGTCGCGGTCAACTGCTCCATGCTGGCTGCGGTTTCTTCCAGTGCTGATGCCTGCTCTTCGGTACGCGAAGAGAGATCGCTGTTACCGGCAGAAATTTCGCTCGCGCCGCTGTAAATCGCGTCGGCACCGTGGCGCACGCCGGAGACAGTTCGAATCAGTTCTTCCTGCATGTACTTGAGACTATCGGCAAGCTGGCCGATTTCATTACGGCTTTTCACCACTATTTCGTGCGTCAGATCGCCGGTGGCGATTTTACGGATGGTGACGACGATATTTTTCAGCGGATGGATCAGGATGCGCTGAACGCCGACCCAGGCCAGAATGATGAAAATCGCCAGTACAATCAGTACGGTACCCAGCATCCACATCGCATGCGTGAAGGAAGTTTCGCTGACGTGAACCGCCTGGTCATACAAATGGTCGTTCTGATCGATATAGGTCACGAACGCTTTTTCGAAATTGTCCTGATACTGCTGCGTCGGCTGTTCGAAGAAATCGTTGATACGGCCAAGGCCGATAAGCTCGATAAGTTCTGAGAGCGCGTCGTGAAGCACCTGATATTGTTTTTTAGCATCTTCAGCAAAAGCCGGGTTCTGGCTGGCATCCGCAGGAATTTTTTGATAATTAGCAAAATGCTGGTCAGCAATTTTCAGATCTTTAGTCGCCGTGTCGATCAGTTCTTTGACCGTCGCGCCGCTGCCCATCTGGTTCGCATCGAGCATGAAACGGATCCCGGCACGGTTGAGCGTGTTACGGGTTTGCAGAAGGTAAATCCAGCTGGCGTTGAATTCCGCCTGCTGTAAACGAATCTGCTGAGAGGTGGTGAAATTGTCTTTGTCCGTCTTTAAGGATTTAAAGAACAGGCCGCCGGATACCAACTGTAAAGCACCGAAGACCATCAGTAAGATCACGATGCCCGTGACCACTTTCATACGGTTAAACATGTTGTTCCTTTTTAAATGAGAATTATCTGGAAGGGTTATCGGCAGAAATGAGGGGAACTTTATGTGAAGGGGATCAGATTTTTTGGCTGACGCAGGGCACTCTTCCCGGCAGGCTTCAGAGGCCCGGCATCGCGAGCGATAAGATCAGAAAGGACGTCACGGCACAGAGTGTGAATCGGTGGTCTGTGGGAATTACGCCACCGTGGCGACAAAACTTTTTAACAGGGCAATGCGATGCGCATCAGGGCTGACCATCAGGTCATGGTGGATCATCAGCACCACGGCTTTTAATAACTCAGTGGTGGTGTCGATGTGCGACAGCGATTTTAACTTATCGATGTCATTGCCGATTTCACGCCCTTTCAGGGACAGGCGTTTATTGGCCGGACCGCTCGCCAGTTCTGACGTCAGCAAGGTGACCAGCTGCACTGCGGCTTCCGGGTTGGACGCCAGCTGATGAATGTAATATTTCAGCAGTAACGGCACGAAATCGGGGGTGGCCCCTAATTCCGCACTGGCAAGATTTAACAAATCAATCATGTGCGCCGGAACACGGCTTTCCACGGCTTTGCGCTGCAACTGCAGTTGCTTTTTGATCGCGGGCACCGACTGATAAGGGATCACCGCGACGCTGTCGCAGGTCTTACAGACGCCCGCGATAATGTTTTTCACGATGCCGCTGCCGTCATCAAATGGCACATCGCGCAACTGATAGCTGACCATCCTGAAAGCCTCACACACTCCGCATGCGGCTCTTTCTTCATCCCCTACTTTAACAATAATCATATTTTCCCTTAATGATGAACGCTGATGAAAACACTGTTGGGTTCTGCAAAATACCATTTGATGTACCAGTTAACCCCGGCATACCAGAGGGTAATAATGTGGACATCAAGACTGCTGTCTAGATGGTGGCGGCGACTCTGGTAGTGTTGCCCGGTAGCCAGACCGATCACCCTCTCCAGTTCCTGTGACGTCACCTCCCCCGTGCTTAAAAGATTTTTGAGATGAATTTCACGTCTTACCGCAAACCTGACTTGCCCATTCTTTAAACACGCGATCACCTTCCCTTTGATCTCTTTGAAACTCATGCCGCCTCAATGTACGCCACGTGTCGTACTTAATCAAATTATCATTTTGCCCACGTATATTTGCGTGAAGCCCCGTCCCACCGGGCTATCACGCCATAACTTGCAAAAAGATGCTCAGATAAAATGATGAATTTTCAGGTAACTGGAAGGTATTACGCAAAAACGTGCTGCACGAAATGCAACACGGATGTTTAGGGTCAGTACGGCTCGCAGGATGCGCTTTTGCGCCGCCCCCTGACGTTAAACAGCACATAACTCGCCACTGCCAGCACCCAGACCCCGACTGCGCCATAGAGCAGAATGCCTGCAAACCCTTGCGTCAGGGCCTGTTCAACCTGCCCGCGGTGCAGGTTTTCAACGGCAGAACCTCCTGCGATACGCCCGGCCAGTGAAGAGATATCTGTTGCCGCTGGCATGGCTCCTTTCAGGCACGCGGCAATTCCCGCCACCAGCAGGCTGCCCATCAAGGCAATGTTGACGGAAAGCGTGATAAGCCGTGCGCTGATATCAATACCCGAGGCCATTCCCGCCCGGTTTGCCGCAACGGAACCGGTGGTGGTGTTGGTTACCGGCGTATTGGTCAGCCCGAGAGCGATACCTGCCAGCAGCGCACCTGGCATCAAACTCATGTGATGCACCACGGCGATTTGCATCAGAATAAAACCTGCGCCGATGGCGAATAATCCCAGCGGGATCAGACGTGATGCGCCAAAACGGGTGGTCAGCTTTTCACCCAGCGGCGGCATCAGCAACGTGGGCAACGTGTAAGCCAGCAGTGCCAGGCCGGTGGCAACGCTGCCATAGCCCAGCCCGGCCTGGTAGTACACCGGCAGGTAAATCATCAGCGGCCAGAAGCTGAAGTTCATCCCCACCGATCCCATCAGCGCCCCGGAAAATGCCCGCACGCGGAAGACTGAAAAATCGAACATCGGATGCGCATGGCGTTTTTCAATCCAGATGAACAGGGCAGCGCTGACCGCGGTGATCAGCATCACGGCGCGCGCGATGACGCTGTGCCAGCCCAGGCTGCCGCCCTGCGTGATGAGATACGTCGCGCCCATCACCGTCAGCGATAACGTGACAAGCCCGCCGAGATCCAGTTTTTTAGCCTGCGTGTCGCGGGATTCCACCACGTTTTTCAGCGCCAGAATCAGCGTCAGTAATGCGATAAACCCGTGTACCAGAAACACCCATTGCCAGCTCAGCCACGCCACTAACATGCCGCCGACGATCGGCCCGAAGCCCAGCCCGAAACCGAAGGTGATCCCCCAGGCGGCAAAAGCGTGGCTGCGCGCTTTCCCTTGCGGAAACTGGGATGACAGTATCGCAATCAGGCAGGTCAGCATCGCGCCGCCGCTCAGCCCTTGTAAAAACCGCCCGACGATAAGCCACGGCGCAGTGGACGCCAGCCCGCACATCAGAGACGTGACCCCGAAGGCGAAAATGCTGAGGATGAAAACGCGCTTACGCCCGTATTTGTCCGCCAGTGTTCCGGTGGCCATCAGCACCGTGGTGCAGGCCAGCGTGTAGGCATTCATGATCCACTGCAACTCCCTGAAGCTCGCGTGCATCTCCTTTTCGAGCACCGGCAAAATCACCGGCACGCTGGAGATTTCCAGCCCTGACATCAGCGCGGCAAGACAAACCGCCATCAGTGCCAACATGTTTTTCATATCTGGTCCCTGCAAAACGTTAAGAGAGTGCCAGCATGGAAGATTGGCGGCGTGCTGGAAATCCATCCGGATGCCATGTATCGTCAAGATCATGCCAAAATCACCGGTAACCCATCATGCGCATTACTTCCCCTTCTCCGCTCCCTGCCCGCTCGCCCGCGCCCCTGAACCGGCGTCTGGTGTTGCTGGCCTATGAGTGCCTGTGTACGTTCGAGTTCGGTATTGCGGTTGAAGCTTTCGGGCGGGCCGACGATGTTTTTGGTGAGCCTTTGTATGACCTGTGTGTCGCTTCGGTGGAGGAAGGCACTTTCGGCGCGCAGGGCGGCGTCCGGCTGGTGGTCGATGGCGGGCTGGAACTGCTGGAGGATGCAGGTACGATCGTCATCCCCGGCTGGCGAAGTGTTCACGAACCGGCGTCAGAGGCGCTCATCATCGCGTTGCAAAAAGCGCACAGCAACGGCACCCGCATTGTCTCAATCTGCGCAGGCAGCTTTGTGCTCGGCGCAGCCGGACTGCTCGATGGCAAGCGCGCTACCGCGCACTGGAACAGTACGGAAATTCTGGCGCAGCGTTTTCCTGAGGTGCAGGTCGAACACGGGATGATTTACGTGGATGAAGGCAGCATTATTACGTCTGCCGGCGGCGCGGCGGGTGTCGATTTGTGTCTGCATCTGATCCGTCGCGATTACGGTATTGAAGTTGCCAACCGCACGGCGCGCCGCATGGTGACGCCGCCGCTGCGTGAAGGCAATCAGGCGCAGCTGATTCAGCAACCCGTTCCACGGCGTCAGATCAAAAATCTCGCCCCGCTGCTGGACGATTTACGCAGTCATCTCAATACGCCGCTGGTGATTGAACAGCTCGCCGCACAAGCCGGTATGAGCCGCCGGACTTTTCTGCGGCGTTTTCACGATGCAACGGGCACGACGCCCGGCGAATGGATGCTGAGCGTCCGGCTGGAAAAAGCCTGTGCGCTGCTGGAAAACGGCACATTAAGCATTGACCGCGTCGCCGAACAAGCCGGTTTTGGATCACCGGAAACCCTGCGCCATCACTTCCGCCAGCGTCTCGACACCACCCCGACGAAGTGGCGCAAAGCATTCATTGAAAGGCGCATGGCGGGCTAACGTGGCAGGCGGTGCCGGAGTTTTTGAGCTGCCTGTGCGGCAGTGAAGGCGGGGTTCCGGCCTGACGGCTGGGGTCTGATTTTCTAAGCTGCCTGTACGGCAGTGAACAATATGGGGTATTTAGGCCGCATTCGGGCCGTTTTCTAAGCTGCCTGTACGGCAGTGAACCGTTCAATGTTGAGGGTTATCTCTTGAACCGCAAAAGATTATCCCTGTTTGGGCAGAAATACCCTCTTTTTTGAGGGTATGTATGACTCAGTAAAATCAATGAGTTAGCAAAGGTACAGAAAAGAGGGTTTTATTCGATCGCGACTGGCGCGCTCAAAAATCTTGCTGAACGGAGCGGCCTGAAGACCAGAGGCTTCAGGGCCGGGAGAAGGAACCGCGAAGCGGCAAGATTTTGCGCCACACGCGGTAGTTGCAGGACATGACCATCGTGCCTGCGACAGGGCGAACCAGAAAAAACGCAGGATTGTTAAGGGGCGCGTTTACGCCCCTTAACCCGGTGTGGGCCAGCGCCCACGACCTTGACGTTAATGAACGAAAATCAAATTTTCGTCACGCTATCCACTAACGCCATCTCTTCACTGCTCAGCAGCTTCTCAATATCCACCAGAATCAACATACGGTCACCCAGAGAACCTAACCCGGTCAGGTATTCGGTTGACATGGTCACTGCAAATTCTGGTGCGGGACGGATCTGATCTTGCGTTAACGACAGCACGTCGGATACGCCGTCAACCACAATACCCACCACGCGGTTTTCGAAGTTGAGGACGATCACTACGGTGTTTTCATTGTAGATCACGTCTTCCTGCGCGAACTTCACCCGCAGGTCGAGAATGGGTACGATGACGCCACGCAGGTTGGTGACACCTTTAATGAACGCCGGGGTGTTCGCAATACGGGTGACCTGATCGTAACCGCGGATTTCCTGCACTTTCAGGATATCGATGCCGTATTCTTCGTCGCCCAGGGTAAAGATCAGGAACTCCTGTCCTACCGTTTCGCCCGCAATTTTTGCCACAGTTGCAAGTCCTGCCATGTTGTTCACCTTAAATCAGCCTGAGTTTTTACGCCCGGTGGCCGTCACCTGACGGGCCAGCCACCGGCGGTTTTGCATGCTTTTATTGTTAATCACATCAGGCGGCAGATGCGCCAGTTGCACGCTTGTCACGGTTCAGTGCCTGCAATGCAGACACATCAACAATCAGCGCCACGCTGCCGTCACCCAAAATAGTGGCGGCGGAAATGCCCGGCACTTTGCGATAGTTGCTTTCCAGATTCTTCACCACCACCTGATGCTGACCGATCAACTGATCAACCAGCAAGGCGTAGCGGCGGCCTGCACTTTGCAGGATCACGACGATGCCCTGAGTGGCTTCAGTTTTCGCGCCTTCAACGTCAAACACGTTGTAGAGCTCGACCAGCGGCAGATATTCTCCGCGCACCTGCAGAACGCGCTCGCCACCGGCCAGCGGGTGCAAATCTTCCGCCAGCGGTTGCAGCGATTCCATCACCGCATTCAGTGGCAGAATGAAGACTTCTTTGCCCACTTTCACCGACATGCCGTCGAGGATCGCCAGCGTCAGTGGCAGCAGGATACGGATGGTGGTGCCTTTGCCTTGCTGGGAATGGATTTCGACGTGACCGCCCATTTCCTGAATATTTCGCTTCACCACGTCCATGCCTACGCCACGGCCTGAGACGTCGGTGACTTTTTCCGCCGTCGAGAAGCCCGGTGCGAAGATCAGCATGCCGACATCTTCGTCACTCATGCTTTCGCTGACGTTCATGCCTTGCGACAGGGCTTTCGCCAGAATACGTTCGCGGTTCAGACCGGCACCGTCATCCACCACTTCGATGCAGATGTTGCCGCCCTGATGCTCCGCAGACAGCGTCAGGTTGCCGGTTGGCGGTTTGCCGTTGGCAATACGCGTTTCCGGCGTTTCGACACCGTGATCGAGACTGTTGCGCACCAGGTGCGTCAGCGGATCGATAATGCGTTCGATCAGACTCTTATCCAGTTCGGTAGAGCTGCCGAGCAGGGTCAGTTCGATTTGCTTATTCAGTTTGCTCGCCAGATCACGCACCAGACGCGGGAAGCGGCTGAAAACGTATTCCATCGGCATCATACGAATCGACATCACCGATTCCTGCAAATCACGGGCGTTACGCTCAAGCTGCCCCATGCTGTTGAGCAGATCGCTGTGCGCCACCGGATCCAGCAGATCGGAACGCTGCGCCAGCATCGACTGGGTGATCACCAGTTCGCCGACCAGGTTGATCAGCTGATCCACTTTCTCGACTGCCACACGGATGCTGGTCGATTCCGGTGCTTTTGGCGCGCGGGCTTTCGGCGGTTCGCTGCTGGGTACTGCCGTCAGGACCGGAGCGGGACGCGCCACAACAGCGGTTGCTGCCGGTTCTGCTACCGCTACCGCTGCCGATGCCGCAACGGCAACCGGTGTGGCCGGAACAGAAGCCTGCGTGAAGCTGATTTGTTCCGGTTCGAGCACGAAACACAGTACCGCGATGATATCGTCTTCGGTCACCGTAGTGACAAGCGTGGCTTCCACGCTGTCTTCGGTCTGTACCGGATCGACGATGTCGCCCAGATTCCCCAGCTCTTCCAGCATCACCGGCACTTCCTGCGGCTTCAGACCGGACAGGCGAACGCGCATCCCGCCTTTGCCCGCCGCGGAGGTCGCAGGGGCTGCCGTTTGTGCAGGTTCGTCAGTGACGACGTGGAGATCCGCTGCCGGCTCCCGCGCTTGCTGCGCGTCGAGCGCCAGTTGTCTCAGGGCCGCACAGATGTATTCAAAACTGTCTGCATCGGGATCCCGGGAAGATTTATAGGCGTCCAGTTGCTCCTGCATAATGTCTTTCGTTTCCAAAAACAGGTTGATGATGTCGGTGCTCAGGCTCATTTCTGCGCGTCGCGCACCGTCGAGCAGGTTTTCCAGTAAATGGGTGGTTTCCTGCAGAACCGTAAAGCCAAAGGTCGCTGCTCCGCCTTTAATTGAGTGCGCTGCGCGGAAAATCGCGTTGAGCTGCTCAACGTCGGGCGCTTGCGGATCAAGCAACAACAGGTGTTGCTCCATGTCCGCCAGCAGCTCGTCGGCTTCATCAAAAAACGTCTGATAAAAATCAGTTATATCCATGCTCACGTGATCACCTCTGCTGTGAATCGCGGCTTGTTGATGTGGTCGCAGGTGCCGGACCTGCGGCAGCAGCCGGAGCTGTCGTCGCAGGTTGAGCGTCTGCCGATGTGGTCACAGGCACCTGCGTCTCAATCCTGGTTGCAGGGACTTCTACTACTGTTGGTGCTAATAATTCTGGTGCGGCAACGGCCGGTGCCGGGCTCTGGGTCGGTGCCACGGAAGCTTGCGGTGCCTGAACTTTCGGTGCCAGCGCAGGTGCGGTACTGCGGCCAGGTACTTGTCTTTGCAGCTCGCCCGCGTCACTGATCGTAATCGCTTCGCCCTCGCTGTTTTCCCGCTCAATGGCTTCCTCAGCATGTCTGTTGAGGACCAAAATGCTGATGCGACGGTTGATCGCATCGCCTGCCGGATGATTTTTGAGTTGCATGGTTGACCCCATACCCATCACCCGCAGAACTTTTCCTTCGCTCAGGCCGCCGACAATCATTTCACGGCGCGACGCATTGGCGCGGTCGGTGGACAATTCCCAGTTGCTGTAGCCACGTTCACCCTGGGCATACGGCATATCATCGGTATGGCCCGCCAGGCTTATCTTGTTAGGGAAATCATCCAGTACCGGACCAATCGCCCGCAAAATATCGCGCATGTAGGGCTCGACGATGGCGCTGCCGAGCTGAAACATCGGGCGATTCTTGCTGTCGATAATCTGAATGCGCAAACCCTGTTCGGTCAGGTTAATCATCAGATGCGGGCGCAAATCTTTTAAACGCGGATCCGATGCCAGCATCGCTTCGAGTTTGTCCTGCAACTTCATCAGATCGCCGGTTTCACGCAGTTCACGGGCATCGCCCTGTGACTGGATCATCTTATGCACTTCGCCGTCCTGCATGGTCGGGTCTGCCCCGCCGCCAGGGATCGGACTGGTGGCATCGCTGCTGCGCGGTCCGCCGGTAATGGCCACCGCCAGCGGCGTACGGAAGTATTCGGCAATCTGTACCAATTCTTTAGGGCTGGAGATCGAAATCAGCCACATCACCAGGAAGAAGGCCATCATCGCTGTCATAAAGTCAGCGTAAGCAATCTTCCATGAACCGCCGTGATGCCCGCCGCCGTGCTTACTCTTTTTCTTACGTACAACAACGATGGGATGGCTCTGATGCTTCATACTTTTTCTTCTTCAGTTTGTTGCTGGTTAGGCGATTTAACCTGACGAACGTGCTCCTCCAGTTCGATAAACGAAGGGCGTTCTGAGGTGTAGAGCGTCTTACGGCCAAACTCGACAGCGATCTGCGGGGCATAACCGTTGAGGCTCGACAGCAATGTCACTTTGATGCACTGCATCATTTTGGTGTTTTCAGCACTTTTCTGACGTAACACGCTGGCCAGTGGTGAAATAAACCCGTACGCCAGCAAGATGCCGAGGAAGGTACCGACCATCGCATGGGCAATCAGCGCCCCCAGCTCTGCGGCCGGACGGTCGGCGGCGGCGAGGGTATGAACAATCCCCATCACCGCAGCAACGATCCCGAATGCCGGAAGTGAATCCCCGACCAGCGCCAGGCTGTTGGCCGGCACTTCGCTTTCGTGTTCGTAGGTTTCGATCTCTTCATCCATCAGCGCTTCGATTTCAAACGCATTCATGTTGCCGCTGACCATCAGACGTAAGTAGTCAGTCAGATATTCCACTAAATGTTTATCGGCAAGGATGCGCGGATAATTAGCAAAAATGTCGCTTTCAGCGGGATTGTCGATGTCATTTTCCAGCGACAGCATCCCCTGTTGGCGCGACTTGGCTAACAAGCGGTAAAGCAAGGCCATCAAATCCATATACAACGCTTTGTTGTATTTAGACGCGCGGAACAGCTGCGGCAGCGCGCGCAAGGTGGATTTAATCGCTTTACCGTTGTTACCGACAAAGAAGGCACCGATACCGGCACCGCCGATAATCAGCAATTCTGCTGGTTGGTATAACGCGCCCAGTTCCCCGCCGACGAGCATGAAACCGCCAAACACTGAGCCCAGCACCACGATGTAACCTATTATCACTAGCACGATGAATCCTTAATTCGATGTGGTTTTAGGGCGAGGAAAAGCGCACCGCCATGAGCCTGCCGTTTTCTATGCAACCCGGATGATTTGCATAAAAAAGTGCCAGACAAAGGCTGAGAGATGAGGGGGAAAATAGGGAGCGGTGTTACCACCGCCCGGGCATTCTTACTGCGACCCTGACATCTCAGACTGCGCGCTTGACCTTTTCGTCCAGCTCTTGAGATGTTATATCGGCAACCTGCGGGGAAAGTTTACGTTTTTTTACTGCGCGGGATGGGGGTTGGCAGAGACTGCAAACAAACCCGTGACGGGGCTGGTGTGCATGGGTAATAAATGATCCGTCACAGCAGTTACAGGCAGAAAGCTGCAACATACCGCTGTCCACGAACCGGACCAGCGTCCAGGCGCGGGTCAACGCTAAAATCGGCGCTTCTCCCGGCTGTTCAGGACACTGCTCAAGATATAAACGATAGGCGCTGATCACCGCTTCGACACCATTACAATGCCCGCTCTTCATCAGAAAAGAGTACGCGTTGTAAAACATCGAAGAGTGAATGTTTTGTTCCCAGGTCATGAACCAGTCTGTCGAGAATGGCAGCATGCCTTTCGGTGGCGGGCTGCCACGTAATTCTTTGTACAGTTTAATCAGACGGCCACGGCTTAACTGCGTCTCGCTTTCCAGCATCTGCAATCTTGCGCCCAAAGAAATCAGCTCCATGGCGAGCTGAATATCGCGGGCTTCCTGAACAATACTTTTTTCTGCCGGTTTGGCTGGCGTCTCTTTGATTAGCATGTTGCGCCCTTAATAGACATGGCTACGCCCTTTTCTTCATGGCGCCGCTGTCTCTCGCCGCCAGACCTTTAAGCAGGTGGCTCGACAGCAGGATACCGGTGTGGATTTGCTGCAAATCATCTACACGGGATTCCTGGGTCAGGCGTTCGATGGTCTTACTGTCATCAAAGCGGAACTGACAAAGAAGCTGATTCGTTTCAGCTAATTTAACCATTTGTGGCAACGTAAGTTGGCCTAAGGCGTCTGCCATCACGTCGTCAATCCCCAGCCGGAACATCGCGGAGGCCTTCTCGTCATTAATCAAACGCTGTGCCAAAAGTAAATATGACAGGTTGATATCATATATGTGCTTAAGCAATTCGGACATGCTGTTCTACCCCATTACCGATGCCACATTTTTAATGTGGCTGATTGATAGACATATTCCATGCAGCAAGAGTTTTACCCGGCCTGTCAGGGAGTATTTTTTCACTATCAAAACAATTAGTTCATTGGCTGATTAATAAATCTCACGATGAGAAATGGATTTATCCCGCGGTATTTACTTCACCGCCAATACAAGTTTGTTCCTGATGTAAACTAAATTAAGTGTGACAATTGCAATGCTAAGTAATCTTCAAACATATCAGTTTTGTTGTACTGGCAGGGTCCGTTGCTGTGATGGCATCTCATTCAGTGAAACGCTTTTACATACATTATTAGGAATAATCTTACTACGACGCAACTCTACCCCTGTTCCCTTTATACATACAATCTAACTGATCACAAATTTTGAATAAAGTGTGACGCACATCACACTTTAGAAATTTATTTTATCCTAAAAAGCGCACTTTATCGTAAAAATTTGCGCAGTTTTAACGCAAAAGTAAAAAAGCATCTAAAAACCCTTCCCCAGACTGCCTTTTTTCGCCTTTTTGAGATCAATTTGTACAAAGACCAGCTAAAGCCAAATGATAAGAACATTCAGTGATTAAGCATAGCTTGTGCAGTGAAATGTGCTGGTAATTTCCGATAGTGTGATCAATGTGCTATCGCGTTAAAACCCAGTCATTACGCGGTTTGCAGAGGAAGTGTGTTGCGGGATTTTGGTTAAATTTGATTCAAAAGGTTTTGAAAACGTGAACAACTACACGATTTGAAAAGTAAAAAGACAATGAGTGTAAGGGAATGTGTTCAGGGACGGGAAGTCATCCGGTCAGCAGACCAGATTGATAAGCAGATATGATGAAAAGAGGACAATGTCCCGTGCTTCTCTATCGGCAACTCTTCACGAAAACTTTAGTGATTGGGCTTAAAAAAGTGGTTTATTCCGGACAATCGCAAATAAAAAGAGAGTGATTAGGAATATTATTACCTAATCAGCAGCCTGCTCCTCGTAAACCTGCTAACAGAGCATAAAGAACATCTTTCATTACTCCATGAGCATGGGGATTTAATTAGCCAGTGAAATAAAGGGTTATTCGCGGGGTTTTATAAATAAAGAAAGCACTGCTTTAACAAAAAACAGGGTTTTGGAGGCGGGAGACTTTCATTCAAAAGCAAAAACGAGGTTCACAAATAAAAACCTGCCGCAAAATCCGGCAGGTCATCACATATTATTATTACCCTCAGGGTAATGATGGATAATCGATTAAAAAGGCATCGTCCGTGGGTCGGGATACTGATACTCGAACCCCAGCTCCTTGCAGATACGCTCACCGTCGACGATTTTTCCTTTGGTTGCTGAAGTTTCTTCAGCAAACGTCGGCGCCTCAAGCCCCATCTGGCGGGCCAGCGCCGGGTAAAACTCGGCTTTTGCCGGATGTTTAGGGGCGCACAGATTATAGGTGTGCCCACCCTTTGGCAGACTGAGCAATAAGGTGATGGCGGCGACAACGTCATCCTGATGCACCAGGTTGACGCCATTCTGCCCCCCTTTCACGTCCGTTTTGCCTGCCATGAAGCGCCCCGGATGACGATCGCCCCCCACCAGACCGGCCAGCCGTAACACATCCACCGAGGTATGCGGCAGGCTGTGTAACCAGCTTTCTAATTCTTTCAGCACTTTTCCACTGGAGGTCACCGGCTCAAGGGCGGAACCTTCGCGCACGATGTCGTCCCTTTCACCGTAAACAGACGTGGAACTGGTGAAGATGATGCGTTTTACGTTGTGTGCCAGCGCGCTGTCTGTCAGCTGCTGCACGGCCTGGAAGTAAAGCTCGCTGCCTTCGACGGTTCTGCGTGCCGGTAAGGTGATGATCAGCGCATCAACGTTCAGCAGTTTATCCAAATCTTCCGCTTCGCATTCCATCTCCGGGGTGAACACCAACGGATAGCAGTCAATGCCGACCATTCTGGCGGCATCTACACCGTCAGGCGTGGTTTTGCTGCCCACCACGTCGTAGCCTCTGCCCGCCAGCGCCATCGCCAGAGGCATTCCCAGCCAGCCCAATCCAATAATAGAAACCTTTTTCATCTGTTACTCCCTCTGCTCGGTGGCCGATGGTCACCACTGCGCCATCTGCCGTTCGCGTTCTCGCTTCTCTTTATACTAGCCTTTCTCTCCTTATAGATGCGTAAGCTTTTCCAGGAGACTGTGAACAGATCATTCATTTTTTCGATGAAACAGCCCCTGAAGATAAGAAAAACTCATCATCCGAAAAAAAGGTTGCGCACTTGCCGCCCGATAGTTTAGTTTTATTGGCAACCGAATTTGATTTGTGTGGCGCAGACTTCGTTATGAATAACGCCGCACCGAATGAACACTCAGAGAGACTGACATGACAAACGTTATGATTAACCACCATCATCACCATCACCCTGACTAGTCTTGCAGGCGATTGGTGCTGGAAGACTGTCTAGATCTTCCAGTGGAGCAGAACGCAGAGAAAGCCCCCGGAAGAACACTTCCGGGGGCTTTTTTTTTGGCCTAACGAATTGAAGTAAAAGCATTTGTACAAAACTCTGCACACAACATTTACCAAAACATTAAAACTGAAAACAAAGAAATTGAGGTCATCATGCTGGATAAAACACGTTTACGGATAGCAATGCAGAAATCGGGTCGCCTGAGCGATGAGTCACGCGAATTGCTGGCACGCTGCGGGATTAAAATCAATCTGCAGGAACAACGCCTGATCGCCTTCGCAGAAAACATGCCGATCGACATTCTGCGTGTCCGTGATGACGACATTCCGGGGCTGGTAATGGACGGTGTGGTTGATCTGGGCATCATCGGTGAGAACGTGCTGGAAGAAGAGTTGCTGGCACGCCGCGCTCAGGGCGAAGATCCGCGTTATTTCACGCTGCGTCGCCTGGACTTCGGCGGTTGCCGTCTGTCGCTCGCGACCCCGCTTGACGCAGAATACACCGGCCCGCAAAGCCTGCAAAACTCCCGCATCGCCACCTCCTATCCGCACCTGCTCAAGCAATATCTCGACAAACAGGGCGTCGATTTCAAATCCTGTCTGCTGAACGGTTCTGTTGAAGTCGCGCCACGCGCCGGTCTTTCTGATGCAATTTGCGATCTGGTTTCCACCGGCGCCACGCTTGAAGCCAACGGCCTGCGTGAAGTGGAAGTGATTTACCGCTCTAAAGCCTGTCTGATCCAGCGCGACGGCGAAATGCCGGAAGCCAAACAGCAACTCATCGACAAAATGATGACCCGTATTCAGGGCGTCATTCAGGCCCGTGAATCCAAGTACATTATGCTGCACGCGCCAAGTGAGCGTCTGGACGAAATCGTTGCCCTGCTGCCAGGCGCTGAACGCCCGACCATTCTGCCGCTGGCCGGCGATCAGCAACGTGTGGCGATGCACATGGTCAGCAGCGAAACGCTGTTCTGGGAAACCATGGAAAAACTGAAAGCGCTGGGCGCCAGCTCAATTCTGGTTCTGCCAATCGAAAAAATGATGGAGTAATGCCATGCAGCCTAACGCGTTCACTACCCCGATTGACTGGCAGCAATGCGACGAACAACAACGTCGCGATTTACTGACCCGTCCGGCGATTTCGGCATCCGACCGTATTACCGAATCTGTCAGCGAAATCCTGCGCCGCGTGCGCAGTGAAGGCGACAGTGCGTTGCGCGAGTTTTGCGCCCGCTTTGATAAAACTGAAGTGCAAGAGCTGCGCGTCACTGCGGCACAAATCGAGGCAGCATCAGCGCGTTTAGGCGATGACGTTAAACAGGCAATGGCGCACGCCGTTCGCAATATCGATACGTTCCACCAGGCGCAAAAGCTGTCCATTGTGGATATCGAAACTCAGCCGGGCGTGCGTTGCCAGCAACTGACCCGCCCGATCCAGTCCGTGGGTTTGTACATTCCGGGCGGATCTGCGCCGCTGGTATCCACGGTATTAATGTTAGCGACGCCCGCGCGGATTGCCGGATGTCAGAAAGTGGTGTTGTGCTCGCCGCCACCTGTGGCTGACGAAATTCTGTATGCCGCGAAGCTCTGCGGCGTGGAAGAGGTGTATCAGCTCGGCGGCGCGCAGGCAATTGCCGCCCTGGCCTTTGGCACCGAAAGCGTGCCACGCGTGGCGAAAATCTTCGGGCCGGGCAATGCCTATGTGACCGAAGCCAAACGTCAGGTCAGCCAGAGTCTGGACGGCGCGGCAATTGATATGCCAGCCGGGCCTTCCGAAGTGCTGGTGATTGCCGACAGCGGCGCAACACCTGACTTTGTCGCCTCTGATTTACTTTCTCAGGCAGAACACGGCCCGGATTCACAGGTCATTTTGCTGACGCCGGACGTTAAGATGGCGCAGGCCGTTGGCGAAGCCGTTGAGCGCCAGCTGCAAACGCTGTCCCGCAGCGAGATTGCCCGTCAGGCACTGGCCAGCAGCCGTCTGATTGTCGCGAAAGACATCGCACAGTGTATTGAAATCAGCAACGCCTACGGTCCGGAACACTTGATTCTGCAAACCCGGGAACCGGAACAGCTGGTTGACAGCATCACCAGTGCAGGTTCGGTGTTCCTCGGCGACTGGTCACCGGAATCGGCGGGCGATTACGCTTCCGGCACCAACCACGTTTTGCCAACTTACGGATACACCGCCACCTGTTCCAGCCTCGGTCTGGCGGATTTCCAGAAACGGATGACCGTTCAGCAGTTAACGCCGGAAGGTTTACTCGGTCTGGCGACCACCATCGAAACCCTGGCGCAGGCGGAGCAACTGACTGCACATAAAAATGCTGTGACACTGCGGGTCAATGCCCTGAAGGAGAAAGGATTATGAGCGATGAAAACACGCTGAGCATTCAGTCTCTGGCACGCCAGAACGTGCGCGAACTGACACCCTATCAGTCCGCCCGACGTCTCGGCGGTAACGGCGATGTCTGGCTTAACGCCAACGAATACGCCATTGCACCGCAGTTCGAACTTACCGCGCAGACCTTCAACCGGTATCCGGAGTGTCAGCCTGCGCTGGTGATCAACCGCTATGCGGCTTACGCCGGTGTTGATCCGGAACAGGTGCTGGTCAGCCGGGGCGCTGACGAAGGCATCGAGCTTTTGATCCGCGCATTCTGTGAGCCGGGCAAAGATGCCATCCTTTATTGTCCGCCAACTTATGGCATGTACAGCGTCAGCGCGGAGACGATTGGCGTGGAAGGCCGTACCGTTGCGGCAAAAGCTGACTGGTCTTTGGATCTTCCGGCAATTGAAGCTGCTCTTGGCGGCGTAAAGCTGGTGTATATCTGTAGCCCGAATAACCCGACCGGCAATGTTATCAGCCCGGATGAACTTCGCGCTGTATTAGACCTGACCCGTGGCCGCGCCATCGTGGCAATTGATGAAGCCTATATTGAGTTTTGCCCGCAGGCGACAGTCACCGGCTGGTTGCAGGAATATCCGCACCTCGCGGTTTTGCGCACGCTTTCCAAAGCCTTTGCACTTGCCGGCCTGCGCTGCGGATTTACGATTGCCAACAGCGAACTGATTGCCTTATTAATGAAAGTGATCGCGCCCTATCCGTTATCTACGCCGGTGGCAGATATCGCGGCACAGGCACTGAGCCCGGAAGGGCTGGCGATTATGCGTCAGCGCGTGACCGAAGTGACCCAAAATCGCGAATGGTTGCTGGCAGAGCTGAGAAAATGCGATTGCGTTGAACAGGTCTTCACCAGTGAGACGAACTATGTTCTCGCGCGTTTTACCGCATCAAGCGCAGTATTTAAAAACCTCTGGGATCAGGGCATTATCTTACGTGACCAGAACAAGCAACCGGGGCTTTCCGGCTGCTTACGTATCACTATCGGTACACGGCAAGAACTGCAGCGCGTCATTGATGCTTTGCAACCGCTACCGGGCGCCAATGCCCCTCTTATTCAACAGAACAGCCCCCGCAAGGAGCACATGTGAGCCAGAGTCCTTTACTACAAAAAACGCTCTTCATCGACCGTGACGGTACCCTGATTTCAGAGCCGCCAGAAGATTTCCAGGTCGATCGTCTGGACAAACTGGCACTGGAACCGGGTGTGATCCCTGCCCTGCTGGCACTGCAAACCGCGGGATTTAAACTGGTGATGATCACCAATCAGGACGGGCTGGGTACCGACAGTTTCCCGCAGGAAACCTTCGATCCACCCCATGACCTGATGATGCAAATCCTGACCTCTCAGGGCATCGTTTTTGATGAGGTGCTGATTTGCCCTCACCTTCCGGCCGATCACTGCGATTGCCGTAAACCTAAAACCAAACTGGTGCAGGGCTACCTAGAAAGCGGGCTGCTCGATACAGCCAACAGTTATGTGATCGGCGATCGTGACACCGATATTCAGCTGGCGGCCAATATGGGCATCGCCGGGCTGCGTTATCAGCGCGATACGCTGAACTGGGCGGCCATCGCCGATCAGCTCACCAAACGCGACCGCCACGCCAGGGTGAACCGCGTGACCCGCGAAACGGCGATTGATGTGGATGTCTGGCTGGATCGCGAAGGCGAAAGCAAAATCCGCACCGGCGTAGGCTTCTTTGATCACATGTTGGATCAGATCGCCACGCACGGCGGTTTCCGTATGAACATCGAAGTGAAAGGCGATTTGTATATCGACGATCACCACACCGTGGAAGACACCGCTCTGGCGCTGGGCGAGGCCCTGAACAAAGCCCTCGGCGACAAGCGCGGCATTGGACGTTTCGGATTCGTGCTGCCAATGGATGAATGTCTGGCACGCTGCGCGCTGGATATCTCCGGGCGTCCGCACCTCGAATACAAAGCCGAGTTTAACTATCAGCGCGTCGGCGACCTGAGCACCGAAATGGTCGAGCACTTCTTCCGCTCACTGTCCTACGCTATGGCCTGTACCCTGCATCTGCGTACCAAAGGTAAAAACGATCATCACCGCGTCGAGAGTCTGTTCAAAGCCTTTGGCCGCACACTGCGCCAGGCAATTCGCGTTGATGGCAACACCCTGCCGAGTTCCAAAGGAGTGCTGTGATGAATGTCGTTATCCTCGATACCGGCTGTGCCAACCTCTCTTCGGTGAAATACGCGGTTCAGCGGCTGGGCTACGAGCCAACGGTGAGCCGGGAAGCCGAGATCGTGTTGCAGGCTGATAAGCTTTTTTTACCCGGCGTCGGGACTGCGCAGGCCGCGATGCAACAGCTGGAAGAACGTTCGTTAATCGAACTGATCAAAGCCTGTACCCAGCCTGTTCTCGGGATCTGTCTGGGTATGCAGTTGCTGGCATCCTCGAGTGAGGAAAACGGCGGCATTGATACTCTCGGCATCATTGAAACGCCGGTGCAGCGCATGCCAGATCTCGGGCTGCCTCTTCCGCACATGGGCTGGAACCAGGTTATCGCCAACGCCGACAGCCATTTATTCCGCGGCATTGATGAAAATGCTTACTTCTATTTCGTCCACGGATTTGCCATGCCGGTATGCGAAAACACAGTCGCTCAGACACTTTACGGGGAGCCCTTCAGCGCCGCCGTACAAAAAGACAACTTCTTCGGCGTGCAGTTTCATCCCGAGCGTTCCGGTGCCGCGGGCGCGAAGTTGCTGAAAAACTTTCTGGAGATGTAAACAGCATGATTATTCCCGCTTTGGATTTGATCGAAGGCAGTGTGGTGCGTTTGCATCAGGGCGATTACGGTCAGCAACGTGACTACGGCAACGATCCGCTGCCGCGATTGCAGGATTATCAGCAGCAGGGTGCGCAGGTTTTACACCTTGTCGATTTAACCGGCGCAAAAGATCCGTCGGCACGACAGATCCCGCTGCTGACGACATTACTGGCCGGTGTCTCCGTGCCGGTGCAGGTCGGCGGTGGCATCCGCAATGAGCAGGACGTCGAAGCGTTGCTGAACGCCGGTGCCACACGCGTGGTCGTCGGCTCAACAGCGGTCAAAGATCCGGCTACGGTTCAGGGCTGGTTCAGCCGTTTTGGCGCTGATGCGCTGGTGCTGGCGCTGGATGTTCGCATCGACAGCAACGGCACCAAAAACGTTGCCATCAGCGGCTGGCAGGAAAACTCAAATGCTACCCTGGAGCACATCGTCGAACAGTATTTGCCCTTTGGGCTGAAACATGTGCTGTGCACGGATATCTCCCGCGACGGTACACTGGCCGGTTCCAACGTCGAGCTTTATCGCGAAGTGACTGCACGCTATCCGCAGGTTGCATTTCAGGCCTCCGGCGGCATCGGCTCGCTGGATGATATTGCAGCTTTACGTGACAGCGGCGTTGAAGGCGTGATTGTCGGGCGCGCATTGCTCGACGGTAAATTTAATGTGACGGAGGCAATCTCATGCTGGCAAAACGGATAATCCCCTGCCTCGACGTAAAAGACGGTCAGGTAGTGAAAGGCGTGCAGTTCCGTAATCACGAAATCATTGGCGATATCGTGCCGCTGGCGCAGCGTTATGCCCAGGAAGGCGCGGACGAGCTGGTGTTCTACGACATCACTGCATCCAGTGACGGGCGCGTCGTGGATAAAAGCTGGGTGTCACGCGTGGCAGAAGTGATCGATATTCCATTCTGCGTGGCTGGCGGCATTAAAAGCCTCGAAGATGCAGGACGTATTTTGCAGTTCGGAGCAGACAAAATCTCCATCAACTCCCCTGCTCTGGCCGACCCGACGTTGATCAGCCGTCTCGCCGACCGTTATGGTGTACAGTGCATCGTGGTGGGCATCGATACCTGGCACGACGCAGCGACCGGAACCTATCAGGTTCATCAGTTCACCGGTGATGAAGCGCGCACCAAAATCACTACCTGGCAAACCATCGACTGGGTGAAGGAAGTTCAGGAGCGCGGTGCCGGTGAAATTGTGCTGAACATGATGAATCAGGACGGTGTGCGTAACGGCTACGATCTGGAGCAGTTGAAGATGATCCGCGAAGTGTGTCACGTTCCGCTGATCGCCTCCGGTGGCGCGGGCACCATGCCGCACTTCCTCGATGCCTTTACAGAAGCACGCGTCGATGGCGCACTGGCAGCCTCAGTGTTCCACAAACAAATCATTAATATTGGCGAGCTGAAAAGCTTCTTGGCCGAAAATGGCGTGGAGATCCGCTTGTGAGTAATCAGGATGTAAAAACCGGTCTGCTGACCGGAGAACAAATCAGCCAGCTCGACTGGGAAAAAGTGGATAATCTGATGCCGGCTATTATCCAGCATGCCGTGTCGGGTGAAGTGCTAATGCTTGGCTATATGAATCAGGAAGCGCTGAGCGTTACACAGTCTTCCGGCAAAGTGACTTTTTATTCCCGCACGAAAGAACGTCTGTGGACCAAAGGGGAGACATCAGAAAACTATCTGAATGTTGTCAGCATCACCCCGGATTGCGACAACGACACCCTGCTGGTTCTGGCAAATCCTGTCGGCCCGACCTGCCACAAAGGCAATAACAGCTGCTTCCATCCGGCAGAAACCGACTGGGCATTCCTCTATCAGTTGGAACAGTTGCTCGCCTCACGCAAAACAGCCGACCCGGACAGCTCTTACACCGCGAAACTCTACGCCAGCGGCACCAAGCGTATTGCACAGAAAGTCGGTGAAGAAGGCGTCGAAGTTGCGCTGGCGGCAACGGTCAACGATCGCTTTGAACTGAAAAATGAAGCATCGGATCTGGTTTATCATCTGCTGGTCTTACTGCAGGACCAGGATCTGAACCTCAGTGCTGTGATTGAGAATTTACGTCAGCGCCATAAGAAGTAACGCTGGATTTCGGACACAAAAAAGCCGCCTTTGCAGATGCATTGGCGGCTTTTTTTTTGTATGGCAAACTGTCAGTTACGGGGGTTGTAACTCTTCACCATGTTTCGCCCCAGCACAATCACAGAACCCAGAATAATACCCAGAACGGCACCAAGCAGTAAAATTAACACTTTCTTAGGGCTGTCTCTATGTATTGGCAGATCAGGTTTCATAACGTAGCGAAGCGAATAAGTTGAATCAGGTTTAGATTTTAACGCAGCGATAGCTAACAATGTTTGACGAGCCTGAAAATAAGAAGCATCTAATGGCAATGGCCGTGTGGCTTCATTTTTAATGGTGGCAGACAATGCATCGCTACCAAGAACAAAAAGAGTGTCTTCGGAGAGTGTTTCAGCCTGCTGAACCAGAGTATCTTTAATATTGGCCTGTTGGGCAACCAGCAATGCCTGATTCAACATTTTCAAACGAAGATCTTTCTTCTCCAGAGCGACCTTTTCCTGAGTTGCTAAATCCTCTTTGAGGTCTTCAACTTTAGAATTGATGCTAATTTGCAAGTCATTATCAAGTTCAGTAACTACCCGCTTGTTAATCTGCTGTATGTAAGTCGTGAGGGTTTTTTGTGCCTCCCCAGCAGTTTTAGCGGTATAACTGATTTTGAGAGGGACAGGTTGATCTTTAACGGCCGGAGTTATTATAAGCTTTTCCGGATCCGCCTGATTATCAAGCTGTTCAGATAAAGCAGAAATTGAAGCATTGAACCGGCTGAAAAAACGTTGTTGAACATCAACTACTGTGGGAGCATTTGAAGGATTCTGGCTGTACAACACACTCATCGCATTGTTGTAGTTAGCTATTTGACCAGAATCTGGATAAGTTATAATTGCATCTGAAGTCCATTTTTGTTTGGCTACCAGCACATAAACTGTCGCTAAAATAATTGCAAGTACCATAACAGAGATTATGACAACTTTCCCACGCCACAACTGCATGAGAACATCGATCAGGTCAATCTCTTCATTTTGCTTCGAAGACAGGTTATTTGTCATTTTATTATCTTGATTCATGATTACCCTACAGAAAACAGTCACATTTGGTCAGTGATATGTGTCCATCGATTATAGACAGATTTATTTCGAAATTTTCCATTAAAAGTAATAATTTTCTTAAGAATCCCCCGAAAAAATAACTTAGGGTATTTATAGAGGGATATGCAAAAAAAACGCCCCTGATCTGGGGCGTAGTAGATTAAACAGCTTATATTAATCCAACCATTCCGTATGGAATACGCCGTCTTTATCAGTACGTTTGTAAGTATGTGCACCGAAGTAATCGCGCTGTGCCTGAATCAGGTTAGCTGGCAGAACCGCTGAACGGTAGCTGTCGTAGTAATTGATCGCAGCAGAGAACGTTGGCGTTGGAATGCCGTTCTGAACAGCATAAGACACCACATCACGCAGCGCTTGCTGGTATTCATCAGCGATATTTTTGAAGTACGGAGCGAGCAGCAGGTTAGCAATGGAAGCATTCTCAGTATACGCATCGGTAATTTTCTGCAGGAACTGGGCGCGGATAATGCAACCGGCACGGAAGATCTTAGCGATTTCGCCGTAGTTCAGATCCCAGTTGTTTTCATCAGAAGAGGCTTTCAACTGTGAGAAGCCCTGAGCGTAGGAAACAATTTTGCCCAGATACAACGCGCGACGCACTTTCTCGATGAACTCAGCTTTGTCACCCTCGAAAGGTTTAACCGCCGGGCCAGACAATACTTTTGACGCAGCTACACGCTGATCTTTCAATGAAGACAGGTAACGGGCAAAGACTGATTCAGTGATCAGAGTCAGTGGCTCGCCGAGATCCAGAGAGCTCTGGCTGGTCCATTTACCAGTGCCTTTGTTGGCCGCTTCATCAAGAATAACGTCAACCAGGTATTTACCTTCTTCATCTTTCTTAGTGAAGATATCTTTGGTGATGTCGATAAGGTAGCTGTTGAGCTCACCTTTATTCCAGTCAGCAAAAGTAGCAGCAAGTTCTTCATTGTTCAGGTTGAGAGACTGTTTCAGCAGAGAATAAGCTTCAGCAATCAGCTGCATGTCACCGTATTCAATCCCGTTGTGAACCATCTTGACGTAGTGGCCTGCACCATCTGCGCCAATGTAAGCGACACAAGCATCACCATCATCAGCACGTGCAGCGATTTTCTCGAGGATGGGAGCAACCAGTGCATACGCTTCTTTCTGACCACCAGGCATGATAGATGGGCCTTTCAGTGCGCCCTCTTCTCCGCCGGAAACGCCAGTACCGATAAAGTTGAAGCCCTGCTCGGACAGTTCACGGTTACGACGAATGGTGTCTTTATAGTAAGTGTTGCCGCCATCGATGAGGATGTCGCCTTTATCCAAATGCGGAGTCAGGGATGCGATGGTTTTGTCAGTTGCTTCACCGGCTTTCACCATCAGCAAGATACGACGTGGTTTTTCCAGCGAGTCAACAAACTCTTCGACGGTGTAGTGCGGGACCAGATTTTTACCCGGGTTTTCAGCGATGACTTCATCAGTCTTGTCGCCGGAACGGTTAAAAATGGAAACGGAATAACCACGGCTTTCGATGTTAAGCGCGAGGTTACGGCCCATGACCGCCATACCGACAACGCCGATCTGTTGTTTGGACATTACAAACTCCTGTCTTTAGGATGGGTGCTACGACTACGATGCCGTACTGAATGCATTTCTGATGTTAACTCAGGAGATGTGAAGTGGATAGAGTTAGATGCCGCATTGCATTCAGTTGGTGGACTATCATTCAGAAAGGTGAAACCTTATGAAGAAAGAAGTTTCATAATTTCTGCAGTCTTTTGCTTCATCAGCAACTCATCACCGCGGGATTCAACATTTAACCGCACAACAGGCTCAGTATTAGAACTTCTAAGATTAAATCGCCAATTCTCAAAGCTCATACTTATTCCATCAGTATGATCAATCTCCTGAGCCAAAGGAGCAAAATGTTGATAAACATGGTCTATAGAAACTTTAGGATTAGCTAATTTACTGTTTATTTCCCCACTCGCTGGCCATGCAGCCACTCTATCTTCAACCAGTTGACTAAGTGTCTGACCCTTTAAACATAAAAGCTCAGCCACTAACAGCCAAGGGATCATTCCACTATCACAATATGCAAAATCGCGGAAGTAATGGTGAGCACTCATTTCACCACCATAAATAGCATCTTCTTCGCGCATACGTTCTTTGATGAAAGCATGCCCCGTCTTCGACATAATCGGCGTACCACCGCCTTTAGTCACAATATCGATAGTATTCCATGATAGTCGAGGATCGTGAATGATCTTCGAACCTGGATTTTTTTCTAGAAATGCGGCTGCGAGTAATCCGACAATATAATACCCTTCGATAAACTCTCCTTTTTCATCGAACAAGAAACACCTATCAAAATCTCCATCAAAAGCAATACCCATATCGGCACCATGCTTGACTACAGCATTACTGGTATCAGAACGGCACTCGGGCAATAATGGATTTGGGATACCATTAGGGAAAGTTCCATCAGGTTTATGATGAACTTTGACTAATGTCAGTGGAATATTTAGCTTTTTGAAACGCTTCTCGATTGCATCAATAATTGGCCCTGCAGCACCGTTGCCAGAGTTAATAACAAACTTTTTCGGAGTAATATTATCAACATTTACATAAGAAAACAGGTGATCGATATATTGGTCGACTACAGATATTTTTTCGTAACGTCCCCTATTGGAATCATCTACTGGAGAGAAATTGTTTTCCTCTGCTAAACGTTGAATATCTCGAAGTCCTGAGTCACCGCTGATTGGTCGTGAATCGCGGCGAACCAATTTCATGCCGTTATAATCCATTGGGTTATGACTGGCGGTAACTTCTATGCCGCCATCAACGTTGAGATGAGAAGTAGCAAAGTAAATCTCTTCTGTTCCGGATAAACCAATGTCCAGAACATCTACTCCTGCATCCTGTAAACCTCGCGCTAGTGCCAACTTCAAAGATTCACTGCTAAGGCGCACATCACCACCCAAAACAATTGTTTTAGGTTTTAAATATTCACCAAAAGCACGGCCAATTCTCCATGCTATATCTTCATTGAGCTCTTCACCCAAACGGCCACGGATATCGTAGGCCTTAAAACATGTTAGAGGGGGCATAATATCACTTTATAAATTGAGGTAATTTAGATAAGTTTTTAAACAAAAGTGCAATTGGCCAAAAAAGGCCATTCATTTTGATTACGTTTACGTCTTCTCTAGACTTTTGAATTATGTTTTTCAATGAACGATTGCTTATACCGCCAACGCGCATTTTAGTGAGCACCCTTGGCAAATATACAGCTTTTGCTTTGTGAACCCATAGATATCTAAGCAGGGAATCGTAATCAGCAGAAATTTTATAGTTTAAATTAAAAACACCCCATTCAATATAACGAGAGCGCTTCATATAGAAACTGGGGTGAGGTGGCATCCACCCATATTTCAGTTTACTGACGTTATAATCCCCACTTTTCCATTTTCTGACCACAAGATTTGTATTGTCCTGCGAAACATATTCTAAATCCGCATAGACAGCATCGAAGTTACCTTCTGAAAATTTTGAAACAATATCAGTTATAGCATCAGGATAAGCTAGAATATCATCAGAATGTAAGAATCCTATTACATCACCAGTAGCAGCAGATATTCCCTTATTCAGAGCATCATAAATACCTTTATCGGGTTCACATATAACAGTTGACACACGAGTTGAGTACTCATTTATGATCTCAAGTGTATTATCTTTCGAATTCCCATCAACAATAATATACTCGATGTTATTATAAGTCTGACTTTCAAGTGATAAAATTGTATCTTGTATTGTTTTCGAACTATTAAAGGTCGCCGTAATAATAGTAACTTTCATGGTCAATATCCCACACCTCGATCATCGACACGAACAACATCATCTTCAGATAAGTAGATCCCTGTCCTGACTTCAATAATTTCAAGGGGAATCTTACCTGGATTTTCAATTGAATGGGCGATTCCGATCGGTATATATGTAGACTCGTTTTCAGTCACTAAATATGTTTCATTACCTCTTCGAACTTTGGCTGTTCCGCTAACAACTATCCAATGTTCGGCACGGTGGTGATGTATTTGTGTGGCGGTGCGTTGTTCTGGATTAACAGTAACTTTTTTTACGTGAAATCTGGCACCCTCGGAAACTGCATCATGCGATCCCCATGGTCGGTAAACCTCACGATGCTGGAGATACTCTGTGCGATTGAGTGCTTTTAATTTATTAACAATTTCCTTTACATCTTGTACGTGGCTTTTATTCGCAACCAGAAGAGCATCTTTAGTTTCTACTATGACTAAATTATCTACGCCGACAGTCGCCACTAATTTATTTTGCGAGTAAATATAGCTGTCATGCGTGTTAAACGTAATCACATCGCCACGTACTGCATTATTTGAATCATCTTTGGCATTCACGTCCCAAAGGGCAGACCAAGAACCCACATCGCTCCACTCTGCATCCATCGGCACTAGTACAGCGTCTTCTGTCTGCTCCATTACCGCGTAATCGACAGACTCCTCAGGACAGAGAAGGAATTCATCATCGTCTAGTCTGATAAAATCTAAATCAGTATGTTGCCCCGATAATGCCTTTAAGCAAGCGTTGTAAATTTCAGGGCGAAACTTTTTGATTTCAGATAAGTATTTTGATGTTTTAAAAAGGAACATGCCACTGTTCCAATAATATTTTCCTGTGGATAAATATTCACACGCTTTATCCATATCTGGTTTTTCAACAAAAGCATCAACCTCATAGGCAGAATTACCCACTGGTTCGCCTTGCTTAATATAACCGTAACCCGTTTCAGGATATGATGGCACAATCCCAAAAGTAACTAGCTTTCCATTTTCAGCATGTGGCAAAGCAACTTCAACTGCCCTTAAAAAAGCATCCTCATCTTTAATGACATGGTCTGCTGCTAAGATAAGCAGAAGAGGATCATTTTGATTCTGTTGTGCCTGTAGTGCGGCAAGTGTAATTGCGGGAGCGGTATTACGACCAACAGGCTCTAAAAATATGCCACCGTATGATATATTTTTTGAACGAAGCTGTTCAGCAACTATAAAGCGGTGCTCTTCATTACAGATGAAATAGGCGGGTAGATGTGACACATTTTCCAATCTCGAAATAGTATTTTGCAACATAGTGCTTTCCGAGGTTAAAGCAAGAAATTGTTTGGGATAAAGTGCACGTGACAAAGGCCACAAACGACTACCAGCACCACCAGCCATAATTATTGGCAGCAATTTAGATGACATATCATTATTACCTATTCTGAAAATAGTTTTTTGTATACAAATGAACATCATCAGATTTCATGAGTTCATTTATGTCAAACCATTTATAACTATTATGTTGTTCTAAAGGCAAGCGTTCTAAATTAACATCTTCATTTACATCATATGCGAGCACAACATAATGAGTGGAGATGTTGTCACTAGCATAGCTATCTTCATAATGATGCTGATATACACCTCGGAGAGCAGCACCATTAAATTCAAGAGGTGTTTTTAACTCATCGAATGTCAACCGAAGAAATGCATCTTCAATTTTTTCATTTTTACGGATACGACCACCAGGGACAAACCAAAAATTCTTTGCTGGTTTATTAAGCCGTTTCCCCAAAAGAAACTCGCCGGAGCTATTTTGTATAATGAAGTCAATGGAAACGAGAGGTGTATTTTGAATAACTCTCAGAAAATCATCATCACTTAACAGATTCATAATACTATTTTCTTATCAGTTGCTGATTTTCCAAAAACCAGGCGTAGGTTTTTTCCAACCCTGTTTTCAAAGCGGTTGTGTAGGTCCAACCCATGTCGGCCAAGCGCTCAACATTCATCAATTTACGTGGTGTACCATCAGGTTTGGAGCTATCAAAGGATACTTTTCCTTTGAAATTAACAACATCTGCAATGGTCAAGGCCAGCTCTTTAATAGAGCAATCTTTTCCGGTTCCTACGTTAATATGAGATAACATTTCATGAGTATTTTCATTATAGGTAGACTGGGACAAATTCATTACAAAAATGCTGGCGTCAGCCATATCATCTACATACAAAAATTCTCTCATTGGCTGTCCGCTCCCCCAGACAACAACTTCTTCATCATCGTTAAGCATTGCCTCATGAAAGCGACGTAACAAAGCAGGAACGACGTGCGAGTTTTCAGAGTGAAAATTATCATTCTCCCCATACAAATTTGTAGGCATTACACTGCGGTAGTCTCTGCCATATTGCCTGCTGTATGACTCACACATTTTTATTCCGGCTATCTTTGCTATTGCATAGGGCTCGTTCGTCGGTTCAAGGACACCAGTAAGTAAAGCGTTCTCTGCCATTGGTTGATCAGCATTTTTAGGATAAATGCAACTTGACCCCAAAAATAATAATTTCTGAACTCCTGACAAGTGAGCAGCATTTATAACGTTGCATTCGATCATCATATTTTCATATATGAATTCAGCGGGAAAAGCATTGTTAGCATGTATCCCACCCACTTTGGCGGCTGCCAAATAGACCTCATCTATATTCTCAGTTGAAAAGAATTCACTTACATCTTTTTGTGAAAGAAGATCAAGTTCCTGATGAGTACGGGTAATTAATTCGACATTTGAGATGGATGACAACTTTTTATAGATAGCCGACCCTACCATGCCACGATGACCTGCAATAAATATTCTTTTTTTCATCTTTAACTTTCCACAGAAATTGAAACGTCATAACCATTTGCTTTCAGTAACGCATGCTGTTTTGCCTTGCTGAGATCATGTCTTATCATTTCTGTACACATCTCCTCAACAGTAATAAGAGGTTCCCATCCTAAGACATTCTTAGCTTTACTCGGGTCACCTAATAAGGTTTCAACTTCTGCAGGACGGAAATATCGAGGATTAACAGAAACAATAGTATCCCCAATTTTAACACCCGGTGCATCTTCTCCAACAACCGAAACTACTGTCGCAATTTCATCAATCCCGGTGCCGCTAAATTGCAACTCGATACCGAGCTGAGCAGCTGACATACGGACAAATTCTCGGACAGAGATTTGTTTGCCTGTTGCGATTACAAAATCATCGGCTTCATTTTGCTGCAGCATCATCCACTGCATACGGACATAGTCTTTTGCATGCCCCCAATCCCTCAAAGAATCCATGTTGCCTAATTGGAGAGTAGTTTCTAAACCTTGAGCAATATTAGAAAGCGTACGGGTGATTTTTCGGGTGACAAATGTTTCTCCACGACGCGGAGACTCATGATTAAAGAGGATGCCATTGCAGGCATACATCCCATAAGATTCACGATAGTTCACAGTGATCCAATAAGCATACATTTTAGCGACAGCATAGGGTGAGCGTGGATGGAAAGGGGTTGTCTCTTTTTGAGGAATTTCTTGCACCAAGCCATATAACTCAGAAGTGGAAGCCTGGTAGAAGCGAGTTTTATTTTCTAATTTGCAAATACGGATCGCCTCTAAAAGTCTCAAAGTGCCAATCGCGTCGACGTCTGCGGTATATTCTGGCGACTCAAATGAGACGGCAACGTGGGACATAGCCCCCAGATTGTAAACTTCATCAGGTTCAATTTCTTGCATTAAACGGATCAAGTTAGATGAGTCTGTGAGGTCGCCATAATGCAGATGAACATTTTTACTATTGCTCAGCGCGCTATCAATACGTTCTGTGTTAAAAGACGAAGTCCTGCGAATGATACCATGAACCTCATAGCCCTTTTCTAATAAGAGTTCAGCTAAATAAGAACCGTCTTGACCAGTAATACCCGTGATTAATGCTTTTTTCATTTTGGATCTCTTATTTCATTATAGAAATTTAAAGTTTGCTCTGCCATCTTCGACCATGAATATTTTTGAGAATGCTCAAATCCGGTAGCGATCAAATTACTGCGATAAACATCATCTTTTAGTACCACCAATGCATCACTAATCTTATCACTTGTAATATCGTCTATTAAAATTGCAGCGCCTGAAGCTATCTCACTCACTGAAGAACTATTACTACCGATGACCGGACAACCAGATTTCATAGCCTCAATAACTGGAATACCAAATCCTTCATACAATGACGGATAGATTAAACAATAGGCTTGTGAATATAAATCATTAAGAAGGACTTCTGTTACATAACCGGCATGTCGATATCTTCCAGGAACATTCCCTTCCAAAAAGTTAATCTCGTCATTAGTAAACTGCCCGCCACCAACAACAACAAGATTTAAGTCAGAATGAGTCGACAATGACTGGACACAGGCGCTAAAGTTTTTATATCCATTTCGTGCACCGACGAAAAGCACATATTTCTCTGAAGATTTTTTGTTTGCTGCAGGCTTAAAATCACCCACACCGTTATATATTACTTTAATTGGTATATTGGCTGCTTCTGGAATGAATTTTAATAAATCTTTTTTTGTACATTCTGAAATGCAAATAATACCATCGCTCCCTAAGATAGCTCTCTTCTTTTGCCAATGATGTACATAACTTTTAGCGCCACGAGAAAAAATCTCTTCAGTGAAGTCATGAACTGTTGTGATTACAGTTAACTCGCTCCTGATTTTTTTATTCGGCAAGCGATAATAGCTTGAGTGGAAAATAGAACTTCCTTTTTCGAAAAAACCCAGATCAACATCAAGAAACCGTTCAATGTTCATATTTAATCGAGTCTTAGTATTTACAGGCAACCCTTCAACATAAGGATTATTATTATCGTAAACAATCAAACTATAGGAAATATCATTTTTTTTAATTTCTTTTATCAACTCATCGAAATAAACAGAAATCCCACCCGACTGTTGCAGGGAGAAAATAATACCGTCAATTATAATCACAAGCTCTCCAAGTAATTAGCCAGATATTCTTTAAATTGAACAAAGAAAAGTTAGCCCCATTTTATGCAGTACTTGACATTTTTGCTCTGCACGGGCGTAAAGACCACGGTCATCTAAATAGTTAACTTGCTGAAATATTGTTGTTTGATTTAAAATCCCGTATCTTGAATGGTCGTAAAGCAAAGGGCGTGCAATTTGAGATATTAAGAATAAGTACAACCATATTCTAATAAGTGGTATTTTTGCCCTATAATTTATCTTTTCAATAAATATTGAATTAGAAATATTTGCACTCAAAAAAATAACTAAAAATGGTACACCATACCAACCAATACGAGTCATTACTGGCATCATCTTTCCAATAATGATGCTAAAGCTAAAATACAAAACCACGCCAGGTATTATTATATTTAGAGAGGATTTTTGGAAATCATTATGCTTGTTAATATTGAGATATGTTTTTATGACTATAAATAATAACAAAAAGTCAAAAATAGTACCAATACCCGCCGAAAATTGTGGCTGGTATGCTTCAGAACTCAGATAGTAACTAAGTTTTTGCTGCGCAATACTACCTGGCTGCAAAAGCATATACACCATATTTAAAGTTACAACAGGCATTACCAAAAATATAATTGATACAATTAACACACCGAATGAACTCAGCTTAGATAATCTTACTGAAATCATTGGAATTAGAAAAATCAAACCAATTAAAGCAGTCGTATGAAATGTTGTTGCCAATATGATTAATAATGCGTACTTGTACTTTTCTTTACTAAACAAGTAAGGAATGGCAATTAATAATAATGAAATAGCTATCGATTGTCGTATAGCCTCAATATAAATAACCCAACTAAAAAAACTCATTAACGCGAAAAATATAAATGCTGGATTTTCGAATTTCTTTGAGAATCGATTGATTGCATAAACATTAAAGGCAACAATTAGCGCGTTATACCCAAGAAAACCAAGCCCACCAAATGCTGAAACAAATATATTAAAACCGAACTCGAAAGTCGGTGTATTTACAGTACAAATACTATTTTCAATACAGTCATAATTCAGAAAATATCCTATCCAATCACCTCCAGCTGGGTAGGTACATGCAAATGTTATAAAGGTGATGATTAAAGATAATATTCTTCCTTGTCTCTGAAAACCATAAGCAGCTATGAATAACAACAAAGTAAAATAGATAAAATAGATCATCGTTTTACCATGAAAATAATGAAAATTAAGATTGAATAAGCTTTTTTACTTTGAAAAAAAATCGCTGGAAATATTTCTTTAAAAGCAAAATCAACGCTTTTTTTACCTTTGATGTCTACTCCCTGCAGAATATCATTCGATGGTATATTTTTTGCTTCGTCAAGTAGAGTGTTTATACTTCCACGATACTTTATCATCTTAGTAATATTCTTATTTAATGATAAAAGTTTTTTAATAAAGCCTTTATTTCCACCACCAACGACGTTGTTGCTATGTTGCCTATACCGAATAGTTCTAACGTCGAGGTATTCGAGACCGTTTTCAGTGGCGGCGTTTAGTGCCAACCAATTATCATGCATTGTTATTCCTGCAGGTATTGGCAGGCATTTATCTAACAATCTTCTATTAAGTATAGTAGTACAACCATAAACGCTACATTTCCACAATAGTTGCACAGGGTTTAAATTCTTCAGAGGATCGATAGAATTACTTTTATAAAAGCTCTCAGATATCGTGACTAACTTGTCGTCTACAATTTCTAAGTCACTAAAAACCATCAGTGGTTTATCAAACGTATCTCTTGCAGAGATATAAGAAAACAGTTTCTCAACTCGATCATGATTCCAATAGTCATCTTGGTCGGCTAAAAGGACATAGTTTGCACGAGTCGCACTGAGTGCACAGTTGAAATTGTTAACAACCCCTCCCTGCCTTTCAGTATTAATCAGCTTTATTCGCGGATCTATTTTTTCGTATTTGTTAATAATGTCGAGTGTTTTGTCAGTTGATGCATCATCACTTATGTAGAGAGTCCATGAAGAGTATGTTTGATTAATAATAGAAAGTATTTGCTCTTCAATATAAGACTCTCCATTATAGGTTGCCATAGCTATATCAACGTGAGACATATTTCTTCCTAGACAAAATATATAATGCAAAAAAATCCAAACTAACTCTTAAGGTCCAGGCAATTGCCGTCCCAATAAGCGAAAAATGGTTCGTAAGATAATACAGCGCTATTAAATATGGGACCAACTCACACATGTGAAGGGTAGCAGTAATTTTGGCGTACCCTGCTGCCTGAATTTTTGAAAATGGTATTTGCGCTAATGCGTTGAATATAAAGCCGATTAAAAGGATTCTTAATATAGTAGCAGGTTCACCCGCATAAGCACTCCCCATCCAAACAGTCATAATAGTATTTGCGAAGACAAAACCTACAATGACTATAGGTAAACACGCCCCGAGCATAAGATAAAAGCTCAGCTTCTCAAGTTTGTTTTTATCAGCCGCCAGACTATTACTGCTCAACTTAGGAAACAATGCTCTCGACAAGGCCGCAGGTATGTTTAAGAGTCTTGCCACAGCCTCAGATGGTGCCGTATAAAATGCAACTTTACTCGCACCTAAAACGTGAGAAATTACAAAGCGATCGAAATAGACCATAATAGGACTAATAATATTACTGATAGTAATCCAACCACCAAACATAATTAGACGTCGCAATGTTTTATAATTGAAACGTATACCTGCACTGACAATGAATTTTTGCGCGAAAAAAAAGCTAATTGTTAGTGAGGCAATTCTACCGATTACCAAACCTAAAATTGCTGAATATAATGTATGATTATAGTATGCAAATATTGCAGGGAGTATTGCAAGGGCTGAACTGGTTATAGTTCTCTGAATGTTTATATTAGCAAAGCGTTCCATCCCTTCCAGGGAGGCAAGCCAAATCTGATTTACCAAAAATACAGGCACTGCTATTGATAGTAATTTAAAAGATTTTTCAAAATTGCTAGTGAGATCATTCGAAACGTTTAGAAAACCGGCTATTTTACCTACGGATAAAAATATTAATATAGCAGCAAATAGCCCAAGAATTGCTACGGTAATAGTTGCTGTCGATATTATATTTTTTCTTTCTTGCAAATCCTCTCTAAATATTGAGATTTCTCTAATCACTGCTCTTGTGAGACCAGCATCGAATATGCTTGCATATCCCACTACAGCAAACGCAAGGGTAAATAAACCAAAACTCTCTGTTCCCAGCGTTCGAGCCAATATACCTAGACTAGGAATTGCTACTAATGTAGGGATAACAAAACCAGCTAGATTGTATATACTATGTTTTATTAGGCTCATATCTGCCTTAAGAATTTACATTTTTTGTATTTATATCTGCAAATTTATTACCTAAGAGATCTTTTGAAGATAGCTCAGGTTTTGAATTTTCAATTGGCCATTCAATTGCTAGGGTTGAGTCATCCCAAGCGATGCATGATTCATCTTTTGGAGAATAGTAATCCGTCGTTTTATATAAAAATTCTGTATTATCTTTAAGTGCATAAAAACCATGTGCAAAACCTTCAGGTATCCAAAGCTGACGTTTATTTTCAGCGGATAAGTAAACACCTACCCACTTCCCAAATGTCGGAGATGATTCCCTGATATCAACGGCAACGTCATATACCTCACCTTGCGCGCACCGAACAAGTTTACCTTGTGCATGCGGTGTACGCTGGTAATGCAATCCTCTAAGCACACCCTTTGAAGATTTGGAATGGTTATCCTGGACAAAATTCACTTTACCACCAACGGCTTCTTCAAATATCTTCTGGTTAAAACTTTCAAAGAAGAACCCACGGTCATCACCAAATACTTTTGGCTCGAAAATTAATACATCTGGAATTTCAGTTTTTATAACATTCATAAATCAATGACCTTTGACCATTTTCAGCAAATATTGACCATAGTTATTTTTTGATAGTGGTTCGGCTAATACCCTAACCTGTTCAGCTGTTATGAAACCTTTGCGGAAAGCGATTTCTTCGGGGCAAGCAACTTTCAGTCCTTGGCGCATTTCAATTGTTTGAATAAAGTTACTTGCCTCAATGAGGCTCTGATGTGTACCTGTATCCAACCATGCATAGCCCCTGCCCATCATTGCAACCTGAAGTCGGCCTTCTTCCATATAGATACGATTGATATCGGTAATTTCATACTCACCACGCTTAGACGGTTTTAATCCTTTTGCCATTTTAACAACGCTATTGTCATAAAAATATAAACCCGTAACTGCATAATTACTTTTAGGCTCTACAGGTTTCTCTTCTAAAGAGATGGCTACTCCTGCTTTATCAAACTCAACAACACCGTAGCGCTCAGGATCATGAACATGGTATGCAAATACCGTTGCACCAGACTTTTTAGCCACCGCTGTTTCTAATTGTTTTTGAAGATCATTCCCGTAGAAAATATTGTCACCAAGCACCAGCGCACAATCATCGTCACCAATAAACTCTTCACCAATTACAAAAGCCTGAGCCAGGCCATCCGGAGTTTCTTGAACTTTATATTGCAGGTTCAACCCCCACTGGCTACCGTCTCCCAGTAATTGTTCAAAACGAGGTGTATCCTGCGGGGTACTAATAATTAATATATCTCGAATACCCGCCAGCATGAGTGTGCTGATCGGGTAATAAATCATAGGCTTGTCATAAATAGGTAAGAGTTGTTTACTCACTGCCATTGTTACAGGATATAAACGTGTGCCAGATCCGCCTGCGAGAATAATTCCTTTACGAGTGGTCATATTAAGCTCTCAATTTTTTAATCTGCCGCTTGAGGCAGTACAATCATTTTATAGGCCTGAAGGTGTGAATAACTCTGCAAGCATGCGTTTAACGCCGATATCCCAGGATGGCAAGGTTAAATTAAAGGTGTGCTGGAATTTACGGTTATCGAGCCTGGAGTTATTTGGGCGCCGTGCGGGTGTTGGATACGCGCTTGTGGCAACAGGTAGCGTTTTCTTTAAGGCCAGTTTAAAGTCGTTATTCTGAGCTTCAGCAAAAACCAAATTAGCGTAGTCAAACCAGGTAGTTGAACCTGAAGCTACCAGATGGTAAAGACCCGCGACTTCAGGCTTGCTAAGCGCTGTTCTGATTGCATGAGCGGTACAATCGGCAAGCAGTTCTGCACCTGTAGGCGCGCCAAACTGATCATTGATGATTGACAGTTCTTCTCTGTCTTTAGCAAGTCGAAGCATAGTCTTAGCAAAGTTGTTTCCTTTACCGGCATACACCCAACTTGTACGAAAAATCAGATGTTTCGGGCAATACTTCTGAACGGCCACTTCTCCGGCAAGTTTCGTCTCACCGTAAGTATTTAACGGCCCGGTTGCATCATCCTCAGTCCATGGGGTTACGCCATCACCAGGGAAAACGTAATCTGTGGAATAATGGACTAACCAAGCACCGATGGCAGCAGCCTCTTTTGCAATAGCTTCAACACTTGTTGCATTTAATAGCTGTGCGAAATCCCGTTCTGATTCCGCTTTATCAACAGCTGTATGGGCAGCAGCGTTGACAATCACATCAGGTTTAATACGGCGGACTGTTTCTGCAACACCTTCAGGATTACTGAAATCTCCGCAATATTCTTGCGTATGTACGTCAAGCGCAATAACCGTTCCCAACGGTGCGAGTGCTCGCTGTAATTCCCAACCTACCTGACCCGTTTTACCGAACAGAAGAATATTCATTATTTGCGCTCTCCATAATTCTGCTCAACCCAGGTCTTGTAGGCCCCGCTTTTTACGTTGTTCACCCACAACTGATTATCTAAGTACCACTGAACAGTTTTGCGGATACCGCTTTCAAATGTTTCGACCGGTTTCCAGCCAAGTGCATGATTAATTTTCTCTGCATCAATCGCATAACGACGGTCATGACCCGGGCGGTCAGTCACATACGTGATCTGTTCGCGATAGGATTTTTCTTTAGGAACCAGTTCATCCAGCAGATCACAAATAGTTATAACCACATCGAAGTTTTTCTTCTCATTATGTCCTCCGATATTGTATGTCTCGCCAACTTCGCCGTTAGTGACCACGGTATAAAGCGCGCGAGCATGATCCTCTACATATAACCAGTCGCGAATCTGATCGCCCTTACCGTAAATCGGCAAACTCTTTCCTTCTAATGCATTTAAGATCACTAAAGGAATGAGTTTCTCCGGGAAATGATACGGCCCGTAATTGTTAGAACAGTTGGTGACAATACAAGGGAGGCCATACGTGCGCTGCCAGGCGCGAACCAGATGATCGCTTGATGCCTTCGATGCTGAATAAGGGCTGCTTGGTGCGTAAGGCGTTTTTTCAGTAAAGAGAGGAAGTTTTTCCTCAGTATTCCACTCATCCGGATGAGGCAAGTCTCCATACACTTCATCGGTAGAGATATGATGAAAACGGAATGCCTCTTTTTTATTGCCCGTCAGCTGTGACCAATAAGCACGCGTCGCTTCAAGTAAGGTATAAGTCCCTACAATATTGGTTTCAATAAATTCAGCCGGCCCCGTAATTGAACGGTCAACATGACTTTCGGCAGCCAGATGCATGACGGCATCAGGTTGGTGCACCGCAAAAATCTGATCAATTGCCTCTTTATTGCAGATATCAGCCTGGACGAAAGCATAACGGTCATTTTGAGCGATCATGGAAACAGACTCAAGATTACCTGCGTAGGTCAGCTTATCGACATTAATCACGCTATCTTGAGTATTATTTATAATATGGCGAACTACCGCAGATCCTATGAACCCAGCACCACCTGTCACTAATATCTTCATTTAACTTTCTCTTTTTATCCATCTTAAATCTGAATTTTAAGTTTTAAAATATCGCTATGATCTATTATTTTCTTTAAGCGACCCTATCTTAGCCAGCTTATTTATAAACAACACAAAAGCGCCAAAACAAGCAATAAACAAAATGAGAACACCAAGCTGGTTATAATTCATCATATCAGCGTAGATGCCTACTGCAGAGAATGATATTGCTATGGCCAATACAACACCTAACGCAGTTGAATGCGTAAAACCATATTTCAATAATATGTGGTGTAAATGCTCACGATCGGGTTTGAAGGGACTGTCACCTCGTCTGACCCTTGAAATCATAACGCGAATCATGTCCATCAAAGGAACAGCGATAATCCATAATGCTGTAACCGGATGCAATATGGCAGTTGTCCCCTGCGTTGCAAGAATAATTAACCAGATTACGGTAAATCCAATTAATGTACTCCCGGCGTCTCCCATGAACACTTTAAATTTACGTCCCCACGGGATGCCAAGATTAAGAAGAATATAGGGTAAACAGGCGATGGTTAAACAAATACACCACTGTGCGAGTTCATATTTTCCATGTAAAGTGAAGGCGATACCTAGAGAGGCGAAGCTTACGCATGATAATGCCCCCAAAAGTCCATCAATACCGTCCACCATATTGAATGCATTTATTGCACACATAACCGCAAAAATAGTAATCAGATACCCTAGCACGCCCAACCCAACGGCATACCCCAGGAATATATCGCCTAAAGAAGAAAGATGTAATCCACTGAACATCATGACTATAGCGACAAAAGCCTGGAGCAAAATTCGCGGCGTAACTGGCAAATCAAACCTGTCGTCCAATACACCAACAAATAACAGAAGACTTACACAAGTAATGTAGTATTCAAAATTTGGAAACCAATTTGGTTGTAAAAAAAACAACACCCAAATAGATATATATATTGAAACTCCGCCCACAAGAGGAATATGCCCGTTATGATGTTTCCTTGCATTAGGTTTATCTACTAATCCTACGCGCCGGGCAACCTTACGGGCAACAAATAATGAAGCTAACGCACTAAAAAATATTATAATATATTCTTGCATGACCGCACCATGTTCAATAGATTAATGTTTTATACACCCTAAATATTTTTAATATATGATAAATACTTATGAAACTTCATGAACGTAGTTTTTTAGCCATTTAATAAATTTTGCTTCCGGTAAACTGACGACCTGTACAACCCTGTCTGTCTTGGTAATGGAGACAAAAGCGAAGTAAATTTGTACTGCAGTTAAACAAGGCACAGTAAAAATCCACGCTACCGCCCCTGGCTTTGAAGCTACCAATGTGCTTATCTTGATAAAAAACTAAATATCAAACACTTATAAGAGTAACATCTTCCACTCTTACTAACCAGGGAACCTCCCCTGACTGACTTAATCGGTAATTTTTATCCTAAACGTATGCGATAGCAAGACCTAATCATCTTAAAAGACATCGCGATAATCTTCAGAACACATTGATTTTGTTTAAAAACGTAACCGGTTAGCTCTGTACACAAATCGGTTAATAACAGTCACTCTACTTTTCCATCACTAATTCAGTAATATATAAACTTCAGAGTTGCGATAATATGATTTTCAGCCACGATTTAATGTTGATTTGTGTTTGTGCACATAGCCTAGCTCAATACTCTGATTAACGCAGCCTAAACACACCTATTTTGTGAATAAATGCCTATTTAAACAACAACATTGTATAGATAACGTACTGTAGGTAATCGATGCATAAATGCTTCGGTCATGATTACTTTATAATAGGATTTCGATTAATAAATAAGTGACTGCTTGCCTATTTTCCAGGCATAAAGACGTAAATCACTCTTTCATAAAAGTCTTTTTAGCTGTGCGGTCATGTTCACAAGCAGGATCTCTTCGCTCATAAAAAAGCACCATAAAAATGGTGCTTTCAGAACCACAAAAGTCAGTAAATTACTCGCCAGCAAACTCTTTAAGCCAGGCTTTGAAAGCGTCACCTTGTGAGTTATGGCGCACGCCGTACTCCACAAAGGCTTTCATGTAACCCAGCTTATCGCCACAGTCATGTGAACGACCGGTCATAGTGAAAGCTTCAACGGTTTTTTTCTTCATTAGCAGTGCAATTGCATCTGTAAGCTGAATTTCATTACCTGCGCCGTAAGGTGTGATCGCAAGCAGCGGCCAGATATCTTCGGAGAAAACATAACGCCCGACTACGGCGAGGTTGGATGGCGCATCTTTACGCTCTGGCTTTTCAACGATTGCCGTCATTGGTGTGCTTTTACCTGGCTCACCCTCAACGCCGTTACAATCGACAACGCCATATTTAGAGACGTCTTCTTCCGGCACTTCTTCAACCATAACCTGGCTGTTACCGGTTTCTTTAAAACGGGACAGCATGGCGGCAAGGTTATCTTTGCGCAGATCGCTGGTGGAATCGTCCATCAGAACGTCTGGCAGGATAACTGCGAAAGGTGAATTACCAATCAATGGCTTGGCGCACAGAACAGCATGACCAAGACCTTTGGATTGCCCCTGACGCACGTTCATGATGGTCACACCTTTAGGACAGATGGACTGCACCTCTTCCAACAACTGACGCTTGACGCGTGTTTCCAGCATGCTTTCCAGTTCGAATGAGGTATCGAAGTGGTTTTCGATCGCATTTTTTGAGGAATGCGTAACCAAAATAATTTCTTTGATGCCCGCTGCAGCACATTCATTAACGATGTACTGGATTAAAGGCTTATCGACGATAGGCAGCATTTCTTTTGGAATGGCTTTCGTCGCTGGCAACATGCGTGTGCCCAGACCGGCAACAGGGATAACAGCTTTTAACATTGTAAAGGATACTCCTTGAAACCTATTGTGTGTAAATTCAGTCAGTTAGCACCAAAGTACGTCAGGTAGTTCACCAGGCTGAAAATGTAAATGCAAACTTATTACCCAGCACGATATTTTCTTCCGTGAGTATAGACCCTGTGATGTCATTTAGGGGACCATACTGCTCACCCGGAACATCAAATACATATTCTGTATATGTGATTACGATACCAGTAAGCAGCACCAAACGGTAAGCCTAAGACGCAAAATTAGGAATGTTGAACCTGTTCGGCGGTTTTATCATCACAATTTGCTGCATTACAAATCATTTGGTTTAACCACTCTAACTTAGCGGTCCCTGATGTGCTAATCCACCCATCAGGCAGGGTACCCCACTGTTTTAGATTTGAATTTTCCTCCTCTGACGCCCATTATTCAACGTGCGGCAACCGCCGTGTGACTAAAGGTGAAAAAAGTAATATGGAATGGATCGCCGATCCGTCGATTTGGGCCGGGCTGGCTACCCTGGTAGTACTCGAAATTGTTCTGGGCATAGACAATCTCATTTTTATCGCCATTCTTGCGGAAAAACTTCCTCGTCAGCAACGCGACAAGGCGCGTGTCACCGGGCTTTTACTGGCATTAGTGATGCGGTTACTGTTGCTGGCCTCGATCTCCTGGCTGTCTACACTCACCCGCCCTCTTCTGACGGTGCTGGGCCATGCATTCAGTGCCAGAGACATGATCATGCTCACCGGCGGTGTGTTCCTGCTGTTCAAAGCCACTATGGAGTTAAATGAGCGGCTTGAAGGGAAAGACGAAGAGCAAACTCAGCAACATAGTGGGGCAAAATTCTGGCCCGTTGTCGCGCAAATTGTTGTGCTCGATGCCGTCTTCTCGTTGGACTCTGTCATCACGGCCGTCGGGATGGTCGATCACCTCGCCGTAATGATGGTTGCGGTATGTATCGCCATGGGTCTGATGTTGCTGGCAAGCCGTCCGCTGACGCGCTTTGTTAATGCGCATCCGACTATTGTGATTTTGTGCCTTAGCTTCCTGCTGATGATCGGGTTCAGTCTGGTTGCGGAAGGCTTCGGCTATGCGATCCCTAAGGGCTATCTTTACGCTGCAATTGGTTTTTCGGTGATCATTGAAGGCCTGAACCAACTGGCACAGTTTAACCGTCGACGTTTTTTGTCCTCTCGCCGTTCATTGCGTGAACGCACTGCCGAGACGGTTCTGCGTGTTCTGCGCGGTAAGCATGAAGAAGCGGAACTGGATGCACATTCCTCGGGCATGATTGCCGACAGCGCAAATGAAGAGGATGCGATTTTCAATCAGCAGGAACGTCACATGATTGAACGCGTTCTGGGGCTCGGACAGCGCACCGTCAGCAGCGTGATGACCTCACGCCATGATGTTGAGAACCTGGAGCTTAATGACCCGGTTGACGTGTTAACGCAGCAAATTGCCAACAATCAGCACACGCGTATTCTGGTGACAGAAGATAGCTCAACAGATGAACCGCTGGGCGTGGTTCACGTGGTTGATCTGCTGAAACAGCAATTGTTACAAAATGAACTCGATCTTAAGGCGCTGATCCGTCAACCGCTGATCTTCCCCGAACAACTTTCTTTGCTGATGGCCCTCGAACAGTTCCGTCAGGCCAAAACGCACTTTGCTTTCGTGGTCGATGAATTCGGTTCCGTTGAAGGCATTGTGACGCTGACGGATGTGATGGAAACCATCGCCGGGAACCTGCCGGAGTCGGATGAAACCCCTGACGCACGTCATGACATTCAGCAACTGGAAGACGGCACCTGGATCGCCAACGGCTATATGCCGCTTGAAGATTTGGTGATGTATATCGCCCTGCCGGTTGACGAGAAACGTGAATACCATACGCTGGCGGGGCTGCTGATGGAGCATACGCAAAGCATCCCGCAGGTGGGCGCGCAGATCTCCATCTATGATTATTTGTTCGAACCACTGGAAGTCAGCAGTCACCGGATCCTGAAAGTGAAAATCACATCACTGAAGCCGCAAAACGACAACGACTACGAAGTTTAATCATTGTTGTAAAAAAAAACGGGTGCCCTGTTAAGGCACCCGTTTTTATTCGTAAGACATTACTTATTCAGAAGTTTTTGCACTTCGTCATTTCCTTTGCTGTCTTTACGTTTATCTATCCAGTTCTGAATCGCGCTGCGCGCGCTCTGTTCCAGCGTCTGTCTCAGCACCTGATCAACCTGCAACTGATAACCCATCTGAGCCCACGGCCCGTAAACCCGCAAGGGGATATCGGTGGTTTTCAGTGTATTAATCAGATTGCTGTCACCCTTCCAGCCACCGGTCACACGGATGAGCAAGTTCATGTCAACCTGCTGATCTGCCATGTTAATGGTGCCGTTACCTTTCGCTTTCACCATCGGCGACTGACCTTCAAGATTTTTCAGGGTTAAGGTACCCGCGGCAAGTTGTCCCTGAGCTCTCAGCGTATCGATCTGACTGTAATGGTCATAACGCTCAAGCCCCTGAACTTTGTCGCTGCTGCGGGCGACGGCCTGCTGGATAAGCTGCTGAATATTAATGCCATTCAGATGTGCATTATCCATTGAGAGTTGTCCTTCACCCTGCCAGCGTCGCGCAAAATCTGCGGCGGAAAGCCCTTTACCATTTACGTCACCTTTGAGCGAGAAGCTCCCGGTCAGCGCTTTTGGCAGGCCATAGGCGGCCAGAACATCACCCAACTCAATCTTGTTCACGTCCGGCACCAGATGAACCTGAATCTGTTTCCCGGTGACATCCATATCGCCAGGCAAAGAGAAGGTACCTGTGCCCATGTTGCCGCTAAAGGTGGATAAACCGACCTGCCCCTGCTGATTAACCGCATTCAGTACCAGATTTTGAATTTTTAAACCGCGATAGGTTAACTCGGCCACCTTCAACGCCAGACTGGCATCGAAGTTTTGCAGATTACTCAAACCATTGGGTTGATTGTCCACATCCCTGGCGATGACCGGTGCTGAGGTAACAGCAGGCGTGCTTTCACCGGATGTCTCATCCGTTTTAGGCTGCCAGCCGCTAAGGGCATCGAGATCGAGCTTATTGGCGGTTAAATTCAGCTGATAATCAGGACTATCGCCCAGCGTGGCAGATGCGGTTCCGGCGATCTGATTATCGTTCGCCGTTAAGTTCAGCTGGTTCAGTTTGATGGTATCCGTATCGCGCTGATAACTGGCCTGCATAGCACCGCTACCCTGAACGCCCTTCACCGGAATATCGGCACCGCTGAGCTGATAGGTAAATTTGCTGATGTTCGCCGCGAAGGCCTGAGGATAATGCTGCATATCCAGTTCGGCAGTCATGGTGAATGCCAGATCGCGCTGATTGCGGCTGATACGGCTGGAAACCTGAAGAGTGGCCTGGCGGTTATCGTTCTTGTCCATTTCCATGTTGATGTCACGGACATTAATTTGATCATCGTTGCCACGCTGCCAGATAAGCAAACTGTCGACGATGCTCAATTTATCGATATCAAATTTCCAGCCAGCCTCAAGATCGGGTGCTGCCGGCGCCACTGGCGTCGGGGTGGAAGGAGCTACCGGCGCGCCGGGCTGGTTTTCTTCGCTGTCAGGTGTTAACCGGACAACCGCATTTTTCAGCAGCACTTGTTTTACCGCAAGCTGATGAGAAAGCAGCGGCCAAAGTTTGACGTCCAGCCGCATGTTTTCCGCGCTGACCACCGGCGCTTTCGCACCCGGCGCAGTCAGGGAGGTTTGCCCTGCAATAATGCTCATCTGAGGCCAGACATGCCAGCGCAACGGACCGTTAATCGCGAGCTGATAACCGCTTTTCATCTCAACCCTCTCCACCATGTACTGGCGGAAGTCGTTTGGATTGATCAGAAATACCAGCGAAGTCATGCCGGCAATGATAACCACCAGTAAAATAACCAGTGTCGTCAGTAGTCTTCTCATGCCTTCCTCACGTTTTTATCCGACCTGCGGATAAAAAGCTGAATCAGTCTTCATCAATACGGCTGGCAACCGCGCTTTGCTGGTCGCGATATTTCGCATCCTGACGGCTGTTATAAGGGCGTGCCGCCGGTCCGGAAAGCGGCTCGAAGCTCAATGCACCAATCAACATGCCCGGGCGCAGCGCCAATGGCAATTTACCTGAATTATAGAACTCCAGCACGATGCGTCCCTGCCAGCCCGGATCGATACGGTGTGCCGTCACGTGAACCATCAACCCCAGACGTGCGAGGGAGGAACGCCCGTCCAGCCAGCCGACCAGATCGTCGGGAATAGAAACGGTTTCAAACGTCACGGCCAGCGCAAGTTCGCCCGGATGAAGGAAGAACGCCTCGCCTTCAGGCAGGACGATCTCATCACTCATCACTTTATCGAGAGAGGCACTGACTTCGTCCTTCGGGCCACTCAGATCGATAAAACCTGCGTTGTGCCCGAGGAAAACGCGAAATCCATTACCCAGACGTACATCTACTGTAGCACCGTTAATACGTTCAACAGGCGGACGCGGGGAAATTCCCAATTTGCCACTGTCTAGCCAGGCTTCTATATCTCGATCGCAAAGTCTCATCGTTTCTCCGGTATGGTTTTCTACGGCTGCATCCGCGATTAGTTAAAGAATTGGCTGATTTTCGCCTTGAGGATATCAATCGCAATCCGGTTCTTGCCGCCGCGCGGCACAATGATGTCTGCGTATTGTTTGGAGGGTTCGATAAATTGCAGGAACATTGGGCGGACGGTTTTCTGATACTGCGCCATCACGGAATCCATTGAACGGCCACGTTCATTGACGTCACGCTTCATGCGGCGCATGAGGCAGATATCCAGCGGCGTATCAACGAAGATGGAGAAGTTCATTTCCTGACGCAGACGCACATCCGTCAGCAGCAAGATCCCTTCCAGAATGATGACTTTCTTAGGTTTCAGCGTCACCGTTTCGGCAAGCCGTGTGTGCTCAATAAAGCTGTAGCTCGGCAATTCGATTGCCTGGCCTGATTTCAGCGCCTGTAAGTGCTGAAACAGCAAATTGTGGTCCATCGCACTTGGATGGTCGTAGTTGGTTTTGACCCGCTCTTCCATGGTCATGTGGCTTTGGTCTTTATAGTAGCAATCTTCAGGGATCACCCCGATGTGCTCATCGCCTACCTGATCACGAAGTTCACGGTATAACGTACTGGCGATAAGGCTTTTTCCCGAAGCAGATGCGCCAGCGATACCTACGATGACACACTGATGGAATTTGTCAGACATAAAATTAAAGACCTGATTTGGAAGTTGGAAGGCAAGCACAGACGTGTGCTTTGAACGCGCCAATTATAAGTTCAAGACAGCGCCTGATGCCAGCGTTAAGGCTGTGTAATCGCTGACATCAGGCAATAAATCGCAGAGTTGAGAGATTAAACTGCGCGGAAAGCGATTTCTGTAGGAATTGCATCGCCTTTCCAGAACAGCTGTGATGCGACTTTTGACGCCAGTTCACGGTAAATCGTTGTAAATTCACTCTCCGGGTTAGACACCACCGTCGGTTCACCGCGATCTAAATCCTCACGAAGCGAGATGTGTAACGGCAATTGCGCCAGCAATTCACAACGGTATTTTTCTGCCAGCCGTTGTGCCCCGCCGGTGCCAAAAATAGGTTCGTGGTGACCGCAATTGCTGCAAACGTGCATGCTCATATTTTCGATAATGCCTAACACCGGCACATGCACTTTCTCGAACATCACGATACCTTTCATCGCGTCGAGCAGCGCGATGTCCTGCGGCGTGGTGACAACCAACGCGCCGGTAACAGGAATATTTTGCGACAGCGTCAGCTGTATATCACCGGTACCCGGTGGCAGGTCGATGACCAGATAATCCAGATCCGGCCACAGCGTATCCTGCAACATCTGCATCAACGCTTTGCTGGCCATCGGGCCACGCCAGACCATGGCGTTCTCATCGGTAACCAGATAACCAATTGAATTCGTTGCCAGCCCGTGCGCCATAATGGGCGACATATGCACACCATCCGGCGATGTCGGGCGCTCATCTTCGGTACCCAGCATGTTTGGTACTGAGGGGCCATAGATATCGGCATCGAGAATCCCGACCTTTCCACCCTCGGCCGCCAGCGCCAGCGCCAGATTGACCGCGGTGGTGGACTTCCCTACGCCGCCTTTCCCCGAACTGACCGCCAGAATATTACGCACACCTTTAATGCCCGGCTGCTCGTTGGCCCGTTTCATGGTGGCGATGTCGTGGCGCAGGTTCCACTGAATGGCGGAGGCGCCCGTCACGCGCAGCAGTTCGCCGCTGGTTTCATCTTTCAATACTTCGAAACCGCTTTTCCAGGCGAAGGGCAGCGTCAGATCGATATGCAAAACCTCATCCATTAACACGCAGTGATGCAGTGCTTTAATGGCGTTGAGATCTTTTTGCAGAGTGGAATGGCGGAAGGTGGCCAGTACGCCGGTCACTAGTGCGCGCAGCCCCGCGGGGGTGGTCTGCTGTGGGGATTGAGATGTCATCCCGGCTCCTTGAAAGGGGTTGTCAGACTATTTATTAAACGACTTATTCTCTAAATAGCATAACAGAAGAGATGTAGAGATCCCCCGTTTGTTTACGCGGGGCGGCGCTTTCGGTTAACATCAATACCCCTGATTTCAACAACAGAAAGCAAGCTCTTACTATGGCTCAAGTCGCGAAAAAAATTTTGGTAACCTGTGCACTTCCGTACGCCAACGGATCCATCCATCTCGGTCACATGCTCGAACACATCCAGGCTGACGTCTGGGTTCGTTTCCAGCGAATGCGCGGCCATGAGGTGCACTTCATCTGTGCGGACGATGCGCACGGCACGCCGATCATGCTGAAAGCACAGCAACTCGGTATCAAGCCGGAAGAGATGATTGCCGAAATGAGCCAGGAGCATCAGAAAGATTTCGCCGGCTTTGGCATCAGCTACGACAACTATCACTCCACGCACAGCGATGAAAACCGTGAGCTGTCCGAGCTGATTTATGGTCGTCTGAAAGAAAACGGCTTCATCAAGAATCGCACCATTTCTCAATTGTACGATCCGGAGAAAGGCATGTTCCTGCCTGACCGTTTCGTCAAAGGCACCTGCCCGAAATGTAAATCGCCCGACCAGTACGGCGATAACTGTGAAGTCTGCGGTGCGACCTACAGCCCGACCGAACTGATCGAGCCGAAGTCCGTGGTGTCTGGCGCTACGCCGGTCATGCGTGATTCCGAGCACTACTTCTTCGATCTGCCAGAATTCAGCGCGATGTTACAGGCGTGGACACGTTCAGGTGCATTGCAGGAGCAGGTCGCGAACAAAATGCAGGAATGGTTTGAGTCCGGTCTGCAACAATGGGATATCTCCCGTGATGCGCCATATTTCGGTTTCGAAATTCCGGATGCGCCGGGCAAATTCTTCTACGTCTGGCTGGATGCGCCTATCGGTTACATGGGTTCCTTTAAGAATCTTTGCGACCGTCGCGGCGATCTGAACTTCGACGAATTCTGGAAGAAAGATTCAACGACCGAGCTGTATCACTTCATCGGTAAAGATATCGTTTATTTCCACAGCCTGTTCTGGCCAGCCATGCTGGAAGGCAGCAACTTCCGCAAGCCTACCAATCTGTTTGTTCACGGTTACGTGACGGTGAACGGCGCGAAGATGTCCAAATCCCGCGGCACGTTCATCAAGGCCAGCACCTATCTGAACCATCTGGATGCCGATTGCCTGCGTTATTACTACACCGCCAAACTGTCTTCCCGTATTGATGATATCGATCTGAATCTGGAAGATTTCGTGCAGCGCGTCAACGCCGACATCGTCAATAAAGTGGTCAATCTGGCTTCCCGTAACGCTGGCTTCATCGCCAAACGTTTCGACGGAAAACTGGCGGATACACTGGCTGACGAAGCCCTGTTTAAAACCTTCACCGATGCCGCTGAGAGCATTGCGCAGGCGTATGACAGTCGCGAATCTGGCCGTGCTATCCGTGAAATCATGGCGCTGGCCGATCTGGCAAACCGTTACGTCGATGAGCAGGCACCGTGGATTGTGGCGAAACAGGAAGGCCGCGACGCCGACCTGCAGGCTATCTGCTCAATGGGTATCAACCTGTTCCGCGTGCTGATGACGTATCTAAAACCTGTTCTGCCATCGCTGGCCGAGCGCAGTGAAGCCTTCCTTAACACCACACTGAGCTGGGATTCCATTGCGCAGCCTTTACTGTCGCATCAGGTCAATCCGTTCAAAGCGCTGTTTAACCGTATCGAGCTGGATAAAGTGGCCGCGATGGTTGATGCGTCAAAAGAAGACATTGCGGCAGCGAAAGCGCCGGCAACAGGTCCGCTGGCGGATGACCCGATTCAGGACACCATCACATTTGATGATTTCGCTAAAGTGGACATGCGGATTGCGCTGATCAAAACCGCAGATTTCGTGGAAGGTTCGGACAAACTGCTGCGCCTGCAACTGGATCTGGGTGGCGAGACGCGTCAGATTTTCTCCGGCATTCGCTCTGCGTATCCTGATCCAAAAGCGCTGGAAGGCCGTCTGACCATCATGGTCGCTAACCTCGCACCGCGTAAAATGCGCTTCGGTATTTCTGAAGGAATGGTGATGGCGGCTGGCCCTGGCGGGAAAGAGATCTTCCTGCTCAGCCCGGACTCCGGTGCACAGCCTGGTATGCAGGTGAAATAAGAACGTATGACGACTCCTCCCCCGTCAGGGGGAGGACGTTAAATCACTTCGGCCAGTTCGGCCATACACTGCGTGGATATTCTCTGTCGATATCCGATTTCGCCAGCCCGATATCTTTGAGCTGATCCGCACTCAGTCCGTGTAAAATTTTGCGGCTGACCCGGCGCTCATTCCAGCCATGTACCACGGCAAACAACTGTTTTAACCATCCGCCTTTTTTAACCGGCATCTGTACTGCACGCTCAGCCACCCCGACATCCGCACAAACCCTTGCCTCACACCCTGCAAACTGACGTTCTTCAATGATATTTTTCATATTCTTCTCCCGTTAACGACCTGACAACAGGATCGGATAAACGGCAAAAACATTACAGATTCAGTTTTTTAGTATTTCAACCATACAGATCTGGATCCAATCACAGATACGGGGTTAGATTGTATGCATCTGTACTGTTTTCTTTGCGCCGAGGTTGAGGAAAAGATAATGAACCGTTATGAAAATCTGGCGAACGTATTGAGTGACCGCATCGAACAGGGGTTGTATCCCGCCGGGATCCGTCTGCCCTCCGTGCGTGTATTGAGCAGTGAGCATGGCGTCAGCGTGAGTACGGTTCAGCAGGCTTACCGCGTGCTGGAAGAGAAACAGCTGGTGGAAGCGCGCCCTAAATCCGGCTACTTCGTGAAAGGCGCGCGGATACAGGCCGCCCTGCCCTCGGGATGCCGCCCGGCGCAACGACCCGTTGAGATCTCACAGTGGGATCAGGTGCTGGATCTCATCACTTCCCCGCATCGTCCCGGCGTGGTGCAACTCGGCCGCGGCTCTCCCGATGTTACCGCGCCGACGCTCAAACCGCTCAGTCGCCTGATGGGGCGCGCCGGTCAGCATCAGAATCTCAACGCGTTTCATTACGACAGCATCTACGGCTCGGAAGATTTGCGCGAGCAGATCGCCCGGCTGATGATCGACAGCGGCAGTCATATGGATGCCAGCAATATCCTGATCACCACCGGCTGTCATGAGGCGCTGTCGATCGCCATCCGCTCCGTGTGCGAACATGGCGATATCGTCGCGGTCGATTCCCCGAGTTTTCACGGTGCAATGCAAACCCTGAAAGGCTTCGGCATGAAAGCACTGGAAATTCCTACCGACCCGGTCACCGGAATCAGCCTGGAAGCGCTGGAAATGGCGCTTGAACAGTGGCCCATCAAAGCGATACAGCTGACGCCTAACTGCAATAACCCGCTCGGCTACAACATGCCGGATGAGCGCAAAAAAGGCTTACTGCGTCTGGCGCAGCGTTACGATCTCGCGATTATCGAGGACGACGTCTATGGCGAACTGGCGTATCAGTATCCCCGCCCCGCCACCATCACCTCTTTCGATGAAGATGGCCGTGTTCTGCTGTGCAGTTCGTTTTCGAAAACGCTGGCGCCCGGTTTGCGTGTCGGCTGGATTGCACCGGGCCGCTATCATGACCGCGCCATCCACATGAAATACATCACCACCGGTGCCTCCGCGACGCTGCCACAAATTGCCATCGCCGACTTCATCAAACAGGGACACTATCTGCAACATATGCGCCGTATTCGCAATCAGTACCAGCGAAACCTGTGCGTAATGACCGACTGGGTCATGAAATATTTTCCCTGCGGAACGCGGGTCAGCCGTCCTCAGGGGGGATTTTTGCTGTGGATAGAACTGGATGAGCGTATTGATACGCTGCGGCTAAACCGAATGCTGGAAGAATATAACGTGCAGATCGCCATCGGTTCGATATTCTCCGCATCGGGAAAATACCGCAATTGCCTGCGGATGAATTACGCCCAGCCCCTGACGGCAAAAACCGAACGTGCGGTACAGCGGGTAGGGATGTTGGTTTCGCAGATGCTCGAAGAAAGCTGAACGTCATGACTCCGCCAAGCCTGATCATCAGAGACTGTCAGCCCTGAAACCCTGAGCCCCCCAATAAAAAGACGTTTGTGATTTTCTCACCCTCGAAATCCGTGGCCTGTTTCTCGGGCTCGGATTTTTCTCACCTCAGGTTGATATAGCGCATAAAGCGTTTCCTCCGAAGCTTATATCTTGCCCAACGCCCGGCACGGGTTGCACAGCGAATAAAACAATAAAAACTTCCAAAGGAATTGGATATGAAACACCTCATGACTGCGCTGATTCTGTGCGCACCTCTCGCCACCACGGCATATGCTTCATCAGTAACACCACAAACACTTCATGATTCCGTCAAGAAAATCGGCGCTGCACAGGCCATCAGCCATCTGAATGAACAAGAATTTCAAACACTGACGTCCGGTATTACAAAGGCCGATCCTGAATGGCTAAAATTGGTACCGGAAATCGCACCGGGGCTTGAGGGAGGCAACGCCAGCGCCCTCGTCGAAGCGCTGGCAAGGGCGTTATCAAAGGATCCCAAAAACGTCATCAGCGCCCTGTCCGATCCTGCATCCGCCAGTTTGCCGGGTAAAGAAAAGGTCTGTACGCTGCCTTTCCCCGGTGAAGCTGATGCTTCTCTCGCGCGCTATTATCGTCTGACTGAACCGGCACTGAAAAAAATGGGTGAAAAGGGAAAGTCCTGCCTCGACGAGTTACATAAAGCCTTTGGGAAAATAAGAACCACCGCCCAGGATCAGCAGAATTTTTCACTAAACCGGCAGAAAATTACGCCAGCCCTGCTGTGGGTTGCCATGGAGAAAAACGGTGCTGAAAAGGTCGCCAGTTCACTCTCCGTTGCCAGCCGAAAGACCCTGCAGGATGGGATTTCTCAGGGGGATCGCGAATGGCTGATGATTGCCGATGCCCTGGTCAATGTGACAGATCCGCAAACCCACGCGATGCTGATGCCCGCACTGGCGACAGCGCTCAGCCAGAATCCGGGCGATGTCCTCAAAGTGGCCGAAGGAAATATTGAAACCGATATCCTCTGCGCCATGCCCTTCCCCGATGCCAGCACAAATGCGCTCTCCGCGTACTATCAAAAAACGCAAACTGCACTGCTCAGGCTGCATCGCCGGGGAGAAAACTGCCTGAAGGTACTCCAGAGAGAAAATGAATTGATGGTGAATAAATCCCGTTAAACCGCAAATCACGCGTCAGGGATCTTCCCCGTCCTGTACCGGCTTTCAGAAATACACAGCAGTTGATGGTTTTTAATGACGATGAGCCGGGGGCGCGTTACATATCCTGACCGTCAGACATTGACCAGTAACAACAATTTGCTGGTCAACCGGGGTGTGCTTTGCAAATATAACAATACGTTAACTTTGTGAAGTGAATACGATGACCGAATTTGTAATTGCCGTACCTCAAACGCCTTCTCTGGCCGTTGAAGGCCAGAGTGCACGTTTCCCGCTACGCCGCGTCTACTGCGTTGGACGTAACTATTCTGAGCACGCCCGCGAAATGGGTCACGACCCCGATCGCGAGCCGCCTTTCTTCTTCTCCAAACCTGCCGATGCGGTTGTGCCTGCCAGCGGCAGCGTTCCCTATCCAGGCCTGACGGAAGATTTGCATTACGAAGTCGAGCTGGTGGTCGCCATTGCCAAAGGCGGTAAAGATATCGCCGCCGCCGATGCTCTTTCGCACGTCTGGGGTTATACCGTGGGTGTCGATCTGACCCGCCGTGATCTTCAGGCACAGGCGAAGAAAATGGGCAGGCCGTGGGATTTCGCAAAAGGATTTGATGCCTCAGCCCCCGCCAGCCCGCTGCTGCCGGTCGGCCAGACCGGTCATCCGGCGTCGGGTAAAATCTGGCTGGACGTCAACGGAGAGAAGCGCCAGCGCGGTGACCTGAGCGATCAAATCTGGCAAGTGGCGGATGTCATAAGTTATTTGTCGCAGGCCGTTGAATTGCAGCCGGGCGATCTGATTTACACCGGAACGCCAGCAGGCGTCGGTGCCGTGCAGCGCGGTGATGTGATCACCGGCGGCATTGAAGGCCTGAGCGATTTCAGCTTCACGATGGCCTGAAGATAACCGGACGCCTGATCTCAGGCGTCCTTTTCCCCGATTTTCTTCTGCATATCTTCTTCGATCAGCGGGATCAGCTTCTCAAACGCACAGGCACTCGCCGGGTCGAACAACGACAATGTCTCAATCTGGCTAAGCAGGATCACTTTGCGAAAATTCAGGGCATCCACCGGCTTCGATACCGGCGTGATGCCATGTTCGCTGTAATAGCGGGCGTAATTGTGTTCCACACGAAGTTCGAGCGTGTCCTTGTCGCAATAGCCACTGACCATCGGGATCACCACGACATTATCGGAGGAGGACGTTTCGCATCGTGCAGTATGCACCATGCCGATATAAACCCGGCGCGATTGCAAAGTGATGAACACCATGTCGCCCTGCTCCATGCACTGGTACAAAATGCCTTCCACACCGTTGGCGCGCGTCAGTTGCTTGTAGAGCTCCTTGCGTCCGGCGGTGTTGAGCCGTAACCCCTGCGACCAGGTCGTGCGCATCAAACACAGCATCACCGACACCGCGAGCATAATGACCACCGGCGCCTGGATCCCGAGGAAACTCCAGTTGATAAAATCACGGTGGTAGTGCACATCCTGATGTAGATGCGACAGCTCAGGCAGCCAGTTCACAACGGTGGAAATGCCCCACAGCGCCAGATACACCAGTGCAATCACCAGTACGCCCTGTAAGACAAATATGCAGCCGTACAGCGCCACCAGGAAATAGACATCCCAGCCGAACGTGCGTTTGAGTTTGAAACGAGATGAGATGTCGCGGGTGGTGTACCAGTACCCGCAGACCATTAACACCATAAATACCGCCGTTGCCATTACAACACGCTCATGCGTTTGACGTGACGGGCGAAGTCTTCCTGCATCTCCTGATTGGCAGGATTAACCGAAGCGGTGCCATTTTCGTCGATCAAAATGCGCTCCCCTTCTTCAAGCGTATTTTCAATATCGGCAGCGCTGAACAACCCTAAAAACTTTTCAGGGCTGGAAAAAATTTGTAGCAGGATCTTAAACATGCGTCTCTCTTGTCTTTGCAAAGACCTAAGACTAGTCAACTGATGGGGAAAAGGGACAAAGGCCGGGCAGTTTAGGAATAATTACTTGTGCTGGCTTAAAAAGCCGCAATGATTAAAAGGGCCGCCTTTGCGGGCAGCCCTTGGTCGTTTATCACAGCAGTACCCGGAAGGAATTACTTCACTTCTGCGCCGTCATGATGTGCTTCTTCGTGCGCGTCCTGTGCTTGTTTAACTTCTGCAGCGCGTTTGCGCAGGCCTATCCAGCCCAGCACCAGCAGAATGATCAGCACCGGAATGGTCGCAATGGTGTAGGTACCGTTCGGGTAGTCAAACGCCATCAGCACCAGCACACTCGCCAGGAAGGCCAGCGTCAGCCAGGAAGTCACCGGCGCCCACGGCATTTTAAAGGACACGTCTTTCGCACGGCCTTCTTTAATCGCGGTACGCAGCTTCATCTGGCAGACGATGATAAATGCCCATGAACTGAGGATGCCCAGAGAGGCGACGTTCAGGACAATCTCAAACACCTGCGAAGGCACGTAGTAGTTCAGCACGACGCCGATAATATAAATCCCAACGGTGACCAGAATGCCCGCATAAGGCACCTGCTGCGCACTCATTTTCGACATGAATTTCGGCGCAGAACCGCCCATCGACAGAGAACGCAGGATACGGCCAGTGGAATACAGCCCGGAGTTCAGGCTCGACAGCGCCGCCGTCAGCACCACGATGTTCATGATGGTGCCGATGTAAGGCACGCCCAGTTTGCTGAAGAAAGTCACGAACGGACTTTGCCCCGCCTGATAGGCATTCCACGGCAGCAGCAGCACAAGCAATACCACCGAGCCCACGTAGAATAAGGCGATACGCCAGATCACGCTGTTGATGGCTTTTGGCAGCACTTTCTCAGGATCTTTGGTTTCGCCCGCCGCCGTACCGACCAGTTCGATCGCGGCGAAGGCGAAGACCACGCCCTGCACAAGCACCAGCGCCGGCAAGAGGCCGTGCGGGAATATACCGCCGTTATCTGTGATCAGATGCAGGCCGGTCGAATTGCCATCAAGCTCCTTACCGGTACCGAGGAATACCACGCCGACCACCAGGAAGATGGCGATGGCCGCGACTTTGATCAGCGCGAACCAGAACTCCATTTCGGCGAACCACTTCACACCAATCATGTTCATGGTGGCGACAATCGCCAGTGCGCCCAGCGCGAACATCCATTGCGGAACATCACCGAAGGTTCCCCAATAGTGCATATACAGAGCCACTGCGGTGATATCGACAATCCCGGTCATCGCCCAGTTAAGGAAATACATCCAGCCAGCAACGTAAGACGCTTTTTCGCCAAGAAACTCACGTGCATAAGAAACGAAACTGCCGCTGGTCGGACGGTGTAACACCAGTTCGCCAAGCGCACGCAGGATAAAGAAAGAGAAAATACCGCACACGGCGTAAACAATCGCCAATGCCGGACCGGCCATCTGCAAACGTGCGCCTGCACCGAGGAACAAACCGGTACCGATAGAGCCGCCGATAGCAATCATCTGAACCTGACGATTGCCCATGCTTTTGTGATACCCGTCGTCGTGCGAATCCAACCAGCGTCTTTTAGCAGCGCGTTTGGCCTCTGCCGACTTTTTATGAGACTTCATTCGATCTTGTTCTCCAAAAATGACCTTCGCCTGGACGTCTTATAGGGCAAGCAACCGATTGCAAGCCTGGACGTTTACGTGGTTTACCCACTGTATTTTTTTAGCCGGAACTGTTTTCAAGCAATAACGGCGAAGGATGCTACCTGTTCTCACTTACCGAGGCAAAAAAAACGTCACTAAAAATTGTTATCACTCATATTTCGCAGGACGAATTTTGTGGATACGTGCGGTCAGGATGTCTCTTTTGGCAGGCTCTCTTTTCTGACCCGCTCAATGTTAATTGACAGGTACATGACCTCTTCCGTGGTCAGCTCACGCTGATATTGCGCGCTCAGGTAATCACCAATCTTTTCGGCACAGATCCAGGCCTGCGGGTAATTTTCTTTCACCGCCACGTGCAGCGTCATGTCGTCGTCAGCCACTACTGTACGGCTCAGCATACGCTGTGCGAAAAATTTGAGATGGGTGACAAACCGCTGATAACTGAGCGATTCTTCGTCATATTCGAGCCGCAACTGGTATTTCACCAGGTTAAGAATTTCCTGCATGACGCGGGTGATCTGCGCCACTTCCGGCATTTCGCCGTTAAGCTGAGCATTCACCAAATGGAGGGCAATAAATCCCGCCTCGTCGGGCGGCAGGCGAACGCCAAGGCGGCGGTCAATGATCTCCAGCGCGTCGAGCCCCAGCGCATATTCTTTCGGGTACAGACGGCGGGTTTCCCACAGCAGCGCATTACTGATCGGCACACCCTTTTTCTGCCGTTCGATGGCAAAATTGCAGTGATCGGTCAGCGCGATGTACAGATTTTCCTGTAATTTGCCCAGACGGGTGCGCGCCAGCGTGATGATGTGATCACAGGTGGTCATCACTTCCATCGGAATATGGGATAAAAGCTCGGTCAGGCGGGCAACCAGTTCATCATTTTGCAGCGCAAAGATTTTCTCAATTTTACTGTCGTCGAGTTCATCTCCCGTTTTTTTCATAAACGCCAGCCCGCAGCCCATGACCACCTGTTCGCGTTGCTGTTCGTTAACGACAACCACCACATTATTATTGAGTATTTTGGCGATTTTCATTCTAACTCCCTGAAAAGAAAAACCTGACCATCCGTACGGATGATCAGGTTTTGTCTGCCGCTGTCTACGGATCTGCCTGATAATATCAGGATTTCAACGATGCACCGTGAGATTTAATCACCTCGGTATACCAGAAGAAGCTTTTCTTACGACGACGTTCCAGCGAGCCATTACCCTGATCGTCGCGGTCAACGTAGATATACCCGTAGCGTTTGGAGAATTCAGCTTTCGACGCGCTCACCAGATCGATAGGCCCCCAGCTGGTGTAGCCCATCACTTCCACGCCGTCCTCAATCGCTTCGCGCACCTGAACTAAATGGTCGTTGATGTACTGAATGCGGTAATCATCGTTGATACTGCCGTCTGCTTCGAGCTTATCGCGCGCACCCAGGCCGTTTTCAACAATAAATAACGGTTTCTGATAGCGGTCATACAACTCATTCATCAGGAAGCGCAAACCTTCCGGGTCAATCTGCCAGCCCCATTCTGAACTTTCCAGATGCGGATTTGGCACCATGTTCAATATATTGGCGCGCGCTTTGACATTCAGCTCTGCGTCGGTGGTCACGCAACCGGTCATGTAGTAACTGAAAGAAATAAAGTCGACGGTTTCTTTCAGCGCCTGTTTGTCTTCCGCGGTGATGATGATTTCCATGCCGCGATCTTTAAAGAAACGCGGCATATAGGCCGGGTACGCACCGCGCACCTGAACGTCACCGAAGAATAACCAGTCGCGGTTTTGTTGCAGCGTTTCCATCATGTCTGCCGGTTTGCAGGTCAGCGGATAGAGCATGCCGCCCAGCAACATGTTACCGATTTTGGCATCAGGAATAATCTCGTGGCAGGCTTTTACCGCTTTGGCGCTGGCAACCAGCTGATGGTGGATCGCCTGATAAATTTCCTGTTTGCTGCTGTCTTCCGGCAAGCCCACGCCGGTAAAGGGTGCGTGCAGCGACATATTGATTTCGTTGAACGTCAGCCAGTATTTGACCTTATCTTTGTAACGGCTGAATACGGTGCGGGCGTAGTTTTCAAAGAAGCCGATGGTGTCGCGGCTTCCCCAGCCACCGTGTTTTTTTACCAACCCGTAAGGCATTTCGTAGTGAGAAAGCGTCACCAGCGGCGTAATGCCGTATTTTGCCATTTCATCAAACAGGCGGTCGTAAAAGGCCAGCCCGGCCTCGTTTGGCTGCGTTTCATCACCCTGCGGAAAAATACGCGTCCAGGCAATTGACGTCCGCAGAACGGTAAAACCCATTTCGGCAAACAGCTTCATATCTTCCGGGTAGCGGTGATAAAAATCGATCGCCACGTCTTTGACGCCGAAATCGCCCTCCACACGCTCCTGCACCGGACCGAAAACGCCCTGCGGCTGCAAGTCTGAGGTAGACAATCCTTTACCGTCGGTCAGGTATGCACCTTCTACCTGATTGGCTGCCACTGCGCCGCCCCATAAAAAACCGTCTGGGAATTGCTTATTCATATGAACCTCCTGGCTCTGGTCGTTATCGAAAAAAACTTATCGTAAAAGCGTGAGCAGTGGCGTTTGTTCACTGACGTCCTGGCCAATACTGGCCGGGATCACGTCAAGGTAATCGTCACTGTTGGTCATCAGCACCGGCGTTGTCAGATCGTATCCGGCGTCGGTGATGCCCTGAATATCGAATTCGAGCAGTAAATCGCCCTGCTTCACCACCGCATCGACGGCAACATGTGGGGTAAAGAATTTGCCGTCGAGCTTCACGGTATCGATGCCGACGTGGATCAAAATTTCCGCGCCGTCTTCGCCCTCAATTCCGATGGCATGATGCGTTTTAAACAGAGAAACCACCGTGCCGTTTACCGGTGAAACCACCCGCCCCGCTGTCGGTATAATGGCGACACCTTTACCCAGCAGACCGCTGGCAAACGTGGGATCTTTTACCTCTTCCAGCGCCACGCAGGTGCCGGTCATCGGGCTTGCGATCAGCGTTTTACCCCGCGGTGCCTGTGCGGATTCTGCCGCCACTTTCGGATCGGGTTCGGCTGCGACCTCTTCTTCTTTCATGCCGAAGAGATAAGTTGCCAGGGCAGCAAACACCAGGGCAATCAGCGTACCGACAATGGCCGCGGTGACTGTCTGGTCAAAACCTGTCGGAGGGATCACCTGAGTGAATGTGAAAATGCTGGCAAAACCGAAGGAGTAAGCCGTGGTCTGGAAATAGCCAAGGATTGCCGACCCTAATGCACCGCCGACGCAGCCAAAGATAAACGGCCTGCGGCGCGGGAGGTTGATGCCATACACCGCAGGTTCAGTGATGCCGAAAATCCCGGCGCTGATGGCCGACCCCGCCAGCGCTTTGGTTCGGGCATCTTTGGCGCGCAGCATGACGCCAATCACCGCGCCGACCTGCCCCATAACCGCAGGAAGTAACAGCGGCAGCATGGTGTCGTGACCGAGAATACTGAAGTTATTGATCATCAGCGGCACCAGCCCCCAGTGCAGGCCGAATATCACACAAACCTGCCACAGCGCGCCCATAAAGGCACCGGCGATCATCGGGCTGACGTGATAAATAAACTGATAACCGTTTGCCAGTTGCTGGCTCGCCCACGTCGCCACCGGGCCGATCACCAGGAATGTCAGCGGAACGATCACCATCAGGCAAATCAGCGGGGTAATAAAATTGCGCAGCGCACCGGGCAGGATTTTCATCGCCCGTTTTTCCAGCCAGCTGGATGCCCAGGCCGCGAGGATCACCGGGATAACCGATGACGCATAGTTAATGAAAATCAGCGGAATGCCAAAGAAATGCTCGGCCGGAGCACCGGCCTGTTGAGCGTCAAAAGCGGCAATCATCAGCGGATGCACCATGGCTGCGCCAATCATCATCGTCACAAACGGATTACCACCGAATTTTTTCCCCGCTGTAAACCCAATCACCAGCGGGAAGAAATAAAACATCGCATCGCTGGCGGCAAACCAGACTTTATACGTACCGCTTTCCGGCACCAGCCAGCCGCAGGCAAGCGCCAGTGCCAGAAACCCTTTGAGGATCCCTGAGGCAGCCATGATGCCGATGAACGGCGTAAAGATACCGGATATCACATCAATTGCCCGCGCAAACAGGCTGCCCTTGTCGCCGGACTCTTCGTCACCCCCTTCGGAAAGCGGGCTGGTTTTCACCAGCGCTTCGTAGACTGCGCCTACGTGATTGCCAATCACCACCTGAAACTGGCCGCCACTTTCCACAACCATGATCACACCGGGATTTTTTTTCAGCCCTTCCGCATCGGCCCTGGTGGTGTCTTTTAATTTAAAGCGTAAACGGGTTGCACAATGCACCACGCTGTTCACGTTCTCTTTTCCGCCCACTCCGCGGAGAATTTCATCGGCTAACGTTTTGTATTCCATGGTGTTATCTCATCAGAGTAATGGCGTCGTGCACGACATTGCCGGTATATTCCACAGGGGCGGCCGGCCCCTGAATTCAGGCCAAAAAAAAACCTAAACGTCCGGTCTCTCCGCACAACGCGAAGAAACAAGAAGTTTAGGTTTTGCCTGTCAGACAGTAACAATCCTGCTCTCTGAGGGGATTCTCTGGTGAATCCCTTCCGGATACAAGTCGTAATCCCGGACAAATCGTGAAAATGTGACCGGCCTCAGATTATGTGCAGAAGTCTTGCCTCACAAGCCCCCGGCCGGAGTTCGTTGCGGGCATAAAGCGCTAAATAAGCGGCGTAAGGCTACAAAATTAGTAAGCTGTGTATTGCAACCTTGGTAACCGTTTACACGTTGCGCTATAATTCCTTGTCGCGGCAAAATCCGCGTCCGGGATTCTCAACCTGAATGTTCACTGGCGACATGGAATGCACACACATTCTATGTCTGAGTCTGCGCACACCTATTGCCTGTACAAACAACAAGCAATATCTCAATGGTGGCTCAGGCGGGGCTGACTTAGGTCAGGCCGGTATCCAGTAGAACCGGTGTTGAGAACCCCGTCAGGGCTACCACCAGCGAGATTCTCAACTCCAGTGGCGGCCAAACATTAATCTACTGGACAATGTGAAATGAAAGACAAGCCAAGGCAGGCACTCCCCCTCTCCCGGTCATTATGTGCCCCAGATACGCAGAGGCCGCATTATGACTAACTCCAGAGAAGACTGGCATCCCGCCGATATTATCGCGGCAATTCGCAAAAAAGGTTCAACGTTGACGGCACTCTCCCGGGAGTCCGGACTGGGTTCTTCCACACTCTCAAATACCCTTTCACGACGCTGGCCGAAAGGCGAAATGATCATCGCGCAAATGATTGGCGTACCGGCCTGGGAAATCTGGCCTAGTCGTTACTACAATGCCAAGGGTGAGTTAGTTGTGCCGAAGTTGCGTACCCCTAAAGCGGAAGTTTAGCCCGTGACGCGGTGAGAGCCCCGCTTTCACCGCCTTTTGAACCCTGCCGTTTACCTGCCTTTTCCTGAATTGCAGAAAACAAAACGGACGCTGATGCGTCCGTTGCAGGATATTTTGTCTGATATCGGACTTATTCTTCGTCGCGAGAGAGTCCGAAATGCTTATAGGCATGATTGGTTGCCATTCGCCCGCGCGGCGTACGCTGAATAAAGCCCTGCTGGATCAGGAACGGTTCAATGACATCTTCGATGGTTTCACGTTCTTCACCAATCGCCGCCGCTAAGTTATCCAGGCCAACAGGTCCGCCGGAAAATTTATCTATAATCGCCAGCAGCAGCTTCCGGTCCATATAATCGAAACCTTCAGCATCCACGTCCAGCATATCCAAAGCGCCATTGGCGACATCACCGTTGATCGTTCCGTCCCCTTTCACTTCTGCAAAGTCGCGCACGCGGCGCAGCAGACGGTTAGCGATACGCGGCGTGCCGCGTGAACGGCGGGCAATCTGATGAGCCCCCTCTTCGGACAACTCCAGCCCCAAGCATAATGCACTTCGCCCGACGATGTGTTGTAAATCCGCCACCTGATAAAACTCCAGGCGCTGCACAATACCGAAGCGGTCGCGCAAAGGAGAGGTCAGGGAACCGGCGCGGGTCGTGGCGCCAATCAGAGTGAACGGCGGCAAATCGAGTTTGATCGAGCGCGCGGCCGGGCCTTCGCCGATCATGATGTCCAGCTGGTAGTCTTCCATCGCCGGATAGAGAATTTCTTCAACAACCGGCGACAGGCGGTGGATTTCATCGATGAACAGCACATCGTGCGGCTCGAGGTTGGTGAGCATCGCGGCCAGATCGCCGGCCTTTTCCAGCACCGGCCCGGAGGTCGTGCGCAGGTTAACGCCCATTTCGTTTGCCACGATATTGGCGAGAGTGGTTTTCCCCAGCCCGGGCGGTCCGAAAATCAGCAGGTGATCGAGCGCGTCTTTGCGTTGCTTAGCCGCCTGAATAAAGATTTCCATTTGCGAGCGCACGTGAGGCTGGCCAACATATTCCGACAGCAGCTTGGGGCGGATCGCACGATCAATGACTTCTTCTTCGGTGAACACTTCGGACGAAATCAGGCGGTCAGCTTCGATCATCTCTTACCTCACAGCGCAGCGCGCAGCGCTTCTCTAATCAACGTTTCTGATTCAGCGCCGGGTTTGGCGACTTTGCTGATCATACGGCTGGCTTCTGGTGGTTTGTACCCGAGGGATATCAGGGCTGCAACGGCTTCGCCTTCAGCGTCAGATTCTTTCGCTTTCGACGCAGATGCAGGTAGCGTGATATCAGTATGATTGTTAAACAAATCACCGTTTAATCCTTTAAACCGGTCTTTCATTTCGACGACCAGACGTTCTGCGGTTTTCTTACCGACGCCAGGTAACTTGATTAAGGCGGTGATTTCTTCCTTTTCTACCGCACTGACGAACTGTTGTGCCGACATGCCTGACAGGATAGCCAGCGCCAGTTTTGGCCCGACGCCGTTAACTTTAATCAGCTCACGGAACAGCGCGCGCTCTTGTTTATCGTTAAATCCGTAGAGCAGCTGGGCATCTTCACGGACGATAAATTGCGTGAAGATGATAGCTTCCTGACCCAGTTCCGGCAATTCGTAAAAACAGGTCATCGGCATATGCACTTCATAGCCCACGCCGTTGGTTTCCAGCAGCACCAAAGGGGGCTGTTTTTCCAGAATAATGCCTCGTAGTCTGCCTATCACGTTCATTTTCCTTATCAGGTCAAAAGCTGCGATGTTTATATCATAAAAAAGGCTGGATGGATATCCAGCCTATGGGACTTGCGGCGTCTATCGCATACGTCCGCGTGCCATCTGTAATTTGTCCGTGCTGAGCCGGATAGCGTTCTGGCTCATGTGACAGTGAGTGATGGCAATCGCCAGCGCATCGGCCGCATCGGCCTGCGGATTAGCAGGGAGCTTCAGCAAGGAACGCACCATGTGCTGAACCTGCGATTTCTCAGCAGCACCGGTACCCACGACGGTCTGTTTCACCTGCCTCGCGGCGTATTCAAACACCGGCAAATCCTGATTCACGGCGGCCACAATGGCGGCTCCGCGCGCCTGACCGAGCTTTAAAGCAGAGTCGGCATTCTTCGCCATAAATACGGATTCGATAGCAAAAAAATCAGGCTGGAATTGCGTGATAATTTCCGACACACCGGCATAAATCAGTTTCAGTCGTCCCGGCATATCGTCTACCACGGTACGGATACAACCGCTGCCGAGATAACTCAGCTGACGCCCTGTCTGGCGAATAATGCCATAGCCGGTGATACGCGAACCGGGGTCGATCCCCAGAATAATAGCCATAGCCAGTCAACGCCTTGTGTTGTCGTTTTTTTGCAAAGTTGGGGAGAGTATAAACTGCCGGGGGACAACAGGATAGCCAGCCGGTGGTAGCCACCGGCGGCACTGAGATTACAGAGTTTCTGCGATCTCGTCAGAGATTTCACCGTTGTGGTAAACCTCCTGAACATCATCACAATCTTCCAGCATGTCGATCAGGCGCAACAGTTTAGGTGCAGTGTCTGCATCCATGTCTGCTTTGGTCGATGGGATCATGGTGACTTCGGCGGAATCCGCTTTGAAACCGGCAGCTTCCAGCGCATCTTTCACATCGCCCAGACTTTCCCAGGCAGTGAACACGTCGATAGCACCGTCATCGTATGACACGATATCTTCTGCGCCCGCTTCCAGCGCGGCTTCCATCACGACATCTTCATCCAGACCCGGTGCGAAAGTGATCACACCTTTTTTGGAGAACAGGTAAGCCACGGAGCCGTCTGTCCCCAGATTGCCACCGGTTTTGTTGAAAGCATGACGCACTTCCGCCACGGTACGGTTGCGGTTATCACTCAGACATTCAACCATCACCGCCGAACCACCAGGACCGTAACCTTCATAAATGATGGTTTCCATGTTGGTGTCGTCATCACCGCCCACGCCACGCGCCACGGCACGGTTGAGGGTGTCACGGGTCATGTTATTGGACAGGGCTTTGTCGATAGCCGCACGCAGACGCGGGTTAGCCGCAGGATCGCCGCCGCCGAGTTTTGCTGCCGTTACCAGCTCACGAATGATTTTGGTGAAAATCTTGCCACGTTTAGAATCTTGCGCCGCTTTGCGGTGCTTGGTGTTGGCCCACTTACTGTGACCTGCCATAAAAATCTCCAAAAAGTCTCAAGTCTTAACAGACCGAATAGTTTACAAATTCTTCAATCGCCTGCTGGTTGCTCGGGGAGACCGTCAGCGCTGCGGCTGCCGGCTTATCGAGCCACCGGTACGCGTGATGTTCCGTAAGAGGCACCTCACGCTCGTCGGGTAACGCCAGACAGAACCAATGTTCTTTGTTGCGGGTTACGCCCGGAGCATAGCGATGGCGCAAATGCGCAAATATTTCAAAGTCCTCACAGCGATGGCAGTCCTGAAGAGTCAGGTTTTCACCTGCGATGTCGATTCCGACCTCTTCCATGACTTCGCGCTGCGTGGTTTGATTCGGGGATTCCCCGTCCTCCAGGCTGCCGGTTACCGACTGCCAGAAATTCGGGTCATCCTTTCGTTGAAGCATCAGCACCCTGCCGGTGTTTCTGGCGTAGATGACGCACAGTATCGACTCAGGACGCTTATAGCTCATTAGTTATTCTCTGTATTTGTGTCTGGCGTCACTTCTTTTTTCGCCACGACTGCAATGCCCAGTTCCAGCAGGGAAGCCGGATTGGCAAAGCTTGGGGCTTCGGTCATCAGACAGGCCGCTGCCGTGGTTTTCGGGAAGGCGATCACGTCACGGATGTTGTCCGTACCGGTCAGCAGCATCACCAGACGATCCAGACCAAATGCCAGACCCGCGTGCGGAGGCGTGCCGTATTTCAGGGCGTCGAGCAGGAAGCCGAATTTCTCACGCTGTTCGTGTTCGTTAATACCCAGAATGCTGAACACGGTCTGCTGCATTTCGCTGCGGTGAATACGCACGGAACCGCCGCCAACTTCATAACCGTTGATGACCATATCGTAAGCATTCGCAATCGCGGAAACCGGATCCGCCGCCAGCTCTTCTGCGGTCATGTCTTTCGGCGCAGTGAACGGGTGGTGCATAGCGCTCAGGCCGCCTTCGTCGGTGTCTTCGAACATCGGGAAGTCGATCACCCACAGCGGCGCCCACACATCGTCCTGAGTAATTTTCAGGTCGCGGCCCACTTTCAGGCGCAGTGCACCGATAGCGTCAGTCACGATTTTCGCGCTGGCTGCGCCGAAGAAGATCATGTCGCCGTCTTGAGCGCCGGTGCGTTCAGTCAGGGCAGACAGCAGTTCTTCGTTCAGGAATTTCGCGACCGGGCTCTGGATACCTTCCAGACCTTTCGCCACTTCATTCACTTTGATGTAAGCCAGACCTTTCGCGCCGTAGATTTCGATGAATTTTGCGTATTCGTCGATTTGCTTACGGCTCAGGGACGCACCGCCCGGCACACGCAATGCAGCCACGCGGCCTTTCGGATCGTTGGCCGGATCGGCAAACACTTTGAACTCGATATTTTTCATCAGGTCCGCAACGTCAACCATTTCCATCGGGTTACGCAGGTCAGGTTTGTCGGAACCGAAACGACGCATCGCTTCTGCATAGGTCATGATCGGGAAGTTGCCCAGATCCACGCCTTTAATTTCCTGCCACAGCTCGCGCGCCAGTTTCTCCATCACTTCACGCACCTGTTCTGCGCTCATGAAAGAGGTTTCGACGTCAATCTGGGTAAATTCTGGCTGACGGTCAGCGCGTAAATCTTCATCACGGAAGCATTTTACGATCTGATAATAACGGTCAAAGCCGGACATCATCAGCAGCTGTTTGAACAGCTGAGGAGACTGTGGCAAGGCATAGAATTTGCCTTTGTGCACGCGGCTTGGCACCAGATAGTCACGCGCACCTTCCGGCGTGGCTTTGGTCAGCATCGGGGTTTCGATGTCGAGGAAATCATGGCTGTCCATGAAACGGCGCACGAAGCTGGTGATTTTTGCACGCGCTTTCAGGCGGTTCGCCATCTCAGGGCGGCGCAGATCCAGATAACGGTATTTCAGGCGCGCTTCTTCGGAGTTGACGTGATTGGAGTCAAGCGGCAGGGATTCGGAACGGTTGATGATGTTCAGGCCGCTGGCAAACACTTCCACTTCACCGGTCGCCATGTCTTTGTTGAACTGGCTTTGAGGACGCGCGCGCACGGTGCCGGTAAGCTGAATGCAGAACTCGTTACGCAGTTCAGACGCCAGTTTGTAGGCTTCTGCCTGATCGGGGTCGAAGAAAACCTGAACGATGCCTTCGCGGTCACGCATATCGATGAAAATCAGACCACCCAAATCGCGTCGACGGTTAACCCAGCCACACAATGTCACTTCCTGGCCCACATTGGACGCATTCAGTTTTCCACAATATACAGTACGCATAACGGTATCCTTTTGATCCCACTACCCGGCCTTATGGCGCACAGGTACAGAAACGGTTATTCACTCTGGTCGCCCGCCCGCAAAACGCTGCGGCGCGCGGAATAGGTTTTATACGGGTCGAAAAAAGGCGGCTATTATAAAGGAATTTCCTTCGCAGGATAAGTGCGAACACGTCAACGCGGGCGCGGAAATTCACTCATGTTGCAAGCTACACATAATTTAACAAAATTATCCCCAATGCGATCCCCGCGTTAGCATAGACTCGCGCAATCCCCTTTGTACACGCAGTTCATAATTCCTTTCGCTATTAATGAGATAACCGGGAGCTAAACGCCATGAAACTTGACCCTAACACTACCGCGCTGGTACTGATCGATTTACAGAAAGGAATTTTACCTTTCGCGGGTGGCCCGCATACGGCGCAGCAGGTGCTGGATAATGCCACTGAACTGGCAAACCGCTTCCGTAAACTGGGTGCCCCGGTAGTCATGGTGCGCGTGGGCTGGTCGGATTCTTTCGACGAGGCGCTGAAACAGCCGGTGGACATTCCCGCAGCAGCCCCCGAAGGCGGCCTGCCTGCCAGCTGGTGGGAATTCCCGGAGCAACTGGGCGTGGCTGATAGCGATCTGCTGGTGATCAAACGTCAGTGGGGCGCGTTCTACGGCACCGATCTGGATCTGCAACTGCGCCGTCGCCGCATTAAAAGCATCGTGCTGGCGGGTATTTCCACCAATATCGGTGTGGAATCCACCGCGCGTAACGCCTGGGAACACGGCTATGAACTGGTCATCGCAGAAGATGCGTGCAGCGCGCATAACAACGATCATCATCAGTCCAGCGTACAGTTTATTTTCCCGCGCATCAGCCGCGTACGTTCAACCGCTGAAGTGCTTGCCGCTCTGCCGGAGTAACGTTACCCTGCCCTGACGCATTAATTTTGCTATCCTGACGCCGCCCGCAGAGGCGGCGTTTTGTTATGGAAAAATCGGGAGAATTCGGCATGTATATTGGTTTACCGCAATGGCATCACAGCGCCTGGGCAAAGATTGGTTTGCGCGATCTGGCTGATTACGCGCGGTATTTCAACTGTGTCGAAGGCAACACCACCTTTTATGCCCTGCCAAAGCAGGAAGTGGTGATGCGCTGGCGCGACATGACACCGGGATCCTTCCGTTTCTGTTTCAAATTCCCTTCTGCCATCAGCCATAAAGCTGCACTGGCAAACTGCCAGGAAGATGTCGATACGTTTTACCGCACGCTCGGGCCGCTCGGCGAACGCATCGGCCAGTTATGGCTTCAGCTGCCCGCAACCTTTGCGCCGCAACATCTTGACCGTTTATGGCAATTTCTCGATGCGCTGCCCGCCGGATTTGATTACGGCGTCGAGGTCCGGCATCCGGATTTTTTTGCGAAAGGCGATGACGAGCGGAGGCTGAATCAGGGGTTACGCCAGCGGGGCGTCAACCGCGCTATTCTGGACAGCCGTCCGGTACACAGTTCCGCCTCGGTGACAGAAGCGGTACTCGAGGCCAAACGTAAAAAGCCTGTGTTGCCACTGCACGCCGTAGCCACTGCATCGCGCCCGCTGGTGCGTTTTATTGGCGGTGACGTGCTGGAAGATAACCGGCCTTTGTTTGCGCAGTGGATAACCAAACTTCAGGCGTGGGACGCACAAGGGCTTTCGCCCTATTTATTCATCCACACGCCGGATTGCACCGACGCTCCCCAGCAGGCAAGAAGCCTGTGGCAGCAACTGCGCCAGCAAATGCCTTCGGTGTCGCCGGAACCCGACTGGCCTTTGCAGGACACGTTGTTCTAAGAAAATTCTCTTTTTCATGACGACAGTATTTAGTCAGACCGCTATCATAGCCGCGCAGCGGAGAAGAAAATGGCTCCGCCGGATTACCTGGAATAACCAAGGAAGTCATCATGATTAGCGCGTTATATGTCGTGCTTGCCGCCATACTTTTGATCAAACTCTCTTTCGATGTTGTCCGTTTGCGTACCCAATACCGCATTGCCACCGGCGACGGCGGCTCTTACGAATTGCAAACGGCCATTCGCGTGCACGGTAACGCCGTCGAATATCTGCCGATTGGTTGTTTGTTATTGCTGTTTATGGAAATGAACGGTGCTGCCGTCTGGATGATCCACGCCTGCGGCCTTTTACTGATAGTCGGACGTTTATGTCATTATTACGGGCTAAAGAATCGCGAATTTGCCTGGCGTCGCAACGGCATGGCCGCCACCTATATCTCGCTGGTAGTGATGGTCATGGTGAATATTTTTTACCTGCCGTGGTCGCAGTTCCTCAACTTCAACTGATTTTGGATCTTTTTCCCGTCAGTTTGCAGTGAACACCGGTGCGCAGGTATCTGCCTGCGCCAGTATCTGCTAAAATCTGCCCTCAACTTTTTACCCACACTCTTTTCTGGCCTGACTCACCACTATGGCAAACCACGATACGCTTTTTTCTGCACCAATAGATAAGCTCGGCGACTGGACGTTTGATGAACGTGTGGCCGAAGTTTTCCCCGATATGATCCAACGTTCAGTACCGGGATATTCCAACATCATTTCGATGATTGGTATGCTCGCCGAACGCTTCGTTCAGCCTGATACGAATGTCTACGATCTCGGTTGTTCGCTGGGTGCCGCCACGCTGTCGATGCGTCGCAACATTAAGGTGCCGGGCTGCGAAATTATTGCTGTCGATAACTCCCCTGCCATGGTAGAGCGCTGCCGCCGACATATTGATGCTTTCCGCGCCGAGACGCCGGTAACCGTCATTGAATCGGATATTTTGAATATCGAGCTGAAAAATGCCTCGATGGTGGTGCTTAACTTCACACTGCAATTCCTCGAACCTGACGATCGTCAACGCCTGCTCAATCAGGTGTTTGAGGGAATGCGTCCGGGAGCGGCGCTGGTGCTGTCCGAAAAATTCAGCTTTGAAGATAAAGATGTGGGCGAGTTACTGTTCAATATGCATCACGATTTCAAACGTGCGAACGGCTACAGTGAACTTGAAATCAGCCAGAAACGCAGCATGCTCGAGAACGTGATGCTGACCGACTCTGTCGAAACACATAAAACCCGCCTGCGTCAGGCCGGTTTCCAGCACACGGAAGTCTGGTTCCAGTGCTTTAACTTCGGCTCACTGATTGCGCTGAAAGCCGGAGAAGCACAATGATCGATTTTGGTGATTTTTACCGCGTTATCGCCAAAGGGCCGTTAAGTCCGTGGCTCAATACCCTGCCCTCCCAGCTGACCGCCTGGCAAAAAGAGTCGCTGCACGGCAAGTTCAAACTGTGGTTCAACTCCGTCGATCGCCTGCCGCTGATCAAGCCAGAACGTCTGGATTTGCTGCACAGCGTCAGCGCTAACATGGAAGTGCCTTTACCGGCCGGTCAGCGCGAAGGCATTGAAAACCTGCTGCGCAATATGATGCCATGGCGCAAAGGCCCGTTCTCATTGTATGACGTTGAAATCAATACCGAATGGCGTTCTGACTGGAAATGGGATCGCGTTCTGCCGCATATTTCCCCCCTGACCGGACGAACCATTCTGGATGTCGGCTGCGGCAGCGGTTATCACATGTGGCGCATGATTGGCGCAGGCGCACATCTGGCGGTCGGTATTGACCCGATGCAGTTGTTCCTGTGCCAGTTCGAAGCGGTGCGTAAATTGCTCGGTGGCGACCAGCGTGCACACTTATTGCCGCTGGGCATTGAACAACTGCCTGAACTCAACGCTTTTGACACCGTTTTTTCAATGGGTGTGCTGTATCACCGTCGCTCGCCGTTGGATCACCTTTACCAGTTAAAAAACCAGCTGGTCAGCGGCGGCGAACTGGTGCTGGAAACCCTGGTGGTCGAAGGCGACAGCCAGCAGGTGCTGGTGCCAGGCGACCGTTATGCGCAAATGGGCAATATCTACTTCATTCCTTCCGCGGATGCGTTAAAGGACTGGCTGGTGAAATGCGGTTTTGTTGATGTGCGCATTGCCGATGTCAGCGTCACCACCGTCGAAGAGCAGCGCCGAACCGACTGGATGACCAGTGAGTCACTGGCCGAGTTTCTTGACCCGAACGATCCGACCAAAACCATTGAAGGCTATCCGGCACCGCGCCGCGCCCTGCTTATCGCCCGCAAATCATAACGCCTGCCCTTCCCTCCCGTCGCCCGGCGGGAGTTTTAATGACGACATTTTCCTACACGTTCTGTAACACCATCAGCAACAACTTAAGTGAAAAAGGGCTAACCTTTTAGGGTTGGCTATCCGTTTGTTCTGACAGAGATCGTCGTTTACGTGTTGGGAGGAAATATGAAGTTCCCTAATGGCAGTATCGTTAAACACAGATCCGGAGACATCAAAGGTTCCGTCATGAATACTTTTGAATCGGCAAAGGGAGTGGTGTCGTACTACGTCACGTGGGGGGATGGAACCAGCAGCCTGCACCAGGAAAATGAGCTGCGCTGGGCCAATATTGACGTCGCAATCCGGATTAAAAATTTCTACGAAAAGTAACCTGCCTGCAAATAATCCCCCGTCACTGGCGATAAACCCGCCGGGTTTATCGCTTTTATCTTACGTTAACGCGTGCTGTGTTACAGGCCTTTGTAAAGCTTCTGCTTTTTGCGCTTTATTAATGGATTGATGGATGCCGTTTCGTGTATAAAATCGTCCAAACTCCTTCATCTGATCGCGATGCCCCCCGCCTCGCGGAGAACGTCATGCGCAGAAAAATCCGCTTCCTGTTAGACAGAGCCTTTATCGTTTTTGGCCTTTTCATTATGTGTCTGGTCGTCAAAGCTGGCATGTTTGGCGTGGCGCTGCTGACCTGGGGCTGAAAGCACGGTAGCAGGACTGCCTCGTTGCCCTAATTCGCGCACAAAAAAAGCCCCGCCAAAATGACGGGGCCTGGTACTTGCGCAGGGCGACGCAATAAGGGTCGTAAGACCCAATTAAATCTGTTTAAACCTTGCGTCGATCACGCGGACCGGGATATTTCATCGTCGAACTGCAATGTGCTTTTCATTGCGGCAACAATATCGCCATCCACGCAATAACGACTGAATTCATCAAAATCTGTGTCAGAACTCATGGTGACACCGGCTTTACGGTAGCGCATGGCTGATTTCACCTGACGCCCCGCCGAACTGTGCAATTCTGTCAGCCCGATATCCACGAACTTTTGCAAATTGGTCAGACGCACACCTGCGCCTGCCATAATGATAGGACCACGCGTTAGCTGATTCAGTTCCCGAAGCATCGGCAATCCGACTTCGGCATTCTGTTGCTGGCCAGAAGTCAGAATGCGCGCCACCCCTAACTGAGTCAACTGCTCGAGCGCGACCTTCGGATTGAGGCACATATCGAAGGCACGATGGAACGTGACCGCCATATCTGAGCACAGCGCCATCACTTCCCACATGCGCGGCATATCGATATGCCCTTCCGCATCCAGCATCCCGACCACAATGCCGGGGAAACCCATATCACGCATACAGGCAACGTCACTTTTCAGCACGTCGAATTCACTCTGGCTATAGCAAAAGTCACCACCCCGTGGCCGAACAATCGGATGCACCGGGATAGTCACTTTTTCCCTCGCCAGTTTGAGGGTACCGTAGCTCGGGGTGATTCCCCCGTCTGCCTGGCTCGCGCACAACTCGACGCGATCTGCACCGGCCTGCTCTGCCGTTAACGAACAATCTACGCTGTAACAACACACTTCTAACTTAGTCATGTGATCTCTCCTGAAAACGGCATTATGCTACAACACTTGTTTGTAACCGACCATGTCGCGTAGGCTCTTACAGATGAGCATCCCCGCCCAATTGCTTACTGCTTATTTAGGAAAACTAACTATGACACTCAATTTTGATTTATGGGTAGACCGCAGTCACAGCGATAGCCTTAAGTGGCATAAATACAATAATCAGGATGTCATTCCGCTTTGGGTAGCAGATTCCGATTTTACCGCTCCGCCTCAGGTGATCACCGAATTACAACAACGCGTCGCCGAGGGCGTTTTTGGGTACGGTTTTACCCCACCTGAACTGATTGAACTCGTGGTTCACCGCATGCGCGAGCGCCACAACTGGCACATTAAACCTGAGTGGATTGTCTGGCTGCCGGGCCTTGTTTGTGGTCTGAACGTCGCAGTGCGCGCCAACGTTACTCAGCATCAAACCAGCCTGTTACCCATGCCGATATATCCGCCATTTATACAGGCCGCACAGTCAGAAGGCCGCGGTTACAAAGCCGTACCGGTCATCCAGCAACATCAACGCTGGGTGGCGGACTTCGCCGCAGTTGAAAGCCAGCTTGATGGCAGCGAAAAACTGTTGATGCTGTGCAATCCGTACAATCCGGGCGGCACGGTGTATCGCCGCGAAGAATTGCTGGAGCAGCAGGCGTTCGCACAACGTCACGATCTCGTGGTGTGCTCCGACGAAATACACTGCGACCTGATCCTCGAATCCGGTCTTCAGCACATTCCGTTTGCCTCGCTAAATGACGATGCCGCGCAACGTTCAATTACGCTGCTTGCGCCGTCAAAAACCTTTAATCTTGCCGGGCTGGGCGCCTCAATGGCGATCATCCCGAATACTGAATTACGCCGTAAATTCCTCGAAACCAGCAAAGGCATCGTTCCTCACGTCAACATTCTGGCCTTCATCGCGGCTACCGCTGCTTATCGTGACGGAGATGCGTGGCTTGAGGCGCAACTCGATTATTTACGCGCTAACCGTACGCTTGCGACAACCCGCATCAACGCCATGCCTGGCTTAACCATGCTGGCACCGGAAGGCACCTACCTTGGCTGGATCGACGCAAGCGCATTGCCGGTGGCCGACCCTTACCGCTTCTTTGTTGACGCAGGCGTGGGCTTTACGTCAGGGGCGGAATTTGGTGCCCCTTCTTTCGTTCGCATCAACTTTGCCTGCCAGCGCGCTTTACTTGAAAAGGCACTGGACCGCATGGATGCCGCCCTGCAAGAGCTGACGCGTTAATCCACTTCCCTTTCGCTGGCAACAATCTCGCGCAGGCTGTGCGGGTGAAATTTGATCGTCACAGACCCGTCGGTGATCGCCAGCGTCGGGTTGGCCAGCCGCTCATGTTCACCTTTTGGGGCGCTTTGTTTGAGCTTGATGCCCGGCATTATCAGGGCATCGTCGGCAATCAGCGCCAGCGCACGCGTATACAACCCTTCTTCGTCGCCCGGCAATACAATCTCAATGTGTTCCCAGCCTTCATGCGGATAACGCTTCTCGCCAGGGTAAGGTAATTCTACCAGATCGATGTGCAGCGGCCCGACGGTGAGGGGCTCATCCAGCGTAAACAGGCAGATAGGACGCCCGTTAATCTCTGTCTCGTTAAGCAGTGTGCCGCAGCGGGCCAGCCCGGCACGCCAGCGGTCGGCCGTCGTGTTTTGATGACAGCGCACGGAAATGTGATCGGCGTGAAAATCTGCCAGATTGATCTGCAACTTCGCCGCAAATGCTGTTAACACGCTGACAAAACGCGGTAAATCATCGGCTAAATCCTGTAATTCAGGCACATGTTTCATGGCAGGCATCCTAACTCTTTTCAGTTTGCGAATCTTCAGGGTCGGGTAATTTACACAGGCTTTCATCCGGTTGCCAGAGACACGCCGCAGAATCACGCTTTACTGCGCCACAGACGTGCGCCAATACTGACTCCACAGGCCTGATATGATATAAACACGCATCATTTTCGGTTCATCCGAAACAGAACGGGCAGTTAATCAAAACATAAGGTAATCCGGTGAATATACAGTCACTTCTTTCAGAAAAAGTCAGCCAGGCGCTGATCGCAGCAGGTGCATCTGCCGACAGCGAAGCGCAAGTCCGTCAGTCCGCCAAAGCCCAGTTTGGTGACTATCAGGCTAACGGTGTTATGTCAGTGGCAAAAAAACTCGGCATGCCACCGCGACAACTGGCAGAGAAAGTGGTTGAACTGTTGGATCTGAGCGGCATCGCCAATAAAGTTGAAATCGCCGGGCCGGGTTTCATCAACATTTTCCTCGATCCAGCCTTTGTCGGTGCACACGTCGACAGCGCGCTTACTGACGCCAAACTGGGCGTCGCGCCGGTGGAACCGCAGACTATCGTCATCGACTACTCCGCCCCTAACGTGGCGAAAGAGATGCACGTTGGCCACATCCGCTCCACCATCATTGGTGATGCGGCGGTGCGTACCAACGAATTCCTCGGCCACAAAGTGATCCGCGCTAACCACGTTGGCGACTGGGGCACCCAGTTCGGCATGCTGATTGCTTACCTTGAGAAAGTGCAAAACGAAAATGCCGGTGACATGAACCTGGCTGACCTCGAAGAATTCTACCGCGCGGCAAAGAAAAACTACGACGAAGACGAAGCCTTTGCCGAGCGTGCGCGCGGCTACGTAGTGAAACTGCAGGGCGGCGACGACTACTGCCTGCAGATGTGGCGCAAGCTGGTCGATGTGACCATGAAGCAAAACCAGCTGACCTACAATCGTCTTAACGTCACTCTGACTCAGGACGATGTCATGGGTGAAAGCCTGTATAACAGCATGCTGCCAGGCATTGTTTCTGATCTGCAGGCCAAAGGTCTGGCCGTGGACAGTGAAGGCGCTGTGGTTGTCTATCTTGATGAGTATAAGAATAAAGAAGGCGATCCAATGGGGGTCATCATCCGTAAAAAAGATGGCGGCTACCTTTACACCACCACGGATATCGCCTGTGCCAAGTACCGCTACGAAACGTTGGGCGCCGATCGCGTTCTGTATTACATCGACTCCCGTCAGCATCAGCACCTGATGCAGGCCTGGACTATCGCGCGCAAAGCCGGTTACGTCCCGGATTCCGTCGCACTCGAACACCATATGTTCGGCATGATGCTGGGTAAAGACGGCAAACCGTTCAAAACCCGTTCAGGCGGCACGGTGAAACTGTCCGATCTGCTGGATGAAGCGATCGATCGCGCACGTAAGCTTATTACCGAGAAAAACCCGGAACTGAAAGACGCAGAAGAGCTGGATAAGCTGGTTAACGCTGTCGGTATCGGCGCGATCAAATACGCAGATTTATCGAAAAGTCGTACCACTGACTACATCTTCGACTGGGATAACATGCTGGCGTTCGAGGGTAACACCGCGCCTTATATGCAATATGCGTATACCCGCGTAGCGTCCATCTTTAAACGTGCGGACATCGACGTGAACAGCCTGACTCAGCCGGTTGTGCTGCGCGAAGAACGCGAAGCGGCGCTGGCCACCCGCCTGTTGCAGTTCGAAGAAGTGCTGACCGTTGTTGCCCGCGAAGGTACGCCGCATACCATGTGCGCCTACCTGTACGATGTGGCCGGCCTGTTCTCCAGCTTCTACGAACATTGCCCGATCCTGAACGCAGAAGATGAAACCAGCCGCAACAGCCGCCTGAAGCTGGCACTGCTGACACAGCGCACGCTGAAAACCGGTCTGGATACACTGGGTATCGAAACCGTAGAACGTATGTAATTCGCGGTTTTGTGAGATTAAAAAAGGGCGCTCAGGCGCCCTTTTCTGTTTCTGTCATCCGTGGAATCAATCCAGACGTCGCGCAAATTCCTTCACCCGGAAACCCAGCAGGCCGAGTACGGCGAAATACGCCACCACACCCGCAGCGACCACTGCCGCAAGTCGCACCAGGCGATAAGCCATTCCGCCCACGTCCCAGGCTGGCATCAGCCACATCATGCCGATAAGTGCAGCGGACATCGCAAGCACCGCCACAAACAGCTTAATCAGGAAGACTTTCCAGCCCGGTTGCGGCTGGAAAATATCCTGCTTACGCAATTGCCAGTAAAGCAATGAGGCATTCAGGCATGCGGCCAGACCAATCGACAGCGAAAGCCCTGCGTGTTTCAGCGGGCCGATAAACGCCAGATTCATCACCTGCGTCATCAGCAAGGTAAACATGGCGATTTTCACCGGCGTTTTGATGTCCTGACGGGAATAGAAACCCGGTGCCAGCACTTTTACCACGATTAAACCCATCAGCCCGACGGAGTAGGCGACCAGCGCACGTTGAGTCATCGATGCATCAAACGCACTGAATTTACCGTACTGGAACAGCGCAACGGTCAGCGGTTTCGCCAGAATGCCCAGCGCCACAGAGCTCGGTAACGCCAGCAGGAAACACAGACGCAGGCCCCAGTCCATCAGGCGGTTATATTCGGCATGATTACCACTGGAGAAACTGCGTGCCAGCGAAGGCAGCAGGATAGTGCCCAGCGCCACGCCCAGCACACCGGACGGGAACTCCATCAGGCGATCGGCGTAATACATCCACGAAACTGAACCTGAAACCAGGAATGAAGCAAAAATCGTGTTGATGATCAGTGAAATCTGGCTTACAGAAACGCCCAGAATCGCCGGTCCCATCTGGCGCATTACGCGCCAGACGCCCGCATCTTTCAGGTTCAGGCGCGGGAGTACCAGCATGCCAATTTTCTTGAGGTGCGGAAGCTGGTAACCCAGTTGCAGCACACCACCGGCGACGACCGCCCAGGCCAGCGCCAGCACGGGCGGATGAAAGTACGGGGCGGCAAATAAAGCAAAACCGATCATGCTGACGTTGAGGAACGTCGGCGCAAAAGCCGGAATCGAAAAGCGATTCCAGGTATTAAGGATCGCCCCCGCCAGTGAGGCCAGAGAAATCAACAGGATATAAGGGAACGTAATGCGTAACAGCGAACTGGTCAGCGCAAACTTATCCGGCGAATCAACAAAACCGGGCGCGGTGATGTAAATCACCCACGGCGCGGCGAACATCCCCAGTATCGTCACCACCGCCAGTACCAGCGTCAGTAAACCGGAGACATAGGCGATAAACGTCCTGGTCGCCTCTTCGCCCTGCTGGGTTTTATACTCAGCCAGGATCGGGACAAAAGCCTGAGAGAATGCGCCTTCGGCAAAGATTCGGCGCAGCAGATTGGGAAGTTTAAACGCCACAAAGAAGGCGTCGGTGACCATGCCGGCACCAAAAACGCGTGCCACGATGGCGTCGCGCGCAAAGCCCAATACACGTGAAAACATCGTCATGGAACTGACGGCTGCCAGAGATTTAAGTAGGTTCATGTCATTTTTCTTAATTGCCGGTGGGACTTGTAAATCAACGCGTTAATCATCAAAAACCACCCGCCTGTCTCGAAGATGCGCATAGTCTACGCATCCGCCCTGCAATAGCCACCGGCAGTTGTTATATATTGTAACCATCTGAGCCGGTGCCGTTTTATCGCGACGCGTCAGTTTTCCAGCAGTTTCTCAATGAAGGTCTGGGCATAAATCGCCTGTTCGCCGCTGGTTTCCGGTGCGGTCTGGTTGGTCACACAATCCACAAAGTGTTCAATCGCCCCGACGAATCCGCGCTGCGTCAGCGTGCTTTGCCAGCCCGGCACCGGTGGCTGCGTCAGAACATCTTGCTGTTCTTCGCGCCAGAGCCGCATATCGTCAAGCTGATAGAAAGCCCCGTCGGTCACTGCCTGCACGCTTTCACGCGAAGTTCCAGCGCGGCGGTGCATTGAGGTCGTCACCAGCGTTTCACCGCACAGGAAATGGTGTTCGCCGTAAAGCATTTGGTTGGATTCATTCACCTGAATCAGCCCGCTTTCCAGACTGGCATTGCCGCCCGCCAGCCATAGTGCGGTATCAACCACATGCAGATAATCATCCAGTAAAGTGAAACGCAGATCGTTTGGCCCGACGCTGTCGGTACGATGCTTATCCATGCGCACGGAGGCCGGTTCGCCCATCTGTTGTTTCAGCTGGCGATACAACGGCGCATAGCGGCGGTTAAAGCCCACCATCAATGTTTTACCCGCTTTATGCGCCCGCTCAACCAACTGCTCAGCCTGCGACAGTTCCGCTGCCAGCGGTTTATCGACGTACACATGCACGCCCTGCGCCAGCAATTGCCCGACGACATCGAAATGGCTGGCCGTGCTGCTGTGAACAAACGCCGCGTCACACTGGCTGGCCAGTTCATCAATGCGGGAGAAACAGGCCATGCGGTAACTGTCGCAAATGGCCTGAGCTTTTTGCTGATTGGGAGAAAAGCCCCCCACCAGCGTCCACTTTTCTGCATGGCTCAGTACCGGCAGATACGCTTTTTGCGCGATGCCGCCCAGACCGATAACTCCAATACGCAATTTACTCACAACCCGCTCCTGTTAATCGGCCAGATGTTGCAACACATTTTCCAGACGCTGCTTCAGTTCTGCCACTTCCGCTTCAAGGGTTTCCACACGCGCAGTCAGATCAGCGCTTTCCGGTGCGGCGCTGAACAGAGGTTCTTCAGCAGCGCTGGCAACATTGGTGACTTCGCCGCTGAACAAATGCATATAACGGCTTTCACGTTTACCCGGTTCACGCGCCAGACGCACGCAGAACGGGCCATCTTCGCGGTGGGTCAATTCTGTCAGCGTTTGTTCAACTTCGGCAACGTCAGAAAAATCATGCAGACGATTGGTGCGCGTACGCAGTTCACCCGGCGTTTGTGCGCCGCGCAGCAACAGCGTAGTGACCACGGCCACTTCCTGCGGGGAAAACTTCAGATTGCCAAATTCGGAGTTACAGAAACGATGCTCGTATTTCATGGTGCGTGAACCGCTCAGGGTGCGGATGATGTGCTTTCTCAACAGCAAATCCAGCGTTTGCTGAACGTCGCTTTCGCTAAGCTCCATCACCGGTTCACGGTTGGTCTTCTGGTTGCAGGCCGTGGTTAATCCGTTGAGGGTCATCGGATATTGTTCTGGCGTCGTCAGCTGTTTTTCCAGCAAACAGCCCACCACGCGGGCCTCCCGGGCACTGAGTTCATGTTTCATCTTGCTTCCTTATCGGGACGGGGGTGTCCATTCTCGCCAGGTCAGGGCAGTCAGTACGTGATCCTGCCATTTACCGTCGATCAGCAAATAGTCGCTGGCATAGCCTTCGCGCTCGAAACCAAGACGCTCGAGCAACTGACCGCTGCGTTTATTGTGCGGCATATAGTTGGCCATAATACGGTGCATTTTTTGCTGACGTTGCATATAACGGATCAGCGACTGCAATGCCTCCTGCATCAGTCCCTGCCCCTGCCATTCCTGCCCCAGCGAATAACCGAGAAAACAGGCGTGAAATGAGCCGCGTAATACGTTGCTGAAATTCGCCACGCCCATCACGCGATTTTCGTCAGGATCGAGCAAAATAAAATAGTACGCACTGCCCTGTTTCTGCATTTCGGTAATCAGGCTCAGACGAGCCTGCCACCCGGAGGGATAACAATGACTTTCGTCTCTGACCGGTTCCCAGGGTTTGAGAAACGCCCGGTTCTCCGCATAGTATTCCGCAAGCCGGTGCGCATCACGATCGTGCACCAGGCGCAGAACCATCCGGTCAGTGGTAAGCCGCACCTTAGGCGCGGCAGATTTATAGCCAAACATCCCTTCCCTCCACATCCCGCATGGGTCGATAAATAGAATTTATAGGAAACCATAAAACATGCCTAATTCTGCCAGTCAGAACGCGGCTTGACGATAAAAAAATATTATCTATAGCGCCCTATCTAAATGCCTGTTTCCGGTTCAGACTGGAACGGTCTTTTCTCCTTTCTGTATCTGCCGGACAGGATACAAATAATCGCTCATGGTGAAGCATGTCTCTGGTATCACAAGCTCGGAGCTTGGGTAAGTATTTTCTGTTATTAGACAACGCGCTGGTTATTTTAGGCTTTTTCGTGGTGTTTCCGTTGATCTCGATCCGATTTGTCGATCAACTGGGATGGGCCGCGATGATCGTAGGTCTGGCGCTGGGTGTCCGGCAGTTAACGCAACAGGGATTAGGGATATTCGGCGGTGCCATTGCTGACCGTTTCGGTGCCAAGCCGATGATCATCACAGGCATGTTGTTACGCGCCGCCGGTTTCGCCACCATGGCGATGGCCGACCAGCCGTGGATATTGATTTTCTCCTGCATTCTTTCCGGCCTGGGCGGCACTCTGTTTGATCCGCCCCGCACGGCACTGGTCATCAAACTCACCCGCCCGCATGAGCGCAGCCGCTTTTTCTCGCTGATGATGATGCAGGACAGCGCCGGTGCGGTGATCGGCGCGCTGATCGGCAGCTGGCTGCTGCAATATGATTTCCATTATGTTTGCTGGGCCGGTGCGGCCATCTTCTGTCTGGCCGCGGCCTGTAATGCCTGGCTGCTGCCGGCTTACCGCATTTCCACCATGCGCACCCCGATGCGTGAAGGCATGATGCGCGTGCTGCGCGACCGGCGTTTTCTGTCCTACGTGCTGACGCTGACCGGTTATTACATGCTGACCGTGCAGGTGATGCTGATGCTGCCGATCGCGGTTAATGACGTGGCGGGCAGCCCGGCAGCCGTGAAATGGATGTACGCCATTGAAGCCGTGCTGTCCCTGACCCTGCTCTACCCGATTGCGCGCTGGAGCGAGAAAAGGTTCCGCCTCGAACAACGCCTGATGTTTGGCCTGCTGATCATGACGCTGAGCCTGCTCCCGGTCGGGCTGGTCACCTCAATCAATCCGCTGCTGCTGCTCATCGGCTTTTTCTATATCGGCTCGATCATTGCTGAACCGGCGCGCGAAACCCTCAGCGCGTCGCTGGCCGATTCACGCGCACGCGGCAGTTACATGGGCTTCAGCCGCCTTGGGCTGGCGCTGGGCGGCGTCATCGGTTATACCGGCGGTGGCTGGATGTACGACACCGGGCGCGCTCTCGAACTGCCTGAATTACCGTGGTTTTTACTCGGCGTCGTGGGCTTTATCACCCTCACTGGCCTGTACTGGCAATTCAACCTCCGACGCATTGAGCCAGCCATGCTCAGCGGCGGCTAATCTCTGTGCTTTACACCGCGCTTCCCGGAGCGCGGTTTGATCTCCCCGCCTTAATTACCCATACTGAATCTTATAGTTAGATAAAATCCGAACCTACATCCGGCATTTTCCACGCACCCTACAGGTCACCGCCGGCGAAAACAGGAGCCATGAAATATGAAACTTTACGTTTACGAACATTGCCCTTTCTGCGTAAAAGCACGCATGATTTTCGGTTTGAAGAACATTCCCGTTGAACTCAAAGTTTTGCTGAATGACGACGAGCAGACGCCGATTTCGATGGTGGGCAAGAAGATGGTGCCTATTCTGCAAAAACAGGACGGCAGTTTTATGCCAGAGAGCATGGATATCGTGAATTACATCGATAAAAGTGACGGAAAACCGCTGCTGACCGGCCCGACGAATGCAGCCATTGCCACCTGGCTGCGCCACGTTTCCGAATACACTGGCCGTCTGTTCCTGCCCCGCTTTGCTACCGCGCCACTGGAAGAGTTTTCCACCCCCGAAGCGCGTAAATACTTTTCCGATAAAAAGCAGGCTGCCAGCGGAGATTTTCAGGAGCATCTGAAGCACTCCGACGGATTGATCAAGAAGGTCAGCCAGGATTTACGCGCCCTCGACAAACTGATCGTCGAACCTAACGCCGTGAACGGTGAGCTTTCTGAGGATGACATTCATCTGTGGCCGGTGCTGCGCTCGCTGTCCATTGTTCAGGGTGTTGAATGGCCCTCCCGCGTACAAGCCTACCGCGACAATATGGCGAAGCAGACGCAGGTTAATTTGCTCACCCGCCTCGCAAGCTAACCCGTCATTGAGCCGGAGATCGTTCTCCGGCTTATTTTTACTTTCCATCTGCGCCCTCAGCACTTAGGCTAATCAGCGTTGTCTGATTGGAGCCATGCCGTATTACGGTCATGCTGACAAATAAAGTGTTCATGTAATGAGGGAAGAATGACAAAACGAATTCTCGGTGCCGCATTTTTGCTGTGCGCCACTGTGCTGACCGGGTGTAACCAGCTCACGCAGTACACCATCAGCGAGCAACAGGTGAATGATTACCTGCAAAAGAACAATAACTTCGAGAAGCAACTCGGTGTACCTGGGCTTGTGGATGCGAAAATTGTTCTGACTCATCTCAGCAGCCAGATTGGCCGCGCTGAGCCGGGCGTCGTGACCCTGACCGGTGACGCCAGTGTGGATATTTCCTCACTGTTCGGTCCTCAGAAAGCGGATATGCATCTGACCCTCAAGGCTAATCCTTCGTTCGATCGCGAGAAAAGCGCCATTTTCCTGAAAGATATGCAGGTGGTGGATTACACCATCAAGCCGGAAAAAATGGACAGCGTGATGAAAGGGCTGATGCCGTACCTGAACAATTCGCTGAAAACCTATTTTGATCAGCGTCCGGCCTACGTGCTGAACGGCGATCGCAGTAAAGGTGAAGCGATGGCGAAGAAACTGGCGAAAGGCATTGAAGTGAAACCGGGTGAACTGGTGATCCCTTTCACTGAATAATCATCGTCCGTAAAAAAGCCCGGCGCATTTTCATGGCCGGGCTTTTGTCATTTCAGGGGACGATTTACTGATCGTCTTCCTCGTCATCTTCCAGATCGTCTGGCAGCTGTTCTTCCAGTTCGTCGCGCATCGCCTGCAAGGCTTCACGGCTGATTTCTGATAATGTGCGGTAGAAACCGCTGGTGGCATGCGCTTCCACTTTACCGAGGAACTTGCCACACCACGGGAACAGGAATTCATCAAACAGCGTGATTTGCGCGCTGACTTCATCTTCCTTCGACTGATCTTCCAGCCATGACGCCGCCAGCAGCATTGCGCCGAAATGGTCGGCAGGCCCCTCGCCCAGCGGCATTCCGCGCTGTTGCAGGAAAGTGCGCACATCCATTTCATTCGCGCCTTCCACATAATCACTGCGGAAAGGCGAAACGGCGCATTCTGAACCGACAAACAGATGATTAAATTCAGCCGCCAGCGTTTCAGGGTTGGCGCTTTCCTGTAAACGTATCAGCAGCGCATTTTGTTCCAGCGGCCAGTGCTCACGCAGTTTTCCGTCCTGAATCAGGCCAAAAAGTGGAACCAGTAACGGATCCTGCGGCTGGCGGTAAAACAGCGTACCGAGTACGCGGCAAACAATAGAAAACTCATTCATAACAGTAACCTGATCAGACAATGAAAAGGGCTAAACCCCTGCGATTTGGCGGCGACAATGTCACAGTTCGCTGAGTTCTGCAATTGGCGCACGGCCACGCTTCTCCAGAAAATCCAGGAAACGGCGCGGGCTGACGTTCAGAATACGGTCTTCAGGGAAATCCACTTCACGCAGAATTCGCTCGCAATGTTCAAATCCGCCGAGTGAATAGGCGATATGCGAATCCGACCCCAGCGCCAGCCAGCCACCGGCTTCTTTCACCGCCAGCGCAATGGCGCGGCAATTAGGCTCGCTGCCCACGCGGGAGTGAATAAACGACGAATTATTCAGCTCCAGCGCCACGTCATATTTCGCGGCAGCCGCGGCGACGGCCGGAATGTCTATCGGGTATTTCGGGTTACCGGGATGCGAAATAATATGCACGTCTCCGCCTGCCATCGCGGCAATCATGGCCGCAGTGTGGGTTTCTTTATCGACAGGTTGCATCACCGGCTCGTGGAAACCGGCAATGATCACGTCGATCTCGCTGAGCATCGGGCCGGTACAGTCGATATCGCCATGAATATTTTTAATATTTGATTCGATACCGCGCAGGATGCCAACGCCGTTCACCAGACGCGGCCAGACCCGCATATTCATAAAGTGCCAGTAGTGCGGCGCATCGGCCATATCAGGGCCATGATCGGTAATGGCAAACAGCTTAATGCCCTTTTCCGCTGCTTCATCAATGTAATCATGCAGCGTGCTGTAAGCATGCGTGCTGGCCACAGTATGCATATGTAAATCGACCGGGTACGGCATGTACTCTCCTTGAGAATGTTCCGCTGTGGCTAAATGACCACAGCTTTAATCATGTTAGCAGACTCGTCAGTAACCTCGCGCAAGATCGACACGTCCTTCCGGTTCACGCCCCGCCTCTATCGCCAGAATATTATTCACAATGCTGTCCATCGCCTCTTCCGGCAGCGTGTCCGCCGCCACGTGCGGCGTGATGCTCACGCGCGGATGCGTCCAGAACGGATGCATAGCCGGTAACGGTTCTTCGACAAAGACGTCAAGCGTGGCGGCGGCAATCTGCCCGCTGTCGAGCGCGCGCAGTAAATCGCCTTCCACCAGATGTCCGCCACGGCCGAGGTTAATCAGGTAAGCATTATGATGTAAATATGTGAACAGTTGATGATCGAGAATACCGGCGGTGTGCGGCGTATTGGGCAACAGATTGATCAGCACTTTGCAACCGGTGGCAAATGCCTCCAGCTGGTCGTCGCCGAAGAAACTCTGCACGCCTTCCTGCGACTTGGCACTGCGGCTCCAGCTGCGCACGGTAAATTTCATGCCGGCCAGCGTTTTCGCCACGCTGCTGCCGAGCACGCCGGCGCCGAGAATACCGACGGTAAAATCACTGCGTGAATGCGGCGCAAGAGGTCGCCACTGTTTTTGTTGCTGGAAAAGCTGATATTCATCCATCCGGCGGAAATAGCGCAGCACACTCGCCAGCGCATACTCCTGCATCTGCAACGCCATGCCGGTGTCTTCGAGGCGGATCAGCGGCACACCGGCGGGCAGAGTGCCGGGCTGACGCGCTTCCTGGGTGAGAATGGCATCGACCCCCGCGCCCAGCGCGAAAATGCCTTTAAGCTGCGTTCGCGGCGCCAGCATGGCATGAGGCGGACGCCAAACCAGCGCGTAATCTGCCGGTTCGTCATCAGCCGCATTCCATACGCGGACGTTGGCCTGCGGTAATCTTTTGGTTATTCCGTCAATCCAGGGTTTGGCATCAAATGTAGGGTGGTAAAAAATTATGTTCATCTTTGTGACCTCCGGTGTGCTGATAGATTTCCCTGAATATCATCGGGATGCAACCCTGAGACCGAAAAAAGAACAGGCCCCGAAAATCGGAGCCTGTGAAATAAATGATTGATGAGATAAAAAACTCAGGCAGCAGCAGGCTCACGGCTGATCAACCGGCGCAGCAGCGGGATCAACACCAGCAGTACCACACCGGTCGCGACAGAACCCCAGCCCAGCGCGTTGAACACCTGGCTGTAACCCGGATTGGTGACTAACGGCGTGCTGCCCGCATTTTGCGGCATCAGCCCGGAGATATAACTCGCCAGTACCGAGGCCACGCCGGTGACCATCATCCAGCAGCCCATCATCACACCCTGATAGCGCGCCGGAGCCAGTTTACCGATCATGGCGTAACCTATCGGCGAAATCAGCAGCTCACCGATACTTTGCAGCAGGTAGCTGATGGCAATCCATTTGAACGCCACCAGCCCGTCGCCGCCTGCCAGATGAATACCAAACGGCAGCACCAGCATACCCAGCCCCATGCAGAACAGGGAGGCGGAGAACTGCGTCGGGATATCAATGTTCCAGCCGCGCTGACGCAAGTTTTTAAACCACAGCGCCATCAGCGGCCCGCCAATCACAATCACCAGCGTATTGATGTTCTGGATCCATTGCGGTGCCACACGAATGCCGTACACGTTCAGATCAATATTGTGCTCAGAGAACAGCATCAGGCCCATCGGCGCCAGCTGATAGAGCGTCCAGAACACCAGCGAACCTAGCGCCAGCAGCAGATAAGCTTTCATCCGGCGGCGTTCGTCAGTATCACGATGACGGAACGTCACCAGCGCCATCAGTGCAAAAATAATCACGCCCAGCACCACCACGAAATAACTGCTGAACTCGGCGTGGGTCAGCAGCATACGGATAACCGGCACCAGCACGATCAGAATGGCGATACCGACCGCCATCCGGCGTAACATCTGGCTGCGGCTGGCCTCTTTCAGCGGTGTGCTGATATCAGCCAGAATCGACCAGCGGGACAGCGTCACGACGATCGCCGCAACATTTCCCAGTGTGGCGAACAGGAACAGCGCACGGTAGTTTTCGCTCAGCTGGAAATACCCGGCCACGGCAAAGCCGATGAAGAAACCGAGGTTCATCCCGGCGTAGTTCCACAGGAAAGCCGACTCGCGGCGATCGTCGTCCGGCGCAAACCGCTGCGTCAGCATCATGTTCAGGCAGGTGACGTTCAGTCCGCTGCCGGTGAGGAACATCGCCAGCCCCCAGTAAAGGCCGGTCACGCCTTCAAGTGCAATCAGCGCGCAGCCAAATACCTGCAACACCATGCCCAGCACAAACAGGTTACGGTTGCTGAGATAGCGCCCGCCAAGATAGCCGCCGAACATATGCAGACCGTAGTTGAACGCGCCAAACACGCCCATAATGGCGTTAGCATTATCTTCACTAAAGCCGAGTTTTTTCGTGGCATACAGCACCAGCGTGGAATACAGCACGGCGAAGCCGAGCGTCGCAAAGGTCTGAACGAAGAATAAAGTGCCTGCACCCGCGGGTATCGCGGGCCGGTGTTGCGACGTGGTCGCGTTGTTTGGCTGACTCAAGAATAACCCCTGTCCCGGTTTATGAAATAACGCTGCTTCGTCTGACGACTTGTACAGTTCTTATAGGAAGCAATTTTTCGAAGGGCAATGTTATACCGCCACGACTGGCGCTTTTCACAACATATGTTGCTATTTGAGCGTAACAAAACGTGTTTGCGGGTTAATCACACACTTATGCGGTTTACTCATTATTGACTCTGCGAGATTAGAAAAATTAATCTCCTGCGCAGCGCCCTCACGGTTGTTCAGGCTTAACGCGTTATTTGCTCTGTAAATCATCAAATTGCTCTAAGTTTGGCTAATCGGCACGGAACCTGCAAAAGAATGTTGACGATGAAGCGACTTTTCCCTACATTAGCGCCGGTCAGCAGCACTGCGGTGCAACTGACAGCTGGAGAGGTGTCTGAGTGGCTGAAGGAGCACGCCTGGAAAGTGTGTATATGAGCAATCGTATCGAGGGTTCGAACCCCTCTCTCTCCACCACATTAAACGGAAAAGGTTCTGATGAAAATCAGGACCTTTTTTGTTTTGGGCGCTCTAAAAATCCGGCTGCCCGTGAAATATTCCCGCTGAACAGACTCTGAGCGCCTGACACAAAACGCCGAAAATTTTCTTGACCCCTCGCGGCTGTCTCCCTATAGTAGCGCCCCGTTGCAACGCTCGCGCTGTAACGAACACGGTGAGGTGTCTGAGTGGCTGAAGGAGCACGCCTGGAAAGTGTGTATACGAGAAATCGTATCGAGGGTTCGAACCCCTCTCTCACCGCCAAATTAAAGAAAAGGGTCCTGATGAAAATCAGGACCCTTTTCTTTTGGTGTGCAATTCTAACGCGCCAAATTTCATGATTTTCATCCATGAAAAAGGCGGGTGTCCCCCGCCTTATTGAGATCAGTTTCTTTCAGAACCCATCGTATTCGTCATAAATCATGTTCATATGATCCTCCCTGAACCGTTTAATTACATCTTCGCGTAACAAAAACATGCAATGAATTCAACGCCATGCCGAATTCGATGAACACAAATTACTCATAAGAGCGCCATCTTGCAATACTGTATGAACAAATCAGGAAGACGTCTCGCAAAAATCACATCTTCACCAGCATCAGCCCTGCCCTTAATCCCAGTGCAACATTCGGGTTTGGGAACAGCACCGCTTCTTCGTCTGCTTCCACTTTATAGATCCTGCCGTTTTCCTGTGCAAGGACAAAACCCTGGCTGAACACGGTGAAATTCACAGCATCAGTCGGGACAAACAGCTGGAAATCTTCTTTTGAGCGGATCACGTCCTGCACCACGCGGTAATGCACCAGCGGCGCGGTGGCGTCACGGGCGGGTAAGGGTTCGCCGCTGACCAGCGTTTCAAGCGCGCGGCGGATGCCGGTGAACTGCGCATGATCGTTACTGCCAAACGGCAGCGCCTTACCCAGCTCCAGCGTGCAGCTGTCTGCCTGAAAAACGTCGCTGCTGAAATGGGTAAAGGTGCCGCCCGGTGAGCGATGATGCACCAGGGCGTCCAGCCCGGCAGCGTTGAGCCATTCGAGCATAGACTCCGCGGGTGGCCGCGCCTGAAAAGGCAGCAAGCCGAAACGCACATGCCGGGATCCGCGGATCGCCGTGTGCAAGTCATAATGCAACCGCTGCGTGGCTCCGGCGGCGGAGGCGCTGCGGTAGAACAGCGCCATCACCTGCTCCAGCTCCTGCGCGCGGCGGGTTTCATCGTTGGGTTTATAACGGGCGTGACGGCCACCAAACATGCGGTTCATGTCGGTATCCACATAACGTTTTTTGATGCGCATTGACGGCGGATTACCCAGCAACACCAGCAGCCGGGTTCGCAGCAGCCTTTCGCCCGACAACAGCTCGCTGACCAGCTGGCTGAGCAGCTCGATGGGCGCGGTTTCGTTACCGTGAACGCCCGCAGAAATCACCGCCGCCGTCTCACAAGGCTGGCGCGGTGAAAGCTCGAGGATCCCCTCGCCGCGCCACTGCCAGTCCAGCGTTTCCGTTTGTCCCGAAGGCTCAGACACCGGCTCGCCGGAAAGCGTCACCGCCAGAAAATCAAACATCTGTTCACTCCTGTGATGGCTCAGCGCTGGAACGGATAAATCGGCCCCAGACCGAGAATATTGGTCAGTTCATCAAGCGCGGTGCGCACTTCGGTAAGCAGTTGCGGATCGGCCAGATCTTTGGCCTGCATCCGGTCACGGTAATGTTTATCGACCCAGGTATTCAGGCTGATAAACTGCGTGTCGCTCATCAGGGAGCCCACATTGACCGCGTTCAGTTCATTGCGATTAAGTGCCACGCGCAGACGCAAACAGGCTGGTCCGCCGCCGTTACGCATGCTTTCGCGCAGATCAAACACTTCAATCTGATTCACCGGCCCGCCGCTTTCGATCAGCGCCGATAAATAAGACCAGACCCCCACATGCTGACGAGACTCTTCCGGTACCACCAGCAGCATTTTGCCGTCGGATTTGGTCAGTAACTGGCTGTTAAACAGGTATGTCGCGACCGCATCGTCAAGAGACACTTTTGACTGCGGCACTTCAATGGGCTGGAAATCCAGATCCAGCGCGGCCATTTTGCGACGAATTTCCTCCAGTGCGACGGCAGAATTCACAAACGCCTGTTCGTGATGGAAAAGCACGTTGCCGTTGCTGACAGAAATGACGTCGTTATGAAACACACCGCTGTCGATGGCCTGCGGGTTTTGCTGAACAAACACCGTGCGTTGCGCATCCAGCTGATGCAGACGTGCCACCGCGTCACTGGCTAAGCGGGTCTGACGCGCAGGATAGCGCACCGGTTCGTTTTCGCCGGTGACCAGCCCGTCACGTCCGTACACAAACACCTGCACGCCGGGCTTGTCATATTCGCCGCACAACCGGTTATGGTTGGCCGCCCCTTCATCACCCAGCGCGCCCACCTGCGGCAGCGCCCCGTGATGGGCAAAATAGCGGTCAGCATGAAAGGTCGCACGCAAAATGGCCGATGTGGTGTCGGCTTCGATCGCGCGATGAAATTTATTGTTCAGATTCGCCACCGTGAAATGCACACGGCCATCGGCACTGTCGGCTGAAGGCGACACCGTGGCGGCGTTCGCCACCCACATAGCCGATGCCGAGCTCAGTGACGACAGCAGACGCGGCGAGTACGCCTGCGCTTTGGTCAGCACTTCACGGTCGCTGCCGCCAAATCCCATCTGCCGTAAGGTACTCAGATGCGGGCGTTCATGCGGCGGCAAAATGCCCTGCGCAAAGCCCAGATCGGCGAGCGCTTTCATTTTCAGCAGACCCTGTTTGGCCGCCAGACGCGGGTTCGCCACCGCGTTCTGATTTTTAGTTGAGGCTTCGTTGCCAAACGACAGCCCCGCATAATGGTGCGTCGGCCCGACTAAACCGTCGAAATTTGCTTCACATCCAGACATGCCTGTCTCCTCAGGTTGTGCGGAAATCAATACCCGGCGACAGCGTCGCGGGGAGTTCCAGCGTGTCTGTTTCCAGCGAGGCCATTGGCCACGCGCAATAATCCGCTGCGTAATACGCGCTCGGACGATGATTCCCCGACGCGCCGATCCCGCCAAATGGCGCATTACTCGACGCGCCGGTGAGCGGTTTGTTCCAGTTCACAATTCCCGCCCGTGCTTCCAATAATAGCTGCTCAAACCGATCGCGCCCGGCGGAGATTAATCCGGTCGCCAGCCCGAAGCGGGTCTGATTCGCCAGGGCAATGGCGCTGTCAAAATCGCTGTAGCGGTAAATACTCAGCAACGGCCCGAAGTATTCTTCATCAGGCACCCCCGCCACGCCGGTCAGATCGATAATCCCTGGCGTCAGCACGGTATTAAGAGGATCAGGGCGGGTCAGCAGCAGCAGCGGTTTGCCGCCCAGCGCCAGTAATTCGTCCTGCGCTTTCAGCATATTGCGTGCGGCTGCGTCAGAAATCACCCCGCCCATAAACGGCTGGGGCTCATCATTCCAGCCGCCGATGCGCAGCTGCAGGGTCACCTCCAGCAGGCGCGCGATAAACGCATCGCCTGCCGCGCCCTCTTTCACCAGCAAACGACGCGCGCACGTGCAGCGCTGCCCGGCAGAAATAAACGCCGACTGAATGGTCAGGTTAACTGCCGCATCAATGTCTTCCACCGGCTCAACGATCAGCGCGTTATTACCGCCCATTTCCAGCGCCAGAATCTTTTCAGGCTGACCGGCCAGCTGACGGTGCAACTGATAACCGGTTCCCGCGCTGCCGGTAAACAGCAACCCGTCGATATCTGCGCAGGCCGCCAGCGCTTCACCGGTGCTGCGCCCGCCCTGTACCAGATTCAACACGCCGTCGGGCAAACCGGCCTGTTGCCATAACTTCACGGTTTCTTCCGCCGTTTTAGGCGTCAGTTCACTCGGTTTGAAAATCACGGTATTGCCCGCCAGCAATGCCGGAACGATATGGCCGTTGGGCAGATGACCGGGGAAATTATACGGGCCGAACACCGCCAGCACGCCGTGCGGACGGTGGCGCAGCACCGCTTCGCCGTCCGGCATCGCGGTATGTTTTTCACCGGTACGCTGCTGGTTGGCTTCCAGCGAAATCGCCACTTTGCCGATCATGGCCTGAATTTCGGTCAGCGTTTCCCAGCGCGGTTTGCTGGTTTCCTGGCTGATGATTTCCGCCAGCCGGGTTTTATGCTCCGTCAGTAAACCGGCAAAACGCTGAATAACCTCCGCGCGTTCTGCCACGGTTTTGCGCGCCCAGGCGGGAAATGCCGTGCGGGCAGCCCGGCAGGCCATATTAACATCTTCCGCGTCAGCGCTCAGCGCCGACCACAGCAGGGTATTGTCCGCCGGATTGATTTTGTTCAGCTGCGCGCCCTGTCCGCTGCGCCACTGGCCCTGAATAAAGAGTGCGGGTTGCATCATGCGAGAGTTTCCTTTTTGAGAGGTTGCGTGGGAGCGTTCAGGTTGCTGCCGGGAAACAGCGCCACGGCGCGCATCATGTCGCCCTCACGCAGCCCGAGAATGTCAGCTTCGGCTGAACTGAGCGTCAGGGACTGCGGCGATTCTTCGCCCGCAATCAGCAGCGCCCGGAAGTTCTGATACTGCTCATTGGCCACCAGATACAGCGGCTCATCATCGCCGTCCCGGTGGTCTGCCAGGCGAACCGGCCACAGACGGCTCTCTTTCACCGCGCGCAGCTGGTCAATTTCACCTTCCAGCGTCGGGCCGGCATCGAAAATATCCACATAGCCCTGATAACTCAGCCCTTCGCCTTCCAGCACCGCACGCGCCGGGGCGGTATGCGGATGCACTTCGCCGATCACCTCACGGGCTTCGTGGCTGAGCAGGTCGGTATATAAAGGATGTTTGGGCATCAGCTCGGCGATAAAGGATTTCTGCCCCATGCCGGTCAGGCGGTCGGCTTCGGCGAATTCCATCCCGAAGAAGTGCCGCCCGACGCTGTCCCAGAACGGCGAATGGCCGCTGTCGTCAGAAACACCGCGCATTTCGGCGATCACCTTGCGGGAGAAATATTCACGAAACGCGGCCAGAAACAGAAAACGGACTTTCGCCAGCAGCTGACCGTTCTTGCCATTGCGATAATCGGGATCGAGAAACAGCGTGCAAAGCTCGGTATACCCGGTGTGATCGTTGCTGAGAAACAGCGTCGGCACCGGCTTATAAATATTCAGACTTTTGGAGGCGTGCACCAGCGTGCCGAGGCGGAAGTTGTACCACGGCTCGCTCAGGCCCACCGCCACTTCGATGGCGCTTACCCCCACCACTTTCGGCTGTTCTGTGTCTTCGAGCACAAACAGATAGCCCTGATCGGGTTTATCCAGACGGCCTTCCCAGGTCGCCACTGAACGCTCAATGCGCGCACGCAACTGCGCCTCATCCTTGGGCAAAGACGTTAAACCGATGCCGGTTTTGCCTGACAACTGCAGAATATCGGCGAGATCGCCGGGCCGCACAGGTCGAATCAACATCATGATGCTCTACCTCATTTATCCCAAAGAATCACGCGCACAGGCGCGCAACGGCACGCTCAAGGCGGTTCAGCCCTTCTTCAATATCAGCCCCCGGTATGATCAGGGACGGCGCGAAGCGCAGTACATTCGGCCCGGCAATCAGCGCAATCAATCCCTCTTCTGCGGCCAGCGTGTTCAGCTGTTTGGCCTGATCCTGATAACGCTCGCTCATCACGGCGCCGATCAGCAGGCCCTGCCCGCGCACTTCGCTGAATACCTGATATTGCTCATTGATGCGTTTCAGACCATCGGCAAACCACTGATGGCGCTTGTGCACGCCTGCCAGCACGTCCGGCGTATTGATCATCTCAAACACTTTGCCAGCCACCGCCGTTGCCAGCGGGTTGCCGCCGTAAGTGGTGCCGTGCGTGCCCGGCTGGAACAGCACAGCGTAGCGGTCAGTGGTCAGCATTGCGCCAATAGGGAAACCGCCGCCCAGCGCTTTGGCGCTGGTCAGAATGTCCGGCACCACGCCGTAATGCTGATACGCATACAGTTCGCCGGTGCGCCCGACGCCGGTCTGCACTTCATCAAAAATCAGTACGGCCTGATGCCTGTCGCACAACTCACGCAGGCCTTGCAGGAATTCAGCCTGCGCGGGCACCACGCCGCCTTCGCCCTGGATCGGCTCGACAATCACCGCGCAGGTACGGGAAGAAATCTGGCTGGCGACCGCGGCCAGATCGTTGAACGGCAGATGGGTAATCGCCTGCGGTAACGGCGCAAAATCTTCCGAGTATTTCGGCTGACCGCCGGTGGTAACGGTAAACAACGTGCGCCCGTGAAATGCGTTTTTGAAGGCGATGATTTCATTCTTTTCGCCGCCGGCTTTGTTGCCGTAAAGGCGCGCCAGTTTGAGCGCCGCTTCGTTGGCTTCCGCCCCCGAGTTACAGAAAAACACCTTGTCGGCAAAGGTGGCGTCGATCAGTTGTTTCGCCAGACGCAATACCGGTTCGTTGGTATAGCCATTGCCCAGGTGCCAGACTTTATCCGCCTGCTCAAGCAGCGTTTTACGAATTTCCGGATGTGCATGACCCAGTGCATTCACGGCAATGCCGCCCGCAAAATCGACATAATCTTTGCCCGCCTGATCCCACAGCCAGGATCCTTCGCCGCGCACCGGAATAAACGCGGCAGGGGCATACACCGGCACCATCCAGTCATCAAAGTTCTGGCGGCTGACGTTTTGTGGCTGCTGTTGGTGTTCCATATAAACCTCTTAATGTAAGGCCAGTGACTGGCTGAATTCAGGGTGCAGGAGCCCGCCCCCCATACCGGCAGGATTTCTGGTTATTGGTTTGTTATTTAAAAGTTAATAAATAATCTCACTCAGTCACATCATAGAGTGCAGGCTTCGTGCCAGCAAAGGATAAAAGTGAATAAAAAGAATCAGCACCAGAAAAAACAATCACTTAAACGCGACCGTTATTCACTTTAAATGCATAAAAAATGAATAAACAAAAAAATCCCCTTTCGCAGCAACGAGGGGCAAAGAATGAGTATGCAGGGAAATATTTTGATTTTTTGCGCAATGTTTTCGTCAGGATTGTGATCCGGCGCGTATCACCTGTGCTGTCGCGCAGTGCATTGCCAGAAAATGGGGCAGGCGCGCACGGTTTTGGCGCATCCGCTGCCGTGACCCTGTTCACACTCTGCGCAAATAAAAAAAAACACAGACGCATCCTTTCTGAAAAGCCCCCGTGAGGTGCTTCATATGTATTTAATTTGTTAATAAATTGATTTCTTTTTGTTTCATTGTTATCGGTAACACCTGCCATAGCGCGCACGCATGAACCTGGTGATAGATTTAATTAACCAATATTTTACATATAAAGTTATTTGATTTAACAATTAAGGGCTTTGATCACATTCTGTTTACGAGCGAGAGAAAACGGCTTTCCCGTTAAGTTAATCTCTGAGTGTGGAATAAATAACCACTGCCCGTTCCCTACACCAGAACAGAACATCATAAGAAAGGTACAGACATGAAATTTAACCTCGCATTAGTCAATGCATGTGTGGTTTCAGCATGCATGTTATTCACGACACCGACATTCGCCGCCAAGCCTTACGACATCGCCGTGGTCGCCAAAGTCACCGGCATTCCCTGGTTCACCCGCATGGAAGTCGGCGTAAAAGAAGCCGCGCAAAAACTGAATGTGAATGCCTATCAGGTCGGCGGTTCAACGCCTGATCCGGCACAGCAGGTTAAAGTGATTGAAGATCTGATCGCCAAAAAAGTGGACGCCATTATCGTGGTGCCCAACGACGCGAAAGTGCTGGAGCCGGTGCTGAAAAAAGCCCGCGATCAGGGCATCGTGGTATTAACCCATGAATCGCCGGATCAGCAAATTGGTCAGTGGGATATCGAAACCATCGACAGCCAGAAATATGCCGAAGCCAATATGGATGAGCTGGCGAAAGACATGGGCGGAAAAGGCGGATACGCCATTTATGTCGGTTCCCTGACCGTGCCATTGCATAACGCCTGGGCAGACGCCGCCATTAAATATCAGAAAGAAAAATATCCCGATATGCATGAAGTCACCTCACGCCTGCCGGTGGCCGAAAACATCGATAAGTCTTACTCCACCACGCTGGATCTCATGAAAACCTATCCTGATCTGAAAGGGATTATCGGTTTCGGTTCCCTCGGCCCGATCGGTGCCGGTCAGGCCGTTCAGCAGAAACGTGCGAAAAACAAACTCGCGGTAGTGGGTATCGCCATGCCCGCTCAGGCTGCGCCATACCTGATGCGCGGTGATATCAAGAAAGTCCTGTTGTGGGATCCGAAAGATGCCGGTTACGCCTTAGTGACCGTCGCCGACCAGTTGTTACAGGGTAAAGAAGTCACCAAAGACCTGAGCATCGAAGGGTTGGGCAAAGCGGATGTGGATATGGATAAACACGTGATCCGCTTTAATAAAATTCTGGAAGTCACGCCAGAGAATGCAAAATCACTCGGCTTCTGATCTAGCTTTTTAATTCTTTAATTTACCGGAGACATATTTATCTCCAGCGCCACACCAGGCAAATAGAAACAGATACGGCGTTGTGTGCTGTGCCGTATCTGAATTTCTAATCAGACATTGAATACTTATTCTAAATAGAACGTTGTAAGGATAATGTGATGAACACTCTCACTCCGTCGTCCGGTTCGCGCACGTCCCCTGCCCCTGCTGAGGCTTTTATCAGCCTCGAAAAAATCAGTAAAAAATTCCCCGGCGTTTTAGCGCTGGATAATGTCAGCCTGACGCTGAATAAGGGCGAAGTGCACTGTCTCGCCGGTCAGAATGGCTGCGGTAAAAGCACCATTATTAAAATCATTTCCGGCGTCTATCAGCCGGAAAAAGGCGCGGCAATCACGCTCGATGGAAAACTTTTTCATAGCCTGACGCCGCAACTTTCTTCTTATTACGGCATTCAGGTTATTTATCAGGATCTCTCTTTATTTCCGAATTTATCGGTTGCCGAAAATATTGCCATCCACCGTTATTTACCGGGCGGCGATTTTTGGGTACATCGCGAGGCAATGCGCAAAAAAGCTGTGGCCGCTATGCAACGGGTCGGAATTTCTCTGGATCCGGATCGTAAAGTCGAAAAGCTGTCGATCGCCGACCGTCAGTTAGTGGCAATATGCCGCGCAATCGCCGCTGACGCCAGCCTGGTGATCATGGATGAACCCACCGCGTCACTGACCCGCACCGAAGTGAACGGCCTGCTGCGGGTGGTGAATGAGCTGAAAGCCGCGGGTATCTGCGTGGTGTTCGTCAGCCACCGCCTTGATGAAGTGATGGAAGTCGCCGACCGTATCAGCGTGATGCGCGACGGCAAACTGGTGGGCACCTATCCGGCCAGTGAACTCGACAGCAATGAGCTGGCGTTCCTGATGACCGGACAGCGTTTTACCTACAGTCACCTGCCACACCGCGCACCGGCCAACGTCACGCCGCTGCTGGAAGTCAGCCACCTGAGCCGCAAAGGCCAGTATCAGGATATTTCGCTGTCGCTGCGCCAGGGCGAAATCACCTCGATTATCGGCCTGCTGGGTTCAGGGCGTACTGAACTCTGTATGAGCTTATTCGGCATGAGCCAGCCGGACAGCGGCGAAATCCGCGTTAACGGCAAGGCGGTGAAATTTCACAGCAACCGCGACGCCATCCGTCACGGTATCGCTTACGTTTCGGAAGACCGTCTTACGCAGGGGCTGATCATGGAGCAATCCATTTACGACAACACACTGGTGTCGATTTTCGACAAGCTGCACACCGCCACCGGGCTGATGGATCACCGCAAAGCGGCGTCAGTGGTGAAAGACCTGATCCGTGACCTGAACATCAAAGTCTCCGACAGCGGCCTGCCGGTGAAAACGCTTTCCGGCGGCAATGCGCAGCGTATCGCCATCGCCAAATGGGTGGCGACGCAGCCGCATATTCTGATCCTCGATTCGCCGACCGTCGGCGTGGATATCGCCAATAAAGAAGGCATTTACCGTATTGCCCGTGACCTGGCGGAATCCGGCATGGCGGTACTGATGATTTGCGATGAAATTCCGGAAGCTTATTACAACAGTCACCGGGTGCTGGTAATGCGTAAAGGCGAACTGGTGGCGGAATTCGCCCCGCACCAGAGCAGCGAAGCGCAGATTGCGGAGGCGATCAATGGATAACAACGCACTGTCGAAACTGTTCTCCCGGCACGAATTCTGGCTGGGATTACTGGTCCTGCTGCTGGTCATCGGCCTGAGCCTCAGCACCAGTGAATTTATGACGCTCGGCAACCTGACCGACGTTGCCACCAGTTACGCCATTCTTGGCATTCTGGCCTGCGGCCTGTTTGTGGTGCTGATTGCGGGGGGCATCGACATCTCCTTCCCGGCGGTGACGTCCATCGGTCAGTACGTGATGGCGAGTTACATCCTCCATCACGGCGGCAGTTTTCCGCTGGCGTTTGCCATGTCGATGGGCACCGGTTTGCTGCTCGGGCTGGTCAATGGATTTCTGGTGTACTGGCTGCGCGTGCCGGCCATCATCATTACCATTGCCACGCTGAATCTGTTCTACGGGTTGCTGGTGTACCTGACCAACGGCACCTGGCTGTACGGCTTCCCCGACTGGTTTATGAATGGCATTAACTGGTTCTCCTTTACCGCCGCGGACGGCTACGACTATGGCCTGACGCTGCCGTTACTCAGCCTGCTCGGGGTGATTATCGCCACCGGTGTGCTGATGAACCGCACCCGCGTCGGACGGCAGATTTACGCCATGGGCAGCAACCGTGACGCCGCGTCGCGCCTTGGTCTGAACATTCTGCGGCTGCATTTTTACGTCTACGGCTTTATGGGATTACTGGCGGGTATTGCTGCGGTGGTTCAGGCGCAAATCACTCAGTCCGTCGCACCGAATTCCCTGCTCGGCTATGAGCTGACGGTGCTGGCGGCGGTGGTGTTAGGCGGCACCAGCATGACCGGCGGGCGCGGTTCGCTCACCGGCACCATTCTGGGTGTCATGCTGCTGGCCTTCCTGCAAAATGGCCTGACGCTGCTGAGTATCTCGTCTTACTGGCATCAGGTGTTCAGCGGCCTGATCATTCTGATCAGCATCAGCAGCACGGCGTGGAATGAAAAACGCAAACTGGCAAAGGGGATGTGACATGACGACCTTAACCCGATTTTTCCCCGGCGACCGCATTATCCGTTTGCAGTTGCTGATCATCGTTGCCGTGGCCGTGTTGTTCTCCTTCACGCTGGGCGGCAGTTTTTACAGCGTCGGCAATTTCCAGTCGATCTCTTCGCAGTTGCCCATTCTGGGCATGCTGGCACTGGGGATGGGCATCACCATGCTTACCGGCGGCATCAACCTTTCGGTGATTGCCGGTGCGAATGCCTGCTCGCTGGCCATGGCGGCCATTATGGTGGCGCACCCGAATCAGCCGGAATATTTCGCGCTGGCGATGCTCGCCGGTCTGGGCGTGGCGGTGGCTATTGGTGTGCTTAACGGCGCGCTGATCGCCTATGTGGGTGTCTCGCCGATTCTGGCGACGCTCGGCACCATGACGCTGATTGCCGGGCTGAATATCCTGCTGACCAGCGGTGCGGTGATTTCCGGCTTCCCGGCGGCCATCCAATATCTGAGCAACGGCAGCCTGCTGGGCATTCCGGTCGCCCTGCTGCTGTTCCTGCTGGTGGCGCTGCTGTTATGGGTGTTGCTCGAACACACCACCCTTGGCCGCAGCCTGTATCTGATGGGCTCCAACGAACAGGCCACACGCTTTAGCGGCGTCAACACCCATAAAGTGACCATCGCGGTGTACGTGCTTTCCGCCCTGCTCGGCTGGGGCGCGGCACTGCTGATGATGTCCAAATTTAACTCGGCGAAAGCAGGCTACGGCGACTCCTATTTGCTGGTGACCATTCTGGCCTCCGTGCTCGGCGGGATAAACCCCGACGGCGGCTTTGGCCGGGTCATCGGGCTGGTGCTGGCGCTGATCGTCCTGCAAATGCTGGAAAGCGGCCTCAACCTGATGGGCGTCAGCAGTTACCTGACGATGGCCCTGTGGGGCGGCGTCCTGATCCTGTTTATCGCTCTGCAAAACAGAAAATCTTAAGCGAAAGCTTTTTACCGAAGGGAAAGAACATGGCGAGTTATTTTATTGGAGTTGACGTAGGAACCGGCAGCGCCCGCGCGGGCGTCTTCGACATGACCGGCCGCATGGTCGGCCAGGCCAGCCGTGAGATCACGTTGTACCGCCCGAAAGCCGATTTCGTCGAGCAATCTTCCGATGAGATCTGGCAGTCCGTCTGTAACGCCGTGAAAGACGCGGTGAATCAGGCCGACATCAACCCGATTCAGGTGAAAGGTATCGGTTTCGACGCCACCTGTTCGCTGGTGGTGCTGGATAAAGAAGGCAAACCGCTGACCGTCAGCCCGTCCGGGCGCAGCGAGCAGAACATCATTGTGTGGATGGATCACCGCGCCATTACGCAGGCCGAACGCATCAACGCCACCGGCCACCGCGTGCTGGAATTCGTCGGCGGGATTATTTCGCCGGAAATGCAGACGCCAAAACTGCTGTGGCTGAAACAGCATATGCCCACCACCTGGAACAACGTCGGGCACCTGTTCGATCTGCCGGATTTCCTGACCTGGCGCGCCACGCAGGACGCCACGCGCTCCCTGTGTTCCACCGTCTGTAAATGGACCTACATCGGCCACGAAGACCGCTGGGATCCTAGCTATTTCCGCCAGATCGGGCTGGAAGATTTGCTGGAAAATAATGCAGCGAAAATCGGCAGCGAAGTGAAAACCATGGGCGAACCGCTGGGGCATGGTCTGACCCAGCGCGCCGCCGCCGAAATGGGCCTGATGGCAGGCACGGCGGTCAGCGTCTCGATCATTGATGCGCACGCAGGCAGTCTCGGCATTCTCGGCGCCAGCGGCGCATCCGGTGAATCGGCAGATTTCGACAACCGCATCGCGCTGATCGGCGGCACCTCGACGGCACACATGGCGATGTCACGCAGTGCGCGCTATATCGGCGGCATCTGGGGCCCGTATTATTCGGCGATTTTGCCGGATTACTGGCTGAACGAAGGTGGTCAATCCACCACCGGCGCGCTGATCGATCACGTCATTCAGTCGCACCCGTGCTATCAGGATCTGCTGAAACAGGGCAAAGACAGCGGCAAAACCATTTACGAAGTGCTAAACGGCATCCTGCGTAAAATGGCAGGCGAGCCGGAAGACATTGCCTTCCTGACTAAAGACATTCATATGCTGCCCTACTTCCACGGCAACCGTTCACCGCGCGCCAACCCGACGCTGACCGGTACGCTGACCGGCCTGAAACTCTCGCGTACGCCGGAAGATATGGCGCTGCATTATCTGGCGACCATTCAGGCGCTGGCGCTCGGCACCCGTCACATTATCGAAACCATGAACCAGAGCGGTTACCGCATCGATACCATGATGGCAAGCGGCGGCGGCACCAAAAACCCGGTATTTGTGCAGGAGCATTCCAACGCCACCGGCTGCGCGATGTTATTGCCGGAAGAAAGCGAAGCGATGTTGCTCGGCAGCGCCATGATGGGCACCGTCGCGGCGGGCGCGTATGACTCGCTGCCGGAAGCCATGGCCGCCATGAGCCGCATCGGCAAAACCGTCACGCCGCAAACCAACAAAATCAAAGAGTATTACGACCGCAAATACCGCGTATTCCATGAGATGTACCACGACAGCATGAAGTACCGCCGCCTGATGCAGGGGGAAACCGAATGAATGCAGAGGAAGAATTTGCTCTGGCGTGTCAGGGCTGGCAGACCTACAGCCAGGAATTACTGGCATTGCAGCACCATCTCGATGCCGATATCTGGCAGCAGTTGCTGACGCTGGTGACCGGCTGTAAGGGCAAAATTGCGGTGACCGGCGTGGGCACGTCGGGGATTGCGGCGCGCAAAATCGCCCATATGCTGGCGTGCGTTGAACAACCGGCGGTGTACCTCAGCGCCACCGATGCCGCGCACGGCGACTTAGGTTTTCTGCGCAGTGATGACCTGATGATCCTGATTTCGCGTGGCGGAAATTCCGAAGAGCTGACGCGGCTGCTGCCGACGCTGAAAGCCAAAGGTGTGGCGATCGTAAGCGTGACCGAGAATCTGGATTCAGCCATTGCCCGTGCCGCCACGCTGGTGGTGAAAACCCATATCCGGCGGGAGATCGATCCGCTGAATATGCTGGCGACCACTTCTATCGTGCTGGTGCTGGCGGTGTTTGACGCGCTGTGCGGCAACATCATGCTGCGCAACGGCTTTGACCAGCAACGTTTACTGAAAGTGCATCCGGGCGGAAACGTCGGTAAGACGCTGCGGGAACAGGATGTCTGACAACGCGCTTTTCACTGCTTAATCTCCTCCGCCACCAGCGCCGCCAGAATCGAGATGGCGCGCGCGGTGTGCGGTGCCCATTCGAAAGACGTGTTGATACGGATGCAGTGGCTGAAACGCTGATCGGCGGAAAACATGCTGCCGGGCGCCACACTGACGCCTTTCGCCAGCGCCAGCTGATAGACCCGCGCCGCATCGACGTTTTCCCCCAGATCCAGCCATAAAAAATAGCCGCCCTTTGGCTGGCTGACAGAAACCTGTGCGGGGAATTCGGCGAGAATGGCGTGATACATCGCCATTTGCCGCTGCTCGAGTACGCGGCGAAGGCGGCGCAGGTGGGTGTCATAACCTCCCTGCTGTAAATAATCGGCCAGCGCCAGCTGCACCGGCACGCTGGCCGATAAAGTGCTCATCAGCTGTAACCGCTGGATGCGCTCAGCGTATGCCCCCGCCGCCACCCAGCCGACGCGAAAACCCGGTGCCAGACATTTAGAAAATGACGAACAGTGCAGGATCTCGCTGCGGTAGGACGAGGCCTTCAGCGGCACCGCGCGTTCACTGCCGAAATAGAGTTCGCTGTAAACGTCATCTTCAATAATGGCGACCTGGTGCGCCTGCAAAATTTCCACCAGCCGGGCCTTGTTTTCCGGCGGCAAGGTACAGCCGAGCGGATTCTGATAGCTGGACATCAGCCAGCAGGCTTTGATCGGGTAGGTTTCCAGCGCTTTTTCCAAAGCATCGGGATCCATGCCGTACCGCACGTCAGTCGGAATGGCGACCGCTTTGAGTTTGCGCCGCTCAATGGCCTGCAACACACCATAAAAAGCCGGAGACTCAATCGCCACCCAGTCTCCCGGCTCGGTCACCATCTGCAAACTCAGCCCGAGCGACTCCATCGCGCCAGACGTAATGACGATTTCATCCGGCGCGACTTCGATACCGTTTTGCGCATAACGCTGGGCAATGCTGCGGCGCAACTCTTCGTTACCCGGCGGCAGGTTGGCAGTGGCGCTGTGAGGGGACATCCGGCGCACAGCGCTGGCAAGCGATCGCGCCAGACGCGGCTGGGGAAATAACGTCGGATCCGGGAACGCCGAGCCAAGCGGCACCACGCCAGGATCTTGTCCGGCTTTGAGAATATCAAAAATGGCATCGTTGACGTCCACCTGCTCGGCGGCATGCAGACGCTCGTCCGGCTGATGCCGCACCGGACGCTGCAATCCGGCAGCCACGTAGTAACCGGACTGAGGCCGCGCGACGATCACTCCCTGACTTTCCAGCAGCTGATAAGCCTGCAGGACCGTCATCAGGCTCAGGCCAGATTGCTTGCAGGTGTCACGCAATGAAGGCAGGCGATCGCCGGGCAGCCAGACCTGGGTGTCAATTTGTTTGCGCAGCGTGCGCGCCAGTTGGGCATAGCGGGATTCAGTCATAATGCGGATCACTGTTACAGGTGGTGTTAACGAAATGAAAACTATTATGCCTGTTTTCGCCTGTTCATCGCCAAGTAAACCGTGAGTAAACTTCAAACATTCTTTACACGCGGGCTATAGCGGCAAATCATTCATCATGTTAATGTTTGAATCCTTCGCATGACTCGGATTTATCCGAACCGCCATTCACGTCTGTTCGCCTAACCTTACGCTTTCTAAACATTTTCTCCATGATTGCGCGAAATGTGTCTCTCCGACTTTCAGAATTTTACATCTACCTCGCATTACTATTCATTGGATTCAGTAGACTTGCTTTCGTCGAAACAAAACGGGCAACGTGCCTGAATCTTCAATAAGGAATTTTATTATGCGTAAACTTACCGCAATGATTGTGGCTTCAACCCTGGCTCTGAGCTCTGCTTCTTTCGCGTTTGCTGCTGAGACGACTGCACCTCCTGCACCTGATGCTGCTCACGGCAAAATGCTGCATCACAAAGGCCCGCAACACATGAACCCGTTTGCCGGCCTGAACCTGACTGAGCAGCAAAAAACTCAGATGAAAGACATCATGAAAGACAGCGGCGCACGCCCTGACCGTGCCGCCATGAAAGCTCAGATGGATCAGATGCACAGCCTGGTGGCGACCGACAGCTTCGACGAAGCTAAGGTGAAATCGCAGATTGATACCATCACCAAAGCACAGTCTGACCGTATGCTCGACCGTGCCCGTGCAGAGAACAAAATGTATAACCTGCTGACACCTGAGCAGAAAAAACAGTTCAACGAGAACTACCAGAAACGCTCTGCCAAAATGGAACAGATGCGTGACCACAAACCAGGCCAGGAAAAACCTGCTGCTGCAGAATAATCCCCGACCTGACAGAAATAGACCGGCCTTCGTGGCCGGTTTTTTTTTGGTTTTTTCCTGCCCCGCCACAACTTTATTGTCATCCGACCAGTACTCTCTGTTCAAAGCGTAAACCGCATCACACTTCCGCTTTTAACTTCAAACTTTTCTATTCAAAAACATTATTTTTGACCAGTAATTTAACATAGTCGCAACGTGCCGCTGGCGCGCCGACCCTTACCTCCCTACCTCACACTCTCACAAAAAAAGTGGCCAGCACGATAAAGGACCACTCACAAGGAGTTGTAATCATGAAAAGCGTCAAGTCCGGGATAACCTGGCTGGTGGTGGCGTTCATCGGAGCCTTTGCTTTTTGCATGCTGGCGTTAAGTCGTGGCGAACACGTCAACGCGCTCTGGCTGGTGGTTGCCGCCATTGCCTGTTACAGCATTGCCTACCGTTTTTACAGTCTGTTTATCGCCGAAAAAGTGTTTGAACTCGACGATAAACGTATGACCCCCGCCGAGCGCCACAACGACGGGCTGGATTATGTGCCAACCAATAAATGGGTGCTGTTCGGCCACCACTTTGCGGCGATTGCCGGAGCAGGCCCGCTGGTCGGCCCGATCCTCGCCGCGCAAATGGGCTTTTTGCCGGGCACCATCTGGATTTTAGTGGGCGTCATGCTGGCCGGTGCGGTGCAGGATTTCCTGATCCTGTTTATCTCTACCCGCCGCGATGGCCGTTCTCTGGGGGAAATGGCGAAGCAGGAGCTGGGTAATTTCGCAGGCGTCATCACCATGCTCGGGGCGCTCGGCGTGATGATCATTATTCTGTCGGCGCTGGCGCTGGTGGTGGTCAAAGCGCTGGCCGACAGTCCGTGGGGGCTGTTTACCATTGCCGCGACCATTCCGATTGCCCTGTTTATGGGCATCTATATGCGCTTTCTGCGTCCGGGGAAAATCGCTGAAGTGTCGGTGATTGGCTTTGTGCTGATGATGCTCGCGATTGTTTACGGCGGCAACGTGGCGGCGGATCCTTACTGGGGGCCGTTCTTTACCCTGCACGGCACCACGCTGACCTGGGTACTGGTGATTTATGGCTTTATTGCCTCGGTATTGCCGGTCTGGCTGCTGCTGGCACCGCGCGATTACCTCTCAACGTTTCTGAAAATCGGCGTGATTGCCGGGCTGGCGGTCGGTATCGTCTTCGCCATGCCGGAAATGAAAATGCCCGCCGTATCGCGTTTTATTGACGGCAGCGGCCCGGTATTCTCCGGCAGCCTGTTCCCGTTCCTGTTTATCACCATCGCCTGCGGGTCGATTTCAGGTTTCCACGCGCTGGTTTCCAGCGGCACCACGCCGAAACTGGTGGAGCGTGAAAGTCACATCCGCTTTATCGGCTACGGCGCGATGCTGATGGAATCGTTTGTGGCGATCATGGCGTTGATTTGTGCGTCGGTGATCGACCCTGGCGTCTATTTTGCGATGAACTCACCGGCGGCGCTGATTGGCACCACGGTGGAAAGTGCCTCGCAGGTGATTAACGGCTGGGGCTTTGTCATCACGCCGGACATTCTGACGCAAATAGCCAAAGACGTCGGCGAGCAGTCAATCCTGTCCCGCGCCGGTGGCGCACCGACCTTCGCCGTCGGCATGGCGCACATCATTACTGAGGTGTTTAACAGCCGCGCGATGATGGCCTTCTGGTATCACTTCGCGATCCTGTTCGAAGCCTTGTTCATCCTGACCGCCGTGGATGCCGGTACCCGCGCCTGCCGTTTTATGGTGCAGGATCTGGTAGGCGTTGCCGTCCCTTCTTTAGCCAATAACCGTTCGTGGATCGGCACGTTCGCCGGTACTACCGTCGCGGTCGCGGGCTGGGGTTTCTTCGTGTATCAGGGCGTGGTCGATCCGTTAGGGGGCATCAATACTCTGTGGCCGCTGTTCGGTATCGGCAATCAGATGCTGGCCTCAATGGCGCTGATCCTCGGCACCGTGGTGCTGTTCAAAATGAAAAAGCAGCGTTATGCCTGGGTGACTATTTTGCCGACCATCTGGCTGTTCATCACCTCAATGACCGCAGGCTGGCAGAAGATTTTCCACGAAAAACCGTCGATTGGATTCCTGGCGCAGGCGAAGAAATTCTCAGCCGGGATCGACAGTGGTGAAATCATCAAACCGGCCAAAACGCTGGCTGATATGCATACCATCGTGCTCAATAATCAGATCAACGCCGTGCTGTGCGGCTTCTTCATGCTGGTGGCGGTGACGATGCTGGTGTCGTCGTTCTTTGTTATCCGCCGCGCACTGAAATCCGCCACGCCGACGGTACATGAAACAGCCGTGGTGCTGCGCCGTGAAGGCCGCCCGGTTGGCGAGGTGCGCCATGTCTGAGTCACGCGCATTGTTTAAAACACCGCGACCGGCGTCGTTTCGCATCATCAGCTGTCAGCCGCTGTTTATCGTCGAGCCGAAGCCGCACAACGTTTCCGGCTGGCTGAAGCTGGCTATCCGGCGCACTGCGCAGAGTTTCCGGCTGATGGTCGGCGTGCAGGATTACCAAAATTATGTGCAGCATATGAAGGTGCGACACCCGGATAACGAGCCGATGTCCGAGCGGGAGTTTCACCGCCGCTGTCTTGAGGCAAGATTTCCCAGCGAAGGCGGGAAGATGGGGAAATGTCCGTGCTGAGGCGCAGAGTTTCTGTGCCGTGAACTAAAACCTTGCGCAGCCCGTCACGGATGATGGGCTGATATGCTTAGTGTGCGAACAAAATTATCACGCGCTTTATCTTTCTGAAATTCAAACGCTATTATTTTTTTAAATTGCCGGCCGGTGTGTGGGATAAAAAACTCACTCTGCGGCCTAAGCCTTTCTGGTTAAGAAAAAACCTCGCCCGGTTGCGGCCTGCTCCCCTTTCGTCTTCTCACTTTTCGCGATTGCGCGGCTAAAAACCGTCACGCAAAAATGTGTGGCTATGTGATTTTTGCCCCGCGTCTTCTGGTGATAATTTAACCATACACAAGTTAACCGGTTTTATTCTTACCTTAGAGGAAAGCATCATGATTGGCGCAGCACATGCCAGAGATATCGTCACCATAGAGCACAGTATTGTTTTTGCCGTTATGGGAATGTCAGCGTGGGGTGGCGTCGTTCGCTACATCATGCTGAGACAGAAGAAGGCCTTCATGGATGAACTCAAGGCCTGTCTTTTGCAGGTTATCGTCTCCTGTTTCAGCGGCATGATATTGAGTATTTTCGTTTTGTCGCACGATGCCAACGATGACAAGCTACTGGTCATCGCCGGGCTGGGCGGCGTGTTTGCCGGGCCGATTATCACCCTGCTCGGTAAGAAAATTTCGGCGTTCATTGACACCATGACCCCCGCGCCGAAACAACAAGGTTAATCCCTTCCCCCGACAGACCCACGTCTGCGGGGGATTTTTTTTGCCCTCTTCCCGCACTCTACGCCCTCTTCGTTCTGCTTTAACTGTCTCAACCTCTCACTCTCCCTCAGTACGCCAGGCCACACCCTGCGCTGTCTCTGATACAGCCTGCTGAACCTGCTTGTCTGACGCGGGTTCGGCAAGGTGCACAGCCCACCGTTGAAGCAAAAAAAGCGGGACACCCGTAAGTGTCCCGCTTTGCGCTTTCATTAGCATGAGGTCAGAACCTCATGACGTCTGCGTGGTGTAATCAGAGTAACTTCCACTGTGACCATTCACCGGTGAACTCTGCCAGACCTGGCTCGTTTGCCTGAGTCCAGTAGTTAGCCACGTAATCTTTTCCTTTATGGCTGACTTTATCGCCGGTGTTGTACACCTTGCCGGATTCCCACTCGTCGTATTTACCTGCCGGTGTCGGCGTTGGTGTCGGTTCCGGAGTTGGTTCTGGCGTAGGCTCAGGCGTCGGCTCTGGGGTAGGTTCCGGCGTCGGCTCCGGGGTCGGTTCAGGCGTCGGTTCAGGCGTTGGCGTCGGGTCGATCACTTCTTCACCAAAGACCACCAGTGTGTAGTTTTTGGCAACGGAAGTGGCCGCATGGGTGTCAGTGACCGTCAGTGAGAACTGGAACTCTGCACGGCTGACCACGGTTGGCGCGATAAAGGTAATGGTTGACGTGGTGGTGCTGTTTGGCGAAATGCCCGCCGGAACGCTCCACTTGTAGGTCAGCGCCTCGTTATCGGCATCGCTGGAGGCAGCACCGCTCAGACGCACTTTTGAACCGCTGATCACCTGCAACTGGATATCCGCAACCGGAGTGGTATTGGTGGCAGGTTTATCACCATCAGGCACTTCGCCGGCGACATTGATTCCCTCGAAGTAGAACGGTGCCATATCGACAACCTGATTAGTCACGGTGCAACCCAGACCTTCACGGGCGGCGTTAACCAGCACGCCGTTGTCCTGATCGATAGTCCAGGTAAACAGTGCGCCGAGCCCTTTTTTCGCTACATACTGACCTTTAGCCCTGACGCTGCGCGGAGTATCAAGGGAAACGAACAGTTTGGTGTCTTTGTTGTACAGGTAATCAGCGTCTGCGACCTGGTCGGTGTACACGCTGAAACCGTTACGGCCTTTCTGGTTTTCCAGATCGATATAGTTATTGATCAGGTCATACCATTCGCTGCAACCGCTTTCGAATGTGCCGGTGGTTTCAGCATTGGGTGTCGGTGAGTAGGTGCCTTTGAGCGGTGAGTAGCTTTCCAGAACCGCATTCTGGCCGTTACGTGAGTACCCCGCATAACCTACGTTAATGCGGTCAGCCGGGAAGCCTTTCGCCAGCAGGTAATCAACGATGGTATCCACGCCCCAGCCGCCTTCTACCAGCGCGTGCAGGTTGGTGTGGTGATCGAGTTTCTCTGCCCACGGCGTACCGTAGAAGTCGTAAGTCATCACGTTGATGCTGTACAGACCGTTTTTCAGCAGTGTGGCAACATCTGATTTTTCCAAAATCGCTACCACCGCAGAACTGGCGATACTGATTTTGACGTCACTGCGTTTAATGGCTTTCAGCTCTTTGGTGATTTCAGCCAGCAGCAATGCATAGTTCGCACCATCAGAATCGCTGTAGGCATTGTTGTTACCGGCGTTGCCCGGATATTCCCAGTCGATATCCACTTCAGAGAACATCGGGAAGCGGGTAAACAGTTTTGCCACGCCTTTTGCAAAGGTGCTGCGACCCGCAGACGTTTGCGACATGTTGTGGAAACCGCTGCTCATGGTCCAGCCGCCGATACTCATCGACAGTGCCAGGTCATGCCCCTGGGTTTTGGCTTTGGCTTGCAAATCACGCAGGCCGCCGACGATACCTTTTACTGTCGCCTGAGTGGCGGAGTTCACGTCCATTTCTTCCCAGCCGGACTCTTTCAGGCCAACGTTGTTGCTGGTCTGGAAGTCGCCCCATGGGTCGAGGAAGGTGGGTTCGTTAGTGGATTTGTTCAGATTGCTTGCTGCGCGGGCGATAACTTCCGCTTTTTCGCCGGTGCTGTCGCCGACAATGCCCAGGAAGCCAAGAATGATTTTGTCATACGCCGTCGGGCTGACGTTGGCTAAATCATAACCGCGACCGCGGTTAGCCGGGGTGTCATCTCCGTCGGTCTGACGGCTGTCATACTGCGACCAGTCAGTGTAGTAACCGAAGACTTTAGGTTTATTGGTGGTGTCATACTTGTTGTACACCGGTTTAGCCACGCGGGCAGAGGTATAGCTATATTTCACCGTGTCTTTCGACGCGTCAAAACCGTCCGCTTTATAAGATTTGTCAGTCAGAGAATCTGTTTTAATCAATTTACTGGTAGCCATAATAGTTTCCTGAATAGAAGTTAAGGGTCTAACAGCGTCTTGCTGTTGAAACTATAATTAGTGAGAGGACGTTTTCTCTCAAATCATCATTCAGCATAAATATTTTTGACAACGATGATGTTCAGGAAATGAGCATCAATTTTTTATCTGATAGTGCAGGAAACTGGACAAGTAATGAGCTGCCGGGGTTTTGCAATCAAAAACATCAACCTGCCGGTTTAAGCAATGAGTCACAATACGGGTTTTATGTGCCACCGATGATATAAATAAAATCCTATAATTCAACGTCAATCATTCAATTTTTATATTTTCTATTTCAAGTTAAACTCAAATGACTTTTTAATTTCACTCAAAAAACCCGTCAACTTTTATAACAGATCACAACTTATCTAAAATTAATCACAATATTCTGATTGAATGTGGTGAATTTCAAAAAAGAAGATACGATAAATCCTATCAAAAAATGAATGCCAGCAATTTTCTACCACCGGACTGGAGAGTGTTGAAAGATGAGCGTTTATCTTATTAATGGGCTGTACGTTTTCAACGAAGGAACGAAAGAGTTAAAGACGCTGAATAATGGAATGAATATTAAACTGACCACGATGCGAGCCCGATGCCTCAGTTTTATCATTGAACACGCAAAAGACGAAGTGATAGAGAAGTCAGCGATATCTTATGCTTTATGGGGTGCCAGAAGTACCTTTACCAGCGACGCCAGCCTTACCCAAACACTCTATTTAATTCGCCGCGATCTTAAAACCTTAGGGTTGGATGAATTGTTTATCACCGTACCTAAATCAGGCATTCGGGTGAATACTTCAATAACAATCGATATAATTCAGGAAAAAAAACCCAAAACAAAAATATCATATAACCCTATTTTACTGAGTCTGATTGTATTAGTGCTGTTAATCGGAGTAGGTGTATATCTTACCTTAGTTATCTGAGATCTCTTTACTCACAGAGGGTTCCACTATGCCAAGCAATCCTATTATTGATGCCGTGCTGGAAAATGAAGGTGCTTATATAAACCATCCCGACGATCCGGGCGGCGCGACACATTGGGGCATCACCGAAAAGACCGCACGTGATTATGGCTATACCGGCGATATGAAAGCATTTACCCGTGAACAGGCATATATCATTCTGGAGAAAAACTACTGGTATCAGCCAGGGTTTGACAAAATCCACGCCTTGTCGCCGGCTCTGGCGTTGGAGCTGTGTGATACAGGGACTAATATGGGGCCTTCCGTGGGTATTAAGTGGCTACAACGTTGGCTCAATGCATATAATCAGCAAGGCCAGGTTTATCCCGATATCACCGTTGACGGAAAAATTGGGCCTGCCACGCTGAATGCGCTGGCCGGGTTCCTGAGACTGCGCGGGCAGGAAGGAGACGCTGTTCTGGTCACATCGCTCAATTGCAGCCAGGGACAACGGTATCTTGATTTAGCCGAAAGTAAGGCCAGTAATGAATCCTTCATTTACGGCTGGATGAGAAACCGGGTGCGCCTGATAACGCTTTAAACATAAGTGTTTCTTATACAAATAAATGAGCTGCAATAACTTCACTTGTGATGCACAACATCGTTTAGCTATTAGGAATTAATTCAACCCACTCATTAATGCATACAAATATCATGATATTTTGAGATTTTTTTACTTTATTTGTAGCATCACAATGTGAATGATGCAGGCTCCATATCTTGATGACGGAGAAAAGTAATGATTTACGATAAAATAAATGAGTTTGATTATAATCTGATCAAGATCATGAATGAAGTGATAGTCTCTGGTAGCCTTTCGCGCGCAGCTGAAAAACTTGAACTCTCCGTTTCCGCGGTCAGTCTTTCCATTAATAAATTACAACGTTTCTTAGCCGTCGAACTTTTTATCAGAACTGCTCAGGGCATGAAACCAACACAAATAGCCCTGGACATTCATGAATCTTTTTCACATGCCATGTGTATAATTGATGACGTGGTTCATAAAGCTAAAAATCAGGAAAAAACCGTCTCTTCAGTTAAAGTCATGTGTTCTGACTTAATCGAAAGTTTTTACTTTCAACGTTTACATCAGCAAGATGATTTACAGGAAACCCTTCTCGCCTTCACTAACTCCACCATATTTAACCATGATGAATGTGTGAGAAATCTGCTGCAATCTGGCAATGACATCGTGCTAAGTAATTTTGCCCTTCACCACCACAGCATCACCTCTGTTGAAATTGATTCCGTGGATGATTTCGTGGTGGTGTGCAGTTCCGGCAGTTTACTGGCGTCACAACCCGCCTTTACGCTTTCACACTATTACACGTTACCCCATGCCGTGTATTGTCACAGCGAAGGCCAGACCATGAAACTGGTGTCGGTCAATAATCGTCATATACAGAATGAAAAAACCAATATGCGCAAAGTCATTTATAACTCATCGTCTATGAATGGCATCATTGCTGCCGTTGAGCGCAGTGATATGATCGCCATCTTTCCCAGAAAAGTGGCAGAGTATTTTATTGAAAAACGTCACAGCAAATTAGTGACATTTACATTGCCGGATGACATTCATCATGAAACTTTAAAAACATATGCAAACTTTGTCACCAGAACGACCAAAGTCCGAGGTGTTAATAATATCATTTCTTCACTCAAGGCCGTTGAAACCTGCTCCTGAAAATAAATGATTATCTCAACGGCACAACGCAAAATCACACGTAATTAATGATGGACAATGTTCTTATTTTAATAGTGAAGTAACCTGGTGAAGATTACCCTTTCAATGTTGGTCTGAGACTGACATTGAAAACACAAACTCCTCAGAGTTTTTATTCTTGTACTTATTGCAACGAATGAAGGGTATTCACTATGCATAGATTAAAGCCTCACTTTTATTTAAATCTTATTACCGCATCCTGTTTGCTGGCTGCAAGTTCTGCCGCGCTGGCGGAGGAAACCCCTGCCCCTTCAGAACCGTACGTTATTAAAGAAAGTGATCTGATCAAAAAAGAAAATTCATTAACGCAAAACCCGCTGATGCAGGAAGTGAAAGCTTCCATCCGCACGCTGGATAATGATTCCGTTGAAAAAATTGCGCCGGGCCGTGCGGCAAACCCGGATAACGTAAAACGCGTTGAGAAAATCCTCAGCAAAGAGCAATGGGATTATATTTTCCCGCTCCGCGCGCCGGAATACAGTTATGAAAACTTCATTAAAGCGATAGGTAAATTCCCGGCAGTTTGCGGTACTTACACTGACGGCCGTGATTCCGACGCGATTTGCCGTAAAGGCCTGGCAACAATGTTCGCGCACTTCGCCCAGGAAACCGGCGGACATGAAAACTGGCGCCCTGAGGCGGAATGGCGACAGGGGCTGGTGTGGCTGCGTGAAATGGGCTGGGCCGAAGGCCAGAAAGGCGGCTATAACGGCGAATGTAATCCGGATGTCTGGCAGGGGCAAACCTGGCCTTGCGGTAAAGACGCGCAGGGTGATTTCGTCAGCTATTTTGGTCGCGGGGCAAAACAACTTTCCTATAACTACAACTACGGTCCGTTCTCAGACGCGATGTTTGGCACGGTCAGAACGCTGCTCGATAAACCGGAACTGGTCGCGGACACCTGGCTGAACCTCGCCAGCGCCGTGTTCTTCTTCGTCACACCGCAGGCACCGAAACCCAGCATGCTGCACGTGATCGACGGAACCTGGCAGCCCAACGCCCATGATAAAGAAAATGGCCTGGTGCCGGGGTTCGGCGTGACCATCCAGATCATTAACGGCGGCGTGGAGTGCGGCGGTCCGACCGAAATTGCTCAGGGTGAAAACCGTATCTCCTACTACAAAAGTGAAGCGGAATACCTGAAAGTGCCGGTGCCTGCCAATGAAGTGCTCGGCTGTAAAAATATGAAACAGTTCGATGAAGGTGGCTCAGGCGCACTGCCACAGTACTGGGAACAGGACTGGGGATGGGATCCGAGTACCCCGACAGGTTCGACGTATTCCTGTCAGTTAGTCGGCTATCAGACGCCATTCTCTGCGTTTAAAGAAGGCGACTACAAACGCTGCGTTCAGCACTTCTTTAATGTGTCGATTGTTGATGACTCCGGCAAGGTCGAGCCGGTCACGCCAGTGCCGGATCCGACGCCAGCGCCCACACCAACCCCGGACCCAACCCCTGCCCCGGCGGACACTAACGTGGCACCAGTGGCAAAACTGAGCGGGCCGATTGGTGATGTGGAAAGTCAGGCGAACGTGACACTTAACGCAGCCGCGTCCAGCGATGCGAACGGTGACAAACTGTCTTACTCCTGGCTGCTGCCAAACGGTAACACGCTGGAGGGTACCGACCGTGACAGCATCAGTTTTGTTGCCCCGACGGTGACGGTGAAAAAACAGTACACCTTCACACTGACCGTTTCGGACGGCAAGAAAAGCGATGTGGCTTCTTATACGCTGACGGTGACGCCGCAGGTGCAACCATTGCCGGATACCGGCACGGGTAAAACCTGCGCGAACAACTGGGACGCACAAAAAATCTACTACGGAGGCGAAAGCGTTGTGTGGAAAGGCAAGGAGTATCTGGCTAACTATTGGACACAGAACAATGAACCCGGTAACCCGGAGTTCACTGGCGAATGGTCACAATGGAAGGAAATTAAAGCCTGTAAGTAAACCTTGTTTTAATGGTCACTCCTGACCGGGGAAAATCAAATGGGCGATCGACGATCGCCCATTTTTTCATGGTTCAGCTTGCCACCAGCATCGGTTCAGGAACCGGCGTGCTCTGCTCCGCAACCAGTCCCAGCAGGATTTTCTTCACCGCCATCGCCTCCGGCGACAGTGCCCGCGTTTCTGAGATACATAATGAAAGCGGCACCTGAATGGCCGGGCTGCTGATGCATGACATCCAGGCTTTCGCCGGGCCGATCATGGCACGGGCGGCGGACTCCGGCAGGATCGTCGCACCCAGCCCGCTGGCTACTGCAGCGGTCAGCGTAGCGGAAGATTCAATTTCACCAATGATGTTAGCGCTCAGGCGACGCAAAGACATGGCATCGTCCACCAGACGGCGCATGACGTTATAAGCACGCGGCATAAACAGATTCAGCCTGGCCACTTCGCTCAGCTCAACGTATTTTCCCGGATTCGGCACAGCATGCGTGCCCACCAGATACAGATCTTCCCTCATCAGCGGCTGACTGCACAGCCCGGCTTCCGGGCGGGCGCCGTACAGCACGGCCATATCCATGCGGCCATCCAGCACCCATTCACCCAGCGCCGTGCCAAAGTTTTCATTGAGATACAGCAGAATGCCGGGATGCTGCTCGCGCACTGCCTGCAACAGCGGCAGCGCCAGCTGTGAAGCCGCCGTGCCCGGCGCAAGGCCGACCGATACCTGCCCGCTGAGCGATTGCCCTGCGCTGCTTACGGCGCACTGCGCCTGCTCGCACTGACGCAAAATGGCCTGCGCATGGGAATAAAGAATGTGACCGGCTTCCGTGGGCGTGACGCCGCGCTTGGTGCGAATCAGCAATTGTTGCTGCAATTCACCTTCCAGCGTCGCCAGCTGTTGGCTCAGCGCCGGTTGAGCGATATGCAGAACCTCAGCGGCCTGCGTCAGGCTGCCGATATCGACGATTTTCACGAAGTACTTTAAACGCCTGAGATTCATCTCTGCCTCCATCTTGCGCGGTAAGGGGTACCCTGAACTGACGTAATGCACGAACAGCGTATTTATAAGCAGCTCTGATAAAAGCAAGATCTGCGCCAATCTCCGGCGGCCAGATGAAAAAACGGGCGCATCCCCGCCAGTCCCCCGGAACATAAGAAAAAACGGTCGGATGGCGCGCACAGAAAACGGCTGCGCAGAAAAAAATGCAGTGTGATCGCGCAATAATTTCATCGGGAGCGCACCAACATAATGCATTCTTATGGTTCAGCCTTATCAATTAGCAGGATGAATAACTGGCGGCTTTTAGGGGCATCAGACGCTCCGCGATTGCAGCCCTGACCGCTCAAACCGGCCTTTTTGACTCTATTCTCAACAACTTGACCAAAGTATCAGCAAACGCACACATTTATGCAGTTTCCCCTTTGACATGCACAGGGGCAGTCGCTATTATTCGCCCCGTTCCAACGATTCCTCTGTAGTTCAGTCGGTAGAACGGCGGACTGTTAATCCGTATGTCACTGGTTCGAGTCCAGTCAGAGGAGCCATATTAGAAACGCCCGCTTAAGGAAACTTAAGCGGGCGTTTTGCTTTGGTGTTTTGGATGTCGTTGCCTTCGTTATCACCCGCTATCACTCCCCATTCCGGTCAATGCTGCGCAGATCTACGCCTGCCAGGTCAGCCCTTTTCGAAAGCGGGACGCTTGCTCCACTAATACCTGACTTCACCCCTATCTCATTGGCGTGTATAGTATTTTCCTTGCTGAAACTCATGGAGCAGAGACATGGTTACTGTGGTAGTTGATGGGGAAGACAAAACGGCAAAAATAGCCGACTGGACACTTTTCTATTCGGATAAAAGCAGCTGTATTCTGCTCACCTGCCATTTCCCTTCAGGTAAAAAATATTACCGCCCGCTAAGTGAGTGTCGCGTTGAGCCGACTGTCGATGTGATTAATAAAATATTGATCACCCGCGGGCAGCCAAATGCCCAGCGTATCAAGAGTGCGCAAATCATTGGCAATAAATACGTATTGATTCACTACGCTGAGTCAGCGCGCCCGTGGATCTATAAATGCGCAGACGTTGAATTACTCGACGAATCGTCATTAAAACAGGGTAACGTTTTCGGATATTTGCGAAACGTCGCCGAACAGCGCTCGCATCAGGCCAGCGCCGGCAAAGAAAATATTCCGCAAAATACCCTCAGGCAATTAGATAAAATTATCGCCCATCCTGATACGGTTCTCGAGGCTTATTGCCGGGGTACAAATGCGCCACGTACAGCTCCCGACAGTTTTATTTATCCCTTTGGACTGAACGAAAGTCAGATGCAAGCGGTTGAAAAGGCTTTTAGTTCGCAAATATCAGTGATTGAAGGCCCACCCGGAACCGGAAAAACTCAAACAATTCTTAATATCCTGGCCAATATCCTGCTGCAAAATGGGCGCGTGGCGATTGTCTCGAATAACAACACCGCCGTCGAAAATGTGTATGAAAAGCTCGCTAAAGTGGGGCTGGATTATGTGGTCGCAAAGCTCGGCAGTACGGAGAAACGTGAGCAATTTTTCCTTGCACAACCTTGCAAACCCACCCCTCAGACCGATCCTGCCCCACAAATGGCTGCCCTCGCCGGGCAAACAGTGCATCTTAAAAAATATTTAAGGGCGCAAAATGAAGTGGCGCAACTGCGAGCTGAAATTGATGAATTAAACATCGAAGAAAAATACCTTACCCGCTGGATTGAGACTCAGGGCTTGGGTGCCCTGCCTGATGTAAGACGTCTCCGGTTAACAAAAGAAAAAATTACCGATCTGATGGCGTTTCTTCGCTCGCTCCCGCAAGGCAAACCGGGCTTTCGCAACCGTCTCTCGCTGCTCTTCAGATTTGGTATTATCAGGACGGACTTAATGAATTCCGCCCAGAACCGGCAAATCCTTTTTTTTGCGCTTCAGCACCATTATTACTCAACACGTTTGCAGCAGACGCGCAGAGAATTGGCTGAAAAAGAAATGATATTGCAAAACGATAATGTGGAAGACTTATTAAAAAGTGTGACGTCAGAGTCAATGGCATTATTGAAACATCATCTCGACCACTCCATTGGAAAAGATGCTGATTTCACGCTGAAAAACTATCACAGCAAGTTCAACGATTTTATTCAACGTTTTCCAATTATTGGCAGCAGTACGCATTCCATCATTAATTCATTAACACCGGGCACCTTACTTGACTATGTCATCATCGATGAAGCGTCACAGCAAGATATTATTCCCGGCATTCTTGCCCTCGCCTGCGCGCGAAATATCATTGTGGTGGGCGATCGCAAGCAGCTGCCTCACGTCCCGGAAGTGACCGATATTATCGCGCCGACACCGCATTATGACTGCAGCCGTCAGAGCCTGCTCGACTCACTGTTCAGCCTGTATGCTGATGCCTTGCCCGTGACATTGCTTAAAGAGCATTACCGCTGTCACCCTAAAATTATTCATTTCTGTAATAAGCAATTTTATGACAATCAACTGGTAGTCATGACGCAGGACAAAGGAGAAGCCGCGCTTTCTTTGATTGTTACCGCCAGAGGCAATCATGAACGGCATAACAGCAATCAACGTGAGCTGGAATCCTTCCTGTCAGCAGGGAGGGGTGATGCCGCTAAGCGAGGTTTTATCGCGCCTTATAATGCGCAAGTCTCGCTGTCTGAACGCCTTCTTCCCGCTGAGTTTGTGAATTCGACGGTCCATAAGTTTCAGGGGCGTGAATGTGAGCAGATCGTTTTTTCCACCGTTATAGACAAGAAAGCAGACGCCAGAGCTCTCGACTTTGTGGATGACCCGCACCTCATCAATGTGGCGGTATCACGGGCGCAAAAACAGTTCACCTTAGTCACCGGTGAGAATGTTTTCGCGGGCAACAATAAGCATATCGCTGCGCTTGTGCGTTACATGACCTACTACGCGGATGATCCGGACATCCACCACAGCCCGGTCGTCAGCGCCTTCGATTTACTCTACGAAGAGTACGATCACTCTTTAGAAAATTTGAAAGCCAGACTGAATCCGGAGGATTCCACTTTTCTGTCAGAGCAAATCGCCATGCGGGTCATCAGGGATGTGCTCAGGCAGGCGACTTACCGCGCGATGGTTGTCCACAAACAGATCCTGCTGAGGCAACTGGTTACCCATTTCGATGATCGTTTTGACCCGCGCCAGCAAGAATTTATGGCACAAGGCGCCAGCTGTGATTTCGTTTTTTATTTTCGCGTCGGTAAGCAGCCTTTTGCCGTCATTGAAGTGGATGGCCATTATCACGACACCCCTGAACAACGTGAAAGAGATGCCTTGAAAGCAGCGATTCTGGAGAAGAGTGGCATTACTTTACTGAGGCTCAGAACCGTTGACAGCCAGATAGAAGCAAAAATAGCCGCGTTTCTGCAGGCAAGCATGCAGGAAAACAGCGTACAACTGGCGGGTTAGGACGTGCTGTTTTCCGGGCCTGTTGCTCTGCCGGCCTGTCTTTCGTGAGTGCCCACCCCCTGGTTAATTTCCTCTGCTCAATGCAAAAGCGTTTTAACCTGGCGGTTGACGCTGTAGTCTCAGTAGCGGTTTTTGTTAAGCTTTTTGATAACTCAATAACCTTTTGCCTATTTTAATAACGAAAAAGTTTAGAAATCTGAGGAACAGACAGGACAATTATGGACGCCATGCTCACTGCCCCCCGCCCCGATGAGGAAATACCTTCATATCACCGTGCCCGCCGGGCTGCCTGGGGGAGCTTCGTCGGCGCAGTCGTCGACTGGTTTGATTTTTTACTCTACGGCATCACCGCCGCGCTGGTGTTTAACAGTGAATTTTTTCCGCAAATTGACCCGGCAATGGGCACGCTCGCCGCGTTTGCCACCTTCGGCGTAGGCTTCCTCTTCCGCCCGCTCGGCGGCATTGTCTTCGGCCATTTTGGCGATCGTCTGGGTCGCAAACGGATGCTGATGATGACCGTCTGGATCATGGGCATCGCCACCGCATGCATCGGTATCCTCCCCTCTTTCGCAACCATTGGCTGGTGGGCCCCGGCTCTGCTGGTCACCCTGCGCGCCATTCAGGGTTTTGCGGTCGGCGGCGAATGGGGTGGCGCTGCGCTGCTCGCCGTTGAAAGTGCACCTTCGGGCAAAAAGGCGTTCTACAGCAGCGGCATCCAGATGGGATACGGCGTCGGTCTGCTGCTGGCTACAGGTCTGGTGTCACTGATAAGCCATCTGACCACCGACGCCCAGTTCCTCAGCTGGGGTTGGCGTTTGCCGTTTCTGTTCAGCGTTGTGCTGGTGCTGGGCGCGCTGTGGATCCGCAACGGCATGGAAGAGTCGGTCGAGTTTGAACGTGCTCAGGAAGCGCAGCCCAAAGAGGCGAAAAAACGCCTGCCGGTCTTCGAAGCACTGAACCGCCACCCCGGCGCATTTTTGAAAATCATCCTCCTGCGCCTGTGCGAATTGCTGACGATGTACATTGTCACCGCGTTCGCACTGAACTATTCGACGCACAACCTGGGGATGTCGCGTGAGCTGTTTCTCAATATCGGATTGCTGGTCGGCGGGATAAGCTGTCTGACGATCCCGCTGTTCGCCTGGCTGGCAGATCGCTTCGGACGTCGTCGCATCTACATTACCGGCGCATTCGTCGGTGCCCTGAGTGCGTTCCCGTTCTTTATGGCGCTGGAAGCACGTTCCCTTGTCGGCGTGGTGATTTTCTCACTGCTGCTGGCTAATATCGCCCACGATATGGTGGTGTGCGTGCAGCAACCGATGTTCACGGAAATGTTCGGCGCAGGCTACCGCTACAGTGGTGCAGGTGTGGGTTATCAGGTCGCCAGCGTGGTGGGTGGCGGATTTACGCCGTTTATTGCCGCCGCATTACTGAATTTCTCCGGCGGTGAATGGCATTCCGTCGCCATTTATCTGATGGCGGGCTGTTTGCTCTCGGCCCTGACAGCGATAGTGATGAAAACGCCTCAGCCGGACTGAAAAGTAAGCCATTAAAAAAGCCCGCTTAATGAAAGTTAAGCGGGCTTTTTGCGTCCGGGGCAGCGTTAAACCACCCGCAACTCTTCGTAGGACACCATCACATGCTCCGCAAACGCCGGACGCTGTTTAAGTTTTTCATAATATTGTTCGATGGCCGGGTAAGGTGGCCGATCAATGGCGATATCAAAATAGCGATACAAACTGTGTCCAAACTGAATATCGGCCAGCGTGAATTCACTCCCGGCAAGGTAGCCATATCGGGCAATCTGCGCCTCAGCAATCGCCAGTTTCTTGTTCAGGTTCTGCAATGATGTTGTCAGTGCCTGATGATCCTGATCTTTCGCCGCCGTTCTCACTACCATCCAGAACACCGGCGCGGTGAAATTCATCGCCACCCCGATTTTTGCCCATTCGGTCCATTTATCGATGTGCGCACGCCGTTCAGCATCCTTCGGCCAGAATGTCTCATCACCGTATTTTCCGGCCAGATAGCGCAGAATGGCGCCGGTTTCCCACAGGGCCTCCCCTTCGCCATCGCGGATCACCGGAACGGTGCCATTCGGGTTCATCGCCAGAAATTCCGGCGTGTCATTGCCGCCGTATTTATGGCCGATGTCAGTTCTTTCATACTGCAGGCCCAATTCCCCGATACACCACATCAGCGCCTGCACATTAGACGATGTTTTTCTGCCCCATACCCGAATCATTCACTGTCCCCTGTTCGTTCATAAAAGCGTCATCCGGTTTTCATAGCCTAATAAAACATTGGCGGCGCTCTTCAGACAAGCCATATTTAGACTGAATGATGATGAACAAAGCACAAAGGAAAAGCGTATGGATAACACGTCCCTCACCGCGGTACAGGCGATTGAGAAGCTCGAAGAAATGTACAACAACTCGGTCGCCGCACTGCGGGATGCGATTAAAGATTTCATTGTTCAGGGCACGCTGCCGGACGTGGCTGACCGCGCGGCGGGATTATTTGTTTACCCTGAACTGCGTGTCAGCTGGGATGGCGTGACGCCTGCCAAAAATCCGACCCGCGCCTATGGCCGCTTCTCGCACCCCGGACGCTATTCCACCACCATCACCCATCCTGAACTTTTCCGTCATTATCTGACCGAGCAGCTGTCATTGCTGGAGGAAGAGTACAATGCGGTGATTGAAGTCGTGCCGTCGCAACAGGAAATTCCTTACTCTTACGTGATCGACGGTTCGGACCTGATGCTCGACCGCTCAATGAGCGCCGGGCTTGCGAAACATTTCCCCACCACGGAACTGTCGCAAATTGGCGATGAAACGGCAGACGGCCTGTATTATCCCGGCGATACCTTCCCGCTTTCTCATTTCAACGCGCTGCGGGCTGATTTTTCCCTCGCGCGCCTGCGCCATTACACCGGCACGTTGATTGAACATTTCCAGCCTTACGTGTTGTTCACCAACTACACGCGCTATGTCGATGAATTTGTCAGCTGGGCGTGCGCGCAGATTGCCGATCCGGACAGCCCGTATGAAGCGCTGGCCTGCGCGGGCAGCGTGTTTATCACTGCCGATACCCTTTATCCGGAACAGGCGGTGTCAGATCTGGCGTGGAAAAAACACCAGATGCCGGCCTATCACCTGATCGCCCGCGACGGCGCGGGGATCACGCTGGTGAACATCGGCGTCGGTCCGGCCAATGCCAAAACGATTTGTGATCACCTCGCGGTACTGCGCCCGCACGTCTGGCTGATGATTGGTCACTGCGGCGGATTGCGTGAAACGCAGTCCATTGGCGATTACGTGCTGGCGCACGCGTATCTGCGTGACGATCACGTGCTGGACGCGGTGTTACCGCCGGATATCCCTATCCCGAGCATTGCCGAAGTGCAGCGCGCGCTGTATGACGCGACCAAAAAGATGAGCGGAATGCCCGGCGAGGAAGTGAAACAGCGCCTGCGCACCGGCACGGTGGTCACGACGGACGATCGTAACTGGGAGCTGCGTTATGCCGCCTCGGCGCTGCGCTTTAACCTCAGCCGTGCCGTGGCCGTCGATATGGAAAGTGCGACCATTGCCGCGCAGGGTTACCGCTTCCGCGTCCCGTACGGCACGTTACTGTGCGTCTCCGATAAACCGCTGCACGGTGAAATCAAACTGCCCGGTCAGGCAAACAAGTTTTATGAAGGGGCGATTTCAGAGCATTTGCAAATCGGCATCTGCGCCATCGATCTGCTGCGTGCCGAAGGGGATCATCTGCATTCGCGAAAATTACGCACCTTTAACGAGCCTCCTTTCCGATAATTGTTTTTTAACACTTTAATTCAGCCCCTTCTTAAAAAAGACTTTGCATAATGCGAAGTCTTTTACCATCATAATTTAAAACGCTGTTCTACTTTCTGCCACACTGGAATTCTCTTGCAAAACGTCATCGTCTCTTTGCGCAAAGCCATCGAGCGCACGCCCTGGTATCCGAAACGGCGTTCTTACCGCACTCTGTTCTGGCGTGAAATCACGCCCCTCGCTGTGCCCATCTTCTTCGAGAATGCCTGCGTCCTGCTGATGGGCGTGCTGAGCACGTTTCTGGTCAGCTGGCTGGGCAAGGAAGCCATGGCGGGCGTGGGGCTGGCAGACAGCTTCAACATGGTGATCATTTCGTTTTTTGCCGCAGTCGATCTCGGCACGACGGTGGTGGTGGCCTTCAGCCTGGGTAAGCTCGATCACGAACGGGCGCGTGCCGCTGCGCGACAATCGCTGGCGATCATGACCGTTTTTGCCGTACTGCTGGCAATACTTCTGCAATTTTCCGGGCATGTGATCATCGACATGATCGCCGGTAATGCCGAGCCGGAAGTCAAAGAGATGGCGCTCTCCTACCTGCAAATGAGCAGCTGGAGCTATCCGGCGGCGGCCATTGCGTTGATCGGTTCCGGTGCGCTGCGCGGTGCCGGGAATACCAAAATTCCGATGCTGCTCAATGGCGGCATGAACATTCTCAATCTGGTGATCAGCAGCGTGCTGATTTACGGCTGCTTTGGCTGGAATGGACTGGGCTTTATCGGTGCGGGGCTGGGGCTGACCATCGCGCGCTATATCGGTGCCATCGCCGTCATTGCGGTGCTGATGGTCGGTTTTAATCCGTCGCTGAAAATCTCTCTTAAAAGTTATTTCCTGCCGCTCAATACCAATATTCTGCGCGAAGTGCTGGGCATTGGTATTCCGGCCAGCATTGAATCGGTGCTGTTTAACGGCGGTAAACTGCTGACGCAGGTTTTCGTCGCCGGTATGGGCACTAACGTTATCGCCGGTAACTTTATTGCCTTCTCCATTGCCGCACTGATTAACCTGCCGGGCAACGCGCTGGGCTCCGCGTCCACCATTATTGTCGGCACGCGGCTGGGCAAAGGGCAAATCGCACAGTCTGAGCGCCAGCTGCGGCATATCTTCTGGCTCTCGACGTTTGGCCTGTGCGTTCTGGCATTCATCTCGGTGCCCTTCGCCGGCGTGCTGGCGCGCTTTTACACCAATGAAGAAGACGTCATCGACGTCGTCAAAATACTGATCTGGCTGAACGCCGCGTTTATGCCCTTCTGGGCGGCGTCATGGGTGCTCCCCGCCGGATTAAAAGGCGCACGCGACGCCCGTTTCACCATGTATGTCTCGATGGTGGGCATGTGGGGTTGTCGTATTGTGGTGGGGTATTTCCTGGGTATCGTGCTTGGTTTTGGCGTGGTGGGTATCTGGCTTGGCATGTTCCTGGACTGGATCGTGCGCGGTATTTTCTTCTACTGGCGCATGGCCAGCGGCCGCTGGCTGTGGAAATACCCGAAATCGAAGAGAACGGAATAACGGCCAACGTTAAGAGGTCAGTTCAGGCATCCGGCGGGCGTAAGTCTGAACGTTGGCGGAAAACGGTCTATATAAATAATTATTTCATATGCATTAATCAAATGCATATGAAATTAATATATCAACACAGTGAATAACATACTTTTTATACAAAAAAACAAAACAACTTAACTCATCGACATCCGGCAACCCTCTGTATTTTATAAATAAAATTAGAATAAGATTTATAGTCATCTTTATAAATTGCTTCCACCTGGCGAATAAATTATATTCCGTGTCGCGTTTTTTATAATACCTCCCCATTAAAATAAGAAGGTTTAAATGCCAGCAGATATCGACAATCTTGTTACTACGCTTAACGGAAAAAGAAATAAATTCTTGCAGGATGATTATATTTCAGGAAATCAATGGGATAATATTAATCCTATGCAACGTCAAGGTGCATGGACAAACAATAATTATGACTCGCAGGGAAATATTCAATACCACGGCCTTGGAGCCGGAGTTTGCCTTGGGCTGTCGAGTGCTTACTTAATTTCTGGTACGACATGGCCAGATTTTATGAACTATATTTCGAGTCCGCTGGGTAAAGTTCAGATTCGCGGCGTGCAGAATTTACTGAAGGAGCTTACTCTCTCCCGGCCAAAAAACCTGTCAACATATAAATGCCAGGGAAATATTAATTCCAAAGATGTCATGACAACCGTCCTGAGAAATAAAGGAATTTCTTATATAAAAGGGGGCAATATGATGACAAGCAAACTATTAGAATCAATAAGAACGGATATACTTCAAAATATGTCCTCCCAAAACGGGTATATTATTATCATAGGTGGCCAGGCAGGACTTCATGCTTTCGCAATAAGAGCAGGAGTAAACGTTTTAAAATTTTTTGACCCCAACCATGGTGAATTTATTTTTCCGACTATGAATGGTCAGGGGGATTTAATGGCACTTTTCTTGTTGACCTTTATAGTTGACCGTTACCCGAATTTTAATAAATGTGATGTTTCTTGTTTTAAACTGAGATGAATTCATTTTTTAAATCCTTTACATCATGGGCGCCGCGGAGTTTGCCGCCCGGCAAACTCCTGACTCACATAGTACGTCTTATCCGGCAACCGCTGGCTTTTGTAAATCCACCGGCGTTTTCGACTTCTGGCAGCAGAGGTAGATGATCCCCAGCAGCGGGATCCAGCCCAGCAAAATGCCCAGCACCACATTCAGCACGGCGTAAGTCTCCGGCGAAGCGAACTGGATCAGGATCATATTCAGCAACCGCGAGACGACGCCCGCCAGATAGACACCGCCAAACCACCAGCCTGAACGGTTGATGTCATGCATGCGGCGGATGCCAACGGCCAGCAGCGGCAACGCCAGAACCAGGGCAAACAGGCTGTACGCCATTCCGGCATACAGCACGCCGATATAAGGGTCGCCCGACATGGAAAAGAACGAAATCACGCCCATGACCAGCAGGATCATCAACAAAACATTGCCGAGGGTGAAAACCCAAAACGCCTTTCGGGTCGCCCTGCCCGAAAATTTTACATAGCCTTTCCAGCCCTGCAAATAACACTGCCATAAGGTCATTACGTCACTTCCTTTTACTTTCCCAAAGAGTCCGGGGATTTAAACCGTTTCTTACTGGCCGCGCAACCGCGAAGCGAGTTTATCCAGCTGATCGGCAATCTGGTTCAGATCTTTGTCCTGCTCTCGCGGCGCACGGGTGGAGTTACGCACCACCAGCTTCGCCGGTAACAGGGTGGACTCGGTGACGTCATTTTTCGTCGCCAGCAGGCGTTCCACCGCCTCTTTGCTTTGCAGATCCAGATCCAGCGACACCGTGGTCAGCGCCGGATGGAAAAACGCGCTGTCGTAAGTATCATCGTAACCGATGATCGACACCTGTTCGGGAATGGCGACGTTATGCTGATGCAGCGCGCTGATAACGCCCAGCGCCATCTGATCGTTGCCCACCAGCATGGCGGTAAACTGCGGCGTTTCACGCAGGATATGCAGCGCATTGTAATAGCCGCTTTTGGCGCTCCAGTCACCGTGGATCACCGTGACCGGTGCCAGCCCCTTCTCCCTGAGCGTGTCCTGCCAGCTTTGCAGGCGCAGGCGCGATGACACAGAATCCTCCGGCCCTGCCAGCAGCGCGAAATCGCGATGCCCTAACTCCAGCAGATATTCCACGCTGGCGCGTGAGCCGTCGGCGGGATTGAAGCAGACGTTAAACACCGGGCTGCCCGGATCCACGTCGAGGAACAGACACAGAATATCGCGGTTATTTTCGTAGATGTGCTCTGCTTCAGCGCTTTCCAGCGGAATGTTGATGATGACGCGATCGACCCGCTGAGATTTCAGTTCGTTGATCGAGTCCTGAATACTCTGGTTAACATCTTCATCAATCATCGAGATCAGCACCTGATAACCGGCCTGATGAGCATACTTTTTCACTGACGCTGCAATTTGCGAAGGCGCGTGTAAGGCCAGCGACGTGGTCACCAGCCCCAGCGTGAAACTCTGTTTACCCACCAGCTGCTGTGCCAGACGGTTGGGCACATAGCGCAGCACGTCTATCGCCTGTTCTACCTTCAGGCGGGTGGCTTCGGAAACGTTGGCTGACTTGTTTAACACCCGTGAAACGGTCTGATAAGAGACACCGGCGTAGCGGGCGACATCTTCCAGTGTCGAACTTTTCGATTTCATTCTTTTTCTCTGCCTGCAACCTGTGAACGTAGCTTACCTCCACAATCCTCGGGTCAAACTACGGGATCTCAGATAAAAGTTCAATCTGAGGCGCGCCGCACTGCATAAGTTATACGTTAACATTGCATAATCTTGTGATTTGAATCACTAACGGTTTATTTATAACACACAAGTTCTGGATCTAACTCACAATTCAGAATGTGTAAAATTGATCATTGTTGTTTCTGGGTATCTTATAGATTCCGTAAATGTGAACGTCATACAATCATAAGGAAAAATAATGAAACACAACTTACGCACTCTGGCTGTGGCGGTTTCCCTCGCCCTCACGGCAGGCCCTGCAGTGGCAAATGATATTGATTTTCATGGTTATCTGCGCTCCGGGCTGGGTGTTTCCGGCAGTGGCAGCTTAGAACAATTCCAGAAAAACAAAGTCGGTCGTCTGGGCAACGAAAACGATACTTACGGAGAAGTGGAACTGGGCAGTGAAGTCTACAAAAAAGACGATGTCAGTTTTTATGTCGACTCGATGGTCAGCATGGTGTCCGACGGCTCAAATGATGATGAAAGCACCCTCAATGACGATGCGCAATTCGGGCTGCGTCAGCTGAATTTGCAAATTAAAGGACTGGTGCCGTGGGATAAAGATGCGGTGATCTGGGGCGGTAAGCGTTACTACCAGCGCCATGATTTACACATCATCGACACCAAATACTGGAATATTTCCGGTGCCGGTGCCGGGGTGGAAAACCTGAAACTGGGCGAAGGCGCGCTGTCGGTGGCCTGGATCCGTGGCGATGCCAATGACGTGGATTACCGCGTTGACGGCGATAACGACGTCAACATCAACTACATTGACGTGCGCTACGCCGGGATCAAACCGTGGAGCGGCGCGTGGATGGAGATCGGTGCCGACTACGCTATGCCAAACCTGACGCACGATCAGAAAGAGTACGGTGGCCTGTATGACGCGGATAACGGCGTGATGCTGACCGGCGAAATCAGCCAGGATATGTGGGGCGGCTATAACAAACTGGTTCTACAGTACGCAGACAAAGGCCTGGCGCAGAACATGATTTCCCAGGGCGGCGGCTGGTATGACATGTGGAATTACACCAATGACGCCACCGGTTATCGCGGCATCATCACAGGGTTGTTCCCGATCACCAGTAAATTCAGCCTCAACCACGTGCTGACCTACGGCCACGCTGACAATATCACCGCGTACACCGACACCACTGAACTGGTTTCTCTGGTGGGCCGTGCGCAGTACCAGTGGACGGATTACGTGCGTACCATCGGTGAAGTGGGTACGTTCTATCAGAAAGATGATTACAAGAACGGCTCGAACTATAAACAAGGTGGCCAGAAATACACCCTGGCGATGGGTCTGGCAGCCGGTCCTGAGTTTATGTCGCGCCCGGAACTGCGTGTGTTTGCCTCGTATCTGAATGATTCCGAGCACGGCGATACCTTTGAAGATCACACGAAATCCGATACCTGGAACTTTGGGGTTCAGGTTGAAGCCTGGTGGTAAATTTCCTTTATTTCTGAAGCTGTCGCTGCGTTGGCTTGCCGATTTGCCACAACTTCACTGATTTTGGAAAGTTGAAGTCATGTTGTACAAAAAAGTCATATCCTCATTGTTATAAAGCGACAGATAAAAACTTAATTTCTCTTGTAGGGGATCATTACGTTTTTTCTCCGCACAGCAGCAACATTATTATTGATTTAAAATAAGAAACAATAAAGGCAACCTGGTGTCGGGCTGCCTTTATTTTTAGCGTTATTTAAAAAGAGTTAATTACTGTTTAAACCAAATTTCTCTGTCATTAATTTCTTCAGGCTGTCGGACTGCTTACCAAATATGGCATGGACTTCCTGACCAATAATGACCACCCCTATCGCCCCGGCCTGCTGGATGGCACCGGAGTTAACCGGTTTAAGCGCTTTCACCTTGACGCGCAGCCTGGTGATACAGGCATCGACATTAATAATATTATCGCGGCCACCGAGCGCCTCAATTAATAACGACACATCCGTGGACGGTGGTACGTCATCTTTCAGGTTTTTATTCTTCGCCGAGAACACATGCATAAAGTCTTTAATATTGACCATCATTAATCCTCTCTTGCAGAAATGAAAAAACGTGCAACAGGGAATATTCCCCGTTGCACGCCGGTAATACTTCTTATTGCGCGATTTTACGTGTCAGGATCTGATAACCAAATGCCGGTAACGTCAGTTTGCGCGGTAAATTGCCGCCGTGAACGATATCCTGATAATCCAGCGGCAATGTGACACTCTGACTTTGCGCACTGTAGTTTTGCAGGAAGATAAACTCGCTTTCGCCGTCGGTACGCCTTGCGGCGGTCATGCCTTCCGGCAGCGGCGTGTTAATGGCGCGCGGCAGATGCATTTCTTTCGCCAGCGCGGTGAAGAAATCGGCATGGAACTGGGCGTCGTTGCGCGATGCCACGTAGTACGCCTGCCCTTTACCGTACAAATTGACGGTAACGGCCGGAGCACCGGCATAGAAATCATCGCCATAGGTGGCGAGCGCCGCCGCGCCTTCCAGATGGATCACCTCACACAGCTGCGATGCACGGTACGGCCCGCTCAACCCCAGCGCATTACCTTCGACACCGGCGACGCTGTTGTGCTGCTCGTCGGTCAGGCTGTCGATCTCTTCCGCCCAGATCCCGAGCACAGGGCGTAACGGTCCGGGGAATCCGTCGAGGAAACACAGGTCGGTTTCGTTGACGATGCCGCTCCAGTAGGTGGCGACAAAGCGCCCGCCGCTCTGCACGAAATGACTTATCCGCTCGCTGACCCCTTCGCGCACCATGTACAGCATCGGCGCGATCACCAGATCGTAGCCCTGTAAATCGCAGTCGGCGTTGATCACGTCGACGGCAATGCCTTGTGACCACAGCGCCCGGTAATGCTCGGCAACGGTGTTTTCATAATGCAGTCCGGCGTTGCGCGGCCCCATGGCATCGTCCATCGCCCAGCGGCTTTCCCAGTCAAAAATGATCGCCACTTTGGCTTCCACGCGGCTGCCCGCCACCGGCGCTAAGGCGGATAAAATCGTGCCGAGCTCGGCCACTTCGCGCCCCACGCGGGTATCAATATGCCCGACGTGATCGACCACGGCGCCGTGGAATTTCTCAGACGAGCCGCGGCTTTTACGCCACTGGAAATACTGTACGGAATCCGCACCGTGCGCGACCGCCTGCAGCGAGGAAAGAATGTGCATTCCCGGCTTTTTCAGTTTGCTGGTCGGCTGCCAGTTGGTGAAGCTTGGCGTTGATTCCATCAGCACAAAAGGTTTGCCCTGCTTGAGGGTGCGCATCAGATCGTGGTACATCGCGGTGTACGCCGCGAGGCCGATATCATCCTGACGGGTGTGCCACATCGGGTAGCTGTCCCAGGAGATGAAATCCAGCACCCCGGCGAGCTTCCAGTAATCGTAATCGTAGAAATATTCCATGAAATTGGTGGTCGCCGGCAGCGCCGGGTTTTCGGCTTTCAGCGGGCGGATCTCGTCGCTGCAAAAACGCGTGACCTGGTCGGTATTAAAACGACGCCAGTCGAGATTCAGGCCGTGAACGCCACTTTCACCCTGCGGCGACGGCGATTCCAGCTGTGACCAGTCCGTGTAAGTGTGGCTCCAGAACGTGCTCCACCAGGCCTGGTTCAGCGCATCAAGGGTGACGTAGCGCGCTTTCAGCCAGTCACGGAACTGCTCCTGACAGGTGTCACAATGACATTCGCCGCCGTACTCATTGGAGATGTGCCAGCCGATCACCGCCGGATGGTGGGCATAACGTTTTGCCAGCTGGCCGTTCATCAGTTGGACTTTTTCGCGATAAACCGGTGAACTCAGACAGTGGTTGTGACGCCCGCCGTGCAACGCTTTGACGCGATCGCGCCCGACGCGCAACACTTGCGGGTATTTATGCGACATCCATGCCGGACGTGCGCCGCTTGGCGTGGCGAGATAGACAAAAATGCCGTTCTCATGCAGACGGTCGAGCACCTGATCCATCCAGTCAAACGTATAGCGCCCTTCTTCAGGCTCCAGCGCCGACCAGCTGAAAATTCCCACTGACATCACGTTGCAGCGCGCTTCTTTCATCATTTCGACGTCGCGGATCAGCACGTCAGGCGTGTCCAGCCATTGCTCGGGGTTGTAGTCCGCGCCGTGTAACAGGCCGGAAATCTTACTGCTCAGAAGAGGGAATTTCGTCATGCTTAATCCTTTAAATCTTTAAGAAAAAGTCAGTGCTCCCCGGCCAATGTGACCGGGGAAAAGGAAATTACTTGAATACCTGAATGGAAGGCAGAACCTGACCGTCACAGCTGAACAACGCCTGATTTTCGCGGGCATTGCCCTCTTTCCAGTGGTCGTTGATGTAGGTCATGCCCGCGGGCGTTGCCCAGCCTGCACCGCTGACCGGGATCCACGTCGGTTCCCAGTAGAACAGGCCTTTGCCACGGTGATCCGGCACGGCCACCAGACTTTTGATCATGTCGCTGAGGAAGTCTGCCTGCCCCTGCACCGTGCCCGGATAGCCGCCGTCTTTGGCTTCTTTTTCCGTGAAGCTGTTTTCAGCCGCATCACAGTTTTGGGTGCTGTAGCCATACGCCACTTCCACCACGATCACGTCTTTGTTGTAGCGCTTGCTGATGTCGTCCATGTTGGTTTGCAGCGCAGAGATCGGGCCGTTCCAGTAGGTGTAAAACGACAGGCCGATGACGTCGTAAGGCACCTTGCGCTGATTGATTTCATCGAACCACCAGCGGAAGGTATCGTTCTTGGTGCCTTCAGCCAGATGCAGCATGATTTTGATGTCCGACGGATTTTTTTCATCGGCACGCACTCCGGCAATCGCCGCATTCAGCAGCCCGGCCAGACGGTCAAACTCACCGCCGCCCTCGCCCCAGCTTTTGCCTTCCGGCCACAAAATTCCGCCGTTCATTTCATTGCCGACCTGCACCATGTCCGGCACCGTGCCCTGTTCACGGAATTTGGCGATCACTTCACGGCTGTAATCATGAATGGCCGTTTTCAGCTGCGGATAATCCATTTTCGCCCAGCTTTTCGGCTTGAACTGTTTACCGGGGTCGGTCCAGAAATCGCTGTAATGGAAATCGAGCAGGATTTTAAAACCCTGCGCTTTGGCGCGTTTCGCCAGTTCCAGCGTGGTGGCCAGATCGTTATTGCCGCCGCCGTAAGGTTTGCCATCCGCATCTTTCGGATCCACCCACAGGCGCAGGCGCACATAGTTGAAACCGTTCTGTTTAAGGATCACCATCGCATCGGTTTGCTTATGGTTTTGATCGAAGAACTTGCCGCCGTGCTTTTCCACATCAATCAGCGTCGAAATGTCTGCGCCTTTGATGAAATCCGCCGGAACGTTGGCGACTTTTTTGATCACCACGTCCTGCGCCATGCCGGAAAATGACATCGCCAGCAGCACGCAGGCCATTGCGCTTTTATTGAACATCTTTTTAGAAAAGAGAGTCATCGGATTATCCTTTGGTACTGCCAGCCGTCAGGCCGGAAACGAAGTATTTTTGTAAGGCGAGATAGAAAATGGCGACCGGCACGGCGATCAGCACCGCGCCTGCGGCGTACATGGTGTAATTCGCGCCCATTTTCTGCGCCACCAGGTTGTACAGGCCAATCGGCAAGGTGTACTTATCGGGCGTGCGCAAAATGGTGCTGGAGAGAATGAAATCCCCCAGCGGGCCGGTGAAGGAGAACAGCGCGATCACCGCCAGTATCGGTTTGGAGAGCGGCATGATGATTTCGATGAAAATACGGAAATTCCCCGCCCCGTCCATTCGCGCTGACTCGTCCAGATCTTTCGGAATGGCGTCGAGATAGCCTTTCATCAGATAGGTGTTCATCGGGATCATGCCGCCGACGTAAATCAGCACCAGCGCCAGATGGCTGTTGATTAACCCCAGTAACTGCGCCAGCACAAAGATGGCGATCAGCGCCGAAAACTGCGGGATCATCTGCAATAACAGGAACAGCATCAGCCCGTCTTTGCGGCCCTTAAAGCGAAAACGCGAGAAGGAATAGGCGGTGAAACTGACGCAAATCAGGGTCAGCACCATGGTCAGGAAGCTGATTTTCATCGAGTTCCAGTACCAGCCAACGTAATTCACGTCGCCGCTAAACAGGTCTTTGTAGTGCTGGAACGACACGTTCTCCGGAATTATTGAAGTACTGAGCAGGCTGTTACCGGCATTCAGCGACGCACCGACGGTCCAGATCAGCGGATAAATAATAATGACCGCCACGATCAGTAACAGGACATAACTCAGCGAAAGGCGGATAAACCGGTTTCTTTTAATACTGCTGTTCTTACTCATCACCCTGCTCCCGCTTACGCCATATCATCTTGTTTAAATGAATTGGTTGAACGGAATTGCCACAGCGCAATACCGACAACAAATATCGACAGCAAAATCGTAATGGTCGCGGCAATGGCATATTGCGAGGATGACATGGTGAGTTTATATATCCATGACACCAGAATATCCGTACCGCCTGCATTCGATCCGGCTACCGCCGGGCCACCGTTATTAAACAGATAGATAATATTGAAGTTATTAAAGTTGAAGGTGTATTGCGTGATAATGATCGGCGCAATGGAATATAAAACCAGCGGCAGCGTAATGGTTTTTAATTTCTTCCAGGTGCTGGCACCGTCCATGGTGGCGGCCTCATACAAATCATTCGGAATGGCCTGCAATACGCCGGTGGTCATCGCAAATACAAACGGGAAACCCAGCCAGGTCTGCATCATGATGAGCGCCGTTTTGGTCCAGAACGGATCCGTCATCCACGCCTTGGGTTCAATGCCTAACGCCGCCAGAATGCCGTTGTTGATCACGCCGAAAGAGTCGTTGAACATCCCGGCAAACACCAGAATAGTCACGAAGCCCGGTACCGCCCACGGCAAAATCAGAACGGTGCGGATAAGCGCTTTGAAACGTAAATCTTTCTGATTGACCAGGATGGCCAGCATAACGCCGACGCTGCACTGCAGCGTGGTCGCCAGCACCGTCCAGACCACCGTCCATTGCAATACGTCCAGCAATGTGGAGCGCCAGATATTGAGCGTGAAGATATTAATAAAGTTTTTGAACCCCACCCAGTCGACTAATTTAGCCGGTGGCGTGTGGTACAAATTGTAATTGGTGAACGCGATGGAGAAACCGAAAATAATCGGGAACACCACCACAAACACCAGCAATATAAAGCCCGGCGTGATCATTAAATAAGGGAAACCCTCGCGCAGCAATAAATGATATTGCTTTCTGACGCCGGGTAATTCCACGCCCTGATCGCGTCGTTTGCCGTTAACCCAGGCATCGCGCAGGCTCAGATAATAAAAGCCGATACCAAAGGCGGCAATCAGGACGCTGATAATGCCTTTGGCTAATAAGAAGATGGAGTTATCACGCGGCACTTCTTCGCCCAGCGTATATAAGCCCCAAAATCCCTGTTGCAGGAAATCATAAAAGACACCGGCGAAACAAAACAAAATGACAAAAAACAGACTTCCCTTGGCCCATTGTCGGTTATAAAACTGACCAAAACCGGGAATAAGCGCCGCCGCCAGAGCCACCGGTGCATGGTGGCTGGCTGCGTGTGGCGCATGGTTTTCCTCGTGGAGACGCATAGACACAAAGATGTTCCTTTCACTGGTGAGGGCGTGAATTCACGCCCTCCTGTCAGACGTACAAAGTGTGTTACCGGATCACTCGTTGCTGGCTTTCGCCGCCTCGATTTGCATCTGGATATTTTTCACCGCGTCATTCATAGCGGCCTGCACCGGTTGCTTGCCGGTCACGCCCAGCTGAATACCGTTGTTGGCCGGCCCCCACACTTCCTGCATTTCCGGCACGCCCGGCATCGCCGTGGCATGGGTGGATTGCAGCGCCACGGCGTTGGCGCGTTCATCATTTTTAATCATCGGATCGTTGACCAGCGCCGTCAGTGCCGGAATTTCTTTGGTCACTTCATAGCGCACCTTGGCGTATTTAGGCTGATTGATGAAGGTGATGAATTTCTCTGCCAGCGGTTTTTGCTTGCTGTAAGTGGATACCGCGTAGCCTTTCACACCGAGGAAAGAGCTCATCGGTTTGCCATTAGGTAACAGCGGCAACGGCATCACGCCGTAGTGGATGCCCGCCGCTTCATACGGCTGAAACGCCCACGGGCCGGTGATGACAGCGGCGGCTTTCTTCTCCGTGAACAGGGAATCAATGGCATTCAGTCCGTTTTCGCCGGTGATCCCTGCCGGGAATAACCCGTCGGCATAGAATTTTTTCAGATAGGTCACCGCTTCAATGCTGCCCGGTTTGTTCAGGCCGATGTCTTCGACGTTGATCTCGCCCTTCGCATCTTTACCGAAAATGTACCCCCCCATCGATGCCATCGCGCCGTAGGCGTAATAGACTTCGTCGAACTTGGCTAACAGGCCGTATTTGCCTTTCGCCCGCTCTTCTTTGGAGAAGGTGTAATACTCGTCAAGCGTCGCCGGTGCTTTCGGCAGTAAGTCTTTGTTGTAAATCAGCACCAGCGTTTCCACCGCTTTTGGCACGCCGTAGGTCTGGCCTTTCAGCTGGAACGCGTTGATCGCCGAAGGCGTAAAGCTGTCGGTGAACGCTTTGTCGAGGGTCAGCGGGGCCAGTAACCCCTGCACAACCGCCGTACCGAGCTGATCATTGGGGATCACGACGACGTCGGGGCCGATGCCTGCCGGACCATCCAGACGTAATTTCTCCGTTTGTTGTGCATAAGGCGTTTCCTGCACAACGACTTTGACGTTGTTCTCTTTTTCAAAATCTTTCACCGCGTCGGAAATACCGGAAGATTTCTTAATATCTTCCCAGATAAGTAGCTGTCCCTCGGCTGCCCGGACAGCCTGGCTGCTCAGGCTTAACGACATCAGTACCAAGGCAGTAAGGTGTGTAATTTTCATTGTTGCTCCTGGATGTGAAGGTATAACATTTTTGTGTAGAACCTGACGACACCCAATCAATAACCCGTGTTTAAAACCCTTTAAAACCTGACAACACAGTGATTAATGTCGCTTCCGAATTCGTGTTATACGTTAAACTTTGAATTCTAAAATCACTACCAAAAGATGTGTATTGTGTGATCTCCTCTCCAAAATTCGAACCGACCTGTGCAAACGTTTACACAAGGTGGTTATAGTCCGAAATATCAGCGGTATGAATCTTTAAGAGGCCAAATATGTCCAGCATCAGACTTAAGAATGTGGTGAAGCGTTTCGATAAAACAGTGACGCTGCATGACATCAATATTGATATTGAAGACGGAGAATTTACGGTGTTTGTCGGGCCGTCCGGCTGCGGGAAATCCACATTGCTGCGCATGATTGCCGGGCTGGAAGACATTACCGAAGGGGACGTTTACATTGGGGAGCAGCGGGTGAACGACGTTGACCCTTCACGCCGCGGCGTGGCGATGGTGTTTCAGTCTTACGCGCTCTACCCGCACATGACCATTGCCGAAAACATGGGCTACGGACTGAAAGTGAACGGCGTGCCGAAAGAGGAAATCCGCCATCAGGTGGAGATGGTCGCCAAGACGTTACAACTTTCCCATCTGCTGGACAGAAAACCGAAGCAACTCTCCGGCGGTCAGCGCCAGCGCACCGCCATTGGCCGCGCGATTGTGCGCAATCCGCAGGTATTTATGTTCGATGAACCGCTTTCTAACCTGGATGCCGAACTGCGCGTTGATATGCGTTTACACATTTCCAAACTGCATCAGGAACTGAAAACCACCATGGTGTACGTGACGCACGATCAGACCGAAGCCATGACGCTGGCGGATAAAATCGTGGTGATGAATTATGGAAAAATAGAGCAGATGGGCGCGCCGATGGACCTTTACTACAATCCGGTCAATAAATTTGTTGCCGGTTTTATTGGTTCACCGAAAATGAATTTCCTGCCCGCCGAGGTGCTGAGCTGGCAGCCGGAGCGGCTGGAAGTGCGCCTTACGCCGGAGAAAACCCTGACGCTGGCATTGCGCACCCCCGAACTGGCGAGCGGCGACCGCATTACCCTGGGCATTCGCCCCGAGCATTTGCTGTCAAAAGAAACAGAGAATGCGCTGGAATTTAACTGCGAAGTGGTTGAGCGGCTGGGCAACAGCACCTATCTGTTCGGCCAGTGTTACGGCACCGACGGATTCAAAATGTTGCTGCCGGGCGATATGGCGTTCAACCCGTACCAGAGCCTGACCACCTGGTTTGAGGCCGAACGGTGCATGGTCTTCAACGATCAGGGTTTGCGGATAAGCGCGGCCAGCCTGTCTCATCTGCATTAATCGTCACTCACGCATTCTGGACATAAAAAAACCGGGCTTAAGCCCGGTTTTTTGCTTTTGGCGACAACGAAATTACTTGGTTTCGTTGGCTTTGATTTCGCCCATCGCTTTCAGCTTTTTGGACATTTCACGACGTTCTTTCGACAGGTCTGCATTGCGGATGATGTAATCATCAACGCGATCTTCATAGTCGCCGCGCATGCTGGCAATGATCGCCTGAATTTCGTCGATGCTCATGCCTGGTTTGATGTAATCGCTCAGGTTGTCGAGGAGCAGAACGCGCTTCTGGTTGTCGCGGATTTTCTTTTCGTTGTCTGCAATTTCACGCTGTAATTTGTTTTTACGACGGAAAATGCGCACAAACTCCAGAACGTCCTGGAAACTCGGCTTATTGATATTGTCCATTTTAACACCTTCGATTAAGTTACACAGATTCAGTGACTGACTTGTCGCAACCGCTTATTCACATGTGACTGACAGTGAATAACAACTTAGCAAAAAGAGGAGCAAAGTGCGTGCTGCGCGCTCAGATAATCGTCCAATACCGCCATCTTACCCGTTTTAGGCGGCAGAAAAAAATCCCTTCATGCTTTCGGCGTTTTACCGCTGCTTATTTGAGCTTCTTCTTTTTGCATGGTCAGGGTGATCAGATCTCCCATTGACTTCAGTTGTTCCGCCACCTGCGCGCTCAGCCAGACGTAACCATAGACTTGCGCTTCCAGATGGTGGGCGGCATTCATTTCTGCCATCAGCGCTTTCAGCTCTTCTGCAGATTCATTCAGCTGATGGCTGATTTTCAGTTCATCGCCCCGCGTGCCGTTAAGCAACATCAGGCTCAGTTTTTCAAGCGTATCCAGTATCAGCAACTGCGCACTGCGCAAGGTGCGCGCGTTGAGCATCAGGAAATGGCTTTCGCGCGAACTCCAGTAGGCATCGGCCAGCAGTTCGAGCGTACACAACAGATTTCGGCTGAGGGTCTGGACAGCGTCAAACACCTCGCGGGGAATGTGCGATTCTTTGCTGGCGGGCGCAAACAGTGAACGCATTTTCACCATCTGACTCATCGCCGATTTCAGCTTGCCATGCAGGTGCGGGCGTTCAAGCAGATTGGGGGAAAGCCAGGCGCTGTAAATTTTGTTGAGGGACATCAGGTAGTCGGCCATCTGCATGCGCCAGTGAATAAAGGCGCGCTGCGGATAAATGCTGGCAAAAAACAGCGCCAAAAATGAGCCGAATATCACATCACCGGAACGCCACAGCGCCATTTCCATATCTCCCGGCCCTGCCCCGCACACCACGGCCAGCGTAATGCCGATCAGCAGCGCCATGTAGGGACGTTTTCCGAGCGTCAGATAACCGCTGACGAACATCACGATGGCACACCAGACCAGCATCAGCGGCAGCGAATAGAGTTCCAGCCACAAGGCGATGAGGCCCGACGCCGATCCCAGTACCGTCCCGCTGACGCGCTCCATCACCCGCTGAACCACGTTACCCCAAAATGAAATCGGCCCCATCACCACCACCAGCGTGATAAGCGGCCAGGTGCCTTCAGGGATGTGAGTCAGGCGGACGATCAGGAATGTCAGGATAAACGCCAGTGCAATACGCAGCGCATGGGTGATGCGGTAGTGGCGATATATGACGTTATCCAGCGGGGAAATTTTCTTGTCGAGACGCACGTTTGGCCTGCCATCGGCGATTATTCAATGAGAACGTTAGTTTAGCCGAGTTAGTAAAGGGGATCACCCCGGTTTGGTCAGGGTTTTGCGGGATGCGTGCGGGAAATGCCGGCGATTTGCGGGGTCTGTTGCGCGACTGAGGATTTTGTCATGACATCGTTGCGTCGGATGGTATCCTATCCGGCGATTCACCCCCAATTCCGCACTGATAAGGTTATCTTCGTCATGTCAGACAAGCCTCAAAAAACATTCTACTTCCACGATTACGAGACATTCGGTAAAAATCCGGCGCTGGATCGCCCTGCGCAATTTGCCGGGGTGAGGACTGACGAAGAGTTCAATATCATCGAAGAGCCGTTAGTGATTTATTGCCGCCCTTCTGATGATTACCTGCCGGAACCGGAAGCGGTGATGATCACCGGCATAACGCCACAGATTGCGCTGGAACGCGGCCTGAGCGAAGCGGAGTTTACCGCGCAAATTCACCAGGCGTTCAGCGTGCCGGCCACCTGCATCGTCGGCTATAACAATATTCGTTTCGACGATGAAGTCAGCCGCAACATTCTTTACCGCAACTTTTACGACCCCTATGCCTACAGCTGGCAGAACGGCAATTCGCGCTGGGATCTCCTCGACGTGATGCGCGCCTGCTATGCGCTGCGCCCGGAAGGCATCAACTGGCCGGAAAACGACGAAGGCTTCCCCAGTTTCCGCCTCGAACATCTGACCAAAGCCAACGGCATCGAACACGAAAATGCCCACGACGCGATGGCCGATGTCTACGCCACCATCGCCATGGCGAAACTGGTGAGGCAGGCACAACCGCGCCTGTTCAGCTTCCTGCTCGAGCATCGCAGCAAACATAAACTCAATACGCTGATCGACATTCCCTCGATGGCGCCGCTGGTGCACGTCTCCGGCATGTTCGGCGCCGCGCGCGGTAACACCGCGTGGGTTGCACCGCTGGCGTGGCATCCTGAGAATAAAAACGCCGTGATCATGTGCGATCTGGCCGGTGATATGTCGACGTTGCTGGATCTCACTCCTGATGAGATGCGCGAGCGCCTCTACAGCCGCCGCGACGCGTTGCAGGCGGGGCAATCGCCTTTGCCAATTAAACTGGTGCACGTCAATAAATGCCCGGTGCTGGCGCCGGCCAAAACGCTGCTGCCGGAAAACGCCGAGCGGCTGGGGATTGATCGTCAGCGCTGTCTGGAAAACCTGCAACTGCTGCGCCAGAACCCGCAGGTGCGCGAGAAAGTGGTGACGATGTTCGCCGAAGCCGAGCCGTTTACGCCATCGGACGACGTTGATGCCCGCCTTTACGACGGTTTCTTCAGCGATGCCGATCGCGCCGCCATGCGCATCATTCTGGAAACCCGCCCGGAGAATCTTCCTGCGCTGGATCTGACGTTTAATGATTCCCGCATCGAACCGCTGTTGTTCCGTTTCCGCGCACGCAACTACCCCGAGACGCTGACGGATGCCGAACAAAAGCGCTGGATGTTACATCGTCAGACCAAGCTCACCGACGAGCGTTTTCAGAATTATGCATTAGAGCTTGAAGCGCTCTATAACTTGCATGAGGGAGATGGGGAGAAGATGGCGCTTCTCGGGGCGCTGTTTGAATATGGGAAACGGTTAGCCTCGTAGATTGCAGAAGCCGCTGCAATGGCGGCCTTTCCAACCTGACCGAGGTTATTTCGGTTTCTTAATTGCAGTGTTCACTTAACGCGCTGCGCCGAAACCGCCCAAAGGAGGGAAGTGCTTTCCCTCCTTTGGATTCCTCCCCGCTTTTTACTGCGCGCTATCGCTGGCATGGCGGACATATCCTGTGGCAACAGTGAGTGGCGCAAAACCCTGCCGCTGCGCGGTGCCCTCTCCCGGTCTTCGAGCCTAAGGTCTCGAAGCCGCTCCGTTCGGCAGGATTTTTTGATCGCGCCCTCTCACCTTTTTTCAAAATCAAAACCAGATGAATGATGATTTCAAAAGCAATATCAGATGAATGTTGAGCAACGCGTTTTGCTTTTAAAGTGATCCGAACGGGTGAAGTTGTGACCCGGAAGCCACTAGCCGCGTTCAGAAATCACGCCGGAGGGAGAGGTGAAAAACCGCGTTTTTTGCGCGGGTTGTAACCCGACCGAAGGGAATCGCGCAGCGACGGGATTTTGCGGCAATAGCAGGAATAGCTGAAACATAGCCTGTCTGCATGGCACGTGTTTGAAAAAGCGAGGGGAGTGCAGAGGGGAAAAGTCTTTCCCCTCTGCTCGGTTTCGGCGCAAAAGTTCAGGTAATCGCAGACAGTGAGAAACCGAAATATCCTCAATCCGCGTCAGCAATAAAAGCCCCCATTGCAGCGGCCCTCTGCAATTACGCCTCGGGGGCGATCTCCCCGCTCATCTGCGGCGGCTGCTTCCTGAAAGCATTGGTAATAAACGCCAGATAACCCAACCCGATAGCGCCCCACACCAGACCCAGCGTCATGGAGCTGGATTCCAGGTTCAGCCACAACGCACCCACGGTCAGCGCACCAATCACCGGCAGGATCAGATAGTTGATGTGATCTTTCAGCGTACGGTTACGTTTTTCACGGATGTAGAACTGGGAAATCACCGACAGGTTTACAAAGGTGAATGCCACCAGCGCGCCGAAGTTGATCAGCGCCGTCGCCGTGACCAGATCAAAGGTCACCGCAGACATCGCCACCACGCCAACCAGCAAGACGTTGAAGGTCGGGGTACGCCATTTCGGATGCACATAACCAAACAGTTTTTCCGGGAATACGCCGTCACGGCCCATCACGTACAGCAGACGGGAAACACCGGCGTGCGCCGCCATGCCGGAAGCCAGAACGGTTACGCAGCTAAAGCACAGAATGACGGACTGGAAGAACTTACCGGCCACGTACAACATGATTTCAGGCTGTGAAGCGTCCGGATCTTTAAAGCGTGAAATGTCCGGGAAGTACAGTTGCAGGAAGTAAGACACCACAACAAAGATGATCCCGCCGATAAGCGCGGTCAGGAAAATCGCTTTCGGGATGACCTTGCCCGCGTTCGGCGTTTCTTCTGACAACGAGCTGATGCCGTCAAAGCCGAGGAACGAGAAGCACAAAATGGTCGCACCGGTGATCATCGGCACTACGTGTGCGTTTTCACTGAAGAACGGCTTGGTGGTCGCCAGCGTCCCCATGCCCTCGCCCATGTAAACACCACGGACTAACAGCCCCAGGAACACCACCATGATCGCCACCTGCACCACCACAATAATGCTGTTGAGGTTAGCCACCACTTTGATGCCGCGCAGGTTGAACGCAGTCATCATCGCCACCAGCGCGGTAACGAATATCCACGACGGCACGCCGGGGAAGATCGCTTCCAGGTAAATTTTCGCCAGCAGGATGTTGATCATCGGCATGAACAGGTAGTCCAGCAGTGATGACCAGCCCACCATAAAGCCGACGTGCGGGCTGATGGCTTTTTGCGCGTAAGTATAAGCAGAACCGGCAGACGGGAAACGCTGCACCAGTTTGCCGTAGCTCACGGCGGTAAACAGAACGGCGATCAGCGCGAAGATGTACGCGGTCGCGACGTGACCATCGGTCAGGCCGGAAACGATGCCGAAGGTATCGAAAATGGTCATCGGTTGCAGATAGGCAAGACCCATCATCACAACCTGAACCAGCGTCAGGGTTTTACGCAGTTGAACGCGCTGAGTGGCCGGAGCGGCAGATGTATTAGCAGACATGGCTCAGTCCTCCCTGAATTGCAGACACCGGGCGCTTAAACGCCTCTGAACGCAACGTACAGGGAAAACTTCGTGAGTTATTACCAGTAAACGGGGGATAGATCTTCACATCGCTGGAGACGCAAGTGAAGGCTGAGCGAATGTGGCCGCAGCGGAAAGAAGCACCGGCAGGCACCGGTACAGGTTTGAAATATTGCCCCATGTTACATTTCCTCATAGTGGCGACCGTTGTTAATTTGGGATCGCACACGAACCTTGTTATCTATCCGGATCTGGGTCCGGCCTCTGTTGAATTAGTTTGGGTACTGCACATACAAAAAAAATAACCGGCGCCTTTAAGCGTCGGTTATCTGCAGTGCGGCGTATTTTGCACAAATCACGCATGAATGACAAGATTCATAGGCTTTCAGTTACAAATTCTTTTCCAGATTTAAACATTCGTGCATGGATTTCCTCAAAGTGCGGGCGCTGATAACGTAAAAACGGCGCCCGTTGCGAAGGAAATCAGGCGTTACGCAACATCCAGTCGATTTCGGTTTCCGTCACACGGCGTTCAAACTGCAACAGCTCATCGGATTTACAGGCGTGATAGACCTGCGAAAAACGTTCGCCGAGGTACTTTTTCAGCGCCGGTTGTTCATCAAAATCATACAGGGCATCGCTCTGGCGGATGGGCAGCGGAATACCCTCCTGCTCCAGACCGTTCCCGGTGACCGGTTCCGGCAACGGCAGATCGTTATCAAGCCCGAACAACATGCCCGCCAGCACGGTGGCGACCACTAAATAAGGGTTGGCATCCGCACCGGCAACGCGGTACTCAACGCGATGATCGGCCACGCCGCCGCAGGGTACGCGCAGCGCGACGGTGCGGTTGTTATGCCCCCATGACGCCTGCGTCGGCACATACATGCCCGGCTGGAAGCGGCGGAACGCGTTGACGTTCGGCGCTAAAATCGCCATCGACGCGGGCATCAGTGCGATCATCCCGGCCAGTGAGCGTTTCATCAGTTCTGAATCCTGACCATCCGTATTGGCAAACAGGTTTTTGCCATTGTCATCGAGCACGCTGAGGTGGATGTGCATCCCGCTGCCCGCGTAGTCATCGTATGGTTTCGCCATGAAGGTGGCGTCCATCTCATGATTTTCCGCCACAAGGCGCACCAGACGCTTAAGCATCAGGGCGTAATCACAGGCGCGCAGAATATTTTCGCTGTGCTGCAAATTGATTTCAAACTGTCCCGGTGAGGACTCCGCCACGGCACCCGAGGCCGGCAAGCCCTGAATGTGTGCCAGACGGTCAATGTCACTCAGCACATCGGCGAAGTGATCAAGATTATCCACGGAATAGACCTGCGTATGCATGCTGCGCTCTTGCGTACCGGGCGTACACGGCGGCTGGATATAGCCTTCCGCATCGCGCTGCCTGTCGAGCAGATAAAACTCCAGCTCTACCGCTACCACCGGGAATAATCCCCGCTGGCGCAATGTTTGCCAGATATGATTCAGCACATTGCGGGGTTCAACGTCAAAGGGAGTGCCATCTTCGTCAAGCATGGTCAGCAACAGCTGGCCGGTGTGTTCGGGGTCAGACGCTGACGGCGTTAAGGTGCCGGGGACGGGAATACAGTTACGGTCGGGTTCGCCAAGCTCCTGCCCAAGACCCGCTTCTTCCACAACATTCCCGAGAATGTCCATGGCAAAAACCGATGCCGGGAAGTAACAGCCTTTTTCAAGTTTGCGCAGGGCGGAGATGGGAACGCGTTTGCCGCGGAAGGAACCATTGAGATCAGTGAGCAGGACGTCGACGTGAAGGGTTTGCGGGTGACGCTCCAGGTAGTGGGTTACTTCATCCTGGAACGCGCTACTTCGCTCTTCAATGTGCTTAGCAAGAGAGGTGTTCTCGCTAATCTCTTTCTTAATTTCATTCATCAGTTCAGTCGCTTGCATAGGTTTTCCGCCATTTGCTGGATTCCGGCGTCAACGGCACCACCATGATGCCTGCCGGTTAAGCCTTACCGTTTGGTTGCTCTGTTCAACGCAGTTTTCTCATTTGTCATCTTCTTCTGGTGTGTCTGTTACCCGCCCGGCCATGCTCAAAATATAGGCCATATGATTAACCCTAGCCTTAACATAAATTTTTTGCAACACATACAATTCAGTAACAACTCTGTTTGAAAAGCCATCATGGCGCTGCTAAATTGGACAGAAGAAGGCCATCATCACTGATCAAATGCGTTAAAACAGCGTGCGGGGAGGCACGACCTGTTATTCCATTCACTTACTCAACGAGGCGGGACTATGGGCAATATATTTTCCACGGCATCAGCGGGGAAACAGACCAGCTACAGACCGATCATTGGGGTAGTCATGTGTGAGAATTCTGTTGATGAAAACCCTGCACTCACCGTTCACGAAAAGTATCTGGACGCCATTTTCAACGCCGACGCCCTGCCCGTCTGCCTGCCGCATGAGCTGGCAGCGCGTGAAGGCGCGATAGACCAGATCCTGCAAGGCCTTGACGGCATCTTCCTCACCGGCAGCCCCAGTAATATTGAGCCTCATCAGTACGGTGAAGAAGGTGTCGAGGAGCTTGCCGATCCGGGGCGGGATCGCCTGAGTCTGCAACTTATCCGCGCCACACTGGATAAGAAGATCCCGCTGTTCGCGGCCTGCCGCGGTTTGCAGGAGTTAGTGGTGGCCACCGGCGGCACGCTGCATCGCAAGGTACAGGAGGTGCCGGGATATATGGATCACCGAGAAGACACCACCCTGCCGCATGATGATCAATACAACGTTGTGCATCCGGTTCACATTGCGCCGGGGGGATTACTTTCGGAATTGTTACCTGATTATCAGCAGTTTCAGGTGAATTCCCTGCACGGTCAGGGGGCGAAAAGTCTGGGCGCAGAACTGAATGTGGAAGCCCGTGCGCCGGATAATCTGGTGGAAGCCGTGAGTGTGCGCGACCATCCCTTTGCTCTGGGTGTGCAATGGCACCCTGAATGGCACAGCCTGACGGACCCGGTGTCCCGTCAGTTGTTCAACGCATTTATCAATGCCTGCCGCAAAGGCCATCAGGCCCGGAGCGCTCGCGAGGAATAGACGGATGAGCGAAGTCAGTCTGGCGCCTGGTCGCCGGCTTTCTGAAATTCGTCAGCAACTCGGCATGTCCCAACGTAAAGCCGCCGAGTTGTCTGGCCTGACGCACAGCGCCATCAGCACCATCGAGCAGGATAAAGTCAGCCCCGCTGTGAGTACGCTGCAAAAGTTATTACGGGTATATGGGCTGTCGTTATCGGAATTTTTTGCTGAAACGCGGGAAAGTGACAAACCGAGAATTGTCATTGATTCGGCGGAATTGATTGAAATCGGCAGCCGGGGAGTGTCCATGAAAATGGTGCACAACGGCACGCCAAACCACGCGGTCGCCATGCTGCTGGAAACCTATCAGCCCGGCAGTACCACTGGCGACAAAATCAAACATCAGGGAGAAGAAGTCGGTACGTTGTTAGAAGGAGAAATCATTTTAACCGTCAACGGTCAACGTTATCCGCTGCGTGCGGGGCAAAGCTATGCCATTAACACTGCTAACCCCCACAGCTTCAGTAATATTTCTACGCGGATTTGCAGGATAGTCAGTGCACATACCCCTAATACCTTCTAGTTGTCACCGGATCCGGGCGTGGCAACGGGAACCCAAAGAAGGATGTCATTATGAGTGCTCAAACAGGAAGTCCCCGCGCCGTCGGTGCGCCTCACACCGACAGCTACTACGCCAGCTCCGTCAATGCGCATGCGCCCTGGCCGGAGCTGACTGACAATATTGAGTGCGATGTCTGTATTGTCGGCGCCGGTTACACCGGCATCTCTTCCGCCTTATACCTTTGTGAAGCCGGTTATGACGTGGTGGTGTTAGAAGCCGCCCGCGTCGGCTGGGGCGCCAGCGGGCGCAACGGCGGCCAGGTGGTCAATTCCTACAGCCGTGATATTGATGTGATTGAAGATCGTTACGGGCGGCAGACCGCAGATATGCTCGGCAGCATGATGTTTGAAGGCGCGAACATTATCCGTCAGCGCATCGACCAGTACGCTATTGACTGCGACTATCGCCCCGGCTGCGTGTTTGCCGCGCTGAGTTCACGCCAGCTGTCAAAACTGCGTGACCAGCAAAAGCTGTGGAACCGTTACGGACATACCGAATTAACCCTGCTGGATGAAAGTGCCATCCGCCGCGAGATCGCCACCGACCGTTACGTCGGCGGGCTGCTGGATAAAAATGGCGGCCATATTCACCCGCTCAATCTGGTGCTGGGCGAAGCCGAAGCGGTGCGCCGTCACGGCGGGCGTATTTATGAAGGCTCGGCGGTGACGCGCATCGACCACGGCGACCCGGCGTTGGTCCACACGGCGAAAGGTCAGGTCAAAGCCAAATATGTGATCCTGGCGGGCAATGCGTATCTGAGCCAGCAACTGGCCCCGCGCCTTACGCGCCTCAGCATGCCGTGCGGTTCACAGATTGTTGCCACCGAACCCCTGTCGGACGATATGGCGCTCTCCCTGCTGCCCAATAATTATTGCGTGGAGGACTGCAATTATCTGCTGGATTATTTCCGCCTCACTGCCGATAACCGCCTGTTATATGGCGGGGGCGTGACCTATGGCGGCAAAAATCCGCCGAATATTGATTCAGTGATCCTGCCCAAGCTCAACCGCACCTTCCCGCAGCTTAAGGGCGTGAAGATTGATTACCGCTGGGGCGGCAATTTCCTGCTGACGCTCTCGCGCCTGCCGCAGTTCGGACGGCTGGAAAATAATATCTACTATATGCAGGGAGACAGCGGGCACGGGGTGACGCTCACGCATCTGGCCGGAAAGCTCATCACCGAGATGTTGCGCGGCGACGCCGAGCGGTTTGACGCCTTCGCCCGTCTGCCGCACATGCCCTTCTTCGGTGGCCGCAACTTCCAGGTGCCGTTCACCATGCTTGGTGCCGCTTACTATTCACTGCGTGACCGTTTAGGCGTGTAAAAAAGGCGTTCCCCGCGCGTGCGCGGGGCGGGGATTCAGCCTTTGCCGGATACCGGAAATTCCTCAGAGGTGCCCACTTCGGGCAACTCATCGAGTTCCGGCTGGATCCCTTGCGAAATGTAATCTTTTGCGGCCATTGCCTGCTCATTGCCCGCTGCATCACGGATAACCACATGTTTGATGCTGCCATCTTCCAGCACTTCACGGTGTACGCCGGTAAATTCACTCATTTGCTGCTCCTGTTGACTGATTGCAGATAGACTTCTCTCATCATTAAGCATAGTTTTTTATTCTTAAGTGCAACTAATAAAAATCCGAAATGACCCCAGCAAGGGGCTCATTTTCCTGATAAATTAGTCACCTCGTCACTGATGATGAAACCGCACTTCCCCCGCGCCACTCATGCTTTACAAGGAGAACACTCTTGGACGCCAGCACGATCAACACACTTTTCTTTATTGGCGCCCTGTTAGTCGCAGCGAGCATTTTGCTCAGTTCGTTCTCTTCTAAGCTTGGCATCCCTATTTTAGTCATTTTCCTCGCCATCGGTATGCTGGCGGGGGTCGACGGCATCGGCGGGATCGCATTCGATAATTATCCGGCAGCGTATCTGGTCAGTAACCTGGCGCTGGCGGTGATCCTGCTCGACGGCGGGATGCGCACGCGGGCCTCGTCGTTTCGTGTCGCGCTGTGGCCTGCCCTGTCACTGGCCACCGTCGGCGTGCTGATCACCGCAGGGCTGACCGGCATGGCGGCGGCGTGGTTGTTCCACATCGATCTGATGCAGGGCCTGCTGATTGGCGCGATTATCGGCTCGACCGATGCCGCCGCCGTGTTCTCACTGATTGGCGGTAAAGGCCTCAACGAGCGTGTCAGCGCCACGCTGGAGATAGAATCCGGCAGTAATGACCCGATGGCGGTGTTCCTGACCATCACCCTGATCGACATGATTTCCAAAGGTGAACACGGGCTGAGCCTGATGTTTATCGTGGATGTGGTGCGCCAGTTTGGCCTCGGCATCGTGTTTGGCCTCGGCGGCGGCTGGCTGCTGCACAAACTCATCAACAAAATCACCCTGGCCGCCGGTTTATACCCGCTGCTGGCCTTCAGCGGTGGCCTGCTGGTTTACGCCGCTACCATGGCGCTGGAAGGCAGCGGTATTCTGGCGGTTTACCTGTGCGGGCTGATGCTGGGCAATATGCCGATCCGCAACCGCCACGGGATTATGCAAACCTTCGACGGGCTGGCGTGGCTGAGCCAGATTGGCATGTTCCTGGTGCTGGGATTACTGCTGACGCCAAGCGATCTGTTGCCCATCGCCGTCGCTGCCCTGGCGCTCTCGCTGTGGATGATCCTGCTCGCGCGGCCGCTGTCGGTTTTCGTCAGTCTGATCCCGTTCAAAAACTTCACCCTGCGCGAACGGTTCTTTATCTCGTGGGTTGGCCTGCGCGGCGCGGTGCCGATCATTCTGGCGGTGTTCCCGATGATGGCCGGATTACCGAACGCCACGCTGTTCTTCAACGTCGCCTTTTTCATCGTGCTGGTTTCTCTGCTGGTGCAGGGTACGTCGCTGGGGTTTGCGGCGAAAAAAGCGAAGGTACTGGTTCCGCCGCAGCCGACGCCGATTTCCCGCCTCGGGCTGGATATCGATGTGTATAACGACTGGGAACAGTTTATTTATCAGCTGGGCTCGGAGAAGTGGTGCGTCGGCGCAGCGCTGCGTGATCTGCAAATGCCGAAGGAAACGCGAATTGCCGCCCTGTTCCGTGGCAAAGAGATGTTGCACCCCACCGGCAGTACGCGGCTGAAAGAGGGCGATATTCTCTGTGTCATTGGTCAGGAAAAGCACCTGCCGGAGCTGGGTAAATTGTTCAGTGACAGCAATAAAGTGGTGCTCGACGACCGGTTCTTCGGTGATTTCATCTTGCAGGCCGATGCCCCTCTGGACGCGATTTCACAGCTTTACGGGCTGAATCTGGAAGAAACGGTGGATCAGTCGCAGTCGCTGGGGCACTTCGTGATCAGATTACTGGGCGGTGAGCCGGTGATCGGTGACCATATTGAATGGGATGGTCTGACGTGGACGATTGCCGAAATGGACGGTCATCAGGTGAGTAAAGTCGGTGTGAGGATTGTGACGGAGAAAGCCTGAGGTCTGATTCTTTCCCCTCTTGCGAGGGGAAAGCCGGGATGGCCGGTGAGCCTTCCCAGATAATTCAAAGCAGATTACTGAGCAGCTTGCGGGTCTTTGTCGTAGTCAGAACAAGACTGGTAGCCTTTGTTCATGACATGACCGGTGTCGTTGTAGCTGACGAAGTAAGTCTGTGCTTTACCATCACGCGGAGCCACTGCATACGTCTGGCAAGTGCCTTTCGCATGGATAAGCGTCGCTTCTGTTGATGGTGGCCCTGCAATAGCGCGAACCTGCGTTTTCGTCATACCGACTTTCACATCGCTGACCACAGGCTCTTTAACGTAGCTCGCTGCGCGGTCGTAAGTCTGACACCCTGCCAGTACAGAAACGGCTGTCGCCACCACAAGTAACATTTTCTTATTCATAACATCTCCTCCTGAGTACTTTTTCTATTTTTGTATAAGCAAGTTAAGCATAGAAGAGATAAGGCATTTATCCACTGAATATGACTTCTATTTGTTGAAAGCTACAGTTTTTAAGTTTTATCTGATAAGCCGCCTGCGGGTTTCCCCTCTTAAATCTGTCTGACGAAGATGATTTTCAGACAGTTATGTTCTATACATGAAAGAGGTAAGCCATTGAGAGAAAAGGAGCCCGGCCTGATGCCTGTGGATCGACGTCGGTTTGTCACGTTGCTGGGTGTCATCGCTCTGATGCCACTGCCGCGTATTGGATTTGCCATCCCACGGGAGGTTGCGATGGAGACTTTGCTGATTGATAAGCCGTCAGGCGGCGTGCCTAACAACCGGCTGCCGGTGATGATTTATCATCGCGTTATTCCGCCAAACGTTGCCGATAATGCCGACTATCTCGAGCACCTGTTCCGTTCCAACGGCTGGCCACCGCAGTGGCGCTACCCGGTCTACACCTTCACTCACTTCCATTCGAATACCCACGAAGCGCTGGGCGTGTTCGCCGGTTCCGCCACGCTGCAACTTGGCGGGGAAAAGGGAAAACTGATTGAGGTGAAAACCGGCGATGTGTTGCTGCTACCGGCGGGGATCGGTCATAAACAGATTTCCGCCGACGAGGATTTTATGCTGGTAGGCGCCTATCCGCCCCAGGTGAAAGCCGATCTCTGCCATGATGAGCCGTCACAGCTGGCGGCGCGCACCAAAGCGGTCAGCGCCGTACCGCTGCCTGCCACCGATCCGGTGACCGGGCACAGTGAAGGCAGCATGATCACCTGGCACACGAAATAAGCGGGAATGTGCGCGCGGCAGAGGCTTATCCGACTGCCCCCAGCGCAAAGCGCGCCACTGCTTTTTCCAGCCGTTGCGACTGACTCAGCAGTTGCCGCGAAGAGGCCGCGGCGTGATCGGCCAGCTTACCGTTTTGCAAAGTGACCTGATTGAGCGCGGAAATGCGTTCGGAGACATCGTGAACACTTTGCCCCTGATACAGGGTGGCGGCTGAGATCTCTTCCACCAGCGCGCTCAGGCCGTTAAAAATAGCGATAATTTCTTCCAGACTTTTCCCCAGCACCGTCACCGAGGCCGAACCGCGCCCGATTTGCTGCACGGAGTCATCAATCAGTTGATGAATGCCGCGTGTTGAATGGCTGCTTTTCTGCGCCAGCAGGCCAATTTCTTTCGCCACCACCGCAAACCCGCGCCCGTGCTGCCCGGCGTGCGCCGCTTCAATTGCGGCGTTCAGCGCCAGAATATTGGTCTGAAACGCCACGTTATCGATCATCGAGACAATTTCACTCATCTGTGAAGACTGGCTGACGATCTGTTTCATCGCCGTGTCCACCTGCCCCATCACCTCGCCGCCGCGTGTCGCCACGTTTTTGGCCTGCCCTGCCCGCTGGCTGGCCTGTTGTGCGTGGGCGGCGTTTTCTTTCACCCGTTCATTGAGCTGGGTGATATGCTCGGTGGCCGCATTCAGCTCCTGGCTCTGGATCGCCGCCTGTGCCGACAGCGCCTCGTTACCCTCGGCCATCTGATTGATGTTCACTAAAATATGCGCCGAGGCATCACGCACTTCGCTGACCAGCTTTTGCAGGCCGCGTTGCATATCGCGCAGGCTCACGCCCAGTTCGCGCATTTCGGTGACCCGCGAGTGATCATCTTTCACCTCGCGGGATAAATCCCCGGCGGCCAGCACGCTGATGTGGCCGATCATCCGCTGTAACGGGCGGATAACCCAGGCGGAAACACCGCGCCAGACCAGCACGGCGATCACCGCCAGCACGGCAAGGGCAGCCATAAACAGGGTTTTCGCCTGAGTCAGCGCGTTAAGCAGCCGGTCGCTGAGTGAAACGGCGGTGTGCTCGTTCACGGCCAAATAGGCGTAATACTTCTGGCTAAAATCGTCCTGAAATGCCTGAACCGGCACTTCAAAGAAGGCATCAATATTGTTGTTTTTTTGCAGTCCGTCCGACTGTTCGCGCAGCCCGTCGTAGAACATCTGATAGCTGGCTTTCAGTTCTGTGGCGGCCTTGTCACTCTCTTTCGTCATCTTGCCGAAGCGGGCGAAGGCTGTCCGCGAGGCGCTGAGTGACGCGAGCGATTCCTCCAGCAGGCTGTTCCAGCTGCCCACTGAGCCGCTTTCTTTATCCTGCATGTAATAAATACCGGCGCGGTTCAGCTTGTCGCTCGCCATCAGCAATTCCATACGGGCTTTGTCCATCACGGCTTGTTGCTGACGCAGACTTTCGGTGGCAATGACGTTGTTACGGGCATCCCTGAGGATGTTGGTGAGCACCAGCGTGGAGAATATCTGTAAAGCAGAAAACAGGGCGATAACGCAAATTACCCCGAAAAGTATGCCGCGCGGACGCTGAGTGAAAACGGATCGAAATAATCTGCTGAATCTGGCTTTGCCAGGCAAGGAGCTGAGCGTTAATATCATGATTATTCTGCATTATTTTAAGGAAGTGGCAGAATTTTACGCTCAGGAAATGACAGAAATATTTCACGGACAGCAGGAGACTGTCCGCAGAAGAAAGGAGGCAGCCGTCAGTTCAGAGGGCGCTGCATAATACTGACCCGCTCGCCGTTCACTTCTCGTTGTTCCACTTCCTGCCAGCCGAGACGCCCGTATAATCCCTGCTGATCGGGGGTATACAGCCACAGCGTATCAATGCCGGCCGCGCGTGAACGCGCAATGCAGGCTTTCACCAGCGCCGTGCCGATGCCTTTTCCGCGCAAATGATGACAGGTAAACACTTCGCCCAGCCAGTATTTGCGTTCCGCGACATCGCTGAGTTCATAACGCATCACGCCCGCCGTGCCCACCACCTGCTCTTTCTCATCAAGTGCGATCAGCACGCACTGACGGCCACGGCTGCCAATCCGTTGCACAAGGCGTTGGCGGATATAATCTTTTTGTGCCCAGTGCGCGAAGTCAGACCATTCGCCGTGCAGATATTCGGTGACCGTCTCGAGGTAATGCGGAACATCGGCAAGGCTGGCGATTTTTACGGTGTCGTTGCCGTCGGGAGAGGTGTTTTGAGTCATGGAGAAACCGTTTTAAACAATCAGGGGGAACCAATTTGCGGATTCCCCCTGAGCCTGTCAAGTCGTTGCCTTAAGTTAACTCATTAAACTTTAGGGAAGATCCACACATGCTGTTCCGGTAAGGCCAGATGGCAATGCTGCGGATCGCGCACTTCTGCACCGTAGGCACGGATAACGAAGTCATCTCCGGCAGTGCGGAACAGATATTCCCAGCGGTCACCGAGATACATGCTGGTCAGCAGCGGTAATTCCAGCTGATTATCCCCCGGCCCGCCCGCCAGCACCACGCGCTCGACGCGGATCACTGCCGTCCCCTCCTGCCCGCTTTGCACCCCTTCGCCCGCCTGCCCCCATAATACCCAGCCTTTCCCTTCTATCCGCGCTTTGCCGTCACGGACTTCGGTCACTTTGCCGTGCAGACGGTTGTTGCTGCCCATGAACTCGGCGGTAAACAGCGTTTTCGGCGAACCGTACATTTCCTGCGGTGTGCCCTGCTGTTCGATTTTGCCGTTATTGAGCAGCAGAATGCGATCCGAAATTGCCATCGCTTCGTTCTGATCGTGAGTCACCATCAGCGCTGACAGCCCGAGTTTGATGATCAGTTCGCGCAGGAAAACCCGTGCCTCTTCGCGCAGCTTGGCATCGAGATTCGACAGCGGTTCATCAAGCAAAATCACCGGCGGGTTGTAAACCAGTGCGCGGCCAATCGCCACCCGCTGCTGCTGCCCTCCGGAAAGCTGATGCGGATGGCGTTTGCCCAGATGCCCCAGCCCGAGCTGATCCAGTACCGCCTGCACGCGCCGGGTAATTTCCCCGGCAGAGACTTTGCGCAGCTTCAGCGGATAGGCCACATTCTCAAACACGGTTTTGTGCGGCCACAGCGCATAAGACTGAAAGACCAGCCCGAGATTGCGCTCTTCGGCGGGAATTTCGCTGCGCGGCGTGCCGTCGTAGACTCTGTTTTTGCCGATGATAATGGTGCCCTGTGTCGGTTTTTCCAGCCCGGCAACCGCACGCAGTAAGGTGGTTTTGCCACTGCCGGAAGGCCCGAGCAAGGAGACCACTTCGCCACGTTTCAGATCCATCGACACGCCTTTGAGCACCGGATTGTCGCCGTAGGTTAAGTGCAGATTCTCGACCGATAATTCAATCATGTAATTTGACTCCAAAACGAAGGGCAATACCCAGACCTAACACCACCAGCAGGATGTTAATAAAGGAGAGCGCGGCGACGATATCAATGGCACCGGCCGCCCACAGGGAAACCAGCATCGAGCCAATGGTTTCGGTACCCGGCGAAAGCAGATACACACCGGTGGAATATTCACGCTCAAAAATCAGGAACATCAGCAACCATGAGCCGATCAGCCCGTAACGCGACAGCGGAATGGTGACGTGGCGGGTGATTTGTCCGCGGGTCGCACCGGCACTGCGCGCAGCCTCTTCCAGCTCCGGCCCGACCTGCAACAGCGTCGAGGAGATCAGCCGCAATCCGTATGCCATCCACACCACGGTGTAGGCCAGCCAGACGCTGAAAATGGTGCTGCGCAGCGATCGCAGCCAGACCACCAGATTGTCACGCAACCACTGCGACCACGGCATACCGGAAAGCCAGCCGGATTTGAGGGCGTTATCGAGCCACATCGGCAGGAACAGGAACACCCACAGGAAAGCCAGACCGGCCAGCAGGCCCGGTACGGCACGCGGCACCAGTACGCTGTAATCGAGGAAGCGGGTGACACCGTCCGGTTTACGGTGCATGGCGATGCCGATAAACAGGTAACAGGCCACCGCCAGCGCGCCGCCGATAACACCAATTGCCATTGAGTTGACGATGGCGCGCAGCAGGTTCGGCTGCTCCCAGATGGTACGGAAAGTATTGAGCGACAGCTCATCCCACAGCGACACGCCAACCCCCCAGTTGGAGATAAACGCGCGCAGAACCACACCCAGCAACGGCACGCCAATGGTGACCGTCAGCCAGAACGCCACCACCGCACCGGCCACCCAGCGCCATTTGCCGAGCGGCAACGCGCGTGCCTGCGACGCTTTACCTTTCACGGTGACAAAACGGTTGGCGGTGCGCATCAGGCGGCGCTGCAACATCACCAGCGGGATAGTGATGCAAATCAGCACAACCGCCACGGCAGCCATCAGGTGATAAGACGGCGTCCCGAGCTTGTTGGTCAGCTGATACAGATAGGTCGCCAGCACCATGTTGCCTTCCGGATCGCCCAGCACCAGCATCAGGCCGAACACTTCCAGCCCGAGGAAAAACAGCAACACGGTGGCGTAAAGAATCGACGGGCGCACCATCGGCAAACTGACCGCGGTCATCACCTGCAGCGGCGAAGCACCGGCGGTTCGCGCGGCTTCCTCAACATCCGACCCGACGCTGCGCAGCGCCGAGGAAATATAGAGATAGGCGTGCGGCACGTGCGTCAGACCCGCAATCACCACGATGCTCGACATGTCGTAGATGTTCCACGGCACGAAACCGAGGATCGCCTGCGCCCACAGCGAGAAGAACCCGACCGGCCCGGCGGCAACCACGTAACCGAAACCCAGGACCATCGGCGAAACGAAAATAGGGACCAGGATCAGCGGCTCAATCAGACGTCTGCCGGGGAGATCGGTGCGCACCATCAAAAACGCCAGGATGCCGCCGAGTGGAATGGCGATCACCACCAGCCCGAACGCCAGAATAAAGCCACTTTTCAGTGCCTTATAGAAATCAGGATCGGTGAAGATAAATTCAAAAGACTCAAGGCTCCATTCTTTGGACGGGGAAAAGAACGGCGCGGAGAGAAAACTTTGTATCACGATGAACGACAACGGAATGTAGATAACCAGAGCGGTTATCAGCACCACGATGCCACGCGGCAGGCTTTGCCACTTTCTGCGCAATGCATTCATGTTACTTCCCTTCGGTTAGCAGCGAAATCAGGCAAGAGAAAGGGAGGCGCGCAGAGCTGATGCGCGCCCCAACTGCTATTTTTGGGCAGCGGCGCGCCACTCTTTGATGTAATCGAGGCGTTTTTTCTGTTGCAGGTATTCCAGCAGGGTTTCGTCCACCGGAATAGGCTTGAGGGCGTTGCCTAACATTTTGGTCATGCCGTCGATGTCGTTTTTACCTTCGATATCGTTACGGATGGACGGAATGTCGGCCTGGTTCGCCAGAATGCTTTGGCCTTTTTCCGACAGCACATAATCCAGCCACAGTCTGGCGGCGTTACTGTTTTTCGATTCCTGGCTGATGAAGGAAACGCGGGAAAGCACCAGGGTGTAATCCTTCGGATAAGAGATGCCGAGCGACGGATCCGTTTTGGCGCGGGCTTCAGCGTAAGAACCGAGGATGTTAAAGCCGATCAGGTTTTCGCCGGAAGAAACACGTTCCATCATGGTGCCGGTGGACGACTGCACCGCTAAACCGCCTTTGGCGACATCAGCCAGCGTTTTGAAATAGTTCGGATCGGCTTTGAAATCCTGCACGGAGAGCATGAAGCCGAGGCCGGATTTCTCGATGTCGTACGTCGTGACCTTTTTCCTGAATTTATCGGTCTGGCTGGCAATCAGTTTCGCCAGCGCTGCGTGAGAATCAGGCACGTCACCGGCCGGGATCAGACGCTTGTTATAGATAAACACCACAGGTTCGTAAGTCGTGCCGTAGGCTTTGTCTTTCCACACCGCCCACTTCGGCAACTGCCCCTGTTCCGGCGATTTATATTCCTGCGCGTAATCGGTGGCCAGTTTCAGCGCGGTGTCCATGGAGGAGCTCCAGACCACATCGCCGCTGGTACCGCCCGCCGCCTGTTCGCTGATATAACGGTTGTACAGTTCGGTGCTGTTCATGTCGTTATATTCAACTTTAATGCCGGGATAGGTGGCCTCAAAGCCCTGAATCAGCGGGCCTGCCGCTTTGGTGTCGGTGGTGGAATACACCACGACTTTGCCTTCTTTGGTCGCCGCATCGACGATTTTTTGATAGTCGGCCGGATAGCCCTGAGGTAATGCAGACATGGCAGAGGAAGACATCATTACAGCCGCAGCAATCAGAGAGAATCGTAATTTGTTCGTCATTATTGTTAACCTCTAGTTACATTTGAGAAACTAAAAATCAACATAGCGCATAACATCTGGCAGGCAATAGGGTAAATTTTTTATCTTCCCGAAGTGTGATTCGGGGCGTTTTTTAGGCAATTAACTCCATTAACACCACGACAAAAAACGCAAACAGGTCAGCGGCGTGACCTGTTTGCGTGGCTGTAAAATACGATTATTTGAAATAGCCGGCGGTGTCGATATCGGTCAGGAGATCCTGATGCTCAGGTTTCCAGCCCAGAACCTCGCGGGTGATCTGGCTGGAAGTCGGGTTGTTCAGTGAGGCGAAATGGGTAAACCAGCCAAAATGTTCTCCCGCCTCCTGCGCATTTTTACTCAACACCGGCAGGTTCAGGTGTTTGCCAATCAGGGTGGCGATCTCACGAAAAGGCACGCCTTGTTCTGAATTCGCGTGATAAATGGCGTTTGATGCGCCTTTTTCCAGCGCCAGCACAAACACGCGGGCGGCATCCAGCCGGTGAACGGCTGGCCAGAGATTTTGCCCTGCATCGATATAGGCGGATTCGCCCTTTTCCCGTGCCATGGCAATGATCATCGGCACAAATCCGTGGTCACCCGCGCCATGCACCGACGGCGGCAGACGCACCAGCGAGACGTGCACGCCCTGCTCTGCCAGCGCTGCGGCCGCCTGATCTGACGCTATGCGCGGGTTTTGCCCCTGCGGATCGGGTAAATCGTTTTCCGTCGCCAGGTGACCGTTACTCACCAGCGCAGTGCCCGAGGTGACGATCAGGGGTTTATCTGTGCCTTTCAGCGCGGCGCCTAACGCGCCAATCGCCAGCCGGTCTTTTTCGCAGTTCTCCAGAAATTGTGAAAAGTCATGGATAAACGCGGTGTGGATCACGCCGTCGGCCTGTGCTGCGCCTGAGGCCAGACTCTGCAAATCTTCAATACTGCCGCGATGCACGTCGGCACCCGCGTCGGTCAGCGCCTGCGCCGAGGCCTCTGAACGCGCCAGCCCCAGCACCTGATGACCGGCCTGCAGCAATGCCTGCACGACCGCAGAACCGACAAAACCTGTTGCACCTGTAACGAATACACGCATCTCGAATTCCCCTGTTGTTGACTAAATTTGCTGTGGCTGAAAATGGGTATGCCTGAGTGAGCAAACTATAGGCGCTGGAGAAAAGACGATCTATGCGCTAATGTCCGCATTATCTTTGCAATCGTCCGGAGCCGCTGATGGATCCTCTTTCTGATGTGTTGTCACTGCTGAAGCCACGCAGTTATATGTCCAAAGGTTTTGAAGCCGGTGGCGCATGGTCGGTGCAATTCCCCGATCACTATCAGTCGATTAAATGTAACGCGATCATTACCGGTGAATGCTGGCTGGCGGTCGATTCCGTGCCAGGCGCCGTGCATCTGAAAGCCGGAGACTGCTTTGTGTTACCGGCCGGCCGCCCGTTCCGGCTCGCCAGCGATCTGTCTATTCCGCCCGTTGATGCCGGGCCAATTTTCCAGCAGGCGCGGGATGGCGGAACGGTTTCCTGCAACGGCGGCAAGGATTTTTTCCTCACCGGCAGCCGGTTTGCGGTCAGCGGCACCCACGCCTCTACCCTGCTGGCAATGCTGCCGCCGGTGGTGCACATCTCGAAAGAATCTGACAAAGCCAGTTTGCGCTGGGCGGTTGAGCGGATGATGGAGGAGTTGCGTGAGCAGCGGCCAGGCGGATTGCTGATCGCGCAGCATATGGCGCACATGATGCTGGTGCAGGCGCTGCGGATGCACGTCGATAACGCAGCGGAAGGGGAAAGCAGCGGCTGGTTTGCCGCGCTGGCTGACAGGCAACTCTCCAAAGCGCTGAATGCAATGCATGAAAACCCGGCGCAGCGCTGGACGGTGCAGACGCTGGCGGAGCAGGCAGGCATGTCGCGCTCGGTGTTCTCGCAGAAATTCAAGCTGGCCGTCGGCAGCGCGCCGCTGGAATACCTGACCCGCTGGCGGATGTTGCTGGCCGGTGACCGGCTGGCAAACAGCAAAGAACCGGTATCGGCGGTGGCGTTGTCGCTGGGTTATGAATCAGAAAGCGCCTTCAGTACGGCGTTCAAACGCACGCTTGGTTGTTCACCAAGGCAGTACGGGCAGCAGCAAGCGGGCTGACATACTGCGAAGACAACGGGAAGTGACAAATGGATGTGCCGAATGACAGGCACAAAAAAAGCCGCTAATTGCTTAGCAGCTTTGATGTGTTGTTTATGGCGGAGGAGGAGAGATTCGAACTCTCGAATGGTTTCCCATCGCCGGTTTTCAAGACCGGTGCCTTCAGCCGCTCGGCCACCCCTCCGTAAACAACAAGCACTTTGCGACGTCAGTCGTTCAGTACGGGGCGTAGTATACAAGACCGGAAAAAAGATGCAAACATTATTTTCAGTCTAGTTTGTTGATTTTATGAGCATTTAAAACGCATGCCCTGACGCGTGCCTGAATAACAGGCACAAAAAAAGCCGCTAATTGCTTAGCAGCTTTCTTGTGTTGTTTATGGCGGAGGAGGAGAGATTCGAACTCTCGAATGGTTTCCCATCGCCGGTTTTCAAGACCGGTGCCTTCAGCCGCTCGGCCACCCCTCCGCAACGAAGCGAACTATAAACAGTGCCGATCCGCTTGTAAAGCCTGATTCTGTTCGTTTGCCTGAAAAACAGGCATTCTGTTCATAAGCGGCGATTTAAGCATCATTTCGGTGATTCTGACGTCAGGAAACCGCGCCCCGCACGCCCTGAGCAGGTAAAGAAGGGTAAAACGTCTTTAATGACGCGGCGCAACTACTTACACTCCGATCTGACTGTATTTTCACCGACTCCAATCCTTTTATAAGAGTGAGAATTTTATTATGGATCGTTACGTTGCCTCTTCGTCATCGCGCGCAGGCTCGTTGTTAAGCACACACCGGGTATTGCGTAACACCTATTTCCTGTTAGCCCTGACTCTCGGCGTTTCGGCGATCACTGCGACGGCGAGTACGGTGCTGAGATTGCCTTCTCCCGGCTTTCTGCTGACGATCGTCGGGTTTTATGGCCTGATGTTCCTGACCTACCGCACGGCTAACAGCCCGGCAGGTATTCTTTCCGCTTTCGCGTTGACCGGCTTTATGGGTTACACGCTGGGGCCATTGTTAAGTTCACTGCTGGCCGCCGGTGCCGGTGACATTATTATGCTCGCCCTGGGCGGTACAGCGCTGGTGTTCTTCTGCTGTTCGGCCTACGTGCTGACCACGCGCAAAGACATGTCGTTCCTGTCAGGCATGATGATGGCGGGCTTTGTGGTGCTGCTGGTGGCGGTTGTCGCCAACCTGTTCCTGCAAATTCCGGCGCTGTCTCTGGCGATCAGCTGCCTGTTCATTCTGTTCTCCGCAGGCGCGATTTTGTGGGAAACCAGTAATATTATTCATGGCGGCGAAACCAATTACATTCGCGCTACTGTGAGTTTGTATGTCTCGCTGTATAACGTGTTTGTCAGCCTGCTGAGCATTCTGGGTCTGTCATCCCGTAACTGATTGCTTTTCTTTGTTGTGGTCCGATGTAAATTGCAGCCCCGCCTTCCGGCGGGGCTTTTTATTTTTTCAGGCAGACCTTTTTTGCTAAACTGCCTGCTGCATTTTTACAGGTTTGAGGTTCTATGCTGGAGTTTGACGGTCAGGTTATTGAAACCGACGCTCAGGGTTACCTGAAAAACAGTAAAGACTGGCAGGAAGGCATGGCGCCACTGCTGGCAGAAGAAGAAGGGATCGTGCTGACAGATGCCCACTGGGAAGTCGTGCGTTTTGTGCGTGACTTTTACCTGGAGTTTAATACCTCGCCCGCCGTGCGGATGCTGGTCAAAGCCATGGCGCAAAAATATGGCGAAGAGAAAGGCAACAGCCGTTATCTCTTCCGGCTGTTCCCGAAAGGCCCGGCCAAGCAGGCGACAAAAATCGCGGGCCTGCCTAAACCGGTGAAGTGCCTGTAACCCCCGCGCCTCAGTATTTGATTTTGAACTCTTTATAATCGCCGGGTGCGGTCGGCTCACTGAGCACACGATCCACCCGCGCATGTGTCGGCCCGCCGGCTTTCAGCCAGACTAACAGCTGTTCCACCTTTTCCTGCTCCCCGCACGCCACCACTTCGACGCTGCCGTCATCAAGGTTTTTGGCGTATCCGGTCAGCCCCAGCGCGGTGGCCTGATGTTGTGTTGAAAATCGAAAACCGACACCCTGCACCATGCCGTAGACCCAGGCGGCTATACTGACTGTTGACATAATTATCTCTCCGTTAGCGGTATGGTTCGTTGCAATTTCACCTGCATGACCGGACAATGTCGCTCTTTTTTGTCTCCGAACCGACAGAACCTAATTTTATGACTGCACGTTTAATTCTGGCCAAAGGCCGCGAAAAATCTCTTCTGCGCCGCCATCCGTGGGTGTTTTCCGGTGCGGTTTCACGCATCGAAGGTAAAGCCAATTCCGGCGACACTATTGATATTGTAGACAGTCAGGGGAAATGGCTCGCGCGCGGCGCTTATTCACCTTCGTCGCAAATCCGCGCCCGTGTCTGGACTTTCGAACCGCAGGAAGAGATCGACATCGATTTCTTTATCCGCCGTCTGCAGCAAGCGCAAAGCTGGCGTGATTATATCGCCAAACGCGACGGGCTTGACGGTTACCGCCTGATTGCCGGTGAGTCTGACGGCCTTCCGGGCGTGACGATTGACCGCTTCCAGAATTTCCTGGTGTTGCAATTACTTTCTGCCGGGGCTGAATATCAGCGCGCGCCGCTGATTGCTGCCCTGCAACACTGCTACCCGGACTGCGCCATCTGGGATCGTTCCGACGTCGCGGTGCGTAAAAAAGAAGGCATGGAAATGGTGCAGGGTCACGTGCTTGGCGATGAGCCGCCTGCCCTGCTGCCTATCCAGGAGCACGGCATGAGCCTGCTGGTGGACATCAAAGAAGGTCATAAGACCGGTTTCTATCTCGACCAGCGCGACAGCCGCCTGGCTGCACGCCACTATGCGGCAGGCCGTGAAGTGCTGAACTGCTTCTCCTACACCGGCGCCTTTGCCGTGTCAGCGCTGATGGGCGGATGCACGAAAGTCACTAACGTTGATACCTCGCAGGCAGCGCTTGATGTGGCGCGTCAGAACGTTGAGCTGAATAACCTGGATCTGTCGAAAGCAGAATTTGTGCGTGAAGACGTCTTCCAGCTGCTGCGTAAATACCGCACCGAAGGCAGACTGTTCGACATGATAGTGATGGATCCGCCAAAATTCGTAGAGAATAAAAATCAGCTGGCGAGCGCGTGTCGCGGCTATAAAGATATCAATATGCTGGCGCTGCAGCTGCTGCGTCCTGGCGGTATCTTGCTGAGCTTCTCCTGCTCCGGTTTGCTGCCCACTGACCTGTTCCAGAAAATCCTGGCCGATGCCGCGCTGGATGCGCATCGCGAAATTCAGTTTGTTGAGCAGTTCCGACAGGCGGCCGATCACCCGGTCACAGGTGCTTATCCGGAAGGTCTGTACCTGAAAGGTTTTGCCTGCCGGGTGACTCACTGATTGATCACGGTGTGCCCTGACAGGCGCACACCGGAGAATCTTTAGCGGATTAAGTGGTCAAAACTTGAAACAGCGCGTTTTATCTCCATATAGAAGATAAGACGCTAATTTCAGGAGATGACTATGATTGCCAGTAAATTTGGTATCGGCCAACAGGTCCGCCACAGAATGTTGGGCTATTTGGGTGTGGTAATCGATGTCGATGCGGAGTATTCGCTGGACAAACCTGACGTCGCTGAACTTGCCACTGATGACACCCTGCGTGCGGCCCCCTGGTACCACGTGGTGATGGAAGATGAGGAAGGCCAGCCAATCCATACGTATCTGGCCGAAATACAGATCGATCACGAAGCGGCACGGGCGCATCCGGAACAGACGTCTCTGGATGATTTAGCTGCCTCGGTGCGCAGTCAGCTTCAGGCCCCTCGCCTGCGTAACTGATTTCTTCGATTACAAATGTGAAAAACCGGCCTTTGCAGCCGGTTTTTTTACGCCATTTTTTGTGCGTTACCGCAAAAAATTTATTTAATCCCCAGTCGCGGGATTTCAATTTTCGGGCAACGATCCATAACCACTTTCAGCCCGGCTTCTTTCGCCAGAACCGCCGCCTGTTCGTTGATGACGCCGATTTGCAGCCAGAGAACTTTGGCTTTTATCGCAATCGCTTCCTGCGCGACGCCGTAAGCGGCTTCAGCATTGCGAAATACATCGACCATATCCACCGGATGCGCAATGTCAGCCAGCGTGGCGACCACCTTCTGCCCCAGCAACTCTTGCCCTGCGAGTTTTGGGCTGACAGGCGTCACCTGATAACCCTGCGAAAGTAAGTACGCCATGACGCCATAACTAGGACGACCCGGATTATCGCTGGCGCCGACCAGCGCGATGGTTTTCACATCCTGCAGAATGTTGCGAATATCATTATCTTGCACGGGATTTTCTCCTTTGACCTGTCTGAGCTAAGTGTAACTCAGCATTGTTATTCCGGCAGGCTGGCGGACAAAAAAGCCAGAAGACCGTCGTGGCGCGCCGTGTGAATTTAAAACATTTTGTAAAACTTTGACACACAATCACCGTTACTGAATAATAGAGGATGAACAACGTTGTGTTTGAGGAGAGAAGAATGAAAGTCTGTCATGCGCTGGTCGCATTAGCGAGTCTCAGCCTGATGGCGTCAGCTTCGGCGACCTCACTCAAACTTTCCCCAGACGTTGACGTGCTGGTGATCGACGGCAAACTGATGTCAGGCGCCATTCTCAAGGGGGCGGAAAGCCTCGAACTCGACGGCGGACAGCATCAGATCCTGTTTCAGGTCAGTAAAAACATTCATACTGCCAGCCCGCAGCCACCTCAGTTTTATCACTCTCCGGCCTTTATTGTGACCTTCAGCGCACATGATAACCGCTCAGTCTCCTTTGTTCTGCCATCGCTCAGTAATGAAAAAGAGATGGCGCAGTTTAGCCACGCGATGAACTACCAGCTGGTGAATGAACAAGGACGTCAGATTAAAACCCAGCGTGATGTGCTGAATATGTTTAATGCAGAACGCCTGGCTGACGCTGAAAAATTGATGATGACCTATAACCTTTCCGGCGCACGCGCGGCGGTGCCTGCTTTTGCCAAAAATAATTCAGACAGAAAAACGGCAATGACGCACGAACGCCCTTCACAAATCGAAATGACCTATCTTCATCCGCTCTGGACCCGTCTCGCCGCCAATGCGGGTATCGAACAGTTTCTGCTCTGGTTCAGACAACCAGAAAAACAGGAACGGGCGTAGTAACGTCATCTGTATCACGCATTTTCTTCCTTAACGCCAAATTCTTGCCCCCGCGCTATGCAGTAAAACCCAGTTTCAGTATTCTGTGAGCCACTTTTACTTTCGCGTTGAAGGGAATTAGATGGAATTCACAACCCGCACGATCGCCAGCCAAAAGCATATTGCGCTGGTCGCCCATGACCACTGCAAAAATACGCTGATGAAATGGGTGGATAAAAACGTCGCTGAGCTTTCAAAGCACATTCTTTATGCCACTGGTACCACCGGAAATCTGGTTCAGCGTAACACCGGAATTAACGTCAAAAGTATGCTGAGTGGTCCGATGGGTGGCGATCAGCAGGTCGGCGCGCTGATCGCGGAAGGCAAAATTGATATGCTGATTTTCCTGTGGGATCCGCTCAATGCCGTTCCGCATGACCCGGATGTGAAGGCGCTGCTGCGTCTGGCGACGGTATGGAATATTCCTGTGGCGACGAACATTTCTACCGCTGATTTTCTGATTCAGTCGCCGATGTTTCAGTCGGAAATTGAAATCACCATTCCTGACTATCAGCGCTATTTGTGGGCACGCCTGAAAGAATGAAGGTTAAAAGGCCCGGAGCCAGTACGCCGGGCCTTTTGTTCAGGGCTTTCTCTGCACCGGCACGCCGATGTCTTCAAGCTGCTCAACAAACACCGAAGGACGCGCTTTATCCTGCAGCAACCAGACCTGATGTTTCGCGCGGGTCATCGCCACATACAGCAGACGCCGCTCTTCCGCGTCCATGAAGTTCTCAGGTTCGGGCAGTAAAACCTGCTCCAGCACCGATTCGCGGGCCGGTGCAGGGAATCCATCATTGCCCTCATGCAACCCGACGATAATCACATAATCTGCCTGCTGACCTTTGCTGGCGTGGATAGTCATAAACTCAAGATTGAGTTTCGGCCAGCGCGTGGCGGCTTTCTCCAGTATTTGCGGACGCAGATGGTGATAACGCGCCAGCACCATAATCTGCTCCTGCGCCGTGACGTACCCGCTGAGTTTATCCAGTAATTTTTCCAGCTGATCCTCAGGAAGAATAACGACATTTTTCTTGTTCCCCTTCGTCAGGCTGTTTAACGGTTTTTTCAGCTGATAAGGGTTTTGCTGGACAAATTTATTCGCGATTTCACCAATACGATCATTGAAACGGTAGGTGGTATCGAGCGCACATTGCGCGCCTTCACCGAAGTTTTCAGCAAATGCGGTAGTCAGCGAAAGCTCAGCACCACTGAACCGGTAAATGGCCTGCCAGTCATCGCCAACGGCAAACAGGCTGGTGTGCTTGTTGAGTTTACGCAGGGCAGAAAGAAGCAGCGCACGCTGTGGCGAAATGTCCTGAAACTCATCCACCAGAATGTGTTTCCACGGGCTGACAAACCGCCCTTTCTCCAGAATATTGACGGCCTGATGAATCAGCCCTGAGAAATCCACTGCGCCCTCTTCTTTAAGCGCTGTTTTCCAGGCTTTCAGAAACGGTGCCATCAGGCGAATACGCTTCTGGAAAAGTTCTTTTACCTCTTCAGGGGCCGCGTCGATCATCTCTGCCTGGCTGCCGCCATGCATACGCATCAGGCCGAGCCAGCGTTCAAGACGGCTGCACAGTCGCTCGGCCAGCGCTTTGTTCTTCCAGTAATCCCCCTCCGGAACAGTCCATTCAAGCTCATCGGTCATCCACTGCCGCCAGCCGCTGGCCTGGACTTTTTTCTCTGCACATTGCTGCTGCCAGGTTTTGATCAGTAAACTGCGGCGCGCTTTGGCATCCGTCTCCAGTTTGCTGATTTTCGGCGCTTTTTTGCTGCCTTCCGAAATAATCTGTAATGCCAGCGCATGGAAAGTCTTGGCTTTGATGCCCTCGGTATGCAGACGCTCTTTTATACGGGTGTTCATTTCATCGGCGGCCTGACGTCCGAACGCCAGAAGCAGGATTTGCTCCGGCTGCGCTTCCTGACGCCTTAACAGCCAGCCAGCGCGCGCCACCAGTACCGAGGTTTTGCCGCTGCCCGCACCTGCCAGCACCAGTACAGCATCTTCCCCGTTGACCACCGCCCGGCACTGACTGTCATTGAGCGGAGACACTTCGACGGTATCGAAGAAGTCACGATTATCGGCAATCACCCGATCAGTCCACGCCAGATTTCGTCTGTCGACGCTGCGTTTCCCCTGCTCAAGCCAGCGCAGACAGGTTTGATAATCGTCACGGCAGTTCTCAAATTCATTCAGGCGCTCAACCGGAACCGGTATCGCGGCAAAAGCGTCGGCGATGTCTTTCTGCACATCAGCCAGATCGACACGCTTGAACCATTTGTCCTGCTCTTCAATGCGCTCGATTTTTTCCACCTGCCCGTGCAACACGCCGGCACTGACGTCGCTCATTTCATCGCTCCAGCTCTGCCAGGCTTTAAGCAAATGCTGATAAAAACGCTGAGTTTCCTGCCACTCCGTGCCATGCAGACGCACGACTTTCTCTTCAGGAAGCTCGAATTCAAGCTCACCCCAGACAATGCCGCGTTTGCAGCGGATCTGGATCAGCTGATTGAAAGGGATCAGGTAGTGATGTTTGTCGCCGCTGACTTCAACGCCCGCGTTAAGCATGCGCACCCGATTGTAAGGGTGCTGAGCCAGATGTTTCCCGAAAGAGGTCGATTTCAATTCCATATCATCACACCGTGTCTTTTCTTGATTCCTGACGGAAAAATAGTATGCGTTATTTTACATGTTCGGATTCGAAAGAGTATTTAGGAGTTCACCTTTGATAACCAGAGGCGATCCGGCCCACGAAACAAGGTAGAATAAAGCAGGTGTTTCCATTTAGTGAACATGAAATCTTTTAACATTTTTAATAACTTCGGGAAGATCCCAACATGCGCACAGTGCTCAATATTCTTAACTTTGTTTTAGGTGGCTTTTTCACCACTCTCGCCTGGCTGTTTGCCACGCTGGTCAGTATTGTGCTGATTTTCACCCTGCCTCTGACCCGTTCATGCTGGGAAATCACCCGTCTGTCGTTGCTGCCGTTCGGTAATGAAGCAGTACATGTCGATGATTTATATCCTGAGAGACGTAACGCGCTGCTTGCCGGTGGCGGTACTCTGCTGAATATCTTCTGGCTAATTTTCTTCGGCTGGTGGTTATGTATTTCCCACATTGTGGCGGGGATTGCTCAATGTATCAGTATTATTGGTATTCCAGTGGGCATCGCGAATTTTAAAATCGCCGCTATCGCACTTTGGCCGGTGGGCCGTCGGGTAGTTTCCGTTGAGCTGGCAAAACAAATGCGTGAATCCAATGCTGCGCGCCAACTTAATGACCGTCGCAATCGCTGAGCAACCTCGTTCGGCCAATTTTTTAATCACTGATTATGTTTAACGTGGGGTTTTCGTGCTCTCTATTGCACCAGGGTTAAGGCGTTATGCCTATAACAGCAATGTTCTTTATCACATCAGGATTTTCATTGCGCTGACCGGTGCTGCTGCGGTGCCGTGGTGGCTCGGCCAGACAACGCTGACTATTCCGCTGACGCTGGGTGTGGTGGCCGCGGCGCTGGCCGACCTTGATGACCGGCTGGCAGGGCGTCTGCGTAATTTGCTGATCACCCTGGTGTGCTTTTTCATTGCCTCGGCATCAATAGAGTTGCTGTTTCCCCATCCGTGGCTGTTTGCGCCAGGACTTATGCTCTCGACGTGCGGATTCATTCTGCTTGGCGCACTCGGACAACGTTATGCCACTATCGCGTTCGGCGCGTTGCTGATCGCGATTTATACCATGCTCGGCACCAGCATGTATCACATCTGGTATCAGCAACCCTTGCTGCTGCTGGCGGGGGCAATCTGGTACAACGTGCTGACACTTGCCGGGCATTTAATTTTCCCCATCCGCCCGCTTCAGGACCAGATCTCCCGCTGTTTCACCCAACTGGCCGCCTATCTGGAAGCCAAGGCAACGTTGTTTGACCCCGATCAGGAAGATAACAATCAGCAACTGGTGGAACTGGCAATGGCCAACGGTCAGCTGGTTGCGACGCTCAATCAGACCAAGAATACGCTGCAGACCCGGCTTAAAGGCGACCGGGGTCAGAAAGGAACGCGACGCACCCTGCACTACTACTTTGTCGTACAGGATATTCACGAACGGGCCAGTTCCTCTCACGTGAAATACCTGAAACTCAGTGAACAGTTCCATCACAGCGACATTTTATTCCGCTTCCAGCGCCTGATGAGTATGCAGGCGCGTGCCTGTTTACAGCTTTCTCAGTGCATTCTTTATCGGCAACCCTATACGCATAACAGCCAGTTTGAACGCGCCTTTGCACGGCTTGAAGAGGCACTTAAGCGTCTGGAAACTCAGGGGGAACACCGGGAGATGTTGCAGGCGTTGCGCCACCTTTTGCGCAATCTGCATGCGATCGATGCGCAGCTGGCGAATATTGAATCCGAGCAATCGTTGCCGGAAAATCAGGCCGGGAAAAGCCCGTTTGTTGAAGACCGCCTCACCGGCCTGGATGATATCTGGCTGCGGATCTCACGTCACTTCACGCCGCAATCGGTATTATTCCGCCACGCAATCCGCATGTCCGTCGTGCTATTTGTCGGATATGTATTTATCCAGGTCAGCGGGCTGAATCACGGTTACTGGATTTTGCTGACCAGTCTGTTCGTATGCCAGCCTAACTACAGCGCAACGCGCCGGCGGTTAGCGCTGAGGATTATCGGGACCCTGGCCGGTATCGCGCTGGGCATACCCATTCTGTATTTCGTTCCCTCAGTGGATGGTCAGATGATCCTGATCGTAATCAGCGGGTTGCTGTTCTTCGCGTTTCGCACCGTGCAATACGCCCAGGCCACCATGTTTATCACCTTGCTGGTCTTGCTGTGCTTCAATTTGCTGGGCGAAGGGTTCGAAGTGGCAATCCCGAGGATTATTGATACGCTCATTGGCTGCGCCATTGCCTGGGCCGCCGTGACATTTATCTGGCCTGACTGGAAATTCCGCCAGATTGACCGGGTAGTCAGTAAAACCTTTCAGGCCAACTGCCGTTATCTTGATGCCATTCTGGTGCAATATCATCAGGGCAAGGACAACAGTCTTGATTATCGCCTTGCGCGACGTGATGCGCATAACTGCGATGCTGAACTGGCGTCCGTTGTCTCCAATATGAGCTCGGAGAAAAACAATGAGACGGCGACGCTTGAGGCAGCCTTTCGCCTGCTGTGCCTCAATCACACTATGCTCAGTTATATTTCAGCGTTGGGTGCCCACCGCGAAAAACTCCAGGATGCCGAAACGTTGCGCTTACTGGATGATGCTGCATGCTGCGTGGATGGCGCCCTGAATCATATGACAACCGAGACAGCCCGGGTACAGCGCGCACTTGATCACCTGACCTCGCGGATTCAGATGCGTACGACAGAATCAGACAGTAAAGAGCAACTTGTACTGCAGCAAATCGGATTGCTGGTGGCTCATTTACCTGAGCTCACCAGCCTGAATAACAAGATTTCGCCGGAACAGCATCACTCCTGATACCGTTAACCTCCGGGCATTCACTCCAGTCCCATTAATGTGGATCCTGGAGTGGGTGTTCCGATTGCTCTTGCTGATGCCTGTACCATTGAATTAACGACTCACGGGATGACATCGGCAGAGCAGCCTCATGAAATCCAAGAATTGCCCCTTCCAGCGCCATTAATATGTTAATACCCAAATCTTTTTTCACGGTACAGAGCTTTTTGTACGTCAGACATGATCCCAGCGATTTAAGATCGCCCGAATTTTCAATACCCACCTCCCAGAGTAATTTTTCCAGCGCCAGCGTCAAATTGGGGAGATCTTTTAACCGCCCTGCCTCGTTTTTTTTACGTTTATTGATATCATGCTGCATCCCTGTGAGAGAAAGCATGGCCATCTGGCGCAGTTTTCTGGGTTTCTCCCACTGAGCTTTGCTCACTTTGAAATAACGAAGAAAAACGGGCATTCCGCGTTTACGATAAATCAGCCTTTCCATTCCTAGCTCGCAAAAATATTGCTCAGTTTCATCACTGGCGCGCAGGTACAACTCGCCGTCGGACACAAGAGCAAACATCACGCGGTCAGCCGATAAACTGTACCCGCCGAACTGCGAGCGTGCACGTATGTTGCCCAATGAGGCAAAGAGTTCCGTACATTGAAGAATCCGTTTTTTTGACTGGCTTATCATTGCGTTATCCTTTTCATAATCATTCCATAGAACCATTTCTGGGTTAGCTAAACAGCTAAAATCAAAATACGCAATGTGGAGCACTGCGCCAAATACAAAATGCATTTGCAGTCAGTTACCTTCAAAATTTGCGAGATATCTTGGAAAAATTGGGTTGATCTTTGTGCACCGCCAGAGTACTGTACATTCATACAGTAACTTACTGGGGTACATCACTATGCGAACTCAACACCATGCAAATCATCATTTTAGTCAGCTTGCTTTGCCGGTAGATCATCAACAGGTAAATACGTCTGCGTCTCTGAATAATGGTCTGATCACTGAGTTCGTCTATAGTGCGAGCCAACCGGCGTTTGCCCAACTGTTACTGCCTCTGCTTCAACATCTCGGCACGCAATCCCGCTGGTTGTTATGGCTCACGCCGCAGCAAAAATTGAGCCGTATCTGGTTATCAGAATCGGGTTTGCCTGTAGATAAGATGGTGCAGGTAAATCAGATCACCGCGATGTCGACGGTGGACGCGATGGAGAAGGCATTACAGACCGGAAATTACAGTGTGGTATTAGGTTGGCTACCTGAATTGAACGATCTTGAGAGGGAAAGACTGCAAATTGCAGCCCGTCAGGGGGAGGCTTACGGGTTCGTGATGAAGCCGACAAATGAGCAGAGTTCAGCCAATGGACATCACTCAACCGTAAAAATTCACTCATTTGTATATCATTAGTTCAAATTAGGAATGTTCCGATGAAAATAATGCGGAACTTAGTGATTTGTGCTGGAACTGGCCCCAAAGCCAGTAAAAATGGGCATTCCTGACGCAGATATCCTCCAAGTTTTGTCAACAAAAGGTCAAACACGTTAAGAAATGTGTACATTTTTCCCTTTTTTTCCACAGCGTTAACACTTCAAGCTTGTAAGTTTCGCGCCACGTTGTAGACTTTACAACGCCAAGGTTGCTCTATAATGCCAACGTAAAGTGGCAAGTTCTTAATTGACGCAATAACCTTGGCGCAAGGATTTTAACCAAGGGCTTACAGCTTAAAGCTCAATTGCCTATTTGGATGATAACGAGGCGCAAAAATGAAAAAGACAGCTATCGCATTAGCAGTGGCACTGGCAGGTTTCGCTACCGTAGCGCAAGCCGCCCCTAAAGATAACACCTGGTATACCGGTGGTAAATTGGGCTGGTCCCAATACCATGACACTGGTTTCGCAAATGCTTACGAAGGTATCGGCAACGGCCCTACCCACGAAAGCCAACTGGGTGCAGGTGCGTTCTTGGGTTACCAAGCGAACCAATACCTGGGCTTTGAAATGGGATATGACTGGCTTGGTCGCATGCCTTCTAAAGGCAGCGTAAACAACGGCGCGTTCAAAGCACAAGGCGTTCAGCTGGCTGCTAAATTGAGCTACCCACTGACTGACGATCTGGACCTGTACACCCGTCTGGGTGGTATGGTTTGGCGTGCAGATTCAAAAGGTAACTTCAACAATGGCGCTGCTGGCCGCATCAGCGACCACGACACCGGTGTTTCTCCACTGGCAGCCGTTGGTGTTGAATACGCAGTAACCAAAAACTGGGCTACCCGTCTGGATTACCAGTGGGTTAACAACATCGGTGACGCAGCTACAGTTGGCGCACGTCCTGATAACGGCATGCTGTCTGTGGGTGTTTCTTACCGTTTCGGTCAAGATGAAGCAGCTGCTCCAGTTGTTGCTCCAGCACCAGCTCCAGCTCCAGTTGTAGAGACTAAGAAATTCACTCTGAAATCTGACGTTCTCTTCAACTTCAACAAATCGACCCTGAAACCAGAAGGCCAACAAGCTCTGGATCAACTGTACAGCCAGTTGAGCTCAATCGATCCTAAAGACGGTTCTGTTATCGTTCTGGGTTACACCGACCGTATCGGTTCAGAACAATACAACCAGAAACTGTCTGAGCAACGTGCACAGAGCGTAGTAGATTACCTGGTATCTAAAGGTATCCCTGCTAACAAGATCTCTGCACAAGGCCAAGGTAAATCTAACCCAGTTACTGGTTCTACCTGTGACTCCGTTAAAGGTCGTGCTGCTCTGATCGACTGCCTGGCACCAGACCGTCGTGTAGAAATCGAAGTTAAAGGCTACAAAGATACTGTTACTCAGCCACAGGCTTAATAACACTCTTTAGCTTTTGCTACAGATACTAAAAACCCCGCCTCGGCGGGGTTTTTTTATGTCCTGATTTAAAAATCAGAAGCCAAACCGGAACAGATAACGTTGCTAATCAGAAAGGATATAGCGACAAGTCAGCTATCTTGTTTACCCAGAATTTGCTGTAAATCTTCCTTCAGTGATGACATCTGATTCGCATATTTCTCTTTACGTTCAGCATCTTCAAGCAACTGTATAATCGTATCCGACAACGTTGCCCCGCGACGTTGTGCGAGCCCTGCAAGACGCTGCCAGACCAAAAACTCCAGATCGATAGACTTCTTACGGGTGTGCTGATGTTCAGCATTGAAATGGCGTTTACGACGGGCGCGAATGGTTTGCTTGAGACGATTTTCCAGCGCCGGATTCATATTATTAGCAATCCAGTCCATGACCTTTACCGGTTCATTTTCCAGACTAAGAAGTTGATTCACTGATTCATGCGCAGCGCTGTTTTCTAAATGGCGGGTGATCCGCTCACCTTCCCGGTGTTTTTTCACCAGATACTTCCATTTCCAACCGCTTTCGAGATTTTCCAGTTGCTGATATTTCATCGTGAACTCTTCTGTGACCACGTAACTTTACTAAGCATAACAGTTTTATTTCAATTTTCACTGCAAATAAACCCGCCGCTTTGTTTGTTTTTTGCGCACCCGTTCAGCAATGTGCGTTAACTCGGATTTGGGGGTGACTCTCATTGTATGCAGCCGTGTTTATTCTTGTATAATCGCACTTTCCCTTTTTATAGAAAACAGCTAACACATTGACCAATAACCGACTTGACTGGCAGCTTTTACTGCCCGACTCCGCGCCTTATGAGGCAATCTTTGCAACGGCTGCCCAGTTAGCCCCTGTCGATTTCGCTGGAACTCAGCCTCGGCTGGAAAATGGTTTAACGCTGTTTTGTCATCCCCGCTCGCGCCCCCGCTTTATGGTCCTTAAAGCACAGGAAAACCGTGAGTATCTGTCACGTATTTCGAATGTGGTCAGCGAACTGCTCCCTGAGCCGCAAGAAATTGCCGGTAACCGCTATCACATCGAAGGCAATAAAGTGACGCTGCTGGCGGCAAAATCGGCAGAAGATGCCTTTGCAGCCAAATATACATGTCAGTACCGTGAGTGGGTTGAGCCGGAACAGCTGTTTGGCTGCGTGCGGATCTATAAAGACCAAATTCAGCTTGAACCAGGATTGGTCCATCATCTGAACGGTGGCGTTCTGATTCTGTCGATTCGCAGCCTGCTCGCGCAGCCTCTGATGTGGTTACGTCTCAAGCAGATGATTACCGAAGGGCAATATCACTGGGTTTCTCCCGATGAAACACGCCCGTTGCCGGCAACCATTCCGCCAATGCCGTTGGATATCCGCCTGATTCTGGTGGGTGACCGCCTGTCTCTTGGCGATCTCAGCGACATGGAACCTGAGCTGATGGATTCCTCCATCTACGGTGAATTTGAAGCCGACCTGCCGTTGACTGAAACCAGCGATATGGAAACCTGGTGTGGTTACGTCAATACGCTGGCAGATGAGCTGGATGTCCCGCGTCTTGCCGCCGATGCATGGCCAGAGTTCCTGAAGATAGCGATTCGCCAGAGCACCGATCAAGGTAGCCTGATTCTGGATCCGGTCTGGCTGAACACGCAGCTTAGCGAAGCGGCCCTCTACAATGAAGATGAATGGCTGAGTGCGAAAGCATTTGAAGCTGCGACCAGTTCCCGCGCATGGCGTGAGAGTTATTTACAAGAACGCATGCAGGATGAAATCGAACTTGGGCAAATTCTCATCGAAACCGATGGCGAAGTTGTCGGGCAGATCAATGGGCTGTCTGTTCTTGAATATCCGGGCCACCCGCGAGCACTGGGTGAACCTTCACGTATTAGTTGTGTCGTACACACCGGCGACGGTGAGTTTACTGACGTCGAGCGCAAAGCAGAACTGGGCGGCAATCTTCATGCAAAAGGCATGATGATCATGCAGGCCTTTCTGATTTCTGAACTGGAGCTCGACCAGCCTCTGCCCTTCTCCGCGTCTATTGTGTTTGAGCAATCTTACGGAGAAGTAGACGGCGACAGCGCCTCCCTGGCTGAACTTTGTGCACTGGTCAGTGCGCTTTCAATGCAGCCGATCAACCAGCAAATTGCTGTGACCGGTTCTGTTGATCAGTTTGGGAACGTGCAACCTATTGGTGGCGTAAATGAAAAAATCGAAGGTTTCTTCGAAGTTTGTCAGCGCCGTGGTCTGACCGGGAAACAAGGGGTCATTCTGCCCACCAGCAACGTGCGTAATTTGTGCCTGCATCCGCAGGTTATAGACGCCGTTCGCGAAGGCCAGTTTCATTTATGGGCAGTTGATAACGCAGCCGAAGCGCTGCCTATCCTGACCGGACTGATTTACTCAAACGAAGGCGAAGTTGAAGAAGAACGTCCGAGTTTGTTGGGGTTGATTCAGCAGCGCATTGCGCTGGCAACATCGCAAGGTGGCCCGCGTTATCCCTGGCCTCTTCGTTGGTTGAACTGGTTCAGTCGCAGCTGATCGGAGTTGTTCAGCTTACAGCTGTAAGCTAATCTTCGTCCTTCATTAAAATAAGGCTTACATAGAACATGGTAGATAAACGCGATTCCTATACGAAAGAAGACCTCATAGCTTCCGGCCGCAGTGAACTCTTCGGCGCAGGCGGTCCTCCGTTACCGTCAGGCAACATGCTGATGATGGATCGCATCGTCAAGATGCAAGAAGATGGCGGCACCCATGGCAAAGGCTATGTAGAAGCTGAACTGGATATCAATCCGGACCTGTGGTTCTTCGGTTGTCACTTCATCGGTGACCCGGTGATGCCTGGTTGTCTGGGTCTGGACGCTATGTGGCAGTTAGTGGGCTTCTATCTGGGCTGGCTCGGTGGCGAAGGCAAAGGCCGCGCACTGGGCGTCGGCGAGGTGAAATTCACCGGTCAGGTTCTGCCTACGGCTAAAGTGGTGACTTATCGCCTGAACTTCAAACGCGTGATCAACCGTAAACTGATCATGGGCGTTGCCGATGGTGAAGTGCTGGTTGACGGTGTTGTGATCTATACCGCAACAGATCTGAAAGTAGGTCTGTTCAAGGACGCTGCTGCGTTCTGATTCGGCAAATACTGCAATTAACAGAACGGCGGGTCTTCGGATCCGCCGTTTTTTTATGCCTGATTTATCTCTGATCTCTGATAAGAGATAATTGTGAGTGATATAAAAATCTCGGTAATGACTACCCGCATAAACGAAAACCTCCGCGCGTAGCGGAGGTTGTTCCTTTTTCTGCCAGTGCCGCCGCTTAAGCGGTTACGGCCCTGACCTCCATGGCTTGTCGCCAACCCCCGAGCCAATGTGATCGGGCATCTAATGATTGGTAGGGGCAAATCTCTTTTGAGCGCCCGCCAATACCTGCTTGATATCCACGTGATTGTGCCCGTTCCAGGCGATCGCGTTTTTGTCTCTTCATGCCTTGTATCCCTCATTATTCAGGTCAGGTGGAAAGAAAACAGTGGTGCGCTTCTGCGTCCACCCCTAATAAATAGCGGCTATCAGCAAGGAGGTCAATGCTCAAAATTCACGCCAATGTCATAAATATGAGATATTTTATCGGATTGCGCGCAAATGAATCGCGCCTTAAGAATCACATCTGGCTGATCACAAATAAAAAATCCCGGCATCTGAAAATCAGAAACCGGGATTTTTATTATTTAGCTCAAATTAAATTAAGCTTAAAAAGTTTTTATCTTACCTGAGCCGCTATCTGGCTTGCTTCTTGCTGCCAGCCGGTAGCCAGAGTTCTGACCAGTGCGTCATAACCGTCTTCACCCTGTTTCAGATTCAGCGCAAAATCACGCTGAATTGTCTGGCCGTTACGGTTCAGCGTCCAGCTGCCGCTCACGACCACGATGCCATCGTACCGGCCATGGAAACCGGTGACATTAACGTTCAACACGTCCTGATCGTCAGAGCTGGCGGGCTGACCGGAAACCAGATACCCCGGTAAATCACGGCGCAGATAGGTCACCAGAGACTGCTGTAGCTGCTGATCCAGCGGGCTGGCCCACAGGTTATTTTGAGTCAGCGTGTATTGCACATCATTTGTCTGATACACCAGCCCTGAACCTGCCAGGTAATCAGCGACACTCACGTGCTCTACCCACAGCTTACGCTGCTCGGTCATGCCGGACGACATTACGCTACCGGCGGCCGTTGTACTGCTTAGCAGCGGCAGCTGGTAGTAGGTCTTCTGATTACTGCTGCTACAGGCAGTCAGGAATAATGCTAAGACGACAGGTATCCATTTTTTCATTATTTGGCCTTCTTCGGCTGAGGATCATCTTGCCCAGGGGCTGCGAAAATCAGAGCGTTACTTTTCTGGTTCAGCGTTTTCAGGACTGGCTGTAGCTCGCGCAAGGTCTTGTCCAGACTTTGCATATCGCCTACCAGATTGCCGTACGCCGGAGAACCAGGCTGGAATCCTTTCAGACTGCGGTTCAGCTGGATTAGCGTCTGCTGCATGTCTTTCGGCAGATTCTTCATCTCTTTGCTGCCAACGATCGCATTAAGAGATTCGATCGTTTTCTGCGTTGCCCGCATCGTTTTCTGACTTTCCGCCAGCGTGCTGGTGGCTTCACGCATCATCGGTTCGATAGGCAGATTGTTGATTTTATCCAGTGTGGCAATGAGTTTCTGCTGGATCTGCGCGAACCCACCGCTCACCGTTGGCAGCAGTTTGTGCCCGGCCAGTTCCAGCGGCCCTTTCCACGGTTTCTCATTAGGATAGAAATCAAGATCGATGTACATCGAGCCCGTCAGCAGGTTAGCGGATTTCATCGACGCACGAAGACCATGAGCAATGCCATCACGAATGTGATCTTCAATATTGAAGTTACTGCCGAGCAGTTGAACAAAGCGATCGGGTTCAATGCGGATCAGTACCGGAATACGATAATCGTCGGACATCTGCTGATTCAGCACATTCATCGGATAAGGAACTTCTGCTACTGTCCCCAGACGTATGCCACGGAATTCGACCGGCGCGCCAGGTTGCAGACCACGAACGGAGTCAGAGAAGAACATCACATAATCCATGTGACGGGTATACAGCGATTCCTGAATACTTTTCTGGTCGTCAAACAGCTGATAGTTATCGCCGTTTTTAGCCGCCTGCCCCTGCGTCCAGCCATTAGGAATATCGAAACTCACGCCACCGCTGAACAGCGTGGTCAGAGAGCCCATTTCCACACGCATTCCGGCAGCAGACATATCAAAATTCACGCCGCTGTCTTTCCAGAAGCGGACATTGTCGGATACCAGCGTGTCGTAAGGCGCACGAATGAACAGCTGATATTTGATATTGCGGGCTTTAGGATCGAAGTGGCTGGTTTCCACTGTACCGACCTGGAATCCACGGAACAGCACCGGGTCACCCGGACTTAGCTGACCGGAGCGTTCACTTTCCAGGACGACACGGATCCCTTTGGCATCCGGTGACGCCAGTGGCGGGGAGTCATCGAGTTTATATTCCGTTTTCTCGCCGCCTTTATTTCCCGGCTGAAGCTGGATATACGCCCCGGATAACAGTGTCCCCAAACCAGAAACGCCTTCACGGCCGATTTGCGGTTTCACCACCCAGAAGACGGAGTCATCGTGCAGCATTTTTTCCATGCCGGTGTTAAGACGCGCCTTGATAATCACCTGCTGAAGGTCATCGCTCAGGGTGACTGATTCAACTTTGCCGACGTCCACGTTACGGCTTTTGATGGTGGTTTTCCCGCCCTCAATGCCTTCGGCCGTCGCGGTGATCAGCGTCACTTCCGGTCCCTGGTGGCTGTAATGATAAAACAGGATCCATGCCCCGATCAGCGCAGTAACGATCGGGACAATCCACACCGGTGACCAGCGTTTAATCTTTTCTACTTTGGCAGTTCCGTCATGCTCTGCCATGTTATTTCCTGCCATCTTGTGGCTCCTTTGTAGACTTCATTCCGGCACGATCCCAAATGAGCCTTGGGTCAAACGTCATTGCAGCGAACATAGTGAGGATGACGACACCAGCAAAAAGCAGCGCGCCGATGTCCGGATAAATACTCATGAGCTGCCCCATTCTTACCAGTGCAGAAAGTACCGCAATCACAAACACGTCAATCATCGACCAGCGGCCAACAAATTCAACAAGTTCGTAAATCACATGCAACCTTTCACGGTCAATTTCTTTATTGCTGTTCGCATCCCAGCACAGCCAGGCAATCGCGATCATTTTTAACGTCGGCACCATAATACTGGCGATAAAAATCACCATCGCCACCGGATAAGAACCATCACTCCACAGCAGCACCACACCGGCCATGATCGTCGAAGGCATCGGGGTTCCCAGCACCTGAGTGATCATGATCGGCAACAGATTGGCCGGAAGATAAAGCAGAACCGAGGTGACCAAAAGCGCCATCGTCCATTGCAGGCTGTTTTTACGCCGTGCATGGCCCTGGCTCTTGCAGCGGCCGCACTCTTTTTGATCAACGGGCAAAATCGCCATACAGCAGTGGCATGAGCGCAGCCCCTGTCGCAGGCCACTTTCGCCCACGCGAACAGGGTGTTTAACCGCCGGAGCAGGCTCGATATGCTGCCATAACCAGAAGCGGTCAGTGCACTGGAACGCGCGTAATTGCAGTAAACAGAACAGGACATAGGGGATGAAACTGGTCCCGACGCCAACGTCGCCGTAGGCCATCAGCTTAACGAAACTGACCAGAACACCGGCGAGAAATATCTCCACCATGCACCAGCTTTTCAGCCTGAACAGGGTACGCGCGATACTCACTTTCCAGTGAACGGGGATGTTTATGCCCTGATAGAGAATAATGATAGACACCATGCAGATGGCCGGGAGCAGTTGCACCACGATCATAAACAGTGAGGCCATACTGGCGTAATCTTCTGACACCAGCACCTGCGGGATTTGCACCAGCGTAACTTCGCTGCTCAGTCCGGCAACGTTCATATTCACAAAGGGGAAAAGGTTGGCGAGCAACAGCATAAATAACGCGCTGATTGCGTAACCGACAGGACGTCTGCGAGGCTCATTCCAGCGGGTTGTCAGCGTCGTATGGCAACGTGGACAAACGGCCTTTTGCCCGATATTCAAACCAGGTATTGCCACCAGCATGTCGCATTGGGGGCATAAGATGTGCGGACCATGGGCATCAGAACACACAAGCGACTCCTCAATAGCGGAAAGGCCAAAGATTTCGGCAACCGGTATTCCCTATAGCCGGTTGCCGATAAGCGTGCAGTGTTAGCCGTTTTTCTGCGCTTCCAGCGCTTCCCAACGTTCGAACGCCTGCTCTAACTCCTGCTCTGCAGCAGCGAAAGCCGCAAGCACTTGCTGAGTTTCTTCATGAGGAAGTGTGAAGAAATTCGCATCGCTCATCTGCTGTTGCAGTGCTTCAATTTTTTCTTCCAGTGTGCTGATTTGCAGTGGCAATTGTTCAAGCTCACGTTGTTGATTATAGCTGAGCTTGTTCGCCGTGCGTTTGGCCTGTTCTGCTTTCGGCTGTGAAGGTGCTTTGTTTTCAGCTGCCGCAACCTGACGGATTGGCTTCTGATGACGGCGTTGATGCTGCGCGTCATGGTAACCGCCGACATAGCTGTTGATCACGCCGTTGCCTTCGTAAATCCAGCATTCAGTGGCCGAGTTATCAACAAATTCACGGTCATGGCTCACCAGCATTACGGTGCCCTGATAGGAATCGATCATCTCTTCCAGCAGCTCGAGAGTTTCCACATCCAGGTCATTGGTTGGTTCATCGAGAATCAACAGGTTGCTTGGGCGCAGGAACAATTTTGCTAGCAGCAGACGGTTACGTTCGCCGCCCGAGAGTGCTTTCACCGGGGTCATTGCACGTTTTGGATGGAACAGGAAGTCCTGCAGGTAGCCCAGAACATGGCGTGAACGGCCATTGACCATCACTTCCTGCTTACCTTCTGCGAGGTTATCCATCACGGTACGTTCAGGATCCAGCTCGGCACGGTGCTGATCGAAATACGCCACTTCCAGCTTGGTACCGCAGTGAACACGGCCACTGTCAGCCTTAATCTGGCTTAACATCAGTTTCAGCAGCGTCGTTTTGCCACAGCCGTTCGGACCGATCAGCGCAATTTTATCGCCGCGCATCACCTGAGCAGAGAAGTTGCTGACCAGTTGTTTACCGGCCACGCTGTAGTTAACGTCTTCCATTTCAAAGACGATCTTGCCGGAGCTTGCGGCTTCAACCACCTGCATCTTGGCGGTGCCCATCACTTCACGGCGATCGGAGCGCTCTTTACGCAGGGCTTTCAGGGCGCGTACGCGGCCTTCGTTACGGGTACGTCGGGCTTTGATACCCTGACGGATCCACACTTCTTCCTGCGCCAGTTTTTTATCAAACTCGGCATTTTGCAGCTCTTCAACGCGCAGCGCTTCTTCCTTCGCCAGCAGATAAGCTTCGTAGTTACCCGGGTAGGAAACCAGTTTGCCGCGGTCGAGATCGACAATGCGGGTCGCCATATTGCGGATGAAAGAACGGTCATGGGAAATGAAGATTATGCTGCCCTGGAATTCTTTCAGGAACTCTTCCAGCCACGCGATACTTTCGATATCCAGGTGGTTGGTCGGTTCATCGAGCAACAAAATCTGGGGAGCGCTGACCAGCGCACGTCCCAGCGCGGCTTTACGCAGCCAGCCGCCAGACAGCGCTTTCAGTTCGGTGTCGGCATCCAGACCCAGTTTCAAGAGCACTTCGTTGATACGGCTGTCGAGCTGCCACAGGCCCTGGTGATCGAGGATCTCCATCACCTGCGCCAGTTTGTTCAGGTTCTTTTCGCTCGGATCGGTTTCGACCAGATGCGAAATAGCGTGATACGCCTTCAGATGTTCGGCTTGCTCGAAGACGCCTTCAGAGACGAAGTCAAATACGGTACCGGCAACGTTACGCGGTGGATCCTGTTGCAGACGCGCCACAATCAAATCCTGCTCGTACACGATGCGCCCGTCATCCAGCGGCACTTCACGGTTGAGAATTTTCATCAGCGTCGATTTACCGGCGCCGTTACGTCCAACCAGACACACGCGCTCGTTCGGCTCGATGTGCAATTCGGTGTTATCCAACAGCGGCGAGTCACTGAATGACAGCCAGGCACCTGACATACTAATTAACGACATAAACTTTATTTTTCCTCGCCAGCGTGAGAGAGCAGCCAGCAGTTATGAATTTGACGATTACGGGCGAAATCCTGTGACAGGGTTTGGCTGGTGATTTCTTTCGCGCTCAGACCCAGTTTGCTCAGTCCGTCGAGATCCATCTGGAAGCCGCGCTTGTTGTTGGAGAACATGATGGTACCGTTGCGACGCAGGATACGCTTCAAATCTTTCATTAATGAAAGGTGATCGCGCTGCACGTCGAAACTTTCAGCCATACGTTTGGAGTTTGAGAATGTCGGCGGATCGATAAAGATCACATCGAACTGTTCGTCGCACATGCCGAGATAGGACAGGCAATCCGCCTGAATCAGACGATGCTGACGACCGGTCAGGCCATTAACGCGCAGGTTTTTCTCAGCCCACTCCAGATAGGTTCGGGACATATCTACGGTAGTCGTACTGCGTGCGCCGCCCAGACCTGCATGAACACTGGCCGTTCCGGTATAAGCAAACAGGTTCAGGAAGTCTTTACCGTTGCTCATTTCGCCCAGCATTTTGCGCGCGATGCGGTGATCGAGGAACAGACCTGTGTCGAGATAATCGGTCAGGTTCACCCACAGCTTAGCGTTAAATTCTTCTACCAGCTGGAACTCACCTTTTTGCGCCAGTTTCTCATACTGGTTAGTGCCCTTCTGACGTTCACGGGTTTTCAACACCAGCTGGCTGGAGGAGACATCCAGCACCGCAAGCGTAGCGTTGATCACGTCGAACAGACGCTGACGGGCTTTTTGCGCATCCACGGTTTTTGGTGGCGCATATTCCTGCACCACGACTTTACTGCCATAGCGGTCAACCGCCACGTTGTAATCCGGCAAATCAGCGTCATACAGGCGATAGCATTCTATCCCCTGCTGTTTGGCCCATTTTTCCAGCTTTTTGACGTTTTTACGCAGACGGTTGGCATAGTCTTCTGCCATCTGCACGCCCGCAGCACCGGTTGGGTTTTCCGACAACTGATAGTTTTTCTGCACGCATTCCAGCGGGCCGTTCTTCGCTTTGAACTGGCGATCGGCGCGCAACTGCACACAACTCAGCAGCTCAGGCGATGCGCTGAACAGGGACAACTGCCAGCCGCCAAACTGCATCTTCATGATGCGGCCCAGCTGATTATGCAAGGCAATCAGCGCCGGTTCACTTTCCAGACGCTCGCCGTATGGCGGGTTACTGATGACAGTACCGGTCGGGCCTTCAGGCAACGGATTAACCAGTTTGCCCACTTCAGCTGCTTCGAAGCTGATAATTTCTGACACGCCGGCGCGACGGGCGTTGGAGCGCGCCATCTCGATCACACGGCGGTCGATATCAGAACCGAAGAAACGAGAGGACGTTTCCTGCACGGCGCGGCGGGTACGAACCTGCGCTTCCGTTGTCAGTTCACGCCACAGCTCGGTATCGAATTTGTTCCACCCGGTGAAACCCCAGTGTGGACGGTGCAGACCCGGTGCACGATCGGCGGCGATCATTGCGGCTTCAATCAGCAAGGTGCCTGAACCACACATCGGATCCAGCATCGGTGTGCCCGACTGCCAGCCGGAGCGCATCACGATAGCGGCAGCCAGATTTTCTTTCAGCGGTGCCTGACCGGCAAGGTCACGGTAGCCACGCTGATGCAGGCCTTCGCCGCTCAGATCCAGCGCGACGCTGGCGGTATCACGTTGCAGAAATACGTTAACGCGGATGTCAGGCAACTGCTTCGCCACATTCGGACGTTCATCCATTTTGCGGGTAAAGCTGTCAACGATGGCGTCTTTCACTTTCAGCGCACCGTACTGACTGTTGCGGATTTCGTCGTTCAGGCCGCTGAAATGCACCGCGAAGGTTTTATCAACGCTGAAAATTTCAGGCCAGTCGATGGCCATCACGCCAAGATAAAGATCTAAGTCACTGTGGACTTTAAATTCGTTCAGAGGCAGCAGGATGCGAGAAGCCAGGCGGCTCCACAGCAAGCTTTTATACATCAGGCGATCGTCACCTTCAAAATGCACCCCTCCCTGCACAACTTTGCAGGCTTGCGCGCCCAGCGTTTCCAGTTCGCTTTTTAACAGTTCTTCCAGTCCACGCGCCGTGCTGGCAAACAAAGAGTTCATATCGACATATCACCAAAAATAAAATTGTTGCGCATTATAGCTAATCCCGGGCGCTTGTCATAAAGTCTCTGGTTCTCTTTTAAGATCGAAAATCAGAGAGGCGATGTTAAGTGCCCATTCTTTCACGTTTATTTGTTCACCCGATAAAATCCATGCGTGGCCTGCAAGTGTCTCATTCGCTGGTCACCGCAACGGGTCTGGCGTTTGATCGCCAGTTTATGCTGACCGACCCTCAGGGCATGTTTATTACCGCCCGCCAGTATCCGAATCTGGTGTTGTTCATCCCGGTTCTGTTACCCGATGGCCTGATGATTGTCCCGCCGGAAGGTGAGAGCATCAGCGTCAAATTCAGTGAATTCAACGGCCAGAATCAGCCGACAGAAGTCTGGGGCAATCAGTTTACCTCACTCATCGCGCCAGAACCGGTAAATCGCTGGTTGAGTGGTTATTTAAAGCGTGATGTTCAGTTGCGCTGGGTAGGTGACGAACCGACCCGCCGGGTCAAAAAACATCCTGAAGTGCCGCTTTCGTTTGCTGACGGATTCCCGTATTTACTGATCAATGAAGCTTCGATGCAGGATTTACAACGTCGCTGTCCGGGTGGCGTCAGAACGGAGCAGTTCCGCCCTAATATCGTTGTGAGCGGCGCAGAAGCTTACGCCGAGGACACGTGGCAGACGATCCGTATCGGCGAAGTGATCTTCGATCTGGTTAAACCTTGCAGTCGCTGTATTTTCACTACCGTCAGTATTGAGCGAGGGCGTAAACATCCGGGCGGGGAGCCGCTGAAAACCCTGCAAAGCTACCGTACGGCCAGCGATGGCGATGTGGATTTCGGCCAGAACATGATTGCCCGCAATTCCGGTGTGATCCGCGCCGGCGACAGCGTGCAGGTCCTGACGACTAAACCGCCCCGCCCTTACGGCGCGGGTCAAGTGATTGAAAGTGTTGAAGCGCCTAAAAACAGCGTACAGACTCTGACCATTAATTATCAGGGCACCGAATTTACCGGCAACAATCAGCAGATTTTACTCGAGCAGCTGGAGTTACAGGGGTTACGCATCCCTTATTCATGCAGGGCGGGAATTTGCGGAGCCTGTAAAATGACGTTGAAAGACGGGCAGGTGTCACCGCTGAAAGAAAGTGCGGTAGGTAAAGACGGGACGATTCTGGCGTGCAGTTGTATTCCGGCCTCGGATATCGTGCTCAGCTAGAATTGTAGAGTTCGGAAATTTGAGATCGGAAAGAACAGGCGGTTTTATCAGAGCGTCGCTGATAAAGGATTACACCGCCTGGTCATACACATCGCGGCTGCTGGTCCTGATCGTTGCGGGCATCAAACGGTCATGCATGATTTTAATCGCATCCCCCAGCACCATGCCGCGCCCTGCCACTGTCAGCCTTTCCTGCGCCAGTAAGCACAAGCTCGCATTATCGCCTGATTCAACAATCAGCAGCGTGGCCTGTTCGCCGCTTTCCATCACCTGCACTTGTGCAAGCTGGCCGTTACCCGGCTGGAACGGACGCACCTGCTGACTGAAATGCCAGCTCTTGGGCATCAGCGGCTTTAAAAAACGAAAAGCGACCAGAGCATTTAATACTAATTCGGCGCGCTGTTCTGCCCCGAGTTTAATCTGTTTACATTGTTCTTCGAAATCGAAATACAGCGCCGCATCATCGACACAAAAAGTCATTTCGCCAAAAGCATCAGGCGTGAGCATTTTAGCCGGAAAACGGGAACGGAAAATCATGCCATTGGCGAGATCCAACATCAGTCGGTCATGTTCAGCATCAAAATACCAACGCCAATTATCATCTGGTTTGATTTTCATTTCGTCATCCTGTTCACCCTCAATGCCCGCAATCTGACTTCATTACCTGCTATCCCGATAAGAATAGATTTTTTTATAATGAAAAGAAATCAGACAAATCCTGAGCCTTAATTAAACTCAGTGGACAAAATATAGACGAGCCGGGTTAATAAATAAACCCCTGACTCGTCATGAGGAAGAAAAATATTAGATGTGGGTAACAATATCTTTGATCAGACCAGGGCCTTTGAAGATAAATCCGGAATAGATTTGAATTAAGGATGACCCGGCAGCCATCTTTTCACGCGCCGCGGTTAATGAATCAATCCCGCCCACGCCAATAATAGGCAGACGACCTTGTAATTCATTCGACAACATGCGGATGATTTCTGTACTGCGAAGCTGCACCGGACGCCCGCTGAGGCCACCGACCTGCTCACAATAATTAAGCCCCTGAACGAGTTTACGATCGAGCGTGGTGTTAGTCGCAATTACGCCATCCATATTATGACGCACCAGACTGTCAGCTATTTGGATCAATTCTTCCTGAGAAAGATCGGGCGCGATCTTCACGGCAACAGGAACATATTTCTGATGACGCTGTTGGAGTTCGAGCTGTTTATTCTTGATCGCTGCCAGTAAATCATCCAGCGCTTCGCCGTATTGCAGCGAACGTAATCCCGGTGTGTTGGGGGATGAAATATTCACGGCGATATAGCCCGCATACGGATATACCTTCTCCATACAGGTCAGATAATCGTCTTTGCCCTGCTCTACCGGCGTATCTTTATTCTTACCGATATTAATGCCGATGATGCCGCCAAAATGGGATTTTTTGACGTTATTGACCAGATTATCAACACCGTGGTTATTAAAGCCCATGCGGTTAATCAGGCCTTCCGCTTCCACTATACGGAATAAACGCGGTTTATCATTGCCGTCCTGCGCACGCGGGGTAACGGTTCCGACCTCAATAAATCCAAAGCCCATGGCACCAAACGCATCAATACATTCGCCATCTTTATCAAGACCGGCGGCCAGCCCTAGCGGGTTTTTAAAAGACAGCCCCATACAGTTCACCGGTTTCGTCGGTACTGACTGGCGGATCAAAAATTCAAGCGGTGTGCCGGAAATACGGCTCAGCTGACGAAAGGTTAACTCGTGGGCGCGCTCTGGATTGAGCTGAAACAGTGCTTTCCTGACAAGAGGATAATACATGGAGACTCCTGGATTCCCGGTGGCTAGACGGGGCAGTATTATCGACTAACCGCCGGTCAATTGGAAACGATAACCGGCCAATTGCAGTAATAAATGCCCACGCGCGCAAACGATTACTTTTTATTTACTTCTGATTCACGTTTTCCTCCGTTCCTGCCTCAGGGTGCCCCTCCCGCTGAGGGCGCTTTATCCGTTTTGCGACTATTGATAGCCAAAATTGAGATTTCCGCTCCGCCGCCTCTGCCTGTTACGTTAATTTCACTTTGTTAATGAAAATAATGGTTCTATAACTATTTGTTATAAGGAATAGAGATGCGCGTTATAACTCTGGCAGGCAGCCCGCGACAACCCTCCCGCTCTTCTTCCCTGCTGGCGCTCAGTCACCAGTGGCTGGCGAGCCGTGGCGTGGAGGTCTTCACCTACAATCTTCAGGATTTTTCCGCCGATGACCTGCTGTTTGCAAATTTCTCCAGCCCGCAGCTGAAACAACTGATTGCCGAGCTGGCTAGTGCAGATGGTTTGATTGTCGCGACGCCGGTCTATAAAGCGTCGTTTTCAGGTGCGTTAAAAACGCTGCTGGATCTGCTGCCGGAGCGCGCACTGGATCACAAAGTCGTTCTGCCCCTGGCCACGGCGGGTTCCATCGGCCACATGCTGGCGGTGGATTACGCACTCAAACCGGTGCTCGCTTCGCTGAAAGCGCAGGAAGTTCTGCAAGGTGTTTTCGCCGATGACAGCCTGATCACTGATTATCAAACGTTCCCGGCCACGCTGGACCCGGCCCTGGCCGAGCGTCTTAACGAATCGCTGGAAAACTTCTATCTGGCACTCAGCCGCCGCCGTCCGGTTGCCACGCCCGCAGCCTCTCTTTCAGCGCAAGTTCTGCGCGTCTGACAAAAAGGAATTCGCCATGACTGCGTCATTTTCGTTCTCTTTATCGTCTCTTCGCCGTCTGCCGGTGGTCGCCAGCTTGCTCACCAGCCTGCTCCTCAGCGGTCACGCGGTGGCTGACGAAAAGGCGCCGGAGCAACTTCGCATCGCCTATCAGAAAGGCTCGGTTGGCCTGGTGCTGGCAAAATCGCACAAATTACTGGAAACACGTTTTCCGAATACCAAAATCACCTGGATTGAGTTCCCGGCCGGGCCGCAAATTCTGGAAGCCCTTAACGTCGGCAGTATCGATTTAGGCGGCACCGGTGATCTCCCCCCGTTGTTCGCTCAGGCGGCGGGTGCCGATTTGCTCTATATCGGTTCGGAACCGCCGAAGCCGAAAGCCGAAGTTATTCTGGTTGATGAAAACAGCCCGATCAAAAGCGTCGCCGATCTGAAAGGTCACAAAGTGGCGTTTCAGAAAGGCTCCAGCTCGCATAATTTGCTGATCCGCGCCCTGCAACAGGCCGGGCTAAAACTCAGCGATATTCAGCCGGTATACCTGACGCCAGCCGATGCCCGCGCCGCCTTCCAGCAACATGACGTGGATGCCTGGGCCATCTGGGATCCCTATTATTCCGCCGCACAGGTACAGGGAAATGTCCGGGTGCTGACCGATGGTTCCTCATTGCATCAGACCGGTTCGTTCTATCTGGCACCCAAGAAATATACCGAAGCCAATCCGCAGTTTATTCAACAGGTTCTGACGGTGTTAACGCAGGCGAATGCGCTGACCAAAACCGATCGTGAGCAAAGTATCAAACTGCTTTCCCAGTCGATGGGACTGCCCGAAAAAGTGGTTGCGTCATATCTGGATCATCTGCCGGATCTGCCGATTACGCCGGTCAGCGCTGAAACAGAAAAGCGCCAGCAGCAAACCGCCGATCTGTTCTATGAGAATCACATTTTACCTAAGCAGGTCGAGATCAAAGACCGCATCTGGAAACCGACCGTTCAGGCTAATTAATTATCTGACGACTTAACCGCCATCACGAGCGGAAACAAACGAGAGAGGAGTAACCCATGAGTCTCAACGTATTCTGGTTTTTACCTACCCACGGTGACGGTCGCTACTTAGGCACAGAAGAAGGTGCACGCGTCGTTGATCACGGTTATTTGCAACAAATTGCGCAAGCGGCTGACCGCCTCGGTTTCGGCGGCGTATTACTGCCGACCGGCCGTTCCTGCGAAGACTCATGGTTAGTGGCTGCTTCACTGATTTCTGTCACGCAACGCCTGAAATTCCTGGTGGCGCTGCGTCCTGGCATTATTTCCCCGACACTGGCCGCACGTCAGGCGGCGACGCTTGACCGGCTTTCCGGCGGCCGGGCACTGTTTAATCTGGTTACCGGAGGCGACCCGGCCGAGCTGGCTGCCGAAGGTCTGCACCTCAATCACAAAGAACGTTATGAAGCCTCGGCAGAATTCACCCGCATCTGGCGTCGTGTGCTGGAAGGCGAAACGGTGGATTACGAAGGCAAACATATTCAGGTGAAAGGCGCGAGCCTGATGCACCCGCCGGTTCAGTACCCTCGCCCGCCGTTGTATTTCGGCGGTTCTTCTGACGAAGCACAGGATCTGGCCGCAGAACAGGTGGAACTGTACCTGACCTGGGGCGAGCCGCCGGCGTTAGTGAAAGAGAAAATCGAGCAGGTGCGCGCGAAGGCCGCCGCAAAAGGCCGCACGGTGCGTTTCGGCATTCGTCTGCATGTGATTGTGCGCGAAACCAATGAGGAAGCGTGGCGCGCCGCCGACAAGCTGATCGCAAACGTTGATGATGAAACCATTCAACGCGCACAGGCCGCGTTTGCCAAAACCGACTCCGTCGGCCAGCACCGCATGGCGGCTTTGCACGGCGGCGATCGCAATAAACTGGAAATTTATCCGAATCTTTGGGCCGGTATTGGTCTGGTGCGTACCGGTGCAGGCACTGCGCTGGTCGGCGATGGTCCGACCGTTGCGGCGCGGATGCAGGAATATGCCGATCTGGGCATCGACACCTTTATTTTCTCCGGCTATCCGCATCTGGAAGAAGCGTACCGCGTCAGCGAACTGCTGTTCCCGCATCTGGATCTGGCGAAACCGGAAGACGAGAACGTGGTGAAGAAAGCCATTTTGCCGCGTGGTGAACTGGTCGCTCACGACTTTGCCAATAAAAGCGTCACCCGTCAGCATTAAGGAGAACGGACATGAACGCATCACAACGCTGGCTGCACCGTATTTTGCCGTGGATTGTGCCGGTGGTGCTGATCGGGGGCTGGCAGGTGGCGGTCGAGGCGGGCTGGTTATCCAACCGCATCCTTCCTGCGCCCAGCGCCGTGGTCGAAGCCTTCTGGACCTTAGCGAAAAGCGGTGATCTTTGGCAAAACCTGAAGATCAGTACGTTTCGCGCGCTGACCGGTTTCGCCATTGGCGGCAGCCTGGGTTTACTGCTCGGCTTTATTACCGGACTCTCCCGCTGGGGCGAGCGTCTGCTCGACAGTTCACTGCAAATGCTGCGCAACATTCCCCATCTGGCGCTGATCCCGCTGGTGATTTTGTGGTTCGGCATCGACGAAACCGCCAAAATTTTCCTGGTGGCACTGGGTACGCTGTTCCCGATCTATCTCAATACCTATCACGGCATCCGCAATATTGACCGTGGTTTACTGGAGATGTCCCGCAGCTATGGGTTGTCCGGTTTTCCGCTGTTTATTCAGGTGGTTTTACCGGGCGCACTGCCGTCCATTATGGTCGGTGTGCGCTTTGCGCTGGGTTTAATGTGGCTGACGCTGATTGTCGCCGAAACCATTTCTGCTAACTCAGGCATCGGCTATCTGGCGATGAATGCGCGCGAATTTTTGCAAACTGACGTTGTGGTCGTCGCCATCGTACTTTATGCCATCCTCGGCAAACTCGCCGATATTCTGGCCCGTCAGCTGGAAAGTGTCTGGTTGCGCTGGCACCCCGCTTATCAGAAAAAACAAGGAGACGCCGCATGAGCGCACCTGCACGCATACCGCAAGGCACGCCGGTCACATTGTCTGGCATCACCAAAAAATACGGCACCCGCACCGTGCTCAATGACATCAACCTGCGTATTCCTCCCGGCCAGTTTGTGGCGGTTGTGGGCCGCAGCGGTTGCGGAAAAAGTACGCTGTTGCGTCTTCTTGCCGGACTGGAAAAAACCACGCAGGGCGAACTGCTCAGCGCCAGCGCCCCGCTCAGTCAGGTGCGTGACGACACCCGTCTGATGTTTCAGGACGACCGCCTGCTGCCGTGGAAGCGGGTGATTGATAACGTTGGCTTAGGCTTAAAAGGTAAATGGCGCGATGCAGCGCTGGCGGCTCTGGAAGAAGTCGGGCTGGCCGATCGCGCTGACGAATGGCCCTCGGCGCTGTCGGGTGGACAAAAACAGCGGGTGGCGCTGGCACGTGCGTTGATCCATCGCCCACGCCTGCTGTTGCTCGACGAACCGCTGGGCGCGCTGGACGCCCTGACGCGCATCGAAATGCAAAGTCTGATCGAACGACTGTGGCAGCAACATGATTTCACCGTGCTGCTGGTGACGCATGATGTCAGTGAAGCGGTGACTGTCGCTGACCGGGTGATCCTGATCGATCAGGGGCAGATTGGTCTGGATTTGACGGTGGATTTGCCACGCCCGCGCCGTAAAGGCTCGGCGAAACTGGCTGAACTGGAAGCCGAAGTGCTGGAACGCGTACTGACGCCGCAACCTCAGCAAATCGTGACGCCGCAGGCAAAACGCGCACAACACTGATCCTGGCATTCTGTGAATTCACAATGAAAAAAGGGCGATGTTTCCATCGCCCTTTCGCATTCCCGCTATTTACCGTTAACGGTGATTACGCATCTAACGCTTTGGTAATTTTCTCGAACAAATCACCGGACAGGTTTTCCAGTCCTTTCAGCTGTTCCAGCGCCTTGCGCATTTGCGCCTGACGGCCTGCGTCATAACGTTTCAGGCGGATCAGCGGTTCAATCATGCGTGCCGCCACCTGCGGGTTACGCGTATTCAAATCGGTCAGCATTTCGGTCAGGAACTGATAACCGCTGCCGTCGGCAGCGTGGAACGCTGAAGGGTTTGCAGACGCGAAGGCACCGACTAAAGAACGCACACGGTTCGGGTTGCCCATGCTGAATGAACGGTGGTTAAGCAGTGAACGCACTTTTTGCAGAACATCCGCAGACGGGCTGGTCGCTTGCAGGATGAACCATTTATCCATCACCAGGCCGTCGTGGTGCCAGCGCTCATCGTACGCCGCCATCAGCGCTTCACGGCAAGGCAACTGAGCAGACACAGCAGCCGACATCGCTGCCAGAGAATCGGTCATGTTGTCGGCCTGTTCGAACTGGGTTTTCACCAGCTGATCGGCCAGCGTCACATCGGCGAAGGCCAGATAACGCAGGCAGGTGTTACGCAGGGTACGTTTACCGATATCCTCGTGCACCACGCGGTAGGCTGGCAGACGGTTAGCGTTGTAAACCGCCAGGAACTCATCGGCCATTTCAGTTGCCAGGCAACGGGTAATGGCTTCATGCACGGCGCTGATCGCTTCGGGATCGATAATCTCAAACAACTCTGCGATTTCGTTATCCGTCGGCAGCGTAAGGATCTGCGCCGCCAGTCCCGGATCGATACTCTCATCCAGCAGTACTGCGCGGAATGCGTCAGCTACGTGCAGCGGCAACGACAGCGGTTGTTTCTGCTGATGACGCGCGACGTTCAGCTTGATGTAGATCGCCAGCAGGCTTTGCGCCGCATCCCAGCGGGCGAAATCGTTGCGTGCGTGTTTCATCAGGAAAGTCAGCTGATGATCGCCCCACTTGTAATCAAGTTTCACTGGCGCGGAGAATTCACGTAACAGAGAAGGCACCGGTGGCGCTTCGACGTCGTCGAACACAAACGTCTGCTCAGCTTCAGTGACATTGAGCACGTTGCTGACGGTCTGACCATTTTGTTTCAGCGCAATCACGTTGCCCTGCGGATCGTACAATTCGATGTCCAGAGGAATATGCAATGGCAGCTTTTCAGTCTGATCTGGCGTCGGCGGCGTTTTCTGGCTGACGGTCAGGGTGTATTGCTGTTTTTCCACATCATAGTCGTCACGCACGGTCAGTACCGGCGTACCAGACTGGCTGTACCAGCGGCGGAAAAGCGATAAATCCACATTGGAGGCATCTTCCATGGCCTGTACGAAATCGTCACAGGTCGCCGCACTGCCGTCATGACGTTCGAAATAGAGCTGGATGCCGGCCTGGAATTTCTCTTCGCCAAGCAGCGTATGCAGCATACGGATGACTTCAGACCCTTTCTCATACACTGTCAGGGTGTAGAAGTTATTCATCTCAATGACTTTATCGGGACGGATCGGGTGCGCCATCGGGCTGGCATCTTCCGAGAACTGGGCGCCACGCATAACGCGGACGTTATCAATACGGTTGACCGAGCGCGAACCGAGATCTGAGCTGAATTCCTGATCACGGAAAACTGTCAGGCCTTCTTTCAGGCTCAGCTGGAACCAGTCGCGACAGGTCACGCGGTTACCGGTCCAGTTATGGAAGTATTCGTGGCCGATCACCGCTTCGATACCCAGATAATCTTTGTCGGTGGCGGTTTCGGCTTTCGCCAGCACATATTTGGAGTTAAAGACGTTAAGGCCTTTGTTTTCCATTGCGCCCATATTGAAGAAATCAACGGCGACAATCATAAAGATGTCGAGGTCGTATTCCAGATTGAAACGGGTTTCGTCCCATTTCATCGATTGTTTCAGGGATTCCATCGCCCAGCCGGCACGATCCAGATTGCCGCGGTCGACGAACAATTCCAGCGCCACATCACGGCCTGAACGGGTTTTAAAGGTGTCGCGCAGAACGTCGAAATCACCGGCCACCAGCGCAAACAGGTAGCAAGGTTTCGGGAACGGATCCTGCCATTTGATCCAATGTTTACCGCCTTCCAGTTCTCCCTGGTCGATACGGTTACCGTTCGACAGCAGGAACGGATAACGGGCTTTATCGGCCACGATGCGGGTCGAGAAACGCGCCAGCACATCCGGACGGTCAAGATAATAGGTAATGTGGCGGAAGCCTTCAGCTTCGCACTGAGTACACAGTGCTTCACCCGACAGGTACAACCCTTCCAGCGCGGTGTTTTTCGCCGGATGAATTTCGTTGACGATGGTCAGTTCAAACGCTTCCGGCAGGCCGTCGATCGCCAGCGCACCTTCCTGCAGCTGATATTTCGGCCAGTCCTGACCGTTAATTTTCAGGCTGATCAGCGTCAGATCTTCACCATTGAGCACCAGGGAAGCGCCTTCGGCACCAAGACGTTTGATCTGGCTGACTGCGGTCACCAACGTCTTCTGTGCATCAAGTTCGAAATTAAGGTCGATATCCGTGATCGTAAAGTCCGGCGCACGGTAATCGTGGCGAAACTTGGCTTGCGGCAGTTGAGTCATAAAAAACCTTTTAGCGTTTTCATAGTTAAGGATGATGACAATTTATGGCGATGAAGGGAGGTTCCTGTCATCAGCGCACGGCTGCACAGAACCTGAAACGACCTTCAGCTTTCTCTCTAAACTCTAACACAGGCATCAGGAAATCCCAGATTGTTGCAAGGTTGTGAGTTCGTATGCGCACCTTTCAACCAAAACACAGAGTTTTCCACAAAGTGAAGGGAAAGAACCCGGATTGGCGCGCAAGAATGTAATCAATTTGTGCCTTATTTATTGCGAAGAATGGCGTAAACAGCCTTTCAGGCCGCCTGTGAGCACATTTAAGCCTCGACCGATCGTGGACAATTATGATGTGATGTGGGTTCTTTAGCGGGATATTACGGTATACTTCACAGACTTTTGCTGTTTTATTCAGAACGTTTTTTTACGGAACGGTTGTTTGTGTTCAAACACTCAGTTTCTGACGAGGATGCTGTAAAGCGCTATGACTCCATACGCCTCCCCGATTTTGACTTCGCTGTTAGATACCGATGCCTACAAGCTTCATATGCAGCAAGCGGTTTTCCATCGCTATCATCATATCAACGTGGTGGCCGAATTCCGGTGCCGTGGCGATGAACTGCTGGGCGAATACGCCGACGACATCCGTCAGCAAATCCAGTTGATGAGCGAACTGGCGCTGACAGACGATGAGTTTACTTATCTCTCCGGGCTGCCGTTCTTCACGCAGGACTACCTCAGCTGGCTGAAAACGTTCCGCTATAATCCGCAACATGTCACGGTTTCTGACCGCGACGGGCATCTGCATGTGCGCATCGAAGGGCCATGGCGCGAAGTGATCATGTGGGAAGTGCCCCTGCTGGCCGTGATCAGCGAAGTGGTGCATCGTCATCGTTCACCGCAGATCACCGCCGGGATGGCCGTGGAACAACTGCGCATGAATCTGGCCAGCTTTAGTGAACAAGCCGCTGATGTTGATCTTTCCGCTTTCCGTCTGATGGATTTCGGTACACGCCGTCGTTTTTCAGGTGAGGTGCAGGAAGCCATTGTCAGTACCCTCAAAAACGAATTCCCCTACCTGGTCGGCACCAGCAATTACGATGTCGCCCACAAATTGCAACTGGCTCCGGTCGGTACGCAGGCGCATGAATGGTTCCAGGCGCATCAGCAGATAAGTCCGGTGCTGGCCAACAGCCAGCGGGCAGCGTTGCAGGCCTGGCTGGATGAATATCCTGACCAACTCGGCATCGCCCTGACCGACTGCATTACCATGGATGCCTTTTTGCGGGATTTCGGGCCGAAATTTGCTAACGCCTATCAGGGCCTGCGCCATGATTCCGGGGATCCGTTTGAATGGGGTGAAAAGGCTATCGCGCATTATCATGCACTTGATATTGATCCGATGACCAAGACGCTGGTGTTCTCCGATAATCTCGATCTGGATAAAGCGCTGCATTTATATCGCCATTTTCACAAGCGTGTGAATCTGGTCTTCGGAATAGGAACGCGGCTGACCTGTAATATTCCCGGTGTGAAACCGCTGAATATTGTGATCAAGCTGGTGCAATGTAATGGTAAACCGGTGGCGAAATTATCCGACAGCCCAGGTAAAACCATTTGTCAGGATAAAGCGTTCGTGAAAGCGCTGCGCAAAGCATTTGATCTGCCTCTGGTCAAAAAAGCCTCCTGATCTCCCCCCAACGCCGGATCGCAAACATCCGGCGTTTTGCTGCTTTTTTCCTCTCCTTCATTCTTTCCTTTATATAGATGATATTTAATTCGCTCGGCTTTCATTCATTCCATCCATAATTTCTGTTTATCGCAGGCCCGGCCTGATAATTCTTATCCCGCGACGATGATTTCTGCTTGTGTCCTGAGAAAGGCTAAGTAACATAGCAAAATCCCTTTTTACAGGGTGTCCATTATTTCTTAATCAACATCTGTATATAAAGAAAGAGAGAAATCTATGAGCGTTGTGCCTGTAGTCGACGTACTGCAAGGCCGTGCTGCGGTTGACAGTGAAGTCACCGTACGCGGTTGGGTACGTACCCGGAGAGATTCTAAAGCTGGTATCTCATTCCTCGCCGTTTATGACGGCTCCTGCTTTAATCCATTACAGGCCGTCGTCAATAATTCTCTGCCCAATTATCAGGACGATGTTCTGCACCTGACGACCGGTTGTTCTGTTGAAGTGACCGGCAACGTGGTGGCCTCCCCTGGCGAAGGCCAGAGTTTCGAACTGCAGGCGACCGCAATTAAAGTTGTAGGCTGGGTGGATGACCCTGATACCTATCCGATGGCAGCGAAACGTCACAGCATCGAGTATCTGCGTGAGGTGGCTCACCTGCGTCCGCGCACCAACCTGATTGGCGCAGTGGCTCGTGTGCGTAACACCCTGTCTCAGGCGATTCACCGTTTCTATCATGAAAACGGCTACTTCTGGGTGTCGACTCCGCTGATTACCGCATCCGATACCGAAGGTGCGGGTGAGATGTTCCGCGTATCTACACTGGATCTGCAAAACCTGCCGCGCACTGACAAAGGCGAAATCGACTTCAGCGAAGACTTCTTTGGTAAAGAATCCTTCCTGACCGTATCCGGTCAGCTGAATGGCGAAGCTTACGCTTGCGCACTCTCCAAGGTGTACACCTTTGGCCCGACGTTCCGTGCAGAAAACTCCAACACCAGCCGTCACCTCGCTGAGTTCTGGATGGTCGAACCGGAAGTGGCATTTGCCACGCTGGACGACATCGCCTCTCTGGCTGAAAACATGCTCAAATATGTTTTCCAGGCAGTATTGAACGAACGTTCAGACGATATGGCCTTCTTCGCTGAGCGCGTAGACAAAGATGCGGTTGCCCGCCTTGAGCGTTTTGTAACCTCCGATTTCGCGCAGGTGGATTACACCGAAGCAGTAGAAATCTTAATGAATTGCGGCCAGAAATTCGAAAACGCGGTTTCATGGGGTGTCGATCTTTCTTCCGAGCATGAACGTTATCTTGCTGAGCAACATTTCAAAGCGCCGGTGGTCGTGAAAAACTATCCGAAAGATATCAAGTCCTTCTACATGCGCCTGAACGATGATGGCAAAACAGTTGCCGCAATGGACGTGTTAGCACCGGGTATCGGCGAAATCATCGGCGGTTCACAGCGTGAAGAACGTCTGGACGTATTGGACGCACGAATGGTCGAAATGGGACTCAAAACTGAAGATTATTGGTGGTATCGCGATCTTCGCCGTTACGGCACAGTGCCTCATTCCGGCTTCGGTTTAGGCTTTGAACGTTTAGTGGCCTATGTCACCGGGGTTCAGAACGTTCGTGACGTGATTCCGTTCCCGCGCACACCACGTAATGCAACCTTCTAATAAATTAAACTATTTTTAATTTACAGAATAATTACAAAACTAAGGCCAGCATTGCTGGCCTTAGTCATTTTTAAAAATAGATCCCCGTCACAAAGTTCCCTAAAATACACATTTTGTAATACATTCTTTCCCGCTGAAACATATTTAGTAATTTAGTAGCATTTTCGCTGTAGATTAAGCGAACCTCGGATGGAATAGTGCGTTCAGACACAGGAGACACCAAACTTTCATGAATAGTTCCCCAAAGAATTATTGACGGCAGTGGCAGGTGTCCGAATAAAACCAATGAGGGTAATAATAATGATGAAGCGCAACATTCTTGCAGTAGTAATCCCAGCATTGTTAGTAGCTGGCGCAGCTAATGCAGCAGAGATCTATAACAAAGACGGCAACAAACTGGATTTGTACGGTAAAGTTGACGCACGCCACAACTTCTCTGATAACGCCAGCGATGATGGCGACCAGACTTATGTTCGTTTCGGCTTCAAAGGCGAAACCCAAATTACTGACCAACTGACCGGTTACGGCCAGTGGGAATACAACGTTCAGGCTAACCATGCAGAAAGCGCTGGTGACGAAGGCAACAAAACTCGTCTGGGCTTCGCAGGTCTGAAATTTGGCGATGCAGGTTCATTCGACTACGGTCGTAACTACGGCGTAATCTACGACGTAATGTCCTACACCGACCAATTGCCAATCTTTGGTGATGACACTATGTACCAGAACAACGACAACTTTATGGTTGGTCGTGGTAATGGTATGGCAACTTACCGTAACAGCAACTTCTTCGGTCTGGTTGATGGCCTGAGCTTCGCTGTTCAGTACCAGGGCAAAAACGACGAAGGTCGTGATAGCCGTGGCCCAATTGATTCCAATGGCGACGGCTGGGGTACTTCTGCAGCATACGCACTGGGCAACTCCGGTGTTAGCCTGACAGGTGCTTACTTCTCTTCTAACCGTACCTCTACTCAGAAAGCAGACGGTAACGGCGACAAAGCTGACGCATATGCATTCGGCGCGAAATACGACGCTAACAACCTGTACCTGGCAACCTTCTACGGTGAATCACGCAACACCACCGATTACGGCAACCCAGCTGCAATTGCTAACAAAACTCAGAACTTCGAAGTGGTTGCACAGTACCAGTTCGACTTCGGTCTGCGCCCATCAATCGCTTACCTGCAGTCTAAAGGCAAGCAGCTGAACGGCTTCACCGACAACGGCTCTACTTACACCGGCGGCGATGCTGACCTGGTTAAATACGTAGAAGTTGGTACTTACTACTACTTCAACAAAAACATGTCTACCTACGTTGACTACAAAATCAACCTGCTGGACGACAACAGCTACACCAAAGCCGCCGGTCGCAGCACCGACGACACTGTGGGTGTTGGCTTGCAATACCAGTTCTAATATCACTTAACGATGCACTTACGGGTGCATCAAAGTGGATATCAAGGCAGAGCTTCGGCTCTGCCTTTTGCATTTATGTCTTCCTGAAAAGCCTCTTTCCCCGCGGCTTGCCATAAAATATTTTAATCTCGGATTCGCCCTCACAACTCTGCTTACTTTTTCCCGCAAACGGTTGGCAAATAACCCTCTCTGGCGTTACCCTTAAAGCCTCTTTCGCACTATCAGGCTAATGGAAATTTCCAACATGTTTGAAAAAATCACAGCAGCACCCGCCGATCCTATTCTGGGTCTTTCCGATCTTTTCCGCGCTGACGACCGCTCTGATAAAATCAATCTTGGGATTGGTGTTTATAAAGATGAAACCGGTAAGACGCCGGTTCTGGCCAGCGTGAAAAAAGCCGAGCAATTCCTGTTGGAAAATGAAACGACGAAAACCTATCTGAGCATCGACGGGTTGCCTGATTTCGCACACTGCACGCAGGAATTGCTGTTCGGAAAAGACAGTGCCGTGATCGCGGAAAAACGCGCCCGCACCGCGCAGACCCCAGGCGGCACCGGCGCATTGCGTATTGCTGCTGATTTCATTGCCACGCAGACCAGCGCTAAACGCGTGTGGGTCAGTAACCCGAGCTGGCCAAACCATAAAGGCGTGTTTAATGCCGCCGGTCTTGAAGTCGCTGAATACAATTATTACGACGCGCCGAATCACACCCTTGATTTCGACGGTATGCTGAAAAGCCTGAGCGAAGCCCAGGCCGGTGACGTGGTGTTATTCCACGGCTGCTGCCATAACCCGACAGGTATCGATCCTACGCAAGCGCAGTGGGCGCAGCTGGCTGAACTCTCCGTCAGTAAAGGCTGGTTGCCGCTGTTTGATTTCGCCTATCAGGGCTTTGCCAAAGGTCTGGAAGAAGATGCGGGTGGCCTGCGCTTGTTCGTGGAAAAACACAAAGAGTTGCTGGTCGCCAGTTCCTACTCCAAAAACTTTGGCCTGTATAACGAACGAGTGGGCGCCTGTACTTTAGTTGCCGCAGATGCCGACACTGCAGATCGCGCCTTCAGTCAGGTGAAATCCGTTATCCGTGCAAACTACTCTAACCCACCGGCACACGGCGCAGCCGTTGTGGCGACCATATTGGGTAACCCTGCCCTGCGCACCTTGTGGGAGCAGGAACTGAGCGACATGCGCCAGCGTATCCACCGCATGCGTCAGTTGTTCGTCACCACCTTGCAGGAAAAAGGCGCTAAACAGGACTTTAGTTTTATTATCAATCAGAACGGCATGTTCTCTTTCAGCGGCCTGACCAAAGATCAGGTTTTGCGTCTGCGTGATGAATTCGGCGTTTACGCGGTGAATTCTGGCCGTATTAACGTGGCTGGTATTACGCTGGACAACATGGCTCCTCTGTGTGAAGCCATTGTCGCGGTCATCTAAAAGATAAGCAGCGCTGTTCCATTAAAAAAGCCCGTCAGGTGACTGACGGGCTTTTTGCTGTTCCCAATATGGCAGAAAAATTACCAGACCGGCAATTCATCCTGCAGGAACGGATTGGTTTTACGCTCATAACCAAAATCAGACATCGGGCCGTGACCGGGGATGAAAACAATATCATCGCCCAGTGGCAATAATTTGGTTTTGATAGAGTTGATCAGCGCCTGATGATCGCCGCGCGGGAAATCACTGCGGCCTACGCCACCTTTGAAAATCACGTCACCGGAAACGGCTAAACGCGCTTTGTCATTGATGAAGACAATATGCCCCGGCGTATGACCCGGACAATGCAGGACGGAGAGCGCTTCTTCGCCAACGCTGACGGTGTCGCCCTCTTCCAGCCAGGTGTCTGGCGTTAACGGGTCACAGTGTTCCAGTCCGAACATCTGGCTCTGAGCGGGCAGCCCATCCAGCAGGAATTGATCTTCTTTTTGCGGGCCGATCACTGGCACCTGATAATGTTCTGCCAGTTCAGCAGCGGCGCCGACGTGATCAAGATGTCCGTGAGTCAACAGGATCTGAGTGACCAGAACGCCCTGAGCGGAAACTTCGCGAATAATTTTGGCTGCTTCACCGCCCGGATCGACAAGCGCGGCCTGATTGGTTTTAGTACACCAGATCAATGAGCAATTTTGGCTGAAAGCCGTGACAGTAATGAGATGGGTTTTCATAGTGCTCCACAAAATGGCCTGTCCGTTTGTGCAGGCCACTAATGACACACATCACCAGGTCCGGGCAGGGCCGGTATCGATGTGCACAAAGTTACTTCGTGGATAATATCCTACACCACCCATCCGCATTTTTAATGCTGCTTTGCGGATATTACTCAGTTCAATGCCCTGGATGTGGAAATCCATTGCCTGCCCAAGCGTATGGTAGCTGTGTTTCGCTACCCCACTTCCTGGTTCGCGCATGCTGTTGTTGGTGGCCAGCGAACGGTAACCGGAAATCAGCTGAACGGGCTTGTTCGTTCCACCGAGCATGACCTGTAAACGATAAAGATGATCGAACAGAGCAGGATCAATGGACTTCACTTTTTCCGCGCGATAGTCCCTGAACAAATGATTTAACCGGGCCAATTCATCCTTGTTGTAACGCTTTCCATCAAAAAATTCAGTTTTGAGGGTTTCGCCGGTATTTAGATTGTTAACGACCAGAATACGCGGACGAGGAGTGGAAAGAGTGGCGAATGCACGACTCGGAAGTAATGCAATCCCCATAGCGGCACTGCCTAATGCCAGCCATTTACGGCGATGTTTGTCGATTTCATTCATGTACAGTTTACTATCCGGTAAGAGTGTCAAAAATAGGTGCAATGCCAGCACCGTTTCGAACCTTAACGCCCTAAATAGAACGAGTCAAGGGACCCTAAAACGCAAAACGAGCGTGCCAGGTGCTCACGCTCGTTGTATGGCCAACTACTCAGACCGTTATCAGATTAGTTTTACTGCATTTATTGCAATAATTTCTCTGCCTGAGGCAATATTTGTGCACCAGATCTCACGGTTGAATCATAATTGTAAATATCTGTGCGGAATTGCGGCTTACCATCTTCAGCAACCCAGGCTGTCAGATAAAACAGTTTAACGGGTATGTGATGGCGAATTGACACATACGTCGTATTCCCGCCCTGCAGGGCCGAGGAGATCCGCGTGTCATTCCAGCCGGCATCCTGCAACAGCATATTCGCCAGTTCTGAGGCTTTGTTTACCCGCACACAGCCTGAACTTAATGCGCGAATGTCTTTGCTAAACAGGTTGTGATTCGGCGTGTCATGCAGATAGATAGCATCCGAACTTGGCATATTAAACTTATAGCGGCCCAGCGAATTACTGGCACCCGGTGCCTGACGAATGCGATACGGGAAATGGCTCGGTGACACCATGGCCCAGTCAATCATCATCGGGTCGATCACTTCCGCATCATTGCTCCAGCCCGATAGAACCTGATAGCCGTGTTGCTGGAAATACGTCGGGTTGTTCCTGGCTTTCGGCACAATATCTTCGCGCACCAGCGTGGTCGGCACGTTCCATGGCGGGTTCACCACCACATTATTCAACGCACTGCTCATCAGTGGCGTTTTACGGCTCGGCCGCCCGACAATCACTCTTGAAGACAACACTTCGTTGCCGTTGAGATAGTAAGTCAGCTGGTAATTGGGGATGTTCACCATAATGCCGGTGTTAACATTGCCCGGCAGAATTCGCAGACGCTGAATGTTCAACGCCAGCAACGTCGCACGCAGCTGCGGGGATGCATTAAGCCACTGGCGCGTACGGGCACCAATGATGCCGTCAGCTTCCAAACCTTGCCATTTCTGGAAACGTTTAACCGCCTCCACCAGCTCTGGTGTGTACTGGTTATTGGATACCACAACAGGCGCGACCGGCGCCGGGCTTTCGGCAGACTGCACGGTAGGCAGGACATCCTGCACTGACGTTGCAGAAGGACTTACCGCAGGCGTTGCGTTCTGTGCTTTGTCAGCTGTTTCATCAACGGAAAGATCGTCATTGGCTGCGCTGCCCGGCACATTTGGCGCGATGGTTTCGTCCGTCGGCTTAGGTGCTTTGATCTCTTCCGGGGCCGCAACCATCATGCCGGTGCGGTCGAGAATTTCACGCAGGGCAGGAATGTCGTCACTGATCTGGTCAGGACGCAAGCTTGATACTCCGGTCATGGCAGGCCATGGGCGGTTATCCGCCAGCATGATTTTCAGTGCTTCGTGCATTTTCGCGTAGTAAGGGTGCTGTGGAGTCAGTGTCGATAAATACTGCGCCGTTGTATCTTTGCGCACCGCCAACTGCCACTGATTGATGACGGTGAGCGGTGGTGTAGTCATTTTGTAAGGGACATTGCTGTACAGCCAGGTGTCGCCTTTCGCTTCAACGCTGCTGGTGAACTGCAAATACCCAAGCATAGCGTCAGACAATACGACGTCACGCGCCATCCCGGTGATTTGCGGATCTGTCAGCCACCTTACCCATTGGGTAAATTGAGGCTGTATACCTGAAATAGCCAGTTCTGCGAGTTGTTGCTGGAAAATCTGGACGGTTTCCCTGTCCTTCCACATGGGCTGCATGTGGTTTGCCGCATACAGTGACGACAGAGAAGACAGATACAGCGGACGGATACCTCGCGGTAACAGTTCAGCCTGTAGCTGGCTCATACTCTGTACGCTGGAAAGCGTGGTAGTTCGCACTGGCATGGTCGGTACTGCCGCCCAGGCAGCAAACCATGGCGATAACCCGCTGGCCAGCAAGCAGCTGGCGACTAAAAACTTGAGAGACCTTTGATTCATCAACATCTTCCCTTGCCTCCCGGTAAATTTATCAATTTCATCCCCGAAATAATCCAGCGATACTGAGATTAAGTATATAAAGAGAATTCTTTTTTTGCGTAGAAACTCAATTAAATAGAGTCCGCGTCTGACGTGATGACTCTATGCCAGCCGTCAGCCGAAATAAAGCCTTCATTACGGCGTTTTTAATTCATTCGCCTATATTTCAGGCAAGGCAGGACGATTGTTTTTTTTGCTATTTGAAACCACTTATTTTTTATCTGGAAGCATAAGTAAAATGAATAATTAGACGTAAAAAGCCCCGGCATTCTTCGCCAGGGCTTTCAGACATTCAAGACACTTTCATATTAAAAAATGCTCAGGAAACGTCTTCTTCCGTGCTCGCCAGCGCAGGGACTTCTGGTGCAAAACCACGTAAGCCCACCACGTGAACATGCTCATTGTTACCGAACATTTTACGCACCAGCTTATAGGTCGTCCCCTTTTCAGGGCTGATGTTTTCCGGTGCGGCAATAATCAACTGCATTTCCAGACGATCGCACAACTCGAAAAGGGTCGCGATAGATTTGGCATCCAGACGCGCCGCTTCATCGAGGAACAACAGGCGGCACGGTGAAATATCTTTCCCGCGCATACGGCTCGATTCGTCTTCCCAGCTCTGTACGACCATCACCAGAATCGACATACCGGTACCGATCGCCTCACCCGTTGACAGCGCGCCACTCTCTGCACGCAGCCAGCCGTCAGAGCCGCGGTTCACCTCGACTTCCATCTCGAGATAGTTACGGTAGTCGAGCAGCTCTTCGCCGATCGTTTGTGGCGTGCGTTGCCCCATATCGATTTGCGGGTTCAGACGCTGGTACAACTTCGCCAGGGCTTCGGAGAAGGTCAGACGGTTGCTGCTGAACAGATCCTGATGTTGTTCCTGTTGCTCGGAGAGCACATCCAGCAAGCCGGCATGCGCCTCGCGCACATTGACGTTCAGCCGCACGCTCTTCACCTGACCAAATGCCACGGCTTGCAGCCCCTGGTTCAGCTGACGAATACGGTTCTGCTCACGCTGAATGGTTTTGCGAATGATGTTAGCCACGCTCTTAGAGCTAATTGCCAGTTGCTGTTCGCGGGCAGTCAGTTCTTCCGTCAAACGCCCAAGTTCAATTTCCATCTGTTCGATGGCTTCAACCGGATCATCAGTACGAATGATATCCTGCCGGATACGTTCGCGCAGATGCTGATACACCGCGATGTAGAACTGGATTTTACGCTCAGGACGTTTTGGATCTTCTGAAAGACGGAGCACATCACGCAGATGTTCGTTATCAGACACCGCCAGACGCAGCGCACCCAATGATTTATCCGACATAGAACGCAGCTCATCGCCGTCCATATAGGCCAGCTCACGGCGATGTAAGCGACGCTCAACACCGTTATCTTTCACCAGACGCATGACGGCGCACCAGCCCGCTTTCGAGGAGACAACCTGCTCGCGGCTCTGATGATAATCACGTTCCAGCTTACGTAATTTCTTCTGCAGGTTATCCATTTCGGCTTCGCAGAAGGTGATCTGTTTTTCAAGTTGGTTGCAGCGCGCCCGGTTAGTGCTGAGCGCCGAGTGCAGTTCATCGCGGCGCGTTTTGGCGCGCGCTTCGGCATTCGGATCGGCCTGAACGCCGATATCCTGCAACTCCTGCCCCAGTTCTTTAAGCATGTCACGCTTGGCGTCGAACGAGCTTTTCAGCGAGGCAAGCACCTGACTGTATTGCGCATATTGCGCCTGATGCTGACGCATTTGTTCACGGGCACGGGTACGTTCGGCTTCGGCATGTTCGAGGCGCTGACGCAACTGGTCGTTCAGATCAGCATTCTCATTCAACATTCCGGCAGAGTCGGTATAGCTGAAGTGAGCACGGCGCTGAACGACTTCAGTCAGGGCAAACGCCTGTTGTTTCGCCAGACGCTGGGCGTGCTGAGCCTGTGCATAATCTTCTTTCAGCTGTTCGTGTTGTTCCGGGTCGCTTTGCAGAACGGAAACCAGCGGTTCCAGCTTGCTGAGAGAGAGACCATGTTGCTGAATGAAACGGGCGGCATCCTGCGCCTCTTCCATTTCATCGCGAATTTCTTCCACACGATCGATCAACGTTTCATCGCACAGCAAACCTACGCGCGGCTGAAGTTTATTGAGCATCGCGATGGCATCTTTTGCCTGCTCGTACTGCTGACGCTGCTGCTGATTCTGGCCTTCGTGCGCATTAAGTGCACGCTCCAGTTCACCACGGCGACCGCTCAGACTACGAATCTCAGCCTCAGGATCGGCATCAAACGCCACGGCGAGATGGCTGCCGATAAAGCGGCTGAAAGCCTGATGTGCACGCTGAATTTTCTGCACATCGAATGACAGCGTAGCGTAACGCTCAGACAAACTTTCGCGTTCTTTATGCAGCGTTTCCAGACGGTTTTCACGGGCCGCACGGCCAAACAACGGCACCTGCGGGAAGTGCGAATAACGCCACTGGCGGTCACCGGTTTTCACCAGCACCGCGCCCTGCATTTCATCGACTTCAAAAACGTTATCATCGAAGGACTGCGGATCCCCTTCAATCAGATAGAGATCTTCAGGGCAATCGTCCAGGCCGTCCAGCTGATCGCGGATCAGCGATAAATCAGGCACCACAATTGCGTGGCGCGACGGGCCATACAACGCCGAGAAATAAGGTGCATCGTCGATGGTGACGTCATCGTAAATCTCTGACAGCAGCACGCCGCCAAAACGCTCAGCCAGCGCAATCATGCGGGAATCTTCCGCACCGCTTGGCTGGCTGAGACGGGTGATCTGGCCTTCGATTCGACGTTTACGTGCCGCCACTTCGTCACGTTCGACGGTGGTATCACGCTCACTTTCCAGCAACTGCTGCATGTACTCCGTGACCTGCTGGCTGTTTTCCAGCGGCTCTTTGCTCTGCTCGCTTAACTGACTCAGGGCTTCCTGAGCGGCCAGCCAGACGGGTGCGCGTGCGGTCAGTTCACGGATGCGGGCCTGCACCTGCTCAAGTTCCTGACGCATTTCCATGCGGCGTTCACCAGCCTGTGATACCACAATCTGTAATTCTTCAATCTGCACGTCCAGCTCGCGCTGCATTTCGTCCAGATCTTCAGGTTGCACATCCTGCCCGGTGCGTTTACAGAATTCCTGCAACTGACGCTCAGCGTCCTGCTGTTCGCGCAGACGCCCTTCCAGCTCGGACAAACGCATACGCAGCGGCTCAACGCGCTCAGCCTGATGCAGTTGTGAGGACCACTCGCGCAACAGTTCACGCGCCGTCTTCCAGGCATCACTGCGGCTGACTTCTCCGGCGATTTTCACGACCAGCTGGTAGGCCGTTTCGAACTGGCTGTGTGCGGCAGAGGCCACACTCATTTTTTGTTCCAGCATTAGCAGGATTTCGGTCGCTTCCTGCTCTTTGCTCTGGAACGTATCCAGCCATTGTTCACTGTTTTGCGTGCTCAGATCGGGGATCTGGCACAGCTCACGGGCGCGCTCGATCGCCTGTAAGGCTTGCTGATACTGGATAGCACGGGTCTGCTGAACATCCAGCGCCTGCTGATAATCTGCCAGCTGGCTCTTCAGTTCATCCACTTCCAGCTCGGCGGCCTCAGCACGGGCTTCATGCTCAGCGTGCAGTTCGCTGGCTTCAGCGACGACTTCGTTCTGCTCTTCCAGACGATAGGTCAGCTCTTCGAGATCGCTTTCATAACGCTCGATTTTTTCCTGCTGACGCATCGCTGTCTGTACCAGACTCAGATGGTCACTGGCGGCCTGATAATCTGTTTCCAGATCGCTTTGCGCACCGCTTTGTTCTGCCAGCTCACGCGCCATTTCAACATGGCGGTATTGTTCACCGGAGAGCTGTTTGCGGCTGGTTAACAAATCATTACGCAGCACCAGCGCACCATCAAGATGGATACGGCGTTCGTTGGCGTGACGCATGTAGTCGGCGGCCACGTAAGAAGTCGCTTCAGAAATCAGATGCTTAAACAGGTCACGGTCAGATTGCGTAACGCGGATGGCTTCCAGCGTCATGCGGTTCTCGCGCAGCGCCGCTTCCATATCCTGGAAAGCTTTACGCACACCGCTGTTTTCCGGTAACAGGTAGTCACGCAGGGAACGGGTGATGGCGCTGGAAATACCGCCGTACAGCGAGGCCTCAATCAGACGATAGAACTTGCTGCGGTCTGACGCTGAACGTAAACGGCGCGGGATCACGCCCAGATCAAACATCAGGGCATGATAATCAGTAATCGAGTTGAACTGCTTAAATTGCACGCCTTCCATTGCTTCGACGCGATCTTTCAGTTCCTGCAAAGACAACACGCGCGCCTGGCGTTCTCCGACCGTTTCAGTCAGCATTTCCGTCGGGTTTACCGCAACCGGCAGCCCCTGAATGGTGAAGGGTTTGATATCGACTTTGCGATCGCGACCGGCAATTTGTTGCAGGCGAACGCCCACCACAATGCGCTGGTGACGTGAGTTCACCACGTCCAGTACCGAATAACACACGCCCGCACGTAATTTTCCGTGCAGACCTTTGTCGCGTGAACCGGAAGTCGCGCCCGCTTCAGTGGTGTTACGGAAATGCAGCAGCGTCAGATCGGGGATAAGCGCCGTGACGAAGGCAGCCATGGTGGTGGATTTACCCGCACCGTTGCCGCCGGAAAGCGTAGTCACCAGTGAATCGAGGTCAAAAGTACGGGCAAAAAAGCCGTTCCAGTTAACCAGCGTCAGTGAGCGAAATTTACCGCGTTCAATCATTCCTGTTCATCCTCTGCGCTCTGGTGTCCTTGCTGCCCGGTCTGGGCTTCACTGTCATCGGGCTCATCGTTTAATGACAATGCGCTGTCAACAGGCATCGCTTCGCCGTCGCGGATCATCCGCAACTGCGCTTCACGGGCATCATCTCCGCTGCGGACATCAGCACCGAAACGAAATACAGCTTCGGTGATGCGGAATTTCGTGCTGTCGACGCCCATGAAAAACACCATACCCAGACGGCGCAGACGGTTCAGTGACGTTCTGACTTTGTCCTGTAACTTCTGGCGGTCGAGATCGGAGCCGGTGGAGCGCTGGTTCACGTATTTAAGCAATTTGTTTTCATCAGCCAGGCTCAGCAACTCATCATAAAGTTCCTGCTGGGTGAAAATGCCTTCATGCGCCAGACGTTCAGGGCTGAGATACAGATAGCAAAGAATTTTCCCCACCATCATGTCCAGCTCAGACAAAACCGAGCGCGGGATAAGCGTGGTAGAACGCGGGCGTAAATAGAAGAAACCTTCCGGTGCCCGAATCAATTCCACGTGATAGCGGCTGTAAAAGAGTTCCATTTCTTCCTGATAGTCCATCAGGAAAGCGTGGTTATCCAGTTCATCAATGCCGATGTGGCGGCCGGAACGTAACTGGCTGTCGAGAGCAGGAAACACTGAGTTCGCCAGTGCCTGCGCCAGCTTAGCTGGCATTATGTGTTCAATATTTGTCGATGACATGGGCCTGCACCTTGGCTCCGTAATCATTGATTGCCTGCCATTCGGCGTGCAACCCTGAAAAATCTGCTTCAGCCACACCAAGGCGCACTGCCTGGTCGACCACAATTCGCGCGACATCAAAGTGTCGGGCTCGCGGATACTGTATGAGGTATTCGCGCATCACCATGCCCAGATTGAGCGGCGTTTTCTGTTGTTGATAAACTTGTAATGCCTGTTCAATCAATGCCGCAAGCTGTTCACGGATTTCGTTAAATTCTTCGAATTCAAGATCTGGCGGAAGTTCGCCCGTCACTTCCTCACTGCGCAGCGCCAGTTCTTCGTCGCGCATGTCCAGCAGACGATCGGCATTGGCAAAAGTCAGTGTCCACGGCTGATCAAAATAGTTCTGAACCGACTGACGCAGACGCTGAGCAAATACGCGATTTTTATCCATGTCGATCGCGGTACGGATAAATTTGTGTACGTGACGGTCATAACCGATCCACAGATCAATGGCCTGCTGACCCCAACTGGTAATGCGATCGAGTTTGTTTTGTAAGTCGAAAACCAGTTTGTCGACGAATCCCAAATCCATGTCGATCATGGTGGCGTCCTGAATACGCATCAGGTGCGCCTGCAGCAGGTTACCCGCCGCTTCCAGCGTATCCTGCAATTCGCGCAGTGTACCGGAGGTTTCTGACAGAAGAAGTTCACAGCTGGAAATAGCTGCGCGCCAGTCTTTGTTGAGCAGCCCGGCAATATCGTCTTTCACGCCCTGCTGCTGCTCATCCATGATGCGCTGAGTCATATCTATGCTGTCGAAGATTTCCGCAACGGAATATTTCAGCGGTGCGTAAACGTTGCGATGCCAGTGGAAATCATCACCGCCTTCGTCGGCTGCATCGGCGGCGCGCTTGAGTTCCTGCGCCACGATCGACAGCTGCATAGACAGACGCAGCGTGGAGAACTCACGCTGACGGATATAATAATCGGAGATACCGATCGCCAGAGGCGTCAGGCGATAAATAGCATTGCCGTCTGCCATTTCACTGACAAAACGGTTGAGCAAACGCTGGCGCACCATGTCATTGATGGCGTTATTGGCACGTACGTTAATCGTTTCATTCGTCTGCTCAAAACCTTTACTGACATGACGAAACGCATCAACCAGTTCACCTTCACTCATTTCCCCATCAAGGCGCTCGCTGTTTAATGTGGCAATCGCCATAAGAAAAGCCAGTCGCTCCGTTGGCAGCGAAATTGAGAAATCATTTTTCCGTGCCCAGGCGACCAGTTCGGGTACAGTCTGGGAAAATTCACTCATAATTCGTCCTTCAGAATGGGTTTGTGCGCCATCACGTGGATGTAACGTCCCAAACTAACAAAAGGTTCCTGGCGGCAATAGCGCTGTTCCAGCGCCAGAAGCTCGTCAAAATCCTGTTTATGTTGTTGTCTGTTTCGCAAATAATCGTGGAACACTCTAACACCGGTCTTGCCACTGATCTGCATTCCAAGCTCTTCCAGCCACTGATAGACCTGCGCAGGTTCCAGCGGGTGATCAGGTAACAGGGAGCTTTTTTTGATTTTTGGTACGCCCGCATCGACATGACCAAAATTGCCGAGGATCATGTGCCGCATGACCAGGCCGTGGATATTGTAAAACATCAGCGATAGCGCGCCACCGGGTGCCAGACAATCGACCAGCGCGGCTAGCGCCGCTTGCGGTTCAGCCAGCCATTCGATGACCGCATGGAACAATATCAGATCAACCGGCTGTTCCAAATGTTCTGCGATGTGCTGAGCGGGGCATTGTACAAATTGCATGTTACCGCTCACACCTTTTTCAATCGCAGCGGCCTGAGCGCGGCGGATCATCTCACCTGACAGATCGCACAACAAGACCTGATGTCCTAAAGCGGCCAGTTCGCAGGCCATTTGTCCTTCGCCGCCGCCCGCATCTAAAATGCGCAGAGGCCGCTGCGGTAAAGATTTCATCAATTCCTGCAGATCCTGACCCAGCACAGCCTGACGGATACGTCCCTTCGTTGTGCCGTAGATATTGCGCGAAAATTTTTCGGCCATATCGTCAAAATTACGATCCTGCATGAAGTCTTACCTGTTCGCTGTTGAGCATTTTGGTGGAAACCTGTCCACGTGAATAATTTGGTGTGCAGCTATCTGGCTGCTATTTTGGCACAGGCGGGCATAGAATAAATCATCCTGACGCGGAATCACGCCCGGATGTCGTTTTTTCACCCAAAAGGAACGGTTTCAGATGTTATTTATCCTAAAAAAGACCCTTGGCGGCCTGCTGCTTCCCCTGCCCTTTATTTTGCTGATCATGGCAATCGCGCTGGTGTTGCTGTGGATGACCCGCTTGCAGAAAACCGGAAAAGTGTGTTTTTTGCTAAGTTGGCTGCTGTTGCTGCTTCTGAGCCTGCAACCCGTGGCTGACAGCCTGCTGCGACCGATTGAATCAGAATACCCGACTTATCAGGCGCAGGCGCACCCGCCGGTGAAATTTGTGGTGGTACTGGGAGGCGGTTACACCTTCAATCCTGAGTGGGCGCCGAGCTCGAATTTACTCAGCAACAGTCTGCCGCGCGTCACCGAAGGGATCCGTATTTATCGTGCTAATCCGGGAGCCAGGTTGGTCTTTACCGGCGGCAAGGCAATGACGAACCCGGTCAGCAGTGCGTCAATAGCAGGAAAAGTGGCAGAAAGTTTAGGCGTTCCTGAGAGCGATATCCTGTTGCTTGATAAACCGAAAGATACTCATGAAGAATCTGAGCAGGTCAAAGCACTGATCGGGCAACAACCTTTCGCTCTGGTAACGTCCGCCAATCACCTCCCGCGCGCGATGATTTTCTTCCGGCAGCAAGGACTGACGCCAATACCTGCGCCAGCCAATCAGTTGGCGATCAACTCCCCGCTTAATCCGTGGGAAAAAGCCCTCCCGCAGGCGTTTTATTTATCTCACAGCGAACGGGTATGGTATGAATCGCTGGGACGCCTGTGGCAATGGTTTACCGGGTCGCAGTCTGCGGCGAACTGATTCAGTCCAGCCACGGCAGCAACTGCTGCCGTGCGTAATCAAACTGGCGACGATCGAGCTTGCCGGTATGAATCAGATGCGCCACCGATTCCCACACCAGATACATCCAACGACGGGAAAGGAATGAGTCGGAAACTGGCGCTTTCTGTAAATAGGTAAATAGCAGCTGCTCGCTCATGCCCTTTTCCCATAACCGGAAAAGCTCAAATTCGCGTGGTGCCCAGAGTACGGTGCCGGGATTGATCATCGCTAACAACTGATCGCTGCGCGGGTCTTTGAGCATACTTCGCAGGGAAAGATTGCCATGAACCAGGACCGGCGTGTCGTCGAAGTCTTTAAACATGGCGCCCAGACACTGACGTGAACGAAACAGCATCGTGCGGTCTTCTGCGGTGAGTTCGGGCGCCTGCAAATGGGTTAACGTCGCCCATAACACCTCTATCCGCTGCGGATACCAGTTTTCCCAGCGATTTTCCTGCGTACTGTCAACGGAACCCACGCAACCGTGACTGTCAATACGATGCCACGCCAGCATCGCCTCCACCATTTGCTCCTGCAAAACGTGCCAGCGTTCAGGCGTTCGGGTGGGCGCTTCTGCCGAAACGCCACGCAGCCGCTCAATCAGCAGGATCTCCTGGTAGGGTTTTTGATGGGTGGTGACCATGCCATAAACTGTCGGCACACGGACTACCCCTTCTCGCGCCAGCATGGAAAGTTTATAGGCCTCCTGCCCGGCGATCCCCTGACAGGTAAAACTTTTCGCCATCAAAGGCATCGCATAGCCCTGCTCATCATAGAGTGAAAAAAGATGGGCGTAGGGCTGCTCACTGACGCATTCCAGGCGGGATAAACGCTCACCCAGCACAATACTTAATTCGGCTTTTAGCTGTTCCATAACGTGTTCGCAGTGACGAAAAGAGTAAGGGTTATGATGGAAGCTTCAATGCAGGAATACCCCGTTTCAGATCAAACAAAAACCGGATAATCGGAAGAGAAAAAGGAAGGAAGTGCGCAAAAAGGCATGAAAATAATGTAAATCAGAAATGAGTAAACGGAATGCCGTAACATTCCGTTTTCGCAAACATCAGTGACTCAGGATAGCGCGCACGCGTTCCAAATCTTCCGGAGTATCGACCCCGACGGAAGGGATGGCTTTTGCCACATCAACATGGATTTTTTCACCGTACCACAGCACCCGCAGTTGTTCGAGAAGTTCGATGTGCTCCAGTTCGCTCGGTTCCCATTTCACATACTGACGGATAAATCCGGCACGATAGGCGTAAATGCCGATATGGCGCAGGAAGACATCGCCAATTGTTTCTTTAGACACGGCAAAACGTTCGCGCTCCCAGGGAATGGCCGCCCGTGAGAAGTACATGGCATAGCCTTTAGCATTGCGCACAACTTTTACGGCGTTGGGATTGAAAGCTTCTTCTGCGGTTTCAATCGGCACGGCCAGCGTGGACATGCCAGCTTCGCTGTTTGCCAGATTTTCAGCCACCTGACGGATAATCACCGGCGGAATTAAGGGTTCGTCGCCCTGCACGTTAACGATGATTTCGTCATCAGCAAACTGGCATAGCTCGATCACTTCAGCCAGACGCTCAGTCCCGGATTGATGATCCGCACGGGTCATGCAGACTTCGCCACCGGCCGCTTCAACCGCTTTTACGACTTCCGGATGATCGGTTGCGACGATCACACGTTTCGCGCCAGATTCAAGCGCACGTTCCATGACATGGACAACCATCGGTTTACCGTTGATGTCCGCCAGAGGTTTACCCGGCAAACGACTTGAGCCATAACGGGCAGGAATAATGGCAATAAAACTCATGGATGTGTCTCATCTACAGAAAGCGGGCGGGCCTCATTTTCTAATAATACGGGAATTCCGTCACGAACCGGGTACGCGAGGCTGTCCGCTTTGCAGACCAATTCCTGAGACTCTTTATTAAAATACAACTTCCCGTTACAGACAGGGCAGGCAACGATTTCAAGCAAACGGTGATCCATAAATTTCTCCGGAGGCAAATACACCAGATTATCAATGTGGTGCAGCGCAAAAACGCATTGGAAAACACGATACGACGGTGCATCAGGATAGCATAACCGCCCCACCAGCGTTACTCCTCACACCTTCGCGTCATACAGATGTGGAACCTTCGTAATGTGACGATAAAATTTCACGTTGTAATGATTGCGTTGCAGATTGAGGCAGAGTAGAATTTATGTGACCTGCGTCACATAAATAACTTCAAATATGAGCCTTAAAATGAAAACCATTAACAAAATCATCGCAATGTTCGCAAACTTCAGCAACTAATAGTGCCTGACACCTGCCATCATCGTGAATCAACGGCTGCCTGGCGCAGCCGTTTTCTTTTGCTTAGCTCAGTTGCCAGTTTTTATTCCAGTGACGGGTTAAAGAGTCAGGAATGTTGCCCGTTGTGACTTCGCCAGCCCCCTGCCAAACCGCAAAACGATTAATCGCACCAGTGAGATCCCGAACCCGCCGTGCAGTCAGTGTAACCCCCGGTTCAAAATGTAAGCTTTTGATCTCGAAAATTTTATTCTTGCGATGCATTTTGGCATCAACCCGACCGATCAGCTCACCCCGCTGCAAAACAGGTAAGGTAAAATAGCCATATTGCCGTTTTGCCTCCGGCGTATAGCATTCGATCCGGTAGTCAAAATTGAACAAAACCGACGCACGTTTGCGATCCCATACCACCGGATCAAATGGCGAAAGTAATGTCGTCACCGTCGAAGAAATACCGGATTCCAGCGCCTGCTGCAAAAGAGGCCATTGCTGCTGATGGACATAAAAAACACCGGTCAACCCTTCCACTTCCACCGGCGTTATTTCGTTGTCTGCCAGCAACTGAGCAATCACCTTTTTGGTATCAACACGCTTAAGCCGGTAATAATCAGCCAGCCATTCGGGCCTGAACAATCCGAGGCATTGGGCAGAACGCCTGAGCATTTGAAACTCTGCGTCCTCTTTCGTGAGCGCCTGTGTCGCATCATCCCAACCCGGCATCACGCGCTCGGCTAAATCGTATACCCGGTGGAAATTACGTCGCTCAGCGACCATAAGTTTGCCTGAGGTAAATAGCGTTTCCAGGTGCTTCTTATGCGGTTTCCAGTCCCACCATCCACTGTTCGATTTCTTTTCCGCGCTGAAATCTGCGGAACGAACAGGCCCGTTCTCAGCAATGTGTATCAGCAAAGCCTGTATGTCATGCTCATGTTGATCAAACCACGACTGTGAGAATTTCCAGCCCATTTTTTCCGGGTTCAACATCCGGTGACGCAACAGTCCGTAATCTTCACTGGGAATAAAGCAGGCCTCATGCGCCCAATATTCGAAGATCTTTCCCGCCGACAATGATTCTTCAAGCCACTGCATCGGGTAATTACCGAGGCGGCTGAACAACACCAGATATGGACTACGTGCAACCACGCTGATCGTGTCGATTTGCAGCAATCCCATCTTACGAATCGCCTGAATGACATCAGCAGCAGTGAGTTTTTGGGTGGCAGGTTTTAAGAGATTTTGTGCAGATAAATGCAAGGTGCGGGCTGAAGCGAGAGATATAACCGGGTGAGACATATCGGTATCCATTGCAGCGGGTAGACTGCGGATACCGATAGCATATTTTTACCGAAGCGTAAAATTCAGCTTAACGGAGAACAACATAAATCAGATTCAGAACCCGATAACGTCAGCCGCTGAAGGACCGTGTGCGACGCTGCGGTAAGTGGTGAATTCAACTCGCTGACCGGCACTCAGGGATTTATTTCCCGTGTTGGCGATCGAAGTACGCTGAACGTAAATTTCAGAAGAACCATCGAGCGGGCAAATAAAACCATAGCCTTTAGCCTGGTTGTACCATTTAACTAAACCCATTTTTAACATCATAATTTCTATCCTTTCTTTTGGGCATCCATGAACACACTTTTTTATTATTGTTCGGATGCGTTTGCCCATTTCTAAGTTATTTTTTTATAAAGAACCTCTAATGAGCGAATTTGTTTTAACGATTATTTTTACTACTTTTCGACGTTTTTATTAACGCCGCATTTACCTTCTCAGGTATGAAAAACCCGCCATCCGGCGGGCTTTACTCTGCTGATATGATTAGCGATTATCGTTATTTCATATCATCACGTCAGCCTCTTCTCAGAGCGCAATAACGTTAGCAGCAGCAGGACCGCGCGGGCTATCCTGAATGGTGTATTCTACACGCTGGCCTTCAGCCAGAGTTTTGAAACCATCGGTTGCGATTGCAGAGAAATGTACGAAGACATCTTTCTCGCCATCAGCCTGCTCAATAAAACCAAAACCTTTGCTTTCATTGAACCACTTAACCTGACCATTTTTCTTAGACATATTTAAAACCTTTTAACGAAATATAAAATCCTGCCATTCGGCAATGTTAGCCAATAGTTCAGACAATTACTTATGGGGAGGACTTAGAAGGTTCGTCTTGGAAGCGGAATCATCGGGAAAGAGATAACGTCTGGGAGGAACTGCTTTACTCAACACTCATACATAAATAGCGCTGCAACACAGGCTGCACGCATTAACTCACACGCCAGAATGAATAGCAAGCACTGTGTTACTATTATTCTTACGAGCTGAATCAAAACCATAAAGATCTGTTTGAAATCAGCGTGTTTACGTTTTCCTGCACGAGTAAATATTTTCGTTAAAGCCTGAGTCTGACGTTTTTAATGTGCTTTTTTCAAAATAAGATCAGTAATTTTTTGCAGCAGGTTTTCAGCCGAAATACCCTGAATCTTCGCTTCAACAGGTAAATACCACCAATTCTGCTGAGCAAAATCACGACATTTTACCGCGTCTTTCTCCGTCATCAGAAGCGTTCCTCCCCCCGGTACTAAGGCCGAAAGTTGTTCTGCCTGGTAAGCCTGATGATCGGCAAAAGTGACCTCTTTTTGCAACGTGACGCCCAATTGCTTAAGGGTGGCAAAAAAACGAGGCGGATGTCCAATTCCGGCCATCGCGACGATATTTTGCAACGCTGTAGCATCGCGTTGTTCGCCGGTAAGCAGGTTAACTGCTTTTCCCGGTTGCAACATCATTGACAGTTCACCTGTCTGCGCGTTTCCGCCGTTGGTAATCACTGCATCGACCGATAGCAAACGTGAAGCACGTTCCCGCATTGGGCCCGCAGGTAACCAGTGACCATTACCGAAACGCCTCACACCATCAACAACGACAATTTCGACATCCCGCTCAAGCGCGTAATGCTGTAAACCATCGTCCGTGACGATGACATCGAGCTCGTGCTCGCTCAATAACGCTTTGACTGCCTCAGAACGAACCGGGGATACCGCAACCGGCGCCCCTGTTCGCTGAAAAATCAGTACAGGCTCATCACCCGCCTGCACCGTCGAGGTATTTTCATTGAGCACCAGCGGATAGTGTGCTGATTTGCCACCATAGCCACGTGACACTACGCCAACACGAAATCCATGCTGTTGCAGTGTTTCAACCAGCCAGATCACCACAGGCGTTTTACCGTTACCTCCGGCGGTCAGATTGCCGACCACCACCACTGGCACCGGAGCACGCCAGCTTTTTCTGAGCCCTGATGTGTAACTATAACGGATGACCGTTGCGATCAATCCGTATAACCACGACAGAGGCAAAAGTAACAAGTAAAGCGGTGATTTTCCTGACCAGATGCGCTCAATCATTGGCCAAACTGCATCCGGTAAAGCTGTGAGTAAACACCGCGCTCTTCCAGCAAGGCAGTATGCGAACCACGCTCAACAATCCGTCCATCTTCAATCACCAGAATTTCATCGGCTTTTTCGATCGTTGATAAGCGGTGTGCAATCACAAGAGAGGTTCGGTTTTTCTGCAGTTCGTCGAGTGCAGCCTGAATGGCTCGCTCAGACTCTGTATCCAGCGCGGATGTTGCTTCATCAAGGATCAGGATTGGCGAGTCACGCAGCAATGCACGTGCGATAGCAATACGCTGACGCTGACCACCTGAAAGCAACACGCCGTTCTCGCCAATAACAGTATCCAGGCCCTGGTCCATTTTACCGATGAAGTCCATGGCATACGCCATGGTGGCGGCTTTTTCGATTTCTTCGCGTGAATACATATCCGTACGGGCATACGCAATATTGTTAGCGATCGTATCGTTAAAAAGATGAACGTTCTGCGATACCAGTGCGACCTGATCACGCAGTGATGACAAGGTGTACTCACGCAAATCATGCCCATCCATCAGGATTTGCCCTTCCTGGATGTCGTAAAAACGCGTCAGCAGGTTGGCAATGGTAGATTTACCCGAACCAGAGCGGCCTACCAGCGCGATCGTTTTCCCTTCAGGCAGGTCGAAGGAAATATCACGCAGTGCAGGAATATCGCGGCCAGGGTACGTGAAGGTCACATTTTTGAACTCAACATCGCCTTTGGCACGTTTAACTTCCAGCTTACCTTCGTCCTTCTCCTGCTCCATATCGAGGATCGAGAACAGAGTCTGACAAGCTGCCATACCGCGCTGGAACTGTGAGTTGACGTTGGTCAGAGACTTAAGCGGACGCATAAGTGCAATCATCGATGAGAACACTACCGTGATCGTACCGGCACTCAGCGTTTCCATAACAGACGGGAAGCTCGCGGCATACAACACGAAGGCCAGTGCAAGTGAGGCAATCAGCTGAATAATCGGGTCTGATATTGAAGAGGCAGAAACCATCCGCATACCTTGCTGACGCATGCGGTTACTGACTTTATCAAATCTCTGCGTCTCGACTTTCTGACCACCAAAGATAAGCACTTCTTTGTGACCTTTCAGCATTTGTTCAGCGCTGGTCGTGACTTGCCCCATGGTGTTCTGCATCGATTTACTGATGTTACGAAAGCGTTTCGACACCACGCGGATAACCACAGACACAATCGGCGCGATAACCAGCAGGATCACAGATAACTGCCAGCTGTAGTAGAACATCATGATGAACAAACCGATAATCGACGCGCCTTCACGCACAACTGTCACCAGTGCGCTGGAGGAGGAAGATGCTACCTGTTCGGAATCATAGGTAATACGAGAGAGCAAAGTACCCGTGGACTGTTGATCAAAGAAGGCAACAGGCATTCTCATCATATGGCCGAACAGGCGGCGACGCATATGCATGACCACTTTGCCTGACACCCACGAGATGCAGTAACTTGAAATATAGCCACTCACGCCACGCACAATCATCAGGCCGATAACGACCAGTGGCATCCAGAGTAAAATTGAGCGGTCGGCTTTGCCAAACCCATCATCAAGCAGCGGCTTCAGCAAAGACAGCATGAAAGTGTCACTGGCGGCGTTAGCGACCAGTGCAATAGCCGCAGCGATAAGCCCGGCCTTAAAAGGTGTGATCATCGGCCATAAGCGACGAAATGTCTGCCACGTGGAGAGATCTTTATCGTTCATCATGCAATATCAACCAGCATCGAAAGAAATAGCGGTCTATTCTACTCATTATCTTCTGATACTCCAAACCGGTGGTGGTACCAACGTGGGATTAATTGCTCACGTAAGCCCTTAATTGCCCAATAATCATCATAAATGAACAGACTCAGTTGGCCTGATATTGATGTCGAGCGCCAGTCATGGCGGGCTTTGTTGTATCTGCTAACAACTTTACGGGCAGGAAGGTGCCATTTATTGAAGCGGGCAGCCGATGCCAGGGCAATATCCGGCTGAACGGCACGCAGGAAAGGCGGCGTCGAGGAAGTATTGCTGCCATGATGCGGCACCTGAAGGAACGTAGACTTTAATCCCTCCCGCCATTTCTTGATGAGCGCTTTCTCGCTTGCCGACTCGATATCGCCGGTTAACAGGAGACTGTATCTTCCGTCATCAACACGTATGACACAGCTGTCCGCATTGCGCGCATCCGCAGTGGGCTTCTCCGGCCAAAGCACGGTGAAATTCAGCCCCTGCCACAGCCATTGCTGACCCGCAATACAGGGAAGATGAGGTACACCGGAAATCGAACTGTCACGAAGATTTGCAGCAGGATACATCGTTTGCAGAAACTCAAAGCCGCCGCGGTGGTCCATGTCATTGTGGCTGATAATAATCTGTTCAAGCTGAATATTTTTCCAGCGCAAAAATGGGGCGATATTTTGCTCTGCCGCGGAACCCCCTTCCCAGCGGTTGCCTGTGTCGTAAAGAACGCCTTTTCCGTCCTTACTGATAAGTACAGAAAGCCCGTGCCCGACATCCAGCATGTCCACCCTCCAGCGCTCAGGCGGTGTTCGTGTACACCAGCAGAACGAGATCAGCCCGAGTGAAATTAACATCGACAGGTAATGCCTGAGGCAACACAGTCGCCAAAAGACAATGGTCAGCCACCCGGAAAGGCTGATGAGCAGGAAAGATTCCCCCAGCGGATGCCAGCCTTCAGAAAACAACTTAACCCCCCACATTGCCAGGCTGAGCGTATGGTCTGCCATCTCCCAGATTATATTCTGTACTTCATGCATCCATCCGGCAGGCGGTATGTTTAGCATGAGTGCCAGCAAAACCAGCGGCACAGTCACCAGAGATACAATCGGAACAGCCCACATGTTAGCCATGAAGGACGATATGTTAAGACCGTGGAAAATGGCAATTTGTAAGGGCAGCAGCAGTAACGTCATGCCTGCCTGCAAATGTCCCCAGCGTAAAAAAGACCAATACCAGGCTCGCTGAAAATTTGCAGGTAATGGCATCCATTGAAACCAGAAAATTAATGAAGCCACGGCAAAACAGGATAGCCAGAAACTGTCTGACAAAATATTCATCGGGTCAGCCAGTAAAAGTAAAGCGACACCCCATAACCAGACCTGCCACGGATGGCAACGCAAGCGGAGCAAACGCAATAATATCCACAGCGAGACAGCCAGCGCGGCGCGCAATGCCGGCGCATTACAACCTGAAAGCCAGGTATAGGTCAGGAGGAAAAGCTCACTGATTAGCAGAGGGAACCGATAGTCAATCAGCCTTACCGGCAAAATAAATTGTAATCCGCGTGCAAACCACCAACCAAACAAGGCCGCGATTCCGATGTGCAACCCTGAAATGGCCACCAGATGGGCAATACCCGTTCGTTGCAGCAGAAGTTTTTCTTCGCCGTCGATCAACCCTTTCTCACCAAAAGCTAATGCAATCAGAACCGGTGTATTCTTAAGTTCGGGCATCGCATGTTGTACCCGCTGAATGAATTGCTGGCGAAACGAGCTGTCGGCATCAAGCAGCACGCCATGCTGGATAGTTGCCGTCAGCGGTGCATGGCCTGCCAGTGCCCAGCGTTGAGCGTCAAAACCGCCTTCATTTAACAGGCTATGAACAGGACGAATGTTGGCGGTCATTTTCCATCGTTGGCCTGCTAACAGCGGGGTTTGTGCCCCTTCCCACCTGGCACGAAACAGCAGAGGTGGGAATACCCACTTTCCTTCTATCTTTTCTATTTTATAAAACTGCGAGGAGGCGCCCTCTTCTCCCAGATTGATACTTTGCAAGCGAGCGACGACTTCACGATTAGGGCCCGTCAGTGTAAGCGCTTGCTGCACCAGTGTTCCGCCCTGTATCGCTGCCCAAATGAAAGCCAGCAGAGCGAATGAAGTCAGCGTGAATATTTTTGGCTGTAATCCCGGCAGCACCCAGTCGATACATCCCAGAACTATGAGTTGCAGTGTCGACGGAAGGTGAGCAATAAACACCAGCGGCACCATCCCGACAATGATGGCAACAGCGACCTCGTCCAATGAGATTTTAATAGTATTCCCTCTGCGTTAGTCATAGAGCCACCCTGGCCAGATTCTGGCTGGAGTATGTTATTCAGCACATGAGGGAACAAGCATCAGGTTGATACGGTGCGAGGTATTACGCAAAAAGTAAGAAGAAAATCAAAGAAAGGAGTTGGCTGAATTTGAAGCAAAAAAAACGGCGCCTTAAAGGCACCGTTTTAGCATTCGCTATAGGCAGTCATGTATGTTTCAGGCCGAAACCTTAGCCATAAATGTTCGCGCGATCACGCAGCTCTTTGCCTGGTTTAAAGTGAGGGACATACTTGCCATCCAGCTCAACTTTGTCGCCAGTTTTAGGGTTGCGCCCAACACGCGGAGCACGGTAGTGAAGAGAAAAACTGCCAAACCCACGGATCTCGATGCGTTCACCATCAGCCAAGGTTGCAGCCATATGTTCAAGCATCTCTTTCACTGCATCCTCAACAGCTTTCGCCGGGATATGAGAGTGCTGGCCAGCAAGTCTTTCAATAAGTTCAGACTTGGTCATAGTACCTCCAAGCTTTGCAGCTAAACTACCGTATCGGGGCGGCAGGACCGCCCCCCGTCATTACTCGCCTTTTGCCGCTTTGAACGCTTCAGCCATAGCGTTAGAGAAGTTGCTTTCTTCTGCTGGTTTGTTGTTAACCACAGCGATTGCATCTTTCTCGTCTGCTTCGTCCTTAGCACGGACGGACAGGCTTACTACGCGGTTCTTACGATCAACACCGGTGAATTTAGCTTCAACTTCATCACCAACGCTCAGAACCAGAGTTGCGTCTTCAATACGGTCGCGAGAAGCTTCTGAAGCGCGCAGGTAACCTTCTACGCCGCCAGCTAATTCAACTGTAGCACCTTTGGCGTCAACTGCAGTGACTTTACCAGTAACAATAGTACCTTTCTTGTTAACAGACAGGTAGTTATTGAATGGATCTTCAGCCAGTTGCTTCACGCCCAGGGAGATACGTTCACGTTCTGCGTCAACCTGCAGGACCACAGCTGCGATTTCGTCGCCTTTTTTGTATTCACGTACTGCTTCTTCGCCTGCAACGTTCCAGGAGATGTCAGACAGGTGAACCAGGCCGTCGATGCCGCCGTCCAGACCAATGAAGATACCGAAGTCAGTGATTGACTTGATTTTACCTTCAACACGGTCATTTTTGTTGTGGGTTTCTGCAAACAGCTGCCATGGGTTAGATTTGCATTGTTTCAGGCCCAGGGAGATACGACGACGTTCTTCGTCGATGTCCAGAACCATAACTTCAACAACATCACCCACGTTAACAACTTTAGATGGGTGGATGTTTTTGTTAGTCCAATCCATTTCAGAAACGTGAACCAGACCTTCAACGCCTTCTTCGATTTCTACGAAGCAGCCGTAATCAGTCAGGTTGGTAACGCGACCAGTCAGTTTAGTACCTTCTGGGTAACGTTTAGCGATAGCGACCCATGGATCTTCGCCCAGCTGTTTCAAGCCAAGGGATACACGTGTACGTTCACGGTCGAATTTAAGCACTTTAACAGTGATTTCATCGCCAACATTGACGATTTCGCTTGGGTGTTTAACACGTTTCCAAGCCATATCAGTGATGTGCAGCAGGCCATCAACGCCGCCCAGATCAACGAATGCACCGTAGTCAGTAAGGTTCTTAACGATACCTTTAACTTCCATGCCTTCCTGCAGGTTTTCCAGCAGTTGATCGCGCTCTGCGCTGTTCTCAGACTCAATTACTGCACGACGGGAAACAACAACGTTGTTGCGTTTCTGGTCCAGTTTGATGACTTTGAACTCAAGATCTTTGCCTTCAAGATGCAGCGTGTCGCGAACAGGACGAACGTCTACCAGTGAACCTGGCAGGAACGCACGGATACCGTTCAGCTCAACAGTGAAACCGCCTTTAACTTTACCGTTGATAACACCGGTAACAGTTGCAGATTCTTCGTAAGCTTTTTCCAGCGTGATCCAAGCTTCATGACGTTTAGCTTTTTCACGGGACAGCAGAGTTTCACCGAAGCCGTCTTCGACAGCGTCCAGCGCAACATCAACTTCGTCGCCAACCTGGATTTCCAGTTCGCCCTGTGCGTTTTTGAATTGTTCTGCCGGGATTGCAGACTCAGATTTCAGACCGGCGTCAACCAGTACGATATCTTTGTCGATGGACACAACAACACCACGAACGATGGAACCAGGACGGGTTTCGATTGTTTTTAAGGATTCTTCAAAGAGTTGAGCAAAAGATTCAGTCATGTTGTTAATCTTTAGGTTCTTAAGTTTAACGTCCATCTGGCGTCCTGCTGGATGGGGTTGTTTCAAATGCCCCGCTACAGATCCTTGCGGCGAGGTTAAAAAAAACTATAGCCAAAATTGGCACTGAATAGATTCCAGCGCCAAATTAAGGCTCGATTACCGGGTTTGTTTTTGCGGCAATCCTAAAATTTCTGTGGCATAAGCCAGCGCTTTTTCGATGACTTCATCAATGGACATACTGGTTGAATCCAGTAATAACGCATCGGAAGCAGCCACTAAGGGCGCAATGGATCGGTTACGATCTCGGTCATCACGTTCCTTGATCTCGGCTAAAAGCCGTTCAAAGTTAACACTAAAGCCCTTTTCCTGCAACTGTAGCATTCTTCTGTTTGCACGCTCTTCTGAGCTGGCGTCGAGAAATATTTTGACCGGCGCATCGGGAAAGACCACCGTGCCCATGTCTCGCCCGTCGGCAATCAGGCCTGGCGCCTCACGGAACGCGCGCTGGCGACGCAGTAATGCTTCGCGAACGCGAGGGAAAGCAGCCGCCTGAGACGCGGTATTACCTACCGTTTCGGTGCGGATCTCATTACTGACATCCTCACCTTCTAAAATTACCTTTAACTGCCCATCCTGAGCGACAAAACGCACGTCGAGATGTGCGGCAAGCGGAACTAACGCCTCTTCTGAGACGATATCAACCTGATGATGAAGTGCTGCCAGCGCTAAAACCCGGTAGATTGCTCCGGAATCCAGTAAACGCCAGTTAAGGGCTTCGGCCAAAGCTTTACACAATGTACCTTTACCTGCACCACTTGGCCCATCAACGGTGATTACCGGGGCTATAGCCGTCATTTTTGTCTCCTTTCGGTGGGTGATACCCGCTTCATTAGCCTCATAGGACTAATTCAGGAGCGGCATTATACGCTGCCTTTGCGGCAACTGTTACCCCACATTTATCAGTTGTCTAAAAAGCGGACGGTTCTCAGTGATAAAAAGCAAAAAAAAACGGACATCCAGGATGTCCGCTCTCTGACCCACCTAGTTATAGACTATGCCAGCGTACTTATAGCGGCGAGACGATCAAAATAATCAGGGAAGGTCTTCGCGGTACACTTAGGATCGAGGATCGTTACCGGCGTATCGGACAACGCTACCAGCGAGAAACACATCGCCATGCGGTGATCGTTATAGGTGCCAATCTCTGCGAATTTAAGGGATTGCGGTGACTCAATGCGAATATAATCCTCACCCTCTTCCACCGTTGCACCGACTTTACGCAGTTCGGTCGCCATTGCCGTCAGTCGATCCGTTTCTTTCACGCGCCAGTTATAAATGTTGCGCAGCGTAGTGGTCCCTTCAGCAAACAGCGCTGCCGTCGCGATGGTCATGGCTGCATCCGGGATATGGTTCATGTCCATATCAATGCCTTTCAGTTCGCCGCGGGTACATTCGATGTAATCATCCGCCCAATGAATAGTTGCACCCATTTTTTCCAGCACATCTGCAAAGCGGATATCACCCTGCATGCTGTTTTTGCCGATACCGGTGACGCGAACGGTGCCGCCTTTGATAGCCGCAGCGGCCAGGAAGTAGGACGCAGAAGACGCATCGCCTTCAACGAGGTACGAACCTGGAGAGACATACTGCTGACGGCCTTTGATGCTAAATTTCTGGTACTGGTGATTTTCTACATCAATACCAAAGGTTTTCATCAGATTTAGCGTGATATCAATATAAGGTTTGGAAACCAGATCACCTTTAATCTGAATCGTTGTGTCGTTATCAGCCAGCGGAGCTGTCATTAATAACGCGGTCAGGAATTGGCTGGAAACACTTCCATCGACACTGACATCCCCGCCGGTAAATCCACCGCGCAGGCGCAATGGCGGATAATCTTGTTGCTCGAGATAATCAATTTGCGCACCGCCCTGACGCAGCGCGTCAACCAGATGCCCGATCGGACGCTCCTTCATGCGTGGCTCACCGGTCAGCACAACATCCTGTTCACCCAGGCATAACGCAGCAGCCAGCGGACGCATTGCTGTACCTGCGTTACCGAGAAACAATTCCAGGGCTTTAGCATTGGAGAAAGCGGTGCCCAGCCCCTCGATTTCACACTCAGTATGGGAGGCTGACAGGCGATGAGTCACACCCAGCTGTGTCAGTGCATTTAGCATGTGGCGCACATCGTCACTGTCGAGCAGGTTAGTCAGGCGGGTAGTGCCCTGTGCAAAAGCAGCCAGTAACAGTGCACGGTTAGAAACACTTTTTGATCCAGGTAAATTGATGCTGCCGTTAACCAGTGCAACGGGTTGTAATGTCAGGGATTCCACTCTTTCTCCAATTCTTCTTTTCATAAAATGACCCCGGACATTGAGCCGGGGTCATTTTTAAGGCTTCTTACTAAAGCATTCTGCAGGCCTGAAAGCCAGCACACTTAACCGTGGCGTTTTTCGAACTCCGCCATAAAGTCGGTCAGGGCTTTTACGCCTTCAATCGGCATTGCATTATAAATAGATGCGCGCATACCGCCAGCAACACGGTGACCTTTAAGCGCATGCAGGCCAGCGTCCTGTGCCTGATCGAGGAACAATTTGTCCAAAGAAGCATCCGCCATCTGGAAAGGAACGTTCATCCACGAACGGTTGGCCGTCGCTACCATGTTGCGATAAAAGCCGGTGCGATCGATAGCGCCATAAAGTAATTCGGCTTTGGCCTGGTTACGTTTCTCCATCTCGCGTAAACCGCCCTGCTCTTTCAGCCACTTAAAGACCATACCAGAGAGGTACCAGGCGAAAGTCGGCGGAGTGTTGAACATAGAGTCGTTCTCAGCCAGCACGGTGTAATCAAGGATGGAAGGCAGTTCAGTGCGGGCTTTCCCCAGCAAATCTTCGCGGACGATCACCAGCGTCAGACCTGCAGGGCCAATATTTTTCTGCGCGCCCGCGTAAATCACGCCAAAGCGGCTGACATCAATCGGGCGGGACAGGATACAAGAGGAATAGTCGGCGACCACAATCTTGTCACCGAAATCAGGCATTTCATCAATGGAAACACCGTCGATTGTTTCATTCGGGCAGTAATGAACGTAAGCGGAATCTGCATTCAGTTTCCATTCGCTCATCGGCAGAATGCCACGCTTACCGTCAAGGTTCGTGGTGACATCAATCACATTCGGGGTGCAGTATTTTTTGGCTTCATTGACTGCGCTATGTGCCCAGTAACCACCATCGATGTAATCAGCAGAGGATTTATCGCCCAGCAGGTTCATGGGCACCGCGGCGAATTGAGCACGTGCGCCACCGTGGCAGAACAGCACTTTATAGTTCTGGGGAATATTCAGCAGGTCACGGATATCCTTCTCGGACTCTTCAGCAACCTGAATAAACTCCTTACTGCGGTGACTGATTTCCATCACCGATGTACCCAGTCCGTGCCAGTTACAAAGTTCCTGTTCCGCACGACGCAATACTTCAGCCGGGATCATTGCCGGGCCAGCACTAAAATTATAAACCTGAGTCATTTCCCCTCACCACTTCTCTGAGACAGCCACATTGTAAGCACTAATTTAACGGTTTTATCATCCGAGACAAGGAGTCTGCAACGGATATTGATTACGACCTGATAAACAGCGATGAGATCTCGGTCACAAGGTTCATTCCTCCCTGGAAAGCTGATTTAACAGGATTATCTGTTCATGTCCGAACCATGCTCCGCGCCTTTGACCAGGCGAGTTACAACGCGATTACATTCTTAACACGAATACATGGAGGTGCATCGCAAAACCCCGTATCATTGCGCGTTTTTAGCACGCTCAAAAGTGAACTCAATGACGCAAACTTTTATTCCTGGTAAAGACGCGGCGCTGGAAGACTCCATTTCCCGCTTCCAACAAAAACTCACCGATCTCGGTTTTAATATCGAAGAAGCCTCCTGGCTGAACCCGGTTCCGCACGTCTGGTCAGTGCATATTCGCGACCGCGACTGCCCGCTGTGCTTCACCAACGGAAAAGGTGCGAGCAAGAAAGCCGCTCTGGCGTCTGCACTGGGTGAATATTTTGAGCGTCTGTCGACGAACTATTTCTTTGCCGATTTCTATCTGGGTAAAGAAATTGCCAATGGTGATTTCGTTCACTATCCGAACGAAAAATGGTTCCCTGTGGCTGAAGATAACAGCCTGCCGGAAGGAATTCTGGACGAGCGTCTGCATGAATTTTACGATGCCGATAAAGAGCTGGTTGCCAGTGATCTGATCGACCTGCAATCAGGCAACCCGGATCGCGGGATCTGCGCGCTACCGTTCACCCGTCAGTCAGATCTGCAAACCGTTTATATTCCCATGAATATCATCGGCAACCTGTATGTTTCGAACGGGATGTCAGCCGGTAATACCGCTAATGAAGCGCGTGTTCAGGGGCTGTCTGAAGTCTTCGAGCGTTACGTTAAAAATCGTATCATCGCGGAATCCATCAGCCTGCCGGAAATTCCTGCTGACGTGCTGGCGCGTTACCCGGGCGTGGTGGAAGCAATCGCTAAACTGGAAGAAGAAGGGTTCCCGATCCTTTCTTATGACGCGTCACTGGGCGGCAATTACCCGGTCATTTGTGTGGTGCTGTTCAACCCTGCAAACGGCACCTGCTTCGCTTCCTTTGGCGCACACCCTGATTTCGGTGTGGCACTTGAGCGCACAGTCACCGAATTACTACAGGGCCGCAGCCTGAAAGATCTGGACGTGTTCACCGCCCCGACCTTTGATGACGAAGAAGTTGCCGAGCACGCAAACCTCGAAACCCACTTCATCGACTCAAGTGGTTTGATTTCATGGGATATGTTCAAACAAGATGCAGACTACCCGTTTGCAGACTGGAGCTTCAGTGGCAGCACTGAAGAAGAGTTCGCGACGCTGATGGCAATTTTCGACAAAGAAGATGCTGAAGTGTACATCGCCGATTACGAACATCTGGACGTTTATGCCTGTCGCATCATCGTTCCGGGCATGTCTGATATTTATCCGGCTGAAGATTTACTGCTGGCAAATAACAGTATGGGTGCACATTTGCGCGATCAACTGCTGGCACTGCCGGACAGCGATCTGCCAAAAGAAACCTATCTCGAGATGATTACTCAACTTGATGATGAAGGTCTGGATGACTTTACACGTGTGCGTGAACTGCTGGGTATTGCCAGCGGCAAGGATAATGGCTGGTACACCCTGCGCGTTGGCGAACTGAAATCTATGCTGGCACTGGCGGGCGGCGATTTCGATCAGGCACTGACCTGGGCTGAGTGGGCTCACGAGTTCAACTCATCGGTCTACAGCGACGAACGCAATAACTACTACCGTTGCCTGCAAACCTTATTGCAGTTGTCACTGGAAGAAGATCGCGAGCCAGCGCAGTATTACAACGCTTTCGTAAAAATGTACGGCCAGAAAGCCGTGGAAGATGCCTCTGCTGCAATCAGCGGCGAAGTTCGCTTCCACAGCCTGTTTGCGGTTGATCCTGACCTCAAAGCGCTGCCCGCCCATCAGGCATTGCTCCGTGCTTATGAAAAGCTGCAGGTCGCTAAACGTCGTCACTGGTCGAAAGCCTGATGTAAACGGCATCCTGACTGAACCTGAACCGGCAGAGCACTCTGCCGGTTTTTTTATTTCTGGTTCGTCTGAGCTCCCTTATTTGGATAGCGGGATTTGACTCGGGGCCGGAAATGGCGTGTAATTTCGCGCGCTATACTGACGGGTTAGCATTTTTAAAGGATAAATAAATTCCGAAGCCTGAAAAGTTAATTGGGTGTAAAGAAATCAAATTCAAATCAATGACAATAATTAACAGCCGATGTTTTTTATTTACCTATTAAGAAGAATAATTTAAGTATTCATCAACTTTTTTTGTAAAAATTAAAATGTTTTTATTTAATTAATTTCAACAAGTTAAGCCAAAAAGTACCTATGCAGTAGTAGACAATAATGCATCGAAATCCTCCCCGTATGATCCACGTCAATTTTTACGTTATACTGCTTTGCTAGTATCTCGTTGCGCAGTGCATAGCCCTGAATAAGAGAGTTAATGTGAAAACTGACAACCCCTTCGATCTTATATTACCCGCCGCTACAGCTAAAGTTGCTGAAGATGCCGGCGTTTATAAAGCCACCAAACAGCCGTTAAAAACGTTCTTTTTAGCCATTACTGCTGGCGTCTTTATTTCTATTGCCTTTGCTTTTTATATCACTTCCACCACAGGTACCGGCACCGTTCCTTTCGGTCTGGCAAAACTTGTCGGGGGCATATGCTTCTCTCTGGGTCTTATGCTGGTCGTGGTATGTGGTGCTGATCTCTTTACCTCTACGGTGCTGATTGTCATTGCGAAAGCCAGCGGTCGTATCACCTGGGGGCAACTGGCACGCAACTGGGCCAATGTCTATATTGGTAACCTGATTGGCTGTCTGTTCTTTGTCGCCCTGATTTGGTTCTCCGGTGAATATATGGTGGATAACGGTTTGTGGGGACTCAACGTTCTGCAAACAGCCGACCATAAGATGCATCACACCTTTATCGAAGCTGTGTGTCTCGGGATACTGGCTAACCTGATGGTTTGCCTGGCTGTCTGGATGAGTTACTCCGGCCGCAGCCTGATGGATAAGATGTTTGCCATGATTCTGCCGGTAGCCATGTTTGTCGCCAGCGGCTTCGAGCATAGCATCGCCAACATGTTCATGATCCCGTTAGGTATTGTCGTTAAGAACTTTGCAACACCCGAATTCTGGCAGGCTGTCGGTGCAACACCGGCACAATTCGCAGAACTGAACGTCAGTAACTTTATCATCGATAATCTCATCCCTGTGACCATAGGTAACATCATCGGGGGTGGCTTGCTGGTAGGGTTAACGTACTGGGTTATATATCTTCGCGATGAGAAAAATCACTGATTCAACGTGGATTCTCGTTACGACAGTTTTACACGCGATTTTTAAAGAAATCCAAATTAGAAGGTAGGTGCAAGATGTCCAAGCTCAATGAAAAATTGACCAACGCATGGCAAGGCTTTAGTGCTGGTGAATGGCAGAATGGCGTAAACGTCCGTGACTTCATTCAGAAGAACTACACCCCGTATGAAGGTGATGAGTCCTTCCTGGCTGGCGCGACTCAGGCGACAACCACCCTGTGGGATAAAGTAATGGACGGTATCAAACTGGAGAACAGCACCAAAGCTCCGGTTGACTTCGATACTGACGTTGCGGCTACCATCACTTCTCATGACGCTGGCTACATCAATAAATCTCTGGAAACCATCGTTGGTCTGCAAACTGACGCGCCATTGAAACGTGCCCTGATCCCATTCGGCGGCATCAAAATGGTAGAAGGTTCATGTAAAGTTTATGGCCGTGAACTGGATCCAGCGCTGAAAAAAATCTTCACCGATTATCGCAAAACGCATAACCAGGGTGTGTTCGACGTTTACACAAAAGACATCCTGAACTGCCGTAAATCTGGCGTGCTGACCGGTTTACCCGATGCCTATGGCCGTGGCCGTATCATTGGTGACTACCGTCGCGTTGCACTTTACGGTATCGACTTCCTGATGGCTGACAAATTCGCACAGTTCCAGTCTCTGCAAGACGACCTGGAAAATGGCGTGAATCTGGAAATGACCATCCAGCTGCGTGAAGAAATCTCAGAACAACATCGTGCTCTGGGTCAGATTAAAGAAATGGCTGCTAAATACGGCTACGACATTTCTGGTCCTGCAACCAGCGCGCAGGAAGCTGTTCAGTGGACTTACTTCGGCTACCTGGCTGCGGTTAAATCTCAGAACGGTGCAGCAATGTCCTTCGGCCGCGTATCTACTTTCCTTGACGTGTTCATCGAACGTGATATCAAAGCAGGCAAACTGAACGAAGAACAAGCTCAGGAACTGATTGACCATCTGGTTATGAAACTGCGTATGGTACGTTTCCTGCGTACTCCTGAATATGATGAACTGTTCTCTGGTGACCCAATCTGGGCAACAGAATCCCTGGCCGGTATGGGTGTTGATGGCCGTACTCTGGTGACCAAAAACAGCTATCGTTTCCTGAATACCCTTTACACCATGGGGCCTTCACCAGAACCGAACATGACCATTCTGTGGTCTGAAAAGCTGCCAATGAACTTCAAAAAGTACGCAGCCAAAGTGTCTATCGATACCTCATCTGTACAGTATGAGAACGATGACCTGATGCGTCCTGACTTCAACAACGATGACTACGCTATCGCTTGTTGTGTGAGCCCGATGGTTGTGGGTAAACAAATGCAGTTCTTCGGTGCTCGTGCAAACCTGGCGAAAACCATGTTGTACGCAATCAACGGCGGCGTTGATGAAAAAATGAAAATCCAGGTTGGCCCGAAAGAAGCGCCAATGATGGATACCGTGCTGGACTATGACAAAGTCATGGATCGCATGGACCACTTCATGGACTGGTTAGCAAAACAGTACGTGACTGCACTGAACATCATTCACTACATGCATGATAAATACAGCTACGAAGCTGCATTGATGGCACTGCATGACCGCGATGTTTATCGCACCATGGCGTGTGGTATCGCAGGTCTGTCTGTTGCTGCTGACTCCCTGTCTGCTATCAAATATGCCAAAGTAAGCACCATCCGCGACGAAGACGGCCTGGCTGTCGACTTCAAAATTGAAGGCGAATATCCACAGTTCGGTAACAACGATTCTCGCGTAGATGACATCGCTTGTGACCTGGTAGAACGTTTCATGAAGAAAATTCAGAAACTGCGTACCTACCGTGGCGCTGTGGCAACTCAGTCTGTTCTGACCATCACCTCTAACGTGGTTTATGGTAAGAAAACCGGTAACACTCCAGATGGTCGTCGTGCTGGTGCGCCATTCGGTCCAGGTGCAAACCCAATGCACGGTCGTGATCAGAAAGGTGCCGTTGCCTCCCTGACTTCCGTTGCTAAACTGCCGTTTGCTTACGCGAAAGATGGTATTTCTTATACCTTCTCTATCGTTCCTAACGCGCTGGGTAAAGACGATGATGTGCGTAAAGCGAACCTTGCGGGTCTGATGGATGGTTACTTCCATCACGAAGCGTCCATCGAAGGTGGTCAACACCTGAACGTGAACGTCATGAACCGTGAGATGCTGTTAGATGCGATGGAACACCCTGAGAACTATCCTCAGCTGACCATCCGTGTTTCAGGTTACGCGGTACGCTTCAACTCACTGACTAAAGAACAGCAACAAGACGTTATTACCCGTACTTTCACTAAGTCCCTGTAATAACTCACCCTTTCGTTTAGTGTGATAAAAAGGCTCCACATCGTGGAGCCTTTGTTTCATCCGCCCTACTCTTTACTGTCTTCATGACAGTCTGTTTTGCCAGAGCGCTATGGTTGTGGATCTCTGGCAAAGCAGTTCCGGCAATCGCTGGCAATCAACCTTATTGATTGTCTGGTATCATAAACAGATGGTTCCCAGTTTATCTCTGCCAGGCCAGCATCCGCACTTTTAGACTGCTATTCATTGGTCAATATGGAGAATAACCCGCAATGTCAGTTCAAGGTCGAATCCACTCATATGAATCCTGTGGCACCGTAGACGGCCCAGGTATCCGCTTTATTGTTTTCTTCCAAGGTTGCCTGATGCGTTGCATGTATTGCCACAACCGCGATACCTGGGACACTCATGGCGGCAAAGAAATCAATGTCGACGATTTGATGAAAGAAGTCGTGACCTATCGCCACTTTATGAATGCTTCCGGCGGCGGTGTAACAGCCTCTGGCGGTGAAGCGATCCTTCAGGCGGAATTCGTGCGTGACTGGTTCCGCGCCTGCCAGAAAGAAGGGATCAATACCTGTCTGGATACCAACGGTTTTGTCCGCCGCTATGACCCGGTGATAGATGAATTGCTCGATGCCTCTGATCTGGTAATGCTCGATCTAAAACAGATGAACGACGATATCCATCAGAATTTGGTCGGCGTCTCCAACCATCGCACGCTGGACTTTGCGCGCTATCTGGCAAAACGTAATCAACGCACCTGGATCCGCTACGTTGTGGTGCCGGGCTGGTCTGATGATGACGAATCTGCGCACAAACTTGGCGAGTTCACCAAAGACATGACCAATATCGAAAAGATTGAGCTGCTGCCTTACCATGAGCTTGGCAAACATAAATGGACGGCAATGGGTGAAAAGTACGGCCTGGATGGCGTAAACCCGCCAACGACCGAAATTATGGATAGAGTGAAAAACATTCTTGCCAGCTACGGGCACAAAGTTATCTACTGATATTTCTGATTAAATAACAGGCTTTTGAAACCAAAAAGACGCCATCTTCGGCGTCTTTTTATTGGGCGGGTTTCAGGTCAGGTTAACCATTTTTAAGCATTACGCGGCTGCCACCGGGTTGTGGCTCTGATCGGCCTTACGCATCAACATCACCAGATAGACCAGTGAAACCACCGCGATCATCACAAACAGCAGGCGGTCGGAATAGCTCTGCATCAGCATCGCTGTCATCGTCGGTCCGGCAAGACTGCCGATGGTGTAGCTCATCAGCAGAGCCTGATTCATTGCCACCAGCTCCTCAGAACTGACCTTTTCGCACGCCCACGACATCGCAACCGGATAAAGGGTGAAACCGGCGCATCCGAGAATAAATAGCGTAGGAGCCATCGCATAACCACTGAGCATTGCAATGCTGCCGAGGATGACACAAAAAATCTGAATGCGTAAAACCATCAGACGGCCATAGCGATCGGCAAGACGTCCTACCGGCCACTGCCCGATAATTCCCGCACTGACCAGCAGCGCCATCCAGTAGCCGACATTGGCATCGCTCATGCCCTGATGCGTCAGGAAAAGCGGCATCAGCCCATACAGCGATCCCAGAACGATGCCGGAAATAATGCATCCGTTAATTCCAAGGCGCGCATTACGACGACGGAACATGGGTAAAACAGAATGACGAGGCTGTTCGCTGTCCTGATTTTCCAGATGAGCAAACAGCAGCGGTAACATGGCGATAACGATGAGCGAGGTTACCCATGGCAATACGCTGAATATCTGCGTTGGCACAGTGCCGACCAGAAGTTGTCCAACCACAGTACCGATGTAATACATAATCATGTATGCCGCCAGCAGTTGCCCGCGGTTCTTCACCGTACCGCTGCGCATCAGCGCGCTTTCCACTACCACCCAAATCAGCGCACAGCCAACACCGGCAATAAAACGTGCACCGATCCAGCTCCAGAAACTCATGGAAAGCGCCAGACCCGCGGTAGCACCGGCAAACAGGAAGCACGACAAGTAATAACTGCGGTTAAAACCGAAACGCTTTATCAGGCCACCGGCGATCAGCGTACCGAGTAAATTACCGGTAAAATAAGATGAGCTGACGAGGCCAACCTGCCAGGTCGGCAATTGCTCGTGGCTCAGCCACAAAGGGACAAGCGTGTTCAAAACGGCGATAGAAATCGTCAGCAGAAGAAGTCCGCAAAGCAGCAGTGAAACGGGACGGGAATAGGCGGACATAAGGCGTTGATGACCACAAAGACGAAGAAATTGCGCGCATCATGCCACCGGCGAATAAAATGTCAATCTGGCAAAAACCCGTCTGCCCACAAACTGGAGGGTGATGATTGAAATCGTTAATCAAGCGGTGTGATTATGCTTCATGATGATTTAATGACAATCTGATATCACCATGATAACAAACAAGTTTGCATTTCCCGCAGCCGTCACATTTTTCGTCATCAACGGAGGGCTGATTCTGTTGATTAAAAAATATTGCCGTGCGCGGACACGCAATTTCACACATCCTGCACATATCATCCATTCGCCCGAGACATTGTGGCAAATGCACAGGTCGTAACCCGGTATCCGCCCTGACGGAGGCATCCAGTGCGCCGGTTTCACAAGCCTGAGTGCAGGCTCCGCAGAAATCACAGTCTGCATACTCAATGCTCAAGGCTGGCTTACCTTCCTGAAGGTGCAGCATACCGACCGGACAAGCCTGGGTGCAGTTTCCGCACCCGCTACATCTTTGGAGGAATAAGGATTCTGCCACCGCCTGGGGAGGACGGGGAAGCAGACGCTGCGGGAGTGATTCGGCTGGTGCAGCGGTCTGCTCTTTGGTCTGTTTCGCCGAAGCCAGCAAGCCGCGAAATAATCCGCGACGGCTGACCTGGCGAGCGCTCATTCCGCTTTCAGAATTGCTCATCAGAAATAGAGATCTGCTGAAGGGATTTTCAGCGCCAGTTGCTGCTGCCAGCCTGACAATGTGGACCCGGCAAGAAGGGCAACCCCCTGATAAAGCGGATGTTCGGATTTTTGCTGCAACAATTCGAGGTATCGGCCTGACCACGGCAATAAATGCTGCGCCATAAACTCGTTCAGCAATGACGGGGAATTCTCAGCCAGCCATGCGCACATCATCAGTAACAGGCCAATATGATCCTCCGGCTCGGCCTGCGTCAGGAGCGGTTCGATATGGTTTTCACGCATCCACTGGCGCAGTGCAAGGGTTGAATCACCAAACACTACCGATTCTTTATCCAGATAGACCGAACCCCACGGCGGAGCGGGTAATGCGTACGGCCCGATAAATAAGCGCTGATAAGCCTGCCCGGCACTTTCTTCAGCCTCATCGATTTGTGCGAATAATTCGGCTGCCTGAGCCTTAATCTCTGCCGTGGCAAACGGCCATAACGGGGCCCAGTCGCTGGTTTTCAACAACGCAATCAGCGGCTGAACCTCTTCCGACGCTGGCGGATAGTACAGCATCGCACCCAATACTTTACTCGTTAAACTTATTGATTCTGCTGACATAATTCACTCATTTTTACGTGGGGACGCGCCACCGACGGCGAGGCGTCCCCAGACAAAGATAACAGTTCTGTAATTAACCGCTTACCGCCATACCCACGGTCATATGCAGACCGTAGAAAATTGCGCGTCCCACCAGTTCTCCCGAGAAGACCAGCACAAATGCCAGAATCATTGAGAGCAGCGCAGGACGTTTACGCATGATCAACGGACAGAACCAGCAGCCTAATCCCAGAATGATCAGCACCAGCCGCCATGCAGACAAGCTGCCATATTGCGGGATCAATGCAGATGCCGCCTGAACCGAACTGTGGATATTCGCCAGACCTGCACTTTGCATCACCACCAGCACCATACTGATCACCAGCCCTGTCAGGCTGATGACCGGTAACAGACGCAGACCACAACCCTGGATATTCGCACCACGCAGCAGCAGATAGCCGAGAACCGGGCCACCAATCAGAACTGTCAGTCCGAAGCTGAATGCGGTGTAAAGGTTATTCCAGGTAGGCACAGTATTGATTTCATAAACGCGGCACATTGCGTAAACAAACCCGATACCCGCCAGCATAGTGACCACCAGCCAAATTTTACCCAACAGGCGCGGCATTTTGTTGATCATTGCCAGCAGCCAGTAAATGCCACCAAGAGCAAAGAACAGTGAACCGCTGCCAATCTCGTTACTCAGCGGAGAAGCGCCGAGACGGTTGAGCGAGTTAAATGCGCGCAGCGGTGAGCCCAGATGCAAGACCGAAGCAATAAACGCCACCGCCATCAGTGCCCAAAGGAAAAACATCGACAGGTGAATACGACGTTGCTCTTCTGCAAAGCGCTGAGTCAGTAATGCTATAGCCAGCACGATAAATGCCCCAACAACACACTGCCCCAACACGGTAAAGACCATTAAAGGCCATTCATGCCATCCGTTTCCCATCTCAAACCTCCTTCGGGTTAGCCAGATAACCCGTTGTATCGCCTACAGGACGGCAATTCGCATTGGGTTTAATGACGATATTTGGGTGCGTGAAATGCGCAGCCGGCAAGGGTGCCACTTCTGCCAGATCGCCATATTTCGCACGCAGTTCTTCGATCGGTGCCATATCAAGCGCACGCAGCGGGCAGGACTCGACGCAAATAGGTTTTTTACCTTCCGCAACGCGCTCATAACAGCCGTCGCATTTGGTCATATGTCCTTTCGCTTCGTTGTATTGCGGCGCGCCATAAGGACAGGCCATATGGCAGTAGCGACAGCCAATACAGACGTCTTCGTTGACCACAACAAATCCGTCTTCACGTTTGTGCATTGCACCGCTCGGGCACACTTTGGTACAGGCTGGATCTGCACAGTGGTTGCAGGAAATCGACAGATAATAAGCGAACACATTCTGATTCCAGCCATCACCGTCCTTCTGCCAGTCGCCACCGGCATATTCATAAATGCGGCGAAAATTAACGTCAGGCGTTAAATTTTTGAAGTCTTTACAGGCCAGTTCGCAGGTTTTGCATCCTGTGCAGCGGCTTGAATCAATATAAAAACCATATTGAGTTGTCATTTATTGCTCCGTTAAACCTTAGCCACTTGCACAAGGTTGGTATGAGAGGGGTTACCTTTCGCCAGCGGTGAAGGTCTTTGAGAAGTCAGTACGTTGATGCTGCCCGCACGGTCGATTCTTTTGCTGTCAGGGGTGTACCAGGCACCTTCGCCAAGCGCGACGACACCCGGCATCATGCGCGGCGTCACTTTCGCGGCAATCTGCACTTCTCCGCGATCGTTAAAGATGCGGATCATGTCGCCATTGTTTATGCCACGCTGCGCAGCATCCATGGGGTTAATCCACATTTCCTGACGGCATGCGGCTTTCAGCACATCCACATTTCCGTAAGTTGAATGCACCCGACCTTTGAAATGGAAACCTGTCAGTTGCAGGGGATAACGGCTGGCCAGCGGATCGTCATAGTTTTCGAATCCGGCGGCATAAACCGGTAACGGATCGATAATGTCTTCTTTTTCCAGCTGCCATTTCGCTGCGATATCAGCCAGCGCGGCCGAATAGATTTCAATTTTCCCCGAAGGCGTTTCCAGAGGATTGGCAAGCGGATCTTCACGGAATGATTTGTACGCCACGTGGTGTTGCTCAGGATCACGCTGCTTGAAAATCCCCTGCTGGCGGAAGGTATCGAAATCAGGAAGCGCGGGAATGGCCTGCACAGATTGCTGGTACAAGTGACGCATCCACTCTTCCTGCGTGCGGCCTTCCGTAAATTTCTCCCCGACGCCCATGCGTTTCGCCAGTTCGCTGGTCATCTCATAAATATTTTTGCATTCAAAACGAGGTTTGATGACCTGATCGGCAAAAATGACATACGCCATATTCCCGGATGAGGCATCGAGACAGAAATCCATCTGCTCAGAGGCCGTGCAGTCGGGCAGGATAATATCCGCGTATCGGGCAGACGCCGTCATGTGATTGTCGATGACCACGATCATTTCACACTGCTTGTCATCCTGCAGGATGTCGTGCGTGCGGTTGATCTCAGAGTGCTGGTTTATCAGACTGTTACCGGCATAATTCCAGATAAACTTAATCGGTACGCTGAGTTTATCTTTCCCGCGAATACCGTCTTTTAAAGCGGTCAGTTCCGGCCCGCGTTTAACCGCATCGGTCCACAGGAAAAACGGAATGCTGGTCGTTACCGGGTTTTCAAAAGCAGGCATGCGAACAAAGGGCAGGCTGTAGAATCCTTCACAGGCACCGGAGTTACCGCCATTGATCCCTACGTTGCCGGTAAGAATTGCCAGCATTGCGATTGCACGGGTCGCGAGTTCACCATTGGCATGACGCTGCGGCCCCCAGCCCTGTGCGATAAACGCTGGTTTTGCCTGACCGATTTCGCGGGCAAGTTTGACAATTTTGTCGACGGTGATGCCGGTGATCTTTGACGCCCATTCAGGTGTTTTGGCTGTTCCGTCTTCCCCGCTACCCAAAATGTAGGCTTTGTAATGCCCGTTGGCAGGCGCGCCTGCAGGTAAGGTTTTTTCATCGTAGCCGACGCAATACTTATCAAGGAACGGCTGATCGACCAGATTTTCAGTGATCATCACGTGAGCGAGGGCCGCAGCAAGCGCAGCGTCTGTTCCGGGGCGAATAGGGATCCACTCATCTTCACGCCCTGCAGCTGTATCGGTATAACGTGGGTCGATGATGATCATGCGGGCATTGGACTTTTCCCGTGCCTGCGCCAGATAGTAAGTCACACCACCGCCACTGAGCCGGGTTTCGCCGGGGTTATTACCGAAAAACACCACCAGTTTACTGTTTTCGATATCCGACGGGCTGTTACCATCGGCCCATCCGCCATAGGTATAATTAAGGCCTGCCGCGATCTGCGCCGAGCTGTAATCACCATAATGATTCAGATAACCGCCACAGCAATTCATCAGACGGGCAATCAATGTGGAGCCTGGCGGCCATGAACGGGTCATGGTGCCGCCTAACGTTCCGGTACCGTAATTGAGATAAACCGCCTCATTACCGTATTTGCCGATGATGTCTTTCAGGCTGCCAGAAATCGTCTCGAAGGCTTCTTCCCAGCTAATACGAATGAATTTTCCTTCTCCGCGCGCACCCACCCGCTTCATCGGAAACTTCAAACGATCAGGGTTATACACTCGGCGACGCATCGAGCGCCCGCGCAGACAGGCCCTGACCTGATGTAATCCTTCGTAATTGTCATCGCCGGTGTTATCGGTTTCGACATAACGAATTTCACCATCAACAACATGCATTCTTAACGGGCAGCGGCTTTCACAGTTAACCGTACAGGCACTCCATACCACTTTTTCGTCGGTAAGTTTGCTGTCGGTGGCAGTCCCGGCCGCCTGCGCGTGCCTGAAAGGCATCGTTACCCCTCCGGCTGCGGCAACCAGTCCCACCAATGCGGAATTTTTCATCAACGTTCGACGACTTATTCCTGCGGCTGTCCCTGCATTTCCTTGCATTTTATTCGACATATCCTTGCTCCTTAATATCCCTTCATAAACAGCAAAGGGATGAAACGTTAACGACCACTTCTGTACGACGCCTTATCGGCCTTCGCTAATTTCTATATTTTTTCTATTTGAATGAGATTCGTATGTTGCGGATTTCCCTTCGCCAGCGGGGACGGGCGTTGGGTGGTCAGCGTGTTCATACACGCGCCATGGTCAATACGATCACCTTTCATATTGGCCTGATGCCATGCGCCCTGCCCCATAGCCACAACGCCGGGCATGATCCGTGGCGTCACTTTTGCCGCGACACGCACTTCACCGCGATCGTTAAAGACCTTCACTTTGTCGCCGTTTTCAATGCCACGGGTTTTGGCATCCAGTGGATTGATCCACACTTCCTGACGGCAGGCGGCCTGCAGCACATCAATATTGCCGTAGGTCGAGTGAGTGCGCGCTTTGTAATGGAAACCGAACATCTGCAACGGGAACTGACTGCGTTTCGGATCGTCCCAGCCTTCAAAGGTCGAGGCATACACTGGTAACGGGCTGATGGTTTCGTCTTTTTTCAATTCCCATTCACCGGCAATTTTTGCCAGTGCAGAAGAGTAAATTTCGATTTTTCCGGACGGGGTTTTAAGCGGGTTAGCCTGCGGATCCTGACGGAATTTTTTATAAGCAACAAAATGCCCTGCAGGGTCTTTGCGCTTATAAATTCCCATGTCACGCAAGGCTTCATACGCAGGCAGCACCGGGTCTTTCAGCAGCATTTTGGCGTAGAGATATTGCAACCACTCACGCTGAGTACGGCCCTCTGTGAACTTGTCGTAAACATCAGGCCCAAGGCGACGCGCCACTTCGCTCATCATCTCGTAAATGCCTTTTCGCCCGAACTTAGCCGAGGTCGCTGGCTGGATGAAAATCAGATAGCCCATATTTCCGGCGTAATCATTCGGGATGATATCTTCCTGCTCAACGGTCATCAGATCAGGCAGCAGGATGTCGGCATACTTAGCTGAGGAGGTCATGAAGTTTTCAATCACGACAATCATTTCGCAGTCCTGATCGTCCTGCAAAATATCGTGAGTTTTGTTGATGTCGGAATGCTGGTTGGTGATGGTATTCCCGGCATAGTTCCAGATGAACTTGATCGGCACATCCAGCTTGTCTTTACCGCGAACACCATCGGCTTTAGCCGTCATTTCAGGGCCACGCGCAATGGCGTCGGTCCAGCTGAAACAGGAAATCTGCGTTTCTACCGGGTTTTCCAGCACAGGCATTCGTTCAATGGTGAGGGTATAAGTCGACTCACGCGCGCCGCTGTTACCGCCGTTAATACCCACGTTACCGGTTAAAATTGGCAGCATAGCAATGGCGCGTGACGTCAGCTCACCGTTGGCCTGGCGCTGCGGCCCCCATCCCTGAGAAATGTACGCAGGCTTAGCCTGACCGATTTCCCGCGCAAGCTTAACGATTCGCGATGCCGGAATGCCGGTGATGTGCGAGGCCCATTCCGGTGTTTTGGGCGTGGCATCCGCACCCTGACCCAGAATGTAAGCTTTATAGTGGCTATTGGCGGGTGCATCGGCAGGCAGTGTTTTTTCGTCATAGCCCACGCAATACGTATCCAGGAAAGGCTGATCCACCAAATTTTCGCTGATCATCACATGCGCAAGGCCCGCGACCAGCGCAGCATCCGTGCCCGGACGGATGGGGATCCATTCATCTTCGCGGCCTGCTGCAGTATCGGTATAACGCGGGTCGATCACGATCATGCGAGCATTGGAACGCTGACGCGCCTCTTCGAGGTAGTACGTGATGCCGCCGCCACTCATACGCGTCTCGGCAGGATTGTTACCGAAGAGCACCACCAGTTTGCTGTTTTCGATATCAGACGTGCTGTTGCCGTCGTTGCTGCCATAGGTGTAGGGCATGGCGCAGGAAATTTGAGCGGTGCTGTAAGTGCCGTAATGACTGAGAAAACCGCCGTAGCAGTTCATCAGGCGGGCTACCAGTGAGGCGTAAGGCGATGAACGGGTGATGTTGCCGCCAACCACGCCAGAGGTGTAATTGATATATACCGCTTCGTTGCCGTATTTAGCGACGATACGTTTCAGATTATTGGCAATCTCGTCAAAAGCCTCTTCCCAGCTGATGCGGACAAACTTACCTTCTCCGCGCTTACCCACGCGTTTCATCGGATAGTTTAACCGGTCCGGGTGATTCATACGCCGGCGCATGGAGCGTCCACGCAGGCAGGCGCGCACCTGGTGATCGCCATAAATATCATTGCCGGTATTATCCGTTTCAACCCAATACACTTCATCGTGGCGAACGTGTAGCCGCAATGCGCATCGGCTGCCGCAGTTAACGGAACAGGCACCCCAGACCACTTTATCTTCAGGCGTGGGATGTTTTCCTTCCCCTATCGCCGCGGCTAAAGCACTTCGTCCAAATGGCAGCGAGACGCCTCCTGCAGCAAGAGCCAGCCCGGCCAGTGAAGAGTTTTTCATCAACGTCCGCCGGCTGATACCTGTATTTTCAGGAATAATTTCTGGTTTTATTTCCGACATATTTCCGCTCCGGTAAGTTGCTTCGTCATCCGGACCGGTGCTTACAATGACACCAGACTTTGACGAAGAATTGAGCGGGCAGAAATGCAAAGCACAGGGAGTATTAGGGTACCCACTCGGAATGCATGGATATTACTCACCATGAGGTAGGAAACTTTGTTTGCTATCAAGATTGGAAAGGATTGGGGGAGACGGAACAGCAGAACCCTCGTACAACGCACGATTTCAGACATAAAAAAAGCGCCCGGAGGCGCTTTTCGCTATATTGTAAAGTATATAGCGGCATTAGCCGATATATTCTAAACCGCCCATGTAAGGACGCAGCACTTCCGGCACTTCGATACGGCCATCTGCTTGCTGATAGTTTTCCAGCACGGCAACCAGTGTACGGCCAACGGCCAGACCGGAACCGTTCAGAGTGTGAACCAGACGTGGCTTCTTCTCTGTTTTGCTACGGCAGCGAGCCTGCATGCGACGCGCCTGGAAATCCCACATGTTAGAACACGAGGAGATTTCACGGTACGTATCCTGCGCGGGCAGCCACACTTCCAGATCATAGGTTTTGCTTGAACCAAAGCCCATATCGCCAGTGCACAGCAACATTTTGCGGTATGGCAGATTCAGCAGCTGAAGGACTTTTTCGGCATGGCCAGTCAGTTCTTCAAGCGCCTGCATTGAATCTTCCGGACGAACAATCTGAACCATCTCGACTTTATCGAACTGGTGCATACGGATCAGACCACGGGTATCACGTCCGTAGGAACCGGCTTCTGAACGGAAACATGGCGTATGCGCAGTCATCTTCAGAGGCAGTGATTCCTCATCGAGGATTTCGTCACGCACCAGATTGGTCAGAGGCACTTCTGCCGTTGGGATCAGCGCATAGTTGCTGCTGCCCGCTTCTTCGTCCAAAGGCTTGGTATGGAACAAGTCTTCGCCAAACTTAGGCAACTGACCGGTACCATAAAGCGTTTCATGGTTGACCAGATAAGGAACGTACGCTTCCAGATAACCGTGCTGCTCAGTATGCAAGTCAAGCATGAACTGAGAAAGTGCGCGATGCATGCGGGCAATTTGCCCTTTCATGACAACGAAACGAGAACCGGTCAGCTTAACCGCAGCGGCGAAATCCAGACCGCCCGCCATTTCACCCAGCGATACGTGATCGCGTACGGCGAAATCGTACTGGCGCGGTGTGCCCCAGCGGCTGACTTCCTGATTATCGTTTTCATCTTTACCGGCAGGTACGGAATCATCTGGCAAGTTAGGAATAGCAGAAGCGACATCACGGATATCATTTTGCAATGCGTCCAGTTCAGCTTTTGCTGCATCCAGCTTCTCACCCAGCGTAAACACTTCCTGACGCAGGGGTTCGATGTCTTCGCCACGGGCTTTAGCCTGACCGATAGTTTTCGATCGTGCGTTACGTTCAGCCTGGAGAGTTTCCGTTTCTACCTGCAAGACTTTGCGGCGCTCTTCCTGAGAACGCAGCTTTTCCACATCGAGTTTAAAACCTCTGCGAGCGAGTTTTTCTGCAACTGCGTCTAGCTCATTACGCAGCAGATTGGGATCGAGCATGCTAATCCTGTACGTGTCGTTATTGAATGTTAATTTGATGAAGCACGCCGCGTTAAACGGCAGCGTGTCAAAGAGTTATCCAGGTAACCTTACCGCAACGATAAAGTTAGCGGTAGCGTTTTGTCGGGCTATTTTGATCTTGTTCAGCAAGCCAAGCCAGCTTTTCACCGATCTTGCCTTCCAGACCGCGGGAGGTGGGATAATAATACTGAGTTCGGGCCATTTCCGGTGGGAAATAATCTTCTCCGGCGGCGTACGCGTTCGGCTCATCGTGGGCATAACGATATTCTTTACCCAGCCCCATTTCTTTCATCAGCTTGGTCGGAGCATTACGCAAATGTTCAGGCACATCGTAGTCAGATTTTTCACGCGCATCACGCATTGCTGCTTTAAACGCACTGTAAACTGCATTACTTTTTGGCGCGCAAGCCAGATAGACAATCGCCTGAGCTATCGCCCGTTCACCTTCCGCGGGACCGACGCGGGTGAAACAATCCCAGGCTGCAATCGCCACCTGCATTGCGCGAGGATCGGCATTGCCCACATCTTCTGACGCGATGGCTAATAACCGGCGGGCTACGTAGAGAGGATCTCCTCCCGCGGTGATAATACGGGCATACCAGTAAAGTGCGCCGTCCGGAGATGAGCCACGAACCGATTTGTGCAATGCAGAAATCAAGTCATAGAAGCGATCGCCTTTGTTATCAAATCGCGCGCTGCGCTCGCCGGAAATTTCGGTCAATAATTCGGGCGTGAGTGTCCGGAAACCTTTTGCATCGACTTCTGCCATATCGGCCATCATTTCGATGCTGTTGAGCGCGCGGCGGGCATCGCCATTCACCAGCTCCGACAACATCCTGCGCGTATCTGGCGGAACACGAATTTTTTCATTGGCGTATCCGCGCTCGGCATTGGTGAGTGCCTGGTCGATGACTTTTTCGATATCTTCCGCAGTGAGGGATTTCAGCAGATAAACGCGGACGCGTGACAGCAATGCAGAATTGAGTTCGAACGAGGGATTTTCCGTCGTCGCACCAATAAACGTAATGGTGCCGTCTTCGATATGCGGCAGGAATGCATCCTGCTGGCTTTTATTAAAACGATGGACTTCATCGACAAACAGAATAGTACGACGCCCGGCATCACGATTTTGACGGGCGCGTTCAATAGCTTCACGGATCTCTTTGATGCCTGAAGTGACCGCTGAAATGCGCTCGACGTCAGCATTTGCATAGCGGCCAATCAGTTCTGCCAGCGTCGTTTTCCCGGTGCCCGGCGGCCCCCACAAGATCATCGAATGCAACTGTCCTGCTTCAATCGCGCGTGGCAAAGGTTTGCCAGGCGCTAACAGATGTTGCTGTCCGATATATTCTGCAAGAGTGACTGGCCGCATTCTGGCGGCCAGTGGCTGAAATTCATTCTGGGAAAAATCGAGTGACATATTACTCAAAGGGGCCTCACTGACGCTGGTCGTCCACCGTCACACCTTGTGGTGGAGTAAATTTAAATTTGGCATCGTCAACGGTCGCATTCTGCTCACCTTTGAGAACGTAAGCGCTTTTCTGCCCGTCCTGCTCGATAGCCGAGAAACTCTTGATGGTGCCGGTCGGCGTCACGTTGATGGTGAATTGTTTCAGATTACCGGTTGCGCCTTTAGGCGTTAATTCGAAATCATCGCCTTTTTGCTTCACGTTATATTTCGCCCAGTCACTGCTGTCGTTACGGGTGATCAGCATAAACGGCGTGTTACCGGTCGCATTTTTCAACCAGGTTGCAGTCACTTGCTCAACAAACGGATTGTAAAACCACAGGGTTTTACCATCGGAAACCAAAATGCTTTCATCTGGCGTGGTCATATGCCAGTTGAACAGGTTCGGACGTTTTACCCACAGTTGACCTTCGCCCTGCTGAACAGCGGCGCCATCATCACTGGTCACGGTCTGCGTAAAGCTGGCGTGGAAGGTGTTCAGTTTGCCCAGGCGGGATTTAAGATCGCTGCTGGCATCCGCCAAAACAGAAGCGGAGGTAAATGCAGTCAGTAAACACCCTACCATTAACAATTTTTTCATTCTTATTATTACCTCAGGGATCCAAAAACTCAGACGATGCCTTTCACACTGGCAAAAGACGTATGGTGCGAACTCTATCCGAGGCGACGCCCCGGCGGTAGCTCAATCATCTGAAAAACATGTGTTTTACGCATCTTTGCACAAGGGCCGCTTTCGCGACCCTTCTTAACCTAATACGAGCAGTTCAGACAAGGCTCATTCATGCGAAGGGGGTGCCAGTACTTCACGGTTACCGTTATGGCCCGGCGTACTCACGATCCCCTGCGCTTCCATTTGCTCAACGATTCGCGCTGCACGGTTGTAACCGATACGGAACTGACGCTGTACGCCGGAGATTGAAGCTCGACGCTTATCAACAACGAAAGCGACTGCCTGATCGAACAATGCATCAAGTTCTTCATCATCACCCAGACCCAGCCCACCACCTTCACCATCATCGCCACCGGAAATGATGCTTTCGATGTATTTAGGCCGCCCGCGCGCTTTCCAGTCCTGCACAACAGCGTGCACTTCCTGATCGCGTACAAACGCACCGTGAACACGTACGGGTATCGATGAGTTAGGTGCCATATATAACATGTCACCCATTCCCAGCAGAGACTCTGCTCCCCCCTGATCGAGGATGGTACGGGAGTCAATTTTGCTTGATACCGTAAACGCAATACGGGTCGGAATGTTGGCCTTAATCAGGCCGGTGATGACGTCAACCGACGGACGCTGGGTGGCAAGCACCAGATGGATCCCTGCTGCACGGGCTTTCTGGGCCAGTCGGGCAATCAGCTCTTCCACCTTTTTGCCCACGGTCATCATCAGATCAGCGAACTCATCCACCAGCACGACGATAAATGGCTCTTTGCCCAGGAATGGCGGCTCAGCAGCCATTCCGTCGCCCGGCTTCCAGAATGGATCAGGAATCGGGCGGCCCATGGCTTCCGCTTCCTGAATACGTTCGTTATAACCGGCCAGATTACGGACACCCAGCGCAGACATCAGTTTGTAGCGGCGTTCCATCTCACCGACACACCAACGCAGCGCATTGGCGGCGTCTTTCATGTCGGTAACCACTTCCGTCAGCAAATGCGGGATGCCTTCATACACGGATAACTCGAGCATTTTCGGGTCAATCATGATGAAGCGCACTTCTTCAGGCGTAGCCTTATAGAGCATGCTGAGGATCATGGCGTTCACACCTACCGATTTACCGGAACCGGTGGTACCCGCCACCAGTAAGTGCGGCATTTTCGCCAGATCAGCCACCACAGGCTCACCGGAAATGTCTTTACCCAATACGATAGTCAATGGCGAAGGACTGTCTTTGAACTTAGCGCAGTCCAACACTTCCCGCAGATACACGGTCTGACGCTTTTTATTCGGTAACTCAAGGCCCACGTAAGGTTTGCCTGGAATGACTTCCACAACGCGGACTGCGACAGCAGATAACGAACGCGCAAGGTCACGCGAGAGGTTCGAAATGCGCGCTGCCTTTACACCCGGTGCCAGATCCAACTCGAATCGGGTGATCACCGGCCCCGGCAATTTGCCGACGACGTCCGCTTTGATACGATAATCGTTCAGTCGCGCTTCAATCAGGTTACCCATTTGCTCAAGCGCAAATTCATCCACAGGTTCAGCTTCTGCCGGTGGAGAGGTCAGTAAATCCAGTGACGGCAATGGCGTCGTAGGTTTTACCAGCGGCTGCTCGTGACGCATCAGGAATGGGTGGATCAGGCTGTCCATATCCGGTTTAGCGGCAGGCGGTGACTGTCGCGGCGCTTCATACTCTTGCGCATGTTGCACAGGCTGAGGCGATTGCGGCCGTTGGTAAGGTTCCTGTGCAAATGCTGCGGGCTGCGGTTCTTCTTCTGCCTGCGCGGACAAGGTAAACAGCGGCTCGGAAGGCGTATCGTCGACCAGATCAGCCATTGGCGAGAAGCTGAATGCGTCATGCTGGCTGAGCTTCATGGCCGCCGCGGCAAAATCATCCGCTGCAGACGTTGCGGACTCTGCCCGCTGCTGCTGTGGATCATTTGCCTGAGAATGATGATGCTGAACTACGCCACTTTGCGGCTCAACGTCTTGCTGGTAACGGGTCTGTTCACGTGCAGCAAATGCGTTACGCAATTCCGCTTCCTGCAAGGCCGCCTCATCATCAGGTTCATCTTGCGCAGCCGTTTCGCCGTAACGCTGTTGCTGCTGATCGGAAAACGCCTGACGTAATGCGGCTTCCTGCATCGCAGCTTCATCCGCCAGAGACTGCTCGTCCTGATAGACAGGTTCCTGAGTGGTACTCTGCTGCGCCGTTTGCTCTTGCTGCTCAGCCATACGCTGAGAAGGCAGTTTTATCCCGTAGGATGCCAGCTCGCGACGCGTTGGGATCCGCACAGGGTTCGGTCTTGGCAATTCAGGGCCAAAACCTTTTTTGACCTGCGGATTTTCATCACTGACGGCGCTGAATGCAGGCATAAAAGTATTACCGGCAGTGGATGCGGCAGACTGCCCGGCTTGCGCCAGACCGGTTGCCAGCGCTGCCGTGGCAGCCACACTCGCAGCGTGAGCGCTGTCAGGTGTTGGCGAACTGAAGTCAAACGGCGAACGGGTGTTGTGTTCCGCCGCGGTCTGCCAGTTACCCATACGTGGCCCGTCATCTTCATTGTGTTCAGGTTGCACCGGTGACGGCGATTGCTGAACAGGCTGAGGATGGCGCGGCACCGGTGTTTCTTCCGGAATTTCGAAGCTGTATAACGGCGGCGCGGCAGGTTCATGGGCAGCAGGAGGTGGTGCAATATTCGCGACCGGCGGCTCTGCGGCATAACGACTGACGGCCTCAGGTGCAACGGGCGACGTTTCAGCCACCGGCACGGCATCAGCCATTGCGGGCTGAGGGGCAGATTCATTCACTGACGGGGCCGAGAACAGCACGTCTTCTTCATCTGCAGGCGCGGCTGCCACAGGTGATGCGGCTGCCGCTGTCGCTGCGGCAGTTGCCGGAGCAGCATGCGCTACCGGTTTTGCATCGCCCTCTTCTTCCAGCAACGGATCATCGTGTTCGTCGTCATAATACTCATCGTCGTCACGGCGTGAACGGTTGGTCACAATGTTAGTGACACCGAGCACTGCACCACCAATTTTCTCAGCGATGGTCAGCCATGACCAGCCGGTAAACAGCGTCAGTCCGGCAGCCCAGACACACAGCAGAACCAGCGTGGCACCGACATTGTTAAAGTAGGGTGTCATCGCCGTGCTCAGCAAACTGCCGATCACTCCGCCTGAGGCGAAATAATAGAGGTCATCGATGTTGACTGAGGCCAGACCGCAAGACGTGACAATAAGCGCCAGCGTCCCAATGAGACGCAGCGACCAGGCAAAATAGTCGATGAAATCCTGATTATCGCGCTGACGGAAAGCCGCCCAGCACAAACACAGGATAATAGGGGGGATCGCGTAACCAAATACGCCAAAGATGAAGAACAGCGTATCCGCCATCCACGCGCCAACGCCGCCACCCCAGTTATGAATAGGCCCATGCCAGGCGGTTTGCGACCAGCTTGGATCTGAGGGGTTAAAACTCACCAGTGCTGCTATCAAATACGCAGCAAATATCGCCACCACAACCAGCAACGCCTCCACAATACGGCGGCCATTGCTCAGTCTTTTGAGGGTAACGTCTTTATCTTCTGTATATTCCTGGCTCAAGAAAGGCTCTCCAGGTTCCTGTGAACTGAGAAAAAGCAACAGCGCCGAGAGTTGACCCCGGCGCCATAGCTGTATAGATACACAGGAGTGTAGCTAAAGTTACAAGGTTTTGCACCTGACAATTACCGGGTCTTGATGACCAGGCGATTCGTCTGTTTCACTTCTTCCATTACCACATAGGTACGGGTGTCATTAACACCCGGCAGACGAAGTAATGTCTCACCTAACAGCTTACGGTAAGCAGACATATCCGGTACGCGGGTTTTCAACAGATAGTCGAAATCCCCTGAAACCAAATGACACTCCTGAATATCTTCGAGTTTTTGTACTGCCGCATTGAACTGCTCAAACACATCCGGCGCACCGCGGTTGAGGGTTATCTCAACAAAAACCAGCAGCGATGCATCAAGATAATGTGGGTTAAGCAGTGCGGTATAACCATTAATGAAGCCCTGACGTTCCAGACGACGAACGCGCTCCAGACATGGCGTTGGAGATAATCCCACACGTTTGGAAAGCTCGACGTTTGAAATCCGGCCATCCTTTTGAAGTTCGTTGAGGATGTTACGGTCAATACGGTCGAGATCTTTTCCCGGACGTTTTTTGTTGTCTACCATTATTATTGTCTCTCTGCTGTCCTTCCCTGCACCTGCCTACCCCAGCCAACTTCAATGTCTAAGGGTTGTCCCAAGCGAAGACCCGATTATTAAGGTTTACGCATCCAAAAGCCGTGTTTATCCCCTGTCATAAGGAACACGGCCAAAACCGGACACTCAAAAGAAATAACTCTGTGGAATTAATAGATTGGAAACAACCAATCTGATTCACCAAACCCTGAGGCAACACAAAAACCCAAAAGCAACACCAGAACGGGTCGGGTAGCAGCCATTTGGATAAATTCAAGTCACTGACAGGCAGTTAATTTCTTCTTACCCTGATGTTTTCGCAAATGCACAGCGGATTGTCAAAGTAAAAGAAGCAAAATCAGAAGAACGTGCCAGATTGAAAAGCCACCGCCCCCTTTTTAGCTATCTTTTCTCTTTGAACAATAACAATTCCGTTCACACGTTATTTCAGCCATATCCCTACAAATTACCGTGATATGTGGCTATTTTAGCGTGTTATAGACAACGTCCAGACTATCCCGACACTCAGACATGCTGGTTTTTTATGCTTACCATCAATCAGTTACCTGAAACATGGTGAAGCGCGAAATCCTTTTTACGCCGGTTGCGCAGTAAAAACTATCAGACAAATCGCTAACAACATCTGAGTTTGCTTTTTTTAACACGCAGTTTTCCCTACAATCGCTTATCGCTAGTCACCATCGCGGAGTTAGATTGCCCATGAGTACGGTTAAACACAGTAAATTATTGATTTTAGGTTCTGGCCCGGCAGGTTATACCGCCGCGGTTTACGCAGCGCGCGCCAACCTCAATCCTGTTTTGATTACCGGCGTGGAAAAAGGCGGTCAGCTGACCACAACCACCGAAGTGGAAAACTGGCCGGGAGATCCCGAAGGTCTGACCGGTCCGGCATTGATGGATCGCATGCATGAGCACGCCACTAAATTCAACACCGAGATCATTTTCGACCATATCAATAAGGTGGATCTGCAAAATCGTCCGTTCCGTCTGACGGGCGACAGCGGCGAATACACCTGTGATGCGTTGATCATCGCCACCGGCGCCTCTGCCCGTTACATTGGTTTGCCATCCGAAGAAGCGTTTAAAGGCCGTGGCGTCTCAGCCTGTGCCACCTGCGATGGTTTCTTCTACCGCAATCAGAAAGTGGCCGTGGTGGGCGGCGGGAATACCGCTGTGGAAGAAGCGCTTTATCTGGCTAACATCGCCTCAGAAGTCCATTTAATTCACCGCCGCGACAGTTTCCGTGCTGAAAAAATTCTGGTTGATCGCCTGAATGACAAAGTCGCCAGCGGCAACATTGTTCTGCACACCCACAAAACGCTGGACGAAGTGGTTGGCGATCAGATGGGCGTGACTGGCGCAAGCCTGATGGATGTCCGTACCGATGAAAAATCTCAGGTTGACGTCGCGGGCGTATTTATCGCTATCGGTCACAGCCCGAATACCGGCATTTTCGAAGGCCAGCTTGAGCTTAAAGACGGCTACATCAAAGTGCAGTCCGGCTCGCACGGCAATGCCACGCAAACCAGCATCCCGGGTGTTTTTGCCGCGGGTGACGTGATGGACCATATCTACCGTCAGGCGATCACGTCCGCCGGAACCGGTTGTATGGCCGCACTGGATGCTGAGCGTTATCTGGATGGTTTATCGCAAGCACCGGATTTGTAATCCTCTTTTCTGCGATTTATTTTCCATCATCCTGATGAATAAGGCGGCTGTCTGGCCGCCTTATTCTTTTTGTTTTCTCCCCTCAGCATGTAACATGTTCAGCCTCCGAACCGGATAGCTGCACAGACTGATGCCTGATGAATAAAACACGACAACAAGAACTTATCCGCTGGTTAAAACAACAAAGCTCACGCGCCAAAGGCTGGATCCGTCTGTCTATGATGCTGGGTTTACTCTCGGGTTTACTGATTTTGGCTCAGGCATGGCTGATGGCCGTTCTGCTGCACAACCTGATTATCCAGCACACGCCCCGTGAAGACTTGCTGCAAAGTTTCCTGCTGATGGCGCTGACCTTTGTTTTACGTGCCGTGGTGAGCTGGCTGCGGGAACAGGTGGGCTTTATTTGCGGACGTGTCATTCGTCAGGAGATGCGTAAATTAGTGCTCGACCGTCTGGAAAAACTGGGGCCAGCCTGGATACAGGGCAAACCGGCGGGCAGTTGGGCGACCATCATTCTTGAACAAATCGAAGATATGCAGGATTACTATGCCCGCTATCTGCCACAAATCGCTCTTGCGGGGATCATTCCGCTGCTGATTCTGGTCAGCATTTTCCCGATCAACTGGGCGGCAGGGATGATTCTGCTGGTCACTGCGCCGCTGATCCCGATTTTCATGGCGCTGGTCGGTATGGGTGCTGCCGATGCGAATCGTCGCAATTTTGTCGCCCTCGCGCGTCTTAGCGGCAACTTCCTCGACAGCCTGCGCGGCCTCGATACCCTTCGCCTCTTCCACCGCGGCACTGCGGAAATCGATCAGATCAAACGCTCTACCGAAAGCTTTCGTGCGCGCACCATGGACGTACTGCGCCTGGCTTTCCTCTCTTCTGCCGTACTGGAATTTTTCGCCTCAATCTCTATCGCCGTTGTGGCGGTTTACTTCGGTTTCTCTTATCTCGGCGAACTGAATTTCGGCAGCTATGGCACGCCGGTCACCCTGTTCGCTGGTTTTCTGGTGCTGATCCTCGCCCCTGAATTCTTCCAGCCGCTGCGTGATTTGGGTGCCTTTTATCATGCCAAAGCGCAGGCGGTGGGTGCAGCAGAAAGTCTGGTGACGTTCCTGACAGCCGAAAGTGCAGAGATGGGCGACGGCAGCCAGAACTGGCCACAGGGTGAGAAAGTGTCACTGCACGCCCGTGAGATGTTGATTCAGTCGCCGCAGGGTAAAACGCTCGCCGGCCCGCTGACGTTCAACATTCATCCTGGCCAACGCATTGCGATTGTAGGGCTGAGCGGTGCCGGAAAAAGCTCGCTGCTCAATGCCCTGCTGGGCTTTTTGCCTTATCAGGGATCGCTGACGGTCAGCGGCATTGAACTGAAAACCTTGCGCAATGAGGAATGGCGTAAGCGGCTCAGCTGGGTCGGACAGAATCCACATCTGCCCGAACATACCCTGCGTGACAATATTCTGCTCAATCAGCAGGATGTCAGCGAGGAGCAACTCCAGTCGGCCATAGAGCGTGCGTATGTCAGTGAATTTTTACCATTGCTGCCTCAGGGGCTTGAAACCGAACTGGGCGACAGTGCGGCACGTTTGTCGGTCGGTCAGGCACAGCGTGTCGCCGTGGCCCGTGCCCTGCTCTCTCCCTGCGAATTATTGTTGCTGGACGAACCTACCGCCAGCCTCGATGCGCACAGCGAAAAACGCGTGATGAGCGCGCTGAACGAAGCGTCTGAAGCTCAGACATCCCTGCTGGTCACCCATCAGTTAGAGGATACCCGTGACTACGATGAAATCTGGGTAATGGACAAAGGTCAGATCGCTGAGCGTGGCACCTTCCCTGATCTGGTTGCTCAGGGCGGATTATTTGCCAGCCTGTTGTCTCAGCGCAGTAAGGAGCTGTAATCATGAAAATTCTACTGCCTTATCTCGCCCTGTATCGCCGTCACTGGTTCCGTCTGTCACTGGGTATCATTCTGGCGATTGTGACCCTGCTCGCCAGCATTGGCCTGCTGACGCTCTCTGGCTGGTTCCTGGCGGCCTCTGCCGTCGCCGGTATCGCCGGGTTGTACACGTTCAATTACATGCTTCCGGCAGCCGGGGTGCGCGGTGCCGCAATCTTTCGTACTGCGGGGCGTTACGCTGAACGCCTGGTCAGCCACGATGCGACCTTCCGCGTACTGGCGCATTTGCGCGTGTTCACTTTCACTAAAATTATGCCGCTGTCGCCGGGTGGCATTGCGCGGTTTCGTCAGGCTGATCTGCTGAACCGGCTGGTCGCCGATGTGGATACGCTGGATCACCTGTATCTGCGTGTTATCTCTCCATTGATCAGCGCTCTGGTGGTGATTGCGCTGGTGACCTTTGGGCTGAGTTTCCTTGACGTGAAACTGGCCCTGACGCTCGGCGGCATTATGATGATTCTGATGCTGCTCCTGCCGGTGATGTTCTATCGCGCAGGTAAACCCGCCGGACGCGAACTGACCGCTCTGCGCAGTGATTACCGGATGCAGTTGACGTCATGGTTACAGGGCCAGTCAGAACTGGTGGTATTCGGCGCGCAAGCGCGGTTCCGACAGAAACTGAATGATATCGAACGGCGCTGGATGCTGCGCCAGCAGCAACAAGCCAGGCTCACCGGGCTGTCACAGGCGGTGGTCATTGCCGCGGCGGGTCTGACCGTAACGCTGATGCTGTGGCTTGCTGCCGGCGGGATCGGGACAATCGCAAATCCCGGCGCACTGATTGCGTTGTTCGTGTTTACCCCGCTGGCTGCTTTCGAAGCGCTGGGGCCCGTCGCCGCGGCTTTCCAGCATCTGGGTCAGGTGATTGCCTCGGCGCAGCGTGTCAGTCAGATCATCGATCAGCCTGCCGATGTCACTTTCCCGGCACAAGGTCCGCAGGCCGCAGAACACGTCACTCTGTCACTGAAAAACGTGAATTTCACTTATCCCGGACAGCCGTTGCCGGTGCTTAAAAATATTACGCTGGAAGTGGCTGCCGGTGAGCACATCGCCCTTCTCGGCCAGACTGGCTGTGGCAAATCGACCCTGTTGCAACTGCTGACGCGCGGCTGGGATATCAACAGCGGCGCATTGAGCATTAACGGTCATGCGATAACGACCTACGATGAAGCGTCGCTGCGTCAGATGATCACCGTCGTCAGTCAGCGCGTGCATATTTTCAATAATACGCTGCGTGAAAACCTGCGGATGGCCTCTCCCCAACGCTCCGATGACCAGCTTGCTCAGGCACTCAGGCAGGTGGATTTACATGTTCTGCTTGAAGACGAAGGCCTGAACGCATGGCTTGGAGAGGGTGGCCGTCAGCTTTCAGGCGGCGAACAGCGTCGTTTAGGCCTGGCGCGTGCCCTGCTGCATAACGGCCCGCTGTGGTTGCTGGACGAACCCACTGAAGGGCTGGATGCAGAAACGGAAAACCATATTCTGGCCTTGCTGCACAAGCATTGTGAAAATAAAACGCTACTCTTAGTGACGCACCGTTTACAAGGTCTTGAAAACCTCGACAGAATTTGTGTGATGGAAGAAGGCGAGATTGTGGAACAAGGTGATCATCCGACGTTAGCCGCCTCACACGGCCGGTACGCCCGTTTTCTTGCGCGCGGCTGATGTCTGTAACTGATTTATGTGGCGGCCTGTCAGCCGCCGGATAAGGAGATCTATGCGGTTAGTTAAACTCGAAGCCAGTTCTGTTCATTTTCCGGATCCTGATACTGCGTTACAGGACCCGAACGGCCTCCTGGCTATCGGTGGCGACCTGACCTCACCGCGTTTACTTTCCGCGTATCAGCATGGCATTTTCCCCTGGTTTGAGCCCGGAGAGATGATCCTTTGGTGGTCACCCGATCCGCGCGCAATTTTAGTCCCTGAAGAGCGCCACATCAGCCGGAGTTTGCAACGGTTCATGCGTAAAATGCCTTTTCGTTTTACGCTCAATCAACGTTTCGAGCAGGTGATCCACGCCTGTGCGATGCAACGTGAAGAAGGCACCTGGATCGGCCCGCTGGTTCAGCGCGGTTATCAGGAATTGCACGAGGCCGGGCATGCCCACTCAGTCGAAGTCTGGGAGGGTGATGAGCTGGTCGGCGGTTTGTACGGCGTATCCGTCGGAAGTCTGTTTTGCGGTGAATCGATGTTTAGCCGCCGTGAAAATGCCTCCAAGTGCGCGCTCATGATGTTTTGCCAACATTTTTCCCGCAATGGTGGAGAACTGATTGACTGTCAGGTGCTCAACCCTCACACTGCGTCGCTGGGTGCGAGAGAGATCCCCCGCCGCCAATTTTTGCAGCAGTTATCCGAACTTTCGCAACGCGCGTTAGCACCGGATTGCTGGTTGCCACAAGACTTATCCCCACATGATGAAGACCTGCCGGTATTTCCGAAGGATAGGGAATAGGTGCGGTCATGAACCATACTTCTTTACATAATGTGGGTTTTTCGGCATTATCTTGCCGGTTAAAAACTATGGTAGTTAGACCTAGAGGATTCGATGGCCAAAGAAGACAACATTGAAATGCAGGGCACCGTACTTGATACGCTGCCAAACACTATGTTCCGCGTAGAATTAGAAAACGGACACGTAGTTACCGCACACATCTCCGGTAAAATGCGTAAGAACTATATCCGCATCCTGACGGGCGACAAAGTCACTGTAGAGCTGACCCCGTACGACCTGAGCAAAGGCCGCATTGTCTTCCGTAGCCGTTAATAAACGGCTCACTCATCGCTGATTTTCCGGCGATACCCGAGGATACCCTCTTCGCCCTTCCTGCACTTGCAAGGGCGTTTTGTGGTATCCGCAATTCGGCATGTGTTCCACTATCCTTTCTGAAATCCCTCACTGATTCCTGCAATTAAATAAAGAATTTCGGAAAGAAAAAAGGCGATGTTTTCACATCGCCTTTTGTTTTTTCATCACCGATGAAAATTAATGCACCGCACCTTCCGGCTTTTTCTTCTGCGCGCTCATGAAGTGGTAAGTCAGCTTATCGGCTTCCTTGTCCAGCGCCACAGACACCGAGCCACCGTCTACCAGTGAACCAAACAGCAGTTCGTTGGCCAGCGGTTTTTTCAGGTTTTCCTGCACGGTGCGGGTCATCGGACGCGCGCCCATCGCACGGTCATAACCTTTCACGGTCAGCCAGTCACGGGCTTCATCACTGACTTCCAGCGAGACGCCTTTGGCATCCAGTTGCGCCTGCAGTTCGACGATAAACTTATCGACCACCAGCTGGATCACATCGGTAGACAGATGGTTGAACCAGATCACGTTGTCCAGACGGTTACGGAACTCTGGTGTAAACACCTTCTTGATCTCTTCCATAGCGTCAGGGCTGTTGTCCTGATGGATAAGGCCAATCGATTTACGTTCAGTTTCACGTACACCAGCGTTTGTGGTCATCACCAAAATCACGTTACGGAAATCAGCTTTGCGCCCGTTGTTATCGGTCAGCGTACCGTTGTCCATGACCTGCAACAGCAGGTTGAAGACATCCGGATGCGCCTTCTCGATTTCATCGAGCAGCACCACGGCGTGAGGATGTTTAAGTACAGCATCCGTCAGTAAGCCGCCCTGATCAAAGCCAACGTACCCCGGAGGTGCACCGATCAAACGGCTGACCGTATGACGCTCCATGTATTCCGACATATCAAAGCGCAGCAGTTCGATATCCATCGCTTTCGCCAGCTGAACCGTCACTTCGGTTTTACCCACACCGGTAGGACCGGCGAACAGGAAGGAACCGACCGGTTTGCGATCCTGACCCAGACCCGCACGGCTCATTTTGATCGCTTCTGTCAGGGCTTCGATGGCAGGATCTTGCCCGAAGACCAGCATTTTCAGGCGGTCACCGAGATTTTTCAGCACATCGCGATCGGTCGCTGACACGGTTTTTTCCGGAATGCGGGCAATACGCGCCACCACACTTTCGATGTCGCTGACGTTAACGGTTTTCTTGCGTTTACTGACCGGCATTAACCGGCTGCGCGCGCCTGCTTCATCAATAACGTCAATGGCTTTGTCCGGCAGGTGACGGTCATTGATATATTTGACCGACAGCTCCACCGCCGCACGCACCGCTTTCGCGGTATAACGTACATCGTGGTGCGCTTCGTATTTGGTTTTCAGGCCATTGATGATCTGCACGGTTTCTTCGACGGTCGGTTCAGTAATATCAATTTTCTGGAAGCGACGCGCCAGGGCACGGTCTTTCTCAAAGATATTGCTAAATTCCTGGTACGTCGTTGAACCGATCACCCGGATCTTCCCGCTCGACAGCAACGGTTTGATCAGGTTAGCCGCATCCACCTGACCGCCGGACGCCGCACCGGCACCGATAATCGTGTGGATTTCATCAATAAACAGAATGCTGTTCTTATCCTGTTCCAGCTGTTTGAGCAGCGATTTGAAACGTTTTTCAAAATCACCACGGTATTTCGTGCCCGCCAGCAGAGAACCGATATCCAGAGAATACAGGGTGCAGTCGGCCATCACTTCCGGCACGTCGCCCTGCTCGATTCGCCATGCCAGACCTTCAGCAATTGCGGTTTTACCTACGCCGGATTCCCCCACCAGCAGCGGGTTATTCTTACGGCGACGGCAGAGCACCTGAATGGCGCGCTCCAGTTCTTTGTCACGGCCAATCAGCGGATCGATGCCACCTACACGCGCTAACTGGTTAAGATTAGTGGTGAAGTTCTCCATACGATCTTCCCCCGCCGACTGCTCTTCGTTAACTGGGTTTTCCGCATTGTTTGGCGCCTGGCTACCCGATTCATCTTTACGGGTACCGTGCGAAATAAAGTTCACCACATCAAGGCGGCTGACATCATGTTTACGCAGGAGATAGGCAGCCTGAGATTCCTGTTCGCTGAAAATCGCGACCAGAACGTTAGCGCCGGATACTTCACTGCGGCCAGAAGATTGCACGTGGAATACCGCACGTTGCAGAACGCGCTGGAAACTCAGCGTAGGCTGGGTGTCACGTTCCTCTTCACTGGCGGGTAAGGTGGGTGTGGTTTGCTCGATGAAGGCTTCCAGCTCCTGGCGTAATGCCACCAGATCGACTGTACAAGCTTCAAGCGCTTCACGGGCAGCAGGGTTGCTGAGCAACGCCAGCAACAGGTGCTCCACGGTCATAAACTCATGCCGGTGCTCACGGGCTCTTGCGAAAGCCATGTTGAGACTGAGTTCAAGTTCTTGATTGAGCATAGGCACCTCCCAAATAGATTGCCTTAATCAGGCTTTTTCCAGCGTACACAGCAACGGATGCTCATTCTCCTTGGCGTACTCATTTACGTGTGCGACCTTGGTTTCGGCGACTTCGGCGGTATAAACGCCGCATATCGCTTTGCCTCTATAGTGCACCTGGAGCATCAGTTGCGTTGCACGTTCAATATCATAAGAAAAGAACTTTTGCAGAACGTCAATCACAAATTCCATTGGAGTGTAATCGTCGTTGTTTAATATAACTTTATACATAGATGGCGGTTTTACCTCATCCTTTTGCTTATTCGCCGTCAAATGTTCAAAATTTAGCCAGTCTTGTTTGTCGCCCATTGCCTGCTCGTCACCTGTGAAGATCGTATTGGATGCTAAATACCTGACGTGAAAGCTTTCTGCGGGGCTTCACGCGGCTATTTCCCCATTTTACCATCTCTTGCGTCACGGTGCCGCTGCACAAAATGTCCTCTTTGCCATCAGCCCCGCTGGCATATATTTAACAAAATATGTCAATAGCGTTACCTGCTTCAAAGTTTGGTTATCTGCCCCCTTATGACAAATGCCGTTTCCTTGATCTCTAAACCGTTTCCACTAGAGTGTAAATTCGTGAGCTGAACGTCTTTTGAACAGGCCATCACTGGCCAGGTTCTGGTCTTCCCGCTCACCCAACTGGCTTTCACGCTAACGACCAGACTAGTCATGAGAGGGATGAAGAAGCATGCTGACGGGTACAGTGAAATGGTTCAATAATGCTAAAGGTTTTGGCTTCATCTGCCCGGAAAGTGGCGGAGAAGACATTTTTGCTCACTACTCCACCATTCAGATGGAGGGCTACCGGACATTAAAGGCAGGCCAGCAGGTCAGCTTTGATGTTCATGAAGGCCCGAAGGGGAATCATGCCAGCCTCATTATTCCAGTGGAAAGTGCAGCGGTCGCCTGACCTGTTCTGTTACAGCGGTTCGGATAAAAAATAATGCCTGTCACTCACTGACTGGCATTTTTTATTTATGGGGGAGAATGCGTCAGGCTTCAAGCCCTGAACGATAAATAAAGTACATTTTTTAGACACCGATTGCTAAGACACGACACAAAACAAATTAAATCTAAACACAATCTCAACAAATCGCGTTCAATCTCTCCCTCTTTTTGCCCGTTGCACCCCTGTTTATTGTTGGCCTGTTGAAATAGCCGTTATTGACATCCGGCCAGACACAACAGGTAAATACCATGACCACATTCAGTTACCCATGCGAAGAAAAGGCTCCGCTTTCGGGTCTTCAGTTGATGACGGCGCTGCTCTCCCGTCGTCTGGTACCGGGACCTTCGTGGAAATTGCCGCGCTACCGTTTTAAATTCCTTTTTCGCGCGCTGACCCATCCGCGCCGAACCTTTAGCATGCTGGATTACCTGGCGCAGCATCCGCAGCGTGATGAGATCCTGACGGCGCAGCCGAGCCTGCCCTGCAAGTTACACCGCGTCTATCAGGCCGCCAATATCACGCCGGAGCAGGCGATGAAACGCATCACCGATCATTACGACATGATCGGCCACTGCCTGCCGGACGCCATTAACCACGGTTATCTCAGCAAAAAGCCGATGGCGATTGCCACCCTGACCGGTAAAGATGAGCAACGTTTCGCGATCACCTTCAATTCGGTTAGCCGTCTGGATAAAGAAGGTGAAGCAACGCTGACCTTCAACAACCCGCAGGGTGAACCGATCGCCATAGTGACGTTCTCGTTTATCCACTATCAGGGCCAACCGACGCTGTTCATCGGTGCGCTTCAGGGGCCCCGCGCGCACGTCGACCATCAGGAAATACAGACGGCAACCAAAGCCTGCCACGGTTTATTCCCGAAACGTCTGGTCATTGAAGCGCTGACCACGCTGGCTGAGCTGGCGGGCATGACGCAGATTGTTGCGGTAGGCAATCACACCCACATTTACGAAAACCCGCGCTACAAAAAACGTAAAGGTATGGTGTTTGCGGATTACGACAGCTTCTGGGAAACGATGGACGCAAAACAAGGCGAGGACGGCTATTTCCATCTGCCACGCCAGATAACACACCGTCCGCTGGAAGAAATTGCCAGTAAACGACGCGCTGAGTATCGCCGCCGTTACCAGTTATTAGATGAGCTGGAAACCCAAATCCGCCAGACATTTTCCAGCGGACATGGGCATGCAGTGCTGACTGAAGAGAGCCGCGCGGCTTAATCTGCCCTGCCGCGTGCCAGCCAGGCGACGCGTGAAAACATTTGCCGCAACAACGGGGGAATCGATGAGGTTCCCCGCAACGAAGCCGCCTGCGCCACATCTATCGCCAGATCGGGCTTTGAGCTGCGGTGAATGGCTTTGTCGATGATGCGTCTCGGCGACATCGGCACATTCTCCGCAATGGCGGAATGCTTGCGATACACGTCTTCAAAACCTTCCCGATACAGAAAATATTCAATGTCCTGAGAAGGCAGTGCGGTCAGGCGGTAGCGCAGATTATCATCATGATTTTCAACGTTAGCCTTTACCGTCGCCGCATATTTACGCCCTGCTTCATCGCCGTCCACCAGAGTGTGCCACTCAATGCCCATCTGCCGGGCGAAGCGCAGCAAGGGTTTTAACCCGCACTGGGCAAACTCGATCACCTTGATCCCTTCAGACTCAAAATGATAGCCGCACTGACGTGCCAGCTGATTGAGCAGCCAGACTTCGGTTTCCCCTTCCACCAGCAACCAGCAGCGGGCGAAAAGCGACGACGGGCGGTTAAAACGGATATGAAACGCAATGCGGCGGCTGTCCTCCATACTCAGCCCTTCCGGGCCAATGGCATAAGCCGCCACGCGGGATGACTCGCGCACCAGGCGACAAATCTGTTCAACCGGCACCAGTGAAAGTAAATCACCGGAGTTGGTGGTGGTAATGCGCTGCAACGGCAGTTGATCCAGTAATCCCCACGCCACGGACAGCATAATCGGATGCAGACGGGTTTCGGGGTCTTCGATCAGCAGCAGTGGCCGCGCATCCGGATGCAGCACCACCGAGCCTTTCGCCTGCAACAGCGTGGAGAACATGCCGAGCAGCATCACGCGCATACTGCGGCTGTTCGGCTCGGCAATCATCCGGTTGATATTATCCAGTGAACGCCATGCCCGGCGGCTTTCCGCACGGCCATGACGCTTCTGCTGCCACGGCGCGCTGCTGGACGTGCCCTGCTCGGCAAAATAATGTTCCAGCAGTTGCTGCATGGCCGACAGCCCGCTGCGCAGTTCACTGTTGGTCAGCGATTGCGGATTGCGCACCAGCCCGCGCGTCAGCTCATCGAGTTGCTGCGCCAGTTGTTCATTATTGGTGGAAAGTCGCGGTGCCAGCGTGTCACTGCGCAGCCGGCGGATAAAGCGCGCATCCCGCAGGCGTAAGACCGGGTTCAGGCGGATCAACGCCAGCGCCAGCGGGTCGATAGTCGTCAGATTCAGCGGCTGCCCGTTGGATGACAGAAAGCTGCGCAACGTCATCACGCTGCCGTCATCTTCCAGCTCACCTTCCAGACGGTAATAAATGCGGTTCAGACGATCCGGGCATTTCACCCACAGCGGAGACAGCGTATTAAAGCGCGGCGACATATGATGCCCGGCCTGATTTTCGCAGAAGGTAAACACGATATGCAGATACTGCGATTTCGACTCTTTTTCGCCCGCCGGAAAATAAAAATCTTCTTCTTTGAAGCAATACAGTTTGGCTTCGGGCGAAAGCAGCAGCGTCAACGCATCCAGCAGGCTGGATTTCCCCCAGGCATTTTCGCCGATAAGAACCGTGTTGGTCAGAAAGGATTCGGTCTGCCCCTGATGCGCCGGGCCGGTGATCGATGCCCCCCGCTGCGCAGGCTGAGTCAGGGTCAAAGAGAGCCGGTTAATACCGCGAAAACCGACAATATCAATATGTTCCAGATACATCAGACGCCTCCTGTGCGCTCAGTACTTAGCTGAGCATGGCGTTAAAAATCGGTTTCCGTCAAGGCTGCCCGACGATCTCTGTGTCGCAAAGCTGCTTTACAGTCAGATAACTTTTGGTTAGCGTGACGGGCGGTATTTTCTGTGCCGCCCTCCTCTCAGGGAGCCTCACTTTTCAGGGATTTGATCTCATGTATTCCGGCTTGTTGATTATTCTTTTGCCGTTGATTCTCGGTTACCTTATTCCGGTTAAAAACCGCGCTCTGCTGCACGTTGTGAACCAGATGTTGAGCTGGATGGTGTATGTCATCCTGTTCATTATGGGGATCAGCCTGGCCTTCCTCGACAATCTCAGCACCAATTTATTACTGATTTTCAAATATGCCGCCGTCTGTTTCCTGTGCATCTTTGTGATGAACTACGCGGCGCTTTGGCTGCTCGAACGCCGCCGTCCCTGGAAAACCCAGCATAAACAGGAAAAGTTACCGTCGCGTTTACACATGGCGCTGGAGTCTCTGAAACTGTGCGGCGTGGTGATCGGTGGCTTCGCGCTCGGCCTGACGCAATGGCACTGGCTCACTTTCGCCTCGCAGGCCAGTGAACTCGCCCTGCTCTTCCTGCTGGCGCTGGTCGGTATCCAGCTGCGCAACAGCAGCATGACCCTGCGCCAGATCATCCTTAACCGCCGCGGCATGATAGTGGCGGTGGTGGTGGCGATCAGCGCGTTGATCGGCGGTGCGCTGGCCGCACTGCTGCTCGGGTTGCCACTGAAAACCGGGCTGGCGCTTGCCTCAGGGTATGGCTGGTACTCGCTCTCCGGCATCGTTCTCACCGACTCTTTCGGGCCGGTCATCGGCAGCGCCGCCTTCTTTAACGATCTGGCGCGTGAGCTGTGCGCAATCATGCTGATCCCGACGCTGGTACGCAGCAGCCGTTCCACCGCGCTGGGGCTGTGCGGCGCAACGTCGATGGATTTCACCCTGCCGGTCTTACAGCGCAGCGGCGGGCTGGATATGGTGCCGCCTGCGGTGGTTCACGGTTTCGTGCTCAGCCTGTTATCCCCGGTACTGATGGCCTTTTTCTCGGCCTGATGACGCCGCTTTCCCGCTGCGTGATGCGGCGGGAAACGTCCTTCCCTGCCTGCAAAACTTGCGATAAATCAAGTTCAGCTCACTTCCTCTGAAAATCCCTTCATTTTTGAGCCTGCCGGTCTTAGGCTTGCATTAAAACAAGCATTTCAAATGCAACTTTAAAAAAGGACCTCATTATGTTTTGTGTGCAATGTGAACAAACAGTCCGTACCCCGGCGGGCAATGGCTGCGCGTATGCGCAGGGAATGTGTGGCAAAACGGCAGAAACCTCTGATTTACAAGACTTACTGGTCGCAGTGTTAGAAGGCCTTTCCGCCTGGGCACTGACGGCACGCGGCTACGGCATCATTGATGAAGAGATCGACAGCTTCGCGCCCCGCGCCTTTTTCTCCACCCTGACCAACGTGAACTTCGATTCTGATCGTATCGTCGGCTATGCCCGTGAAGCCATTCTTTACCGTGAATCGCTGGCCGTTCGCTGTCGCCTGATGGACCCGGAGATCACCGTCAGTCACCCGCTGGCCGCGCTGGAACTGGTCAGCGATAATCTCAGCGAACTGCAACAACAGGCGCAGCAGTTTGCGCTCAACGGTGATAAAGCGCAGATCGGCGATGACATTCATGGCCTGCGTATGTTGTGTCTGTACGGCCTGAAAGGGGCGGCGGCATACATGGAACACGCCCATGTTCTGGGCGAGTCTGATACCGCCATTTACGCCGAATATCACCGTCTGATGGCGTGGCTCGGTACGCAACCCGCCGACATGGGCGAACTGCTCGACAACGCGATGGCGATCGGCAAAATGAACTTTGGTGTGATGGCCATCCTGGATAAAGGTGAAACCGATGCCTACGGCCATCCGCAACCTACGGCGGTAAACGTCCGTCCGCTGGCAGGCAAAGCGATTCTGATTTCAGGTCACGATCTGAAAGATTTGCAGATGCTGCTCGAGCAAACCGCCGGTACCGGCATCAACGTTTATACCCACGGCGAAATGCTGCCCGCGCACGGTTATCCGGAACTGAAAAAATTCCCGCATCTGGCCGGTAACTACGGCAGCGGCTGGCAAAATCAGCAGGTGGAATTCGCGAAATTCCCCGGCCCGGTGGTCATGACGTCCAACTGTATTATTGATCCGAACGTCGGCAATTATGGCGACCGCATCTGGACCCGCAGCATCGTCGGCTGGCCGGGCGTGCAGCATCTGGAAGGCGAAGATTTTGCGCAGGTCATCTCACAGGCGTTGCAGCTCCCGGGTTTCCGTTACAGTGAAATCGAACAGGAAATCACTGTCGGATTTGGCCGCCAGACCCTGCTCAGTGCAGCAGATACTGTCATTGATCTGGTCGCCACCAAAAAACTGCGCCACATCTTCCTGATTGGCGGCTGTGACGGCAGCCGCGGCGAACGCAGTTACTTCACCGATCTGGCAGTCAGCGTACCGAAAGACTGCCTGATCATGACCCTCGCCTGCGGTAAATACCGCTTCAACAAACTGGATTTCGGCACCATTGAAGGATTGCCGCGTCTGCTGGACGTCGGTCAGTGCAACGATGCGTATTCCGCCATTATTCTGGCTGTGAATCTTGCCGAGAAATTAGGTTGTGGCGTGAATGAGTTACCGCTGAGTCTGGTGCTGTCGTGGTTCGAGCAAAAAGCCATTGTGATCCTTCTGACCCTGCTGTCGCTCGGTGTGAAAAACATCGCTACCGGCCCGACGGCGCCGGCCTTCCTGACCGATAACCTGCTGGCGATCCTCAATGAAAAATTTGGCCTGCGTGCAATCACTTCGGTGGAGCAGGATCTGAAAACCATGCTGCCGGAGTAAACCGAGATGAATTTTCCGTTATTCCCCGATCAGCCAACGGCGCTGTGCCAGAACCGTATGCAGGTCTATTCGGTTGCACAGGAAACGCCTGATGTCTGGACAATTTCCCTGATCAATCATGATGTTTATGATTATCAGCCCGGCCAGTTTGCGCTGGTGAACATCGGCCAGCGCGGCGATGTTCAGCGCGCTTACACGCTCTCCTCCACGCCGGGGCAGAGCCCGTTTATTCAGCTGACAGTGCGCCGCATCGACGGCGGCGCAGGCTCACAGTGGCTGACCGCGCAGATCAAACCCGGTGATTACGTCTGGCTGAGTGATGCCCTCGGAGAATTTACCTGCGAAACCCGGCAGCCGTTGTTATTGCTGGCGGCCGGTTGCGGCGTGACGCCGGTGATGTCTGTCGCACGCGATATTCTGGTGCATCATCCTGCGCAAAGTGTGCAGGTGTTTTACAGCGTGCGCAGCCCGCAGGACATTATCTTTGCGCAGGAATGGCAGCACCTGTGCGCAACCTATCCGCAACTGGATCTGACCATTCTTGCGGAAAATGGCGCTGAATCCGGGCACATCGCCGGACGGCTGAGCCAGGATTTGCTGCAAAGTCGGGTGCCGGATATCCGTGAACGTCGGGTGATGATTTGCGGGCCTGCACCTTATATGCAACTGGCGGGCGACTGGGCGAAAGAACTCGGTGTGGCGGCGGATAACATCGTTAAAGAGCAGTTTCAGGCGACGGAAACCGAGGTGTCTGCCGATCAGCAACTGACGCTGACCCGCCTGACGCCGTTGCAGAATTACCGCGTACCGGTCGGTTCCACGCTGCTGGCCGTGATGGAGCAGCATAAAATACCGGTCACCGCCGCGTGCCGTGCAGGCGTGTGCGGCAGTTGTAAAACCCGCATACTCAGCGGCGATTACCAGACCACCAGCCGCATGACGCTGACCGATGAAGACGTCGCTCAGGGATATGTGCTGGCCTGCAGTTGTCAGCTTCAGGGCGACGTCACCCTCGTCTGATCCCCGCGTTAACTCGCTGCCCGCACATGATTTTTTACAGTCTGAGCGGGCAGTTTTACAAAATTCCCCCCCCCTCCTCTGCATAATTTTGTATGGTTTAAGGCTGAACATTCAAGGATGTAATCAGTGGACTATGCTTAACCCAGTCTTTTTTATGAAATACACCGAGGGAACTGAAGATGAAGCAAAGCGTAGCGTCATATCTGGCGAAAACATTAGAAGCGGCGGGCGTTAAACGCATCTGGGGCGTCACCGGTGACTCACTGAACGGCCTGAGTGACAGCCTGAACCGTATGGGCACCATTGAATGGCTGGGCACGCGTCATGAAGAAGTGGCTGCGTTTGCCGCCGGTGCTGAAGCACAAATCACCGGTGAACTGGTGGTGTGCGCCGGTTCCTGCGGGCCGGGCAACCTGCACCTGATCAACGGCCTGTTCGACTGTCACCGCAATCACGTTCCCGTGGTCGCCATTGCCGCTCATATTCCGTCGAGCGAAATCGGCAGCGGTTATTTTCAGGAAACCCATCCGACCGAGCTTTTCCGCGAATGCAGCCACTACTGTGAAATGGTGACCAATCCTGAACAGTTGCCGCAGGTGCTGGCGATCGCCATGCGCAAAGCCATTCTCAACCGTGGCGTGTCGGTGATTGTGTTACCTGGCGACGTCGCGCTTAAACCCGCGCCTGAAGATGCCAAAATCAGCTGGTATCCGCCGGTGCTGCCAAGGGTTATTCCGCAGCAAACCGAACTGGCAAAGCTGGCTGAACTGCTCAACGGTGCGACCAATATTACGATGATGTGCGGCAGCGGCTGTGCGGGCGCGCACGACGAAGTGATCAGGCTGGCTGAAACGCTGAAAGCGCCGGTGGTGCATGCACTGCGCGGCAAAGAGCATATCGAGTGGGATAACCCTTACAGCGTCGGCATGACCGGGCTTATCGGCTTCTCTTCTGGCTTCCACGCCATGATGAATGCGGACACGCTGATCCTGCTCGGCACACAATTCCCGTACCGCGCCTTCTATCCGACGGACGCGAAAATCATTCAGATTGATATCAATCCGGGCAGCATCGGCTCCCATTGTCATGTCGATATGGCGCTGGTGGGTGACATCAAATCCACGCTGACCGCGCTACTGCCGCAGTTACAGGCCAAAACTGAACGCAAGTTCCTCGATAAAGCGCTGAAGCATTATGAAGAAGCGCGTAAAGATCTCGACAAACTGGCGACGCCGAATGACAAGCAGGCTATTCACCCGCAGTATCTGGCGCAACAGATCAGCCGGTTCGCCGCATCGGATGCCATCTTTACCTGTGACGTCGGCACGCCGACCGTCTGGGCGTGCCGTTATCTGCAAATGAACGGCCAGCGCCGTCTGCTCGGTTCGTTCAACCACGGTTCGATGGCCAACGCCATGCCGCAGGCCATTGGTGCGCAGGCGATTGACCGTTCGCGGCAGGTGGTGGCGCTGTGCGGCGACGGCGGATTCGCCATGCTGATGGGGGATTTTCTGACGCTGGCGCAGCAAAAGCTGCCGGTGAAAATCGTCATCTTTAACAACAGCGTGCTGGGATTTGTGGCGATGGAAATGAAAGCAGGCGGGTATCTGACGGACGGCACTGAGCTGAAAAACCCGGATTTCGCCGCCATTGCCGAGGCCGCCGGCATCAAAGGGATCCGCGTGGAGAAAGCGTCGGACATTGACGCCGCCTTGCAGGATGCGTTTGCTTACGAAGGGCCGGTGCTGGTGGATGTGATCACCGCCACCGAAGAACTGGCGATGCCGCCACAGATCAAATTCGAGCAAGCCAAGGGCTTCAGCCTGTACATGCTGCGTGCGGTGATAAGTGGCCGGGGTGATGAAGTCGTCGAACTGGCAAAAACCAACTGGCTGCGATAACCCTGACAGGGCTATAGTGGAAGGTCAGGCGGGCTCTCAGCCCGTCTGATCTTACATTCTAAAAACACAGCAGAAGGAAGCCCACGTTGATCGACTTACGCAGTGATACCGTAACCCGCCCCAGTGAAGCGATGCGTCAGGCCATGGCCCATGCTGAAGTCGGCGATGATGTCTACGGCGATGACCCAACGGTAAATGCTTTACAGGCGCTGGCGGCAAAAATGTGTGGTAAAGAAGCCGCACTGTTTTTACCAACCGGCACCCAGGCAAATCTGGTGGCATTGCTGACCCACTGTCAGCGCGGCGAAGAGTATATCGTCGGCCAGAAAGCCCACAATTATATGTATGAGGCCGGTGGCGCTGCGGTACTCGGCAGCATCCAGCCGCAACCGCTGGATATGTCCGCCGATGGCTCCATTGCGCTGGATAAAATCGCCGCCGCCATCAAACCTGATGACATCCATTTCGCCCGCACGCGTCTGCTGAGCCTGGAAAATACGCACAGCGGGAAAGTGCTTCCGCTCGATTATCTGCAAAAAGCCTACGCGCTGACCCGTGAAAAAGGGCTGGCACTGCACATCGACGGGGCACGCATCATGAATGCCGCCGTGGCTCAGGGCGTTGAGTTACGCGAAATCACCCAATATTGCGATACCCTGACCATCTGCCTTTCAAAAGGTCTGGGTGCGCCGATCGGTTCGCTGCTGGTCGGCAGCAAAGAGTACATCCACCGCGCTAACCGCTGGCGTAAAATGACCGGCGGCGGCATGCGCCAGTCCGGCATTCTGGCAGCGGCGGCGATCTATGCGCTGGAAAATAACGTTGCGCGGCTCAAGGACGATCACGATAACGCTCAGTGGCTGGCAGAAGAGCTGACCAAAATCGGCGTGGAAATCGCCGAGCCGGGTGCGCAAACCAACGTGCTGTACATCAGACAAAGCGCTGAGCTGGCGGCCAAAATGGGCCCGTGGATGCGTGAACGCGGCGTGATCATCAGCGCCGGCCCCCTGACGCGCGTGCTTACCCACATCAACATCAGCCGTGAAGATCTGCAAAAAGTCGTCGCACTGTGGCAGGAATTCCTGCACCAGCACGCCTGACCACTGCCAGCCTGCGGCGATAATCTCCGGGTTATTGCCGCATTTCCATGATTCCTTTTACCCCTAGCAAAACGGATTATGCACATGCCACGGATCGTCATACTCGGTGCCAGCGGATACATCGGCCAACACCTGACTGCCCACCTGAGCCAGAACGGTTTTCAGGTCACAGCCGCCGCGCGCCGCATTGAATGGCTGCAACAACAGAAATGGCAAAACGTCCGCTGTTGTTTTGCCGACGTCTACCAGAGTAAAACGCTGGCCGCGGCCTTTGAAGGGGCCGACGTACTGGTGTATCTGGTTCACGCCATGACGGAAGACGACGATCTGCTGGAAAAAGAGCGGCAGGCAGCCCAGCACACCTTGCTGGCGCTGAAAGAGTCGTCGATAAAACACATTGTTTACCTCGGTTCGATGCAGCCTGAAGACAGCGATTCTCCGCATTTACAGGCACGTAAACTCACCGGCGATCTCCTGCGTATGAGCCATATTCCGGTAACCGAACTGCGTGCGGGCATCGTGATTGGCGCGGGGTCGGCGGCGTTCGAAGTGATGCGCGACATGGTGTATAACCTGCCGGTTCTTACGCCGCCGCGCTGGGTTCGCTCTAAATCTTCCCCCCTGGCACTGGAAAACCTGCTGGTGTATCTGCGCGAACTGGTGGCGTTACCTGCGCAGGGCAATCGCATTCTCGAGGCTGCCGGGCCGGAATACATCAGCTATCAGACGCTGTTCGAACGCTTTATCGCCATGAGCGGAAAGCGCCGCTGGCTGATCCCCCTGCCGATGCCGACATCGTTCGTCTCCGTCTATTTCCTCAGCCTGATTACCTCGGTACCGACGCCGCTGGCAAAAGCGCTTATTCAGGGGCTGAAGCACGATCTCCCTGCCGACAGCGCGCCGCTGCAACAGCTGATCCCACAGGTACTGATCCCTGTTGATGAGGCGATCCGCACTACGCTCGAAAAAGAACAGCAGCAGGTGATGGATTCACCCGACTGGGGATACGACGCCGACGCCCGTGAACGCTGGCGCGCAGGCTACGGCTATTACCCGAAACAGGCCGGATTTACTCTGGAAACGTCTGCCTCGAAAGCCGCATTGTGGAAAGTGGTGCAGCAACTGGGTGGCAGCGAAGGGTATTTTTATGCCAACGGTTTATGGAAAACGCGGGCGAGAATGGATGATTTGCTCGGCGGCAAAGTGAAATATGGTCGCCCCGAACGCGATTTCCTTAAGCCGGGTGACAAAATCGATGGCTGGAAAGTGATTGGTTTGAAACCACAGCGCGAACTGGTGCTGCTTTTTGGTATGAAAGCACCGGGGCTGGGGCGGCTGACCTTTACCATCACTGACAACGGCGAAAGCCGCAGCCTGGATGTGCGTGCCTGGTGGCATCCTGCCGGTTTCCGTGGCCTGCTCTACTGGTTCAGCATGATGCCCGCCCATCAGTTTATTTTCCGGGGAATGGCAAAACGTATTGCCAGCCTTGCACGACAGAAAGATCGTTGCGGGCGATAAAGGGTTATTTAACGCGCTTTCAGACATTGCTCACTCCCTTTCCCATTGCAAGCCGCACAAATTCACGAAAGAATGGCACCCTTATTGCTGCGGGGTGCCATCACTTCACAGCTGACAACAATTTTTCTCCATTTATGAAGGCATTGGCCTGTTTATGAAGGTATTGGTCACCGGCGCGAGCAGCGGCCTTGGGCGCAACGCGGTCGAGTTTCTGCGTAATAAAGGCATCAGCGTCAGGGCGACGGGTCGCAACGCCGCGATGGGCTCACTTTTGCAGAAAATCGGCGCGGAATTTATTCATGCCGATCTCACCACCCTGGTGTCTTCGCAGGCTAAAGCGCTGCTCGCCGACATCGATACCGTCTGGCACTGTTCCGGGCTGATGTCGCCGTGGGGCAGTGAAAAGGAATTCGAACTGGCAAACGTGCGCGCTACGCGACGTCTGGGAGAGTGGTCAGCGGCTTATGGCGTGGAAAACTTCGTTCACATTTCGTCCCCGGCCATCTACTTCGATTTTCATCATCACCGCGATATTCAGGAAGACTTCCGCCCTCACCGCTTCGCCAACTCTTTCGCCCGCAGTAAGGCGGCCGGAGAACAGGTGATCCACACACTGGCGCTCTCCAACCCGCAAACCCATTTCACCATTTTGCGTCCGCAGGGCCTGTTCGGGCCGCACGATAACGTGCTGCTGCCGCGCCTGCTGCAAATGCTGAAATACGGCGGCACGCTGATGCTGCCACGCGGGGGGGAAGCGCTGGTTGACATGACCTACGTCGAAAATGCCGTGCATGCTATGTGGCTGGCAACACAGACTGACGCGACAGAATCGGGGCGGGCATTCAACATCACCAACCAGCAACCGCGGCCATTGCGCACGCTGGTCAGGCAACTGATGGAAAATCTGGACATCAAATACCGCATCCGTTCTGTGCCCTACCCGCTGCTGGATGTGATGGCGCGTGGCATGGAGCGCATCAGCAAAAGCTCGCATAAAGAGCCGGTGCTGACGCATTACAGCGTGGCAAAACTGAATTTTGATCTGACACTCGATACCCGGCGCGCACAGAAAGAACTCGGCTATGTACCGGTGATTTCGCTCGATCAGGGGATTATCCGCACCGCCGACTGGCTGCGTGATCACGGCAAACTTCAGGGCCTGCACGGCATCGGCCCGAAACGCGACTGACCCTTCTCGTCAGCCGCTTTTCTCAGTCATTCTTATCCGGGAACTGCTGCAATAACGTCTGCACAATCGCCTGAGTTTGTGCATCGGCATTGCCGCGGTAGTCGCTCTGCCTGAAATGCATCTGAAACGCGGCAATTACCCGGCGTTGCTGGGCCTGCGTCATGTCATCCGTCACCGTATAACCGTACTGTTTCAGCAAGGCTAACAGCTGTGCCTGATCAACCGGCTGCTGCGGATCGCGCCCGGCCAGTCTGGCCTGCACGATACCGGCGTCCGGCCATGCACCAATTCCGCGCTGAGCCATTTCCTGCCACGGGAACAGCGGACCGGGATCGTCTTTACGCTGCGGTGCAATATCGCTGTGTGCCACCACATTGCGCGGCTCTATCTGATAGCGCGCAACAATTTCTTTGCTCAGGTTAGCCAGCAGATCGATTTGTGCAGGCGGAAAAGGATAAAACTTCTTGCCCAGCAAATGTTTACTGTAGCCTTTATTCTCCAGCTCAATGCCGACGGACGTATCGTTCAAATTGGTCCGCCCGCGCCAGCCGCTGGCCCCCGCATGCCACGCGCGCATCTCTTCCGGCACCAGTTGCCACGCCACCGGCTTGCCCTGTTCCAGCGGCGGTTTGGCCGGGATCAGGTAATGCGCGCTGACGTGTTCATCGGTAAGGGTCGTTAATGCGTTGTGGAAATCTTCAGCAGTGTAATGGATCACCAGAAAGCGGATCCGCTGATCCGCGCCCTGTGCCTGATGAGTCGTTTCCAGCCGGAACGGTGAGTTCACCGCTGACTGGCTGGTGCTCTGGCAACCGGCCAGCAGGAGCAGCAAGGCCGCGCACGCACCGGCCTTCAGGCCACGGCCCATCATTTGCGATGCACAATCACAGCGGTGCCGGAGATGCTGACCATCAGCATACTGGCGTTTTTACCCACGGTTTCGTAATCGATATCCACGCCGACCACCGCATTCGCTCCGCGCTCTTTGGCCTGTTCTTCCAGCTCGCTGAACGCGATTTCACGGGCTTTACGCAGCTCTTTCTCATAAGCCCCGGAACGTCCGCCGACGATATCGCGCACACCGGCGAAGAAATCACGGAAAATATTGGCACCTAAAATCGCCTCACCGGTCACCACGCCGCAGTATTCCGCAATGATGAAACCTTCCAGCGTCGGGGTCGTTGAAATTTGCATGAGTATTCCTTATCAGTTGTCGTCCGGGGTTCATTTAAAAGCGCCTGAATAGCATAAAGTATGCGCAGGGAAAAAACGTATCATTTTCTCTTCGCCATGCATTAAGCCAAATCGGTTTTATACTGTATGGTAAAGAAAGTCATGGTGAAAACGTTCAATCTTTCAGTAAGGAATACAATGAAAAAGAAAATTCTTGCCGCCACCATCCCGCTGGTGCTGATGCTCAGTGCCTGTACCACGGTCGAACCTGCGTATAAGGATATCGGCAGCCGCGCGGCTCCCTGCATCGACGGCGGCCCGGACAGCGTTGCCCAGCAATTTTACGATTTCCGCATCAAACAAGGCGGCAGCGGTGTACCCAATTCCAGCCAGCTGGCCGCCTACCGCCCTTACCTGAGCACCGGACTGTATAACGCGCTGCAAAAAGCGCAGTCCCAGCCGAAAGTGGATATCGCCGCCTCTCCGAACGAGAAAGCCGGTGCCGGTTCTGGTGATGGCGACGTGTTCTCCAGCCTGTTTGACGGGCCGACCTCCGCCTCTGTAGACAGCGCCTCGACCATTCCTAATACCGATGCCCGCAATATTCCTCTGCGCGTGACTTTCACGCATGAGAAAGACAAAGGCGCCTCCAGCACCTGGAAAGATGAAGTTCTGATGGTGCGCGAAGGCACCTGCTGGACTGTCGATGACGTCCGTTACATGGCCGATCTCGACTTCGCCTCAAGCGGCACTTTGCGTCAGGTTTTGGAAAATCAGTAACATTATCCTTTCCTGAATAAACGCAATAACGCGTATGCATAATGTTGGTCAAGGGTGAATAACATCATTGACCAACATCTGCGTCACAGTGGTGCAACAATATCTTGTGCTACACTTTGGCATTCCTGCGGCTACAGATAATTTTTAAGCCGCGATCGTTGCATAACTATGCTGTGGAAGTTACCATCTGCGGCATCAATGGCTATTCACTATTTGCGCATGAGTATTCAACTTAATAGCATCAACTGCTTCTACGGCGTGCATCAGGCGCTTTTTGACATCCAGCTCAACTGTCCCGCCGGTGAAACCCTGGTTTTACTTGGGCCAAGTGGTGCAGGCAAAAGCTCCCTGTTACGTGTTCTGAACCTGCTGGAAATGCCCCGTTCAGGCACACTGCAAATCGCCGGTAACACCTTCGATTTCACCCGCAAACCGGATGAAAAAGCGATCCGCGAACTGCGTCAGAATGTCGGCATGGTTTTCCAGCAATACAATCTGTGGCCGCACCGCACCGTGCTCGACAACTTACTGGAAGCCCCGATGCGTGTATTGGGTCTGACCAAAGAGGTGGCGATGCAACGCGCTCAGAAATTGCTGACCCGTCTGCGACTGACTGATTATGCCGATCGTTTTCCGCTGCATCTTTCCGGTGGCCAGCAACAGCGTGTGGCCATTGCCCGTGCGCTGATGATGGAGCCTCAGGTTCTGCTGTTTGATGAACCGACCGCCGCGCTTGACCCGGAAATCACCGCCCAGATCGTCAGCATTATTCGTGAACTGGCTGGCACCGGCATTACTCAGGTTATCGTGACCCACGAAGTGGAAGTCGCGCGTAAAACCGCGAGCCGTGTGGTGTACATGGAAAACGGACGGATCGTGGAACAAGGCGACGCCTCTGTTTTCGCCCAGCCGCAAACCAAAGAGTTTGCCAGCTACCTGTCCCATTAATTTGGTTGTCTATAAATACATTAATTGATGTTTTCTACGGAGTTAGCGATGAAAAAATTAGTAATTGCCGCGGTTCTGGCTACCGTCAGTTTGTCAGCCAGCGCTGCTGACACCATCCGTTTCGCGATGGAAGCGTCTTATCCTCCGTTTGAGTTTGTAGACTCCAGTAACCAGATCCAGGGCTTTGATGTCGATCTGGCGAACGCCATGTGTAAAGAGATGCAGGCGACCTGTACCTTTACTAACCAGGCATTCGACAGCCTGATCCCAAGCCTGAAATTCCGTCGTTTTGACGCCGTGATCTCCGGTATGGACATCACCCCTGAGCGCCAGAAACAAGTGGCATTCACCAACGCGTACTACGACAACTCCGCCTTGTTCATCGCGCACTCCGGCCAGTTCACTGACGTCGCGGCGCTGAAAGGCAAACGTGTCGGTATGCAAAACGGCACCACGCATCAGAAATACCTGATGGATAAGCACCCTGAAATCACCGCTGTGCCTTATGACAGCTATCAGAATGCCGTGCTGGATCTGAAAAATGGTCGTCTGGATGCGGTGTTCGGTGATACTGCCGTGGTCAACGAGTGGCTCAAGCAGAACAAAAACCTGGCCGCCGTGGGTGACAAAATCACTGACGCGACTTACTTCGGTACCGGTCTGGGTGTTGCTGTCCGTCAGAACAATACCGAATTGCTGACGAAGCTGAATGATGCACTGGCGAAAGTCAAAGCTGACGGCACCTACAAGACGCTGTATTCAAAATGGTTCCAGCAATAAGTTTGCCTATCAATGAATGAATTCCAACCTTTAGCCAGCGCCGCCGGGATGACCGTCGGCCTTGCCGTTTGTGCGCTGATCCTCGGCCTGGTGCTGGCGATGATTTTCGCTGTCTGGGAATCCGCACCCTGGAAGCCGCTCAGCTGGCTGGGCACCGCGTGGGTCACCGTGCTGCGCGGCCTGCCGGAAATTCTGGTGGTGCTGTTCATCTATTTCGGCTCCTCACAGTTGCTGATGGTGCTGGCCGATGGCTTTAGCATCAATCTCGGCCTGTTTGCCATTCCGATCAAGTTGCCCATCGAGAACTTCGAAGTCAGCCCGTTCGTTTGTGGCGTGATCGCCCTTTCCCTGCTCTATTCCGCGTATGCTTCGCAGACATTGCGTGGCGCGCTGAAAGCCGTACCGCAGGGCCAGTGGGAATCCGGTCAGGTGCTGGGCATGAAAAAATCGGCGATTTTCTTTCGCCTGATCATGCCGCAAATGTGGCGTCACGCGTTACCGGGCCTGAGTAATCAGTGGCTGGTGCTGTTGAAAGACACCGCGCTGGTGTCGCTTATCAGCGTGAACGATCTCATGCTGCAAACCAAAAGCATTGCGACCCGCACTCAGGAGCCATTTACCTGGTATGTGATTGCGGCGTGCATTTATCTGCTTGTCACCCTGTTCAGCCAGTTCGTGATTAAACGCATCGAACTGCGTACCACCCGCTTTGAACGGAGTGCTTCGTGATGTGGGAATATTTACCTGAAGTCCTCAAAGGATTGCACACCAGCCTGACGCTGACCGTGGCAGCATTAGTGGTGGCGCTGATACTGGCCATGCTGTTCACCGTGATCCTGACGCTGAAAGTGCCGGTCGTCAGCCAGATCGTGAAAGCCTATATCACGCTGTTTACCGGTACCCCGCTGCTGGTACAAATCTTCCTGATTTACTACGGTCCGGGCCAGTTTCCGTCGATCCGTGAAATTCCCTGGTTGTGGGAAGTGCTGTCACAGCCGTGGCTTTGCGCGATGTTTGCGCTGGCGCTGAACAGCGCGGCGTACACCACGCAGCTGTTTACCGGCGCGGTGCGGGCGATCCCGTCCGGCCAGTGGCAATCCTGTGAAGCGCTGGGCATGTCGAAACCGCAAACCCTGCGCATTCTTCTGCCGTACGCGTTTAAACGTGCACTCTCGTCCTATTCCAACGAAGTGGTGCTGGTCTTTAAAAGTACCTCACTGGCTTACACCATCACCCTGATGGATGTGATGGGCCACAGCCAGCTGATGTATGGCCGCACCTACGATGTGATGGTGTTTGGCGCCGCAGGCCTGGTCTATCTTTGCGTGAACGGGTTACTGACGCTGATGATGCGTCTGATAGAACGCCGCGCGCTGGCCTTTGAACGCCGCAACTGATTCTGATATGCAAAACGAAAGGGACGAGAAATCGTCCCTTTTTTTACATCCAAATTTCGGCGCACATGCTGCTTTATAATTTTTTAATCAAATTTATTGCATATAAATTCATTTAATGGCACTTTAAACGAAGCCTCACTTCCTGCCAGTTAGCCGATTACATTAATAAAATCAGTAAACTGTATCATGAAGGGAATGTCATTTTTTGAACAGGAATGTATTGCATGAAAAAGCTGATCCTCGCTGCCCTCTTGTCTGCCACTGCTTTTGCTGCCACCGCTGCGGATACGATTCGTTTCGGCACATCGGCGACTTATCCGCCGTTTGAATCGATCGGCGCTGACAATCAGATTATTGGTTTTGATATCGATCTGGCGAACGCGCTGTGCAAGCAGATGCAGGAAACCTGCACCTTTACCAATCAGCCTTTTGACGGCCTGATCCCGGCACTGAAATTCCGTCGTTTTGACGTGATCATCTCCGGAATGGATATCACCGAAGAGCGCAGCAAGCAGGTGACGTTTACTCAACCGTATTACGCCAATACCGCGATGATCATCGGGCCGAAGGGCAAATTCGCTTCAATGGCCGATCTGAAAGGTAAACGTGTCGGGCTGGAAAATGGCACCACACACCAGAAATACCTGATGGAAAAACACCCTGAAATCACCACCGTCGGTTATGACAGCTATCAGAATGCGATTCTGGATCTGAAAAGTGGTCGTCTGGATGGCCTGCTGGGCGATACGGCGGTGCTGAACGGCTGGCTGAAATCCAACCCGAATTTAGGCGAAGTTGGCGAGCTTATCAAAGACCCGCAATACTTTGGTACCGGTGTCGGTATGGCAGTGCGTCCTGATAATAAGGAACTGCTGGCGAAGCTGAACACGGCGCTCGAAGGCATTAAAGCGAACGGCGAATTCCAGAAGATTAATGACAAGTGGTTCCCCGCTCACTGATTTCTGTCTGATCCTTCTTTAACAGCCGTCTTAAAAGACGGCTGTTATGCGTAACATCTCTCAAAAATGCAAACCAGCTAAAGTTATTACATTCAAAAAGTGACATCCGTCACACTTAGTTCATGAAATGACTTCTACACTGTGAAACCGTAACTACTTCGAGATCGAATGTTTATGCACGCACGTTTTCACACCGCCTTTGCGGCACTCCCTGAAAATCTGTCCTCCGCGCTTGAGCCGCTTTTGCGACATGATGACTTCCCGGCAATGCTCACCGCGGCTGACGTTGCGCATGTAAAACAGGCGACCGGACTGGACGACGACGCACTGGCCTTTGCGCTGTTACCTCTGGCAGCGGCCTGTTCCGTTACCCCGATATCGCATTTCCACGTCGGCGCGATTGCACGCGGCATCTCCGGCAACCTTTATTTCGGTGCCAATATGGAGTTCGCCGGTGCGCCAATGCAGCAAACCGTTCACGCGGAACAGTCTGCGGTCACGCACGCCTGGCTGCGCGGCGAAACACGTCTGGCTTCCATCACGGTGAATTACACGCCTTGCGGCCACTGCCGTCAGTTTATGAATGAACTGACCAGCGGCACGGCGCTGGATATCCATCTGCCCGATCGTGATGTCGCCACACTCGGCGATTATCTGCCGCACTCTTTCGGGCCGAAAGATTTAGACATCACCACCCTGCTGATGGACAAGGTCAATCACGGTTATCAGCTTGAAGGAGCTGACTCACTGGCTCAGCTGGCGCTGGATGCCTGCAATCAGAGCCATGCGCCTTACAGTCAGTCGCACAGCGGCGTGGCGCTGGAAACCCACAGCGGCAAACAGTTTGGCGGCCGCTACGCTGAAAACGCCGCATTCAACCCGGGCCTGCCTCCGCTCCAGGCGGCACTGATCCTGCTGAATATGTCCGGTGAGGATTGCCTGAAAGTACGCCGCGCCGTGCTGGTGGAAAACGCCGGTGCGCTTATCACGCAAAAAGACGCCACCCGCGCCACGCTCAACGCCATCGGCTGCGGTGACGTCACCACCCTGACCTGCTGATAATTCGTGATCGGCATAACACTAATGACTACGTCGCCGTAGTCATTAGTTACATAACAGTGCCAGATTTGAATTCCCCGTTTCCTCTCTGTTACCCTCATGCCTCTAAAATATAAAAATTAACATTCTGAGCACCGGAAGAGTAAAACGATGGAACTTGAATACGAAAGTAAACGCCCCCTGTATATCCCGCATGCCGGCCCTATCCTGTTAGAATTTCCGTTACTGAATAAAGGCAGCGCGTTCACTGAAGAAGAACGCAACAACTTCAACCTCCACGGTCTTTTACCTGAAGCGGTGGAAACCATTGAAGAGCAGGCAGACCGCGCCTACCGTCAGTTTCAGAATTTCAAAACAGATATCGATAAACACATCTATCTGAGAAACATTCAGGACACCAACGAGACGCTGTTCTATCGTCTGCTGGACAGTCATCTCAGCGAAATGATGCCGGTCATTTACACGCCGACCGTGGGTGAAGCCTGCGAGCATTTCTCTGATATTTATCGTCGCGCCCGTGGCCTGTTCATCTCCTACCCGAACCGCGCGCACATCGACGACATGTTGCAAAACGCCACCAAACAGCACGTTAAAGTGGTGGTCGTGACCGACGGCGAACGCATTCTTGGCCTGGGCGACCAGGGCATCGGCGGCATGGGCATTCCGATCGGTAAACTGTCACTGTATACCGCCTGTGGTGGCATCAGCCCGGCCTATACCTTGCCGGTGGTGCTGGATGCCGGTACCAATAACCCGCAACTGCTCAATGACCCGCTGTACATGGGCTGGCGTCATCCGCGCATCACCGGCGAAGAGTACGATGCCTTTGTGGATCAGTTCATTCAGGCGGTGAAAATTCGCTGGCCAAATGTGCTGCTGCAGTTCGAAGATTTCGCCCAAAAAAATGCGATGCCGATCCTCACCCGTTACCGCGATGAGTTGTGCTGCTTTAATGATGACATTCAGGGTACCGCGTCCGTGGCGCTGGGCAGCCTGATTGCTGCCAGCAAAGCCGCCGGTGGCAAGCTGAGTGACCAGACCGTTGCGTTCCTCGGTGCAGGTTCTGCCGGTTGCGGGATCGCCGAGCAAATCGTCGCACAGATGAAATCCGAAGGTCTGAGTGAAGAAGAAGCGCGCGGAAAAGTCTTCATGGTAGATCGTTTCGGTTTACTGACCGACAAACTGCCGAACCTGCTGGATTTCCAGAGCAAGCTGACGCAAAAAAGCAGCACGCTGGCCGGCTGGGGAATGGAAAATGACAGCATTTCACTGCTGGATGTGGTGCGCCACGCCAAACCTACCGTGCTTATTGGCGTCTCCGGCCAGCCGGGACTGTTCACCGAAGAGATCATCCGCGAGATGCACAAACATTGTGCGCGCCCGGTGGTCATGCCGCTGAGCAACCCGACTTCCCGCGTGGAAGCCACACCGGCGGATATCCTCAACTGGACCGACGGTGCCGCACTGGTCGCCACCGGCAGCCCGTTTGCCCCGGTCAATTACAAAGGCAAACTCTATCCTATCGCGCAGTGCAACAACTCCTTCATCTTCCCTGGCATCGGGCTGGGTGTCATCGCCTCGGGCGCAACCCGCGTCACCGATGGCATGCTGATGGCTGCCAGCCGCACGCTGGCCGAGTGTTCCCCGCTCGCTACCGAAGGTACGGGTTCTCTGCTGCCGGACGTGGATGATATTCAGGGCGTCTCAAAATGTATCGCGATGGAAGTCGCCAAAGCCGCGCAACTGCAAGGTGTGGCGATGGTAACCTCAGAAGATACGCTGTCAAAAGCGATCGAACACAACTTCTGGGCTCCTCAGTACCGCACGTACAAACGTACGTCGTTCTGACGGAGTAATCAGACTGACCTGATCCTGACCAATGCCTTGTGCATTGGTCTTTTTTTTGGCGAAAAATGCAACTCTCTACGCATATCACTAAGTAATTCACTGAAAAGCGCTGAAAAAAACGGCGAAGCCCGAGGATGCAGACTTCAACGTATTGCGTCACCCTGACAGGTACAGTAGCCTTGGATCCGATTTCCATCCGATCATAAACAGGGATAACTATGATTAAGCGAATTATAGCTGGCATTACCGGCATCTTTATTCTGATGCTGGCGGTCGCTATCGGGCTTGATCGGTGGATCAGTTTGCGTACGCAACCCTACATTTATGACGAAGTGCAGTCGTTACCGCACCGTCAGGTCGGCGTGGTGCTCGGTACCTCCAAATACTACCGTACCGGCGTTATCAATCAGTATTATCTCTACCGGATCCAGGGCGCGATCAACGCTTACAACAGCGGCAAAGTAAAATATCTGCTGCTCAGCGGTGATAACGCACAACAAAGTTACAACGAACCGAGCACCATGCGTCGTGACCTGATCGCCGCCGGGATCCCTTCCAGCGACATCGTGCTCGACTACGCCGGTTTCCGCACCCTCGATTCCATCGTGCGCACCCGCAAGGTGTTCGACACCAACGATTTCATCATTATCACCCAGCGCTTCCACTGCGAACGCGCCCTGTTTATCGCCCTGCACATGGGCATTCAGGCGCAATGCTTCGCCGTGCCTTCTCCGAAAAATATGCTCAGCGTGCGCAGCCGTGAGATCTTCGCCCGCCTCGGCGCGCTGACGGATTTGTATTTGCTCAAACGCGAGCCGCGCTTCCTGGGCCCGCTGATCCCGATCCCTGCCATCCACAACGTTCCCGATGATGCTCAGGGCTATCCTGCCGTCACGCCGGAGCAGGTTCTGGCATTGCAGCAGCAACTGGAAGCTGAGAAAAAAGCCGCCATCGCCAAAGCGGCAGCCGAAAAGGCCGCTGCTGACAAAGCCGCAGCCGATAAAGCCGCGGCGGATGAAGCACAAAGACTGAAAACGGAACAGGAAGAGAATGACGCGGCGCAGGATGAAACCGAAGAGGTTGAACCAGCGGCGAAGCCCGAACCGGCGAAACCGGTGGGCAGAAATCCTTTCAGGCAGTGATCGCAGGACCACGCCCTCCCCAGCAAAGGCTGAGCGAGTGACACACCGTCTTTCTTCGCCAAAACAAAAGGCCGCATAAGCGGCCTTTCTTTTTACTGCCTGATATCTTATTTCTTCTTGGCGTACTTCAGGGAATCCAGCGCTACCGCGAAGATGATGATGCTGCCCTTGATGATGTACTGCCAGTACGGGTTGACGCCGATGTACGTCAGGCCGTAGTTGATGACGGTGAAGATCAGTACCCCGGTCACCACCCCTGCCACAGAACCTACGCCACCGGCGAATGACACGCCGCCGACCACACAGGCTGCGATGGCATCCAGTTCATACATAAAGCCGAGGTTGTTGGTCGCACTGCCGATACGCCCTGCTTCCAGCAAACCGCCGAACGCATAGAACACACCAGACAACGCATAAATCATGATCAGGTTTAACGGAACGTTAACGCCGGAAACTTTGGCCGCTTCCGGGTTACCACCGATAGCAAAGATGTTTTTACCAAAGCGGGTTTTGTTCCACAGCACCCAGACGAAACCGATAGCGATCAGCGCGTAGAAGGTGATGTAGGAGATTTTCAGCCCCCCCAGATGGATAAAGCCCTGAGCAAACTGTGAGAAGCCCGGATCAAAACCGGCCACCGGTGAGGAACCCACATAGTCGTAATACAGTGAGTTAATCCCGTAAACGATAATCATGGTGCCCAGGGTGGTAATAAACGGGGTCACGTTCAGGTAGGCGATGATCACGCCGTTGAGCAAACCAATCAGCGCGCCAACGATACACACGGTCAGAATAACCAGCGGGATCGGCACCACGTCAAGATGCGGGAAGACTTTGTTTACGTTGTCCATCGCCTGCAGCATGGTGGCCGCGACAACGGCCGCTAACCCCACCTGACGCCCGGCTGACAGGTCAGTACCCTGCGTGACAATCAGACCCGCGACGCCCAGTGCGATAATAACGCGCACGGAAGACTGCGTCAGAATGTTACTTAAGTTGACCAGACTGAGGAAACTTGGATCCTGGATGATAATAATGGCCAGCAGGACCAATAACACCACATAAATCCCGCCCTCTTTTAAATAAGTGAGCACACTTTTCTTATTTAATGCTTTCATAATAAGAACCCTTAAAAATTAGAGATGCAAGGAAGCCAGGCGTAAAATTTCGTTCTGCGAGGTATGTTTGGTTTCAACAATACCCGCAACCTGTCCATTACTCATAACCAATATTCTGTCAGTAATACCCAGCAACTCCGGCATTTCAGAGGAGATAATAATGATCCCCTTTTCTCTTTTCGCCAACTCGGTGATTAACTGGTAAATTTCAAATTTCGCCCCAACGTCAATCCCGCGCGTCGGTTCGTCCAGCATCAATATTTCCGGCTTGGTGAGTAACCAGCGCCCGATAATGACTTTTTGCTGATTCCCGCCAGACAATGAACCAATACTGGTTTTATGCCCCGGCGTTTTTACCCGCATGGAGTCGATAACCCATTGGGTATCGCTTTTCATTCGGGCGGTATCGAGCAAGCCGACTTTATTTTTATATTGACGAATATTTGAAATCAGCGAGTTAAAACCAATATCCAGATACGCATAGATACCGGTTGAACGTCGTTCTTCCGTCACCAGCGCAAAGCCGTGGTTAATGGCTTCATTCGCACTGTGATTATTAATTTTTTTGCCGTGCAGTTTAATGGTTCCGGAGACTTTCTCACGAATACCAAATAACGTCTCGACGATATCCGTACGCTTTGCACCCACTAATCCGGCGATCCCCAGAATTTCACCTTTGTGCAAATCAAAGGAAATATCACGGATCGACGGCTGGCGCATTGAGGTCAGATTGCGCACTTCGAGGATAACTTCACCCGGCACATTCAGTCGGTCAGGGAAACGCTGGCTCAGTGAACGACCGACCATCATGGAGATAATTTTATCCATGTCGAGGCCTTCCAGCGGCTGCGTGATGATCCACTGGCCGTCGCGCAGGATGGTGATTTCATCGCACAGCTGGAAAATTTCTTCCATCTTATGAGAGATATACACGATACCGCAGCCGCGATCCTTCAGCTTACGGATGATAGTGAACAGGTGGTTCACCTCTTTTTCCGTCAGCGAGGAAGTGGGTTCGTCCATGATGACGATTTTTGCATTGTAGGAAAACGCCTTGGCGATTTCGATCATCTGCATCTGCGAAACGGACAATTTACCGACCTTGTCGCGCGGGTCGATATCAATGTCCAGCTCGTCAAAAATCGCTTTAGTGTCTTTGTACATTTTGTCCTGATCGACAAAAATGCCTTTCGTCGGGTAACGTCCCAGCCACATGTTGTCCATGACGGTACGTTGCAACACCAGGTTTAATTCCTGATGCACCATCGACACGCCCGTTTCGAGCGCTTCTTTTGAACTTTTAAAATTGACTTCCTGTCCCTGAAAAAGAATCGTACCGGAGTCTTTGCTGTAAATCCCAAAAAGGCATTTTAATAATGTGGATTTACCGGCGCCATTTTCACCCATCAGGGCATGAATAGAGCTGGGGCGCACTTTTAAATTCACATTATCCAACGCCCTGACGCCAGGAAATGATTTATTGATACCACTCATTTCCAGCAGGAATTCGTCCGGCTTTTCTGTTGGTGTGTCAGATAACGAATTATCGGCCATAGTTATACCTGGCTAAAGATAAAAATAAACGGGTGTATTAATACCTGATGTCAGCCCTGCGTGCGGTCAGTAAACTCACCACACGCAGGGCGACATGACGTCCTGTCAGATAAGCATTAACGTCTAATAACACTTAGTCTTTATTTACGGCTTAACCGCAATTATTTATGCCACTGCTTAGCTTTGTTTTTTATTGCTGTCTGTCTTTACTGCTTGTGCCGTATTTTTTATTTCACGAAAGAAGACAGATTGTCTTTATCTACCGCTACGTAAGGAATACGAACCACTTTATTTTCGAGCTTCCAGTTGGTGCCATCGGCGGCTGGTTTACCTGCTGCCAGATTTCTTGCCAGATCAAACGTGGCTTTCGCCTGGTTGTTGGCATCGTTAAGCACGGTACCGGCCATCGCACCGGATTTCACCAGCGCCAGCGCTTCTGCCAGGGCATCCACACCGAAGACCGGAATGCTGGATTTGTTATGAGATTTCAGTGCTTCTACTGCGCCCATTGCCATGGCGTCGTTGTTGGCAATAACCACTTCGATTTTGTTAGCATTCGGACCAGACAACCATGCATCCATCTTGTCTTTCGCCTGTGCGGTATCCCACATTGCGGTATCAAGTTGCAGCTGGTCAGTTTTCAGGCCTTCTTTGCCATTCAGGGTGCTGATGACGTATTTGGTACGCGCTTCAGCATCCGGGTGGCCCGGCTCGCCTTTGATCAGCACATATTGGATCACGCCGTCTTTGTTCAGATCCCAGGCCGGGTTCGCTTTCCAGTGTTTGGCAATCAGCTCGCCCTGGATAACGCCAGACTCTTTAGAGTCAGTACCGACGTAGTAAGCTTTATCGTAGCTGTCGAGATCTTTACGGGAAGGTTCTTTGTTATAGAAAACAACCGGAATGCCAGCGCCGCGGGCTTTCTCGATGATGACCGGGGCTGCAGCCGGGTCAACCAGGTTGATGGCTAACGCCTTCACACCCTTCGCCAGCATCACGTCTACCTGGTCATTCTGGGTGGACTGGCTGTTTTGCGAGTCATTCATCAGCAGTTGCACATCTGGTGTCGCTTTCGCATCTTTCTCGATGGCTTTACGAACTTCAGACATGAAGTTGTCGTCATATTTATAGATGGTGACGCCAATTTTAGTGTCAGCAGCATGCGCGGCAAAACCAAACATCATGCTTGCAGCCAGAGTCGCCAGGGTGAAGACCTTCTTATTCATTTGTATCTCCGGTTATGTAGGGTGTTACAGAATTTGGCACCGGAACTCCATGCGGGAGCAGTACAGTTCCACATCATGTTTGTGGGTGCCTGCCATCCTTGACCTGTCACGTCCTGACTCGCTGTGAAACCAGTCCGGTGATCCGGACTCAAAGTGAATCATGTTGAAAACGAATGAATCATAATGTGCGCGATGTTAATAAACTGTGAAAGTTCTCACAGATTGAAAACGGTTACATCGCGTTATTTGATCAATAAGTGACGGGCGCCACATTTTGCCACGGCGCAACCGAGTGGCGTCTGACCAGCGTCGGCATAAAACAGTGGGAAATGCCTTCTGACAGCTGTTCTGCCGCCCCTTTCAGCGCCAGTTCTGTCGCCAGGGTCGCCATAGAAACAATCGGATAGCGCACTGTGGTCATTTTCGGGCTGGTGTAACGGGCGATCGGGATATCATCAAAGCCCACCAGTGAAAAATCAGCCGGCACATTAATTCCGTTTTCTTTCAACACTGCCATGGCACCGGCGGCCATTGAATCGTTGTAGGTAAACACCGCGCTGAGGTGCAGATTACGCCCCAGCAGCTCCACCATGGCCGCTTCGCCCCCCTGCAGATCCGGGGAACCCTGCGCACGCCAGATGGCCGGCGGTGGCTCGGATGTCTGATGTGCCTGCGTCAGCGGCTGCGTCATCGCCTGTAAATACCCCTGATAACGCTGCACATCGTCCTCAATGGCGTGGCTGGAACCGATGTAACCAATGCGCTGATGCCCCTGCGAAAGCAGTAAACGGGTCGCCATTTCCGCGCCGCTGACGTTGTTAAGCCACACGCAGCGGTGCTCGTAGCCGGGGATCACTCTGTTAATCAACACCATACCGGAAACCTGATCCATAAAGCGCGACAGCTCGTCATCGCCCAGCGCTTTGGAATGCACGATCAGCGCGTTACAGCGTTGACGAATCAACACTTCAATGGCGTGCCTTTCTTTTTCAGCAATATGATAGCTGTTGCCTATCAACACATATTTTTGATGTAACTGCGCGACGGTATCCACCGCTTTCACCAGCGCACCAAAAAAGGGATCGGACACGTCCATGACCACCACACCGATGGTATCGCTGCTTTGCGTCGCCAGCGCCTGAGCATTGGCATTAGGCCGGTAACCTAAGGTTTCAACAGCGCGCAGCACCTGTTCACGCGCCTCTTTACTGGCAATAGAAGGATTGTTCAGAACGCGGGACACGGTGGCGACAGACACCCCCGCGAGCCGGGCGACATCACGAATGGTGACCATGCGTCGCTCCGTGATCTGCCAGGGTTTGGTAAGGAGGAATACGGAAATTAATCACCCAGGAGGTAAGTAATGCAGATAAAGAGAAGCGAGGTGAAGTGCTCATGGCGTTTCCTTATTAGAGTAGTGGTCGTCAGACTGGCACGACCGCTATCCTAATCATTTTGAGGAAACGCCTGCGTGAATCTCGTCACAGGAAAGAAAACGTTTACATACAATTATGCAACGTTCATCCCAAATCTATCATTTAGGATGATGTGACAGTACAAAAATCAATCAGCCTTGAGTTCAGTACCCGATGCGCGAAGCGTCAGTTTACGCCACAGCCATTCGACCGGACCCTGACGGAAATGCCGTAACCACAGCAGCGTCACCAGCAGATTACACGCCCACACCAGCGGTACCAGCGCGACCAGTTGCAACCTGTCGAAGTGCATAAAGAAGCCGAACATATTGAAGAACGTGGTGCAGATGAGGGTCTGTAACAGATAGTTGCTCAGCGCCATGCGCCCGACCTGCGAGATCCAGTGAGTGATGCGCCAGCCGGAAATCACCGACCAGAAACCGTAGCACAGCGCCAGATAGCTGACAGCCTGCATCAGCGAGCCGATTTCACGCGGCACCTGTAACAGAAAACCGCTCCAGCGATAGTCCCAGCCGGTCTTCCATTGCATATAAATCGCCGGGATCTGAATGAGCAATGAAAGCGGTAACAGTGCCGCAGCCACTTTACGATAATGCGACTCGCGAAATTCCCCTTTCAGCCAGCCACTGCGCATCAGCCCTGCCCCTGTCATCATCGCCCCCGCCAGCTCCCAGCCGTATTGCGCGCCAATCGCCAGCAGGCTTGAAGACAACAAGTCGAGCCGGTTTTGAATCGCTTCCCAGCCGCCTTTCAGCTTCCAGAACTGTTCATACTGAATCTCTGCCGGGCCGGGCATCCAGAATGTGCCGGGTGAAGGTGAAGTGATCAGGCCGAGCATCGCCAGCACGGCCACGCCAATCAGATACAAAATGATGCCGGTGGAAATCATCGACTGGCTGCTGCGCCCTTCCCGCACCATGCGCCAGCACACCAGACCGATCAGGCCGTAAGAAAGCAGAATGTCGCCGTCCCAGAGAAAAATGGCGTGCAGAAAACCGCATAACAGCAACAGCGATAATCGCGCCTGGATCCAGTGTTTGCCGCGCGGCAGCAGTAAATACAAGCCGCCGCCGAACAGCATCGCGAACATCATCAGGAATTTACCCTGCGCTACGGCGTCGAGCACCGCCCAGGTCCAGACGTCTGACGTTGAAGGTGCACCGGCGAAACCGGGATTCAGGTAGGCGGCCTTCGGCAAGCCAAAGGCACTGATATTGAGCAGAAGAATGCCAAAAATGGCGAGGCCACGGGCAAAATCGAGCGTGGCAATACGTGAGCGCATACCAGACGTTCCTGTTAGATAAGGGGGCAAAAAGTTGCGGGCTTCAGACAGACTAACGGCACCCGTAAGGTGCCGCAATATCAAACTTTCTGACCGGTTAACGCGCCGCCGCTTAGCTGGCGTGTCTTACGGTACGCAGGAATTCCTGACGCGTATTCTGGCTCGATTTGAACAGTCCGCCCAGCGATGTGGTGGTGGTGGCGCTGGTCGCGTCGCGCACACCACGCGCTTTCACGCAGTAGTGCACGGCATCAATAGAGACAGCCACGTTGGTGGTGCCAAGCAACGTTTGCAGTGCCACCAGAATTTGCTGGGTCAGACGTTCCTGAACCTGCGGGCGCTGGGAGAAGAACTGCACGATGCGGTTGATTTTCGACAGGCCGATCACCGTCTCTTTCGGGATATATGCCACGGTCGCTTTGCCGTCGATGGTCACAAAATGATGTTCACAGGTGCTGGTCAGCGTGATGTCACGCACGGTCACCATTTCATCCACTTTCATCTTATTTTCGATGACGGTGATTTTTGGGAAATTGGCGTAATCCAGCCCGGAGAAGATTTCATCGACATACATTTTCGCGATGCGGCTTGGCGTTTCCATCAGACTGTCGTCGGAGAGATCCAGATTGAGAAGCTGCATGATGCCGGTCATGTGTTCCTGAATACGCTGTTTGCGCGTCTCATTGTCGATCGGCAGCGCTTCACGCAAAGGGGTTTCCAGACCACGGGCTAACAGGGCATCGTGAACTAAAATGGCTTCTTTACTCAGGGTAGGCATTCTTTCTTCTCCGGCAGATGTAATCACTTTGACGCAGATCACGCTAAAGTGAGGTGGCTTACTGTAGTGGAGAGCGGATTCAGAATCCAGTGATTGTGTTTCATGATGGATGAAATCGCCGCAAGTTATCAGCGGCGGCGAAACACCAGAGCACCTGCAATAATAAATCCTGCCAGGGCGACATACAGCGCAGGTTCCAGACGGTGCGTGAGCGCCGTGGAAATGGCCGACAATATCGGGCCACACAATTGCCCCACGGCGTAGCCGGTGGTCAGCAGCCCCGCCATGTAACGGCTATGATTCGGCGCCAGTTCGCGGCTGCATTGCAAGGCCAGTTGCACCACGCTCAGGAACCCGCCGCCGGTCAGTAACGCTCCCAGCACCAGCCCGCTGACGCCCGGCACCACTTCCGCACATAAAATCCCCAGCGCCTGGATCCACAATGTCAGCGCCAGACGCCGGTGAGTGGTCAGGCAATGACGCGTCAAAATCCCTATTACAATGCCAATGACCGCCGCACCGCCGAACACCGGCCAGACAAACTGTGCAAACAGGCTGTCTGGAAAACGGGCATTCGCCATCTGCGAAAGAAAAGTGGCAGGCAAAATGTAGCCGAATCCCGCCAGACTGTAGCTCCACACCAGGCGTTTAAGCGCGGGCGTCATCACCAGCGGTTCCGTCGCCACGTGCGAACGGTGCAAATCTCCCTTACGCGGCAGATTCGGTGTGATGATCGCCACGAAAATCAACGCCAGCACGCCGTATACGCCCCAGGCCTGCGCCGAACTGAGCTGCAAACTGTGAATGCCCACGGCTAACATGCCGCTGAGGAAAATCCCCGCGCCCGGCCCGGCAAACACCGCCGCGCTCATTGCCGGACGGCCATAGTGCGCCAGCCGCTCGTTACACCACGCCGACACCATCACCATCGCCCAGCCGCTGGTCCAGCCAATCATAAACCGCACAATGCTGTGCAGCACTTCGCCGGAAATCATCGCCGACAGCAACGTCAGCACCACCCCGCCCCACACGCCGAGCCAGAGACGACGCTCAAGGTGGCGGGTCGCGCGCATGGCGTCAAAAGCACCACACAGATAACCGAGATAATTGAACGCGGCCACCAGCCCCGCACCGGTCAGGCTGAACTGATGTTCAGCTATCATTAAAGGAACCTGCGGCGTAAAGGCAAAGCGCCCGATGCCCATCGCGACCACAAAGGCCAGAAAACCACTTAACGCAATACGAAAAGCCATAACCGCTCCGAAAGGTGAAACCGCGACGCAACATTATAGAAACAGTGGGTAAACATACTGAAAGCGGATCTCCGTTAACAGTGCCTTTCTGAAAAAGAAAGTTGTCATGCATGATGCAGTAAAGTTACAATCACGAAAACTGAATAATACAAACCAAGTTGTTTACGATAAGAGAACACAGGAACTCATCATGGATCTCACCCAGTTGCGAATGTTTTGCTGCGTGGCAGAAACGGGCTCACTGGCGCGTGCGGCAGAGCAGTTACACCGCGTGCCGTCAAACCTGACCACCCGTCTGCGCCAGCTCGAACTCGAACTGGGTACCGATTTGTTTATCCGTGAGAAGCAGCGCATCCGCCTTTCCGCGATGGGCCATAACTTTCTTAATTACGCCGAGCGTATTCTGGCGCTGAGCGAAGAAGCGATGAGCATCACGCACGCAGGCGAACCCGCCGGGAACTTCGCTTTAGGCTCAATGGAAAGCACTGCTGCCACGCGTCTGCCGTCACTGCTCGCGGCCTATCATCAGGCGTACCCGCAAGTGGCCCTTTCGCTGGTCACCGGCACGTCCGGCGAAATCATCGACAGCGTGCGGGCAGGACGTCTTGCGGCGGCGCTGGTCGACGGCCCGATCGACTTTGACGATCTCAACGGCTGTATTTCGTATCGTGAACGGATGGTGGTGATCACCCCGCCGGGCGAATCGCCTCTTGAAGCCCCCGCAGGCCGCAGCGGCCATACCGTTTTCGCCTTCCGCCCGAGCTGTTCGTATCGCCAGCGTTTACAGGGGTGGATTAAGCAGATGAATGTGCCGGTGGCGAACACGCTGGAAATTCAGTCCTACCATTCCATGATGGCGTGCGTTGCCAGCGGTGCGGGCATCGCCATGGTGCCGCGATCGGTGCTGGAACAACTGCCCGGCCACGAGCGCGTAAATATTCACGAAATCCCGGATGAATTCGCCGATACCGCCACCTGGCTTATCTGGCGGCGGGATGCTTTCAGCCCCAACGTGCGGGCGCTGAAAGAACAGATCATCGTACAAAATGACGGGGTGGTCCCGTTACTGAAACACCCGCTTGCCGGTGAACATGACCCGGCACTGCATCCCACCTATTAAGTAAAAACACCTGACTGGAGCTACATAATGAAAATGATCAAAACGCGCGCGGCCGTCGCCTGGGGCCCGAATCAACCTCTTTCCATCGAAGAAGTGGATTTGATGCCACCGCAAAAAGGCGAAGTGCTGGTGCGTATCGTCGCCACCGGTGTTTGTCATACTGATGCTTACACGCTGTCCGGCAAAGATCCGGAAGGCGTATTCCCGGCGATCCTCGGCCATGAAGGCGGCGGCGTGGTAGAAGCGGTCGGCGAAGGCGTCACCACTCTGGCGGTGGGCGACCATGTGATCCCGTTGTACACGCCGGAATGTGGCGAGTGTAAATACTGTAAATCCGGTAAAACTAACCTGTGTCAGGCAATTCGCACCACGCAGGGCAAAGGCCTGATGCCGGATGGCACCACGCGTTTCTCTAAAGATGGCAAGCCGATTTTCCACTACATGGGCACGTCAACGTTCTCCGAATACACCGTAGTACCGGAAATTTCACTGGCGAAAATCAACAAAGAAGCGCCGCTGGAAGAGGTCTGCCTGCTGGGTTGTGGCGTCACTACCGGTATGGGCGCGGTCATGAACACCGCAAAAGTGAAGAAAGGCGACACCGTGGCGATCTTCGGCCTTGGCGGTATCGGTCTTTCTGCGGTTATCGGTGCCGTGATGGCGGGCGCAGGCCGCATTATTGGTGTTGATCTGAACACCAGTAAGTTCGATCTGGCACGCAAACTTGGCGCAACCGACCTGATCAATCCGAAAGATTTTGATAAGCCGATTCAGGAAGTGATCGTCGAAATGACCGACGGCGGCGTGGACTTCTCCTTCGAATGCATCGGTAACGTCAACGTGATGCGTTCAGCGCTGGAATGCTGCCATAAAGGCTGGGGCGAATCCGTCATCATCGGCGTGGCCGGTGCGGGTGAAGAGATCTCCACCCGTCCGTTCCAGCTGGTGACAGGCCGCGTATGGCGCGGTTCCGCTTTCGGTGGCGTCAAAGGCCGCAGCGAATTGCCGGGCATCGTGCAGCGTTATCTGGATGGCGAATTCGCCCTCAACGATTTCATCACGCACACCATGCCGCTGGAAGACATCAATGAAGCCTTTGATTTGATGCACGAAGGTAAATCGATCCGTACGGTGATTCATTTCAACAAGTAAGGAAATGTCGATGAGCAGCTCAATTGAACTCCTCGAAGAACACCGGATGTTTGGCGGCTGGCAGCAGCGCTACCGCCATACCTCGGCGAGCCTGAATTGCAGCATGACGTTCAGCATTTACCTGCCGCCGGCGAAGGACGACACGCCGCCGCCGGTGCTGTACTGGCTGTCGGGCCTGACCTGTAATGACGAAAACTTTACCGTTAAAGCCGGGGCGCAGCGCGTCGCGGCAGAACTCGGTCTGGTGCTGGTGATGCCGGATACCAGCCCGCGCGGGGAAGGCGTCGCCAACGATGAGGGTTACGATCTCGGTCAGGGTGCCGGCTTCTATCTGAACGCCACGCAGGCGCCCTGGGCGGCCCATTACCGGATGTACGATTATCTGGTGGATGAACTGCCTGCGCTGATTAACAGCCACTTTAAGGTCAGCGATCGTCAGTCGATTTCCGGCCACTCCATGGGCGGCCACGGGGCATTGATGCTGGCATTGCGTAATCCGCAGCGCTTCCTTTCAGTGTCTGCTTTTGCGCCGATCGTGAATCCGTCACAGGTGCCATGGGGGCGTAAAGCTTTCAGCGCGTATCTGGGTGATGACGAGAGTCAGTGGCTGCAATACGACAGTTGCCACCTGCTGAGTTCACTGCCAGCGAATCAGTACCCGTTCCCGATTTTAGTCGATCAGGGCGATGGTGATCAGTTCCTGGCGGATCAGCTGCAACCCTCAAAACTGGCAGAAATCGCCCGTCAGCGCGGATGGCCGTTACAGCTGCGCGCGCAGCCGGGTTATGACCACAGTTACTTTACGATTGCGTCATTTGTGGAAGATCATCTGAGATTCCATGCGGAGTTTTTGCATCCGAAGGTGTGATTGCGTAATGCCTTTCGATGCTGAGTGAGAAATTTTTGGTTTCTCAATAACGGTTACCACGTTGCAATGAGTGCACAACCGGCCAGAGAGGGCGATGACAGCCCTCTCTGGCATTTCCACGAATTCATCTCCCCGCTGCGCAACCCCTTAATTCTTCAGTTTTGGATCCAGCGCATCCCGTAATCCATCGCCCAATAAATTAAACGCCAGCACGGTCAGGAATATTGCCAGGCTTGGGAATATGGCCACGTGCGGCGCCATGACCATGTCGGCGCGGGCTTCGTTGAGCATCGCGCCCCACTCCGGCGTTGGCGGTTGCGCACCCATGCCGAGGAATGACAGGCTGGCCGCGGTGATAATCGACGTGCCGATACGCATGGTGAAATAGACCACGATCGAGGAAAGCGTGCCGGGCAGAATGTGGCGGAAGAGGATCGTGGCGTCTGAGGCGCCGATGCTGCGTGCAGATTCAATGTAGGTCTGCTGTTTAAGCACCAGCGTGTTGCCACGCACCAGCCGCGCGAACGCCGGGATGCTGAATATCGCCACGGCAATGATGACGTTCGACATGCCGTTGCCCATCACCGCCACCACGGCGATCGCCAGCAGAATGCCGGGAAAGGCGAACAATACGTCGCAAACTCGCATGGTGATGCGATCCCACCAGCCTTCGTAATATCCCGCCAGCAGCCCGAACACCGTGCCGATCGCCGCGCCGAGCACCACAGAAAGTACGCCCGCCGTCAGTGAAATTCGCGTCCCCATCAGAATACGGCTGAAAATATCGCGCCCGAGAGAATCGACGCCCAGCCAGTGAATCATTGACGGGCCTTCGTTCAGCCGGTCGTAATCAAAGTAATTTTCCGGATCAAAGGGCACCAGCCACGGCGCAAGAAGTGCCGCAGCAATCAGCAGCAGGATAAAAACACCCGCTATCATCGCGATATGCTGACGGCGAAAACGACGCCAAAACGCCTTCCACGGCGTCCTGACAGATTGCGCGCTGGCCGTTTGTGCAGTGACCATCGGCAGACCCGCGAGTACGGCATTTCGCCGCCAGTTTTTCATGCGCTTGCTCACTTGTATCGGATGGAAGGGTTAATCACGGCGTACAACATGTCCACCAGCAGATTGATCAAAATGAATTCCAGCGAGAACAGCAACACTTCGGCCTGGATCACCGGGTAATCACGCATCTCCACCGAATCCACCAGCAACCGCCCTAACCCCGGCCAGTTGAAGACTTTTTCTACCACAATCGAACCGCCGAGCAGGAAACCAAACTGCAACCCCATCATGGTGACCACCGGGATCATCGCATTACGCAAGCCGTGTTTGACGACCACAAACCCCTCGTGGACGCCCTTCGCGCGCGCGGTGCGCATGTAATCTTCCTGCATCACTTCGACGAACGAGGCGCGGGTAAAGCGCGCCATGATGGCCGCCACCGCCGCCCCCAGCGTAATGGAAGGCAGAATGTAGTGTTGCCAGGTGTCGGCACCCACGGTTGGCAGCCAGCCCAGTTCGACGGAGAACACCTGCATCAGTAACATGCCCAGAGCAAAAGCCGGAAAGGAAATACCGGAGACGGCCAGCGCCATACCGAGACGATCGGGCCAGCGGTTGCGCCAGACGGCTGACACCACGCCAATCACCAGCCCGAAAATGACAGACCACACCATGCTGGTCAGCGTCAGCCAGAACGTCGGCATAAAACGGGAACTGATTTCATCGATCACCGGACGCTTCGACACCATCGAGTGGCCGAAATCGCCGGTCAGCGCATTGCCGAAGAAAGTGAGAAATTGCTGATACAGCGGCTTATCCAGCCCCAGATCCTGACGCACCAGCGCCACAACGCTGGCATCCGCATCCTGACCGGCCATCAGCCGTGCCGGATCGCCGGGCAAAAGATGAACAAACAAAAAGACCAGCACGGCCACGATCAGCAGTGTGGGGATCAATCCAAGCAGTCGTTTTAGAAAATAATTAAGCATGATTCGCTGTCTGTGATTTCACGGTACGACATCCATGTTCCGGCCACACGGAACACACGACTTCAGGGCGTACGGCAACCACGCCGCACGCCCTGAAAACTCCATCGCGAATTATTTCACATCAGCTTCATCAAAGCTGAATGCCGTATCAGGCATCACGTAGAACCCGGTCAGACGTTTATTTTTAGCCGATACCAGACGTTCGGTCACCAGGAATGCCCAGGGTGCATCTGTCCAGATTTGTTTCTGAGCATCCGCATACAGTTTGGCTTTCTCGGCTTTGTCGGTGGTTTTCAGGGCATCGGACAAATCCTTATCGACCTGCGCATTGCTGTAAAACGCCGTGCCGAACTGTTTCGGCGGAGCCGCCTGCGTGGAGAACAGCGGCGATAACGCCCAGTCCGCTTCACCGGTAGAGGCCGACCAGCCGGTGTAGAACATGCGGACACCCGCTTCTTTCTGCCCGACGTTCTCGACCTGTGCCGCACGCTGCGCGGCATCCATCGCGGTGACGTTCACTTTGATGCCCACCTGCGCCAGCTGCTGCTGCGTGAACTGCAAGACTTTCTGCGAGGTGCTGTTGTTATGCGACGACCACAGGGTGGTCGTGAAACCGTCCGGGTAGCCCGCTTCTTTCAGCAGTGCTTTCGCTTTGGCCGGATCGTAAGGCCAGGGTTTGAATTTTGCAGCGTATTCGATGCCCTGTGGCAACGGCCCTTCCGAAGGCACGGCATAACCGGCAAACGCCACTTTGATCAGCGCCTGTTTATTGATGGCGTAGTTGATTGCCTCACGCACTTTCACGTTATCAAACGGTTTTTGCGTGACGTTCAGACTGATGTAACGATGCAGAATCGACGGCGCGGTCACCAGATCCAGCTTTGGATTTTTCTCCAGCAGGGCCGCCTGCTCGTAAGGCACCGGGAAGGCGAAATCCGCTTCGCCGGTTTGCAGCATCGCCGCACGGGTGTTGTTATCAACCACCGGACGCCAGGTGATGGTGTCGAGTTTTGTTTCGTCTTTCTTCCAGTAGCCATCAAATTTCTTCACTTTCACGAAGTCAGTCTGATTCCACTGATCCAGCGTATACGGACCGGTACCGACCGGATGGAAACCGATCTCTTTACCGTATTTGGTCAGCGCCGCCGGGGAAATCATCACTGCAGACGGGTGCGCCAGAATGTTGATGAACGCCGAGAACGGTTCTTTCAGCGTGATTTTCACCGTGGTGTCATCCACCGCTTCGGTGCTGGCGATATTTTTGAACAGGTTATAACGCTTGAGGTGGCTGTCCGGGTTGCTGGCGCGGTCGAAGTTCACTTTTACCGCCGCCGCGTTGAAATCCGTGCCGTCCTGGAATTTGATCCCCGGATGCAGTTTAACGGTGTAAACCAGACCGTCCGGGCTGACCGTGTAGCTGTCTGCCAGCACGTTCTCCAGTTTCATGTTTTTATCAAAGCCAAACAGACCCTGATAGAAGGATTTGGCGACCGCCTGAGACAGCGTGTCGTTGGCGTCATAAGGATCGAGCGAGGTAAAATTAGAGCCTACCGCCACCACCACGTCTTTTGCTGCCCACGCCGAAGCGGACGCCAGCGAACCGAAAACAGCGGCAGCGAGCACGGCCTGACGAATAACGTTCTTACCTTTACGTTTCTGCTGATTCATCTCAGTTCCTTTTCCTGTCTAACCCGTTTGTCTTACGAAGATTGGCGGCTCAAAATAAGCCGCCACAAAAATCAATACACGCCAGCAATCGCATGCCGCGCCACGAAATGCCCTTCCGCCACCTGCACCAGCGGCGCAACCAAAGGCTCATCATGCAAATCATGGATCGGGCTGGGAATGTCATCGACCAGCAGCGCCTGCTCTTTTCGTTTATGCGCAGGATCGGCCACCGGTACAGCCGCCATCAGTTTGCGGGTGTAAGCATGCTGCGGATTTTCAAACACCGCGCGGCGCGGGCCGATCTCAACAATCTGCCCGAGATACATCACCGCCACGCGGTGACTGATGCGCTCCACCACCGCCATGTCGTGCGAAATAAACAGAAAGGCCAGGCCAAACTCTTTCTGCAGATCCATCAGTAAATTAATGATCTGTGCCTGAATAGACACGTCCAGCGCCGACACGGATTCATCAGCAATGACCACTTTAGGATTGAGCGCCAGCGCGCGGGCGATGCAAATGCGCTGCCGCTGCCCTCCGGAAAATTCGTGAGGATAGCGCTGCGCGTGCTCCGGCAGCAGCCCGACTTTTTCCAGCAGCCAGGCAACGCGTGCCTCCGCCTCTTTCCCCTTCGCGATGTGGTGAACCAGCAAGGGTTCCATGATCGAATACCCCACCGTCAGGCGCGGATCGAGCGAAGCGTAGGGATCCTGAAAAATAAACTGAATGTCGCGGCGCAGATGCTGCAGCGCGCTGCCGCTGACGTGGGTCAGCGGCTCGCCGTTAAAGGTGATCGTTCCACCCTGACTTTTCACCAGCTTCAGCAACGAGCGGCCGGTGGTGGATTTTCCGCAGCCGGATTCACCGACCAGCGCCAGCGTTTCGCCGGGGTATAAATCGAAACTGACTTTTTCCACTGCGTGAATGCGCCGGGTGACGCGGTTAAAAATACCGCTGCGCACATCAAAGCGGGTGACCAGATTTTTCACCTGCAAAATCGGCGCGGCGCCCGGCGTCAGGGTATTTTGCACCAGCGCCGGATCACTCTCTTGTTGCTCAGGCAGCGGAAAGCGCGCAGGGAGCGGTTTGCCGTGCATCGAACCGAGTTTCGGCACCGCCGCCAGCAGCGCCTGGGTATACGGCTGCTGCGGGGCATGGAAAATTGCCGTGACGTCGCCGGTTTCCACGCTGTTGCCTTTATGCATCACCAGCACGCGGTCGGCAATTTCAGCCACCACGCCCATGTCGTGGGTGATGAAAATGACACCCATCTGCATCTCTTTTTGCAGCACGCGGATGAGTTGCAGGATTTGCGCCTGAATCGTCACATCCAGCGCGGTAGTCGGCTCGTCGGCAATCAGCAACGCAGGTTTGCATGACAGCGCCATCGCAATCATCACCCGCTGGCGCATACCGCCGGAAAGCTGATGAGGAAAGCAGTCGAGAATATTTTTGGCTTCGGGAATGCGCACCAGATCCAGCATCCGCAACGCTTCGGCGCGGGCGGCGCGATGATCTTTTCCCTGGTGCAGCCGGATGGATTCGGCAATTTGTTCGCCCACCGGAAATACCGGATTGAGCGACGTCATCGGCTCCTGAAATATCATCGCCATATCGGCACCGCGCAGGCTGCGCATCTGCGACTGCGACGCGGCCATCAGTTCAACCACTTCGCCGTTACGACGCCGAAACTGCATGTTGCCCTGTGAAATCTGCCCGCCGCCCTGCTCCACCAGACGCATCAGCGCCAGCGAAGTGACCGATTTACCGGAACCGGACTCGCCCACAATCGCCAGCGTTTCGCCGCGCCCGACGTCAAAGCTCAGACGGTTAACCGCCGGGATCACCTGCCCCTCGTGCGAAAACTGTACGCTGAGATTATTCACCGCCAGAACCTGGCCGGGCGGCAGGATCAGAGAAGGGTTCATGGCATCCTTCATGAACGGTAGATACTGACGCTCGGCACGTCGCCCACACGGGCAAATCCGCGGTACATGCCTTCGCTGTTAAAAGGTAAAACGACGTTGCCGAAACGGTCGATGGCGATCATGCCGCCGATACCGCCGAGCGGCAGCAGCTTTTCCTGCACCACTTTGTGCGTCGCTTCTTCAAGGGATAAACCGGCGTATTCGATCAGCGCCGCCACGTCGTACGCCGCCACCGTGCGCATAAACACTTCGCCGGTGCCGGTGCTGGAAATGGCGACTGTTTTGTTGCTGGCATAGCAGCCCGCGCCGATGATCGGTGAATCCCCCACGCGGCCAGCCTGTTTGTTGGTCATGCCGCCGGTGGACGTCGCGGCGGCCAGATTCCCCTGCGCGTCCATCGCCACCGCGCCCACGGTGCCAAATTTATGTTCCGGATCGAGCGGATCGCCGGACGGCGTGGCGCTCTGCGATGCGCCATCGTGATCGAGGATAACGCCGCTGTCTGCGGCGATGGCCCGTTGCAGCTGGTCGTAGCGTTCCTGCGTAAAGAAGTAGTCCGCCCCGACCATTTCCTGCCCCTGTTCGCGGGCAAAGGCTTCGGCGCCCGCGCCGGTGAACATCACGTGCGGGCTGACTTCCAGCACTTTACGGGCGGTGAGGATAGGGTTACGGATGTGATTGACGCAGCTGATGGCACCGGCATCCAGCGTGCGGCCATCCATGATGCAGGCGTCTAGTTCGTGGGTGCCCTGATGGGTGAAAACCGCGCCCTTTCCGGCATTAAACAGCGGGCACTCTTCAAGTAAACGCACCGCCTCGGTCACCGCATCCAGCGCGCTGCCTCCCGAAGCCAGAATGGCCTGCCCGCTGGCAACAATGCGCTCCAGCTCGGCTAAATAAAGTTGTTCTTTTTCGGCACTCATCGCCGCGCGGGTGATCGCCCCTGCACCGCCATGAATCGCAATGACCGGACACAACGTGTTCGAAACGGAAGCCGCTGAATTATCAGTAGAAGAACTCATTAGCACTGCACCCTGTGTTGTTGTATTTATGTAAAGAGAAATGCTGACCTGTTTTTGACTATATTTAGCCCGCTACAGTATGTAAAGCAGAAATGTAAAACCACTGATAACGCGCTAATTGCTTAGATTGTTTAAGAAAATTAAATAAGGGGATCGAATAAACATCCAAGACAAATGACTAAAGAACGGGAATAATAAACGTCCTAACCGTGGATAAAAGCACCTCTGGCTAAGCTTCCTGCGGCCTTTTTATATTTTTTCTTTTTAGGAAATCAGTTATGGAAACTGTCTATAACCGCCGTCGGATCAATGTGATCTCCTGGCTCAGTTACTTCTTTACCGGTGGACTGGTTTCCACCCTCGGTATCGTTATCGGGCCAGTGGCAACCGCATTCAACAAAGATCCGGGCTTTATCGGGCAAATGTTCTCATTAATGAATATTGGTTTGTTCCTGCCGATTATGGTCAGCGGCATCCTGATGCGGAAATTTGATCTCGGCAAACAGCTGATGACCGGCTCGCTGGTTTCTGTGCTGGTGTGTATCGCGCTGTTCGTGATGCCGTCTATCACGCTGTTTGGTGTGGGAGTCTTCCTGATTGGTGCCACTGCGGGCCTGATGATGTCTATCGGCAGCTATCTGGTGGTGCGCATTAATGACGATCCGAAAAAGCGCTCGGCCAACCTCATCTTCACCGATTTCTTCTTTGCCCTCTCCGGAATGACGCTGTCGCTGGTGCTCGGTTTCCTGTTCAAGCACGGCGCAAGCTGGCTGGCGATGTACGGCATTATGGGCGTACTCAGCCTGCTGATGATCCTGCTGTGTGCAGGCCAGAAATTCCCGACCGTAGCGCGCCCGGTGAAAACCGAGAAAAACAGCAGTGTCGCGCAGGAACCCTGGGGTATCGCGGTGTTTTTCCTGTGTATCGCACTGTTCGCCTTCGTGTTCACCGAACTGGTCTTTACGCTGTGGATGCCAAGCTGGCTGCATGAGCATTTCGCCATGGAAACCGATCGCGCCGCGATTTACATCACCACCTACTGGATGGTGAAAGCGATTGGCCTGTTCCTGAACCAGTTCACCGTTCGCTTCGTCAAACTGCGCACCTTCCTGCTGGTGTCCGTGGTAGTCGGCATGGCGAGCCTGAGCGTGCTGACCACCAGCAACTCGGCGTCGCTGGTGCTGTTTGCGGTCGGTCTGTTCGGTTTCTGTAACTCCGGCCTGTTCTCCGGCCTGATGAGCTACGGCAGCCTGCAGGTGAAAAACTCTCCGCCAACGCTGACCTCTGCGCTGCTGACCACCAGCTCCGTCGGTACGCTGATTTTTGCGTCGTTCTCTTCGTTCATCTACAACCGATACGGCTTGTTCTGGGCGCTGAATATCGCGACCATTTCCTACGCGTTACTGGTGCTGATGGTGATTTTCGCCAGCCTGAAAAGTAAGGCCGAAAAGATTAACCACGACGTTTCCGCGCACTAAGATGTTCCCTCACAGCAGGGCTCCGGCCCTGCTGCTTCAGACGTCCTCCCCCAGTGAATCCAGAAAACGTGCCGCCGCCGGTGTCAGCGAGTCCGCCTGATACAGGGCATACAAATCTACCGGTAACCGTTCGCTCAGCGCGCAGAAACGCACGCCCGGCCAGTGGATCCGCGCATAGCTTTCCGGCAGCAGCGTGATGCCATAACCGTTCGCCACCAGCGCCAGCGCGGTTTGTGGCTCGTTCACCTGATGCCTGACCTGCGGCAAAAAGCCGTGCTGACGGCACATCGAATAGAGATAACCGCCGAGGCTGGACGTGTTCATTGGCATCAGAATGAAATCTTCATGCGCCAGCTCGCCCAGCACCACGCTGTTTTTTGCGGCCAGCGGATGATTTTCCGCAATCGCCAGAGCGACGTTTTCGCGCCCCATCAGCCTGCTGGATAACCCCTGCGGCAGCGTCAGTTTAGCTTCGCGCCAGATACCGATATCAATCCTTTGCAGTTGCAGGGCATCAATTTGCTGCAACGGCGTCAGTTCGGTAATCGACCAGGTGATCTCCGGCGCACTCTCACCGAACCGGTTCAGTGCGGGCATCAGCGGGCCCCACGCCGCGGTGCCCACGGTGCCGAACTGAATATGGCCGACCTCACCGCGCCCGATTTTACGTACCTGATGCAACGAACGGTTGATGCCGTCGAGCATCAGCCCGGCTTCACGCATCAGCGCCGCACCGGCAGGCGTCAGCGCCACCGAACGCGTGGTGCGCAAAAACAGCGGCGTGCCGAGCATCACTTCCAGCTCTTTAATGTGCAGGCTGAGCGGCGGTTGCGACATATTCAGCCGCACCGCGGCTTTGCTGAAACTCAGTTCCTCCGCCACCACGCGAAAATAGTGCATAAGCCGCAGATTGATCTGACCCAGATCGAACACCGAATCCGTAAAGGGGCGCGTCATACTTCTCTCCAAAACATCCGTTTATCCCGCATTCATGGCGCATCCGATTTATAGATTTTGACTATAAATCCCGGCGCAGAACGGTATTAGACCTGAACAGCCGCTCACCCTAGCATTGCTGTTAACTCCCACCTACTGTCAACAATGAGAGAAGTGATCATGCTCAATAACCATGCTTTTGACTGCGCAGCGATTATCCGCCAGCGTGCGCCCGGCTTTATTCCTCAGGCTGCGCTGATTTTAGGCTCCGGCCTCGGGACGTTATGTGACGATATGACCGATGCCATCACCCTTCCCTACAGCGAACTGCCGGGATTCCCGCAGAGCAGCGTCGCCGGTCACGCCGGTGAACTGGTGCTCGGGACGCTGGAAGGCATTCCGGTGATGTGTATGAAAGGTCGCGGCCATATGTATGAAGGCCACGGCATGTCGGTGATGACCAGCGCGGTTCGCACCTTCAAACTGCTCGGCTGCGAGTTCCTGCTGGCGACCAATGCCGCCGGTTCGATGCGTAAAAGCGTGGCGCCCGGTCGGCTGGTTGCGCTGACCGACCATGTCAGCTTTATGCCGGAATCCCCGCTGGCAGGCCCGAATGACGATCGTTTCGGCCCGCGTTTCTTCAGCCTCGCTAACGCCTATGACAAAGACCTGCGTGCGCAACTCCACGCCGTGGCGGGCACGCTGGGCATCGACGTCGCCGAAGGCGTCTTCGCGGCCTATACCGGCCCGAACTTTGAAACGCCGGCTGAGATCCGCATGATGCAAACTCTCGGCTGCGACGTGGTCGGCATGTCCATCGTGCCGGAAGTGATTTCCGCCCGTCACTGCGGCCTGAAAGTACTGGCGATTTCTGCCATGACCAACTTCGCCGAAGGCCTTTCCGATACGCCGCTTTCACACGAACAGACCCTGAGCTGCGCCAGACTGGCGGTGGGCGATTTCACCCGCCTGATCCGCGCGTTCTTCGCCAGCCTGTCAGCCACTGCAAAATAAGGAACGGCAATGGAACAGACATTCAACCGCCAGCGGATCAATATGATCTCATGGCTCAGTTACTTCTTTACCGGTGCACTGGTTTCCACACTCGGCATCGTGATCGGCCCGGTTTCACAGGCTTTTGGCAAAGATCCGGGCTTTATCGGTCAGATGTTTACGCTGATGAACATCGGCCTGTTTCTGCCGATCATGATAAGCGGTGTGCTGATGCGCAGATTCAATCTGGGCAAACAGCTGATCACCGGCTCAGCGGTTTCCGTGTTGACCTGCGTGGCACTTTTCCTGATGCCGACCATCACCATGTTCGGCATCGGCGTTTTTCTGATTGGCGCCGCCTCCGGCATCATGATGTCCATCGGCAGCTATCTGGTGGTGCGCATTAATGAAGATCCCAAAAAGCGTTCGGCGAACCTGATCCTCACCGACTTTTTCTTCGCGCTGGCGGGCGTGGTGTTATCGCTGCTGCTGGGCTACCTGTTCCAGCACGGCGCAAGCTGGCTGGCCATGTACGGTGTAATGGCGGTGCTGAGTCTGGCGATGATTGTGTTGTGCATCGGGCAAAAATTCCCGTCGATTCCGCAGGTCGCAGATAGCAAGCCAGGGTCTGAAAGCCAGCAACATCACTGGGGCGTTTCCGTGTGGGTGCTGTGTTTCGCCCTGTTTGCTTTCCTGCTGGCGGAACCGATTTTCACCATGTGGCTGCCAAGCTGGCTCAAAGAGCATTTCGGCATGGCGGCAGACAGCGCGGCGTTTTACATCACGACTTACTGGACGGTGAAATCCATCGGCCTGTTTGTGAATCAGTTTACGGTGCGCTTTGTGAAGTTGCGGACTTACCTGCTGCTTTCCGCCATTGTGGGTCTGGCCTGCCTGGCCACTGCGGCGAACAGCGCAAACCCGACGCTTATCCTGATTTGCGCCGGTCTGTTCGGATTCTGCAACTCCGGGCTGTTCTCCGGCATCATGAGTTACGGCAGCCTGCAGGTGAAGAATTCTCCGCCAACGCTGACATCTGCCCTGCTGACTATCGGCACGATAGGCACGCTGATTTTCTCCACGCTGTCGTCGCTGGTCTACAGCCGTTACGGTTTGTTCTGGGCGCTGAATACCGCCACTCTCGACTACGTATGCCTGCTGGCCGCGCTGATTATTGCCTCGGTGAGCAGCAAGGCCGAAGCGCTGGAGCAGCAATCCGCGCATTGAGATGAAAACTGACGCATAAAAAAGGGAAGGCATTGAATTGCCTTCCCTTTTCTTATTGTCACTGCCCGATCACATCTGAGGACAGCGCTGCAAACTGTTGAGCCAGGATGTCTGAGGCTGCGCGACCAGACGGCGTGCACGTCCGTGACGACGCAGGATCAGACCTTTATCCTGCATTTCACTGAGATCGCGGCGAATGGTTTCGAGACTCACATCCAGCGATTGTGCCAGTTCGCTTACCTGTAACACTTCATGCTGTTCGACCAGTTGAAGGATGGCCTGATGGCGATTTTTTTTAAGCACCGGTTATTCCTGTTTGTATGACAGTTGTGTGACGTATGTCACAAATAACGGTAAACATCATACCTGCGTTACATTGTTAATTTTGGGATCGATCTCAATTTTTCGAAAATACCCTCAAATTTTTTCCGCCTGCCGCGATTTTTGGTTCGTCCCGATTCTCTGTCATACTGTGCGCATGCTTTTATAACCGCCCGGCTCCGGCGCAGACACCCGCACCACCGGGACGGTATCACTGAGGAATTTTTATGGAATTCAATACCGCCGGTTTGATCTCACTCCAGGAAGCGCTGGACAAAATGCGCGCTCATGTGCCGCCAAAACACGCACAAGACGCCGAATCAGTTGCTCTGAATATGGCCGCTGGCCGCATTACCGCCGCGCCGGTACGTTCTCCGGTGTTCGTGCCTCCTTTTGATAATGCGGCGATGGACGGTTATGCCGTCCGCTGTGGCGATCTGCACGACGACGCCGTGTTACCGGTGGCGGGCAAAGCCTTCGCGGGTGCGCCCTTCCACGGTGAATGGCCTGCCGGAACCTGTATCCGCATCATGACCGGCGCGCCCGTCCCCCGGGGTGCCGACGCTGTGATCATGCAGGAACAAGCCGAGGTGACCGATGCGGGCGTGCGTTTCACTCACGCAGCGGAGAACGGCCTGAATATCCGCCTGACGGGCGACGACATCAAACAAGGCGACAGCGTGTTGCCGCAGGGCGTTCGTCTGGGTGCGGCGGAATTGCCGCTGCTGGCATCGCTCGGTGTCACGCACGTTGAGGTCTGGAAGCCCCTCAACGTTGCCGTTTTCTCCACAGGCGACGAACTGCAACCGGTGGGGACGCCCTTGCAGGAAGGCCAAATTTACGACACCAACCGTTTTGCCGTACGCCTGATGCTGGAACAACTGGGATGCAACGTGCTGGATCTGGGCATCATCCGCGATGATCCGCAGGCGCTGCGCAACGCCTTTGAAGAAGCCAATGCCTTCGCCGATCTGGTGATTTCCAGCGGCGGTGTCTCGGTCGGAGAAGCGGATTACACCCGGCAAATGCTGGATGAACTGGGCGAGATTGGTTTCTGGAAACTGGCCATGAAACCCGGCAAACCTTTCGCTTTCGGCAAACTGAAAAACAGCTGGTTCTGCGGTCTGCCGGGGAATCCGGTGTCTGCGGCGCTGACGTTTTATCAACTGGTGCAGCCGTTTATTGCGCAACTGGCAGGCCATACCGCGTGGCAGTTCCCGCCGCGTTTGCAGGCTGTTTCGGTTTCGGGGCTTAAAAAATCAGCGGGACGTCTCGATTTCCAGCGCGGTATTTTCAGCACCAACGCGCAGGGTCAGCTCGAAGTCCGTACCACCGGCCATCAGGGTTCACACGTCTTCAGTTCTTTCAGCCAGGCGAATTGCTTTATCGTGCTGGAGCGCGAACGCGATAATGTCGCGGCGGGTGAACTCGTTGAAATCGAACCATTCAACGCCCTTTTACGGAGCTGAATATGGCCACTCTGCCGGAACTGACGGACGCTGAAACCCTGCGTTATAACCGCCAGATCGTCCTGAAAGGGTTTGATTTTGACGCGCAGGAACAGCTGAAAGCCAGCCATGCGCTGATTGTCGGATTAGGCGGTTTAGGCTGCGCGGCGGCGCAATATCTGGCCGCCGCAGGAACCGGCACGCTGACGCTGCTGGATTTCGACAAGGTATCTCTGTCTAACCTGCAGCGCCAGACGCTGCACACCGACGCACGCATCGGCATGTCGAAAGTGGAATCTGCCGCCATTGCGCTTTGCGCAATGAACCCGCACATCCGTCTGAATCAGATCAATGCGCAGGCGGACGACGACATGCTGAGCGAACTGATCGCCGCCTGCGATGTGGTGGTCGATTGCACCGATAACGTTACCACGCGCAATCAGCTGAACCGGGAATGTTTCGCGCAGAAAAAACCGCTGGTGTCCGGTGCCGCCATCCGCATGGAAGGCCAGCTCAGCGTCTTTACCTATCAGCCGCATGAACCCTGCTACCGCTGCCTGAGCCGCTTATTTGGTGAAAATGCCCTGACCTGCGTGGAAGCCGGCGTGATGGCGCCCCTGGTGGGTACCATCGGCAGTTTACAGGCCATGGAAACCATCAAACTGCTGACAAAATTCGGTGAAACTCCGCGCGGCAAACTGCTGATGTTTGATGCCATGACGTTACAGTTTCGGGAAATGAAACTGATGAAGGACACCCACTGCGAAGTCTGCGGAGATTGCTGACAGGAAGTCGGGTTCTGTAAGCCCTGGATAAAACGGGCGGTTTATTTCCGCCCGTTAAACACTGATGTTACTTTTCATCATACGACTGCCAGTATTTCGAGGTAATAGTTTCACAGAGTTGCGGGTCGAGAACATAGTAAGCGCTGAGTTTTTCCTCGTGACAATTTGTATACGGTGAGGCCATCAGTACAAAGTGGATTACCCACATAGCAATGTAGGAAAAGGCAAAGACAGCTATGCTCAAATACATCGAAACCTTCCCAAGGGCTGTAGGTTTTCTAGGTGCTAGCAGATCTTTTGAAAAACAGGGTACGCAATGAAAAAAATAACATGTAAATAAGTATAGGTATTCCGCCGACTGCTGCAAGGCTACCACGCTCAAATATGATTATATCTTTATACCTTAACAAGGAAAGCACCTGATAGAGTTCTCCAAAGTTAATAACGAAACATATAAACCCCAAGGAAATAATTACTAAAAGCACTGCAAGTAATTTATAAAAAACCCATTTTGACAATATGTATTCTTTCATCTTTTCTTCCATTCATCAGGATCAATGTCTTTGCATAAAGCCGGGTTGATTACATAGTAGTTACTATACTTCCCAACATTACATGAGGTATAGGGAGATGCCATTAAGATAAACGGGATAACGAAGGAAGCGATAATCCCTAAAACAAAAGACGCTACACTAATGATCATCCAAATATATCCTATCGCAGTGTATTTCTTAAAGGGTTGAATACCTTTCTTAAAGAGCACTTTTAATGAAAAAAAGAATACCCATATAAAAAAAGGAATTCCACTTATACAAATTATGATCTTACCACTATATTCAATAGTATCAGCCAAAATAAATAATGACTTAGTATTGAACGTCTCTATTAAATTATTAACACCATAAATATAATACACACAAACGGTCATTAAAATAACGGCCCCACCTTTAAAAGCCAGCCATTGTTGAATATGTTTTTTATCCATTTCAATACCTCATACGTAATGAAGAGTTAAACAATGGTTCTGAGTATCTAAAGTTCCAATCATTAACTCTTTGGTACTCGGTTAATGCAATTCGCAGTTTTCCTTTAAACTTACTGACAATCCCTGCATATCATCTAATTCGTTTAGATTGATATTTAGATATATTCCTGCGATGATGACAATGCCTGCAATAATAATTATTGGTACACTCCATAATGTCAATGCCCCTGCAATAACCCCAATAACCACACTGGCCACCACCGCCTTCGCGGCATCCATCGTAATATCGACAAGAAAATCGACCAGGTCGTAGTCGGATTTAAAGATCAGTTCGATGACTCGCCACGCCATTGAGGCGAAAATACAGAATCTAGTGCCTTTAATTAGCGCATTCCCCAGCCCGCGGATCCCTATACCCATTTCCAGCATTTGCGGATGGTCGACTGCGTATCGGGTGCCTTCCAGAATGCGGCGCATCCCCGGATAGCCGGTTATTTTTATGTAAGTCTTACCCTTAAAAGGATATTCAATCGCTCTGATACCCAGCGACTTAAAACGAAATGCAATATCCCCTGCGGAATTTTCGAAAGTCATCAACTTGCCGATACTGCTGCCACCTTCAAGAATATCCTTGATGTTACCAGGGGCAAGGTTGTAGGAAAAAAACTCATCCACTTCACCGAGTAATTCTTCGGTGACTTGCTGTGCTTCCTCCAGCGTTAGCAACATGATGTAACGATTTTCGGTAATGAAAGTGCCATTCGTTAATGCCATATCTCGTTGCAGCGGGTTCATGCTCGGGAAAGAACTGAATGTGTCTTCTCCCCGCAATAAACGTTTGCCTTCATTTACCCGTCGCCAGTAATCCGCACCTCTGAGTTCTGTCATTTTTCATCCTTAATCAGTAAACGCGTTCATTCCACAGGCTGTAAGTGCTGGTGCCCGCAATACAGTGTTCCCAGGTAATTGTTTCATAACTGAAGCTCACTCTTTCCTGCGCCTCTGCCCCACTTTCAAGAATACTGTGCGGTACAATAAAATCGATATTCGTCACACGGGCACCGGTTAACTTCACTTTGAAATAACACTCGCCCATACCGGTTCTGTTAATACGGTGTAATTCTAAATCGCAGGCCATAATTTCATTTTCTGAAATCGCTTTTCCGAGTAGCGGCGTAGATTTATCTATCGGTTTAAGAATGGTGACGACGTGATGATTGGCATTCTGTGTGCGGGATAATGTGTGTTTCATGCTATAGACCATGATCTGGTCGATATGTCCGATTTGCGCTTTATTACCGATCGAATCCTTTGATGAACATCCGCCAGAGATCAATCCCTGTGTTTGTCCGTTTAATGTGAGATACGTCAAGTTTGCCAAAATAGTCTCTTAAACGTTATATGAATGGATAATAGTTTGAAAAATATAAATCAACTATTTCTGACATAATTTTGTTCCTGAGAGTTTTTAAATACAAGACCTGTTATTTTAAAATCTGACTAAATCATTCAAAGCATTTATATCGTCTATATAAAATAGAATAAGCATTAGTTTATGAAATATAATTTCGAGATAAAAAAAGGCCGCAACGTTAACCGGTGCGGCCTTTTTATCGACATCAATAATCAGCTATTAATGCCCTGGCTACGGAGATAGTCTTCGTAGTTACCCGAGAAATCGATGACACGGGTCGGTGTCATTTCCAGAATACGGGTTGCCAGTGAGCTCACGAATTCACGGTCGTGGGAAACGAAGATCAGTGTGCCTTCGTACATTTCCAGCGCCATGTTCAGTGACTCGATAGATTCCATATCCAGGTGGTTTGTTGGTTCATCCATGATCAGGATGTTAGGACGCTGCATCATCAGTTTCCCGAATAACATACGACCTTTTTCACCACCGGAAAGTACTTTGACTTTCTTCTTGATATCGTCCTGACCGAACAGCAGACGGCCCAGCACGCCGCGTACGGCCTGCTCGTCGTCTTTCTCGGATTTCCACTGGCTCATCCAGTCGAATACGTTCATGGAGTCATCGAATTCATATTCGTGATCCTGCGCGTAGTAACCGATTTTTGAGTTTTCGGACCATTTCACTGAACCGGTTTCCGGCTCATGCTCGCCGACCAGCGTTTTCAGCAGCGTCGATTTACCGATACCGTTCGCGCCCAGAATGGCGACTTTCTCGCCCACTTCCAGCATCAGACCGAGGTTTTTAAACAGCGGGCCGTTATCGAAACCTTTGGTGATTTTTTCCACTTCCAGCGCATTACGGAACAATTTCTTGTCCTGTTCAAAACGCATGTAAGGGTTCTGACGGCTTGAAGCTTTGATTTCGTCGAGCTGAATTTTATCAATCTGACGGGCACGGGAAGTCGCCTGTTTAGATTTGGAGGCGTTGGCGCTAAAGCGGCTGACGAAAGATTGCAGTTCAGCAATCTGCGCTTTCTTCTTGGCGTTATTGGCGCTCAGAAGTTCACGAGCCTGCGTTGCCGCCGTCATGTATTCGTCGTAGTTGCCCGGATAAACGCGCAGCTCGCCGTAGTCCAGATCCGCCATGTGCGTACACACCATGTTCAGGAAGTGACGGTCATGCGAAATGATGATCATGGTGCTGTTACGTTCGTTCAGCACCTGCTCCAGCCAGCGAATAGTATCGATGTCCAGGTTGTTCGTTGGTTCGTCGAGCAGCAGAATTTCCGGGTCAGAGAACAGCGCCTGCGCCAGCAATACGCGCAGTTTAAAGCCCGGTGCGATTTCGCTCATCAGGCCATAATGTTGCTCTACCGGAATACCCACGCCGAGCAGCAGCTCGCCCGCACGGGATTCGGCGCTGTAACCGTCCATCTCGCCGTATTCAACTTCGAGATCTGCCACTTTATAGCCGTCGGCTTCGCTCATTTCCGCCATCGCGTAAATGCGGTCGCGCTCTTCTTTCACAGCCCACAATTCGTTGTGGCCCATGATCACGGTGTCCAGCACGGTGAATTCTTCGAAGGCGAACTGATCCTGACGTAATTTACCCAGACGCTCGTTCGGGTCGAGTACGACGTTACCCGCTGAAGGCACTAAGTCGCCACCGAGGATCTTCATGAAAGTGGACTTGCCACAACCGTTCGCGCCGATAAGGCCATAACGGTTACCGCCGCCAAATTTCACGTTAATGTTTTCAAATAACGGCTTGCTGCCGAATTGCATGGTGATGTTGTAAGTACTTAGCACAACGCTCGCTCTTAATTGGGAAATGTGATTTGGCGCGCATTATGCCACAACGGCGCGTCGGGATCGCCTCTCGTTGTGTACAAATTTCACTCGATAGTAAAAAAATTCGTCATGCGCGGGGAAATGTTTGAATTACACACACAAAAAACCCGGCCTCAGCCGGGTTTTCCAGTACAACGCCTGAAATCAGAAGTTGTAACCGATCACGCCGTAGTAACCCCAGCCGGTAGATTTCACATCGAAATTACCGTTACCGAAGTTCAGCTCAGCGCCGTCAGCCCACTGGCCGCCGTTGTGGAAGTAACGCGCCACAAACGAGTAATGCCAGTGTGTGTAGTTCAGCGAGAGGATATGGCTGGACGCGATAGAGTTGTTAGAACGCGCTTTGTTGCCGTTCAGGTCACGGAAATCGTCGTCGCCCAGTGAGGAACCCCAGTCGAAGTTGGTGAACCCGATGTAGCTCAGGTTACCGCCCCACATTTCAGTCAACGGAACGAAGTATTTCACTTTGAAACGGTAACCGTCCCAGCTGTTTTCGTTGGCCGCGCTGTAGTTTTCCCACTGGTATTTTGCATACACGTTCAGAGACAGGCTCATCGGCAGATGGGTGTCGATGTCGGTGCCCAGACCCATGTACCAGGTGTTCTGACGGTTATCGCTGTCCGGACCCATATCGTAGATATAGTTGTTGGCGAAGTACCATTCTTTGAACGGACCGAAGCTCAGATCGGTGCCGGTCAGCTTATCAATAGAGAAACGCGGTTCGATCTCCATAAACAGCGGAGAACCGTTTTTGTCCCAGATACCGGTGTCGTTGCCGTTACCGGCGCCGAAGGTTTTAGGAATATCGATATAGCCGTAGAAATCGAACCAGTCTTTGTGCGCAAACGCTTCATATTCAAGGTAAACGTCGTTACGCAGGGTCGGTCCGAAACGGGTATCGGCGCTGCCTACAACGTTTACACTCTGGTGCCACCAGTCAGAAACAAATTCGCCCTTGCTATCATCAGCGAGCACGGTCGCGCTGTAGGACAAAGCCATCAAAGCGCCTGCTGCAATAATTTTATTTTTCATATTTATACCAGAAGCGGGGGAGGAACAGCGCCTTGCCACTTTCAGACGCTGCATATATCAAACCCTAAAACTGTGATCCGCAACCGATTGCTGCACATAGTATAAAAACATGCAATTACCAGTGACTTCCTACAAGAGTTAACTTTTCTTAGCTAATAAATAGATTTGGTCAAGGTTTGTCAATTTGTGTTTCATCCTGATACATCCTCAATGTGATATCGATCACAGATATGTTTCAGGATGAATTCATTCAGCCGCCTGAAGCGGTGATAATCCCGTGCTGATAAAATGACCATTCGTTATTTGTCATGCTATAATCATGACAAATAACGGTGCGGAGGCACACATCATGAATATCAAAAATACCGGGCTGTCTTCCGGCTCTGTGCAAGATTCTGCAACGCCGCTCTGGCAGTCTGCGGGGCTTCCCGCAAGCAGCGGAATCAGTTTGGTTAATGCCATACAAAAGGGCTTTCCGGTTGATAGTATTAGCCGTCTTAATACTGAGCTGGGATGGCCGAAAATGGTGTTACTGGAAATAATGGGCATTAACGAACGCAACTATGCGCGTCGTAAGGCCGGAAACGGATTACTGAAAAGTGAAGAGAGCGAGCGTGTGGCGCGTCTGGTGCGCATTGTGGATGCCGCAACGGATTTGTTCGAAGGGGATCGTATCTCCGCGCTCGAGTGGTTCACCCGCCCTGCGCCGGCGCTGGACGGTTCACGTCCGCTGGAGTTGCTGTCTTCTGAAGCGGGCGCGGTGGAAGTGAGTCGCCTGATTGGTCGTCTGCAACACGGTGTCTTCAGTTGAAGCTGTTTCGCATCGTACAGAACCGCCATCTGGCAACGGCCTGGTCGGGCGCGGGTGCGCAGCTTTATGGCGGGCGCTGGAATCCGCCGGGCAGGCCGGTCGTCTATGTCACCACCAGCATTTCGCTGGCCATACTGGAAATGCTGGTGCACTTACAAAACAGCATGCTGATGCGGTCCTACACGTTGCTGAGTATTGAGGTGCCGGAAGAATTGCTCGACAGGCTGGACGTGTCAGAACTGGCCGCAGACTGGCGAAGCGCATCTCCGCCGGACAGCACACAACGTCAGGGTGACGCCTGGCTGGCGGAAGGTGATTACGTCGGGCTGAAAGTGCCGTCGGTCATTGTCCCGACGGAATACAACGTGCTGCTCAATCCGCTGCATCCTGCGTTTGCGGATTTACTGAGTTCAGTACAACGTGAGCCGATGATGTTTGACCCGCGCCTGCAATAACCTGCTGGTCTGCTTGCAACGCGGGCCGGACACTCACTCTGTTTTTCTGTTGCTGCGGTAAATCAGGGCCAGCGCGATGACCAGACAAGGTATCGCCGCCAGACGGTGCCATGAGAACGGGATGGACGGATTATCCAGCCAGCCGAAGTTATCAATCAGCATGCCCATCGCCAGTTGCCCCAGAATTACCGCGACCGTCGCCACCGCCGTCCCCACTCGCGGTACTGCCGTCACCATAATGATGATGTAAGGCACGCCAAACAGTGCGCCAGCCAGCTGCCATTTCGGTACGGTCAGTAACGTCGCCTGCTGCGGCGTTTGCAGAAACAGGATCAGCACAGCCGTGATCGCCGCGCCCACGCTGAAGGTCAGGAAGGCACTTTTCAGGACGCCCACTTTTTCACCCAGCTGACCGTTTACCGCCGCCTGCATACTCAGCGCGGCCCCCGCCACAATCGCCAGAATAATCATAATCAGTTCAGTCATCGGTTAACTCCAGGCAATCAGAACAAGGGCGGCAACGATAAACAGCAGAGCCAGTAAACGCTCCCTGCCGACTTTCTTGTGTGGCGTACCAAACCAGCCGTAATGGTCGATCAAGACGCTTTTCGCCACCTGCCCTGACAAAATCGCGATCATGGTCATGCCGATGCCAATCACCGGCGTCGCCAGCGTCAGCACCACGACATACACCGGCCCCAGCAAGCCACCGAGCAGCGTCCAGCCGGGTTGTTCGGTAAACGACGGCGCATTGCGCGGGCTGAAAAACAGCACCAGTAATCCGGTCAGCACTGCGCCGACCCCAAAAATACTCAGCGTGGCCCACAGGTGCCCCACTTCCGTCCCTAACGGCCCGATCAAACCGGCCTCCAGCGATAGCCCCATCCCCGCCAGAACGACCAGCGGAATTAACATCAGATTCATTAGTAGTGTGCTCATATTATTTTAAGAAGCGGCGACTATAGCGTGGCACTGCTTTGCGAAAAACAGCACAATAAGGAAAATACCTTTGCGGATATTGCACAGATGAAAAGTTTCAATCAGATCAACATCCAGTCTTTACGGCTGTTTGTTGCGGTGCTCGACCAGGGAAATTTCTCGGAAGTGGCCCGCCGCGAAGCGATGTCGCCCTCAACGGTATCGCGCGTCATTTCACAGCTGGAGCAGGCATTACAAACCCAGTTGCTGTACCGGAATACGCGTGCAGTCAGCCCGACCGAATCCGGAAAATTGCTGGCTGAACGCGCACGTCAGGTACTGGCTCAGCTTGAACTGGCGGAACTGGATTTGCAGGAGCAGGATAGCGAGCCGGGTGGCCTGATACGCATCAATGCGCCGGTAGTTTTTGGCCAGCGGCATATCGCCCCCTGGCTACATGAGCTGAGCGCCCGTTATCCGCGTCTGAATATTGAGCTGATGCAGACCGACGATTTCATTGATCCGTTACAGGACAGCGTTGATCTGCTGATCCGAATCGGCGTGATGGCAGATTCCACCCTGCAGGCCCGCACGCTCGGACAGCAGAACTTCCGTCTCGCCGCCAGCCCTGCCTATCTTGCCCGTACAGGCACACCGCAAACGCCGGAAGAGTTAGCCGCTCACAGCTGCCTGGTATTTAAAGGATTTGCCGGTTCGCAACGCTGGTACTTCCGCCAGCCGGAACAGGAATGGCGTTCGTACAGCCTGCGCGGCGTCCTGACCAGTAATAATGCGGAAACCCTGACAAAGGCAGCCGTGGATGGCATGGGGCTGGTGGTATTCCCCACCTGGTTAATCGGCGACGCCCTGCGCGACGGGCGGCTGGTCAGCGTGCTGGAAGATCATCAGGTATCCACCTCGCCCGAGCCGCAGACCATATCCGCGCTGTACCCGAATGCACGAAAAGCCTCGATCAAAGTGCGGGCGGTGATTGATTTTCTGGTGGAGAAGTTTGGCAGCCCGGCATACTGGGAGTGAGTCTGTTGCACTGAAGCTTTTTTAAAGACAGATCGAGAATATTTCGGTTTCTCAGGTGCTGGGATCACTTAACTCACCGCGGCGAAACCGACCAGAGGGGAAAGGCTTTTCCCCTCTGAACTCCCCTCGCTTTTTTCAACACGCGCTCTGCCTGCTGGCTATGTTTCAGGTATCACCGCGACAGGCTGGAAATCTTGCCGCTGCGCGGTGCCTTCTCTCGGTCCTGAAGCCTTAGGTCTTCAGGCCGCTCCGTTCAGCAAGATTTCTGAATCGCCCGCAGGATCTTAAATTCAAGAACAGAACAGATTTATCTTTTAGAAAATGTTGATTGGCGTGCTCAACATTCAGCTGACCAGAGCGGCAGCGCGGTGCCTTCTCCCGGTCCTGAAGCCTTGGGTCTTCAGGCCGCTCCGTTGAGCAAAATTTCTGAATCGCCCGCAGGATCTTAAATTCAAGAACAGAACAGATTTATCTTTTAGAAAAAGTTGATTGGCGTGCTCAAAATTCAGCTGAACGGAGCGGCTTCGAGACCTATGGCTCGAAGACCGAGAGAAGGCAGTGCGAAGCACCTGAATTTACGCCACTCACTGATGCGTCAGAACATGTCCATCGTCCCAGCGAAGCGCGCAGTAAAAAGAGCCCGGGATTCTTAAGGGTGGCGGCGATAAGCCACCCTTAAGGCCGGTGTGGGTGGCAACCCACGGTGTTGACCTTAAAGCTTAAAGCTGAAAGCTGAAAGCTAAAAGCCCCCCAACACCATCCCCACATGCGCTATCCCATCTTCATCATAAATGTCGGTATTCGCCACAAACCCCAGCCTGCCGTAGAAACCCTGTAAATGCGCCTGTGCGGAAATCACCACGCGCGCATCCGGCCAGTGTTTATGGCAGGCTGCCAGTGCCTGTTCCATCAGCTGATACCCCAGCTTCAGGCCGCGGGCTGACGGGGCGACAATCACCCGCCCGATCGCCACGTCATCGGCATGGCGCAGGATCCGCGCGTAGGCGGCAGGTTTTCCCTCCAGCCAGGCGACGATATGCCGGTTTTCACCGGCCAGATCCTGCCCGTCGATATCCTGATAAACACAGGTTTGTTCCACGATAAAAACTTCCGTTCTCAGCGCCAGAATGGCGTAAAGCTGCGCCGTGTTCAGGTCACTGTGATGATAATCCTGCCAGTGAAGCGATGATGAGTCGGTCATGAAAAAGTGCCCTGCCTGTTTCTGAAAACCAAAAAAAAGAGATATTCCTGAGAATATCTCTTTTTAACACAGATTTTACAGCCAAATTATCAGGCGGTTTTTTTCATCGGCTCGGTGCGAACCGGTGCATCGCCTGCGGTGTAATACTCCGCGGTGCTGCGCGGCAGGGACTGACGGCCACGGATTTTATCGGCAATCTTTTCGGCGATCATGATGGTTGTCGCGTTCAGGTTGCCGGTAATGATCTGCGGCATGATGGACGCATCCACCACGCGCAGGTTTTCGATTCCGTGAACGCGCCCCTCGCCGTCCACGACCGCCATCTCATCGCTGCCCATTTTACAGGTACACGACGGATGGAAGGCAGTTTCCGCATGTTCGCGGATAAACGCATCCAGTTCTTCGTCAGTCTGCACGTTCTCGCCCGGACTGATTTCCCGGCCACGGTATTTATCCAGCGCGGGCTGATTCATGATTTCACGGGTGATGCGGATGGCATCGCGGAACTCATGCCAGTCCTGCTCTGTCGACATATAGTTGAACAGAATGCTCGGGTGCTGGCGCGGATCTTTTGATTTCACCTGCACGCGGCCACGGCTTGGTGAGCGCATGGAACCGACGTGTGCCTGGAAACCGTGCTCTTTCACCGCGTTGCTGCCGTTGTAATTGATCGCCACCGGCAGGAAGTGATACTGAATATTCGGCCAGGTAAATTCTTCACGGCTGCGGATAAAACCGCCCGCTTCAAACTGATTACTGGCCCCCACGCCGGTGCCTTTAAACAGCCACTCAGCCCCAATCGCGGGCTGGTTATGCATCTGCAATGCCGGGTACAAAGACACCGGCTGGGTGCAGCTGTATTGCAGGTACATTTCCAGGTGATCCTGCAGATTTTCGCCGACACCCGGCAGATCGTGCACCAGCGGGATCTCCAGGCGGTTCAGCAGTTCAGCCGCGCCGACGCCGGAACGTTGCAGGATTTGCGGCGAGGCAATCGCGCCGCTGCACAGCAGCACTTCGCGTTTCGCGTTCGCCGTTTTCGCGTTGTAATCGTCGCCTTTGAAATAGCTGACGCCCACGGCACGCTTGCCGTCGAACAGAATTCTGTCGGTCAGCGCGTGCGTCACAATGGTCAGATTGGCACGCGGTTTGGCCTGATCCAGATAGCCACGGGCAGTGCTGGCGCGGCGGCCTTTTGGCGTCACGGTGCGGTCCATCGGGCCGAAACCTTCCTGTTTGTAGCCGTTCAGATCGTCAGTACGGGAATAGCCCGCCTGCGCACCGGCTTCGATCATCGCTGCAAACAACGGATTGTTGCCATTTTTTGGCGTCGCGACGCTCACCGGCCCTTCACCGCCGTGGAAATCGTTCGGGCCGATATCACGGGTTTCCGCTTTACGGAAATACGGCAGGCAATCCAGATAACTCCAGTCTTCCAGACCCGGCGCTTTCGCCCAGTTGTCGAAATCCATCGCGTTACCGCGGATGTAGCACATGCCGTTAATCAGCGATGAGCCGCCCAGACCTTTCCCGCGCCCGCATTCCATACGGCGGTTGTTCATGTGCGGTTCCGGGTCCGTTTCATACGCCCAGTTATAACGACGCCCCTGCAGCGGGAACGCCAGCGCCGCAGGCATCTGCGTGCGGAAATCCAGACGGTAATCCGGGCCACCGGCTTCGAGTAACAGCACGCTCACGCTGCTGTCTTCGGTCAGGCGGGTGGCGAGTACGTTGCCGGCGGAACCGGCACCGATAATGATGTAATCGTAATCCATTAAAATCTCCTCTGTTGCGGCGGATTAAAAGACTGAGCTGAATTCGCCCAGTTCGACCTGCACGGATTTGATTTGGGTGTAATGCTCAAGCGTGGTGATGCCATTTTCGCGCCCGACGCCGGAATGTTTATAGCCACCCACCGGCATTTCTGCGGCGGATTCGCCCCAGGTGTTGATCCAGCAAATCCCGGCTTCGAGTTTGTGGATCACGCGGTGCGCGCGGTTGAGATCCTGCGTCACCAGTCCGGCCGCCAGACCGTATTCGGTATCATTGGCGCGGCGGATCACTTCTTCTTCGCTTTCATAGGTCAGAATGCTCATCACCGGCCCGAAGATCTCTTCACGGACGATCGGCATGTCATCGCGGCAGTCGGTAAAGACCGTCGGCGCAACGTAAGCGCCTTTGGCGTATTCCCCGCCGGTCATGCGCTCACCGCCGGTCAGCAGCGTCGCGCCTTCCTGTTTGCCGCTTTCGATGTAACGCAGCACGGATTCCATGTGCGCAAAGCTCACCAGCGGGCCGAAGTTGACGTTTTCGTCAGTCGGATCGCCCGCACGGATGCGTTTCACGCGCTCCAGTATTTTGGCTTCAAAGGCTTTATTTAACGTTTTTGGCACAAACACGCGGGTGCCGTTGGTGCACACCTGGCCGGAGCTGTAGAAGTTCGCCATCATCGCGATGTCAGCGGCTTTATCGAGATCCGCATCGTCAAAAATGATCAGCGGCGACTTGCCGCCCAGTTCCATGGTCACTTCTTTGAGCGTGGAAGCCGAGGCGCTGGCCATGACTTTTTTGCCGGTTTTGATGCCGCCGGTGAAAGAGACTTTAGCGATATCCGGATGATCGGTTAACGCCTGCCCGACGCTGGCCGCGCCTGTCACCACGCTGAACACGCCATCCGGCACGCCCGCTTCGCTGTAAATTTCGGCCAGTTTCAGGGCGGTCAGTGAGGTATTTTCGCTCGGTTTAAACACCATCGCGTTACCCGCTGCCAGCGCCGGAGCGGATTTCCACAGCGCTATCTGAATCGGGTAGTTCCAGGCACCGATCCCGGCGACCACGCCCAGCGGCTCGCGGCGGGTGTAGACGAAGGAAGAATCGCGCAGCGGAATTTGCTGGCCTTCAATCGCCGGGATCAGGCCTGCGTAATACTCCAGCACATCCGCGCCGGTCACGATATCGACGGCCAGCGTTTCAGACAGCGGTTTACCGGTGTCGGCGGTTTCGATGGCCGCCAGTTCGTCGTTACGCTCACGCAGAATGTCCACGGCGCGGCGCAAGATGCGCGAGCGGCTCATGGCGGTCATCGCTGCCCAGACTTTCTGGCCTTTCTGCGCGGATTTCACCGCCAGATCGACATCTTCCTGCGTGGCGGATGGCAGGGTCGCAATCACATCGCCGTTGGCCGGGTTCACTGCATCGAAGGTTTCATCACCGGTGCTGTCCTGAAAACGCCCGTTGATATAAAGTTTTTGCTTGCCGTAGCGGGACATACATCTCTCCTCGGTCTGTGCGGTCTGAATGTTTTCTGCTGTGCTCAGGTGAGCTGTGATTCAATGTGGCGGCGGGTGATTTGCATCGCCTCGGCGCGGTTGAACTCTTTACCGCTGAGTGCGCCGCGCAGCCACAGGCCATCAATCAGTGCGGCAGTGCTTTGTGCCGCAAGACGCGCCTCTTTTTTCGGCAGAAAACGTCTGAATTCAGAACATAAATTTGAATAGAGCCGGCGGCTGTTGACCTGTTGCAGCCGGTACAACTGCGGGTGATGCATACTGCTCGCCCAGAAGGCCAGCCAGGTTTTCATCGCCGCGCTGTTGGTCTGACTGTCGTCAAAATTGGCTTCTGCAATCGCATGCAGCCGCGCCGTCGGTGCGGTATCCGTCAGCTGCGATAACCGCAACTGCACCCCTTCCCCCAGATGACTGAGCAAATAACGCATGGTCGCTTCCAGCAGCCCATTCTTGTCACGAAAGTAGTGACTGATGATGCCGTTGGAGACGCCAGCCCGGCGGGCGATTTGCGAAATCGAGGCATCGTGCATGCCGACTTCGTTCACCGCTGCCAGGGTTGCCTCAATCAATTGCTGCCGTCTTATGGGCTGCATTCCTACTTTGGGCATGGTTCCGGCTCCTGAAAATGAGCGGGTTGAAACGCGCTTAAAAAACCTTTTTTTACGCTGTCGCTCAACCTTGTTAACGCTCTGACGTCACCTATTTAACTTTTTTTTGATTGAACGTTCAATTAAAAATGCATATATTTTATTACCAATACGTTAGTAATTTGTATGAATTTTGAGATGAAGTAGCGTCTATTTTATTGAAAATTAGAAAGTAATTAACACATCAGGGGAAAACATGGCGACTGCCGATACGACAGAAAAACATGCTGAGAAACCTCGGGACCAGCTGAACAAGGTGGTGTTCTTCACCTCCGCCGGTCTGATTTTAGCCTTCACATTAATGACCATTTTCTTCACCGATTTTTCCGGAAAATGGATAAGCCTGACCCTTAACTGGGTATCCGCCACCTTCGGCTGGTATTACATGCTGGCGGCGACGCTGTACATCGTGTTTGTAGTGTTCATTGCCTGCTCGCGCTTCGGCTCGATCAAACTCGGTCCTGAACAATCCAAACCCGAATTCAGCATGATGAGCTGGGCGGCCATGCTGTTTGCCGCCGGGATCGGGATCGACCTGATGTTCTTCTCGGTCGCCGAACCGGTGACGCAATACATGCTGCCGCCGGAAGGCAACGGGCAAACGCTGGAAGCGGCGCGGCAGGCAATGACCTGGACGCTGTTCCACTACGGCCTGACTGGCTGGGCGATGTACGCGCTGATGGGGATTGCGCTCGGCTATTTCAGCTACCGCTATAACCTGCCGCTGACCATCCGTTCGGCGCTGTACCCCATTTTCGGCAAACGCATTAACGGGCCTATCGGCCACAGCGTGGATATCGCTGCCGTGGTCGGCACCATTTTTGGTATCGCCACCACGCTCGGTATCGGCGTGGTTCAGCTGAATTACGGGCTGAAAGTGCTGTTCCAGATCCCGGAAAACCTGACCGTTCAGGCGGCACTGATCCTGCTTTCGGTGATTATGGCGACGGTGTCGGTGACCTCCGGCGTGAACAAAGGCATCCGTATTCTGTCGGAACTCAACGTGCTGCTGGCGCTGGGGCTGATTCTGTTCCTGCTGTTCTTCGGCAATACCGAATTCCTGCTCAATGCGCTGGTGCTCAATATCGGCGATTACATCAACCGCTTTATGGGCATGACGCTCAACACCTTTGCCTTTGACCGCCCGACCGAATGGATGAACAGCTGGACCCTGTTCTTCTGGGCCTGGTGGGTGGCATGGTCGCCGTTTGTCGGCCTGTTCCTGGCGCGTATTTCGCGCGGGCGCACCATCCGTCAGTTCGTGCTCGGCACGCTGATCATCCCGTTTGTCTTCACCCTGCTGTGGCTGTCGATTTTCGGTAACAGCGCGTTGTACCAGATCCTGCATGGCAATCTGGATTTCGCCAACGAGGTGATCGCACACCCTGAGCGCGGCGTGTACAGCCTGCTGGCGCAGTATCCGGGCTTTACCCTGAGTGCTTCTGTCGCCACCATTACCGGCTTGCTGTTTTATGTCACGTCGGCGGATTCCGGCTCGCTGGTGCTGGGGAACTTCACCTCAAAACTGGCTGACATTAACAACGATGCCCCTAACTGGCTGCGGATCTTCTGGTCGGTCACCATCGGCGTGCTGACGCTGGGCATGCTGATGACCGACGGGGTTTCCGCGCTGCAAAACACCACGGTGATCATGGGGCTGCCGTTCAGTTTTGTGATCTTCTTCATCATGGCCGGCTTGTATAAATCACTGCGTCTGGAAGATTACCGCCGCGCCAGCAGCCAGCAGACAATGGCTCCGCTGCCCGCAACCAGTGACGCCGCGCTGAACTGGAAACAGCGTCTGTCACGGGTGATGAATTATCCGGGCACGCGCCATACCCAGAAAATGATGGATAACGTGTGCCGCCCTGCGATGCAGGAAGTGGCGCAGGAACTGGAACTGCGCGGGGCAAAAGTGACCTTTAACGAGCACGAGCCTCAGGAAGACGAGAAAATCGGGCCGCTGGAATTGCAGGTCGCGCTGGGCGAAGAGCAAAACTTTGTCTATCAGATCTGGCCGGTGCGCTATGCGGTTCCCGCCTTTACCTATCGCGCACGCGCCGGTAAATCGCATTATTACCGTCTGGAAACCTTCCTGCTGGAAGGCACGCAGGGTAATGACCTGATGGACTTCACCAAACATCAGGTGATCAATGACATTCTTGATCAGTACGAACGTCATCTGAACTTCCTGCACATCAACCGTGAAGCGCCGGGTAACACCCTCACCTTCCCGGAACAACCGGTATAATCTGAGCTCACAAAAAACCCGCGCAATGCGGGTTTTTTTATACGCGTCAGAACATCCGCCACGTCAGCGAAGAAACGGCAGCACTTTCTCCAGCAACAGTTGCGGTTGTTCTTCAGCAAGATAATGCCCGCACGGCAACGCCTCTCCCTGAACGTCTTCCGCCACCTTTGCCCATTCCTCCAGCGGCGCAAAACAGGTGCCGACAGTGCCTTTTTCGCCCCACAGGATCAACAGCGGACAACGCACTTTGCGGGATGCATTCCGGTCAATCTGATCGTGTTGCAGGTCTATCGCAGCAGAAGCCCGATAGTCCTCGCAAATTCCGCGCGCCGTCCCATCAAGTTGCAGACAACGCAAATAATCTGCGTAAGCTTCGTCGGTGAAAGGTTGCATACCGGCGCTGCGGCTGCCCATTACGCTGCGCAGGTAGAGATCAGGATCTGCCAGGATAAGGGTTTCCGGCAGCGGTGCCGGGCGGATCAGAAAGAACCAGTGCCAGTAAGCGCGCGCAAAGGCCTCGCTGGTTTGCTGATACATCGCAAGCGTCGGCGCGATGTCCATCAACGCCATCCGCTTCACTGCCTGCGGATGATCGAGCGCCAGCCGGTGTGCGACCCGCGCGCCGCGATCGTGGGCGATCACGCTGAACTGGCTGAAACCGAGCGCGGCCATCAGCTCGAGCTGATCCTGCGCCATTTCGCGCTTGCTGTAACGCAGATGCTCCGCGTCCGGTTCGGGTTTACCGCTGTCGCCGTAACCGCGTAAATCAGCCAGCACTACGGTGAAATGAGAAGTGAGGTGCGGCGCAACGCTATGCCAGATCGCCTGGGTTTGCGGGTGTCCGTGCAGCAACAACAGCGGCTCGCCCTGCCCGGCGATGCGGTAAGCGATCTCCGTTCCGCTGACTGCCATCCGGCCTTGGGTAAAATGTTCAAACATGGGTTTTCTCCTTTTTTACCCATCTTAGCCGCTGGCCGGTCAGCAACAAGGCCACAAATGAAGATCGCCGGTTTACGATCTGTGTTTTGACGCACCACACTCAGGCCGTTGCCCGATAACCGCGAAGTTGCGACGCTGGCATTATCCGTTACGTTTATCAGGGCAATAAAATGAAGCCAAAAACGCTGTATGAAAAACACATCGACAGCCACAGCGTCCGCGCTCTGGATGATAAAGGCCACGTGTTGCTTTACATCGACCGGCAGGTGATTAACGAATACACCAGCCCGCAGGCGTTCAGCGGTTTGCGCGAGGCGAACCGTCGCGTCTGGCGGCCTGAAACCTCGCTGGCGGTGGTCGATCACGTTAATCCGACGACGCCGTTACGCACCCGCCAGATGCCGGATGCCGGGGGGGCGCGTCAGGTGTCCTATCTGGCAGAAAACTGTGCCGAATTTGGCATCGAGCTGTTTGATATTCTCGATAAGCGTCAGGGCATCGAACACGTGGTGGCACCGGAACAGGGCTTTATTTTGCCCGGCATGGTGATTGCCGCCGGAGACAGCCACACCACCACCTACGGCGCGTTAGGCGCGTTTGGTTTTGGTATCGGCACGTCCGAAATTGAGCACCTGCTGGCCACGCAGACGCTGGTCTATAAACGCCTGAAAACGATGCGCGTCACCGTCAGCGGTGAATTGAAAACCGGCATCACCGCCAAAGACGTGGTGATGGCGCTGGTGGCAAAAATCGGCGCGGCGGGCGCAACCGGTTATGCCATCGAATTCTGCGGTCAGGGCATCGACATGCTGAGCGTGGAAGGCCGCATGACGATATGCAATATGGCCGTTGAAGCCGGGGCGCGCGGGGCGTTTATGGCACCCGACGACAAAGTGTTTGATTACCTGAAAGACAAGCCGCGTGCGCCGAAAGGCCAGCAATGGGCGGACGCCGTGAATGTCTGGCGTGAATTGCACAGCGATGCGGACGCCGTGTTTGACCGCGAAGTTGAACTGAGCGCCGCAGAAATTGCGCCGATGGTCAGCTGGGGCACCAGCCCCGATCAGGCGCAGGCGATTAACGGCCAGGTACCGGATCCGCTGGCAGAATCAGATGCCTCACGCCGTAAGGATTTACAGCGTGCGTTGCAGTACATGGGGCTGCGCGCCGGTCAGCCGCTGAACAGCATCCGCATCAGCCATGCGTTTATCGGTTCCTGCACTAACGCGCGCATCGAGGATTTACGCGCTGCCGCCGAAGTGGTTCGCGGGAAAACCGTCGCACCGACCGTACGCGCAATGATCGTGCCCGGCTCCAGCCAGGTGCGCGCGCAGGCTGAGCAGGAAGGTCTGGCAGACATATTTATTCAGGCCGGTTTCGAATGGCGGCAATCGGGGTGCTCGATGTGTCTGGCGATGAATGACGACGTGCTCGCCCCTGGCGACCGCTGCGCATCCAGCACAAACCGTAATTTTGAAGGCCGTCAGGGCGCGGGCGCACGTACCCACCTGATGAGCCCGGCGATGGTGGCAGCGGCGGCCATTTGCGGCCATCTGACCGATGTCCGTGACCTGTAAGGAGAAATCATGGAAGCTTTTAACGTACTGACCGGTATTGCCGCGCCGTTGCCTGCGGCGAACGTAGATACCGATGTGATCATGCCGAAACAGTTTCTCAAGGGCATCGACCGCAACGGGCTGGATCGCGGGGTATTTTTCGATTTGCGTTTCCTGGCGGACGGCTCGCCCGATCCGGCGTTTATCCTCAATCAGCCTGAGTGGCAGAATGCCAAATTCTTACTGGTCGGGCCGAATTTCGGCTGCGGCTCCAGCCGTGAACATGCGGTGTGGGGACTGAAACAGCTCGGGATCCGGGCGCTGATCGGCACGACGTTTGCGGGGATTTTCTTTGATAACTGTCAGCGCAACGGCGTGCTGACGGTACAGCTGGATCCCAAGCCGTGGGCGCAGATTGCGCAGGAAGTGGTTCATGGCGACAAAAACAAAATTACCCTGTATCTTCCGGCGCAACGGATTGGCCTGCAAAACGGTGAAGTGATTGATTTTGCAATCGATGAGCTAAGTAAGGTTTCGCTGCTCAACGGGCTGGATGCTATCGGCACCACACTGCAATATCGCGATGACATCCGTGAGTTTCAGCAAGGGCATTTGCAGCGCAATCCGTGGCTGGCGTAACGCTTGACCACGAAACCGGCGTCAGCCCAGTAACTGGCTGAAACGCTGATGCAGAAACTCAACGCACACCCGCAATTTTGCCGAGTCCGCCAGCCGCGTGGGATATACCGCCCAGACGCTGGCGGGCTGGGAGAATTGCGGTAACACCTGCACAAGCTCGCCCCGCGCAATGTAAGGCTGCACGTCCCACTGCGAGCGCAAAATGATGCCGTGGTGCCGGAGCGCCCACTGCAACACCACTTCGCCACTGTTAGACGACAGCGCCCCTTTCACCCTGACCCGGTGCTCCTCGCCTTCTGCGGTCAGCGACCAGAGTCCGAAAGGATTGTCGCGCTCTTTGAGCACCAGACACTGATGCTGTGCGAGCGCTTCCGGCGAATCCGGCTCGCCGTGGGCGGCCAGATACTCCGGGGATGCGCAGAGGATCCGCTGATGCTCTGCCAGTTTTTTACCGATGTGCTGCTCCGGAATGTCATCGCCCACCAGAATTTCCAGATCAATACCTTCTGCAACCAGATCGACCACGCGGTCAAACAGATCAAGGCGGAGATTCAGTTGCGGATAACGCTCGGCCAGCTCGGCCACTGCCGGCGCCACATGGCAGCGTCCGAAACCGAACGAGCTGCAGATATGCACGTTGCCGCGCGCTTCACTGCGCGAATCCGACAGGTCGCCGATGAAGTGATCAAACGTATCGAGGATTTGCAGTGCCCAGCGCTGTGTGCGTTCGCCGTCTTCAGTCAGCCGTACGCCGCGGGTCGAACGGTGCAGCAAACGGCAATTCAGCGACTCTTCGAGGATCTGAATGCGTTTGCTGACATAGGCCGGAGACTGCCCGAGCTCCGTGGCGGCGGCGGCAAAACTCTGCTTATTCACGACAGCCAGAAAAACCCGTAAGTCTTCGGCCAGTGGCAAACGCGCACGTTCGCTGGTCATGATTACAGACCGAAGACCGGCTGGTTCAGTTTTTCCGCCCTGTGCACGTCGCTGGTTTTCACACCCGCGATCTGCATTTTTTCCTCGGCTTCTTCAATGTCTTCATTATCGATTTCCAGCGATTCCTGATCCTGCCCTTCCTGAGGCGTCAGCGCCAGTTCGACCATGATGGGAAAGTGATCCGAGCCCATGAATCCGAGGCGTTGCAGGCCGATGAGCGTGAAATGTTTACTGTGGAAAACGTGATCCAGCGGCCAGCGCAGGAACGGATAACTGGCGTGGAACGTGTTGTACATGCCACGGCCACGACGCGGATCGAGCAGACCGCTGACTTTCATGAACAGGCGCGTGGTGCGCGACCATGCAACGTCGTTCAGGTCGCCGGTCACAATGGTCGGATAGGTCGCTTTGGCCGCGGTGTGCCCGACGGCGATAAGCTCACCGTCGCGGTCAGTGGATTCATCGGCTTCGGTCGGGCTTGGCGGCATCGGGTGCAGGCAGTGCAGTACGACCTGTTCCCCGGAGGCCAGTTCGGCGCGAAAATGCATCGACGGAATATCGTCGGCCACCAGATACTGAATCTGTGCGTCGTGCAGCGGCAGGCGCGAGTAAACGTGCATGCCGTAGAGATTATCCAGCGGGCAGCGCAGGCTGTGCGGGTAATCCGGCTCAAGCGGTGCCATCTGATCTTCCCACCACTGATCCGTTTCCAGCAGGACCACGATATCGGGCTTATTTTGCTGGATAAGGCTCAGTAATTTACCGGCCTGACGGTTGGTGGTTAGCACGTTGCTGTTGATAATTTTGATGCGGGAATGCCCGTTCGGCGCGACTTTTTTGACCTGCACCGGATGCAGACGCGTGTAGGGCAAAATCCACCAGCTCTGATAGAGCATGCAGGCCACCGTCAGCACGATGGTGATGGTCGAGAGCACGCCGCCAAACGGCAGAATGTACAGCTCAGTCAGCAGGAAAACTAAGCATAAAGACGCCATTTGCAGGCGGGGAAAATCCCATACCCGCACCCACCAGTGTTGATTGCGGGAGAGGGGCAGCAGCGTCAGAAGGGTCATTATGACCGTCAGTACGCAAACTGTAATTCGAAGTGCTTCCATCGGTCATCAGCCCTGATAAAAAAATAGCAGAAGAGAATACTCTCAATACCTTGTTAAGCGATTGTGACTTAAAAAACGAGGAACGACCAGAAGGATGTCGCCACCTTTTCTGGTTGAAGAAAAAGATGGCGACGTGGGGCGAGGGTTATTTTGCCGGTGCGACCGGATCGGCTACGTGGCACCAGTTATGCTGCTGGACAATCCCGCCGTCCGGAGACGTGTAGCCGATACAACCGAGCAGGGTGTCATACAGTTTTTCATGGAATGCAGGCTTCTTCTGCGCAGCCATTTTTTGCAGCTGTTCGAAACCGGCTCTGTTCTGATCGTTGGCGAGGAATTTGTCCGACGCCCAGACCATAATCGGCACGGTACGCTGCTCAGGTGGCGCGTGATCGCGCGGTGTGCCGTGGAAGTGCATACTTTTTGAAATCGACTCGCCGTGATCGGATGCGTAGAACACGATGGCATTTTTATCGCGCAACTGGTCAAACACCTGCGACAGGAAATAATCGGTATACAGCAGTGAGTTGTCGTAGGCGTTGATCATCTCCTGGGTAGAACAGGAATCGTCAATGCCCATGCATTCCGGCTGATATTTGGCGAATGAACGCGGATAGCGGTCGGAATAGAGATAATGCGACCCTTTGGTGTGCAGGATGATCAGATGTTTACCGTTTGGATGGTTATTCAGCGAATCTTTCATTTCATCGATCAGCAACATGTCATCGACCGGCTTACCGGCGTTGCGCTTCTCAGAAGCAATGTTTTCACGCAGGGAATAATCGTCGGCGCGGGTTTTGTTATAGAACCAGGCTTCACTTTGCATGGAATACAACTCTGAGCTCCAGCCTTTGCTTTTCAGCACGGAGAACACGTTGGCTTCCTTGAGCGTACGCTGCGGCGCTTCAGACGCCCCGCCCTCGCGCACAAACATACAGCGCAGGGAAAGCTTGGTGGCGGTGTCGCAGGAATAGCCCTGCAAGGCCACAAGATTCTTCTCTTTATCGAGATTCGGCGTGTTATCACGATCGTAGCCATACAGGCCCATGTGATCGCGGCGTGCACTTTCACCAATCACAAACACCACGTACATGTCTTTGGCATCTGCCGGTTCGTTATAGGTGAAATGTTTGGCCGGATCGAACAGGTTTTTGGTGTCTTCCGCCTGGCTGTAGCTGCTGTAGACATACAGCCCCAGCGCCGAAAGCCAGTTGGACGGCGAATAAGTGCCCGCCACCACGCCACCGTAGCTTGCCATCATGCGGTTATTCACCAGATCATGACGATCCTGCACTTTGCCCATCATTTGCAGCGGCAGGTAACAGAGCAAACCGGAGACGACCAGCAGAACGATTTTCACTGCCAATTTTTTCAGGGTGGTTTCTCTGAATGCCGCGCCGGGCATGGTGCTCAGCCACAACAGCAGTACCGGGATCAGGCTGACCAGCACCGTCCAGGCGATGAAATGCGTACCGATGGATTCTTTCGATAAATCAATGGAGTCTGACGCCAGTGCCGCCGCCAAAATACCGTAACCGATATCGACGTTGAACAGGATCATGTAGTAGCTGGCCGCGGCGGAAGAGATCACCACCACGCTCATCAGAATGCGGAAGACCGTTTTCCCGGTAAACGACAGCAGCACACACAGGAAATAGACCAGCGCAAAGGCGGCCAGCATTTCAACGGCGATCGACAACGCATTGTCATAGTGCAACTGGGAGTAACGTCGGAAGAAAATCGGAAGGTTAAGCAGGATCCCAAGATAAAGCGCAATGAACAGAAAAATGCTCTGTTGCGAAAGTAATCGTAATTTTTGCATTAGTAATAAATGGCTCTTTGGTGAGTCTGTTTACGTCATGTTGACCGCTCGTACCGGAGGATTGAAAACACTCCTTAGGACTATTCAGACTCCGGGCCGCGTATTTTCGTTCAAATTCATTCGTTTCTTCCAATGTGATAATGTAACAGGATTAACGAAACCTTTATCTTTCAGTGAGATAATGTTGATAATTTTCTTACACCCGCTGCCCGTTTCTTACGTTTATTGAGAAACTACTGAGAAAGCTTGTGCTCTTCGCGCGGAAAAGTGAGCGTGAAGCGGGTTTCTCCCTGCGCGGAACTCACCACCCGGACACTGCCCTGATGCAGCGCCATAATGGCCTGCACGATGGACAACCCCAGCCCGCTGGAGCTGCCGCCTTCGCTGCGCGAAGCATCGGCGCGATAGAAACGGTCAAACAGTTTGCCGAGTTTTTCAGGCGGGATCGGGTCACCCTGGCTTATCACATGGATATCCATGCCTTTCCCATGAGACTCTGCGCGCACGCAGATTGCCGTTCCCTGATGCGCATAGCGCACGGCATTGGCGACCAGATTGCTGAGCGCACGCTGGAACAAAATGGCATCGGCGTAAACAATTCCCTCGCCCGCGCTGTGCAACGTCATCTCGCGCTCTTCTGCCAGTCCTTCGAAATACTCCTGAATACGGGTCATTTCCGCCGACACATCAATACTGGTGAGGGTCAGCACCGAACGCGCATCGGTGGCGCGCGCCAGGAACAGGATGTTTTCCACCATGCGCGAAATACGCTCCAGTTCTTCCATGTTGTTCGCCAGCAGCGTTTCATATTCCTCGGTGCTGCGCGGCTGATACAGCGCCACCTGACAATGCCCCATCAGCGCGCCCACCGGCGTGCGGATCTCATGCGCCAGATCGGCGGAGAACTGCGTCAGACGCTGATAACCTTCCGCCAGCCTTTCCAGCATGTCGTTAAAAGAAAAGATCAACTGCTGCAATTCCTGCGGCGCATTTTCACTGCTCAGACGGGTGGATAAACTGGCCGGATGAATTTTCGTTGCCTCCTGCGCCATATGCCGCAGCGGACGCAGCCCCCGGCGGATGACGCCATAGCCCAGCGCAGCAATCAGAAAATAGGCAAACAGCACTGCGCCGGTTATCTGCCAGCGGAACGTTGACAGCATCCGCGCTTCGCCGGTCATGAAGTGCGCCGCGGTGATCTCCACCGTGCTGCCATCCTGCATTCTGACGGCGGCACGGGCGAAACGCACCGGCGTGCCGTCGGGCGCAGAGAGGCTATGCACGGTGCCAAGGGTTAACGGCTGGCCGTCCGGCACCGGTGCCACTGCCGGTAACTGTAAACGCGAAGGATTGACGTTAATCAGCGCGGGCTGCCCGCTGAGGCGGAAGGTCAGAATATCGCGCTCGTTGCCGAGCATATTTTCGAACAGGCCGGGGTTGTGGCTGAGCTGTGACAGCGGAAATTCGCTCGCCAGCAAATGACGAAAATACTGCACGCGCCCGCTGACCTGATAATCGGCGCGGCGCACCAGCTCTTTTTCCAGCGAGTAATAGAGGTACACCCCGACGGCGCTCACCACCAGAGAGGCTAACAATGCAAACAGCAGCGTGGCCCGTAGCGTCAGGGACATCGCGCGTTGTGGTGTTGATTTCGCAGCAAATTCAGTCATGGCGCACTTCGCAGACATAGCCGATGCCGCGCACGGTATGGATCAGTTTGACCTCAAAGGCGCGGTCGATTTTGGCGCGCAGGCGTTTGATGGCCACATCCACCACGTTGGTGTCGCTGTCAAAATTCATATCCCACACCTGAGAAGCGATCATGGTGCGCGACAGCACTTCGCCTTCGCGGCGCATCAGCAAATGCAGCAGCATAAATTCTTTGTTGGTCAGCGCGATGGTCTGATCCTGACGGGTGACGCGGCGGCGAAGCAGATCGAGATTGAGATCGGCGACGCTGTAGATATCCGGCTCACGGGCGGCGGGACGGCGCAGCAGCGTGCGAATACGCAGCACCAGTTCGGTGAAGGAGAAAGGTTTGATGAGGTAATCGTCTGCGCCCAACTCCAGACCGTGAATGCGATCCTGCACTTCGTCGCGTGCGGTCAGGAACAGCACCGGCACGTCGCTTTTTTTACGCAGCACTTCCATCACCTGCCAGCCATCAAGCCCCGGCAGCATGACGTCAAGGATCACCGCGTCGTAACCGTCCTCGAGCGCCAGAAACAGCCCGTCAGCGCCATTACGCGCCAGATCCACGCTGTAACCTGCTTCGGTCAGCCCTTTTTTCAGGTAATCGCCTGTGCTGACATCATCTTCTATCACCAGTATCCGCATTCAGGCCCTCAGCGCCGCATGACCATTCACCCAAAGAATGATTCCTGGGAAGTTTATCAGTTTCGTCAGACACCTTTGATGACAATTTTGTCATCAACTTGTCATCTGCCAATCCCGGTTTATCGTCCACTCTTAATGAAGTCATTCCTCACTGCCTCGTGCAGTGATACCTCTACCTGAATGAAAATACGTAAGAAACTGGAGAGTTAAACATGAACACACCAACACGTCTGGCCGGTCTGTTACTCGGTTCATTGCTGATGTGCAGCGGCATGACATCTGCCTTTGCTGCGGACAACGTCATCAAACCTACGCGCGGAACCATTGAATCCGTTAATGATTCCTCCATGCAGATCACCACCCGTCAGGGCGATAAGCTGGACGTTAAACTGACCGATCAGACCAAAATCAACGCGGTGACGAAAGGCCAGATCAGTGACATCAAAGCGGACAGCTTCATCGGTACCGCGGCCGTTCCACAGGCCAACGGCACCCTGAAAGCGCTGGAAGTGCACGTCTTCGCGCCAAGCCTGCGCGGCAGCGGCGAAGGGTTCAACCCGTTTGAATCCGCCGATGGCAAAATCAATACCATGACTAACGGTACCGTCGGCAAACTGGTGAACACCAATGGCCGCACGCTGACCGTGAAATACCATGACGCAGAAAAAACGGTTGTAGTGCCTGACGATGTGCCGGTGGTTCTGCTGGCGCCGGGCGACCGCAGCCTGCTGAAACCTGGGACTAAAATCGTGCTGTTTGCGATGAAAGACGATAAAGGCGCACTGGTTGCCCGTGGTATCGCCGCCGGTAAAGATGGCGTCGCACCGCCGATGTAACCCTTTAGCACGCTGCTCCGGCGGGCCGTGTCTGTCAGCCGCAAGCAGTGGTTCCTGAAGAACTGCGCAGGGTGAATCCTCCCTCATTCACGTTGCGCAGTTTCTCATTACGCAGGAGTTTATCCGTGAAATCTCAACCCTCCCCGCTGCGTACCTCCTCTGCACAAAGTGCCTCCCCGCCGCCCTCTTTGCCGAAAAAAAAGCGTATTCATCCCTGGCCGGTTCGTCTGTGCCACTGGATTAATCTTTTCGCGATGATCGGCATGGTGATGAGCGGCTGGGGAATTTATAACGCCGATCCGATTTTTTCTTTTACCTTTCCGCAAAGCACCACCCTCGGCGGCTGGCTGGGTGGCAACATTGCCTGGCATCTGGCGGTGATGTGGCTGATGGCGGCCAATGCCCTGTTTTATGTGCTGTGGGGGCTGTTCACAGGCCATTTCAGGCGTGACTTTTTCCCGTTCAGCCCACGTTCTGTCTGGCGGGATACGGTCCGTGCCGTGACGTTCAGGCTGCCGCACAAACCCGGCCAGTACAACGCGGTGCAAAAGCTGATGTACGTCGGCGTGCTGCTGCTCGGCCTGCTGCTGGTGCTCTCAGGGTTGTCTATCTGGAAACCGGTTCAGTTCAGCGGCCTGGTGTGGCTGTTTGGCGGTTTTGATATCGCCCGTTATGTCCATTTCTTTGCCATGAGCGGCGTGATGCTGTTCGTGGTGGTTCACGTGGTGATGGTGTTGCTGGTGCCGAAAACGTTCGTTGCCATGATCACCGGTGGCAAAAAAATCAGTACGCAGGAGAACACGGATGAGTGAAAAATCAGACCGGCCAAAAATCATTGTTGAGCCCGACCAGCGCAAACAGCTGGTGAATATTCAGCGCCGTCTGTTGCTGCGTTCCGGCCTGACGCTGGGCGCGGTATCAATGCTGACCGGCTGTAATTTGCAGGACGGCGATCAGGTCGACAAAGTGCTGTGGGCGATGTCGCGCTGGAACGATCGGGTTCAGGGCTGGCTGTTCAGCGGTCAGAAACTGGCGCAAACCTACCGCGAAGATCAGATAACCACGCCGTTCCGCTTTAATGCTTTTTATCCGGAATACAACGTTCCGGAGATAGATATCCCCAATTACCGGCTGGAAGTCTCCGGGCTGGTGCAGAAAAAAGCGCCGTGGACGCTGGAACAATTGCAGCGCCTGCCGCAGGAAAGCCAGATCACCCGTCTGATTTGCATTGAAGGCTGGAGCGCCATCGGCCAGTGGAAAGGCGTGCCGCTGAAAACCTTCCTGCAACATATCGGGGCGGATCTCACCGCCAAATATGTCGGGTTTAAATGCGATGACCGCTATTATTCCAGCATTGATATGGCGACGGCGCTGCATCCGCAGACCATTCTGGCACTGGATTTTGGCGGCAAACCGCTGCCGCCGGATTTCGGTTACCCGTTACGCCTGCGCATGCCGACCAAACTGGGCTTTAAAAATGCCAAACACATCGGCGCGATTTTCGTTACCAATGAATATCCGGGCGGATACTGGGAAGATCAGGGGTATAACTGGTTTAGCGGGATTTAAGTCTCAATAACTGCCCTCACCCCGGCTGGAAAAAAGGCATAAAAAAACCGCTCAATGAGCGGTTTTTGTTTTCGCGGGAGGGTAACGGCAAAGCGTTACGCTGCGGCGAAGAATTAGAAGCTGTAACCTACGCCAGCGATCCAGGTGCCAACATCAACACTGCGGATACGGGACTGTTCGTAAGAAACGTCCAGAGCAACGTTCTGGATTGGGTTGAACTGCAGACCTGCGCCGTAAGATACGCCGTAGTCGCTGTTGTCAAATTTCTGACGGTTTGCAGTAGATGCTGCGTTGTCGTTCTGCTGGAATTTACCGTAGCCCACACCTACAACACCGTAGATGGAAACCCAGTCAGCCAGACGGTAAGCAGGACCCGCAGTCAGACCGTAGTATTGTGCTTTACGGTAGTCACCAGAAGACGGAGTGCTGTCGTCTTCAATGTAGGTGAAAGAACCGATAACGCCCAGTGGGTTGTTATCTTGTTCCCAACGGTATTTCAAGTTGAAGCCGTTTGCTTTGTTAGCAACGCCTTGCATATCACCCTGAGCGTAACCAGCGGTTACGGTGCTGGTGTCAGCGAATGCGCTTGTTGAAACGCCCAGTGCTACTACGCAAGCTAATGCGGAAAGACATGCAATTTTTTTCATAAACCACCTCAAAATGGGAAACCAAAGTAACCTTCACGTTTGAAAATATAACAAAAACCAGCGTGAAACTCTGCCTGAATATAGATGTCCAAAGCACTCTATCGTGTAACATAAAGTTTCCAACACGCTATATCTTATTAATTTTACTGTGATTTTCGTCACTAAAACTATAAGAAAAACTTATTGAACTTTTTAAGATTAGCAGATAATTCCTAAAGTTTTGGACGAAAAATCGACATTTTTTCGCAACATTTTCGGCTTTTTAAATTTTTTTTCGGAAAACCCGCTGCCGAAAAAAACTTTTTTCACTGATTTTTTCTTCCCCCATTTCCCTCTACACTGACGGTGCTTTACCTTTCTTTTCAAAACTATAAATCTCAAGATAATCGTTAAAACGGATCACCTCCTAAGGCGCTATGGATGACACAGTCAGGAAAAAAAATGCAGGCCGCCGTGCCCGCAGAAGAACACAACAACAGCCCGCCGGTGCCGGCATTACCTAAGAAAGCCTCACCTCTGGTCGCCATCCTGCTGCTGCTCATCGCCATGCTTTCCTTACAGGGCGGCGCGTCACTGGCGAAAACGCTGTTCCCGGTCGTCGGCCCGCAGGGCGTAACGGCACTGCGTCTCGGGCTGGGTTCCATTCTGCTGCTGATCTATTTCCGACCGTGGCGCTTCAAAATGCGCGGCGGTAATTTTCGCGCACTGTTGATGTACGGGCTTGCGCTGGGTTGTATGAACTACAGCTTCTATCTGGCGCTGCGCACCGTGCCGCTCGGGATTGCCGTTGCGCTCGAGTTCACCGGGCCGCTGGCGGTGGCGATGTTCTCTTCCCGCCGCCCGGTGGATTTTGTCTGGGTGGCGCTGGCCGTGACCGGATTACTGTTTTTGCTGCCGCTCGGACAAAGTGCCGGTGGCGTTGATCTCAAAGGGGCGTGCTTTGCGCTGATCGCCGGTGCCTGCTGGGCTATCTATATTCTTGCCGGGCAGCGTGCAGGCAGCAGCTACGGGCCGGGGACTGCCGCGATGGGCTCGGTTATCGCCGCCCTGATCTTCTTCCCGATTGGCATCGCGCAGGCGCACACCTCTATTTTCAGCTGGGAAATCTTGCCGCTAGGCTTGCTGATCGCCCTGCTCACCTCTGCCATCCCTTATTCGCTGGAAATGATGGCGCTGACCAAGCTGCCCGCCAAAACCTTCGGCACGCTGATGAGCATGGAACCGGCCATGGCCGCGCTTTCCGGGATTATCTTCCTGGGCGAGTTCCTGACGGCGTCACAGTGGCTGGGGCTGGCGGCGATTATCGCGGCTTCTGCCGGTTCAACGCTGACGATCCAGCGTAAAACCAAAATCGAAACGGTGGATGTGCCCGGAAATAATCCGTCGGGGAAATAATCTCTGCGTTATTCCAATAAAAAACCACGCCAATGCGCGTGGTTTTTTTATTGATAATCAATGTGTTGAAAATAACGTTGGTTTATTTCACTTTTTTTCATCTTTTCCTGCATCCAAAAGCGGGGTGTCGTTCGTATGTATAGATGTGAGGCAAGACCTTACCTACTCAACTTACGAAGGACTACATCATGAAAACATTAATCCGTACCGCTATCTGTGCTTCGCTGCTGCTGAGCACCGCGTCAATGGCTGCAATGATGTCTCAAAACACCACCATGGTGGGTGGCGCTGAAATGTATCCGTCCAAAAATATCGTAGAGAATGCCCTGAACTCCAAAGACCACACCACACTGGTTGCCGCCGTGAAAGCTGCCGGCCTGGTGGACACGTTGCAGGGTAAAGGTCCGTTCACCGTGTTTGCCCCGACCAATGCCGCGTTTGCTAAATTGCCGGCGGGCACCGTCGAGAATCTGGTGAAACCTGAAAACAAAGCCACACTCACCAGCATCCTCACCTACCACGTGGTGGCCGGTAAATATGAAATGAAAGATCTGGAAAAACTGCTGAAAAAAGGGAACGGCACCGCGGAACTGAAAACCGTTAACGGCCAGCCACTGTGGATCCTCAACAACGGCCCGCACAATATTCAGCTGAAAGACGGCAAAGGGAATATCGCCAATATCAGTACCTATGACGTTCAACAGAAAAACGGTGTAATCGACGTGGTCGATACCGTACTGATGCCTAAATAATACCGGCTGCCCCTTGATACTTCGCGTTGCAGAGGCGTCCGCTGAAGGCTGTGATCAGCTTCTGCCCAGGCACTGCAACACGAATTATTTTGGGGACTATACTGAGAGCTGGATTTCCTTATGAAACAGTATCTCAGAAAGTCAGGATGGGCGAATGCATGACCCTTTATTGAAAAATACGACACCAGAGAAAGCGCTGGAAGTTCAGCGTGAACTGATGAGCGCCATGGCCAGTGGCGACCGTCAGGCATTCGAGCAACTCTACCGTCTGACTTCCCCGAGACTTTTCGCCGTGGCATTACGCATGTTGCGACGACACGCCTGGGCAGAGGAAGTTTTGCACGACAGCTACATCACCGCGTGGAACCGGGCGGCGTCTTATAACCCCGCCCTCAGTTCCCCGATGACCTGGCTCACCCACATTGTCCGCAACCGCGCCATCGACTGGATGCGCGGCAGCGATAACCAGACAGACGAACTGGACGACAGCGTGGCGGACCGTTACGTCGAAGAAAGTGATGAACCCCTGCAAAGATTGCAACAAGACAGCGATGCCAAAGTGCTGGCGAACTGTCTGGCGCACCTTCCCGCCGAACAACGACAAAGCCTGATCCTTGCCTATTATCAGGGTCTGTCTCACGGCGAGGTTTCATCTCATCTACAACAACCCCTGGGGACGATAAAAAGCTGGATCCGTCGCGCCCTGGATCACTTAAAGAGCTGCGTGGGACTATGAAAAGCAGAAGCCATTATCATGCTGCCCTCGCCGCTGAATATGCGCTCGGCACGTTGCGCGGCGCAGCAAAAATTCAATTCGAGCAAAAAATGCAGGAAGACCCTGAACTGGCGGCCGAAGTGGCGCGCTGGCAGGAAGCCTTCACACAACTGGATAACCAGATCATCCCGGTGATCCCACCCGCTTCGGTGTGGAAGCGCATTCAGCATAACCTTGCGCTGCAACCTGCAAAACGCGCGGCTCCCGCCAAAACGCCGCTGCGCGGTTATCTTGGCTGGGCACTGGCCGCAGGGCTGGCGGCACTGCTGCTGATCCCGCGTCTGCTGGTACAACCGGGCGTGCCTATGCCGGTGGCGATCCTCGCCAGCAGTGAAGGCGCTCCGGGCGGGCAATGGGTGGTGAGTGCGGATGCCAGCACCCGCAGCCTGATGCTGACCCCGCTCAATGCGCAGCGCGTGGCGGATGACCGCAGCCTGGAACTCTGGGCCATCCCGCCGGGCGGCAAACCGCGTTCGCTGGGCTTACTCAATACCCGGCAACCCACTCAGCTGGCGCTGGCGGCAAAAATGCCGGATCCGGGTTACCAGCTTGCGATCAGTGTTGAACCACGCGGCGGCTCTCCTACCGGGCAACCGACCGGTGCCGTGCTGTACAGCGGTGCGCTGACGCTGTGAAACGGGTATTCAGCAGGCAGTGAAACCTCTTAATAATCAACGGCGGGAAATATTTCCCCCGTTGATTATTCTCACCGGAAAATAGTGTTAAATTAGCCATCATTCTCAGGCGAGAATATTTATCATTCTCTGTTTTTGCTGTCATAAATATAGACATAACATGTCATGTTACATTCAGGAATAATTCAACATCCCGGTTGACCTACTATTTACGTGAATTCAGGAACATTCCTATCCACCTTAAAAATCAACATGATAAATTAATAAACATCGTCTGGCAGGCAATATATGGCACACGCTATCGGAACGATAGGAACGACTTTCCTGCAAAACTGAAATTTATTGCTATACTGGATCCAGTTACGAGATATATGCATTAACTAATAAGTAAATCTAACAAGGAGATATAAATATGAGTACCGCTAAACTGGTCAAAACGAAATCTTCTGAACTTATCTATACACGCAACGATTTAGATGAAAACGTTAAACTGAGCACCATCAAAGTGCTGAACCGCCTGGTGGCGGAATACATCGATCTGTCGCTGATCATCAAGCAGGCACACTGGAACATGCGTGGCGCAAACTTCATCGCCGTGCACGAAATGCTTGATGGATTCCGTACCGCAGTTATCGATCACCAGGACACCATCGCAGAACGTGTGGTGCAGTTAGGTGGCGTTGCGCTGGGTACCGTGCAAGTGGTTAACGATAAAACCCCACTGAAAAGCTACCCGACTAACATCCATACCGTGCAGGAACACCTGAAAGCGCTGGCAGATCGTTTTGCCGTTGTCGCCAACGATACGCGTAAAGCCATCGGCGAAGTGGAAGACGAAGACACCGCAGATATCTTTACCGCCGCATCACGCGATTTGGATAAATTCCTGTGGTTCATCGAATCTAATATCGAGTAATCAGGACTCGGTAACCGCAGCCTGATCAAGGCTGCGGCTAATCATCGGATCAATGCAAAAAATAAGGCCAGTGGCGTAAGCGACTGGCCTTTTCTATTTTCATCCCCCTCCCCTCCCGATACCTCGTTTTGCACTGAAATCCCTGACTCATAACGTTTTTTGTAAGAACTTTGAATAATAACTTATATGAATAGTTTCTATATAAACTAATTCAGAACTAATCAGTCCTGAAACCGGTACCACTAGCCGACTGATAAATAAGAGTTTTATTAGACGTGTCAGAAAGCTCTTAGATCAATAGGTGTGATGAATGTTTAAAGGCAAATTAATAGACCAAAGCAATTTTACATGAATGCGATATGACCTGTAACTTGCTGAAATATTTAGTCGTAACCTTTACTTTTTTGTGAAATTAGGCATTGAAATAAGACACTGAAAGTTAAGAGAATTCTTACAATGGACGTTCACTCCGGCATGGCCCCTCCAATAGTAACTTATGGAAAAGTGACACTCCTTCTGCGGCTACCTCACTGAGGTGAAATACCACGCCGTTTCCCACAATCTGACCCTGATTTCAGCACATTGGTAGCCATAAGCCAGGGGCGGTAGCGTGGAAAATCGAATAAAAACTGGACAAAAAAGATGGCACGTAGTGGCTTGGAAGTACAAAAAGCGGCCGTAAAAGCGCTTTTTTTAAGAGAGATTAAGACCCGTTTTGGTAAGTTCAGACTTGGTTACCTTTGGGCCGCATTAGAGCCTATGGCACATATGCTTATCTTGCTAAGCATCATCGGTTTCATTATGCATAGGACTATGCCAGATATTTCTTTTCCCGTTTTTTTAATTAATGGAATTATCCCCTTCTTTGTTTTTAGCAATATAAGCAATCGCTCTATAGGAGCTATTGAGGCTAATCAAGGACTCTTTAACTATCGACCTGTAAGGCCAATTGATACAATTATAGCTAGAGCAATATTAGAATCTCTCATCTACGCATTCGTCTATATTTTACTTATGATGATCGTAGGCCTGTTAGGAGAAGAATTTGAAATTGTAAACGTTATCACGTTAATTTTAACCTGGTTTTTCTTGATAATACTTTCTAGCGGTGTTGGGCTTATTTTTATGGTGATTAGTAAAACAATGCCTGAAACTGAAAAGTTCTTACCTATTTTAATTAAACCGTTATATTTTATTTCATGCATAATGTTTTCTCTACACAATATCCCAAAAGAATATTGGCCCTATCTTCTTTGGAATCCAATCGTGCATATTGTAGAACTAAGCCGAGCATCTGTCGTTCCTGGTTATTCCAGTGATGGGGTAAGTTTATACTATTTAGCTTTCTGCTCTTTATTGACTTTATTTATAGGTTTAGCTCTTTATCGGAATAGAGAAGAGGCTATGTTGACCTCATGATTAAAATCGAAAATCTTACCAAATCTTATCGAACTCCTGCAGGACGCCATTACGTCTTCAAAAATCTACACGTCGAGTTACCATCAAATAAAAGCGTAGCCCTTATTGGCCGCAATGGTGCCGGTAAATCAACACTACTTCGTGTAATTGGAGGTATTGATCGCCCCGACTGCGGTAAAATAATTACAAATAATACAATCTCGTGGCCCGTTGGTTTAGCCGGAGGATTTCAGGGTAGCTTGACAGGCCGTGAGAACGTCAAATTTGTTGCCAGATTGTACTCTTCACAAGATGAATTGCGTGAGAAAGTAGCATTTGTTCAAGAGTTTGCTGAACTGGGCAAATACTTTGATATGCCTATTAAGACTTACTCTTCAGGGATGAAATCACGCCTTGGTTTCGGTCTGAGTATGGCTTTTAAATTTGACTACTATCTCGTTGATGAAGTCACAGCTGTTGGCGATGCTCGTTTCAAAAAAAAATGTGCAGAGCTATTCAAATCTAGACATGATGAATCAAGTTTCTTGATGGTTTCTCATAGCCTCAGTTCACTAAAAGAATTCTGTGATGTTGCGTTATTTATTGGCAGGGACAATCAGGTTAAATATTATGAATCGGTGGACGAAGCAATAGAAAATTATAAAATTGACGAAGGTATATAGCGTTTCCTCCTAACAACAATGATGCAGACTAGTGATTCTTAATATTTCACAAACTCATTAATTAATTGTAAATGCCACACTCTTACAATACTTAGTTAATTAAATCAGTTGATGCTTGCTCTTGAGCATATGAGACTTTTTACAATGAAAAAGCTTAAAAAATTTTTCAAAAGCCCTGGGGTTTTCTTTCGTGATTATTTGAACAAAAAATATCCTATAATTAGAAATGAAATACAATGTTCTGAAATTGAGGAAAGTATATTAATACGTCACGATCTAGCTATCGAGGAAATGATAGAAATTAATTTCCCCATAGATGTAGTTTTCACTTGGGTAAATGATTCGGATAGTGAATGGCAGGAACGTTATCAAGAGCACAAAATTAAAACTAATCTTTCTGAAATCGGACAGCACGCTACTGATAAAGCGAGGTTTAGTAATCATGACGAATTATTTTACTCAATTAAAAGTGTTGAGAAATTTTTACCATGGGTGAGAAATATCTATATTATTACTGACAACCAATGCCCATCATGGTTAATTCCAAGCGAACGTATAAAAATAGTAGATCATAATGAGATAATTGAAAGTCAATTCCTCCCTACGTTTAATTCTCACGTAATCGAAGCTCATCTACATAAAATCCCCGGCCTCGCTGAGCACTTTATATATTTCAATGATGATGTGTTTGTCGCGAGATCATTACCTGCTGGGCATTTTTTCAAAAGTAACGGTATCGCATCTCTGTTCCTTTCAAGAAAAAGTTTAATTACCATGCAGGATAGAGGAGCGAATACTCCAACGCTCTCGGCTTCACTTCGTGCCGTGGAAATATTCAAAGATGACTACAACATTAAAATTGATACACCTCTTGTTCATACTTATGTCCCGCTGCGTAAAAGTGTTCTTGAGAAAACGTGGGAACTCTACTCTAAAGAAATACAGTCTTTTCTTTCTAATAAATTCAGAACAGACCAAGATTTGAATATAGCAACTTTCTTTGCACCTTGGCTGTCTTATATTCAAGGTAAGTCAGTTCAAACTCGCGATGTCTGCTACTATTTTAATATTCGCTCTACTGCAGCCAGAAGTTATTTCAAAGCATTAAAAATAGCGAAAAAAGAAGGAACCTTACCCCATTCATTTTGTGCCAATGATTTCAATACGCAAAAAATCTCCCTTGAAAATTACAAAATCATATTAAGCACTGCACTTAAACATCATTTTGAAATAGAGAAATAAAATGTTAAATAAAAAGTTAAAAAAACTGATTCGTGATCCAAAACTTTTCTTTTCGGATATGGCTTCTAAACGTATTAAAAAAATAAATTCAGTTAAGCCAAAAAAATTAAATGGAAAATCAAACTATACAGTTGTGTCAGCTGTTTATAATGTTGAGAAATATCTTGATGAGTTTTTTGACTCCATTATAAGTCAACAACTGGATTTCAAAAATAACATTTATCTAATTTTAGTAGATGACGGTTCTACAGATTCATCAGCTAAAAAAATTCTTAAATGGCAAAAAAAGTACCCTAAAAACATTAAGTATTTATATAAAGAAAATGGTGGGCAAGCTTCAGCCAGAAACCTGGGGTTACAACACGTCAATACCGAGTGGGTTACATTTATCGACCCTGATGATTTTTTGAATAGAGAATATTTTTCTAATATAGATAATTTCATTGCAAAAAATGAAAATAAAAAACTGGATATGATTTCATGTAACTTAATACCATATTTTGAGGATTCAAAAAAATATAAAGACAATCACCCATTAAAATACCGTTATAATCATGACGAAAAGCTTTTCCCTATAAATAATTTAGGAAAGCAAATACAATTATCAGCAAGCACTGCCTTTTTTAAACACTCTATCATTACAAAAGAAAAATTAGAATTTAATCACGAAATACGCCCAACATTTGAAGACGCAGCCTTCGTAGCAAATTATCTATTCTATGCAGATGGATATGCAACTTATTTGAAAAATTCTAAATATTACTATCGTAAACGTAGCGATGGTACATCAACTCTTGATAAGGCTTGGGAGCACCCTGGTTTATATAGTTCAGTACTAACTAAGGGTTGTATTGAGTCAATGATGAGATATGTAAGGATAGGACAAGAAATTCCATACTCCCTACAAGTCACCATTTTATATCACTTAATATGGTATATTAAAAGACTGGTTAATAACGAGCATAAACTATCCTTTTTAACTGATGAACTAAGAGAAGAATTTATTGAAAATGTATACAATACTTTTAGTTATATCGATGATAAAGTTATTTTAGAATTTGGCTTAGCAGGGAGTTGGTTCTATCATAAGGTTGGTATTCTTTCTCAGTTCAAAAAAACTGTTCCTACATTTCAGATTGTCTATATAGAATCATTTGATCCAAAAAAGAACTTAGTTCAGTTAAGGTATTTCTCAGGTTCTCCTGAATTAGAACGTATTGAAATCGACGGTGAAGATTGTTTTCCCGTTTATGCTAAAACAATAAGTCATGAATTTCTATCCCAAAATTTTGTTCTTGAACGAAGGATTTGGGTGCCTGTAAGTGCAAAAGAAAAGATGACAGTTAAAATATCTAATTTTAAGACAAGTATCTCATTAGGCGGACAACAAAAAAACGATGGTATAACTGGTTATAACATTGCACAACATTTTGAGAACAAAAAAAATAAATATGAGGTCACCGATAAATATTCTGGGTCTTGGATATTTATGGATAGAGATATACAGGCTGATGATAATGCAGAACACCTCTATCGCTATGTAAAAGAAAATCACAAAAATATAAGTATATTTTTCATATTACAATCTAACTCACATGATTGGTCTCGCTTAAATGACAGCGGATTCAACCTCATAGCCTTTGGAACAAAAGAACACGAAGATGCCCTTAAAAGTTGTGAAAAAGTCATAAGTTCACATGCTGATCACTGTGTTACAAATTATCTTGGACCAAATATGTTACAGGGTAGACACTTCGTTTTCTTACAGCATGGTGTTATAAAAGATGATCTATCAAACTGGTTAAATCAAAAAGAAAATATCGATTGTTTCATCACGGCTTCTACAGAAGAGTACAAATCAATATCAGGAGACAACACAAAATATAAATTTTCTGAAAAAGAAGTTGTTTTGACAGGCTTACCTCGACATGACAATTTACTTCCTACTGAAAATACTCATGATAAGATCATACTTATAATGCCTACCTGGCGGTCAAACATCGTCGGTTTGCCAGCTAAAGATGGATTACAGAGGGCTATCAATCCTGATTTCTCAGAGTCGGTATATTATAAAAAATGGTCATCAGTTCTACATTCATCAAGACTTAAAGATTTAGCTGATAAATACAACTATAAAGTGATTTTTTTCCCTCATGTTAATGTTTCTCCATACTTAGACCTGTTCGATACTCCACATTATATTCACGTGCTGAACCATGCCAATATCCGAATTCAAGACTTATTTAAAAAATCATCTTTAATGATTACTGATTATTCTTCTGTAGCTTTTGATATGGCTTATCAGAATAAATCAACTATCTACTATCAGTTTGACGAAAAAGAAGTATTTAATGGCGCACATACTTATTCTCAGGGGTATTACGATTATAGAGAGGATGGATTTGGACCAGTAGTTAATGAAGAATCCGGTCTATTTAATGAACTTGACACTTTACTTAATAACTCGGCAGTCCCTTCAGGTGAAATAATCAAGAGAATTAACAATACCTTCCCATTAAGGGACGGCAAAAACTGCGAAAGAACCTTTAGGGCAATAATGGCTCTGGATGAACCATTACCAATTGGATTTTTAAATCCTAAAATTGCTTTAGATTATGCTCTGAGTGCATCAGCACATAATGATTGGATGACAGCAGTTATCAGATGGAAAAAGGCTATAGAGCATGGAGTAATTGATGATAAGCAAATTGGAATCTTGAAGCTTATTGAAGCATTACGAGAGGGAGGCATGGTAAACGAAGCTCTTATAAAATTCGGCGAGCTTACAAATGATAAAAACATCTATTTAAATGAAGATTATTATATTGAGCAAGCTAAACTAGCGATGGCTTGTCATCAATGGCTTAATGCTTTGAACTCTTGGTTGAACTCCTCATTAAATAGTATTAAGCACCAAGCACTACTTTTACAATGTATTGCTGAGTTAGAATTATTAACTGAAAAAAATACGTTAATCGATAGACTTGATATAAAACTAAAAGAACCTGTTTTATTTAAGATCTATCAGGAAATTAATTTTTGTAATTGGCAAGGTGTAATAGATTTTATAAATGAAAATTATGAATCATTTTCTAGAGAAGAGATAGTTGAACATAAATTTGACCTTATATTATCTAGATGCTATCGAGAAATTGAGGATTTATCTAATGCACATCATCAACTCATAAAATACGAAAGTTACGCTAAGAAAGATATTCAACATCGGTATGAAATTGCACAACTTGCATTTCTAAATGGTCAGTGGTCCAAAGTTATCGCTCAGATAGATAATGCTGGAATAGACATCATTCACTTACCTGGTAATTTAGTGCTTACTTATTTGATTTCATTACGTCACACAAAACAAGCATCTCTTTATTTAGATATTCTTGGCAGACTGCCGATAGATATACTCGAATCTTCTGTTTTTAAAATTGAAATGGCAGAGTTTCACTCAAGTGAAAACAATTGGGCCAATGCGGCAGAGGCTTGGCTTGATTTAATTGATGTATGTGAGTTGTCTCCTTATCGTTTAGCTGAGGCTTACAGGAAGTTAGGGATGGTTGAAGAAGGAGTTTCTATTTTACTTCGCGATGGTGTTAGACCGCCAATAACATTAGAAGAATGGATTCTGCGTGCAGAACTTTCACATTTGTCAGCTAACTGGTCCGAGGCTTCGCATTCTTGGTCAACGATCCTGAGTTGTTATCCTGAAGTTAATCGGGAAGACATTTGGAATCGCTTGCACGATGCACAACTGATGAAAACATTGATATCGTCAAAATTAACTTTAGAATCTTTGTCTTAATCTTGTTCATATTTAATTTTTAAACATATAAAAGTCCGGTGCATACATTCATGCACCGGACTTTTTTTTACACTGAAAGAATTCTTTTTAAAATACGTGAAATTAATAATTTTTGTGATAAGACCTCTGTCTCATCCTTAATCGAACGATACCAACTAGGTGTCCATGAATTATGGAGTGAAATTAGACCACTTTTAGCACAGGATATAGCATAATCTTCGTCAACATTGACTTTATCATTAAAATATAAATTAAAATAATCAGATTGTGGATTTCCTTCTTTAAATATTGTTGCTTCTAAAATATTACCGTAAGAGGACCTATCCATTATGAGGTATTCTTCAAAAAAGGCTTTGTCATTCATAACCTGACCTAAAGGTTCATTACCCAGATAAGCCCAAGAAATATTTTCTGGTCGATTTTTTATTCTTTCAGCTATTATTTTTGACCATTTTTTTGCAACCGGATTATTCGGATCCAATGACTTTATTACAGCAAGATGAAAACCCTTTGAATTTGGTTTTCCAAAACCTACAAATTTATTAGGTGCAAAATTGACGAAATCATCAAAAATATTTTTTGTAATGATAGTGTCGGCATCAATAAACATGCCTCCTCTTTTTGCAAGAACAGAGGCAGAAACTGCGTCAGATTGCATTGGAAGAGAAAAGGTTTTCAACTTCTCGATATCATAATCGTTGCCAATATAAGCAGAAAGATTACTATGATTGATGATGTCAACTTTTAGATCTGGTATGTTTTTATACCAGGTATCCATGCACAGTTTTAAATAAGCAGGCAAAGGCTCTTTCGATTCCCAATAGGTATAAACTTGATTAACAGCTTTCATTTTGACCTCTGATACTTTCTATTTTAGAATTTACTAATTAGATAAATTAACACACAAAACAAAGAAAGACATGTAGTATACAGCTTGTCTTTAATTTTAAAAATGAGTTTGAGTTAATGATTTGTGTAAAGTACTTAAATACACAGTTTTTAATTTTTAATGTCACCATCACTCACTATAAATAACGTGTTATTTATGAAGGTTCTCATCAATGAGTCTTAGGCAACTCGTTATCATGCATTCAATAAAATACTAGTTTATTTTATTATTCCCCTCATCCCTGACCTTCACCCCGTCCCCATCAAACCTATTCCCCTCCACCACATTGTTATCGGCATAATCGGCAAAATATTTACCCGATCCCTCTCTCGGTTTATCCCCGCAGTCAAATCCTGATAAATCCCGGTTCTGCCGGGATGCCAGCCAGATGCCTACTGGCTCATTCACAAACGTATTATTGCGGATGACGTTGTAGTCACTATGCTGCCAGCGGATCACGGATTTGCCGGTGCTGAAATGTTCCCCGCAGTTCTTATACAGAAACACGCCCCCTGCCCCGTTCGATTCGAAACGGTTGCCTTCGATCAGGTTGTACGCCGAAGAATCCACCGCTAATCCTTCACGCTTTCCCTTGCCGAAGCTCTCATGCCCATTGTTGATTATCTGGTTATTCACAATGTCGTTATTTCGCGATGAGTGTTCCAGATAAATGCCCGACATATACGAATCGCGAACCACGGAATTCTTCAGCGTTGAGTGGGTGACGTAATCATCAAAGTAGATCCCCACCCGACCGCTGCCGCTCACCTCGACGTTCTCAAGCGTGATGCGCGTCGGTGTTCGGCGGTAATTCTCTTCATGGTCTGAGCTGAGTTTGTTTGCCGCTATGTCAGACGTGACGCGGATACCGCTGTGCGTGTAGTTTCGCACTTTGCAGTTTCTGATCGTCACATCAGACATGGGTTTGCCTTTGCTGTTGATGAATATCCCAAATGATTTCTCATTATCGCCGTCGAGCACCGCACCACGGCAATCGACCGTGGTGTGACTGGCGGTGATGACCATCTCCTGGTGATAAACGCAGGAAGGCACTAACGAGACGTTACCGCGCATGGCGGGTAACCGGCATTCGTGGGAAGCGGATGCTGAATCAGCAACCGCGCAGGCCGTCAGGGAAAGAGGCAGAAGGATGATGAAAGAGAAACAGGCACAGGGTGTAAACATCCGTTTTGCTGGCATCTGTGCATGGTCCTCAATTCATTCAGGAAGGCTGTCGTTTAATGTAGTTCATCACCAGTTTTTGACTGATGAAGACCGGCTTGTACTGGGCATCGGCAATCGCAGCTTTGTCTTTTTTATGCCCGCCATAAAACACCGCATTGATCTGCGTATTCTGCAGCAAGTATAGCCGGAACTGTTTGAAAAGCTTCATATCGGGCTTAAATCCTGAGGTCCAGAACTGGTTCAGATGCCCCTGATAAGTAATGCCTTTAATGTCGTACAGCGCATTGCCCATCACTTTCAGCGGCTTGTTATGGATCAGTGCGGATATCCCCGCCGTGCTGTTGATGGTCACTACCGCTTTGGCATGGGTCAGCAATTCCGGCATCGGCAGGTCGTGGACGTAAATCACGCGGTTATTGATGCGGTATTTTTTACCGAGCTGGCGGATAAGCGGCCCGTATAAGCGGTGCCCCCTGTCCATCGGGTGATGTTTGATCACCAGAAACTCGGTCGGCGGCGCTTTCTTGGCGAAGGAATGCATCACTTCGTTGATGTAATCGCGCACGTCGTTATACGGGCTGTGGTTGCGGATCTGGCTGTCGTTGTAGACCTGCAAAATCGCCAGGAAGTAGCGCTGATCCAGATCCGTCTGAAGTTGCTGCAACACATTGCGCTGACGGAAGGCATACACCTTTTTGCGCCAGGCAGCACGGGTCCAGCAGCGCGCCTCATACCACGGCGAGAAGGATTTGTGATGACGGTATTTCGGGAAATCATGGCGAGCGCCCCACCCGACCAGATAGTACGTTATCGCATGACGGACGCGCTGCCAGGCCGAAGGTTTGAGCTGCTCGATGTCCGGCATGGTCATTGGTGGCAGGTTACGGTAAAACTCTGCCTCGCGCGGCACACTGGAATAGGCATTCACGCCGTTCTGTTCCAGCGTGATGTAGTGCGGGCGCAGGTAGCCCTCCTCAAATGCGAGGAAGCGCACACCTTTGGCCTGTGCCCAGCGCTTAGCTGCCTGATGCAACGGACGACAATCCCCGAAACACACAATGGTGTCGAAGTCGTAATCCTGCCACGTCTCTTTCAGCCAGGTCGGAAACTCTTTCGGGGTCTGCTGAAACAAGCGATATTCCCGTTTACGCGAATATCGCCTGTCGCCGCCGTTGAAAACGACGTTCACCGCTTCCCGCCCCAGAGACTCAAGCCACTGTGCCAGATCGCTGAAGAAAGGCCCCATCGGCCCCTGCAACAGCAGATACTTTTTTCCAGAAAGTAATGTAGTAAGCGCCTTACTGTCCATTTTCGTCCACGCTACAAACTTTGAGTAATTATCTGATTCATCGGGAAAAGGTCACGCGAATCAGCATGAGCAATTTTCTGTAATACCGGACTATCCTGCCCGCTTTAACTCGTGTGAATTGCAACTCTGCCCTCGGCGTCGCAGCAAGAAGTTCAACCGCCTGCTCCGCTAAAATGGGCTCCCGACTGTGCGGGTGGATATACGACGGGTAGGCAATCAGCGCCTGATAAACCACATCGTCTAACGTGAGGCGGCGCGTACGGCGTGAACACCTGTGTTCATCCTGCGTCAGCCCCCATCCGGCATAAAAAGGCATGCCGTAACACACCACTTTTTTATCGTGCAATAAGGCTTCAAATCCCGACAACGAGGTCAGCGTATGCAGCTCGTCGGCGGCCTGAATGCATTGAATAATGTCGGCATCTGATGCCTGACTGTCTGCCCAGCGGCTGACATCTTCGGCGGGGATCTGCCCCTGCCGGTTCCCCACCAGAACATCCGGGTGCGGTTTATAAATGATGTATGCATCCGGATGGCGTTCGCGCACAGCCCGTAACAGCCCGCCGTTGGTACAAACCGACAGCGTGCCGGTCAGGATCGAGGCGTCATCTTCCACCTGCCCCGGAACCAGAATCACCGTCTTTCCGGCGGCGTCGGCGGGCAGCGTGAACGCTGCGCCGAGGTTATATTTACTGACTTTGCTGGCGACCAGCCGGTGACGCAGCGCGGCGGCGCGTTGCTGCTGATACGCCGTCAGGTGGCAGTGGCTGAGCAGATGCTCCAGATCGCTCGGGCGCGTGGCATCGTAGTAGATGCCCGTTTTATCCAGCACCAGCGAAAGCGGCGGATGCAGATCTGAGCCCAGCCCGGCGGAGCGCAGAAAACCGTCTTCCATACGCCACTGCGGCAACTGATGTTGCGCGGCGGCACTTTGCCAGCGAGCCTCACCTTTAATGCCCCACACCACGCAGGCAGACTCACCGGCGAAGCGCTTACTGAAATTCACTTTGTTGCCGGTGGTGCGCAGAAACGGCGTCAAAATCGTGCGTTTCCACAGCGTCAGTCCCGGCGACCATAAACGTCCTGCGCGCTGCTGGTGATGCTGTCGTTGCATCAGCAGCCAGCTGAGGACGTCAAACAATGTGCCGCGTTTGCCGTCTGCCGGATTGATATACCGCGTGTAGCGCAGGCAGGCCGCGCTGAACAAATCTTCCAGAGTGGCACTGCCGCGTCGCGCGCTGAGGGATGCCGACTGCGCGTGGCGGTCGTCCGTCAGCCCCCATCCTGCGTACCACGGTTGGCCAAATACGCTGACCGGCTTACCGGCCATCAGCGCTTCAAAACCGTAATTCGACGTCACCACATAAACGCGGCTCACCCGGCGCAGCAGCGACTGCGGGCTGACGTCCATCGCCAGCAGTCTGATACGCGGGTTCTGCTTCGCCAGTTGCGCTATCTGGCTGAAATAGCCCGCTTTTTTTCCCTGAAGCACGTCCGGATGAATTTTCACCCAAATCTCCGCTTCCGGGTTCTCCGCCATTGCAGCCTGTAACATGCTGTCGAACTGTTCCGCGCCGGCGTTGCCGTACACCACGGCCATATCACCAAAGGTCTGATCCACCACCAGCACCGCGCCCTGCGGCGGTGACGTGAGCGTGCACGCCGGTGCCTGGTTGTATTTCGATAAATCCCCGCTGACGATCATCTGCATCGCCTGGCGCGCATCGTCATGCAGTAACTGATTCTCTTCGTGCTGATGAATCAGCCCTTCAAGCGAACTGGGACGCGAAGCGTCGTAATACATGCCTTCGCTGTCCAGCACCATGGAGAGCGGCGGCGAACCGGTCACCCCTAACCCCAGCGAGCGGATAAAACCGTCTTCGAGGCGCAGCACCGGCAGGCCTTTTTTCTCTGCCAGCGCCACCGCTTTGGTGCCGCTCGGGCGATAGCCCCAGACAGCAACCCGCGTGATGTCATCCGGCAGCGGCCGCACCAGCGACACCTTGCAGCAAGGCTCGCCGAGAAACGCCGTCAGATGCGGGATCCGGTAGATCCCGCCAGAAAAAATCCCCAGCATTACAGGGTCAGCACCACTTTCGCGGCCACGGCCAGCTGGTAAAGAATGGTCGAAATGCCACGGGTGACTTCGATGTTCTTCGACTCATACTTCGGCAGCACCATCAGCTCGTCGCCCGGTTGCAGCGTTTTGACATCTTCGGCATTCACCGCTTCGCCGTTTTGTCTGATCAGGATGACTTTCGAATTGCCGGATTTTTGGGTAAAGCCACCCACTTTCTCGATGTAATCTTCCGGGCTGAGGCCTTTCTGCCAGCTCACCGCATTCGGGAACAGCACTTCGCCGTGGATCATGACCAGCGAGGTTTTCTCCGGAATATTGATGACGTCGCCATCTTCCAGGATCACCTGATTAAGGTTGTCTTCGCTGAGCACCACTTCGCCTTTCGGCACCACCTGACGCGCTTTATTGACAAAGCGGCTGACCAGCTGGGCTTCCTGAGTACGCAAACGGGCCTCTTCCTGAGTCGAAGACTGCGCGGAAAGTGAAGCTTCTTCGAGTTTCTGCAATGTCAGATCCAGCATCTCTTTCTGTCGCAGGGCGACAGAACGGCGGTACAGCTGGATAGCGTTAATCTGCGACATGCTGTTAGTACGAATTTTTGGCAACAGCTGGCTCATGGTTGCGCCGTAAGGCAGCACCACCGCGTGCTCGCCGGAATGCGCACCTTCGATGCGAACCTGAATCGTACCGGCGTAGCGGTCCGAACTGATGATCAGCTTGTCGCCGTCCTGCAATGACCGGCCCGGTGCCGAGCTCAGCGGGTAATACTCGCTGCGCTTCATGCTGCCCTGCTGGCGGATAATGGTCATGTGCGTCGCGCCCGGTTTCGGACGAGCCCAGCTCAGGGCTTCGCTGACCGGGATCGTGCTGTCACGAAATTCAAAGTCATAGCTGTTGAAGACGTCGCCATCCACGCTGAAGGTATGCTGACGCGGCCCGACCACGATGGTGTCGCCATCAGAGAACTGCGAGAGGCGCAGATCGCCGTTGAGCAGGAAGTCATACAAATTGATGCGTGAACGCACGCGATCGTTGTGCTTAACCACGATGTCCACGTAGCTGCCGCGCTCGGTATCCACGCCACCGGCTTTGCTCAGGTACGAGAGCAGCGAGTCAGAGGCTACGCCGCCGTAAAGGCCGGGGTTGCTGACATAACCGGTCACAAACACTTTCACCGGCTGCGCCTGCAACAGCGAGGCGTAGACATTCACGTTTGCCTGATAAACCTGTTTCACTTTGGTGGTGATCACGCTGTTCAGCTGGCTGTTGGAAATCCCTGCCACTTTCAGCGGGCCGACGTTAGGCAGGAAGATATTGCCTTTCGGATCGACGGTCAGTGCGCCATCAAAGTTGAACGCGCCCCACAGGCGGATCTGCACCTGATCGCCCAGCCCGATGATGTAGTTCGGGTTGAAACCGATGCTGGCGGCGTTGTCTGCCGCGGCGCCGCCGGTGAAGAGCTGTGCGCCAAACATACGGCTCATGACGGCCTGAACCGCCGGACGCGGGGTATCGTCGAAACCGCTGTCAGAACCGGTTTGCTGAGTCTGGCCGGACAAAAATGCAGGCAACGGCGCAGCGCCGGTCATCTCAGGATCAGCATTAATCCCGATGGCATGTGCCTGCGTAAACTGGCAGGCGAGCAAAATCAAAACGGACTTCAATAATTTCATAACAAGCTCTGTGTGCGATTCTTCAGGCTAAAAGGGATAGCGGAACAAACCGCGTTAATCTTTATGGTCATCAATGACCGCCAGCAATAATTTGACGGTGCCGAACAGCAGGCAGCAAATCAGCAGCCAGCTCGCGATCATGTAAGGCGTATTGGGAAATTTGGACTCTTGCGGCAGCTGCGGGGAACTGATCACCGACAGCACTTTGAGTTTTCTCGCCGCTTCGACGCGGGTCTTTTCGATAGAGGTCAGCGTGAGCTTGTAGAGATCGGTATCAAACTGAACTTTGGCTTTAATCTCTTCAAAATCCACCGCCATGCTGTTGAGCTTGTGGCCGTCCGGCGCGGTGATTTTGCTTTTTTCCTGATCAATCTGTTTGCCCAGCGAGGTAATGGCGTTTTGCGCGCTGATCACCTGCGGCGCGTCTTCACGCAGATAGGTCAGTAAGTTACGCAGCTCCGCTTCCATCTGGATTTTCTGACCGACCAGCGTGTTCACCAGGGTCGTGGCCGCGATGGCCTGCGCTTCCGGATCCAGAATGTTGTTCTGGTTCTGATACGCGAGTAACTGAGTTTTGCTGGTGTTCAGGCGTGCCCGCGCCTGCAGCATTTCGTTTTCGGCGAACGCCTGCTGATCGCGCGCAATTTTGTGCGAGATTTCATTGATGAAGCGCTCGGATTCTTTCAGTACCGCTTTGTTGAACTGCTCGGCAAATTCAGGGGTAAAACCCTGCGTTCCGATGGTCAGCAGGCCGGTTTTGTCGTCGTAGGTGACGGCGATACGGTCGCGGTAATAATTGAGGAATTGCTCACGCGTGGCATCTTTCGGCAGATGGTAGAAAAAATCCAGACCGCTCTGACCAAAGACTTCGTGGAAATTCAGTTGTTTATCGAGCACCGCGAGCATATCGGGGGAATTGATATACTCTTTCAGGTACATCGCGTCTTCTGCGGTGCTCGGATTGGCGGCACCCAGCAGCAGGCCGACATTCAGGCTGCTGCCGCTGATGTCATTAGAACTTTTGATCGCAACCGTTGATTCGCTGAGATAGCGCGGATGGCTGAAAATAAGCAGATAGACGATCAGCAAGGCCATTGGCAGGCCGATGATGATTTTGCCCAGATTCTGATTGAGCGTTGCCATACTCAGAAAAGGTGATCGACGAACCCGGGCAATGTGTTCGCCGGGCCATGCAGACTTCAGTTTTTCAATAAACATTTCTTATCATCATGACAAATCGCACGTTTTTATCATCGTGCTTTATTAAAAGTACCGTGATCCTGCGTGTCTTTCTCCTGCAATCAGATCACGGTGCGCAATGTTTTCAGTCGAAAATACGAACCAGACCCGCAACGTTGTTTTCTTTATCTGTCACCAGCAGCACGGAAACGCGGTGCTTTTGCATCAGCGTTTCGGCATCGGTGATCATCATGTCCGCCGGTAACGTCAGCGGCGAACGGGTCATCATGTCGGCAGCACAGGCACTCTCGAGCTGGGTGCTTTTTTCCATATACCGGCGTAAATCCCCGTCAGTAATGATGCCCGTCAGTTGCTGTTGCTGATTGTTCACCGCCACCATGCCCTGACACCCGCAGGTGATGGCAGAAATCACCTGACGGAATCCGGTATCTTCACGCACGGTCGGCACAACCGGCAGCATCACATCTGACACGCGGGTGAGCAGACGACGGCCGAGAGAACCTCCCGGATGGTAACGGGCGAAATCGGTAGGCAGGAATTTACGCTGACGGATCAAAGCCACAGCCAGCGCGTCGCCAATTGCCATGGTCAGCGTGGTCGAGGTGGTCGGTGCCAGATTGTTCGGGCAGCTTTCGCTTTCCATCATCAGTTCCAGCGTGGCGTCGGCGTGTTTTGCCAGCGTCGACGCGTTGTGATTGGTGATCGCAATAATGCGATTACCGAACTGACGCAGTGACGGAATTAATTTCAGGATTTCATCCGTTTCCCCGCTGGCTGAAATGAGGATCAGCAAGTCGTACGGGGTGATCATGCCGAGATCGCCATGAAAGGCTTCGGCGGGATGAATAAAGAAGCTTGGTGTTCCGGTGGAAGCCAGCGTCGCGGAGATCTTTCTGCCCACGTGGCCGGATTTGCCCATACCGGACAAAATGACGTGACCCTGGCATTCAAGGATAAGCCGGAGGGCTGTCTGATATTGTCCGCTGTCGAGATGCGAAGAAAGGTGATGCAGTGCATCAGCCTGTTCAGAAAGCGTACTGCGCACTGAGTCAATCAGACCGGGTTGTACAGACGCGCCCGTGGTGCCGCCAATTACCTGATTATCTGCCACATTAATGCCCTGATTGGGGTAAGACACACTCAGACGCCACGGCCAAAGTGGTTACTCATTATGGTTAGCCGATCAAGTAAAATGTGCCCTGAAGAAGTCCATTTCATGGTCTGGCCGGTCGCTACTGCGTCGCAGTATGAGAAATTGAATGAGGAGTGACCGGAAATCAGCGCCGGTAAAGTCAATTTTCAGCGGGCTGAAAAAGTTACACATTAGCGAAAAAATATACAAATTCACGCGAACTATAAACAATCGAAACACATTCATTCAATTGATGCATTTTTTAACATACAGCACGATATAACACAAACTGTATCGGAGTTTTCTTATCAAAATCCCGACTATACTCAATGAAGGCTAAGACACATCGTGTTTTCAATAGGTTGTTATATAACAAATAGTTATTTGTATATGACAAAGACAGAGGCGGCGAAGAATCAATCAACATGGATTATTCTTAATCATAAAGACAGACATATTGTGAGGTTTTATGGCAAGCGGATGGGCGCAAGATGGCGCAGTACAAGATCAGATAGATTCCACGGTGAATGATGCTGTTGATCGCGCACGTCAGTCTCTCGGCCAGGGTGAAAGTGCGGAGTTCTGCCACGAATGTGGTGAGCCTATTCCGCTGGCACGCAGAAAGGCGCTTAAGGGCGTGCAATATTGTGTCGCCTGCCAGGCCGCGCTGGATAAAAAACAGCAGGATCACGCCGGGTATAATCGTCGCGGCAGTAAAGACAGTCAGCTTCGTTAACGCCTCTCCTCCCTCCTCTTTTATGCTTATGACCCATTGCACCATTATGGTTCAATAAAAGTCATTTCGCAGGTGAATATCCGGTTCCTCCTCTTTACATCTGCTTCAAAATTGAGCACAGGTTTTGTTTTCGTTCCGCAAAAGTTAGAGCGAGTTATCATTTGCGCGGCGTAGTTGTTAATTAATGATTGTTTAAAAGACAACATCTGGTTAATGATAAAGCGCTGCACCACGAGAGAACATTGCAAAGTGTAACAATGCACCATCACAGTGCGCCCCATGTTAAATTTTTTGCTTGAACGGTTCAGCACGCCGTTAAACCATTGAATTTTAGCATGCATGAACTTTGGCATGAATTTTGCAGTGAAGCGTCGTAACATAAGATCGTTCCCATAATATGTACAAAGGAAATTCACTGATGAAGTCACTCTTAAAAGTTTCCCTGGCCGCGTTGACTCTGGCCTTTGCCGTAAGCTCACACGCAGCAGACAAAAAACTGATCGTTGCTACTGACACAGCGTTTGTCCCGTTTGAATTCAAACAAGGTGACAAATACGTCGGCTTCGATATCGACCTGTGGGACGCGGTCGCCAAAGAGATGAAAGTCTCTTATGAACTGAAACCAATGGACTTCGGCGGCATCATCCCTGCCCTGCAAACACACAACATCGATCTGGCGCTGGCGGGTATCACCATCACACCTGAGCGCAAGAAAGCCATCGACTTCTCTGACGGCTATTACAACAGCGGTCTGATGGTCATGGTCAAGAGCAACAACGACGCCATCAAAAGCGTGGCTGATCTGAAAGGCAAAACCGTGGCAGTGAAAAGCGGCACCAGCTCCGTGGATTACATGAAAGCCAACGTACAGACCAAAGATCTGCGTCAGTTCCCGAACATCGACAGCGCTTACATGGAACTGGGTACAGGCCGTGCGGATGCGGTGATGCATGACACCCCGAACATCCTGTACTTCATCAAAACGGCCGGTAAAGGTCAGTTCAAAGCGGTTGGCGATTCACTGGCTGGCCAGCAATACGGTATCGCTTTCCCTCAGGGCAGCGAACTGCGTGAGAAAGCCAACGCCGCGCTGAAAACCATCAAAGAGAATGGTACCTACGCCGCCATCTATAAAAAATGGTTCGATACCGAACCTAAATAAGCGTTGTTCATTTAAGTCGTTCCCTTTTAGAGAAAGCTGACTTGATATTATGCGCCTGCCGGGATTTATTCCGCGCAGGCGCAGTAAGTTGTTTGACCAGGAGATAATCCATGCAGTTTGACTGGAGCGTAATTTGGCCCGCTCTGCCTATCCTGCTCGAAGGCGCCAAGATGACATTGTGGATCTCGGTCCTCGGTCTGGTTGGCGGTCTGATTATTGGTGTGATTGCGGGTTTTGCCCGCGCGTTTGGTGGCTGGTTTAGCAGCAACGTCGCACTGGTATTTATCGAGCTCATTCGCGGTACGCCTATTGTCGTACAGGTAATGTTCATTTACTTCGCCCTGCCAATGATGGTTCCCGATCTGCGTATCGACCCGTTCAGCGCGGCGGTGGTGACCATTATCATTAACTCCGGTGCCTATATCGCTGAAATTACGCGTGGCGCGGTGTTGTCCATCCACAATGGTTTTCGCGAAGCCGGTCTGGCGTTGGGTCTGTCCCGTCGTGCGACCCTGCGTTACATCATCATGCCGCTGGCGCTGCGCCGCATGTTGCCACCGCTGGGTAACCAGTGGATTGTGAGTATCAAAGATACGTCACTGTTTATCGTCATCGGTGTCGCCGAGCTGACCCGTCAGGGCCAGGAAATCATCGCCGGTAACTTCCGCGCCATGGAAATCTGGAGTGCGGTTGCCGTTATCTATCTGATCATTACGCTGGCTCTGAGCTTTGTTCTGCGCCGCTTAGAACGCAAACTGAAAATTATATGATTGAATTCAAGAACGTCTCAAAACACTTTGGCAAAACCCAGGTGCTCCACGACATCGATCTGAACATTTCTCAGGGTGAAGTGGTGGTGATTATCGGGCCGTCCGGCTCCGGCAAATCTACCTTGCTGCGCTGCATCAATAAGCTGGAAGAGATCACCTCCGGCGATTTGATCGTTGATGGCCTGAAAGTGAATGACCCGAAAGTCGATGAACGCCTGATCCGTCAGGAAGCCGGCATGGTGTTCCAGCAGTTCTATCTGTTCCCGCACATGACCGCGCTGGAAAACGTGGCCTTCGGCCCGATCCGCGTGCGTGGCGCGTCGAAAGAAGAAGCCAATAAACTGGCGAAAGAACTGCTGGCGAAAGTCGGCCTGTCCGAGCGCGCACATCACTACCCTTCCGAGCTATCCGGTGGTCAGCAACAGCGTGTGGCGATTGCCCGTGCGCTGGCGGTCAAACCTAAACTGATGCTGTTTGATGAGCCGACCTCTGCGCTCGATCCGGAACTGCGTCATGAAGTGCTGACCGTGATGAAGCAACTGGCAGACGAAGGCATGACAATGGTCATCGTGACTCACGAAGTCGGCTTCGCCGAAAAAGTGGCATCACGTCTGATCTTCATCGATAAAGGCCGTATTGCGGAAGACGGGAAACCCGCCGATCTGGTTAATAACCCGCCGAGCGAACGTCTGCGCGAGTTCCTGCAACACGTTTCCTGATGCCAAAGGCCGCGGCAAGCGCGGCTTTTATCTCTGACCGGAATGATGTCGGTTTCTCAGGGGCGCTGATCCCTTAACGCGCTGCGCCGAACCGCCCGAAGGGGGAAAAGCTTTTCCCCTTTTGGATTTTCCCTCGCTTTTTTACTCCGTGCTGTCGCTTGCTGGCTATGCTCCACTCAACCGCCTATGGCACGTCACCCCACAACGTTTTGCCACAAATTATCTACAATACGGTCACTCTTGTTTTACCCTTAGGGCTGCCACACCCCCATTAACCGCCATTTTGAGAGAGGAACAATGCCGCATAACGACAGGACTCCGTTGGCTCACCGCATCCAGACACATCTATTTTCGGTTTTGCTGTTTATCACCCTCGCCATGTTCAGCGCTTTCAGCCACGCGGCTGAGGAGAAACCCGCTGCGGCAGATCAGCAAAAAGCCTCATACGCCGCACTGGCCGATATTCTTCAGGATGATAAAGCCCGCGCCGAACTGATTACCCATCTGCGTGACGCTGCCCGCACAGCCCCGCAGGCGGCTAAAACGGCCAGCGAAAATACCCCCCCGCAGGCCGAACAGTTGTCGCTGATTGATCAACTGGTCGATACCACCCAGCAGACAGCGTCCGGGATCATGAAGCGCGTTCAGACGCTGAAAGACACCATCAATTCAGGGCCGGAACGCCACTTTAACCCGGCCCGTTTCTTCCCGGCGGTCGGTTATTTTCTGCTGACCGTGGCAGTGACTTTTGCTTTCTTCCACCTGATCCGTCGGTTAATCGGGCCGCTCTATCTGCGCCTTGGCCGCTGGGGAAATCATGCGCGGATGCGGGAGACGCACTGGTACAAGTTGCCCGCCAGCATCCTGGGCGCGTTCGCCGTCGATCTGGGTATTTTGCTGCTGACCGTCGCTGCCGGTAACCTGTTTGCGCAATACGTCAACGGCGGCAGCCCGCTGATCGCCCGGTTGCAGGCACTATTTCTCAGCGCGTTCGCGGTGATTGAATTCTTTAAAGCGGTTTTGCGCCTGATTTTTTCCCCCGGTTTCAGCTACCTGCGCCCTTTCCCGCTGGCAGACGTGACCGCCCGTTACTGGAACACCCGTCTGGCGTGGGTCAGCGGCCTGATCGGGTATGCGCTGATGGTGGGCGTGCCGGTCGTCGCCACACAAATCAATTACACCACCGCCGCCGTGGTCAATTTTGTGGTGATGCTGGCGCTGACCGTTTACGCCAGCTGGCTGATCCTGCATAACCGCCGCACCATCCACCATGAATTTAACCAGCTGGCTGAGCGGTCAATGGCGTTCTTCAGCGTCATCCTGCGCGCGCTCGGCCACGTCTGGCATTTACTGGCCGTCAGTTATTTCGTTGTGCTGTTTTTCCTCTCACAGTTTGATTTTGCCGGCAGCCTGCGGTTTATGATGGCAGCGACCATCAAAAGTCTGGTGATCATCGGCCTTGGCGCGCTGATTTCCGGCCTGCTCTCGCGCTGGATCAGCCGCAGGATCACCCTGCCTGATGACGTCAACCGTCGTTATCCGCTGCTGCAAAAGCGGATTAACTCTTACATTCCGGCAGGTCTGAAAATCATCCGCGTGCTGGTGGTCCTGAGCGTGACGCTCTCACTGCTTGATGCCTGGCAGATTTTCAATCTGAACAAATGGTTTATGACGGAAACCGGCGAGAAAGTGATAAGCGGGCTGGGCCACATGCTGTTTATTCTGTGCTTTGCCATTGTCGCCTGGACGCTGCTGGCGAGCGTGATTGAGCACCGGCTGGCGCAGGAACTCAGCAACGGTGCGCGTCCCAGCGCCCGTGAGCGCACGCTGCTGACGCTGTTTCGCAACGTGCTGGCTATCGTGATTTGTACTATCACCATTATGATCATGCTGTCGCAGGTCGGGCTGAACATCGCGCCGCTGCTGGCCGGCGCGGGTGCGCTTGGTCTGGCGGTCAGCTTTGGTGCCCAGACGCTGGTTAAAGATGTGATCACCGGTATTTTCATCCAGTTCGAAAACGGCATGAATACCGGGGAATACGTCACGGTGATGGGCATCAGTGGCACCGTCGAGCGCATGACGATCCGCTCGATTGGCCTGCGCGACATTTACGGCGTCTATCACATCGTGCCCTATTCTTCGATCACCACGCTTTCAAATTATGAACGCGAGTTTGGGGTGTATCGCGCCAGCTATAACGTCAGCCGCGAGGAAGATGTGGATGCGGCCAACGCCGTGCTGCGCAAAGCGGTTGAAGCCCTGCAACAGGATGACGCCATCAAACCGCTGCTGCTCGGCGAGCCAACCTATCAGGGCGTGGTGGGACTAGGAGATCAGTTCTTCACCCTGCGGGTGCTGGTGCGCACCAAAGCGCTGGAACAATGGACGGTGCAGTACGCGCTTGACCGGCTGGTGAAGAATCACTTTGCTGAGGCGGGGATCGAAATGCCTAAGCAGGCAGTACAGATTTATAACGGCGACGTGCCGCAGCCTGGGATCAATGCGGGTATCGCGCCATAGTGGCTTGAATAATGACCGGAAATATTTTGGGTTTGTAATTGCAGCGATCCCTGGCCTTTCGCGCCGAAACCGGGCAAGGGATCGCTGTGACTCAGTCGTACTTCATTACAAGTTCCGCCATTTCCGAAATGGCGAAACCCGTCCGGCTCCACGCTTTACTGTCTGGTCCGCTCCCCCGCGATCACCGAAAACTCCGCCATCATCCGCACCAGATCCTGCATCCCCAGATTAACCTGATTGATGACCTCGCCTGCGTTACGGCTGAGTGTGACGCCGCCGCCTGCGCGGTTGACGCAGTTACCCATGCCGTCAATGGCCGCCATGACGCCTTCGCGGATGTGTTGCGTCAGCTGGTCAATCTCAACCGCGGCTTTACGGGACTGATCGGCAAGCGATCGCACTTCACCGGCGACCACGGCAAATCCCCTGCCCTGTTCACCGGCGTGCGCGGCTTCGATGGTGGCGTTGATCGCCAGTAAATTGGTCTGGGAGGAGATACGGCGGATGGTATCGACCATTTCACCAATGCGTTCGGATGTCTGGCCGAGCTGGCCGATGATGTCTGAGGTCCGGCGCGCTAACGCCTCGACCTCCTGCATGTCTTCGACAGCCTGCTGGACGATAGTGACGCCCTCGGCGGCGGTTTTATCGGTGGTCAGCGACAACGCGTGGACGTGCGTCATCATGCTTTCCTGCTGCCGCTGCTGGTCCATCTGGCAGGTAATGTCCTGAGCGATTTTAACCACTTTAAGCACTTTGCCGTCGTCATCCATCACCGGGTTGTAACTCGCTTCCAGCCAGATACTCTGCCCCCGGCCATTCATGCGCTCAAAACGCCCCAGAATAAATTCGCCGTTTTTCAGACGCTGCCAGTGATTACGGTATTCATGAGAATCACGATAGTGGGGTAAACAAAACATACCGTGGGAATGGCCCTGAATCTGCTGAAGGGAATAGCCCATGACTTTCAGAAAGTTATTGTTTGCAGAAATGACGTGACCGTCAGGGGTAAAGGTGATGAGCGCCATCGAACGTTCGAGCGCCTGATAAATACCGTGATGTTCGTGAGATTCATTCACCCGTTCAGAGACGTCACTGGCAATTTTAATTATTTCAGTGACTTTACCTTGTTTATTTCTCACCGGTACATAAGTCGCTTCAAGCCAGAGAATGCTGCCATTCTTATGCACCCGTTTAATATTCCCGCTGATGGATTTCCCTTGCCGTAAACCTTCCCAGTGCAAACGATAGGCATCGCTGACGACAAACTCCGGCGTACAAAACATCCGGTGTGGCTGGCCTACGACGTCCTGTCTGCTGTAGCCCATGCCGGTAAGAAACAGATCGTTCACCTCAAGCACCACGCCGTCTGGCGTGAAGGCTATCATCGGAACCGCCTGCTGGATCGCAGAGAATTTTTCACGCCATGCCGTACTAAACTGATGAGAAAATAATTGCATAGGACAGACACCCTGTGGCTGATAACGTGAATTAATGCGTGACCGCAATTAATTGAAATAAACACGTGCTACATCCCGCGGGTTATTAGCGTTAAAACCAATAAACAGCGAAACCGTAGTCTGACCCCTGGGTGGGTTGCAGGCAGCAAAACACAATCAACAATGCTGTGATAAACAAATAAGGCAAATAATGATTACAGTGAAAACGAATAAGCTTTTTTTATAGTGAATTAAGCATAATTTAATCCACTCAAAAAGAAAGGGGACAACCGGACTATTTTTCCAGCGTGCGCATCAACAGATGAACACGCTGGAATCATTCATTTCACGACGTGATCAGACTGACCAGCGTTTAATTGCCCAGCTTTTTTGCTGTGATGGCGTCAGGAAAGTCCAGGCCACGAAGCGGCTGATTTTGTTTCCGTGCACCATTTCGATGGTGCGAATGTCGGTTGCACCTTCTTCGTTTAACGCGTCATACAGCAGCGGCAAGGTGGTTTTTTTGGAAACCAGCACGGTGTACCAGAAACAGTTCTGCGCTTTGCCCGCACTCTCTTCGGCCATGTGAACCACAAAGGCTTCTTCGCCGCCTTCGCACCACAGTTCGTTGTGCTGACCACCAAAGTTCAGCTCGGTCGTGCCACGGCGATCTAACCCCAGATTCTGGCGTTTACGCTGGCTGCCCGAGGCCGCATCGGCCGCTGACGCATGGAAAGGCGGATTACACAGCACGGCGTCATAGCGTTCGTCGTGGCGGATAATGGTATCGAGAATACGCTGCGGTTTGGCCTGCAGACGGAAACGCACCTGATTGGTCAGTTGCGGGTTGGTGGCAACGATTTTCTTGGCTGCCGCCATGGAAACCGGGTCGATCTCACTGGCAGTAAAACGCCAGCCGTATTCGCGCAGGCCGATAATCGGGTAAATACAGTTCGCGCCAACGCCGATATCCAGCACGGAAATGTCTTTACCCTGCGGAATGTTGCCGTTGTTGCTGCTGGCCAGCAAATCCGCCAGATGATGCACGTAATCCGCACGGCCAGGGATCGGCGGGCAGAGATAATCGGCAGGAATATCCCAGTTAGCAATCTGATAGCAGTCATGCAGCAAGGCACGGTTCAGCGCTTTTACCGCCTGAGCATTGGCGAAATCTACCGACAAATCGCCCCACTTGTTTTCTGTGACGAATGGCGCCAGTTCGGGGTTATTGGCAATCAGGGCCGGGAAATCATAGCGGCTGCGATGACGATTTCGCGGGTGAAGACCGCTTTTTTCCTGAGGGAAGACTTTCTTTTTTTCCACCTGAGTGACTCTCCGAAAAGGTGTGCGCGACGCATACAACATGCGCGGGGACGCTGGATGTTCATGAATTGGCGCACAAGATACCACAAACCGTCGCCGCCTGCCGGATGCTCACTGGCCGGGGCACATAAAAACCGTCACTTCCCGCGCAAAATGGGTAATCTGGCATTCAAAATTGAAATCAATATGTTGACCGAGGAATACCATGAACGCTGATGATCGCTACTATTACGAACCCGCTGCCGGTCACGGCCTGCCGCACGACCCGCTGAATGCCATCGTCGGCCCGCGTCCGATTGGCTGGATTTCCTCACGCAATGCGGCGGGCCAGCGTAATCTCGCGCCCTACAGCTTCTTCAACTGTTTCAATTATCGTCCACCGATCATTGGTTTCGCCAGCAGCGGCTGGAAAGACAGCGTGGCAAACATTGTCGAAACCGGCGAATTTGTCTGGAACCTGACGACGCGCGCGCTGGCGGTGCAAATGAATGAAAGTTCGGCCTCGCTGGAACGCGGTAACGATGAGTTTACGTTTGCCGGTTTGACGCCGCAGCCGGGCAACATCGTCGCCGCCGATCGCGTGCTGGAAAGCCCGGTGAACTTTGAGTGCAAACTGACGCAATGCATCCAGCTGAAAACGGCCACCGGCGGGGATATTGATACCTGGCTGGTGCTCGGTGAAGTGGTGGCTGTGCATATCGCGAAACATTTACTGGTGGAGGGCGTTTACCAGACCGCCCTCGCCGAGCCGGTGTTACGTGCCGGAGGGCCTTCCGCCTATTACGGCATTTCTGAGGCGCTGCGTTTCGATTTAACCCGCCCCGACGCCCGCTGACCGACACAAAAAACCGCCGCCGGAATTCTGCCCGGCGGCGGTTTTTTTATGTCTGAAGCTGAACGGCCCGGATTATCTGACCGGGTAGTTCTGTTCCACGAAATCTGCGAAATCCTGACACATGGCATCATCACCGTCTGCGCTGTCGGCCAGAATGCGCTTGCCGTCGATCACCCGGATATGCACATTGAGATCGAAATCCGCTTCCGGCTGTTCGCGTGTTGAGGCCAGTTCAATGGTGTGTTGCGCATCCTGCCAGGCCGCATCGATGGTCTGATTACACGCCTGCGCCAGATACGCCGGATTGAATCCCTCACCGGTCAGGCTGCGTAACGTATCGTCATGGCTCACGCTGTTGCCCGGCGTCCAGTAATGCTTCGCCAGATCCGGGCCGATGGCCGGATTATCGGTGAGGTAGCCGTCGCGTTTAAGGAAGAACGCGCGCGTTTGCTCAACCGCCATCATCGCCAGCAGATATCCCTGATAAGAACAGGCTGATTCCATCGACAGCAGATGCGGGATAGCCAGCGTCGGACGCGGGCTGCCGGTCACGCCCAGAATGTGGGTTTCGATATCACGCGCCAGCGCGATCATCGCCTCCGGCGTGCGTTTTTCATCAGGCCACTGATAGAGCTGCCATTCGAAATACGGGACCAGCAGGATATGGCGCTCATTGAACGAGCGCATCGGCTGACGGGCTTCGATGGTGGCGCGGATCAGTTCGTCAGGAACCGATTCTCCGGCGGCGTTTTTCGCGTAGCGTTTCAGCCAGTCCGCGTCATCAAGCAGGCTGTCGCAAAACATTGACTGGGTTTCGGCATAGGCCATCGACGTCGGCGGGAATTCCTGCGAGAAGCACGGCGCATTCTGGCGGATATTGGCGAAATGCGCTGCGTGGCCGCCTTCGTGGAACAGCGTATTCAGGCCACCTGCCCCGCTGCCCACCTGATCGGGTTTCGCCAGACTGGTGAAGTTGATCACCGCAGGCACCCATTGACCGTTGTCGAAAAATGGCGGAACCGGGCCATGCATAAAACCGTTTTCGTATTTGCCTTCGCGCACCAGCAGATCCAGTTGCATATCCGCGCCGTTAAAACCGATATTCAGACGCTTAAAGCTGTCGATCCAGCGGCGCAGGGAATCGGCAAACGGGAAGTAAGGGTCGAGCTGGCGGGTGACATCACCGGCGCTGGCAAAACGGATATTCCATGGCAGCAGTGCGGCATCGCCTTCGCGCGCGACCAGCTCATTCAGGCTGCGCGTGTTGCTTTCACGGGTTTGTTCTTCGAAACGATCGAGGATGGCGAATAACTGTTCCGGCGTCATGCGCTCGGTTTTATTCACTTTATAATCGAAATAATTGCGGTAACCGAGCTGGCGGGCGAAGCGGTTGCGCAGGCCAATCAGCTCCGGCAGGCCGTTGTGCAGCAGCCACTCTTCCAGTTCCCGCAGCGCATTTTGCGAACTGCGGCGATAGGTTTCGTTTTCATTGTTCGCCTGATTGGTCAGCAGCTCACCCAGCGATGCACTGACGCGCTCGCCTTTGCTGTTGATGTGCGTCATCCGGTACTGCTTACGTTTACCAAACAGCACGGATTCAGCCTGAATGATTTCATCGAGCAGCGCCTGCGCTTTGGGATCTTCAATCACGTTGCAGTCGAAGAAACTCAGCCAGCCGCGCAGGCCGTGGAGCAGTGCTTCGCCGTCCTGATCGCGTTTTTGAGTATCGAGCTGTGCGATTAACTCGCGTAATTCTGCCGGGCGGGAAGGTTCGGCGATAAAACGTTTGTAGGCGGTTTCAGCGGCGGAGAAAGCCGCGGAGACATTGTCATCACCGATGCCCATATAGTTTTGCCAGAACAAATTTTCTTTGTCCTGATGCACTTTAAGGTAATCGCGGTTGAGGGCGTTAAAGTAGTCCTGAGCCTGTTTCATGCAATCTTCTCTGCTGAAAGTTAACGAGATTATGCATTGAGTGTATGTTCAGACAGCGGTTCTGTCGATATGGCAAAACCGCTCATCACTGCCAGGCAACCAGGGAGGGGATCAGTTTTTCTTCACGAACTCGGATTTGAGTTTCATCTGACCAAAACCGTCAATTTTGCAGTCGATGTTGTGGTCGCCTTCAACCAGACGGATGCCTTTCACTTTGGTGCCGATCTTCAGCATGGAAGAGCTGCCCTTCACTTTCAGGTCTTTGATCACCGTAACAGAATCACCGTCTGCCAGCAGATTGCCGTTGGCATCGATCACTTTCAGGACGTCATCTTCCCCGGCTGCATCAGCGCTCATGGACCACACATGTCCACATTCAGGGCAATTGAGCATTTCACCGTCCTGCCAGGTGAATTCAGAGTGACACGTCGGGCAAGCCGGTAAAGTTTCCATTGTTAAATCTCCATAAAAGTTTATAAAAAAACCAATAAAATCATGAAATAGATTTCGTAGTTCCTCTATTTTAGCCTTTAACCACACTATTGAACAGGGTAAGAGGGGTTTTGTGGCGCTGAGATGAATATAAACGCAGGATTTACAGCGTGATGCGGGGGTGTTTTTTTAATGCCTCCCCTGCGAAGAGGGAGGCCGGGACGGGGGATAAAAGACGAAATGAATGTTCAGGCGGGCTTTAACACCTGATTTTGCGCTTAATACCCCCCTTCACGTGGAAGGGCGTTAAAACACCTGTTCCACAATCATTCTGGCTTCGGGCATATCGGCACACACCCCTGTGGCCACCAGACAACATGCCATTTGATTGAGGATTGCCTGCGGGATAGCGCGTTCGCCCTTCAGACATTGCTGAATGTAGTTCACGGTAGTGTCGACGTCCTTGGTCGCGGGCAGATCCGCTGCAAAAATCTCTTCTTTTTCTGCCAGAACACTCAGCTCACCCCCGGCGATAAAGTGGGTCTGCGGGAACCGCTGCGGATTCGCATAGACTTCGCCTTCCGTGCCCTGGGTCAGCAAGGCGCGCCCGTCGATCTGGCGGAAGAAGGAAGAGACGCGCTGGATATATTCCGGGTGCGAAACGCTCGATAAGCGCAACGCATCCTGCCCGGTGAAGGGCGTAATTAACTTCGCCAGCGTGTGGCTGCTGTTACGCACGCCCATCTGCCAGCGCAGTGAAAGCTGTTTGTCGATGGGCGGGCACAGCACTGAAACCGGGATGAACACCGGAGCGGAACCGGCGTCGAGCTGCTGCTGTGCCTGCGCCTGCGTGTGTGCCGCCTCAATGCCCAGCGAACGGAAAATCTCAGCGCTGGTGATGCGGGTCGGATCTTCATCAACGCCGTGCACCACCACCGGCAAACCAAGACGGCTGAGTAACATCGCCAGCAACGGCGTGAGATTCGCCTGTTTGCGCGCGCCGTTATAGGTTGGGATCACCACCGGCAGAGGGCGATCAGCGGGCGCCTGAAGGCGCATCACGCGCTCTTCCATCGCCTGATAAAAGCCGAGCATCTCTTCTTCCGCTTCGCCTTTAATACGAAAGGCAATCAGCAGCGCGCCGAGCTGTAAATCCGGCACGTCACCGGCCAGGATCTCGCGGTACAGCGCAAGCGACTGCTCACGGTCCAGATCGCGTGCGTGATTTTTTCCGCGCCCCACTTCTTTAATGAGTTTGGTGTAATCCATCGTAGCGTTACCTTCTCGGTATAATGACTTTTCTTCAGGAATAATTATCGCCGGCGGGTGCGGCGGCGAACCGGATCTTTCTTTGCCGTTTTCAGAATATCAGGACGTTTCACTGATCCGGGCGCAGGCATTTCGCGGTGTTCAATCGGGAACACCGGCAACGCCGCCAGCAGGCGCGCACCGTAACTTTTGGTCAGCAAACGCTGGTCATAAATGACGATTTCGCCGGTGCATTCATGGCTTCGGATAAGCCGTCCGACCTGTTGGATCAAGTTAAACGACGCGCTCGGCAGGCTTTGCACTTCGAACGGATAGCGCTTAAGCGTTTTCAGCCATTCGCCTTCGGTGAGGATCACCGGGCTGTCGACCGGCGGAAACGCAATTTTATGGATATGCACCTGCGTCAGCAGCTCACCTTTCAGATCCAGCCCTTCGGCGAACGATTGCAGACCAATCAGCACACTGGTGGTGCCCGCTGAAACACGTTTACGGTGCTCTTCCACCAGCCGGTAGCGCGGCTGATCGCCCTGCACCAGCAGCATCAGACGCAAATCCGGTAGCAGCGAGACAAACTGTTGCATCGCGCGGTTGCTGGCGAACAGCACCAGCTGGCCGGTGTGTTGCCCTTTCGCCAGTTCGCTGCGGAAAAAATCGGCCATCTCCTGCAAATGTGCCGCTTCGTTCGCCATCAGGGGCTCGAGGGTCATCTGCGGGATCACCAGTTTGCCCTGCGAAACGTGGTTAAACGGCGAATCCAGGCTGACAAAGCGGTCACCGGCTTTTTCGCTCAGGCCGCTCATCTCCTGCAAACGGGAGAAACTGTTCAGCGAACGCAGCGTGGCGGAGGTGATAACGACGTGCGGCACTTTGCGCCACAGCATTTTTTCCAGCTGATCGCTCACGCGGATCCCCGCGCAGTGGAACACCAGATGCGTCTGGTTATCGAAATACGTCCGCGTCACCCATTTGCTGATCGGCGCGTTCGAGGCTTTATCCAGTGCCGCCAGCCGCCACAGCTTGCTCATGGTTTCCAGATAACTTTGCATCCGGCTCATGTGCAGTATAGCGCGGTGCAGACGCATAATGTCGTGCTTGCCGGTCTTCTCGCTGAGATCGTTGACCATGTATTCCGCCAGACTGCGCAGCCCGTCGGTCAGTTTAAACAGGCGACTGCACTGTTCGGTCAGTTCCGGCGGCAAGGCGCCGAGTTCAAAACGGTGCTCCGCTTCCGGGGTGTCCGGCGGCAGATACTGACTGACCGATTGTTCGATAAGTAGCAGCAGCTCGCGCATCTCGGCGCAGTGATTGTGCAGGCGCTCGGCGTTGGTCAGCGGCGGCGCATTTTTCGGCGTAAACAGCGACAGACATTGCTCAATCTGGCGCACAAAATTGTCCAGTTGCAGGCTGTTCCACATGGCCGTGATTTCAGCATCAACTTCCAGCGCATCACGCGCCACTTCCGGCAGGTGATGCCCTTCATCGAGCACCAGCAGCAGATCTTTCGCCGGTGGCAGCACCGATTCCGACTCCAGCGCAGCCATCACTAAAGCGTGGTTGGTGACCACCACATCGGCACTTTCAATCTCTTTGCGCGCCACGAAATACGGGCATTCGCGAAAATAATGACAGTTACGGCTCAGGCAGTTGGCTTTATCGGTGCTGATTTTGATCCACAAAGGATCGTCGATGGTTTTCTTGTAGTGGTCGCGCAGTCCGTCCCACTCATAGCGCGAGAGCGCGGTTTCCAGCGTTTTCGCCAGTTTCTGCTCTTCGCCGCTGGAGGGCGCCAGTTCGTCACCCAGAAATAACCCGAGATCGCCCTGCGCGTTTTCGTTGCTCATCGCCGCCAGATTACGCGGACACACATAACGCCCGCGGCCAAATGCGCCGGTAAATTTGAGGTCGGGAATAATTTTTTTCAGCAACGGTAAATCTTTGCTGTAAATCTGATCCTGCAACGCGACGTTGGCCGTGCTGACAATCAGCGGTTTTTCTTCTTCGCGGCTGACGGCAATGCCGGGGATGAGATAGGACAGCGTTTTCCCGACGCCGGTCGGCGCCTCAATGGCCAGATGCCGCGCTGAGTCACCCGAGAACGCCTTCGCCACCTCTGCAATCATCTGACGTTGCGGGGCGCGGGGAATGAAATCCGGGATTTGCTCTTGCAGGGCTTTGTACCACTGGCTGATCTGATTTTTTACTGCGGGGGAAAGCGCCATGCATCTCTTTTTGTTGGGGGTCAGGACCGAAGTGTGGCGGCTATTGTCCCACAGACCGGCTGATGGCGCAGCCCGAAATCAGGGTGACTGCACAAATTTACGTCAGTCATTTATTAAATAAAGTAAAAGTTCATTTTCAATTGTCATAAATTGATCACATATCTAAGGTAAAAAACCCTCGCTGAGAAAATTCCGAGCACACACGGAATGCATAGCAAAAATGATGAATAGCGTCTTTCCACAAGACTTCATATAAAGCTTTCCAACCAAAGCTTTTAATAAAGAATGCAGGGTAAAAATTCATGAAACGTAATATTCTGGCACTTTTAATTCCTGGTTTATTGATTGCATCAGGCGCGCACGCAGCAGAAGTTTATAATAAAGACGGCAACAAACTTGACCTGTACGGTAAAGTAAAAGGTCTGCATTATTTCTCTGATGCTCCCGGCAATGACGGCGACCAGAGTTATGTGCGTTTCGGTTTTAAAGGTCAGACACAAATTAACGATCTGATCACCGGTTACGGTCAGTGGGAATATAACGTTCAGGCTAACCACGCCGAATCCGACAGCAAATCCCCAAGCACCACCGGCACCAAAACCCGTCTGGGCTTTGCCGGTCTGAAATTTGGTCAGTACGGTTCATTCGACTACGGTCGTAACTACGGCGCACTGTACGACGTCGAAGCCTGGACCGATATGTTCCCTGAGTTCGGTGGCGATGGTTACACCAAAGCAGACCGCTTCATGACAGGCCGTACCAACGGCGTGGCGACCTACCGTAACCGTGGCTTCTTCGGTCTGGTGGATGGCCTGAACGTGGCGTTACAGTACCAGGGCAAAAACGAAAACGACGGTCGCAGCAGCAGCACAGCAAACGGCGACGGTTATGCACTTTCTACCACTTACGCACTGGGTGATACCGGCGTGAGCGTCGGCGGTGCCTACGCGTCTTCTGACCGCACCATCGGCCAGAGCACCTCCGCTTACGGCAAAGGTGATAAAGCTGACGCATGGACCGGCGGCATGAAATATGACGCTAACGGAGTTTATTTAGCGGCGATGTATGCTGAAACCCGTAATATGATTGCCATTACCGTTCCGGCAGGTATTGCAAGCGCACCGGCTGGCAGCGGCTTTGCAAATAAAACACAAACTGTTGAAGCGGTCGCGCAATATCAGTTCGACTTCGGCCTGCGCCCTTCTCTGGGTTATGTGCAGACCAAAGGGAAAGATATTGAAGGCATCGGCGACGTTGACCTGGTTAAATATTTCGACGTAGGCGCCACCTATTATTTCAACAAAAACATGTCAGCCTATGTTGATTATAAAATCAACCAGCTGGATGACGACAATAAACTGGGTCTGAATAACGACGACGTTACTGCCGTTGGCCTGGTTTATCAGTTCTGATTTAAGTCAAATACCACCTCATTGTTATTATTCTCTGTCTTGATTTTTCTCGGCCGGACTCACCCTCCGGCCTTTTTTGTTTTTGTCCTTTTTCGTGCCATCTCGCGTAATTTGCCTTTTCTTCTTTCGCAGCCCGCTGAATCTGCTAAAGTTTCAGGGAATTTTACGAATGAGAACTTCTCTTAACAAAAACAGGGATACCCAATGAATAAAGTTTCGCTTTGTACCACCAGTGCATTGATTATGCTGGCCCTGAGCGGCTGTGCGCAGCAAAAGAACGATGCCCAGCAAACGCTGAACGATCAGTCCGTGATGGCGCTGAACTGGTTCCAGCAATCCGGTGAATATCAGGCCCTGACCTATCAGGCATTCAACGCGGCTAAAATGGCCTTTGATCAGGCGCAGCCGCTGGCGGGTCAGAAGAAAGCCGTGGTGGTGGATCTGGATGAAACCATGCTCGATAACAGCGCTTACAGCGCGTGGCAGGTCAAAGCGAACAAGCCATTCGACAGCAAAACCTGGTCACAGTGGACCGCCGCACGTCAGGCGACCGCCATTCCGGGCGCAGTGGAATTTGCTAATTACGTCAATTCGCACGGCGGCACGATGTTCTATGTCTCCAACCGTAAAACCAGCGAATACGCTGCCACACTGGACAACATGAACCGTCTGGGCTTCTCCGGCGCGAATGATAAAACCATGTTGCTGAGCTCAGACACCTCAAACAAACAGGTGCGTTTCGATTCCATTAAAGCCGCGGGTTACCACATCGTCTTGTTCGTCGGTGACAACCTGAACGATTTCGGTGCCGCGACCTACCATAAAGGCAACGAACAGCGCCGCGCTTTTGTGAATCAGAACCATCAGCAGTTCGGCACCCAATACATCGTGTTGCCAAACCCGCTGTACGGCGACTGGGAAAGTGGACTGGCGAAGGATTACAACAAGTTAACGCCGGAGCAGAAACTGTCCGTGCGTGATCAGAATTTGAAAGCGTGGAACGGTAAGTAACAGCGGGCAGAAAGCGGTGAAATTTTCAGTGACTCAATGGCTGTGATCTCCCGCCTTTCTGTACCCTGACCGGCCACGAGAGGGAACCTCTTCCCTCTCGTGGCACTCTCCTGCATGTCGGCTGCGCGGGTCAGTCGCCCTGCCTCACCCTCTCAGCACCGTCGGTCAGAAACTGTAGTCAACCGCCGCGAAATACCTTCTTCCGTCTTCGTTGTAGCTGTAATCATCGCGGTTCAAATCTTTATCCCCGAGGTTCAGCACACCTGCGCGCAGTTTCACGGCTTTATTGACCTGATAGGAACCGCCGGTGTTCCAGACGGTATATCCGCCCGGCGTGGCGTTTCCGTCGGTGACGGTGCGGCTTTTGCCTTTATAGTTGGCGGAAATATAGAAGCTCCAGTCCTCCAGCGGTTTCCAGTCCAGCGTCGCATTCGACGTGTGGAACGGTAACTCGGACAACGGTTTGTTGCCGCCGTTGCTCAGGTCGCGGGCGTCGTTATAGGTGTAGTTCAGCTTCAGGTTCAGCACGTCAGTGACCGGTAAGCTGAGCTCCGTTTCCAGGCCACGGATGCGCGCTTTATTGACGTTGTAGTAGCGGAAAATCGGGTTACCGCTGGCGTCAAAGCCGACGAAGTTCTGATACGTCTGCGCCAGATTGCGGTTCGCGGTGCGGATAACCGTGATCATGTCGTCGATGTCGTTCTGGAACACCGTCGCGCTGGCGTTCACATCTTCCAGCCACCCTTCTTCTCCGGCGTAATACAGACCGAATTCGACGCTTTCGCTGGTTTCTGCTTTCAGATCTTTGCTGCCCACCACATTACAGCTGCCACGGCAGGACGCACTTTGCCAGTCCGGGCTGAGTTGCAGCAACGAAGGCGCTTTGAAGGCCGATGCCCAGCCGCCTTTCACCGTCACGGTGTCGGTGGCGTTGTAGACCAGATACGCACGCGGGCTCCAGTTGACGCCGTAGTTCTGGTGATCATCCATGCGCACGCCGCCGGTCAGCGCCAGGTTTTCAAAAATACGCCACTCGTCCTCGAGGAACAGCGCATATTGATTGGCCTGCGTGCTGCCGCCGTTTTGCATGTTCACGCCGTCTTCGAGCTTGTCGTTGCGGTATTCACCGCCGAAGGTCAGCAACTGGTTGTAATCGCCCAGCGGGATCACAACTTTGCCGTCGAGAGAGTTGTTTTTCGAGGTAATGGTTTCGGCGTTTTTATTCTCGATGTTTTCGCCGTAGAAACGCAGTTCGGTATTCGCCAGCCCCCAGCGGCCATTGTGGCCGAGCGAGTAGTTTTCACGTTCGATGCGGTTCTTATCCAGCGTGTCGGAATCGCGATCCTGACGATCAAGGCCGTAACCGAAGGTGATATCCTGATCTTTGTCCGGGGTCAGGGAGAACTCGACGTTGGCGTTGCGCGAGGTATAGCCCTCAATGCGCGGCTGGCCGGTGCTGCCGCTGGAGGAACTGGCCTGATCTTTTTCACGTTTACCCAGCGCACCGTAGACTTTCACCCCTAACAGGTCATCAACCAGCGGGCCGCTGGCGAAGAAGTTGCCGTTGCCGCTGTCGCCGCGATCGCGATGTTCCTGCACGGTGGTATCGGCGCTCAGCGTCCCGTGCCAGGCTTTGCCGACTTTACGGGTGATGATGTTGACCACGCCGCCCAGCGCGTCGGAGCCGTAAAGCGAGGACATCGGGCCACGCACCACTTCGATACGCTCGATGGATTCAGCGGGGATCCAGCTCAAATCGAAATCGTTATGACGGAAGACGGCGTTGCGGGAGTTCACGCGTTTGCCGTCCACCAGAATCAGGGTATAACCGCTGCTCAGACCACGGATGCTGACGCCCTGACGGTTGTCGCTTTCGTTAGTGATTTGCACGCCCGGTACGTCTTTCAGCACGTCTTTGAGGTTTTGAACCGGTTTCTTTTGCAGGTCTTCGCGGGTGATCACGCTGATACTTGCCGGGGCGTCTTTGAGGTTTTGCTCGACGGCGGAGGCGGTCACCACCATCTGGTCTTCCCGTTCTTTTACGTCGGTCGTCTCTTCTGCCATCACCGGAAACGCGGCGGCAAACAGCTGTGCGAATAACCCGGCTTTCAGTGCCGGTGTAAATTTAACCTTAACCATTTCTTCTCTCCATGAGGATAAAACAACCCCGGCACGGCGGGACGTTGTATTTTTTTCCATCAAACCGTCAAAAAAAGTGCGAACGGAATCGCCCGGTTTATCAGGATTTTGTTTTATGTTTCAGGCTCACAATGTGAAAGGCGGACGCCGCTACGTTGGCTGCGTCCGTTTTTACTACGTCATGTATTTAAATCGAGGGGTCGCCAACCAGTCCGTCGATGAGGATTTGCGGCGTTCCCTGCGAGCAGCGTTCAATACGTCCGCGCACGCCGTAAACGCGCGCCAGACTGTCAGCGGTGATCACCGCTTCGGGTTCACCATCGGCGATCAGATGCCCGTCTTTAAGCATCAGCACACGATCGCCGTGGCGCAGCGCGATGTTGATGTCATGCACCACCACCACGGTCACAATATTGCGTTTTTGCGTTTCCTTACGCACCAGATCCATAACGTGGAACTGATAATTAAGGTCGAGCGCGCTGAGCGGTTCATCGAGCAGTAACAAAGAGGGCTGACGAATCAGCGACTGCGCCAGACCCACCAGCTGTTTCTGACCACCGGAAAGCTGATCGAGATAGCTGAGCGCCAGATGTTCGATGCCCAGCTGACGCAGCAGCGTCATCACCTTATCAGTGCCATCGGTCACTTTGCTTTTGCCGCCGGATGCGCGCTGCGCCACGATAATCGACTCGAGCACATGCAGATGCACACCGGCAGGCAGGGTTTGTGGCAGATAGACCACCTGCTCGGCACGGCGCGCAAACGGCATCGGCATCAGATCATGGCCGTCGAGCATCAGCTGCCCTTCCGCCCGGTTCAGCCCGGCCAGCGAGCGCAACAGGGTCGATTTCCCGCTGCCGTTTGGCCCGAGCAACACGGTAATTTTCCCACGCGGCAGCATCGGCACGTTGAGATGGCGGATCACCGGGCGCTTCGGATACCCCGCGTTAAAATCGCGGATTTGCAGCCCCTGCGTGTCGGCATTCAGGAATTCTTCAGGACGCGTTTCCAGCATGGCAGACATCAGACGTTCCCCCGGTGACGAAGAATAATGCTCAGGAAGAACGGCACGCCGACCAGCGAGGTCACGATACCCACAGGAATGATCACACCCGGCACCAGATTTTTCGAGGCAACCGACGCCATCGACAGCACCAGCGCACCGATCAGCGCACTGGCCGGCAGATAGAAGCGGTGATCTTCACCAAACATCAGACGGGCAATGTGCGGCGCAACCAGACCGATAAAGCCGATCGGGCCGACAAACGCCACCGCAAGCGCGGAAAGGATACTGATACGCAGCAGGGTGCCGAGGCGCAGACGGCGCACGTCGATACCAAAACTGACCGCACGGTCTTCACCCAGACGCAGCGCCGTCAGCTTCCACGCACTCATCATTGACCACGGCAGCAGGATCAGAAACGCGAACATCATCACGCCGAGTTTCACCCAGGATGCCCGCGCCAGGCTGCCCATCGTCCAGAAAACCAGCCCCTGTAAGGTGTCTTCGGTCGCAATGAACTGCATGAGTGACACCAGTGCGTTAAAGGTAAAGACCAGCGCGATACCGAACAGCACCACGCCGGAGCTGGCGACGCGCGTCCAGCGGGTGATGCCGTCAAGCATCAGCGCCGCCAGCAGGGCAAAAATGAAGGCGTTGGCGGAGATAAACCACTGATCCGGCACCCCCGGAATACCGATGCCCAGCACAATCGCCAGCGCGGCACCGAAGGCCGCCGCAGACGACACGCCAAGCGTAAACGGGCTTGCCAGCGGGTTATTAAGGATGGTCTGCATTTCCGCCCCGGCAAGGCCAAGGGACATGCCGACGGCGATCGCCATCAGCGCATACGGCAGGCGGATATCCCAGACGATCACCCGTGTACCGGGATCGGCCGCGGCCGCATCAAACAGCGTTTTCCACAGCGTGGAGAGTGACAACCCCGAAGGCCCCATAATGAAATCAATCACCAGTGAGACGAGGATCGCCAACACCAGGATCAGCATAATCAACAAACGGCGGCGTACAATATTTTGGTATTGCCCCATGACGCTGTGCCCGGCGGTGTTATCTGCCGTCAGCGCGGGTTCGGTAGTTGCACTCATGTTTCGCTTCAATCTCATTAACGTAAAAACTTACAGCAGGATAACTTACTTCCCGCTTTCCGGTTTAACTGCATCCGTCCAGTAGGTCCCCGTTGGCTCAACGGCGAGGAACTGCTTATAAAGCTGATTCTGCGTCTGCTGCGGATCGAGATCCGCAAATTTCTGCGGATAGAAGGCTTTGGCAAACACCTGTACCGCCAGCACGTTATACGGCGAATTGTAATAGTTGTGCCAGATGCCGAAACTGCGCCCTTCTTCCACGGCTTTCAGCGTGCTGATGCCTTTACGCTGCAACAGCGGCGTCATGCTGGCGCGGGCCTGCTCCGGCGTGGTCTGCGCGCCGAGCACCAGACCGGTCGGTGCCGGATCGCCTGCTTTGGCCGGTTTGCCGCCGCCGCTTATCAGATACACATCAGGCTGTGAGGCGATCACTTTTTCCAGATTCACCAGCCCCAGCGGCCCCGGCAGCAGCGGTTTGGAAATGTTTACGCCACCCGCCTGATCGATAAAATCACCCATATTGCCCTTTCCGGCAGATCGGCAGCATTCATCGGCGGTAGACGCACGCAGTTCGATGAAGACTTTCGGTTTGTCCTGTTCAGGGATGTGTTGGGTGATGTCGGTAACGCGTTTGATGTTGTCCTGATAGAACCTGATGTAGTCCTGCGCCTGCTTTTCGCGGTTTAGCACTTTGCCCAGCAATTCCATGCTCGGCAGGGTATTTTTCAGCGGTGAGGTGCGAAAATCAACAAAGACCACCGGCACACCGGCTTTCTGTAACTGGGTCACCAGTGCGCTTTCTTTGCCCGGACCATGCCCCGACAAACCAAAGATCGCCACCTGCGGATTCAGCGTCAGCACTTTTTCCGGGCTGATGCTGTCGGCGCTGGTGTTACCAATCAGCGGGATGTTGTCGATTTGCGGGAATTTAGCCTGATAGGTGGCATAGGTTTGCGGATCCAGCTTACGGAAATCTCCCTGCCAGCCGACAATGCGGTCGAAAGGCTTCTGGCCTTCCAGCAGAGAAACGGCAAAGAACAACCGCCCTTCTCCGAGAACCACACGCTGAACATCATCCGGCACGGTGACGGTTCGCCCGGCAATATCGGTGACGGTGACCGCCTGTGCGCCTGTGCTGATGACGCCCATCGCTAGTGCAAAAAGACCGCCTGCAACGCGGGCATTCACCCATTTTTGCTGATAATTCATCTTCTTCCGATTCCTTTACGTTTCCCTGAAGAGGCGCTAACAATAAAAGAAATGATAACGATTATCAATGCAGTTTACACAACCTATCAAGCCTACCTATAGTTGGTGCGAAACGAAACAATGCTGAGGTAACAAAGCATTACGTGATGTGGCGAGGGGGGCGCGATAAGCGGCATAAAAAAAGCGGAGCCTGAGCTCCGCTTCGATCACCGCAGGAAAGAGGTGAATATCACTTCGCGTCTTTGCGCGGTGGCTCGACGTATTTCGGGAATTCCATCTCGCTGTATTTCACCACTTTGGTGCCTTTGGTCAGCTTATAACCAAACCAGATGATGAGGAACAGCGGCAGCCCGATGTAGGTGGCGGCAACGCCGTACCAGTCGATGGTGTCTTTCAGGAATGCCTGATAGTTCTGGCCGAGAGTAATAATCAGACACAACACAAAGGCGAATACCGGTCCGAACGGGAAGAAGCCGGAGAGATACGGCAGATCTTTCAGATCACGCCCTTGCGACACATAACCACGACGGAAACGATAATGGCTGATCGCGATACCCAGCCAGGCGATAAAGCCGGTCATCCCCGAGGTATTCAGCAGCCACAGGTAAACGGTCTGATTACCAAACATCGAGCTGAGGAAGCACAACGCAGCCACGATGGTGGTGGCATACAGCGCGTTGCGCGGCACGCCGCCTTTGGACAATTTAGCAAATATGCGCGGCGCTTTGCCTTCGCTGGCCAGCGTGAACAGCATACGGGTTGACGCATACATGCCTGAGTTACCGGCGGAGAGCACGGCGGTCAGGATCACGGCGTTCATCACCGCCGCTGCTGACAGCAGACCGGCATTACGGAATACCAGCGTGAACGGGCTGACGGAAATATCGCCCACTTCATTGCGCAGCAGATTCGGGTCGGTGTAAGGAATGATCAGGCTGATCACCAGAATCGCCAGAATATAGAACAGCAGAATGCGCCAGAAGACCTGACGTACCGCGCGTGGAATATTTTTGGCAGGATTTTCAGACTCGCCCGCCGCCACGCCGATAAGCTCAGTTCCCTGGAAGGAGAAACCGACGATCATCGCCACGCCTATCATTGAGGCAAATCCACCGGCAAACGGCGCATCGCCGATGGCCCAGTTGTGCCAGCCCGCCGTTTCGCCACCGCGCATGATACCGGTGATCATCAACACGCCGACGGCGATAAAGATGATGACCGTGACCACTTTAATCAGCGAGAACCAGTATTCGGCTTCACCGAAACCGCGCACCGAGATGTAGTTCAGCAGGAAGATCAGGCTGAGGAACAAGGCGCTCCAGATCCAGCCCGGTGTGTCCGGGAACCAGTAGTTCATCACCAGCTGCGAGGCCACGAGGTCTACGGCGATGGTCACCGCCCAGTTGTACCAGTAGTTCCAGCCCAGTGCGAAACCGAACCCTTCTTCTACATAGCGGGAGCCGTAGGTGGAGAATGAGCCTGAAACGGGCATAAACGCCGCCAGCTCGCCGAGGCTGGTCATCAGGAAGTACACCATGATGCCGATTAACGCGTAGGAGAGCAGTGCGCCGCCCGGGCCTGCCTGCGAAACCGTCGCGCCGGAGGCAACGAATAACCCTGTACCAATCGAGCCGCCAATGGCGATCATCGTTAAGTGACGTGCCTTCAGCTCGCGACGCAGTGTAGGTGCTACCTGCGTAGTTTTTGTAGGTTGTTGAGCCATTTTTTCCCTATATCCGCTCGTCATTATAAAATTTAAGCGCGGATTGTAGCAAAACCTGCTGCTCTGAATAGCAGGAACGACCTGTTATAAGACACCTTCATAACAGGCCGCAGATCATTAGCGAAAGACCGTTATTGCGATTCGCGGCAATACGTTAAAAACCGCGATAACGCGCTGGAAATATGCTTCTGCCGGTGGTGGATCAGGTAGAGTTTGCGCACCAGCGGCCCGACCGGCAGCGGAATTTCCACCAGCGTCCCGCTGCTGAGTTGCTCTGCAATCACCCGCCGCGAGAGGCAGCTGATGCCGATACCGTGGCGCACGGCGTGTTTGATCGCTTCGGAATTGCCCAGCTCCATCACCAGATTAAAATCCGGCAGTTGCGGCAGCAGCAGGTGATCCAGCACTTCACGCGTACCGGAACCGCGTTCACGTAAAATCCACGGCTCACGGGCCAGCGCATCCAGCGTCACCGGATGCGTTGCCAGCGGATTCTCCGGCGCAACAAACACCACCAGTTCATCGTCCAGCCACGGCTGGGTGATCAGTTCCGGCATCTGGCACGGGCCTTCGATAAGCCCCAGATCGACTCGGAAATCCGCCACGGCGTTGATCACATCATTGGTATTGCCGACGTTGAGTTCGAGCGGCGTCGCCGGGAAGTCCAGACGATATTCCGCCAGCATCGCCGGCAGCATGTAGTTACCGATGGTGCTGCTGGCCCCGATGCGCAATGACCCGTTGTCATGGTTGAACAGGCGCTCGATTTCGCCCGCCTGTTCCAGCAACGCCAGCGCCTTCGGATAGAGCAGGCGGCCATGTTCGTTAATCACCAGTCGCTTACCGACGCGGTCAAATAACTGTACGCCCAGCTGGTTTTCGATATCGGCCAGCGAGGCGCTGACGGCAGATTGTGAAAGTGAAAGCACAACCGATGCCTGTGTGGTCGAGCCGCTTTTCAGCACCTCGGCAAACACTTCAAGTTGTCGCAATGTAATGTGCATAAATGTCCCGCTCTTCTCACGCGCCTGACAACGCGCTTGCTTTATTCAGTATAGACCGTCGGTCAGCCCGCCCTGTTCGTCTGCCTTTCTTATACCAGTTTTAGCGATAGGTTATAAAGTTATAATCAATTTCATTTTTATATAAGGGCGGCGTAGCCTTGTCTCATCACGCCTCAACGAGGAAAGGACGATGAACAAAATCCACACGCTTACCCCCCATTTCCCGAAGCCCGGTATTGAGAAACACACCCGGCTTAACCGCCTGTTACCCGGCCTGGCGCTGACCGGCGCTATTACCGCGCTGTCGGTCTGGCTGAGCGATTTCCCCGCCCTGAGCCATCTTGGCCTGAGCGCGCTGACCCTGGCGATTGTCATTGGCATGGTGATTGGCAATACGCTGTACCCGGCGGCGAAACCCTGGTGTGAAGAGGGGGTGACGCTGGCGAAACAGCGGCTGCTGCGCCTCGGCATCATCCTCTACGGCCTGCGGCTGACCTTTGCGCAAATCGCCGACGTCGGGGCGACCGGGATTGTGATCGACGCCCTGATGCTGTGCTCCACCTTTGCCCTTGCCTGCTGGCTGGGACAGCGGGTGTTTAAATTAGACCGCGATACGTCGATGTTGATCGGCGCGGGCAGCAGTATTTGTGGTGCCGCCGCCGTGATGGCGACGGAGCCGGTGCTGAACGCCAAAGCGGAAAAAGTGACGGTCGCCGTCGCCACCGTGGTCATTTTCGGCACGGCGGCTATCTTTCTGTATCCGTGGTTGTGGCAGCTTAACGCGCACTATCACTGGCTGAATGTCACGGCATCGCAGTTCGGTATTTACACCGGTTCAACGGTGCATGAAGTGGCACAGGTGGTCGCCGCCGGTCAGGGCGTCAGCCCGGAAGCTGAAAACGCCGCCGTGATCGTCAAAATGATCCGCGTGATGATGCTGGCCCCTTTCCTGCTGCTGCTCTCCGGCTGGAAATCCCGCAGTGCGGTGCAACAAGGCGGCCAGAACCCTGGCATGCGTAACATCACCATTCCGTGGTTCGCGCTGTTGTTTATTCTGGTGGCGGCGTTTAACTCACTGGATATATTGCCGCACAGCTGGATCCCGGCACTGATTACGCTCGACACGGTTTTACTGGCCATGGCGATGGCGGCACTCGGTCTGACCACGCACCTGAGCGCACTGCGTCAGGCGGGGCTGAAACCTATGTTGCTGGCCGCGATACTGTTCATCTGGCTGATTGTCGGTGGCGCGGGCATTAACCAGCTGGTGCATCATCTTTTTGCGCGGATGTGACGGCTTTTACACTTCAGTGCTGCGCCTCCTTCGCCAAGGCGCTATCATCCTTTCATTAACGCGATGAATAACTGAGGAGCAAAAATGAAGTTTGTGGGAGCACACGTAAGTGCGGCGGGCGGTGTTGATCAGGCCGTACTGAGGGCGCACGAGCTGGAAGCCACGGCTTTTGCGCTTTTCACCAAGAATCAGCGTCAGTGGAAAGCCGCACCTTTGCCGGAAGACGTGATCGAAAAATTCAAGGCGGCCTGTCAGAAATACGGTTACCAGAGCAATCAGATTTTGCCGCACGACAGTTATCTGATTAATCTCGGCCATCCGGTGACCGACGCGCTGGAGAAATCCCGCGAGGCGTTCCTCGACGAACTACAACGTTGTGAACAGCTGGGGCTTTCGCTGCTGAACTTCCATCCGGGCAGCCACCTGATGCAAATCGACGAAGACAAATGCCTCGAACGCATTTCCGAATCGCTGAACATTGCGCTGTCGCAGACTGAGGGCGTCACGGCGGTCATCGAAAACACCGCCGGTCAGGGCAGTAATCTCGGCTTCCGCTTTGAGCATCTGGCGAAAATCATTGAAGGTGTGGAAGACAAAAGCCGCGTTGGCGTCTGCATCGACACCTGCCACGCCTTCGCGGCGGGTTACGATCTGCGCACCGTGGAAGCGTGTGAAAACACCTTTAAACATTTCAGCGATGTGGTCGGATTTGAGTACCTGCGCGGCATGCACCTCAACGATGCCAAAAGTGAATTCAACAGCCGCGTTGACCGCCATCACAGCCTGGGCGAAGGCAACATCGGCAAAACGGTGTTCGGCTGGATCATGCGCGACCCGCGTTTCGACGGCATCCCGATGATCCTTGAAACGGTAGAACCGGAGATCTGGGGCGAGGAAATCGCCTGGCTGAAAGCGCAGGAAACCGCAGAGGCAGATGAGGCGGCGGCCTAGTTGCGCTTAAAACCAATTCAAGGTCGTGGGCGTCGGCCCACACCGACTTGGGGGGCGGCATATCGCCGCCGCCCCCCAAGACCCCCCGGGCTCTTTCACTGCGCGCTGCCGCTCGCGGGCTATGTTTCAGACACTCCTCCTATTGCCGCAAAATCCCGCCGCTGCGCGGTGCCCTCCTGTCGGGTTACAACCCGCGCAAAAACACGCGCGGTTTTCCACCTCTCCCTCCGGCGTGATTTTTGAGCGCGGCCAATGGCTATGTCATTCAAAAGATCATTGAGACTTAAGTTTTGAATTAAAAAGTCGAAAACGGTGCCTCTCCCTCCAGCATGATTTTTGAGCGCGGCCAATGGCATTTCAACGTCAAAGGCAGTTTATTCAGATTTTGAAAGGTGAGGTTGCGCTTTAAAAAGCCTCTGGCCGCGCTCAAAACGACGTCGAATGAACGGTGAGAAACCGCGAGGGTGTTTTTCCGAGCGGGTCCGAACCTGAAATGAGAGGACCGCGCAGCGGCGGCGTTTGCGGCAATAGCTGGAGCCGCTGGAATATAGCCTGCCAGCGGTAGCGCGCAGTGAAAGAGCCTGGGATTCTTAAGGGGGGCGGCGATAAGCCCCCCTTAAGGCCGGTGTGGGTGGCAACCCACGGTGTTGACCTTAAGGCCGAAATGGGTGGCAACCCACGGTCTTGACCTTAAGGCCCGTTTGGGCGGCGAGCCCAAGGTTTTGACCTTAAGGCCGAAATGGGCACCACCCCACAATCCCACCTGTTTAGAACTTTTCTCTCTTACTTATCCCATTTAATCCCTTGCTTAATCCCCCCGATATGTTAAAAATTTGCAATCAAAAAAGCATCTGGACGGCTAAACGTCTAAGCATCCTCCCGGACATCTGAAAAGGCACCCCTAGCGTGAGATCCTCTATTCTCGAGATGCGTAATATCTCGATTTCATTTGCGGGTTTCCCCGCCCTGCGCCAGGTAGATTTCACGCTGGAAGGCGGATCCGTCCATGCGTTAGTCGGCGCAAACGGAGCGGGTAAATCGACACTGATGGCCGTGCTTTCCGGCACGCATGACCATTATTCCGGGCAGATCAGCATTGACGGTGAAGCCGTTAACCTGCGCCTGCCGCATCACGCCCGCGAGCACGGCATTCATCTGGTACAACAGGAAGTGGACGTCGCGCTGGTGCCAACGCTGAATGTCGCGGAAAACATCATGCTCGACCGCCTTTCCGAGCCGGGCCATCTGCACAACTGGCCGCAGCTTTACCGTCAGGCGCAGTTGCTGACTGAGCAGCTCGGGCTGAACATCAGCCTGCGTGCGCGTATCGAAAGCTGCACGCTGGCAGAGAAACAGCTGATTTTGCTGGCGCGGGCGTTATCGCATAAATGCCGCTTCCTGATCCTTGATGAACCCACCGCCCCGCTCGATCAGGCGGAAAGCGCGCGGCTGTTTGCGCTGGTGCGTAAGCTGAAAGCCGCCGGTATGGCGATTGTGTTTATTTCCCACCGCATCCATGAACTGCGCGATATCTGTGACCGCATGACGGTACTGCGCGACGGGCGTCTGGTCAGTGATGACAGCATGGACGGCCTGAGCAATGAGCACATTATTGAGAAAATGATCGGCCATCAGCTCGACGATATTTATCCGCCACGCCGCCCGCCGCACAGCGGTGAAACGCTGCTGCATATCCACGGCATGCACGATAAAGACAAACTGCGGGATATCTCGCTGCGCCTGCATCGTGGCGAAATTCTCGGGATCGCCGGGCTGGCCGGTGCCGGTAAAACCGAACTGTGCAAGGCGCTGTTTGGCGCGACGCCGAGTCAGGTGGAAAGCGGTGAGCTGAACGGCAAACCCTGGAAACCGAAAGAACCGCATCTGTCCGTAGAACAGGGGCTGGCGCTGGTGCCGGAAGAAAGGCGCAAGGAAGGCATTTTCATTGATGAAGATATTCCGATGAACCTGAGCGTCACCGCCGACGACACCTTCTCACGCTGGAGTATTTTCAACCGGCAACATGCGTTGTCGTGGGCAAAAGACATTATCAGCCGCCTGGGCATTCGCGCTTCCGGGCCCATGCAAAAGCTGGCACGGCTTTCCGGTGGCAACCAGCAAAAGGTGGCGATCGGGAAATGGCTGCGCAGTGAGAGTCAGGTGTTGATCTTCGACGAACCGACCAAAGGCGTAGACATCAAGGCCAAAACGGACGTGTTCAGGCTGATCGACGGCCTGGCGCAACAGGGAAAAGGCATCATTTATGCTTCCGGTGAGTTCGCCGAACTGGTCGGTTTATGCGACCGCATTCTGGTGTTGTGGGACGGCCGCATTGTGGCCGAACTCGATGCCGCCAACGTCGACGAAGAAACCTTATTAACCTATTCAACCGGAGGAACACCCGCGTGAACAAAGCAGTGGTGAGTAAAGAAAACCTGCCCGACGCCCGCCAGCCGTGGCGTCATCAGCTGTTTGAATTTCTATATAAATGGGGCATGTTGCTGACCGTGGTTTTGCTGATCGCCGGTTTTGGCATCGCCTCGGACAACTTCCTCGAACCGTCCAACATCATTAATATTCTGCGCTCCATCGCCATCGTGACGGTGATTGCGATTGGCGTGTCGATTTCTCTGGCAGTCGGCGGTTTCGATTTGTCGGTCGGTTCAACCGCCTCCCTCGCCAATGCGCTGGTGATCTCGATGTTCGTCTGGCACGGTTTCGGCACCACCGAAGCCATTCTGATCACGCTGGCGCTGTGTACGCTGGTCGGCCTGTTCAACGCCTTCCTGATCGTCATCCTCAAAATCCCTGACATGCTCGCCACCCTCGCCAGCCTGTTTGTGATCCAGGGTGCAGCGATGACCTACAGCTACGGCGGTTCAATCACCGAAAACATGGTCCTGCCCAGCGGCGACATGGCCGAAGGCACGGTACCGGCAGTGTTCAGCCTGCTCGGCCAGGTGCCGGTGATTGTGATCGTGATGGCGGTGGTGACGGTGGCGGTACAACTGTTTATGTCGCTGACCAAACATGGGCGCCGCATGTACGCCATCGGCGGTAACCCGCTGGCCGCGCGTCTGGCGGGGATCCGCACCGCGCGCTACCGCGTCATCGCTTATGTGATTTCCTCCGTGCTGGCGGGCGCTGGCGGGATCCTGCTGGCATCACGTATCGGCTCTTCGCAGGTCAACGCCGGGGGCGGCTACCTGATGGACGCCGTCGCCGCCGCCTACATCGGTTTCTCGCTGGCCGGTTCCGGCAAGCCGAATGCACTGGGCACCTTGCTGGGCGCGGTGATTTTAGGTGTGCTGTCGAACGGGCTGGTGATGCTGTCGGTGCCGTATTACGCGATGGATATCATCAAAGGTCTGGTGCTGGCCGTGGCGCTGGCGCTGACGTATATACAGAAGCGTTAAACGCTTTTGAACGTGCTCCACACCTTGAATTGATCAAGCCCGGCCAATGGCAGTTTATTCAGATCTGAAAAGATGAGGTTACGCTTTAAAAGCCTCTGGCCGCGCAGATCACCTGTGTTAAAAAACGCGGGCGACCGTAGGGAGAAGGTTTATTCTCCCTACGGTCGGTGTGGGCCGACGCCCACGACCTTAAGCGCCCTGCGCCCTACCTCTCCCTCAATGATTCCTTCACCTTATTCAACGGTTTAATCAGATAATCCAGCACGCTTTTCTGGCCGGTTTTGATGTCCACGTTCGCCACCATCCCCGGCACAATCGGGAACTGGCGGCCTGCTTTATTGGTCAGGAAGGCTTTGTCGGTGCGGACATAGACGCGGTAATAATACTGATCGCGCTTCACTTCATCCTGCAAGGTGTCCGGCGAAACGCCTTCGACTTTGCCCTCCAGATCGCCATAAATCGACGAATCGTAGGCGGAAATTTTTACCGTTGCCGGTAAACCGGGGCGGATGTAGGCGATGTCACGCGGGTTGATGCGGGTTTCAATCAGCAGCTGATCTTCAATCGGTACGATTTCCATCAGTTTGCCGCCAGGCTGTAACACGCCGCCCACGGTGGACACCTGAATATCTTTGACGATGCCGTGCACCGGCGAATACAGCTCGGAGCGGGTGACCTGATCTTCTTTACCGGCCATCACCTGCGTTTCGGCGTCGAGATCGGCGTTGTTTTTCACCTGCTCTTCACGGGCACGCACCGCGTACTGATTCGTCGCATCGTCGATTTTCCCGCGCAGTTCGCTGGCCTGACGCTTGAGGCGGATCACTTCCACCTGCCCCGCCGCGCCCTTAGAAACCAGCGGCTGGGTCATATTGATTTCGTCGTTGACCAGTTTCAGCGACTGCTGAAGGTTACTGACCGTCTCATCGCGGTTCTGTTTGCGTGATAAATACAGCTGCCGCTCACGGGCCACCAGCTCCGGTGATTTCATGGTTTCCGGGCTGAATTTCAGCGGCGCGCCGGTCAGTTCTGCGCTCAGGCGTTCAGACGAGGCGCGCAGTGTCAGCACGCGGGAGGCCGCCTCGCCAAAGTTTGACTGCGAACGAGTCGGGTCGAGCCGCGCCAGCAACTGCCCGCGGTTCACCACCGATCCTTCCTGCACCATCAGCTTTAAAATCACCCCGCCGTCGAGCGAATCAATTTGCTGCGCCTTGCTCGACGGCGTCACTTTGCCGGTGCCGACCGTCACTTCATCCAGCACCGCAAAGCGCGCCCAGACGAAAAAAATCAGCAGGCTGGCAAGCGACGCCCAGATAATCCACGAGACTTTGCGGCCTTCGGCTTCCAGTTCATCATGCAATGTTAAATGTGCCATGCGGGATCCTCAGCAGCTCAGGCTGCGCCTTGTCGGTTATCGGTGGCTGCCGCAACGGCAGGTGCGGGGGTATTGCCGGCAGCGGTCGCCAGAATTTTATCGCGCGGCCCGTCGGCCACCACGCGCCCGTTGTCCATCACCACGATTCTGTCCACCAGCTTGAGCAGCGCCGGACGGTGCGTAACGACGATGAGCGTCCTTCCTACCAGCCAGGTGTGCAGCTGGCGGATCACGTACTCTTCCAGCTGTTCGTCCATGGAGGCGGTCGGTTCATCCATCAGCACCACCTGCGGATTGCGCAGGATCATCCGGCTCAGCATCACCATTTGCCGCTGGCCGCCGGACAGCCCGCGCCCGCCTTCATTAATGATTTTATCGAGGCTGGAGGCGTCGGCCTGCACCATCGACAACGCACCGCTGATGCGCAACGCCTGCAACATCTCCTGGTCAGTAGCATGCGGATACCCCAGCATCAGGTTTTGGCGCAGCGTGCCGAAGAACAGCCGCGAGTCCTGCGACAGATAGCCGAGCTGACGGCGGATATCCGCCGGTTCGACTTTGGTCATGTCTACGCCGTCGATGAGAATTTTGCCCTGCGACGGGCTGGCCTGGCCGGAGAGCAGTTTGAGCAGCGTGGATTTCCCCGCGCCGACTTTGCCGAGGATCGCCACCCGCTCACCCGGTTTGATCTCCAGCTGGCCGATGCCGAGCACGTTTGGCGCATTTTCTTTGTCGTAGGTGTATTGCAGATTGCGCACGTTGAAGTGACCGCTGAGCGTCGGGCAGTGCGACAGCTCGGCATCCGCCGGGCGATCCACCGGCTTTTTCAGCAGTTCATCCAGCCCGTGCATGGCGCTTTTGGCGTGCTGCCAGCGGGAGAACACCATGGTCAGCTGCATCAGCGGTGCGATGGTGCGCGAGGACAACATGCTGCTCGCCACCAGCGTACCGGTCGTGATATCGCCACTGAGCACCAGATACACGCCGAACACCAGCATGCCGCCGTAAGTCAGTTGCTGTACGGTGGAAGCCCAGCCGGTCAGGCGCGCGCCCCATACCCTTTGCTTCATGCCGACCGCCGCGCTCACTTCATGGGTCTGTTCCCACTGACGCTGAAAATAGGCTTCGGCCTGCAAGGCTTTGATGTCTTCGATGCCTTCGATGGTTTCCACCAGCACCGCGTTGCGCAGCGCACTTTCGCGCATGCCTTCTTTCGCCAGTTTCGCCATCGGCCACTGGATCAGAATGCCGGGAATGACAATCAGCGGGATCGCCAGCAGCGGGATGATCACCAGCGGGCCGCCGATGAAAAACATAATGCCGAGGAACAGCAGCACGAAGGGCATGTCTGCCGCCGCGCTGATGGTGGTGGAGGTCAGCAGTTCGCGTACCTGATCGATTTCGCGCAGCTGAGAGATAAAGGAACCGGTGGATTTAGGCCGGTCATCGTTTTTGATGTTCATCGCCCGCACAAAGAACAGCGAGGAGACTTTTAAATCGACCTTCTTGCCCATTAAATCGGACACCAGCGTACGCATCAGGCGGATGACATATTCCAGCCCCGCCGCCAGCACCACGCCGAAAAACAGTACCCACAGCGTCGGGTAAGATTGCGCCGGGATCACGCGGTCATAGACCTGCATGGAGAACAAAATCCCGGCCAGCGCCAGCACGTTGCCGAGAATAGAAGCCAGCGAGATTTCGGCGATTTTGCGCCCCGAGCCACGGAAGTTGGCCCAGAACCAGTGTTTTTTGTGCGGCTGGACAAACTGGTCGATGCGCTGGTCGCGGCCACGCGGTGCCACGCCGACTAAAAATACCGGGCCGCTGCTTTGTTCCAGCATCGTCGCCAGTTCCGCCGAACGCAGTAAATCCCCGCCGTCGCTCAGCCAGTAATCGACCGTGCCGTCGTCATGCAGATTTTCCAGTATCGCGATACCGCCCTGCGCCAGCGTCACCACGGCGGGCAGCACTTCCTGGCGCCAGCGCACCTGATTCCAGCTGACCATGCCCACCTGCAACCCCATCAGGCCGCTGAGGCGGTCGAGCTGGCGGCGCAGTGGCTGATGTTCGAACCAGCGCATTTGCTGGCGAAGATAAAGCGGATCGGCTGGCTTACCGAATGATTCGGCCACGCGCCCCATGGCGCTTATCCAGACGTCGATCGACAAAGGTGTTGCTGCTTCATTGCTCATTTCAACCTCGGTATCGAATGCTTCTGGCTAACTCCCGACGGCCCCGGATGTCAGAGGGTCGGAATGGTGTCACCTGTTTGTTTCTGACGATCGATGCCCAGCATATCGACCAGATTGTCCACGGCGGCGGCGTAGCGCACGGTGGCGTCCCAGCCGTCGTAGAGCGCGCCAATGCGCGACGTATCCGCCTGAAACACGTCCTGTTCGACGCTGAGTAAATCGTTCAGGCTGCGTTTGCTGAGTTTGTATTCGTCCTGATACACGCTGCGGGTGTGCGTCGCGCTGGCAAACTGTTCCTCGCCTGCCACGTTGCGCTGCTGCCCGCCGATCATGTCGGCATAGGCCGTTGAGGCTTTCTGGTTGATGTCCAGCTTGGCTTTTTCCACTTCGGCCTGCGCCGCCTGCCGCTGGCCTTCCGCCGCCTGCACTTTGGCGCTGACCGCGCCGCCCTGATACACCGGCGCATCCACCGCCAGCTGCACCTGATCGTCCCAGTAAGATCCGCCGCCGCCGGTGTTTTCGTAGCGCGTGCGCCCTGCCTGAACTTTCAGCGTCGGCCAGTGCTGCGCCTCGGTCTGATTGACTTCTTCGATCGCCGCCTGCTGTTTGGCCTGCGCCGCGCGCACCAGCGTGCTGTTTTCGTAGGGGATTTTGTCGAGTGTGACTTTCTGATCGAGCAGGCTTTGAGGGAGATCCGGTAAGTTGTCGGCGACCACGCCGGTAAGCACCGTCAGCTGTGCCTGCGCGGAACGTTGCTGGGCGCGGTATTGTTCGACGGTGGCCCGCATGCCCGCAATGCGGGTTTCGGCCTGCAAAACGTCAGACTGCGAGCTCAGCCCGGCATCGGCGCGCAGTCTGGCGGTGTCCCGCACGCGCTCAAGAGAGGCGATGTTGTCACGGGCCGCGACGCTGAGCGCCTGATAACGTTTCACCGAGAGATAGGCCTGCATGGTGCTCAGCGCCACGTCGGTCATCGTGCTGTAAAGGGAATAGCGGTAGGCGTCAGACAGATGTTCCTGCTGACTGATGCTGCCGCCGGTGCGGCCAAAATCGTAGAGCAGCTGGCTGAGTTGCACGCCGGCTGACGCGTTGTTGCTCAGGCTGCCCGCCGAGTCAGTCTGATGCGACTTTCCCGCCGTGCCCTGTAATGAAATCTGCGGATACCAGGCGCTTTTCGCCTCATCCAGATTGCCTTTCCCCACGCGGATTTGCGCCGATGCTTCTGAAATCTGCGGGTTTCGCGCAAACGCCCGCAAGATAGCATCCCGTAATGTCATGCTGGCGCGCATCTCCTCGGTTGGCGCCGCTTTCCAGTTAAATTCCGGCTGTTTGTCTGCCGCGATGACCCCGTAATTCCCTGTTAAACCCGTCAGACACAAGGTGCCCAACATGACGGCGATACGCCGTGTCACTGTTTTTTTCTTCATTACCGACACCACTTAATTACGCCGATTTATAATTTTGGGTACAGCTCCCTGTCCGGTGAAGGAGAGGGTTGGGGGGGGAATTCATGGCACCGCAGTCGCCAGTAAACCCCCACCCCCGCCGCCCCCTTTGCGGGGGGCGGCGGACAGACATTAACTCTGTTGTACGTGCAGACCGTGTTGCACAAGAACGTCCCCCAGGGTGTTCGAGGCATCCATTGATGCGTTGTGGTAAACGTCGAACGTCAGGCCATCCACCGTGCGTTGCCCGGTTTCACTCCATGCGCCGTCCGTGCCCATTTGCAGATTCACCAGACTGCCCTCACCGCCTTTAATCACCACTTCATCGGACGGATTGTCTTTCACATTCAGCGCTTCATGCAGATTCAGCGAGATGCTGTTGGTGCCGGAATTACCCAGATCGAAGATGTCGATATGCTCGACTTTCAGCCCGAGCAGCGTCAGATCCAGATGCTGATTGGTGCCTGCCAGCAGCAAGGTATCGATACCGGTTCCGCCGTCGATCAGACCGAAGTCCAGCGTGTGAACCGAGATGGTGTCGTCACCCGCGCCGCCGATGGCCACGCCGTCAGTTGCCGTCAGGTCGATGGTCACGCCGCCAATGGAGAACACTGTGTCCGCGTGCGCGGTGGTGTCGGCCGTGGCGGTATCGTGCGTGGTCGTCGTTGAGGCACTGGTGTCCGTCGCTGCCAGCGGAGCGGTCAGCGTGCTGGTGGCGTGCGTCTCTGAGGTATCCGTGGTGGTGCTGGTATCGGTGGTGTGAACCGCCGCCAGCGTATGGGTATCGTCCACTGCCTGCGACGTTGCCATCAGCGTTACAGGTTCAGCCGGTAATGTAGAACCGACCGTCAGCCCGACGTGGGCATCGAATCCGTTACCGGCCGCATCGACCGCTTTCAGATCAATCACCGCCCCGAGCAACGCGGCGAGCAACCCGGTCAGCCCGTAACTGCTCAGTAAGGCACTGCTGAACTTAACGGTCCACGAACCGTCCGCCTGCACGGTCCCCGCCAGCGTATTGCCCAGCAGCGTGACGCTGACCAGCCCCCCTTGCGCGATGTTGCGGCTGGTGCCGCTCAGGGTCAGACCCTGACCACCGAGAATGCCGCCCACCACACCGAGCGTCAGCCCGAGCAGTGGATTGAGCGCCACCAGCGGCAGGGCGTGTGTCAGCACGCTCAGCGGGTTAGAGATGATGGCGGTGTTGCCCACGGTATCTGCCACCGACACAGAAACCTGCGTCGAGCCATCCGCCAGCCCTTTCAGCTCTGCCGAGGTAAACGGCACACTCCACGCGCCGTTAGTGATGGTGCCGGTGTGCGTCACGCCACCAATACTGACCGACACCGTGCCGTTGAGCAGGTTGGAGGTTCCGGTAATGTTGGTGTTAGCGCCCGCTTCAGCCGCGTTCAGATAGCCGTCACCGCCAAACAGTGAACCGAGCGACAGCGTTGGCAGAGTGTGAATACCGACCGTTGCCGATGCGCTTCCGCTGGTGGAATGACCGGCGGCGTTAGTGATGGACGCACCGACATTCAGCGTGCCGTCGAGCAGGCTCGCCAGCGTCAGCTGCGGAACCGCGACGCTGAAGGTGCCATCCGCTTTCACCAGCGCCGTCAGGGTATTGCCGCCGACGTTCAGGGTCACGGTTGAGCCCTGCGCGTTGGTGGTGGTACCGCTGATGGTTTGCGTCAGCAGCGCATCCGCCGCGTTCAGCAGGCCATCGCCAAACAGCGGGTTAAGCGTAATGGTTGGCAGCGACTGCGATACCACGTTCAGCAGATTGGTGACCGACGCCGTATTACCGGAGCCATCCACCAGGCTGGCGATGACCGACTGTGAACCATTGAGAATGGCGCCCAGATCGGTCACCGGCACCGTCACGCTGAACACGCCGCCGACGCCCACATTGGCAAGGTAGTTTTTGCCGTTCAGGGAAATCTGCACCTGCGTACCCTGCGCAACGTTGGTCGCGATACCGCTGATGGTCTGGCCGGTCAGCAGATCAACCACGTTCAGCACGCCATCGCCAAAGACCGGATTAAGAATAATCGAGGGCAGATTGTGGATACCGACATTCAGCCCCAGGGTATTCGACGCCGTGTTGCCCACTTCATCGGTCACGGTGGTGACGATGGTCAGATTGCCGTCCAGCAATCCGGCCAGCTGAAGCGGTGTCAGTGCAGCAGAGAACTTGCCGTCACTGCCCACGGTGGCCGTCAGGTTAATCAGGCCGCCGCCGACGTTGATGTTGACCGTTTCGCCAACATGCCCGTTAGTGACCGTACCGCTGATGGTTTGCGTCAGCAGGGCTTCCGCCGCGTTCAGGATGCCATCTGCACCGAAAACAGGATCCAGCACAATTTTCGGGACAGCATTGATGATGGAAGTGAGCGTACTGCTGCTGGTGCTGGTATTACCGCCGCTGTCAGTGACAGAAACCACCACAGGGAAGGTGCCGTCGCCCAGCGCTGTCAGGTCACCCGGTTGCAGGGTGATGCTGAATGCGCCGGTACCGTCGGTCGCGCCGAGGAAGGTTTTCCCGCCCAGCGTGACCTGAACCTGCGTGCCCGCAGTCACGCCGCTGACTGTCCCGCCAATCACCTGCGTGGTCAGCGCATCCGCTGCGTTCAGCAAGCCATCGCCCAGTACCGAGGTGAGGTTAATGACCGGTTTCACCAGATCCAGCACCGCATTGGCCACTGCCGAACCGACGTTACCCGCGGCATCCGCCACGGTGACGCTGACTGCCGCGGTCGTGCCACTGAGCAAGCCGAGCACGGACGGCGGAACGGTGACCAGGAAATGCCCCGTTGCATCCACTACGCCATCAATGGTTTGTGTACCGACCTGCACCGCGATGGCCGTACCCGCCGCCACATTCGAGACGGTACCGCTGATGGTCTGATTGACCAGCAGATCGGCGATATTCAGCACGCCGTCGCCAAACACGGTATTGAGCACCACCTCCGGCAGATTGTGGATGGCAATCCCCACCGGAATAGTGGTGGTCGACGTGTTGCCTGCCGGGTCTTTCAGGGTAATGCCCAGACTCAGGTTGCCATCCAGCAATGCCGCCAGATCGCCCGGCTGGATCTGAATATTCCAGGTCCCCGCCGTCACGGTAGTGTTGTAGGTTTTGCCGCCAAGCGTCACGGTCACCTGAGTACCGTCAACCGCTGTCGCGACGCCGCCGATGGTTTGCGCCAGCAGTGCTTCCGTGGCATTCAGCAGACCGTTGCCACCAAACAGAGGATCCAGCGTACCCAGCACCGGCAGCGTTTTAATCACGTCCAGATTCAGCACGGACGCGGTCACGTTGCCTGCGGCATCGGTGAGGTTCAGGTTCAGCACCTGCTGACCGTCACCCAGCGCGCCGAGCAATGCCGCCGGAATATTCAGTGACCACGCACCGTTCGCCCCGACAATGGCCGACAACGGCGTGCCGTTGATAACCGTCGACACCACCGACCCCACGCCCGCACCAATCGCCGTCCCGCTGATGGTTTGCGCCACCTGCGATTCCGCCAGATTGAGGAAGCCATCCGTCAGCCCCAGACCGCTGGTGACGTTGAGCGCGAGCAGTTTGTTGAAGAAGATATCCAGACCGGTACTGACGCTGGTGGTGTTACCCGCCTGATCCGTTACCGTCGCCGCCAGTGTCAGGGTGCCGTCGTTAAGCAGCAGCAACTGCGCTGGCGTCAGGTTGAGCGACCACGCCCCGCCCGGCTGAATAACGGCCGTACCGATGGAGGCGCCGCCCAGTGTGACGTTCACCGTCTGACCGTCTGCCCCGCTGGACGTACCGCCCACCAGTACGTTGAGCAGCGATTCCGCCAGATTAATGACGTTATTCCCGGCCACCACATCCAGCGCCAGCAACGGCGCGGTGGTATCGACGTTCACGGTGTGCGGAACCGCCGTGCCCACGTTACCTGCCGCATCCGTCAGGGTCGCGGCGATGACGTTGGTCGCGCCGTTACCTTGCGGCAATGCCTGCAAATCGGCGGCAGGCACGCTAACCGACCAGGTGCCGCCCGTCTGCACGGTGCCGATGTAGGTTTTGCCATTCAGCGTGACGACAACCACACGCCCCACGTCGCCGGTATCCGCCGTACCCGTAATCACCTGCGCAGATTTCGACTCGGTATTGTTGAGAACATCGTCGCCGGTGAAGGCATTGATGGTCAGGGTTGGCACCGTGGTATCCACCAGCACGCCTTGTGTGGCACTGGTCGCCGGGATCAGTGTTGAAGCGGTAACGGTAGTGGTGGTGCCATTGACAAATTCAGCGGCAGCCACAGATACCGACCATGTTCCTCCAGTGACTGTCGCCAGATGCGGAACACCCCCGACGGTGATATTGACCAGCGTACCGTCAGGCACGTTGATTGATTTACCCGAAACGGTAATGTTCGCCGGATTGCCATCCGCCACGTTAATGATGTTATCGCCGGTCACCGGATCAATGGTGATGGCGAATGTTGGCGGCGTCAGGTTGACCGTAATGGCCTGAGGCAGCGGCAGATTTGCCGTGTTACCTGCCAGGTCATTAACAGAAGCGGTGATCGTGTCCGCGCTGTCCAGCGTTGCCAGTTCCGCAGGGGTAAAGGTGGCACTCCAGGTGCCGTCGCCCAGCACCGTTGCCTGATGGCTGATGCCGCCAACTGAAACCGTCACCTGCTGTCCGGCCTGCACATTCACTGTCGAACCGGTGATGGTTTGCGGATTCTGACTTTCAGCGTAGGTCAGATCGAAACCGGCACCGGCGAATGACGTGACTGCCACGGCTGGCAACTGGGTCACGGCGATACCGATATCAGTTGAAGCCGAACCGGTATTACCGCCACCGTCCGTCACCGTGACCGAGATTTGCTGTGCGCCCTGCGGCAGATCGGCGATTTCACTGGTTGACAGAGGCGCCGTCCAGTTGCCGTTCGCATCCACCGTCACGCCCGGAATTGTCAGACCGCCTATGGTGACCACCACCGTTTGTCCCGCGCCTGTCAGCCCGGTCGTTCCGGTAATGGTCTGTGCTGTCGCAGCTTCCGCGGCACTCAGATAACCATCGCCAAACGGCGTGTTGATGGTGACATCCGGTGCGGTGAGGTAGCTGGTAAACGGCAGCGTCGCTGGCGTACTGTTGCCTGCGGCATCGGTCACCGTCACGTTAATATCATGCGCGCCACTGCCCAGAGAATTCAGGACGCCCGCAGGCAGACTGACCGTCCAGTCACCTGTGGTCGGATCGACGGTGGCGGTATAGGTGGTGCCGCCGACATCGATGGTTAATTTAACGTTCTGGTTGTCGCCGGTAATCCCGGTGTTACCGGTGATGACGTTCACACCGGCCGCTTCGGGAATATTCAGGCTACCGTCGCCAAATGGCGTGTCGATAGTCGGTACCGGTCCGGACAGATGTGACGTGAAGCTGATGGTCGTATCGTTATGGTTACCGACAGAATCGGTCGCCGTCACGGTAATATCATGCAGCGCGGTCGTCTGCCCCAGCGATGCCAGCTGAACAGGCGTGAGGTTCAGGGTCCAGTTTCCGGTATCCGGATCGACGGCTGCCGTAAACGGACTGTCGGTCATGCCCGCGATCGCCACACTGACGGTTTGGCCTGCGCCCGTTACGCCGGTGGATCCGGTGAGCGTCTGGCCGTTAACATCCGCAGATTCTGCAATGTTCAGCGTGCCGTCACCGAATGGCAGATCAATCGTCGGTTGCGGAATGTTATTGATCCGCACATCCACCGAAGCCGGCAGCACAGAGGCGTTACCCGCACTGTCGGTCACGGTCACCACGACCGGCCATGTGCCATCCTGCAAGCCCAGCAACTGTGCTGGCGTCAGGGTAACCGTCCAGGTTCCGGCAGCAGAATCCACCACCACCGGCACTGCGTTACCGTTAATGACCACAGTGACGGTTTGACCCGGCGAGGTGATACCGGTCGTACCGGTAATGCTGCCGCCCGCGGTCGCTTCATCCAGATTCAGTACACCGTCACCGAATGGCACGTTAATGCCAGCCACTGGCAGAACCTGCGTCACCGACGTGAAATCAAGGGTTCCCGGCGCACTGGTATTCCCCGCGCTGTCGGTGGCGGTCACGCTGATGGTGTGCGTGTCATCCGTCAGCCCCTGAAGCACGCCGGAAGGCACGGTCGCCGTCCAGGTGCCGTCATTGGCGACGGTGGCCAGCACCGGCGTGCCATCGACAGTCACCAGAACGGTCTGACCCGCACCGGTAATGCCGGTTGAACCGGTGATCAGCTGATTACCTGCCGCTTCGGCGGCGTTAAGAACGCCATCCACAAACGGCGTATTGATGGTCGGTAACGGCAGCGGAGACAGTTCGATATCCAGACTGGCGCTGGAAGACGCCGGGTTACCGGCAACATCCTGTGCCGTCACGGTCACCTGTACGATACCGGTGGTCAGCCCGTTGAGCAGCCCCGGCGCCACGATCGCCGTCCAGCCGAGTCCGTCAGGGTTCACCGTACCGGAAATCGGATCAAGCAGCCCCGGCACCGTCACCAGCACAGCCGTTCCCGGCGCCAGACCTGAGCTGCTTCCGCTCAGGTTGAAACCGTTGGCCGCTTCACTGATATTCAGGATCCCGTCACCGGCAATCACGCCAATCGTCAGCGTTGGTAACGCGTGCGAGGAGAGCGTGAAATCAGCCGACGTGGTGAGGTTGTTCCCGGCCGCATCGGTCACGCTGACATCGATGGTTTTCGTGCCATCGGTGGTGATGGCCTGCACATCCACGCCCGGAATGGTCAGATTCCAGACACCCGTGCCGTCTGCGGTGGTGGTGTAGTCTTTGCCGTTAAGCGTGACGGTCACGGTCAGGTTTGGATCCGTGGTTCCGCTGACCGGAATACCCAGCGCCGCTTCTGCCAGATTGATGATGTCATCACCGCCGGTATCCACCGTCACGGTCAGGAGCGGTGCGACGGTATCAACCGCCACATCATGCGTTGCCGTGGCGACGTTTTGCGCCACGTCATTCGCGGTGGCAGTAAAGGTGTTATTACCCGCCGGCATCGCCTGAACCTCAGCCGCCGTCATCGGGAAGCTCCAGGTGCCATTGGCCTGCACGGTGGCAGTAAACGTCGCCGTATAGGCTTCGCCGGTGATAACCACGGTGACCGTGCCGCCCACAGGCACGTGGCTGGAGGTACCGCTGACGGTCATCCCCTGATTGTGCTCAACGATATTGATGTAGTCATCGCCGGAAATCGCGTTGATGGTCAGTGTTGGCAGGTCGCCCGGCTGAGCGATCACCGTGGCGTTGTGAGTGGCAGACGCCGGGTTGCCGCTCACATCGGTACTTGTCGCCGTCACGGTCACCGGTCCGTCAGACAAGGTAGCCAGATCCGCGAACGGAACGGTAGCCGTCCAGGTGCCATCCGCACCCACGAGGGCGTTGTAGTCATTACCGTTAAAGGTCACGACCACCGTCTGCCCTTCTTCAAGATTCGTGGAGGTCCCGGTGATCGGAATATCCGCGCCTTTTTCTGCCGCATTAATGTAATCATCGCCCGACACGGACGTGATGGTCAGCGTTGGCAAATCAGCCGCCGCCGCATCGACGCTGAAGCTGTGATTGCCTGTGGTGATGTTACCGGCCGCATCGGTGATAGACGCTGACAGCGTGTACGTGGTGTCGGCCAGCGCCTGCACCACCGAACTTGGCAGCGTGAAGCTCCAGGTGCCGTCCGGCTGGACGACGGCGGTGTAAGTCACATTGTTGAAATTGAGCACCACGGAAACGGTTTGTCCGGCATCCGGGATGTCAGATGTGCCGCTGATCACCACCGGCTGCAAGGTTTCGGCAGCATTAATGATGTTGTCGATCGCCACCGGATCGAAGTTCAGCACCGGCGGCGTGTAGTCCACGGTGATTGCACTGTTAACTGTGCCCTCATTACCTGCGCTGTCGGTGGCTGTCACCACGATGTTTTGCGGGCCTTCCGTTATCGCCTGCAAATCAGCCGCACTGATGTTAACCGTCCAGATCCCGGTCGCATCGACAGTCGCCGCATGATCCACACCGCCGATATTCACGACGACGGTCTGACCTGCGCCCGTCACGCCGGTGGTACCGGTGAGGGTCTGTTCGGCGCCCGCTTCCAGCTGATTGAGGAAAGTATTGCCAAACGGCGTTTCGATGGTCGGCACCGGGACGTTCTGCGTCGCGAGCTCAATATTGACCGGCGGCAGCGTGGTGGTGTTGCCCGCGGCATCGGTCAGTTGAACCGTCAGCGGATAGCTGCCGTCAGCCGCACCGTCGAGCGTATTGGCCGGAATGGTGGTGCTCCAGCTCCCGTCCGGCTGTACTTCTGCAGTATAAGTTTGTCCGTTAAAGGTCAGGGTCACGGTCTGCCCGGCTTCCGCTGCATCCGTGTTTCCGCTCAGGGTGATCGGCGCGCCCGCTTCGGCGGCGTTGATCACGTTGTCTGTCGCGATCGGATTAAGCGTCAGCGGAGGCGGTGTGAAATCGACATTCACAGAACCGGTAATGGTGCCCTGGTTACCTGCGGCGTCGGTGACGTTAACCACCACCGGCGTCGGGCCTTCCGTTACGCCCGTTAAAGTGCCTGCCGGAACGGTGACAGTCCAGGTGCCGTCTGTCGCAACGGTACCGGTCAGGGGGATGCCGTCAATGATCACGGTCACCGTCTGGCCGTCGCCGGTCAGCCCGGTAGAACCGGTCAGAGTCTGTGCGGCAGCCGCTTCATCAGTGCCTAACTGACCATCGCCGAACGGCGGGTTCAGGGTAGGTACCGGCGGTTGGGTGTAAATACCAATATCCTGCTGCGTGGTCACGGTACCCAGATCGGTAGACACCGTGGTCGCAATCACATGGCTGGTGCCATCGGCCAGACTGGTAAGGTCATTCGCCGGGATCGGCACGCTCCAGTTTCCCTGCGCGTCGGTCGTGGTGGTGTAGGTTTTCCCACCCAGACTGACCGTGACGATCGTGCCCTGCGGCACATTGGACGTCGAACCGCTGATGCTCACACCCGCCGCGGCTTCCGTCACGTTGATATTGTTGTCACCGGCGATGGTATCAATGGAAATACCGCCGAGCGTTGAGTTGACGGTAAACGCATCGCTGCCCTGCGCCGGGTTCCCGGCCACATCCGTTACGGTGGCGTTGATCGTCGCCGGACCGTCGCCGAGTGTCTGTAAATCAACCGCCGGAACAGAAACGCTCCATGCGCCGCTGGCCTGCACGATTGCGCTGTACTGAAGTGTGCCGATAGTGATGAGAACGGTTTGTCCCGCTTCCACATTCGTGGTGGTACCGCTGAGGATTTGCGCTGTCTGCTGCTCCGCGCCATCAAGCGTGTTGTCGCCTGCAAACACCGAGACAGTCAGCGTCGGCAGTAAGGCCGGATCCGCTTTTACGGTGACCGGTGCGGTCGCGGTGCCTGCGTTGCCTGCGGCATCAGTGACGGTGGCGGTCAGGGTGTACGTTCCGTTCGCCACATTCGCCAGTGCATCAGCCGGAATGTTAACGGTCCATGCGCCGCCTGCGCCCACGGTACCGCTGTAGGTATGCCCGCCAAGCTCGATGGTGACGGTATCGCCCGTCTCACCCGCGCCCGCCGTACCGCTGACCGGAATAATCGCCCCGGCTTCGGCCGCATTGATGGTGCCGTCGCCTGCAACCGGGGTGGTGATGGTGACAACGGGTGCAATGGTATCAACCGATACCGCCACAGAAATGTTGCTGGTGTTGCCTGCCGCATCCGTTACCGCAACCTGCACGGCGGTCGGGCCTTGTCCGACGGCAGTGAGTGCCGATGACGGCACAGACACCGAGAACGAACCGTCGGCGGCGACAACGGCGGCGTAATCCTGCCCGCCAAAGGTCACCACAACGGTCTGGCCGCTGCCGGAAACGCCGGTATTCCCGGTCAGTGTCTGGCTGACGCCCGCTTCGGCGCCATTGAGAATGCTGTCGCCAAATGGCGTGTCGAGTGTGGCGTTTGGCAGATTGTGAATGATGACATTCAGCACATTGCTGCCGGTGACCGGTTGCCCGACGGCATCGGTGGCACTGACAGTAATGGTGTGTTGACCGTCGCTCAGGGTAGCGAGATCTGCCGCAGAAACCTGCGCGCTCCAGCCGCCGCCCACGCCGACCGTCGCGGTGTACGTTTTGCCGTTGAGGATAATCGTCACGATGCCGTTGACCGGCACGTTGACGGAGGTCCCGCTGATGGTGACGCCCGCTGCCGCTTCCTGAGCATTCAGCTGGTTATCGCCGGTGACCGGATTCACAGACAGACCGCTAAGCGTGTTATCCACGGTGAACGATTCACTGCCGGTGGCCGGATTTCCGGCCTTATCCAGCACCGCGACATCAATTTGTAATGTGCCGTTGGTCAGTGCGCCCAGCGCTGAAGACGGAATGCTGACGCTCCAGCTGCCATCCGCCTGCACGGTCGCGTTGTACACCACGTTATTCAGGGTGATATTGACGACCTGCCCGGCTTCAACATGCGTCGTCGTCCCGCTGAGGGTCTGAGCCGTTTGCTGCTCTGCACCATCAAGAATATTGTCGCCAGCAAAGGCGTTCAGGGTGATGGTCGGCGCTAAGGCCGGATCGGCTGCCAGCTGAACATTGGACGTAATGGTGGTGCTGTTACCGGCTGCGTCAGAAAGCTGTACGGTCACCGGATATTGTCCGTCCGTCACGCCTGCCAGAGCGCCTGCCGGAATGGTCACCGTCCACTGCCCGTTTACCGCCACGATGCCGGTGTAAGGCTGGCCGTTAATCGTCACGGTCACGGTGTTACCGGCTTCAGAAATCGATGCGGTGCCGGTTACGTTAATATCAGCCGCCGCTTCGGCGCTGTTGACGTAACCGTCGCCGGAAACCGGATTGAGGGTCAGGGTTGGCGCGGTGAAATCGACAGTGGCGGAACCGCTGAGCGTCGCGGTGTTGCCCGCGCTGTCAGTCACATTCACCACAATCGCATTATTGCCTGCCGGTAATGCCTGCAAATCAGCAGACGGCAGGCTGACCGACCAAACGCCGGCGCCATCCACCGTGGCGTTATAGGTATGCCCGCCAAGGGTGACGGTGACGGTCTGCCCGTCACCGGTTTTGCCGGTGGTGCCGCTGAGGGTTTCAGCCGTTGCCGCTTCGGTAATATTCAGATAACCGTCGCCAAATGGCGTGTTAAGGGTGGGCACAGGAGCCTGATTATCCAGGCCAACAGAGATGCTGTTATTCAGCGTGGAGCCATCCAGCGCCTGCACGCTGGCAGAAAGTGGCAGGCCAGCAGGGTCAGCACCCAGTGATTGCAAATCAGCGGATGACAGCGCCAGTGACCATTTGCCGTCTGGCTGAACCAGCGCAAGGCGGATCAGCGAACCGAAAGTCACCGTCACCAGCGCAAACGGCGCGACGCCAAGCGTGGTCCCGGTGATCAAAATGCCATCATTGGTTTCAGTGACGTTGATGACGTTATCGCCGGTCACCGGATCGATGGCGATACCGTCCTGCGTGGTATCCACGTTAAAGGTGTCAGTGCCCGGCGCGGCCTCGTTACCGGCTTTATCAGAGACAGTCGCGGTGATGGTTTGCGAACCGTCACCCAGCACAATCATATCTGCCGCCGGAACAATCACGCTCCAGTTGCCGCTGGCACCCACGGTCGCCGTATAGGTGTGGCCGTTCAGGGTGATGGTGACAATTTGTCCGGCTTCAACGCGCGTGGTGGTACCACTCAACGTTTGCGCGGTCTGGCGCTCAGCACCATCGACAATATTATCCGACGCGAAGGTATTCACCGTGATGAGCGGCGGGAGGGTCGGATCAGAAGCGACGTGAAGGGTGCTGGTATTGGTGATGGCGTTCCCCGCCGCATCCGTCAGTGTCGCGGTGACCACGACATCCTGATTAAGATTGTTCAGCGAACCCGCCGGAATGCTTACGCTCCAGCTGCCATCCGGCTGAACAATGGCGCCCGTATAATCAACGCCGTTAATGGTGACGACCACCGGACGACCGGCTTCGGATACCGACGCCGTACCGGTCAGGGTCATTTGCGTGGCAGCTTCCGCCACGCTGATGTAACCGTCGCCTTCCAGCGGATTGACCGTCAGGGTTGGCGCGACGGTGTCCACGCTCACCGGCGTGGTGAGGGTATTGTTGTTACCCGCCGGATCGGTCACGGTGACCACGATATTATTGCTGCCCTGCGGCAGGGTGCCGAGCAGGGATGGCGGAACCGTGACCGTGAAGGTGCCGTCAGAGGCGACGGTGCCGGTAATTTGCTGGCCGCCAATCGTCACCGTGACGGTCTGGCCCTCGCCTGTCAGACCGGTATTCCCGGTCAGTGTCTGGCTGGTGGCAGATTCAGCGCCATTAAGCGTGTTGTCACCGCCAAAAGCAGGATCCAATGTTGGCGGAACGCCGTGGATCGCCACAGTCAGATCCGTGGTCTGACTGATAGGGTTGCCCTGAGCATCAACCAGGCTGACGGTCACCGTGGTTGAACCGTCGGTCAGCCCCTGCAACTGGGCAGGAGAAATACTCAGGCTCCATCCGCCATCCGCTGTGGTGGTGGTGCGATATTCCGCGCCCCCCAGCGTCACGGTAATTTGCGTACCGGCAGGCACATTGGAGGTGGTGCCGGTGATCACCAGCGCACTCTGTGCTTCCGTCGCATTCAGCTGTCCGTCGCCGGAAATCGGGTTAACGGTCAATATACCGGCGTTGTCGTTTACCGAGAATTCAGCCGGAGTGGTGGTCTGGTTGCCCGCGGCATCCGTCAGGGAAGCGGTCAGCGTGTAGTCGCCATTGGCCAGAGCAGACACGGCATTGGCCGGGATGGTCACCGACCAGCTGCCGTCCGCGCCCACAATGGCGTTGTAATCGACGCCGCTGAGGGTGACGACCAGCGTGCGCCCGGCTTCAGACACTGAAGCGGTACCGGTGACCGTCAGCGGTTGCTGATGCTCCACGGCATCCAGAATGTTGTCATTGGCAATCGGGTCAAGCGATACCACCGGCGGCGTTCTGTCGACCACCACGGTGACGCCCTGCGTAACGGAATTGCCATCCGTGCCGGTGACGGTCACCGAAATCACATAGGTGCCATCCGCCAGATTTTGCAGATCGACCGACGGCAGGTTGATGTCCCATTTGCCGTCAGCACCGACGGTGCTGGTGTAGGATTTGCCATTGATGGTGAGGGTAATCGTCTGGCCTGCGGCCACGTTGCCTGTGGTACCGGAGAAAATCTGCGCGATGCGCGCTTCCGTCGCATTGAGGATGTTATCGCCCGCAAAGGCGCTCAGCGACAAGGTTGCTGCCTGACCGGTGTTACCGCCGCCATTGTTTCCACCCCCGGTATCGCCGCCACCGGTGTTTCCACCACCGGTATCGCCGCCGCCTGTGTTTCCACCGCCGGTATTGCCGCCGCCCGTGTTTCCACCGCCGGTATTACCGCCACCGTCGCTGCCGCCGTTATTGCTGCTGCTACCCCCTCCGCCGCCACCGCCACCACCTGCGGCAATCGCGATACCGGCACCGAGCGCAACCACGCCCAGAATGGCGCCTAAAACAGCGGGGTCAAAGTTGGAAGAGTCGAGGACCAGGGCACCGACGTCAGGAATGGTTTCATAGGCAGGGACGATCGGGACAGCGCCTGCGGTCGCGCCGGTATCGACAAAGGCCGCGTGTTCGATAGGATGCACGCCATCATCGAAAACCAGCTCGCTGTGATGGCCCTTGCCATCGGTATCGAAGAAGCTGTGATAACGGACCGTACGGCCATCTTTCATGTGGATGACAAGATCGTTCCCGACGCGCTCGTAGCTTACGACCGCGTCACGCGTCGCATGCACGCGTACTATGCTGATTTGATTGAGGGTTACGTCCTGGCTGGCGTTTGAAACCTGGGAGATCACCGCACCATTTGTACGAGAAAGAACATCAATAACAACGCTACCGTTCTGAGCCATGTTGTACCCCTGTCTGCATCCAGTTGTTGCTCATATCCGCCACGAACCACCCCTCCCGTCACAGGGAAGAGCGATTGGCGAACATGAAGACCATTGAAGTAATGGATTAACTTCCAACTGGTGATGAGTGGTACACAGACTGCAAAACGTACAAATAATGATAATAGTGATGCTTTTTATGTGTTTCTGTTTGGTGATTCCGTCATTTTTATCCCGGAAACTCCATAAGTTATATGCATGATTTGAGTTAAGTGTATTAAAAAAATGTTATCTTAAAGATAAAAATTATTCATCAAATGGATATGAAATATAATTTTTGACGGATGTGAAAATCTGGCCTAGCGAGGGATTATTCTGTTAATTTATTGAATTAACATGATTTTATGGAGGATTTACAAAAAGGTAAGCGCGATCATTGTCAAGAAAATCAACCATAAAGAGATAAAAAAAACCATCAAAACGGCTTACCAGTTTTGTGGGAACACATCGTTTTTTTTGAGCTTAATGCATTGAGTACAAAAATAATTAAGACTACGTGCAATCACTGAAACTTATCGTTTCTGATAAACTGTGCGGTCTGTTTAATCTCAGGTGTTTTTTCATGAAGGAAAAGACTCATCATCATGTCAGGTAAATATTTATCGCTGACCTCAACCAATATCACGAGATTCTTTTGGTTGTTCATTTTGCTGCTGGCACTGGGGCTGGGTCTTTACGGGTATAACTACACCAATGCTTATCTGAATGACAAACTGCGCACGGTGCAAACCACCGCCGACCAGTTGCAAAAACGTATCGATAAGTATCGCTACATGACCTATCAGATTTACGACAATTTCACCGGCCAGCCGCTGCCGCCGGACGCCGTGTCTGCGCAGGAAATTCGTCTGCGTCAGGACATGTTCTACGTGTCCAAACCGCGCAAGAAAACAGATGCCCTGATTTTCGGCACTCACGACAGCTCCACGCTGGATCTGACCCTGAAAATATCCGCCTTCCTGGATGAACAGTGGGGCGCGAAAACGCTGCCTTATTCGCTGTATTATCTGAACGGCCAGGATAACAGCATGGTGCTGATCACGACGGTGGCGCTCGAGGAACAGGATTCCCGTCTCAAAGAAAACTATTTCACCAGCACGCTGCAATCGCGACGCGCTGAAATGCTGCAACAGGCGAATACGCTGGACGAACGCGAAAGCTATTCCGGTCTGCGTAAATCCCGGCAGAGCAGCGACTACAGCTTCTCCCTGCGTACCACCTTCAATAACCCCGGCCATCTGGCTACGGTCATCGCGTTTGATATACCGATGAGTGATTTGATCCCGCTGAACATGGCGCGGGACAACTTCCAGCTCAATGGCAGCACGGCCGCCGTCAATGAAGGTGATCCGAGCGACGACAACGCCACCAGCAGCATCACGCTGCAGGGCTGGTCGCTGGTGTTTAACGTGCCGCTCAGCAACTCGCCGCTGTCGCTGACTTACCACGTGCCGCTGTTTAGCCTGGTGGTTGATCTGTCGAGAAACAACTTCTGGCTGATCCTCATCAATCTGTTCCTGATCGCACTGGCGATGACCAGCATTTACTTCATCCGTCATCAGTACATCCGCCCGAGTGAAAATATGGCGGCGCAGTTGCACATGCAGCAGGCGCTGAACCAGGAAATCATATCCGGGCTGCCGCTTGGCTTGCTGGTCTACAATTTCAGCAACCACAGCGTGATCCTCAGTAATAAAATTGCCGACCAGCTTCTGCCGCATCTCAGCCTGAATAAAATTGCCAATATGGCCGAGCAACACAACGGCTCGATTCAGGCCACCGTCAATAATGAGGTGTATGAGATCCGCATGATCCGCAGCCAGATTTCGCCGGAAACCTATCTGTTCCTGCTGCACGATCAGGACAAAGAAGTGATGGTGAACCGCACGCTGCAACAGGCGAAGCGTGAGTTCGAGAAGAATCTGCAGGCGCGCAAACTGATGCTGCACAATTTAGGCATCGAACTGAATCAGCCGTTGCAGGAACTGAACGGGCTGGTCGAGTCGTTAGTGGCGGTTGAAGAACCGCGCGAGCGCCAGATGCTTGAGGGCAAATTGCAGGTCGAATCGCGCAATGCGCTGACGCTGGTGGACAACATCACCCTGCTGACGCGGCTGGAAACGCAGGACTGGCAGCCAGCCAGTCAGTCCTATGTGTTATCCGCGATGGTCGATGAACTGCTGCTCGACGCCCTGCCCCGCTTAAGTCAGAAAGGGCTCGGGTTGCTGAATCATTTCCATATCGCGCCTGAAACCACCTTTGTCGGTGATATGCAGGCCGTGAAAAAAATCCTGTCGCTGCTGCTCGATTACGCCATCGTCACGACGTCCCTCGGCAAGGTCACGCTGACCAGCGAGCAGGACGAAGATCGCCCGGATCAGCTGGTGTTTCACATAACTGACACCGGCAGCGGAATTTCGAAGGAAGAATTGAGCAATCTGAATTATCCTTTCCTGAGTCAGACGTTAGTTGATCGCTTTAATCACGGCTCCGGCCTGACGTTCTTCCTGTGTAATCAGCTGTGTAAGAAGCTCGGCGGTCAGCTGGAGATTCGCAGTAAGCTGAATATCGGCACACGTTATACCGTGCGCGTCAAACAGCGCCCGGAAGCGCAGGAAATTGAAGCGGAACACGAGAAACTGTTGACGGATGTGACAGCGCTGCTGGACATCACGTCTGACGAAGTGCGCGGGATCGTCACCCGTACCATGAACGCCTATGGCGCCGTGTGTATTGTGGCTGACGAACGCCAGCTGACGCGGGAATATGACGTGCTGCTGACGGATAACCCGCAGAACAGTGACAAATTTACGCTGCTGCTGACCGACGATGAGTGCGGTTTTCAGTCGCTTGAAAAGCATTATATTCGCGTCAATTACAACATCAGCAGTGCGCTGATCGACGCAACCCTACTGTTAATTGAGCAGCAATTTGCTGTGCCTGATGACAGTGTTTCATCCGAAGAAACCGGTGAAGACTCTCTCGACCATTATGAAAATCAGCTAAAATCAAGCGATTACTATCAGCTTTTTGTCGAGACAGTACCGGAAGATCTTGAGAAACTGTATAATGAAAACCAACGTCGTGATTTCACATCACTTTCCCAAACTGCACACCGCCTTAAGGGAGTGTTCGCTATGCTGAACCTGACCCCAGGCAAGCAATTGTGTGAAGAGTTAGAAAAGTACATCGCAGATGGCGATGCATTACAGATTACTGAAACCATCAATCTTATTGATTCTTTTGTCTCCAGACTGCTGCAGCAAGGTAGCTAATCACATGAATACTATGAACGTAATTATTGCTGATGATCATCCTATCGTCCTTTTTGGTATTCGTAAGTCACTTGAACAAATCGAATGGGTGAACGTCGTTGGCGAGTTTGAAGACTCGACTGCACTGGTAAACAGCTTAAGCAAACTTGATGCGCACGTGCTGATCACTGACCTTTCCATGCCGGGCGATAAATTCGGCGACGGCATCACGCTGATTAAGTACATCAAGCGTCACTATCCTCAGTTGTCGATCATTGTTCTGACCATGAACAACAACCCGGCAATCCTGAGCTCGGTGTTGGATCTGGACATTGAAGGGATTGTTCTTAAGCAAGGCGCGCCGACGGATCTGCCTAAAGCGCTGGCCGCACTGCAAAAAGGCAAGAAGTTTACGCCGGACAGCGTGGCAAAATTGCTGGAAAAAATCAGTGCCAACGGTTACGGCGACAAACGCCTGTCTCCGAAAGAAAGCGAAGTTCTGCGCCTGTTTGCAGAAGGCTTCCTGGTCACTGAAATTGCTAAGAAACTGAACCGCAGCATCAAAACCATCAGCAGCCAGAAGAAATCAGCGATGATGAAACTGGGTGTGGAAAACGATATTGCGCTGCTGAACTACCTGTCCTCAATCAGCTCCATGCCGATCGACAAAGACTAGTTTTCAGGCTTTCAGCGACAACACTGACAGCAAAAAAAAGGCACCTTTCCGGTGCCTTTTCTTATGGTTTTTTTCGACTCAGCTTTCCTGTACAGGCCGCGCTTTGCGCACCCGATCACTGTAATAACTGAGCGTATCGCGCAGCGTTTCCAGCGTCACCGGCTTCGACAGGCAGTTATCCATTCCCGCTTCCAGACAACGCTGACGTTGCTCGGCCAGCGCATTGGCCGTTACGCCGATGACCGGCAGCGTATGCCCCAGCTCGCGCAGTTTTTGCGTCAGGCCGTAACCATCGAGACGCGGCATGTTCACATCGCTGAGCACGATATCAATCTCATGTGCCCGCATCGCATCCAGCGCATCGACCCCGTCGTTGGCAGTCACCACGATATAGCCCATGGTGCCCAGCTGATCGGCGAGCAGACGACGGTTGATCGGATGGTCATCCACCACCAGCAGCCGGATGTCGCTGTAATCCTGCGCCACGGCATTGTCAGCCGCCGGTGCCTGTAATCCGCCCTCTTCCCCGGCCGCCTCAATCTGATAAATCCGGTTAAGCAGCAAGGCGATTTCCAGCGGTGTCGAGGTGCCGTGTACCCAATACCCTGGCCGGGTTTCCACTGGCGGCCCGATATGGTCTATCGAGAATTCAATCTGCGCGCGCAAGGTGCCCATGTGAATAAACGGCGTATCGGTGATCAGCACGTCTTCCGCGCCGGTCTGCTGCTCAGGTTCGTAACGCTGAATGTTCGCGCCGTGATAGCGCAGCAGTTGCATCAGGTAGCTTTCAAGGTAGGCGTTGCGCACATCCAGCAGGACGGTTTTATCCTGCCAGTGATCCAGCGGCGCTTCGGACGGGAATACCGCGCTGTACAGCGGAATTCTCACCGTGAAGGAGCTGCCCAGACCCGGCTCGGATTCGACATCAATATCGCCATCCATCAGGTTGATCAGTTTTTCACAAATCGCCAGCCCCAAACCGGTGCCCTGGAAATGACGCTGCACGCCGGTCCCCACCTGGAAGAAGGGATCGAACAGGCGGGTAATTTCCCGTTCCGGAATGCCGACGCCGGTGTCGCGCACCTGGAATTCAAGATAATTACCGCAGGTTCTGACGTTGAGAACGATGCAGCCGGTATCGGTGAATTTGATGGCGTTATTCAGGATGTTGGAGATGACCTGCTGCAAACGCACCGGATCGCCGTTAAACGACAGCGGCACGTTATGCTCGATAAAGCAGTACAGCCCGAGGCGCTTTTTCACCACCAGCGGCAGATAGTTACCGGCGATATGGGTGATAACTTCCCGGCAGGAGAACTCCTGAGGCTCGATTTTCAGCTGCTCGGACTCAATTTTGGAAAAGTCGAGAATGTCGCTGATGATTTTCAGCAACAGCGCCGAGGAGTTGTTCATCGCCGTCACCAGGCGGTCAACACCCTGCGGCAGCCCCTGCGTTTGCAGTAAATCCAGGTTACCAATGATACCGTACAATGGCGTGCGCAATTCGTGGCTGACCGTCGCCAGGAACATGGATTTGGACTGGCTGGCCTGCTCGGCGGCGTTCGCCATTTCCTGCAACGACTCTTCCATTCTCACGCGCGCACTGACGTCAATCAGCACGCAGATCGCCACATCTTCGTTACGGTAGCGGGAATGGACAAAGCTCAGCTGGATATTGTTGTTGTTTTTAGTGATGACATCGACGAAGTTCACCTGCTGATCGCAGATGATGCGCGTAATGCGCTGACGGTCTTCCTGCGTCAACATGCTGATGTAATTGTGCGCCAGCTCGTTACTCAGAATGTTCACGCCGTCGCTGATACGCAGAATCGAAATCCCCACCGGCGCCGACGCGACAATTTTATGATTGAACTGCTCGTGCTCTTCCAGCCGGAACGCATTCTGTTCGGCGGGTAAAAACATCTTGCGCTCGAACACCCACGCCAGAATGAACAGCAACAGGCCAGAGAAGATATTCAGCAGCACGGCGTTGAATATCATGATCTTGAACCGTTCAATCACAATATTGAACGGCATGGAATACACCACGCTCAGCGAGGACGGCGACAGCGGCTTTTTGTAGATCAGGTCTTTGTAGCCGTTCATGTAGCCGAAGTAGGAGCTTTCCTGCGGGTAATTGCCCAGCGCGGCGGTATAGCGGTCACCTTCGGACAGGCTCAGCAGCGGCTGATCGTTCTCATCCAGCAGCGTCACGCCGGTATGTTGCGCGCTCGGCGTGACCAGATCTTCGAGACGCAGATTCTGCTGGATGCCCATCAGCGCTTCCAGCTTATTACCGACAAAAATCGGTGTCAGAACATACAGATAACCGGATTCTTTATTACTGGACTGCGACACCCAGTACAGGCTGTTTTCTTTATCCGGATTCTTGCCGTTACGGTATTGCAGGATTTTTTCATGCAGCGATTTCAGCTGATCCTGACTTTCCCGTTCAAAAGGCTCGCTGCTGATACCGAAATCCACCAGACACAGATTCTCACCGCCGATAAAGAACACGCGGTTGAGATCATAGGCATCGGAAAAGTTGTCTTTCCAGTAGTGGATCATATTGCCGAGCGACGCCAGCGAATTGCGGTAACTGCCATTGAGCTGTGAGCAGTCAGACTCAGGGAAAAGCGAAAGGTAGGACGGCGGCGTATTCTTGGTACTGATCATCCCGTTGATGATGTCGAGGCCGTTCATTGAATCGCTCAGTCGCTTTTCCGCCATGAACTTAATGCTGCGCATCACGTCATTGGAATTTTTGATATAGCTCTGCGCCAGATCGTAATTGAGGTTGTCCTCATCACGGATCTCCGACTCTTTGTTGTGGAAGATATTCAGCACATAAAAGGTGGTCAGCAGCACACCCAAAGTCCACAACATAAGCGCCAGCACCCGGAACAGGTAGCGGGAGATCCTCAGCGTTGTACGGAACGAAGCAAGATATTTCAAGGAGTAACCATCGGTGTAACGGCTCGGTGAGCGGAATGTGAATCAGAATACACTATTGGAGGACTTTCTAAAAAATCCCAAATAAATAAAAAAGGCATAACACGTTGCCATGTTATGCCTTTCTGACAACTGACTACGAAAACTTATTCTTCTTCGTCGTCAGCAGGCTGTTCGTCTTCACTTTCTGCTTCGTCTGGCAGATCGGCTGCTTGCGCCGCTTCCAGTTCACCTGCTTCGGTGGCAACGCCATCCAGCTCTTCGTCTTCAACCGGTTCTGCAACACGTTGCAGACCTACCACGTGCTCTTGTTCAGCGGTACGGATCAGCGTAACACCCTGGGTATTACGGCCAACGGTACTCACTTCAGAAACGCGGGTACGAACCAGCGTGCCGGCATCGGTGATCATCATGATCTGATCGGCTTCATCAACCTGGATCGCGCCGACAACCGGACCGTTACGCTCGCTCACTTTGATCGAGATAACGCCCTGTGTTGCACGGGATTTGGTTGGGTATTCAGCAGATTCAGTACGTTTACCGAAACCATTCTGCGTGACGGTCAGGATGCACCCTTCGCCGCGAGGAATGATAAGCGACACAACGCTGTCGCCTTCGCCCAGACGGATACCGCGAACACCGGTCGCCGTACGGCCCATCGAACGTACCGCTTCTTCAGAGAAGCGCACCACTTTACCGGCCGCAGAGAACAGCATGACTTCGTTTTTACCGTCGGTCAGGTCAACACCAATCAGCTCATCACCCTCGTTGAGGTTAATGGCGATGATGCCAGCGCTGCGCGGACGGCTGAAATCGGTCAGTGCGGTTTTCTTCACGGTACCGCTGGCTGTTGCCATGAACACATGACGGCCTTCTTCGTACTCGCGTACAGGCAGAATGGCGGTGATACGTTCGTTCGGCTCGAGCGGTAACAGGTTGACGATAGGACGACCACGGGCACCGCGGCTGGCTTCCGGCAACTGATAGACTTTCATCCAGTACAGACGACCACGGCTTGAGAACATCAGAATGGTGTCATGGGTATTGGCGACCAGCAGACGGTCGATGAAGTCTTCTTCTTTAATACGGGCTGCTGATTTACCTTTACCGCCGCGACGCTGCGCTTCGTAATCGGTCAGTGGCTGATATTTCACATAGCCCTGATGCGACAAGGTCACCACAACGTCTTCCTGGTTGATCAGGTCTTCGATGTTGATGTCAGACGAGTTTGCCGTAATTTCAGTGCGACGCGGATCATTGTACTGATCGCGGATCGCTTCCAGCTCTTCACGAATGACTTCCATCAGACGGTCAGGGTTGGACAGGATGTACATCAGCTCGGCAATTTGCACCAGCAGCTCTTTGTATTCATCCAGCAGTTTTTCGTGCTCAAGACCGGTCAGTTTCTGCAGACGCAGATCCAGAATCGCTTGCGCCTGTTGTTCAGTCAGGAAGTATTTCCCCTCGTGAATACCAAACTCAGGCTCCAGCCACTCAGGACGGGCTGCGTCGTCACCGGCGCTGGCCAGCATCGCCGCCACGTTACCCAGATCCCATGAACGCGCAATCAGGCCCGCTTTCGCTTCAGCCGGAGATTGTGCAGCACGGATCAGTTCAATGATCGGATCGATGTTTGCCAGAGCGATAGCCAGTGCTTCAAGGATATGAGCACGGTCGCGGGCTTTACGCAGTTCAAAGATAGTACGGCGCGTCACCACTTCACGGCGGTGGCGAACAAACGCAGACAGAATCTCTTTCAGACCCAAAATTTTCGGCTGACCACGGTGTAATGCCACCATGTTGATACCGAAAGAGGTCTGCAACTGAGTCAGCGAGTAAAGGTTATTCAGAACCACTTCACCCACGGCGTCACGTTTGATTTCAATGACAATACGCATACCGTCTTTATCAGACTCATCGCGCAGCGCACTGATGCCTTCAACACGTTTTTCTTTCACCAGCTCGGCGATCTTTTCGATCAGACGGGCTTTGTTCACCTGATACGGGATCTCGTGAACAATGATGGTTTCGCGACCGGTTTTGGCGTCCGCTTCCACTTCTGCGCGGGCACGGATGGAAATTTTGCCACGGCCGGTGCGGTAAGCTTCTTCAATGCCGCGACGGCCATTAATGATCGCCGCTGTTGGGAAATCTGGCCCAGGGATGTGTTCCATCAGCCCTTCAATGCTGATGTTTTCATCATCGATGAACGCCAGACAGCCGTTGATCACCTCGGTGAGGTTATGCGGCGGAATGTTGGTCGCCATACCGACTGCGATACCTGACGAGCCGTTCACCAGCAGGTTAGGAATACGGGTTGGCATGACCGCCGGGATCTGCTCGGTGCCATCGTAGTTTGGCACGAAATCGACGGTGTCTTTTTCTAAGTCAGCCAGCAATTCGTGAGCAATTTTCGACATGCGAATTTCGGTATAACGCATGGCAGCTGCGGAGTCGCCATCCACTGAACCGAAGTTGCCCTGCCCGTCCACCAGCATGTAGCGAAGTGAGAAAGGCTGAGCCATACGAACGATGGTGTCATAAACTGCGGTATCACCGTGTGGGTGATATTTACCGATAACGTCACCGACCACACGGGCCGATTTTTTATACGCTTTATTCCAGTCGTTACCGAGGACGTTCATTGCGAAAAGTACGCGGCGGTGTACCGGTTTTAAACCATCACGCACATCTGGTAGCGCACGTCCGACAATAACGGACATCGCATAATCCAAATAAGAGTTTTTCAGCTCTTCTTCGATGTTAATCGGTGTGATTTCTCTGGCAAGGTCGCTCATGGAGCTGCTATCCCTCTACTGATTATTCATGGCCGCTGCCCACGTAGGCATATATAGCGCAAAGGTGTAAAACTATACCACAAACCAGCGAAACGTGGAAAACAACCGCCCCCTTTTGGCGAGTATTATCCAACGTCTTTCAAACCTTTGCGCAAAGCACCGCATTTCGTATAAAGATTCGCCAGAACCACAAAACTGAACCAAAGCAGACGAAATAGGTATAATCGGTTTTATCGAGATATAAGGAGTCCATCACGCTCATGACAAACACCGCATCCACACCCGCCCCTGCTGCCCCACAGAATATCGACCACGAAGAGATCGCCAAGTTTGAGGCGGTTGCCTCACGCTGGTGGGATCTGGAAGGCGAATTCAAACCGCTGCACCGTATTAATCCGCTGCGCCTGAATTACATTCTGGAGCGTGCCGACGGCCTGTTCGGGAAGAACGTGCTCGACGTCGGCTGCGGCGGTGGCATTCTGAGTGAAAGCATGGCCATCGCCGGCGCGAAAGTCACCGGTCTGGACATGGGCGGCGAACCGTTACAGGTCGCGCGTTTGCATGCGCTGGAAAGCGGCGTGAAAGTCGATTACGTGCAGGAAACTGTCGAAGCCCACGCTGATGCACATCCTCAGCAATACGATGTGGTGACGTGCATGGAAATGCTGGAACACGTTCCCGATCCGGCTTCTGTGGTTGCCGCCTGCGCGCATCTGGTGAAACCGGGCGGCCATGTGTTCTTCTCCACCATCAACCGCAATAACAAAGCCTGGCTGATGGCAATTTTTGGCGCAGAATATGTGCTGAAAATGGTGCCAAAGGGCACGCACGACATTAAAAAATTCATCAAGCCGTCTGAATTACTGGGCATGATCGATCGCACGTCGCTGTCCGAACGTCACATTATGGGTCTGCATTACAACCCGCTGACCGATCATTTCAAACTCGGGCCGAACGTTGATGTGAATTACATGATTCATACGCAGTCGGAAGAGAGCACCACCCTCTGACCTGCCGGAAATGACGCCGACGTCAAGCCCGGAAAATGTGTTTCGGGCGAGATTAAGTGCAATTCTGCCCGCGCTTAGCGTGATGGATTTTACTTAAACCTTAGTTTTTAGGGCGTTGGTGACATCGGCGATGCAACATGATTTTTTAGAATAGTTATCCAGATCAATATAGCGTTTTTTTCTAACGTTTAATAAACCGGCAGTCGATCACTTTTCGCAAAAATATAAGAAAATCGTATCGAAGATATTGACAGGTTTGTCGCGCCAGCAATGACGGACTCCTCAGACGCAGACCAGAAATTTCTCCCCAAGTTATCCACAAATCTGACGATTTTGTTCACTTGCCAAAGGACGGTTCAGTCACTATCTTGTCATCAGAAAATAACAAACCCACAATATATTGTGTTTATATCCTGACCAGCACACTAGAATCGAGTCGTGCTGCCGCGCCGTTTCTGGCGGCCAGGTCGGACCCTTTATAAACCTTTGAGGTATCGTCCCGAATGAACCAAAGTCTGCTTGTAACTAAACGTGATGGCCGCACTGAACGCATCAATCTTGATAAAATCCACCGTGTCATTGACTGGGCTGCGGAAGGTCTTCAAAACGTATCAGTTTCTCAAGTAGAACTTCGTTCACACATCCAGTTCTATGACGGGATCAAAACCGCTGATATTCATGAAACCATTATCAAAGCGGCTGCGGATCTGATCTCCAAAGATGCCCCGGATTATCAATATCTGGCTGCGCGTCTGGCGATTTTCCATCTGCGTAAAAAAGCCTACGGCCAGTTTGAACCACCAAAACTGATCGACCAGGTGACCCGCATGGTTGAAATGGGTAAATACGACAAACATCTGCTGGAAGACTACACGGCTGAAGAGTTCGAGCAGATGGACAGTTTTATTGACCACTGGCGCGACATGAATTTCTCTTACGCGGCGGTTAAACAGCTGGAAGGGAAATATCTGGCGCAGAACCGCGTATCGGGCGATATCTACGAGAGCGCGCAGTTCCTCTACATTCTGGTCGCGGCCTGCCTGTTCTCCGGCTACCCGCGCGAAACCCGTCTGGATTACATCAAACGTTTCTACGACGCGATTTCGACCTTCAAAATTTCTCTGCCTACGCCGATCATGTCTGGCGTGCGCACCCCAACCCGTCAGTTCAGCTCATGCGTTCTGATCGAATGTGGCGACAGCCTGGACTCGATTAACGCGACTTCCAGCGCCATCGTGAAATACGTTTCTCAGCGTGCCGGTATCGGCATCAACGCCGGTCGCATCCGTGCGCTGGGCAGCCCGATCCGTGGCGGCGAAGCGTTCCACACCGGTTGTATCCCGTTCTATAAGCATTTCCAGACCGCAGTGAAATCCTGTTCTCAGGGCGGCGTTCGTGGCGGCGCAGCGACGCTGTTCTACCCGATGTGGCATCTGGAAGTGGAAAGCCTGCTGGTGCTGAAAAACAACCGTGGTGTTGAAGGCAACCGCGTCCGTCATATGGACTACGGCGTGCAGATCAACAAACTGATGTATCAGCGTCTGGTAAAAGGCGGCGACATCACCCTGTTCAGCCCGTCTGACGTGCCTGGCCTCTACGATGCCTTCTTTGCGGATCAGGACGAGTTCGAGCGTCTGTATGAGAAATACGAGCAGGACGCCAGCATCCGTAAGCAGAAAGTAAAAGCGGTTGAGCTGTTCTCCCTGATGATGCAGGAACGTGCGTCTACCGGCCGTATCTACATCCAGCACGTTGACCACTGCAACACCCACAGCCCGTTTGATCCGGCAATCGCTCCTGTTCGCCAGTCCAACTTGTGTCTGGAAATCGCGCTGCCAACCAAACCGCTGGATGATGTAAACGACGAAAACGGCGAAATTGCGCTGTGTACGTTGTCTGCCTTCAACCTCGGCGCTATCGAAAGCCTCGACGATCTGGAAGAGCTGGCAGTGCTGGCGGTTCGTGCGCTCGACGCCCTGCTCGATTATCAGGATTACCCGATCAAAGCCGCAAAACGTGGCGCGATGGGCCGTCGTACACTGGGTATTGGCGTGATCAACTACGCGTACTATCTGGCGAAAAACGGCGTGCGTTATTCTGACGGCAGTGCAAATAACCTGACGCACAGAACTTTCGAAGCCATTCAGTATTACCTGCTGAAAGCGTCCAATGAACTGGCGAAAGAGCAAGGTGCATGCCAGTGGTTCAACGAAACCACCTATTCTCAGGGCGTGATGCCCGTGGATACTTACAAGAAAGATCTGGACGCGATTTGCAGCGAACCTCTGCATCTGAACTGGGATAAGCTGCGCGAAGACATCAAAACGCACGGCCTGCGTAACTCTACGCTGTCCGCGCTGATGCCTTCAGAAACGTCGTCGCAGATCTCCAACGCCACTAACGGCATCGAACCACCGCGCGGCCACATTAGCATCAAAGCGTCGAAAGACGGGATCCTGCGTCAGGTTGTGCCGGAGTATGAGCGTCTGAAAGATCAGTACGAACTGCTGTGGGATATGCCAAACAACGACGGTTACCTGCAACTGGTTGGCGTGATGCAGAAATTCATCGACCAGGCGATTTCGTCTAACACCAACTATGACCCGTCGCGCTTCCCGAACAGCAAAGTGCCGATGAAACAATTGTTGAAAGACTTGGTGACAGCCTACAAATTTGGCGTGAAAACTCTGTACTATCAGAACACCCGTGACGGTGCGGATGATGTGCAGGAAGACATGAAAGCCGAGGTAGCTGACGACTGCGAAAGCGGTGCCTGCAAAATCTAATCCTCTGTTTTAAATTACTATATTATTTGAAACCCCCGTCAGGGGGTTTTTGCCGAGAATGTCGAGGAAGTTATGGCCTACAGTACTTTTTCCCAGAATAAAAACGATCAGCTTCTTGAGCCAATGTTTTTTGGCCAGTCGGTTAACGTTGCCCGTTTCGACCAGCAGAAGCATGAAATCTTTGAAAAACTGATCGAAAAGCAGCTGTCCTTCTTCTGGCGTCCGGAAGAGATTGACGTGTCCCGCGACCGTATCGATTTTCAGGCACTCCCGGACCACGAAAAACACATCTTCCTCAGTAACCTGAAATACCAGACGCTGCTTGATTCCATCCAGGGCCGCAGCCCGAACGTGGCGTTGTTACCGCTGATCTCCATTCCGGAACTGGAAACCTGGGTCGAAACCTGGGCGTTTTCAGAAACCATTCACTCACGCTCTTACACGCACATCATCCGTAACATCGTCAACGATCCGGCGATTGTGTTTGACGACATCGTGACCAACGAAGAGATCCTCAAGCGTGCGAAAGACATTTCCGGTTATTACGACACGCTGATCGAAATGACCAGTTACTACCATCTGCTGGGTGAAGGTACGCACACCGTCAACGGCAAAACGGTGGTGGTGAATCTGCGCGAGCTGAAGAAAAAACTCTACATCTGCCTGATGAGCGTCAACGCGCTGGAAGCGGTGCGTTTCTACGTCAGCTTCGCCTGTTCCTTTGCGTTCGCTGAACGTGAACTGATGGAAGGCAACGCGAAAATCATCAAAATGATCGCCCGTGACGAAGCGCTGCATCTGACCGGTACTCAGCACGCGCTGAACCTGCTGCGCTCAGGCCAGGATGATCCTGAAATGGTTGAAATCGCCAAAGAATGTGAGCAGGAATGCCACGATCTGTTTGTACTGGCGGCACAGCAGGAAAAAGACTGGGCGGAATATCTGTTCAAAGACGGTTCGATGATCGGCCTGAACAAAGACATTCTGTGTCAGTACGTGGAATACATCACGAATATCCGCATGCAGGCCGTTGGCCTGACCGCACCGTTCAAAACCCGCTCGAACCCAATCCCGTGGATCAACGCCTGGCTGGTGTCTGATAACGTGCAGGTTGCGCCGCAGGAAGTGGAAGTCAGCTCCTATCTGGTCGGCCAGATCGACTCAGAAGTGCACGCCGACGACCTGAGTGATTTCGAGCTGTAAATGACAGACAGAACCATCACACTTTCAGCCGGTGGCCCCCCTCTGGTGTGCGAAAGCCGCCATCGCAATCTGCTGGAAGTGTTTGAACACAACAACGTCGACGTCGAATACCAGTGCCGGGAAGGTTATTGCGGATCATGCCGGGTCAAACTGGTGAGCGGTGCGGTGGAATACAGTGAAAAACCCTTAGCGTTCATCTCTGACGGCGAGATTTTGCCGTGTTGCTGTATGCCGGTCGGGGATATTGAGATTGAGTTTTAGTGGGGTTTGGCCCGCTCTCCTCTGTGCAGATCTGCTTTAACAACCACTTCAAAATCAACTTCAACGTCAAGGTCGTGGGCGTCGGCCCACACCGAACAGAGGGAGAATAAACCTTCTCCCTCTGGACTCCCGCGTTTTTTTAAACACGCGCTATCGCTGGGTCGGTGGACATGTTCTGCAGCTAAGGAGTGTGGCGCAAAACCCTGCCGCTGCGCGGTGCCCTCTCTCGGTCCTGAAGCCTAGGGTCTTCAGGCCGCTTCGTTTGGCAGGATTTTTTGATCGCGCCACCTCACCATTTTTTAAAGACAAAACAATTGGAGACTCAGCAAAGTGTTTTGTTTTTGGTTTTCTGAAATGATCCGAGTTGGAGAAGTTGTGACCTAAAAGGCTGTGGCCGCTTTCAAAAATCACGCCGGAGGGAGAGGTGGAAAACCGCGCGTTTTTTTGCGCGGGTTGTAACCCGACCGGAGGGCACCGCGAAGCGGCGGGATTTTGCGGCAATAGCAGGAATACCTGAAACATAGCCCGTCTGCATGGCACGTGTTTTAAAGAGCCGGAGATTCTTAAGAGGCGCGGCGACAGGCGCCTCTTAAGGCCGGTTTGGGCGGCAGCCCAAGGTGTTGACCTGGCTTTTGTAAAAGCTAAACCTTAGCCACCCGATCCAGCCACGGATAATCCGCCACCGGCTCCCACCCGTTCAGGTAACGCCTGAGAAGATCCATCGCCACCATCGCCATCGTCTCCTGCCGTAATGCCAGACCGTGACGCGTTGCGGTATAGCGGATAGTCAGGCCACTGGTGCCCGACGGCGTATGCAATGCCAGACTGAGTTGATCGCCCGACAGCGCGCCGACAGCCAGTGCCAGTTGCGCGCCCGTGGTTTCAGCCAGGGTTTGCGCGCGCGCCAGCAGGCATTCAAGGGATTTATCCGGCGAAGCCTCGTTGCCCTGCGGCAATAACTCCCCGTTTGCCAGCGGCACGCCCGCGCTTTGCAGACGCCAGTTCAGCAGGCCACCGGTAAAACTTTCACTGACCGCAAGCCGCAGATTTTGCGTCAGCAGACGTTCTGCCAGACGATCAGGCAAGCTGCCGAAACCTTCGAAAATCGTACTCTCCCCGGCAACTTCGCGTACCCGCTCGAAAATCTGATGCATCAACGCTTCCTGCGAACGCGGTCCGGTGACTTTCAGTTCAATGATCGGCGACGACGAACGGTACCCCATCACCACGCCTTCCGGCATATCAATTTTATCCAGCTCGGTCGCCAGATCGCTTTCACCGCGGCCAAATGTCGTCAGGCGCAAACACAGCGGTGCTTCCAGCGCGGGGAATTGCTGATGTAAACGCGGAACAATTTGCTGTTCCACCATGACTTTGAATTCAGAAGGCACGCCCGGCGTGAAGAAAATCTGGCAGCGGTTGAGCTTAACGCTGAAACCGCAGGCGGTGCCGACCGGATTATCCAGCAGCTCGGCATTGGCAGGAATTTGCGCCTGTTTGCGGTTAGATTCCGCCATCGGGCGGCCACGTTCGTTGAAGAAAGCCTGCATGGTGGCGATCCACCCGGCATCTTCCACCAGCTCCACGCCACAGGCTTTAGCGGCGGCCAGCGCGCTCAGATCGTCCGTGGTCGGGCCTAACCCGCCGTTTACGATCAACACATCGGCGATATGGCTGCGCTCTTTCATCACGCTGACCAGTTCTTCCAGGCTGTCGCCTACCGTCTCACGGCTGGTCATTGGCAGACCCTGATCAAACAGATAGCTGGCGAGCCACGCTGCGTTTGAATCCACGATCTGACCGTGAAGCACTTCCTCGCCGGTACTGAGCATTTCAACCCTAAGCATCACTTTCTCCTCTCGTTTTGTCCTTCCACTGTAGAAAGGCTGACGCAGAAACACAATCGCTCAGGCACAAAGTGATCGCGCAGACGAAAAAAAAGCCTGCTAAGCAGGCTTTCTGATTCAGAACGGGATTTAGAAATTAACTGCGCCACCCACGTACGCGCCGTCCGCAACGATGTTATCGCGGTTGCCATCTTTACCATCCAGCGCCATGTAGCGGTAACCCACGCTCACGGTCACTAATGGAATCGCCGTCAGACGCACGCCCGCATTGGCTTCTTTGTAGTTACCGATGCCGCTGGACAGGGAGTCCGGAGAATAATAGTAGTCACCGTAAAGGGTGAACAGTTTCGCGATTGGCAACTGTAAACCGCCGCCCACAGCCGCGGCGTACCCTTCGTCGCCGTCTTTCGGATTGGTGTACAAACCTTTACCGCCAACGGTTGCCATGAATGGGCCCAGCGGAATGTTGTAACCCAGGCCAAGACCTGCCACATCACCATCATCATCGTTGTGGGTGTAATCGCCGCTCAGCGCCAGACCAGGCGACGTGGTGCCGAAACCGACGCCCAGATGGGTATAGTGCTCACCCACTTCGCCGTTCACGCTGATCGCACTGGCAGACGTTGCCGTCAGCAGCATGCCAAGGGCTGCGCCCGCTACAATAATTTTTTTCATCATCATTCCTGACATTCATATAACAGTGGGGAAATATTTAGTGCGCAGTCTAAATTAATTTGCCGAAAGGTGACATCTTTCAGAACGTTAAAAATCCCTTAGCGTGCAAATAAAATGTAAAGAAACGCATATATATTCGTTATTTATATTGCCCTAATCAGAATAATAAGCCTCACCTATTTGCCCATGATCAACGAATGGGTACACACTAGCCGTTAAGGTAAATTGTCCCAGGGACAGGGACCCACCTGCCTGGATGCACAGGATTTGCCGTTAAATGTGATCATTGATCATGCACGTCACACCCGATCTACGCGATACAAGGAAATTATGGTTATGGAAAAGAAAGGACTGACCACCGCTGCCGGAGCGCCCGTTGTCGATAATAACAATGTCATTACCGCAGGCCGTCGCGGCCCGTTACTGCTGCAGGATGTCTGGTTTTTGGAAAAGCTGGCGCATTTTGACCGCGAAGTGATCCCCGAGCGTCGCATGCACGCTAAAGGTTCCGGCGCTTATGGCGTCTTCACCGTTACGCACGATATTACGAAGTACACCCGCGCCAGTCTGTTTTCAGAAATCGGCAAGCAAACCGAGATGTTTATCCGCTTCTCCACCGTCGCCGGTGAACGCGGCGCGGCGGATGCAGAACGTGATATCCGCGGCTTCTCGATGAAGTTTTACACCGAGCAAGGTAACTGGGATTTAGTCGGCAACAATACACCGATTTTTTACCTGCGCGACCCGCTGAAATTCCCCGATCTCAATCACGTGGTAAAACGCGATCCGCGCACTAACCTGCGCAATCCTGCTTACAAGTGGGACTTTTTCTCTCATCTTCCTGAATCGCTGCATCAGCTGACTATCGACGTCAGTGACCGTGGTCTGCCCACGTCATACCGTCATATCCACGGTTTCGGTAGCCATGCCTTCAGCTTTATCAATGCTGAAAATGAGCGCTTCTGGGTGAAATTCCACTTCCGCAGCCAGCAGGGCATTCAAAACCTGATGGATGACGAGGCAGAAAAACTGGTCGGAACCGATCGCGAAAGCGCACAGCGTGATCTGTATGAAGCAATTGAACGCGGTGATTTCCCGCGCTGGAAGCTCTTCGTGCAAATCATGCCGGAAGCGGAAGCCTCACAACTGCCTTACAACCCGTTTGACCTGACCAAAGTCTGGTTGCACGGTGATTATCCGCTGATTGAAGTGGGTGAGTTCGAGCTGAACCGTAATCCTGAAAACTACTTTGCAGAAGTCGAACAGGTTGCCATGAGCCCGGCTAACGTCGTTCCCGGCATCGGTTTTTCTCCTGACCGCATGTTGCAGGGCCGTCTGTTCTCGTATGGCGACGCACACCGCTACCGCCTGGGCGTGAACCATCATCAGATCCCGGTGAATGCCCCGAAATGCCCGTTCCATAATTATCACCGTGACGGTGCCATGCGCGTGGACGGCAACAGCGGCAATGGCGTGACCTATGAGCCAAACAGCGCCGGTCTGTTCCAGGAGCAACCTGATTTCAGTGAACCGCCACTGAGCATTGAAGGTGCAGCCGATCACTGGAATCATCGTGAAGATGATGATTACTTCACTCAGCCGCGTTTGCTGTTCAACCTGCTGTCCGAAGCAGAGCACCAGCGTATGTTTGCGCGTATCGCGGGCGAACTGAAACATGCCTCGCAGGAAACGCAGGCACGCCAGGTTGCACTGTTCTATAAAGTCGATCCGGCTTATGGAGCAGGGGTTGAGAAGGCACTGAAAGACTGATTTTTTGCCATCATCAATGACAAGGGCCGCAATGTGCGGCCCTTTTTGCTTATGCGCTCAGCGTTTCCAGCCATTGCCTGACGCTGGCACGGGAGATTTTTATCCCGCCCTGCGCGAGGGCTGCGGGGAGTGCGTGATACGCCACCGGCAGCTGAAAACGGGGCACCTGACGGCTCAGCCACAGATTGAGTTCGTCATACGGCAAACTGTCCTGTGCATCGAGGATCGCCACCGGACGATGACCAAATTGTGCATCTTCAACCGGCACCACAAACGCCTGGGACACCTGCGGGTGACTGACCAGCACTTTCTCGATATCTTCCGGCTGGATCCCTTCCCCGCCGCTGAAAAACAAATTATCCAGCCGTCCGGCGATATGCAGCTCATCCCCGCTCCACATGCCGCGGTCGCGGGTATGAAACCAGCCGTCACTGCCGGTCAGCGGGGTTAACTGACCGTTTCGCCAGTAACCGCTTGCCAGACTGTCAGCGCGGATCAGCACTTCCTCGCCGGCAATGCTGACCTCTTTTCCGGCCAGCACCTGTCCGACGCCCGCTGAGCCTTCTGCGCGTTTGGCCGTCACGGTGGATGCGGTTTCCGTCATGCCATATCCGCACCAGCAACGAATGCCCAGACGTTCAGTCTGTTCGGTTAATTCCGGCGGAATTTGCGCGCCGCCGAGCAGGACATGTTGCAGTTTTGCGGGCACTGAAGGCTGTCTGAGTAAACGCCAGAGCTGAGTCGGTACCAGCGAGGCGTGGCTGCATTCTGCCAGCGCAGCTTCCAGCGGTTGCCCTTCGGCCAGCACCAGCGTGGCCCCCGCCGTCAGCCAGCGCCAGATTATGCCTTGCCCGGAAACGTGAAACAGCGGCAGTGAAAGCAGCCAGCTGTCATTGCGGGTGAAAGGGATCAGGCTCAGTACGCCCGCCGCGCTGGCAAGATGCGCGGATGCGGTGTGCGCGGCGGCCTTCGGCAAGCCGCTGGAACCGGATGTCAGCGTCAGTGTGGCGAGACGTTGTGGCTGCCACTGCACAGCCTGGCCGCAATACGCGTTTTGCAGGGTGAGCGAAGCCATAGTCAGCGGCAACGGCGATTGCGCCAGATCCAGCACAAATCCGATATCGAGCTGCGGCAGTAATGCTTCGCATAACGCCTGCGGCAGTTGCGGATTAAGCGGCAACAGACGCGCGCCGGTTTGCAGCAACGCCAGATAACTGAGTACCGCATCCAGCGTATTTTTACTGCGCAGCACCACGCCGGTGCCCTCGCCGACGCCCTGCTGAATAAATCCGGCAGCCAGCGTATCCACGCGGTGCTGCAAATCACGCCAGCACCAGGTGATATCACCGGCTTTCAGCGCCACGGCAAAAGGCGACAGGTTTGCCCTTTCACGCCACGGCCAGTCTTTGATCATTTGCTCTGCCACACACACTCCAGATCAGACACATCGGTCAGCGGTAACTCAGAGCCCGGCCAGCGGCGAACCAGTTGTGCCTGCATGAGATCCAGCGTATCCAGCCCCGGAATGGCGTCCGGCGTCAGCCACTGGGCGATACGCGCCAGTTGCGTCAGACCAAGACTTGATTCGATAGAGGAACTGATCACCGCCTCAAGCCCGACGGCATGCGCCTGAGCGATCAGCTGTCGGCAGCGCATCAGGCTGCCGGTGAGCGTAGGTTTGATGATTATCGCGGCCAGCCCCGGCTCTGCCTGCACGGTAAAACCGGCTTCGCGCACGCTTTCATCCCAGGCAATGGCAATGCCGGTCGCCTGAGCAAACGCGCGGGATTGCTCTCTGGTCTGGCAAGGTTCTTCAATAAAAGTAATGCGTGACCGCAGTTCAGGTGCGACGTGACGGGCGAACCCTTCGGATTTCACCTGCGTCCAGCTGCGGTTAGCGTCGAGACGCAAATGCAGATCCGGCAGGGCTTCCAGCAGCATACTGACGTTCAGCCCGTCGCCGACCGACTCGTATAAACCGACTTTTACCTTCGCCACTTTCCGGCCATGAGCGTCACCGGGCAGCGCGCCGAGACGCGCATACAATTCATTCGGATCGCCGTGGCACAGTGGCGCACAGCGCGTACTCACCACGGGCGGTAATTCGCCGCGAAGTTCGGCATCGGCGCAGCTCAGGCCGAAGGCAACAGAAGGCAAAGCGCTGAACGCCGAGGCAACCGCTGCCAGTGATGCACCCTGCATCCACTGACTCAGACCGTGCTGCACCGCCTCCTGCGCCTGCGACAAATCTTCCGCACTGAATCCCGGCAGCGGTGCGATTTCACCCCAGCCGTTTTTTTCGTCCTGCCACAATGACACCAGCAGCCCGTCGCGGGTTTTCAGTCGCTGATTGCGTAACACCACGCCCGCGTCCATAGGCAGGCTGTACCGGTACACCGTGGCGCGGCGCATTATGGATTCCGCTTAAATTTGCTGAAGTCCGGCTGGCGTTTTTCTACAAACGCGTTGCGACCTTCCTGACCTTCATCGGTCATGTAGAACAGCATGGTGGCGTTCCCCGCCAGTTCCTGCAAACCAGCCTGACCGTCGCAGTCGGCGTTGAGTGCGGCTTTCAGACAACGCAGCGCCATCGGGCTGTTTTCCAGCATTTCACGACACCAGCGCACGGTTTCTTTTTCCAGATCCGCCAGCGGCACAACGGTGTTGACCAGCCCCATATCCAGCGCCGCAGCCGCATCGTACTGACGGCACAGGAACCAGATTTCACGGGCTTTTTTCTGGCCGACAATACGCGCCATGTAGGACGCGCCCCAGCCGCCGTCAAACGAACCGACTTTCGGGCCGGTCTGGCCGAAGATGGCGTTATCCGCCGCAATGGTCAGGTCACACATCATATGCAGTACGTGACCACCGCCGATGGAATAGCCGGCCACCATCGCCACCACAGGTTTCGGACAGGTGCGGATCTGGCGCTGGAAATCCAGCACGTTCAGATGGTGTACGCCGCTGGCATCCTGATAGCCGCCGTAGTCACCACGCACTTTCTGATCGCCGCCTGCGCAAAACGCTTTATCCCCTTCGCCGGTCAGCACGATCACGCCAATGCCTTCGTCATAACGGGCATCATCCAGAGCGCGGATCATTTCTTTCACGGTCAGCGGGCGGAAAGCATTACGCACCTGAGGACGGTTTATGGTGATTTTAGCGATACCGTCGGTGGATTTGTGATAGCGGATATCTTCAAAATCACCGGTGCAATCCCGCCATTCAACCGGCGCGTACAATTCTTTTTCATCAGGATAAATCATGCTCAACGTCCTTTAAGACAGGTGAAGTAATGAATGCCAGCGCCTGACGGGCAAATTCCGCCGGATTGTCACGATGGGCGTTATGCCCGGCATTGGCAACTGTGCGCAGTTCGAAACCCGACTGCTGCGCGAGAGTAATAAATTTGGTATCCGCGCTGCCGCACAACCACACCAGCGGCAGGGAAAGCTGATGCAGCTTCAAACGCAAATCGGGCTGCACCGACAATGAGGTGGCGGCCAGCATGGCAGCGACGGCGTGAGGAGAGTTAGCGTCGCGCAGCAGGATCAGTTTCTGACGCTGCGCATCGGTCAGGCTGTCAAACACCGGCTGGCGATACCAGTTGGTGAGCGCCTGTTTCCAGGGCAACTGCACAAAACGCGTTGCCCATTGCTGATCGTGGTGACGGCGCTGCGCGCGCGCCGTCTGGCAGGTTAGCCCCGGATGAGCGCCCTCAACCAGTACGCCTTGCAGCCCGCGGGCGTCGCCCTGACAGGCGTGATACAGGCTGATGCGCCCGCCTAGGGAATAGCCAATCAGCCAGTAGCGGGTAATGCCCCGCCCGTGCAAGGTATCGGTTAACAGCTGGCTGACATCTGCAAATCCGGCGGCCGTTAACGACGCGGAACGCCCGTGCCCCGGCAAATCCACCAGCAGACAAGGCCAGCCGGAAAGCTCAGCGAACAAGGGCTGCCAGTCATCGGCACTGCCCAGCAGGCCGTGCAGGAAAACCAGCCATGGCCGCCCTTTCACGTCGGCATTCAGGCGCGTACAGGCCAGCGTCACTGACTGACCTCGCTGACCAGCGCGCGCAGAGCGTGCGCGCCATCGATGTCATTGACCTTCAGCTCCACCAGTTTTACACCGCCATGTTGCCAGCATTGCGTGACCGCGTCGTACAGTTCAGGCATGGAGCTCGGGCTGGCGTAATCGAGTCCAAACATCGCGGCGGCGTGGCGGAAATCAACGTTTTGCGGCATGCAGTAAAAACGCTGGCGCTCCACCTCTGGCGTGGGCAGCAGCGAGAAAATCTGCCCGCCGTTGTTGTTCACCACGATGATGACCGTCGGCGCAGAGCACTGACGCATCAGCGCAAGCGCATTCAAATCGTAAAGTGCGGAGATGTCGCCGAGCAGCACCAGCGTCGGTTTGCAGGTGGCCCGCTGCACCCCTGCGGCAGTAGAGAGCAGGCCATCGATGCCGCTGGCACCGCGATTCGCGAAAACAGGGTATCCGCAAGGGAGTTGTGCAAAAGCATCGACGAGCCGGACGATCAGGCTGTTACCGAGAAACAGCTGTCCGTGTTCCGGCAACAAGGACGGTAATTGCCAGGCGGCGACCGCTTCGCCGAAGGTGCCTGCCAGGCGCAGCTCGACGGCATGACGCGCGCGCGCGGCACATTCGTCAAGCTCAGGCGCCCAGTCAGGCTGATGTTGCGCAGGATGCAGGGCGAGCCACGTCTCAATATTGGCCTGAATACGCCGGCCACGGTGTTGCGCGGGATCTTGCCGGCCAGGCAAAGGATCGACCAGCCAGTACTCTTCCGGCTGACACGCCGCCTGCCATTGCAACAAGCGTTTGCCGGTCAGCCCGCCACCGAACTGCACCACCAGTTGTGCGCGTCCCAGCAGTTTTTCCGCCTGCGCAGATGCCAGCCACAAATCGGCGCATGGCAAAGGGTTGCCGGTCGCGGCCTGTACATCGCTGAGCAACGGCCAGCCGAGCTGGTCGGCCCATTGCGCCAGCAGCTCACTTTCACAGGCAGAAAGGCGACCGGCGATGATCACGCCGCGTTTTTGCCGCCACGAGAACCAGTCAGGCTGCGCCGGAGCATACTCAACCGGCGCAAAACTCAGCCATGGCTGATGGCCCTGCCACCAGTCGCCGAGCTGTTGCATCCAGTCCTGATGTTCGCCGTTGTCCTCGCCGTACAGCGGTTCAGCAAACGGGCAGTTGATATGAACCGCGCCATGAGTTTGCTGCGCCAGAGCGTTATCCAGCGCCGAAACCAGCCAGCGCGCGCTGATTTCTGGCGTCGGGCGCGGTAAATCCAGCGTCTGCACCGCGTGGCTGGCAAACATGCCGGTCTGGCGTATGGCCTGATTGGCTCCACAGTCGATAAGCTCCGGCGGGCGATCGGCCGTCAGCAAAATGAGTTTTTCGCCGGTCAGCCCGGCCTCGATCAGCGCCGGATAGAGATTCGCCACCGCCGTACCCGAGGTGACGATCACCGCGACCGGTTTTCCGCTGGCCTTCGCCAGCCCGAGTGCCAGATGGCCGAGGCCACGTTCGTCAAAATGGGTGTGGCAGATCAGGTGCGGATGCGCGGCCGCCGCAAGTGTCAGCGGCGTGGAACGGGAGCCCGGCGCGATGCAGACGTGCTGCACCTGATGTCGGGTCACTGACTCAAGAATCAGCGTCGCCCAGCGGCGGTTAAAAACGGCAACAGACATGATCAGCTTACTCCGGCAAAGGATTATCCGGCCTGAACGGCAGGCGTGTAGTGTTCTTCCAGCAAAGTCCGCAATCCTGCGGCTTTGTTTTCGATCTCCTGCCACTCCTGTGCAGCATCTGAACCGGCGACAATACCTGCGCCAGCGTAGAGTTCCAGATGATGTCCTTTGACGGCTGCCGAGCGCAGCGCCACGGTAAATTCACTTTGTTCTGTGCTCAGATAACCGGCCGAACCGGCGTACCACTCCCGGTCAAAAGGTTCATGCCCGGCGATAAACTCCCGCGCAGCCTGGCGCGGTAATCCGGCGACGGCCGCGGTCGGTTGCAGACGTTGCAGACACCCCGCGTCATCAGCGCCGGTCAGTTCACCATGAATGCTGCGACGTAAATGCTGCACTTTGCGCAGCCGCAGGATCTCCGCAGGCATCACATCCAGAGAGTGCGCCCCGCCCTGCAAACGCTGGCAGATATCATCAACCACCAGCAGGTTTTCGCGCTGATTTTTGCCATCGTTGAGCAGCCATTCGCCAAGTTCGCGGGCTTTCTGAAGATCAGGATGATTGGCGACCGTTCCAGCCAGCGCCTCGGTGAACAGCTCAGTGTGATCGCGCAGGAACAGGCGTTCGGGGCTAGAGCCGAGAAATGCCTGCTGCGGCGTGAATGCCAGCATAAAGTGGTAACAATGGTGATTCACCGCACGGCTGGCGGCGAGAAAAGCACAGGCATTAAGCGGCTGGCTGAGGGTTAAGGTGGTTTTGCGTGCCAGCACGACTTTGTCAAACTGCTGCTGCTCAATGCCTTTGAGCGCACGGTTAATGAGCTGGTTCCACTGTGGTTCGGCGGGCAGATGCTGATGCTGGACGACGCGGGACATAATGGGCGGTAAAGCATGGCTGGCGACCAGCGAACGCAGGAATAACCGCGTGCGACGCGCCTCTTCCCGCAGGGATACTGCGCTGAACAGCGTGCAGCGCAGCCAGTACGTCGTGCCGCTGCGGCAAAGTTCGATGCGAGGTAAAAACAGCGCATTGGCTGCGCGCCCGCCTGCATCCGCGCCGTTGAAGGCATTCAGCCCCCAGATGTGCAGATCGGGAATATCACGGTGCTGGCGGATAAAGGCCTGCGCCTGTTGCATATCGCCAAAGGCATACGCATCGCCGCACACGGCCGCTTCGTCATGACCGTCGCGCTGTTGCCAGTAGAATTTCGGGTAGCAGGGTTGCGCCGACAGCCATTCGAGCAGGCCGGTGTCAGGCTGTTTTTGCAGGGAATAACTGAACTGCCGGATACCCGCAGCGTCAGGCCATTCGCCTGCAAGCGTTGCATCAAGCTGGTCAATGATTGCTGATATCTGTTTCACCGCTACCTCGGGCCATACCGGATGTTTTGTGACGGGCAGAAATACCCTTCTGGATCAAAAAACGGGTTGGATCAATTACGGATGAATTATGAGGCGTTACGAAAAATGAAAATATGCGACAGATCAAGCTGTAGTGAGAGCTATAAGCTACGAAGGAGTATAGGAGGAGAAAAAAGGATTATCAAAGCGGCAGAACGCGCAAAAGCGGATGAAATGAGGGCAGCCTGATGGCTGCCCTGCGGATTACCGAAGACTTAGCGGCGCAGCAACAGGCCGACAACTAAACCTACTGCAGCACCGACACCCACACCGTGCCACGGATTTTCGCGCACATAGCTGTCGGTTTGCTCGGCAACATCACGCGCTTTGCGACAGTAGGAACGGGCTTTCGGATCAAGGCGGTTTTTGATGTCCTTCAGCGCGTATTCTGCGCGGGACTTGATTTCAACGTATTTTTCGTCAGCTTTATCACCGGAAGACTTCAGCACTTCTTCCAGCGTTTCAGTCAGCATGCGTAAATCGTCATCTAACGAATTCTGCTGTGATTCAAATTGGTCAGCCATGGATATCTCCTTATGATGTGATCATTCACTTGTCATTAACCGTAGCGCAGATCGGGATGAAATGCCTGTGAGATTTCACATAAACTTCCGTAAAAACGGGGTTTTAAGAACCTTCCGACCCTTTGGTCTGAGTAAACGCAGGCGTTTTTTTCGTGGCCAGTTGCTGTTTCTCACGCTGTTTTGCCAGCCATAATCCGCTGTTTTTCATCGCGTAACCGAAAACCAGTCCAACGAGCAAAGAGACGACCACCAGACGCCAGTTCCCCTGAGCGGCAAAGGTCGCGCAGGCGCCGATAAAGGTGCCAGGCACAAACGCCAGCCACTGCTGACGCGCCTGAATACACATCAGGAAGGCCACAACGCCGGTCAGCATATAACCCAGAATGCTCCACTCAGGTCGCATGGCGCTGCCCGCCATGATAACCACCGCCCAGAAGACGCCACTCATACAGGTCAGCGTGCTGATAACCAGCCCGCGCAGGCCGCCTTGCGGGCAAGCGAAGTACGCCGTACAGCCGAGGAAACCCGCCCAGCCGATGAGTCCCAGACTGATGGCTACCCAGCCCCAGACACCGGAGAGGATGCCGGTGGTGATCGCGATCATCACTAAAACATTCATGGTCTAAAACCTGCGCAATGTTGAACAAGCGCGCAGTTTACTCATTGATGGCAAGAATGGAATGGGCAAGATCACATTTCCAATGTAATTTTATGCTGAACGTACATATAAATGTGACTTGCATCACAAAATGAGCCGCTTTTGCTCTTTACTCCCCCACTCCTGAACGCGTGATGGCGCATTCGGGAGGGATGTGATGGGAATATTTCGCCTGATAAAAGTCATGAAGATAATTAATCATAATTTTTACTTTTCTCTTTTTATTGATGATGGTTTTGTTAGGCATTGTTATTTCACCCGCACGACGTCCTGTTTATATAATTCATCCGGCTTCATATGAAAACACCCGTCAATTTTAATAAGCGGCATTTATAAAAGAATGCTGCTTATTACCTCTGAATTAATATACCGGAGTTGTAAAGATGACTATTATTACACGTGAGAAAACACTTTATACCTTGCAGGATCCTACCTGGCTGAAAAAAGCCGGCATCGATAAAGGTATTAACCACGACCGTCAGCATATTGACCTGATCCTCGCCGCTGGCGACACGCTGACGGTTCAGCAAACGAACCCCAAGTTCACCGCCCCTCTGACGCTCTGGTTACTAAACACTGACTCGGAGACAGAAAAATCCTTCTCCGTCACCAGCAAAGCTACCGATATCTCGTTCACGACCACTTCCGTCCCCTTCATCACCACGCCCTATACGTCTTCAGCAGAATTACCGGTGGTAAAATTCAGTTTCTCTTCAACCGCCAAACCTCTGCCTGTCTATAATTTAAATGATAACGAACGCGCCTTCTTCCAATTATGGGACGGACACGATGCAGAGTTTGCTTTAATTCATTCTCAATATATTCAGATCCTGGTTCCCAAGAGTGATAAAGCAAAAATGAAAAACACCGGGACAGCGGATAATTTGAATGGGATAATTAATAATTATACCCAAATCTTTGAATTCTATAATTCCCTTATGGGGATCAGCGTTGATGCAACCGTCGCCACGGATAAAAATATCCCTAACCGCTATTTTGCTAAAGCAGATCTGAACGGTCCCGGCGGGGCTTACTACGGTACAAACTGGACGGCGGAATCAAGTTCCAACATCGCAGGGTATTGGCTCGCCGCCATGATCGATAACTGGGGAGCATTACATGAAATCGGGCATGGGTATGAAGGCAAATTTGTCTCGGATCCCCAATTTTCTACCCACGAAGTCTGGAACAACATTTTTGCCGCCAGTTTCCAAAACCTGGTGTTAGGTGATCTGGTTTACAAGAAAGGCTGGTTATACAACTACGGTAAAGAGGCCGCCGTTCTCGCGACCATTCAAAAAAACCTCAAAGATAACAAATCTGTCGCAAGCTGGGATCTGCGTTCCAAACTGTTCTTCATGATGCAGTTGAAAGACCGTGGGGGTGACAACGCCTTCACCCATTTCTACAAAAATTACCGGGTCATCAGCAATCAAAGCGGCTTTGTGGCCTCTGACTATCTGGTGCTGGATTTATTGTCTGACAGTTACCTTCAAATTGGCGGAGTGGATGTCACCCCTTATATCTATCGTGCGGGTGCAACACTCTCGGATAAACAACGCGAAATCAATCTGTTTAATGACGGTGAACCGGCTTATCCCCTTTCAGAACTGGTCAGCAGCACTGACGCTGCTACCCTCAGAACCAGCCTGAATCTGCCTTCGGTATTGTCTCTGGTCACCGCGACAGAGCTTGCGTCCACGTCATTAAAAGGCGATCTGACCATTGTGTTGAACATTGAGGATTCAACCCAAATCAGCGGAGAAAGCGCATTTCTGCTGAGCGAAGATGCCAGCCAGCCGTTGCTGTCCATCCCGATTTCCGATGACAAGCTGACTCTGTCACAACTGCCGATAGGTGCCTACAAATTGCAGCTTCCTACTGGCAAAAGTAAGAAGTATTACGTCAATGGTCATTACGCCATCGTTAAAAATGGCAGCAATACCCAGACAGCAACTTATGAAACTAAGCTCGGTGCATTACTGGCAAACCAGTCTTTCAACTTCCTGGGGCTTTCGGATTCTTTGTTCTGCACCCTAAAAATCGATCATACCAGGCAAACCATCAGGGTGGATGTGAACAACACTTCCCCGCATTCTTACTTCGTTAATCAGGCCTATGCCAAAATTGAAATTTACGATCTGGCAGGCAACATTGTTTTCAACCGCACCATCAATGGTGATAAGACGACGACATCGCACGATGTCATTGCGTTTGAACCGAACTATCGCATCAACATTTTCCACGCCGAAGTCACTAATCGTCTCAAGCTGAGCCCTTATATCGCGGGCGTGGTGAATACCAAATCGTCCAATAACAGTTTTATTGTCACGCCGGCCGGTCTGGTCAACGTCGCGGTAGAGAACGATCCCTTTGTGTCTCTGGCTGCCAGTATCAGTAAGCAGGCTGAGATCATCAGAGCGACTCCTGCCATGCTGGCGGCGAAATTTGCCTCCGCGAAAGACGACATTTACATGGCGATTGCGCTGTTCCCAAGCCCGCAAAAAGAGCAATTGCTGGAAGACTATAAAGACGTTATTCCTTCAAATGACAGCGTTGTTCCCGAACCCGTGATTCAACCAAATGGATTCACGCTCAATCTTCAGGGAAGTGCGGAGGGTTCTGAGTTTACTTATGAAGCGACGGTGACGGCTAACGGCTGTGAAGCGGGGGCCAGCAAAACGCTGATTGCCACCGAGGGAAAAAACCCTTCATTGCAGGTGACCGTCTCTGATGAAAACGGCAAAGCACTGTTTAAATATGTTCATCAAAATCCGTAATCTCTTAGTCGTGCTATAAAAAAAGCCGCTCAGATGAGCGGCTTTGTTGTTCATAACAGTGTCGGTCAGAGCATGGGTTGCGCCATCTGAACCAGCGTAATCAGCGGTTGCGGATAGATACCCAGCAACAGCACCAGAATCGCGGAAATCAGCACAACCACACCACCCGCCGTCAGCGCCCAGTTGTTCGGGGTATCACGCACCAGTGTTTCCGGTGCACTCAGATACAGGCTGACAGTAACGCGCAGATAGTAGTAAAGGCCAATCGCAGACCCCACCACCACGGCTCCGGTCAGCCACCACAGATGCGCGGTCACACCGGTCGCAATCACGTAGAACTTACCGATAAAGCCCAGCGTCATCGGGATACCGGCCAGTGACAGCATCATCACCGTCATTACCGCAGACAGAATCGGCTTATGCCAGAACAAACCACGGTAGGAGAACAGTGATTCTGCATCCGGCCCTTTGTACGGGCTGGACATCAGGCTGACCACACCGAACGCGCCGAGGCTGCTGAACAGGTAACCGGCCAGATAAACACCGACAGTTTCCATCGACAGCTGATGCGTTTGTACTGCAATCAGCGCCACCAGCAGATAACCGAGGTGGGCGATGGAGGAGTAACCGAGCAGACGTTTAATGTTGCTCTGGCTGATGGCCATCACGTTACCGACCAGAATCGAGCAGAAGGCAATAATGCCCAGCACGATGCGGATCGCTTCGCTGTCAGCCACCGGCGCGTAGAGGAACAAACGCATCACGACCGCAAAGATAGCGATCTTGCTGGCGGTTGCCAGGAAGGTCGATACCGGTGCTGGCGCGCCCTGATACACATCCGGCGTCCACAGGTGGAAAGGCACCAGCGACAGCTTGAAGCCCAGGCCGACAATCATCATACCCAGACCAGCCAGCAACAGCGGCTGGTGCAGCATCACGCCGTCGCCCAGATTTTTGCCCAGTGACGCGAAGGACAAATCGCCAGACTGTGCGTACAGCAGCGCCATACCAAACAGCAGGAAAGAGGACGCAGCTGCCGACAGCAGCATGTATTTGATGGCCGCTTCGAGAGAGCGTTTCTGACGATAGGCGTAACCAATCAGGCCGAACAATGGCAGCGAAATCAGTTCGATTCCGAGGAACATTGACGCCAGATGGTTAGAGCATGCCAGCAGAATGCCGCCCATTGCCGCGATGAGAACTAAGAGATAGAACTCTTCGCGGTTGTCCGGATAGCCGGCCAGCCATGGGTAAGCAAAGGTGCTGGTTGCCAGACTCGCCAGCAACACCAGCCCGATGTAGAACATCGAGTAGCCGTCAACGCGCAGCAGCGGCGTAACGTCCTGTGGCCCGACCTGCGCGACATAGTAGAGGGAAAGTAAGGCAACGTTCAGCCCGATGACTGTCAGTGTGGCATTGAGAAAATGGTCGCGTCGCCACGCAATGGACAGCATCACCACCACCACCGTCAATCCGACGATCATCAGCGGTAATAGTGCGATCAGATTTTGAAGTGTAAATGTCATGGCGAGTTACGGCCTTGTCGTTGAAATAGTGGAAACTGATGACCCATACCAGTGCTGAATGTTGGTCATCGCTGCACTTGAGGTATCCAGAATGGGCTGCGGGAAGAAGCCCAGCGCCACCAGCAATACCACCAGTAACAGAATGATCGACAGTTCGCGTGCGGTCATGCCCGGCAACGGCTGGTCAGACTTTCCTTTACCGTAGTAAGCGCGCTGCATCATCGCCAGAGAATACACTGAGGCAAACACCAGACCGAAGGTCGAGATGACAGTAATCACCGGCACAACCGGGAAGCTGCCAAACAGGATCATGATTTCGCCCACAAAGTTACCGGTACCCGGCATCCCTAAGGTCGCCACTGCAAAGAACAGCGACAACGCTGGCAGGTATTTAATTCGGCCCCACAATCCGCCCATCTGGCGCATATCGCGGGTATGCAGACGTTCGTAAAGCTGACCACAGATGATGAACATACCGGCTGCGGACAGACCGTGTGCAATCATCTGAATCACTGCGCCCTGGTACGCCAGCTGGCTGCCGGTGTAGATAGCGATCAGTACGAAGCCCATGTGCGAAACAGAGGTATACGCAATCAGACGCTTAATATCGGTCTGCGCGAATGCCATCCATGCGCCGTAGAAGATACCAATCACGCCCAGCCACATGGCGATCGGGGCAAACTCGTGTGATGCATTCGGGAACAATGGCAGACAGAAACGCAACATCCCGTAAGCAGCGGTTTTCAGCAAGATACCGGCTAAGTCAACGGAACCTGCGGTTGGCGCCTGACTGTGCGCATCTGGCAACCAGCCATGCAACGGCACCACAGGCATTTTCACCGCAAACGCGATAAAGAAGCCGAGCATCAGCAGATATTCAACACCGTTCGACATAGGTGTTTTCAGCAAGTCTGCGTAGTTGAATGTCCACACGCCGGTGGCGTTGTAATGCACAAACACCAGACCGAGGATGGCAATCAACATCACCAGACCGCTGGACTGCGTGTAGATGAAGAACTTGGTTGCTGCGCTGATACGCGTTTTACCGTCTGACGCTTTGTGACCCCACAGAGCAATCAGGAAGTACATCGGCACCAACATCATTTCCCAGAAGAAGAAGAACAGGAACAAGTCGATGGCGAGGAACACGCCAATTACGCCGCCGAGGATCCACAACAGGTTCAGGTGGAAGAAACCCTGATACTTCTGGATTTCACGCCACGAACAGAGGATCGCCAGTACGCCGAGCAAACCGGTCAGCACGACCATCAGCAAGGACAAACCGTCCAGCGCCAGATGGAAGCTGATACCAAAACGAGGGATCCACGGCACCGAGAATTCGGATTGCCACTGTGGAATACCCGCAGGTGATGTTAATGAGTATCCTCCCTGCAACCACAATTGCACGGAAAGAGCCAGCGTCAGCCCCATCGCAATCAACGCGATCCAGCGCGGTACTTTGCTCCCAAAGCGCTCAGTCTGCCAGCACAGCAGCCCGCCGATAAAGGGGATAAATATTAGCCAAGGTAATAGCATGGCGTGTCGTTCCCTTCTTTTATGCCCGTAGGCTATTTCACTTGCCGGCCGTCAGACAGACAAACCGGCATTGATAATCACACCCGTAAGACAGGCTTAAATCACCAGCAGCAGCGCAAGAACAACCACTGCACCCAGCCCCATTGACGCGACGTACCAGCGGACCATACCGTTCTCGCTCAGCGTCAGACCGCGATTCCCCAGACGGGTAAAGATCGCAGGCAGATTCATCATCGAGTTCAGCGGGTCACGCTGCAGGAGTTTCGCGATAGCCAGATACGGTTTCACGAAAATCATGTTGTACAGCCAGTCGAAGCCCCAGGCGTGGAACCACCAGGTCGTGAAGAAACGACCCGGTGCGCTTTTCGCGATGCTGTTTACCAGCGAGCGTTTACCCAGATACAGGGCCGCCGCCAGCAGAATACCGGCAATCGCAATCACGCCTGACGTGATTTCCAGGGTCAGCACGCTGCCATGCGCCAGCTCAGTGGTTTCCGGCAGAACGCCTTTCAGAGGCGGAACAATCATCGCGCCAATGAAGGTGGACAGAACCAGTAACACCAGCAGCGGCAGGTGATGAGTGATGCCTTTACCCGCATGGGCCTTAATTTTTTCTTCGCCATGGAAGACGATGAAGATCATGCGGAAGGTGTACAGCGAGGTCATAAACGCACCCACCAGACCCGCGACCATCAGATTGAGATGACCGTTAGCCAGCGCACCGGCAAGGATTTCATCTTTACTGAAGAAGCCCGCGGTAATGATTGGCAAGGCTGACAACGCCGCGCCGCCGACCAGGAAGCAGACATACACCAGCGGAATGGATTTACGCAATCCACCCATTTTGAAGATGTTCTGCTCGTGGTGGCAGGCCAAAATGACCGAACCGGAAGAAAGGAACAGGAGTGCTTTGAAGAACGCATGCGTCATCAGGTGGAAGATTGCTGCATCCCACGCCTGTACGCCCAGCGCCAGGAACATGTAACCAATCTGGCTCATGGTCGAGTAAGCAAGTACGCGTTTGATGTCGGTTTGCACCAGGGCGGCAAAACCTGCCAGCACCAGCGTTACCGCACCAATAATGCCCACCAGATGCAGAACCTCAGGCGCCATCAGGAACAGGCCGTGGGTACGTGCAATCAGGTAAACACCGGCGGTAACCATGGTTGCGGCGTGGATAAGCGCGGAAACCGGTGTCGGACCGGCCATGGCGTCTGCCAGCCAGGTCTGAAGCGGAAGCTGTGCGGATTTACCCACTGCGCCACCCAGTAACATCAGGGTTGCCCAGGTGATTGCCGTGTCACCTACCGCCAGTTTCTGCGGTGCCAGCACCATCAGTTCACGGATATTCAGCGTACCCAGCTCGCGGTACAAAATGAACAGCGCAAATGCCAGGAACACGTCGCCGACACGGGTCACAATGAACGCTTTCATCGCTGCCGCGCCGTTGGCCGGGTTGGTGTAGTAGAAACCGATCAACAGGTAGCTGCAAAGACCCACGCCTTCCCAGCCGAGGTACATCAGCAACAGGTTATCTGCCAGGACCAAAACGACCATGCTGGCGATAAACAGGTTGGTGTACGCGAAGAAGCGGGAGTAACCCTCTTCACCACGCATGTACCAGGACGCGAACATGTGGATGAAGAAGCCGACGCCGGTGACCACAGACAGCATGGTCATTGACAGGCCGTCGAGGATAAGCGTTGCGGAGATATTGAAATCCCCGACCTGCATCCAGTTCCACAGTGTCTGACTAAAGACGTCAACGCCTGCCGCTTTCTGGCTGAGGAAGTTGATGCCAACGTAGACAGTGGTCAGCGCTGCCAGACCAATCGACCCGACGCCAATGGTAGCCGACGTATTTTCAGACCAGCGACCGCGTGAGAAGGCCAGTAACAGGAAGCCAATCAGCGGGAACAGAATTGTTAAATATAATAAGTTCATCCGCGCATCTCACTGACAGTATCAATATTCAGAGTGTGGCGACGGCGATAGAGTTGCAGCAGCAACGCCAGACCAATACTGGCCTCCGCCGCAGCCAGGCTGATCGCCAGGATGTACATCACCTGTCCGTCTGCCTGACCCCAATAGCTTCCAGCCACAATGAACGCCAGCGCCGCTGCGTTGATCATCACTTCCAGACTGATCAGCATAAACAGCAGGTTACGACGGACAATCAGCCCGGTCAGCCCCAACACAAAGAGAATCGCGGCCAGGATCAGGCCATGTTGTAGAGGGATCATGCTCTCTCCTCCGTTTTTCGTTTCGCCATTTCCGTCGTGACCGGTGCGTCACCAAAGACTTCACCCGCTTTATGTTCACGACCGATGTGGAACGCCACGACCAGACCGGCCAGCAGCAGCATTGACGCCAGTTCCACGGCCAGAACGTAAGGACCAAACAGCGCGATACCGACGGCTTTCGCGTCAACCATCTCGCCTTTGATGCCGTGGTCGTGCAGACCAAGAATTGATGCGATCATCACGCCCAGCAGAACAACTGCCAGAATTGAAGGACCGATCCAGGTCGAAGGTTGCAACCATGCGCGTTCCTGCTCCTGGACGTTGCCAAGGTTCAGCATCATCACCACGAACACGAACAGCACCATGATGGCCCCGGCGTAAACAATGATCTCCAGCGCACCGGCGAAGTACGCGCCGAGCGAGAAGAACACCGCAGCAATCGCCAGCAAAGAGACGATCAGATACAGCAGTGCATGTACCGGGTTGGTATGCGTGATAACACGCAATGTCGCCAACACGGCCACCAGGGCTGCAATATAAAATGCAAATTCCATGCTTGCGGCTCCTTAGGGCAACAGACCTTTGACGTTGATCGGTTTGGCTTCGTTTTCCGCATCGCCTTTCGGCTTGCCGTCAACGGCCATACCGGACATCCGGTAGAAGTTATATTCCGGATATTTACCCGGTCCAGAGATCAACAAATCTTCTTTTTCGTACACCAGATCCTGGCGTTTGAATTCACCCATTTCGAAGTCCGGCGTCAGCTGGATAGCTGTTGTCGGGCACGCTTCTTCGCACAGGCCGCAGAAAATGCAACGTGAGAAGTTGATGCGGAAGAACTCCGGGTACCAGCGACCGTCTTTATGCTCTGCTTTTTGCAGAGAAATACAGCCGACCGGACAGGCTACCGCACACAGGTTACAGGCAACGCAGCGCTCTTCACCGTCGGGATCGCGCGTCAGCACGATACGACCACGGTAACGCGGAGGTGGATTGACCGGCACTTCCGGGTACATCTGGGTTTCGCGCTTGGCGAAGGCATGCATGCCTATCATCCACAAGCTGCGAACCTGGGTCCCGAACCCGACCACTATGTCTTTCAATGTCATGGTTTCATCACCCCTTATTGCGCGTTGTACAAGATGACCGCAGCGGTCGCCAGCAGATTAAGCAAGGTCAATGGCAGGCAAACTTTCCAGCCAAATGACATCACCTGGTCGTAGCGGGGACGCGGTAAAGCAGCACGGATCAAAATGAACATCACCATGAAGAACGCCGTTTTCAGTGCAAACCAGATCACCGGATACAGGAACGGACCCTGCCAGCCACCGAAGAACAAGGTCACGATCAGCGCAGAAACCGTCACGATACCGATATATTCCCCCACGAAGAACAGACCGAATTTCATACCGGAATATTCAATGTGGTAACCATCGGCCAGTTCTTGCTCGGCTTCCGGCTGGTCAAACGGGTGACGGTGACAGACAGCAACACCGGCGATGGCAAAGGTCACAAAACCGAAGAACTGCGGAATGATATTCCACATGTGCGACTGAGAAATGACGATGTCCTGCAGATTGAAGGAACCGGCCTGAGCCACAACGCCCATCAGTGATAAACCGAGGAACACTTCGTAGCTCAGCGTCTGAGCAGAGGCACGCATCGCACCCAGCAGCGAGTATTTGTTATTACTGGACCAGCCAGCGAACAACACGGCATAGACGGTCAGACCGGCCATCATCAGGAAGAACAAAATACCGATGTTCAGATCTGCGGCGAACCAGGTCGGACTGACCGGAACAATCGCAAAGGAGATCAGCAGGGACGTAAACGCAATCATCGGGGCCAGCGTAAAGATGGCTTTGTCGGTGAATTTAGGTACCCAGTCTTCCTTGAAGAACATCTTGATCATGTCAGCAACCAGCTGCAGGGAACCGCCCCAGCCGACACGGTTTGGTCCGTAGCGGTTCTGGAACAGGCCGAGCAGGCGACGCTCGCCGAAGCTCATGAAAGCCCCGCAGGTCACGACGATCAGCAGGATCACGATAGCTTTCAGGACGGCGATCAGCGTGTCGATTACGACAGGTGTAAACCAGCTCATTGTGCAGCCTCCCGCAGATTTTCAACCATAGCGCCAACCAGAATCGGCGGAATGCCCGGCAAGCCCAGCGGTAAACCAAGCTGACCCTGATTCAGGGTTTCACTCAGGCGAACCGGCAGTTTCAGTGTCTGACCGGCACAGGTGAATTCCACCTGAGAACCTGCATTCACGCCTAGCTGCGCGGCATCTGCCGGGTTAACCATCACATAAGGCGCTGGCATACGTTGCTGAATGACGGAAGAACGCTGGGTCATCTCTTCACTGCCGAACAGGTGGTAGTAAGGCGCGACACGCCAGTTACCCACTGTGGTGGTGAATGCAGCAGGGATGGTGGTGAAGTAGTCGAGACTCCCCTCCCCCGCTTCGATGAGACGCACACCCGGATCACCGTGGCGCAGACTGCCGCCAACTTCGCTCTGGAATTTGTTCCAGGCTTGCGGTGAGTTCCAGCCAGGCGCCCAGGCAAAAGGTACCTGATTGCGGTTGGCTGTCGGGCTGTTGTTCCCTTCCATCGAGAAGGCAAACATGGTGTCTTTATCTTGCGGCTGACGCGGTTCGTGCACGCTGATGTTCGCGCGCATCGCAGTACGGCCACTGGAGCGGTTCGGAGAACGCGCCAGTTTCTGACCACGAATGCGGAAGCTGGCATTTGGCGCAGCTTCAACCATGCCCTTCAGCTGAGGCAATGCCTCGACGCAGGCTTCGATCACGTGATCGAGCTGAGTCCAGTCAACGTGGCGGCTGTTGACGGTTGAATGCAGCGAGTGCATCCAGCGCCAGCTTTCCAGCATGGAAACAGTAGTGTCGTAGTAAGCCGGATCGTAAACCTGGAAGAAGCGCTGAGCGCGGCCTTCCTGATTCACCAGCGTACCGTCGCTTTCGGCAAAACTCGCCGCAGGCAGGATCAGACTGGCTTTATCCATGATGCGCGTGCGCTGATGGTCAACAACCACCAGGTTTTGCACACTGGCAAGCGCCGCATCCACCTTCGCTTCAGGAGCATGACGATAAAGGTCATTTTCCATCACAATGGCGCTGTCTGCGCCGCCGCTGGCCAGCAACTCAAGCGCATCATCCAGCGTACCGCCGCCAATCATGGACAGGCCGATGCTGTTTGCCGCAGAAGCCACGAAAGTGATTCCGACATCACTGCCCGCCACTTTCAATGCTTTGGCGATGTTCGCTGCCGCTTCAATGATCGCATCAGAACCGGCGTTAGAACCTGTAATGATCAGAGGCTTACGGGCACCGGTCAGCGCCTGCACGATCACGTCGATTTTTTTGTTCAGACCATCAGCCAGATCGCTGACCGCTGGCGCTGAATTATCCAGTGCATGGGCGATTGCAAAGCCGAAACGGGCCTGCTCATCCACCGGCGCACGGTAATTGTACGCTGCGATATCGTCGAGTTTGGTGTTGTCTACGTTGGTAATAAACAGCGGATGTTTGGCGTGCTGACCGATGTTTTGCACCGCCGCAATCTGCCAGTCAGCAACACGCTGAGCGGCGGCCATTGCACGGGCTTTACCTTTAACGGCCTGACGGACAGACAGAGCGATACGGGCACCGGTCTGAGTCAGATCTTCACCCAGCACCAGCACGGCATCGTACTCTTCGATTTCACGCAATGCTGGCGTATGTACGCCGCTGTTGCGCAAAACGTTGAGCATCAGTTGCAGACGACCCTGCTCTGCGGCGTTGATCCCGGTGTAGAAGTTTTCGGCTCCCACCAGTTCACGCAGGGCAAAGTTGCTTTCGAGGCTGGCGCGTGGAGAACCGATACCGATGGTTTTCTTCGCCTGACGGATGATGTCTGCCGCGCCCTGCATCGCCTGTTCAGCGTTCAGTTCAATCCAGTCGTTGCCACGCAGCTGCAATGGCTTCTTAGGACGATCTTTCAGGTTCACGTAGCCATAGCCGAAACGGCCACGGTCGCAGAGGAAGTAGTGGTTTACGGTACCGTTATAACGGTTTTCGATACGACGCAGTTCGCCATAACGCTCACCCGGGCTGGTGTTACAGCCAACAGAACATTGCTGACAGATGCTTGGCGCAAACTGCATGTCCCATTTACGGTTATAGCGTTCGGAGTGCGTTTTATCGGTGAATACGCCGGTCGGACACACTTCTACCAGGTTACCGGAGAACTCGCTTTCCAGCGGGCCATCTTCCGGACGACCGAAATAGACGTTGTCGTGCGCGCCATATACACCCAGGTCTGTGCCGTCCGCGTAATCCTTGTAGTAACGGACACAGCGATAACAGGCGATACAGCGGTTCATTTCGTGAGAGATGAACGGGCCGAGATCCTGATTGTTATGGGTACGCTTGGTGAAACGGTAACGGCGCATACTGTGGCCGGTCATGACTGTCATATCCTGCAGGTGACAGTTACCGCCCTCCTCGCACACCGGACAGTCGTGCGGATGGTTGGTCATCAACCATTCCACAACGCTCTCGCGAAACTCTTTCGCTTCGCCGTCGTCGATGGAAATGAAGGTGCCATCAGACGCTGGTGTCATACATGACATCACCAGACGACCGCGCGTATCTTCCGCGTTTTGGTATTGCTTAACCGCACATTGGCGGCAAGCGCCGACGCTTCCCAGCGCCGGATGCCAGCAAAAATAAGGAATATCGAGGCCGAGAGAGAGGCAAGCCTGTAACAGGTTGTCCGCTCCGTCTACATCGTATTCTTTGCCGTCTACATGAATCGTAGCCATAGTCAGCATGCTTCCACGTGGCCCACCTGACGGCGGGCGTTAATCAAAAATTCTTGCCGGGTTGGCGTCTATCACTCGACAGCGCGTCCCTTGTATTGGGATTTCGCGCACAGCGGGCTCACGTCCGCTGCCTGTTGCCTTCACTACCAGCGCTGTTTCAGCAGATTGTTTGGCTGAATACCGCCAATTGCCCGCGCGTTGCTGTAATGCTGTTTGGCGATGCCCGCCTCAAACTCTTCCCGGAAATATTTAATCGCACTCTGTAATGGCTCCACGGCACCCGGCGCGTGTGCGCAGAAGGTTTTGCCCGGACCAAGCTGGCGGCAAAGCTGTTCGAGAGTTTCAATGTCTCCCGGCTGCCCTTCACCACGTTCCAGCGCGCGCAGGATCTTCACACTCCACGGCAAACCGTCTCGGCACGGCGTACACCAGCCACAAGATTCACGGGCGAAGAACTCTTCCAGATTTCGAACCAGCGGAACCATGCCAATTTCATGATCGACTGCCATCGCCAACGCAGTACCCAGACGGCTACCAGCTTTACCGATGCTGGCGAAATCCATAGGCAGATCCAGGTGATCGGCAGTCAGGAAGTCAGTCCCTGCGCCGCCCGGTTGCCAGGCTTTGAATTTCAGGCCATCACGCATACCACCGGCATAATCTTCAAGAATTTCACGTGCGGTCGTACCAAACGGCAGTTCCCAGACGCCCGGATTTTTCACCCGACCGGAGAAGCCCATCAGTTTGGTGCCTGCATCTTCGCTTTTGCCCGCAGACATCCCTTTGTACCAATCCACACCGTGCTCAAGAATGGCAGGCACGTTACACAGGGTTTCGACGTTGTTCACACAGGTCGGTTTACCCCATGCACCGGCAGAGGCCGGGAACGGTGGTTTGGAACGCGGGTTAGCGCGGCGGCCTTCCAGCGAGTTAATCAGTGCTGTCTCTTCACCGCAGATGTAGCGGCCCGCACCGGTATGCACGATCAGTTCGAAATCAAAACCGGTACCGAGGATATTTTTACCCAGCAGACCCGCTTCAGTGGCTTCAGCAATCGCGCGACGCAGGTTCACGGCGGCTTCGATATATTCGCCACGCAGGAAGATGTAGCCACGGTAAGATTTCAGTGCAAACGCGGAAATCAACATGCCTTCCACCAGCAGGTGTGGCATTTGTTCCATCAGCATGCGGTCTTTGTAAGTACCGGGTTCCATCTCATCGGCGTTACACAGCAGATAGCGGATGTTCATGCTTTCGTCTTTTGGCATCAGACTCCACTTCAAACCGGTGGAGAAACCCGCACCGCCGCGCCCTTTCAGGCCAGCGTCTTTTACCAGGTTGACGATCTCTTCCTGCGCCATGCTTTTGAGCGCCTTTTCTGCGCCGACGTAACCGTTTTTGCTGCGGTATTCGTCGATCCAGACCGGCTGCTCATCGTCACGCATACGCCATGTCAGCGGATGCATTTCCGGCGTGCGTTCAATATGTCTTGGCGTATAACCGTTGATTGTCATACATAGCGCTCCAGTAGCTGGCCGATGGCTTCTGGTGTCAGGCGGCTGTGCGTGTCCTCGTCGATCATCATCGACGGGCCTTTGTCACAGTTACCGAGACAACAGGTCGGCAGCAGAGTAAAGCGACCGTCTTGCGTCGTTTCGCCCGGCTTGATGTGCAACTGTTGTTCCAGCGCAGCCTGGATCCCCTGATAACCGGTGATGTGGCACACCACGCTGTCACAGTAACGGATCACATGGCGGCCAACCGGCTGGCGGAAGATCTGGCTGTAAAACGTCGCCACACCTTCAACGTCACTGGCCGGAATGCCCAGAACATCGGAGATCGCGTAGATAGCGCCGTCTGGCACCCAGCCACGCGCTTTTTGCACGATCTTCAACGCTTCGATAGAGGCCGCGCGGGCATCTTCGTAGTGATGTTTCTCGTGTTCAATCGCTTCGCGTTCAGCATCGCTCAGCTCAAACACCGGCGTGATCACCGGCTCGCTGACGTTGATGAACTGAACCTCTGAGTTTTTATTGATATCTGTCATCGTTAGCGGTCCACATCTGACATTACAAAATCGATACTGCCCAGATACACGATCAGGTCGGATACCAGGCTGCCACGGATTACGGACGGGATCTGCTGCAAATGCGGGAAGCTTGGCGTACGGACACGTGTGCGGTAGCTCATGGTGCTGCCGTCACTGGTCAGGTAGTAGCTGTTGATCCCTTTGGTGGCTTCAACCATCTGGAAAGATTCTTGCGCAGGCATGATCGGCCCCCACGACACTTGCAGGAAGTGCGTGATCAGGGTTTCGATGTGTTGCAGGGTGCGCTCTTTCGGTGGCGGCGTGGTCAGCGGATGATCCGCCTTGAACGGGCCTTCAGGCATGTTTTTGTAGCACTGTTCCAGAATGCGCAGGCTTTGGCGAAGCTCTTCCACTTTCAGCATTACACGGGAATAGCAGTCGCTGACGCCGTCGCCGACCGGCACTTCAAAGTCAAAGTTTTCGTAACCGGAATACGGACGCCATTTACGCACGTCGAAGTCGATGCCGGTGGCACGCAGGCCAGCGCCAGTGGTGCCCCACGCCAGCGCGTCATCCGCGTTGTACGCAGCCACGCCTTTGGAACGGCCAATCAGAATCGTGTTTTTCAGCGCCGCTTTGACGTAGGAATCCAGTCGTGCTGGCATCCAGTCAAGGAATTCACGCAGCAGACGATCCCAGCCTTTCGGCAGGTCATGCGCAACGCCACCGATACGGAACCAGGCCGGGTGCATACGGAAACCGGTGATCGCTTCCACCAGATCGTAGATTTTCTGACGATCGGTAAAGGCGAAGAACACTGGCGTCATCGCGCCCACGTCCTGAATAAACGTAGAGATGTACAGCAGGTGGCTGTTGATGCGGAACAGTTCAGACAACATCACGCGAATGGTGTTGACGCGATCCGGCGTGACGATACCGGCAAGTTTTTCAACGGCCAGCACGTAAGGCATTTCGTTAACGCAACCGCCGAGATATTCAATACGGTCCGTGTACGGAATGTAGCTGTGCCATGACTGGCGCTCGCCCATTTTTTCAGCACCACGGTGGTGGTAACCGACATCCGGTACACAGTCGACAATCTCTTCGCCATCAAGCTGCAGGATGATACGGAACGCACCGTGTGATGACGGGTGGTTTGGACCGAGGTTAAGGAACATAAAGTCCTCATTTTCGGTGCCACGCTTCATGCCCCAGTCTTCCGGCTTGAAGGTCAGCGCTTCCATCTCGAGCTCTTCTTTTTGCTTGGTCAGCTCATAAGGATCGAACTCGGTGGCACGCGCCGGATAATCTTTACGCAACGGGTGCCCTTCCCAGGTCTGCGGCATCATGATGCGCGTCAGGTGCGGGTGGCCATCGAAGGTAATACCAAACATTTCCCAAGTTTCACGCTCGTACCAGTTGGCGTTCGGGAACACCTTGGTCAAGGTCGGAACATGGAGATCGTTTTCCGCTAACGCCACCTTGATCATGATGTCGCGGTTACGCTCGACGGAGATCAGGTGATAGAAAACGGAAAAATCCGCGGCCGGTAAACCGTCGCGGTGAGTACGTAAACGCTCATCAACGCCATGCAAGTCGAACAGCATAACATAAGGTTTTGGCTGTTTTCGTAGAAAGGTAATCGCTTCCAGTACCTGTTCACGCTTGAACCACACCACGGGAATTCCGGTACGGGTCGGCTGAACAGTAAAGGCCTCAGGCCCAAAACGGTTACGCAACTCGCCAATAACCGGATCATCAAGATGATCACGGGTATGCCATGCTGGCAGGGCGGTATTTTGCGTCGTCAAATCTGTCATAATTTTTTTCACCACACTAAATGGTCATTTATGCCGTAAGGGGGATATGCATGCACCACCCCTCAGGGTTGACTCTCAGATCGCAGTGTTAAATCTCGTCCGGCGAACGCAGATTTGTCACGGCTATGCGTTCAGCACGTTTACGCTCTTTTTCAGACTGCATATTCGCGCGGTAAACACCCTGATCGCCGACGACCCATGACAATGGGCGGCGTTCTTTACCGATGGATTCCTGCAGCAGCAACAGCGCCTGCATGTAAGCCTCAGGACGCGGCGGGCACCCCGGGATATACACATCGACAGGCAGGAATTTATCCACACCCTGCACGACGGAATAAATATCGTACATACCGCCGGAGTTCGCACAGGCACCCATCGAAATCACCCATTTCGGCTCGAGCATCTGGTCATACAAACGTTGGATCACCGGGGCCATTTTGGTGAAGCAGGTGCCTGCCACGACCATGAAGTCGGCCTGACGCGGCGATGCACGCAGAACTTCTGCACCAAAACGCGCGACGTCATGCACCGCAGTGAATGACGTCACCATTTCGACGTAGCAGCAGGAAAGGCCGAAGTTGTACGGCCAGAGGGAGTTTTTGCGTCCCCAGTTCACCATGCCGTGCAGTGATTCCTGAAGGTTTCCCATGAAAACGCTGCGTTTAACCTGCTCCTGAAGTGGATCGCCGACCACCTCCTGATTCTGCAGGGGGTAACGGTCGTTCTCACCGTCCGGGTCTACGCGGGTGAGCGTATAGTCCATCTTATTGCCTCGCTATGACTTACTACTGAGGGTGACTGTTGGTATTAATCGCCGGGCTTGGTTTAACAGGTCCTTTCGAACGTGTTGGCGTCCAGTCCAGCGCGCCAATCCGCACCAGATAAAACAAACCAGCCAGCAGTACCAAAATGAAAATGGTGGCTTCGACGAAACCGGTCCAGCCGCTTTCACGGATAGAAGTTGACCATGCATAGAGATACAAGGCTTCAACGTCGAAAATAACGAAAAACATCGCGACCAGATAGAATTTGGCGGAGAGACGCAGGCGGGCTGAGCCCACGGATGCGATACCAGACTCATAAGGGGTATTTTTGTAACGCGCTCTGGCTCTCCCGCCGAGGAACGCGGCGCCCAGTAACATCAGGCAGCAAAGCCCCATTGCGACGATAAGATAAACGGCGAACGCCCAGTGTTGAGCGATGACTTCAGTGGCTGTTGACATACTCATTGCTTACTCATCAAAAGTGGCGCTTTGGCATCTGCTCTATGGGATCGGCAGTTTGCGCACCACATCGATTCAAGGGAAGGATTAATAACCACACAGTTCACGACTCAACAAAGGATTAAGCCAGTGATTTGTTGTGGGCTTTTTACCCTTTTCTATAACCTTTTGTCAACTTTGACAAAAGTATCTCCACATTAGTTTACATGCTTATCATTTAATTAACATTACATGCGACAACACTTAAGCTAAATCGTGTCAGTTAAAAAGGGTGATAAAGCATGAGCCTGTGACGGGAGTTATGACATCTTTGTTGCTTTGCTATTGTCGCAGGAATAGACAACGCTTCCACTCTCTTATTAGGGTTATTTTTTTGATCCAGGTCAGAGTTCTGTCAATTTCGACAGAAAAAAAGCCGCACTTTTAGCAAGTTTTGTTGAATAACAGAAAACAACAAGTCAACGGCGAGAAAAAATCACTGATTTTTTCACGCGAAAAAAAGCCTATTTTTGCGTGATTTAGTAGGGTGATAATGAAGAACAGAAACAGTCAGGACGGGGAACAAGCAGCACTAAGGGAGGAAAAAACAAGTTTGGCGTGAGATTTTAAATAAAACACCCAAAAAGAGACGTTTTACTACCCGAAAGGAGTAGAGGCCTTTACCCCCGCCCTGCAGTATCCGGGCGGGAGGTAAAAAGAGGCGATAATCTTAACTTTTTGAATCAGCCAGCAGCTCATGATCGTCATCCACTACAGGCCGGGGACCGTAAGCGCTGAGAGAATAAGGATCATTGCCCTGTTCAACCGCGTTGAAAATGGCCATCGCCAGTTCATTGTTACAGTTGGCATTTTTATACAGTACATATTGCGTGTCAGGCAGACGCGGCAGACCATCCTGTTCACCCAGAACGCGCAGTTCAGGGCTCATCATTTCAATAGGTCTTGCGGTCACGCCCAACCCGGCGCGAACGGCGGCGCGAATAGCCGACAATGTCGATGCCACGTAAGCGATACGCCACGGAATACCGGCCTGATTCAGGTATTCTGTCGCCATCTGGCGGTACGGGCTTGGCTCATCAAGTACCACGAGCGGCACACTGTCCCCGGATGGATACGCGAAATCCGCCGCGCAGTACCAGAGCGTAGGTGACGTCCGCAGAATGATATGAGGATGTTCTGTGCCCGTCATCGTAGTGATGGCCAGATCGATCTCTTCGCTTTCCAGCATCGATAACATAAACGGACTGCGTTTTACCCGTACATCGATTGACAGTTTCGGGTACACAGACGTCACGCGACTGAGCAGAAAAGGCAAAATGGTATCGGCGGTATCATCGGATGCCCCGATGGTAATTCCGCCCTGAACATTGCTGTACATCAAAGAGGTGCAGGCTTCATCGTTAAAACGAAGAATTTTGCGTGCATACCCCAATAACTGAATGCCGTGTTCAGTTAATAATTTATTGCGTCCGTGCCTGGCAAACAGTTCTTTTCCAACGAGTTGTTCAAGACGTTGCATTTGTTGACTGACTGCCGACTGAGTACGACACACAGCAGCAGCTGCTGCAGCGAACGTATTCAAATCCGCAACAGCTACAAATGTCCTCAACAGGTCAAGATCGAGATTGAGGATTGGACGATTTGCATTTGTCATAGTTTTTCTTCGCTTTATAGAATCTAATAACAAGCTACCCTGATGCTGCGTCAAAGTATCAGCATCCGCAGAATACCAGATATGTCAGGTACTCACTCATTAGATAAGCAAAATTGAGAAATATTTGTGCCTGAAAAATTTCATAGAAGCAGTTTTCATCTCCTCAGATGCCGTGAAAAATCTCCACACAAAAGTTAAATGATTAGCCAGGCTTAATTAATAAGAATAAACCATTTTCGCCTGCTCCACTCACCTATTTTCTTTGCGCTTTTCCTGTCGATACCTGAGGTTGAAGCCTGTCAGCAAGCCGGATACATAAGTTAAATTTACCGTTCAGATAAGTTGTAAGGCAATATAATTCAACAAATTCATTAGCTCACGTGGATATCAAACTCATGACTAAAAAATCAGTTTAGCGGGCATTAAGATAATTTCATAATCGCCCGTTATTATTTGTGCTGATTTTATTAAATATACGTAAAGGGTGCCCTCGTAAAACCCATGAAAATAGTGGCCTCTCCAAAATTTTCTTATGATCATTCATCCAGCAGTTATTATTAATCATTAGATAAATAAAACTAATTCACCTTGCCCCCGTGCCGCAGCACGGAGAATTCCTGCTATTTTTTTTCAGATTTTGTCGAGGTTAGGTAAGTTTTAATGATGTTGTCTGCAAAACCGCGGCAACAAAAGGATGGCTTTAACACTGCCAGACAGTCAAAACAGGGAATTTTTAGATTAAAAAACCCGCATTGGTAAAATATAAAACTACACATTGCTCTTTACGCAAATTATTAAACCAACCAAAATCCACAACATGACCAGAAACCCCCACCCCCTGCGATTTTCCTGCTGTTTTACACCAAAAGGGCGCGCAGCCCTTCTCATGCACTCTTTGGGGGAGTAAATTGTCCGCTTCGCACTGTTCTACGGCGATTAACGCCAGGGAAGAACAGGCTTTACTGCAAAAGGCTCACATTTACATGTCCCCGATTGAAAAATCCCGCAAACTGGACAACGTCTGCTACGACATTCGCGGCCCGGTGCTCAAAGAAGCAAAACGTCTTGAAGAAGAAGGTAACAAAGTCCTCAAACTGAACATCGGCAACCCCGCGCCATTCGGTTTTGATGCACCTGATGAAATTCTGCTCGACGTCATTCGCAACCTGCCTACAGCGCAAGGGTACTGTGACTCCAAAGGTCTGTTCTCAGCACGTAAAGCCATCATGCAGCACTATCAGGCGCGCGACATGCGTGACATGACGGTGGAAGACATTTATATCGGTAACGGCGTGTCGGAACTGATTGTTCAGTCGATGCAGGCGTTACTGAATACCGGTGATGAAATGCTGGTGCCAGCACCGGATTACCCGTTATGGACGGCGGCGGTGTCGCTTTCTGGCGGGAATGCGGTGCATTACATGTGTGATGAAGGCGCTGACTGGTTCCCGGATATCGCCGATATCCGCGACAAAATCACCCCGCGCACCCGCGGTATTGTGATCATCAACCCGAACAACCCGACCGGCGCGGTATACAGCAAAGAGTTGCTGATGCAGATTGTGGATATCGCCCGCGAACACAATCTGATCATCTTTGCTGATGAGATTTACGACAAGATTTTGTATGACGAAGCCCAGCACATTTCCATTGCGTCGCTGGCGCCAGATCTGCTGACCGTGACGTTCAACGGGCTGTCAAAAACCTACCGTGTGGCCGGTTTCCGCCAGGGTTGGATGGTACTCAACGGACCGAAGAAACATGCCAAAGGCTACATTGAAGGGCTGGAAATGCTGGCCTCGATGCGTCTTTGTGCCAACGTTCCGATGCAGCATGCTATCCAGACAGCTCTCGGCGGTTACCAGAGCATTAATGAATTCATTCAACCGGGCGGCCGTCTGGTGCAGCAGCGCGACAGCGCGTGGGAACTGATCAATCAGATCCCCGGCGTATCATGCGTGAAACCGAAAGGTGCGCTGTATATGTTCCCGCGTATTGATGCCAAGCGTTTTAACATTCATGACGATCAGAAACTGGTACTGGATTTGCTGTTGCAGCAAAAAGTCCTGCTGGTTCAGGGGACAGCATTCAACTGGCCGTATCCGGACCACGTCCGTATCGTGACGCTGCCACGCGTTGATGAGCTGGAAATGGCGATCAGCAAACTGGGCCGGTTCCTCGAAACTTACCGCCAGTAATCCCTGCGGGCGCAGATTTCTGCGCCCTGTTTTATCTTTCTGATCACACTTGCCGATTTCCGCCACACTCCGCACAATGGATACTCATTTGCCGTTATTAATGAGAGTGCCATGAATCAGAGCCATTTCTTCGCCCACCTTTCCCGCCTGAAACTGATTAGCCGCTGGCCGCTGATGCGCAACGTGCGTACCGAAAATGTGTCGGAACACAGTTTGCAGGTCGCCTTCGTGGCTCACGCGTTGGCCGTGATTAAAAACCGCAAATTTGATGGCAACCTGAATGTGGAACGCGTTGCCCTGCTCGCCATGTATCACGATGCCAGCGAAGTGCTGACCGGCGACATGCCTACGCCCATCAAGTATTACAATCCGCAAATCGCCCATGAGTACAAAAAAATCGAGAAAATCGCCCAGCAAAAACTGATTGAGATGCTGCCGGAGGATTTGCAGGAAGATTTTCGTCCGCTGATCGATGAACATTATTACAGCGAAGACGAAAAACTGACGGTCAAACAGGCAGATGCGTTATGCGCCTATCTGAAATGTCTCGAGGAGCTCTCGGCGGGCAATAACGAATTCACCCTGGCTAAAGCGCGTCTGGAAAAAACGCTGGCGAATCGTAAAAGCCCGGAGATGGATTACTTTATGGAAATCTTTGTGCCGAGCTTCAGCCTGTCGCTGGATGAAATCAGCCTCGATTCACCGCTCTGACCGCAACCAAATACAGCACGGCCAGGGTCAGAACGGAAAGAGAACCGGCACCAGAAACACGCTGACGACCATCACCAGCAAGGTGAACGGCACGCCGATACGCAGAAAGTCGCCGAAGCGGTAATTCCCCGGCACCATCACCAGCGTATTCACCGGGGATGATACTGGCGTCATAAACGCTGCCGAGGCGGCTATCGCGATAATCATTGTGAAAGGGTACGGCGACACGCCCATCTGATGGGCCGCCGCGATGGCAATCGGTGCCATTAACACCGCTGTGGCGGTATTGGAAATAAACAGCCCGATACTGGCGCAGAGAACAAACAAACTCAGCAGCATCATGTACGGCCCATATCCCCCGCTGACCTTCATCAGGCCTTCGACGATCAACGCCACGCCGCCTGTTTTCTGCAGCGCCAGCGCGAACGGCATCATCCCGATAATCAGCAGCAAGCTCGGCCAGTGAATCGCTTTGTACGCGCCGTCCATGGTGATGCAACGGAATTTACCCATCAGCAGACAGGCAATAATGGCCGCAATGGCGTTCGGCACATCGTCGGTCAGCATCAGTGCGACCATGAGCGCCAGGCAAAACAGCGCGTGCGGTGCCTGACTGAGCGCGGGGGCGACTTCATCCACCTCGGCGGGCAGACTGAGGACAATAAAATCGTGCATCTGCTGCTGAAGCTGTCGGATCAGCTTCCAGTCCCCTATCACCAGTAACATGTCGCCCAGCTGGAGTTCCTCATCCACCAGTTTACCCGGCAGCGCTTCCCCCTGACGGCGGATCCCCACCACGTTTAACCCGTAAGCAGAACGGAAAGCGACTTCGCGCAGGGTTTTACCCAATAATTCGGAATCAGGAATTAAAGAGACTTCTGCCATTCCGACGTCGCGGGACTGTTCAGAAAAATATTCACCGCGCAGCACCATCGGTTCAAGCATTTCATCGGCACACATTTGTCTGACTGAGATGTCAGGATCGGTCATGTCCAGCAGCAGTACGTCTCGCGCGCACAGCCCGGTGCTCCCCGTGGCGCTGACCATCACCCGGCGGAACTTACGCCAGCGCTCAATACCCACCACATTCGCACCGTAGCGGGAGCGCAGGTGAAGATCGTCCAGTGTACGGCCAACCAGCGGTGAGCCGGGGCGGATCGTCATCCTGCGCGCACGACCGTTTAACTGATAATCGCGGATCAAGTCCCGGAAAGTCCGGCGCTTCCAGTGTTGTTTATCCTGCGAGGTGTCCTGCGCTGACAACCAGCGGCGGGCAATCAGCATGTATCCGACACCCATGATCAGCACCACCAGCCCCACCGGCGTGACGCCGAAGAAGCCAAAACCGTCGAACCCTTCACGCAGCAACTCGCTGTTCACCACCATGTTCGGCGGCGTGGCAACCAGCGTCATCATGCCGCTGATAAGCCCGGCAAAACTCAGGGGCATCATCAGCCGCGCCGGTGAGGTTTTCATGCGCGCGGAAACGCTGATCACAACCGGAATGAAAATCGCCACCACGCCGGTAGAACTCATAAAAGCACCAAGACCGGCGACCGTCAGCATCAGTAAAATCAGCATCCGGGTTTCACTCTGCCCGGCCACTTTCATCAGCCAGTCACCGACCTGATACGCCACGCCGGTCCTCACCAGACCGTGGCCCACCACAAACAAGGCGGCGATCAAAATCACGTTCGGATCGCTAAATCCGGCCAGAGCTTCATTGAGGGTGAGCGTACCGCTCATCACAAAAGCAATGATGACCAGCAAAGCGACAATGTCCATGCGCAGCGTATTGCGCGCAAACAACACCATCGCGGCCAGCAGCAGTACCACAACCCAGATTAATTCACCGGTCAAAACACACTCCCTTTGCGTTAAGATTGAGAGGCAGGAACGTGGTAAGAATGGCATAAAAAAACCCCGCCGGAGCGAGGTCTATATCAAGTAAAATGTCGAAACTGTGCTTTTTTCAGGCTTAGCGCAAACTTACCGTCACGCCCTGCTTGTTGCTTTCCACCAGCAGAACTTCCAGCGTCGTCAGCTCAAAATCAACATTTTCGATCCCTGGCGTATCGTCCGGTGCATTCACAGCGATCACTTTACATCCTGCGGCAAGCCCTGCCATTACGCCTGCAGCGGCATCTTCCACCACAACACACTCTTCCGGCGCCAGACCTAAACGTTCTGCACCCAGCAAATAGGCATCCGGCTGCGGTTTGCCATGCTTAACCTGTTCCGCAGTGATGAACACTTCCGGCGCAGGCAAATGTGCTGCCGCATGGCGCGCACTGGCGACAGGCATAGAACCGGAGGTCACAATGGCCCACGGAATATTTTGACGGTTGAGTTCGCTCAGCAGTAAATGTGCACCCGGCAACGCCGAGACGCCTTCGGTGTCGGTGGCTTCGATTTTTTCCAGCTTCAGAAACTCTTGCTGAATCGTCTCTTCTGTTTCACCTTGCATAAAATGACGTAAAGAGGTGATCGCCTGTTTGCCATGAATAAAGGCCAGAACATCCTGCGGGCTGACTCCCCAACTGAGCGCCCAGTTAACCCATGCACGCTCAACTGCCGGTAATGAATCCACTAACGTTCCATCAAGGTCGAACAAGAAACCTTTACACTCCACAGGCAATTCCTCTTTAGTTAATTCCAGTCAGGCATTAATAATTTGCGCTATCTCTACAGCGCTCAGATGATACTGACGCGGGCATGATTGCCAGATCGCCAGCATACGCTGGTATTTATCCCACATTTTGGTCTGCGAGTTAAACCCGTGAGTCCCGGCGTCGAAGTCAGTGTAACGCCCTTCGGTATTCACCATAAAGCGCACATAGCTTAAATAGCGGGATTCGGTGGCCGCATCGAAGCCAAGGAAATCTATACGACGGCGATCCAGCCCCTGGGTGTCTTTCAGATTGGTCCATGACACCTGCATCGCATGGTGCATTTCCATAATGTTAATCACTGTGCGACAGGTTTCTTCCGGTAACTCACCGAAATCTCTGTCCAGCTCACGCATTTGCAAACCGAAACCGCGTTCGATCACCGTTTGCAAACGGCGGTAGCGTTCCGCGTTATCGGGATCAAGCATGGTCATCATTTTGTATTGATTCGACAAGATCAGGCGTTGCGCGTTAGTCATTTCCATCGTGAAAATCCTCATGTCTGCATAATGAGCAAAGCATGGCATAGCGCAAACTTCTGCGAAATCGCAAGCACACCATTCTTTGATTTGAGTCCGGATCTCATGTGAAATAATCACCGGAGGAGAAGTTCCTCCGGTCAAAATGCGGTGCAGTGAAGCTTAGCAATATTGGAGATGATGTGAAAAGCGCTGGAAACAGGCTTACAAATCGTCGAGGAAGGTTTTGTCGAGTTGTTTGAACGCACGCTTGAGGACATCAGCCAGCGCCTGATAGGTCGGCGTCCCTTCGACCGGCGCAAGCGCCTGGCCCGATTCAGCGAGTTTATTACGCACATCGTGGAACCAGCTCAGCAGCGTCGGCGGCAAAGGCGTCAGTGAACGGCGGCCAAGCCACCATAACCCTTGCATAGGCAAGCTACAGGCAAATATCGCCGTCGCAACGGCCGGCCCGAGTTGTCCGCCCAGCGCGATTTGCCAGGTCAGCGTGAAGATCGCCACCGGCGGCATGAAGCGGACAGCAAAACGGGTGGCGGTTGAAATCCGGTTCTCGGGGAACACAGGAGCCAGGCGCTTATCAGACGGCCATGTTTTCATATAATGCTGCCCACGCTGGAAAACCTGGAACCAGCTTACAGAGCCTGTTGGCTTACTCGTCATAATTGCACCTCAACTTCACGTGTAATAATTAAAAAATAGTTGTGAAACATAAACTGGAGTTTACCACGATAAAATATATTTTGTTTTTGCTGAAACGTGCCGGTATCCTGTCGCAGCATTTAAAGCCATATCACTAAGCATAGTGCCTCGGGCCGAGGTGTTTTGTAATTAGTAATTGCATTTTTTGTTAGTGTTTTCACTAATAGATAACATTCTAAAGACGCATAACAGAGACATTTTGTGTACTGCGCCCCCATTTTTTTGCTATCCGCGGGCACAGAAAAAACCAGCGTCCTGCGATTCTTTAGCTTTTTCATTATCATGCCTGTTTTGGCTCTCTGGCATGATGTTAATCATAATTGTCACCGCCATTATGCGCTACGCTTGATGTCAGACTGACGATTTATTAACCACGTGTATTGTTTTTTTCCTTAAACAGCACCAACAATAAATAGGTACTTCCATGTCGAGTAAGCTTGTACTGGTTCTTAACTGTGGTAGTTCTTCCCTTAAGTTCGCAATCATTGATGCTGTGAACGGCGAAGAGCACATTTCAGGTTTAGCCGAATGTTTCCACCTGCCGGAAGCGCGCATTAAGTGGAAAATGGACGGTGGCAAAGAAGAAGCCGCGTTGGGTGCGGGTGCCGCACACAGCGAAGCGCTGAAATTCATCGTGAACAACATCCTGAGCCAAAAACCTGAACTGTCTGCAGAGCTGGTTGCAATCGGCCACCGCATCGTTCATGGCGGCGAAAAGCTGACCAAGTCCATGCTGATCAACGATGCTGTTATCGAAGGTATCAAAGAATCTATCCCGTTTGCACCGCTGCATAACCCGGCTCACCTGATCGGTATCGACGAAGCGCTGAAATCCTTCCCTAAACTGGCTGACAAGAACGTGGCTGTTTTCGACACCGCCTTCCATCAGACCATGCCAGAAGAATCTTACCTTTACGCACTGCCGTACAGCCTGTACCGCGATCATCACGTCCGTCGTTACGGCGCACACGGCACCAGCCACTTCTATGTGACTCAGGAAGCCGCGAAAATGTTGAACAAACCGGTGGAAGAAGTGAATCTGATCACTTGCCACCTGGGTAACGGCGGTTCCGTCAGCGCAATCCGTAACGGTAAATGCGTTGATACTTCCATGGGTCTGACCCCGCTGGAAGGTCTGGTGATGGGCACCCGCAGCGGTGACATCGACCCGGCCATCATCTTCCACCTGCACGATTCTCTGGGCATGAGCGTTGATCAAATCAACAAAATGCTGACCAAAGAATCTGGCCTGCTGGGTCTGACTGAAGTCACCAGCGACTGCCGTTATGTTGAAGATAACTACACCACTAAAGCAGATGCTAAACGTGCGATGGACGTATTCTGCCACCGTCTGGCGAAATACATCGGTAGCTACGCCTCACTGATGGAAGGCCGTCTGGACGCTGTCGTCTTCACCGGCGGTATCGGCGAAAACGCAGCAATGGTGCGTGAATTATCTCTGGCTAAACTGGGCCTGCTGGGCTTTGAAGTTGACCACGAACGCAACCTCGCGGCTCGTTTCGGTAAATCCGGTGCCATCAACAAAGAAGGCACCCGTACCGCGCTGGTTATCCCAACCAATGAAGAGCTGGTTATTGCACAAGACGCTGCGCGTCTGACCGCATAATTCGATTCAACACTGCCAGTTTTCGCTGGCAGTGATTTTTCACTCAAAGGCAAACGCCGCCCGTTTGGACGCACCGCGCAGGATAATCGTCGCGCTCATGCTGATCATTATCCCCTCTGCACAAACCTGCGACCGTCTCTGCCTGGCAACCGTTAAAGAGGTTTAGCCGTGTCTCGTACAATTATGTTGATCCCCACAGGTACCAGCGTTGGTCTGACCAGCGTCAGCCTCGGTGTGATCCGTGCCATGGAACAAAAAGGCGTCAGCCTGAGCATCTTCAAACCCATCGCACAACCACGTGCCGGCGGTGATGCACCCGATCAAACCACCACCATCATTCGTGCCAACTCCTCCGTGACTGCAGCGGAACCGCTGAAGATGAGCCACGTTGAAGCGCTGCTGAGTTCAAACCAGCAGGACGTGCTGATGGAAGAAATCATCGCCCGTTATCACGAAAACACCAAAGATGCGGAAGTGGTGCTGGTTGAAGGTTTAGTCCCTACCCGTAAACACCAGTTTGCGAATGCGCTCAACTATGAAATCGCCAAAACCCTGAACGCAGAAATCGTCTTCGTTCTGGCACTGGGTAATGATTCTCCCGCGCAGTTAAAAGAACGTATCGAACTGGCCCGCTCCAGCTTCGGCGGCAGTAAAAACAAAAACATCACCGGCGTCATCATCAACAAACTGAATGCGCCGGTTGACGATCAGGGACGCACACGTCCTGACCTGTCTGAAATCTTCGATGACTCCAACAAAGCCAGCGTCGCCAATATCGATCCGACTCAGCTGTTCGCGAACAGCCCGCTGCCGGTGCTGGGCTGCATTCCATGGAGCTTCGAGCTGATTGCCACCCGCGCAATCGACATGGCTAAGCACCTGAACGCCCGCATCATCAACGAAGGCGACGTGCAAACCCGCCGCGTGAAATCCGTGACTTTCTGCGCACGCAGCATTCCTCACATGCTCGAACACTTCCGCCCTGGTTCCCTGCTGGTTACCTCCGCAGACCGTCCGGACGTTCTGGTTTCAGCTTGTCTGGCGGCGATGAATGGCGTTGAAATTGGCGCAATTCTGCTGACCGGCGGTTACGAAATCGACGAGCGCATCAACAGCCTGTGCGCACGTGCTTTCCAGACTGGCCTGCCTGTCTTCATGGTAGACACCAACACCTGGCAGACCTCCCTCAGCCTGCAAAGCTTCAATCTGGAAGTCCCTGCGGACGACCATCAGCGCGTTGAGAAACTGCAACAGTATGTCGCTTCTCACATCAACGCTGACTGGATTGAATCACTGAGCGCGCATTCTGAGCGTTCACGTCGTCTGTCTCCGCCAGCGTTCCGCTACCAGCTGACCGAACTGGCCCGTAAAGCCGGTAAACGCATCGTTCTGCCGGAAGGCGACGAGCCACGCACCGTTAAAGCGGCGGCACTGTGTGCTGAACGCGGTATCGCGGAATGTGTGTTGCTGGGTAACCCGGAAGAGATCAAGCGCGTTGCTGCGGCGCAGGGTGTAGTGCTGGGTAAAGGCATCGAGATTGTGGATCCGGTCGTTGTGCGTGAAGAATACGTCGCACGTCTGGTTGAGCTGCGTAAAAGCAAAGGCATGACCGAAGTGGTTGCGCGTGAACAACTGGAAGACAACGTGGTTCTGGGCACCCTGATGCTGGAACAAGGTAACGTTGACGGTCTGGTTTCCGGTGCTGTCCACACCACCGCAAACACTATCCGCCCACCGTTGCAGCTGATCAAAACTGCACCGGGTAGCTCACTGGTTTCTTCTGTGTTCTTCATGCTGCTGCCTGACCAGGTTCTGGTTTACGGCGACTGTGCGATCAACCCGGACCCAACGGCTGAACAGCTGTCTGAAATCGCGATCCAGTCTGCGGATTCCGCTGCGGCGTTCGGTATCGAACCACGCGTTGCGATGATCTCTTACTCCACCGGTAACTCCGGTGCGGGTAGCGATGTTGAGAAAGTGCGTGAAGCGACCCGTCTGGCGCAGGAAAAACGCCCTGACCTGATCATCGATGGCCCGCTGCAGTACGATGCAGCCATCATGGCTGACGTTGCGCTGTCCAAAGCACCAAACTCGCCGGTAGCGGGTAAGGCGACCGTGTTCATCTTCCCTGACCTGAACACCGGTAACACCACGTACAAAGCGGTACAACGTTCTGCGGATCTGGTTTCTATCGGGCCGATGTTGCAGGGCATGCGTAAACCGGTCAACGATCTGTCCCGTGGCGCACTGGTAGACGATATCGTCTACACCGTTGCTCTGACAGCGATTCAGTCTGCTCAGGCAGAAACTGCGGTTCCGGCTAAATAAGCCAACCCCTCTGAAGGCAAAACGCCGGGCTTTATGTCCGGCGTTTTTTTGGGCTCATTTTTGCGGGTCGCCAGCCGCTCAGAGCAATGTTTTAGCCGCTTCAAGTATATGCTCAGCGGTCAGGCCATATTCCTGCTGTAAAAACTCCTGCGTCCCCACCTGCCCGTAACGTTCTTTCACGCCAACACGCCGCATAGGTACCGGCTGATTTTCTACCAGCACTTCCGCCACCGCCGATCCCAGCCCGTTATGAATACTGTGATTTTCACAGGTGATGATTTTACCGGTTTTCGCGGCATATTTTATGATGACGTCTTTATCAATCGGCTTGAGGGTAAACATGTCGATCACCGCCGCACTGACGCCTTCACGTTCCAGCATCTGCGCCGCTTTCAGCGCTTCGGCGACCATAATTCCGTTGGCGATAAGCGTGATGTCGCTTCCGTCTCGCAGCACGTTTGCTTTGCCGATGGTGAACGTTGAGCCTTCCTGGTAAATCTGAGTCGCCTGTTTACGGATGGTGCGCACCCAGTAAAATCCCTTCAGATCCATCAGTTGCAGCAAAATATTGCGGAACATCACGGCGTCGGTGACCTCCATCACCACGGAATTTGCCAGCCCGCGCACAATCCCCATGTCTTCGAAGGACATGTGCGTGCCGCCGTTGTGACAGGCACTGACACCGGCATCGGACGCAATGATTTTGACGTTATTCTTCTGATAATCCAGTGACATAAACAACTGATCAAAACAGCGGCGGCTGGCGAACGCGGTAAAAGTATGCACAAAGGGGACGCGGCCTGTCAGCGATAAACCCGCCGCCACGCCGATAACGTTGGCTTCCATGATGCCGCAGTTGATCACGTGTGACGGGTGATCTTTGTGCACGCCATCCATCGCCATAGAACTCATCAGATCCGCTTCGAGCGCAATGATCGGCGTATTTTCAACAATCTTTTCGCGCACGGTATTGGCATAAACCTTACGCATTTCCACGGCGTCTTTTTGTAATTCCAGAGAGACTTCAAACATGGGCGGCCTCCAGCTCAGCGATTGCGTGTTCAATTTCCAGTTTCACTTCCGGCGTTAAACGCAGATGATGCGAGTTCGCCAGTTGCTCGAGATACTTCACGCCCTGCCCTTTAATGCTGTCGAGGATCACCACCAGCGGACGCTGCCCGCCCTCACGCACCGGCGTTACCGCATCGCGAATTGCCACGACGTCATCGCCTTTAATCGTCTGCACATCAAAACCAAAAGCGCTGAATTTCCCGGCCAGATCGAAAGGTTTAATGACTTCGTCCAGCGTGCCGTCGAGCTGCTGTTTGTTGTAATCGATGAACAGCGTGAGGTTATGCAGATTGTGGTGAGCAATAAACTGGAAGGCTTCCCAGCACTGACCTTCATTCAGCTCACCGTCACCCAGAATGCAGAAGACACGGTTAGCCCGCCCCGCCAGTGTGTGCGAGAGCGCCATACCTGCGGCGATGGACACGCCCTGCCCGAGCGAACCGGTCGTGGCATCCACGCCGGTAGTGCGCAGCCGGTCGGGGTGGCTCGGCAGGCGCGTGCCGTTCTCATTCAAGGTTTTCAGCTGGCTAACCGGGAAATAGCCTTTCAGCGCCAGCGTGGCATACAACGCCGGGCCTGCATGCCCCTTGGAGAGCACGAAATAATCGCGATCCTGCCAGTCCGGATTTTTCGGGTCGATGCGCATCACATCGCCGTACAATACTGCCAGCGTTTCCACCACTGACATGCTGCCGCCATAGTGTCCGAAGCCCAGACCGGTCAGCATTTTCAGCGTCTCGATGCGGATTTGGCGCGCCAGATCATGAACCTCATGGATATCTTTCATCTTGCAGGGTCCTTATTTTAGTGAGCACTTATCCAGACCTGTTATTTCTAACAGGCCTGAACCGTGATCCCCGGTGGGTGATAAGAGACTGAGTGAGTGACTGAATTACTCTTCGCTGACCGCTTTCTCAGCCGCAGGTTTTTTGCCGAGATAGTTGTAAGCAACCAGAACCGCGAAGATGCCGACAATCAGCGCCATGATGCCTTCTTTAGACATGAAGCGAGCCAGATTGCCCAGCAGGATACCGATGACGCCAAAGTCTGCATCTGAGAAGGTGGCGTTTGCGAAGCCCAGCGCGCCGAGCACCGGCAGCAGCAGAACCGGCAGGAAGGTGATCAGCACGCCGTTAGCAAACGCGCCGACCATCGCACCGCGTCGACCGCCGGTCGCATTGCCGAAGACACCCGCCGTCGCACCGGTGAAGAAGTGCGGCACCACGCCCGGCAGGATCAGCACCAGATGCATCTGGCCTAACAGGAATAAACCGACCAGACCGCCGAGGAAGCTGAACAGGAAGCCAATCAGCACGGCATTCGGTGCGTACGGGTAGACCACCGGGCAGTCCAGCGCGGGACGTGCGTTGGGCACCAGTTTCTCGGAGAAGCCAACGAATGCCGGTACGATTTCCGCCAGAATAAGACGCACACCTTGCAGGATGATGAACACGCCCGCCGCAAAAGTGATCGCCATGATAATGGCGTACACCAGATAGTTCTGGCCTGCGCTATAGGTGGCTTCGACGAACACCTGTCCGGCGAACACCGCCATAATCAGGTAAATAATGATCATGGTGAGTGAAATAGAAATGGAGCTGTCGCGCAGGAAACTGAGGTTTTTCGGCAGATTCATTTCTTCGGTAGAGCGTGACCCTTTACCGACTTTGCTGCCGATCCAGCCTGACAGCACGTAACCGATGGTGCCGAAATGGCCGAAGGCCACATCGTCGCTGCCGGTGATCTTACGCATATAACGTTGTGCCAGCGCCGGGAAAAACGCCATGATCAGGCCCAGCGTCAGGGAACCGGTGAACACCAGTGACACGCCTTCAAAACCGGCTACGGTCAGGATGACGCTGATCATGCAGGCCATATAGAACGTGTGATGTCCGGTCAGGAACACGTATTTCAGACGGGTAAAGCGCGCCACGATCAGGTTTGCCACCATACCGAACGCCATAATTAAGGCGGTCGGCGCACCGAATTTCTCCAGCGCGATAGAAACAATCGCTTCGTTATTAGGAATAATACCCTGGATATTAAAGGCGTGTTCGAACATGCCGCCTAAAGGATTTAATGAGCCGACTAATACTGTTGCACCACCGCCTAAAACTAAAAAGCCCAGTATTGTTTTGACTGTACCTTTTACCACATCAGAAAAGTTTTTCTTTTGCGCCACTAAACCGATTAAGGCGATGAGCCCCACCAGAACAGATGGCACTTTTAATATATCAACCACAAACTTGAGCGTTTCCTGGATAAACATATCCACCTCGGATGTATATTGTTTTTTATTGTAGGGTCAGTCCGTGTCGGTCTGGCTCAGGACACCGGATGCTTTTCAAAATGTGCGACCAGCTTGGTTTCCAGCTCGTTGATATCCACAATATTCGTGATGACAACCAGCTGATTGTCCGGGATATTGGCGCTGGCGGCGATGTCTTTCGCCATCACGAACAGGTCTGCCTCGCCGGGAATGGCTGAAGATAAATCAGAGTGTTCAACATCCGCCTGAATATTTAATTTTTTCAGCACTTTTTTAATGTTCATTTCGACCATAAAGCTGCTGCCTAAACCGGAACCGCAAATCGCCATAATTTTCATGTTATTTACCTGTGTTTTAAAAGTTTGTAGGGTTACGCATCAGAATGATTTCTGATGTCAATACACATTAATGCATCCGTTGTGCGTTAAGGTTATTCCGTTATTTAATCGTAAAACGGTCAGAATTTCGTAATGACATCCTGAATTGTTTTTATATCTTTTGCCTGATGTATTTTCTGCATATCTTCGTCGCTGGAAAATAATTCAGCCAGTTCAGAGATTAATTCAATATGACTGTGCTTATCGGGTGCCGATAACATGACGACGGTATAAACAGGGTCATTGTCCTCAGAATTAAATGTCACTCCCTGAGGCAGCGTGAGCAGCGACAATCCTAACCCCTTCGCGCCCTCTTCCGGTCTGGCATGCGGCATGGCAATGCCCGGCGCCAGAACAAAATACGGCCCTAACTTTTCCCGCTGGGCAAAAATCGCCGTCAGATATTCCGGGGTAATCGTGCCCTCTTTCAACAAAGGCTCAGCGCTGACTTGCACCGCCTGCCGCCAGTCCGTGATATCCGTTCTGATCTGAATCCTGTCAGAGGTCAGCCAATCATTCAGCATAGGTGTGACTCCGGTTTTGATGTGTTAATGGCTGGTGTGCCTCTTTCCCCCAAACCACACCAACGCCCTGACTCTACGCACCGGTAGCGTTAACATCTGTGATACATCTCACAAAGATAGCGCTACCAAGCGTCTATCATTACGTTCTGTGATAGCGCTATCAAAAATAGTCCCCTGCCGGTACCACTGCACCGCAGTTCACACAAATAACGGTATACTTTGTCCGGAAATGACCGATAATTTACCCAATTCCGCCGTGGATCCTTCGGGTATCGCCCTGCTGCGGCTTGCTTTTTTCGCTATATCTTCGGGTGCAGGAGTCAGGATTGTGCATGTCCATTAATAAGAAAAGGCGCAGTACAGGGAGAGTGACGCTGGCTGATGTGGCGCAGCTTGCAGGTGTGGGCAGCATGACCGTTTCCCGCGCACTGCGTACCCCGGAACAAGTCTCCGATAAGCTGCGTGAAAAGATCGAAGAGGCCGTCAGCCAGCTGGGTTATTTACCCAATCAGGCGGCCAGTTCACTGGCTTCTGCGTCATCAAATACTGTCGCCATGATTGTGCCAAGTCTGTCGGAACCGGGCTGCGCTGAGATGTTTGCCGGGCTTCAGAAAGTGCTGCAACCTGCCGGGTACCAGATCATGCTGGCCGAATCCCAGCACCGCATTGAGCGGGAAGAAAAATTGCTGGAAACGCTGCTATCTTACAATCTGGCGGCGGCCATATTGCTCTCTGTCGAGCACTCGGCCAACGTTCGCCAGTGGCTGGATAATCTGACCATCCCGGTGCTGGAAATCGGTGCGCTGACGGACTCTCCCATTGATATGAATATCGGGATTGATTACGTCGAGGCGATGTTTCAGCTCACTCAGACCGTGGTGGCGAAGGGATATCAAAACATCGGTATGCTGTGCGCCAATCAGGAACAGTGGATTTTCCAGCAACATTTGCAAGGCTGGCGAAAGGCCATGCTGAAAGCGCATATGTCGCCGCATCGGGTGATCAACGCGGCCGAGCCCGCCAGCTTTTCCACCGGCGCTCAGCAGTTGCCTGAGTTTCTGCTGGCCTGGCCGGAAATCGACGCGCTGGTGTGCGTCTCAGACGATCTGGCGTGCGGAGCGCTGTACGAATGCCAGCGCCGACGTATCAAAGTGCCGGACGATCTGGCGGTGGTGGGATTTGGCAACTCGGACGTCAGTAAAGTCTGCCAGCCGCCGCTGACCACTATCGCCATCCCGCATAGGGAAATTGGTACGCGTGCGGCTCAGGCCTTGCTGGCGAGGATCCATGATGAAGAGTGGGAAGAGGTGACGATCGCCTCGTCATTGTGCAAGCGGGACAGCTGCTAAATTCACGACAACAAAAAGCCGCAGGCGACATCAGTACGCGTGCGGCGGGTTTTCCAGGCTCAATGATTCAGAGGCTGAGGCTTAGATCGGGGTGCTTTCGTTATCCGGCTCATCATCCGCTTTGGCAGATTCATCACTCAGCAAGTCACGGGTTAGCGGCTTGCCATGCTCTTTCTCGTTATTACGCGTCATCCAAAGTGACAGCGCTTTAAGCGAGTCCGGCGTAAATTCGTCGCATCGTGCGGTGATCTCTTCCGGCGTCATCCAGCGTACAGAATCAATTTCTTCTTCCTGCAAGGCGAACGGACCGTGGGATACGCAACTAAACAACGCGCCCCACACGCGGCATTTGTTCTCTTCTTCGAAGTAGAACTGACCATGTTCGGCAAAGGGTACACCGGCGATCCCTAACTCTTCTTCCGCTTCACGGCGGGCTGAATCAAGAATATTTTCGCCACTCTGCACCACGCCACCTGCCGTTGCATCCAGCCAGCCGGGATAAAAGTCTTTGGTTTCGGTACGACGCTGAACCAAAATATTGCCCATTCCGTCATGCACCACGATATAGCTGGCACGGTGGCGCAGGACCTGAGCACGCATTTGTTGTCGGCTGGCCTGGGCAATGACCTCGTTATCTTCGTTGACGATATCAACCCATTCTTCCGTACTGATGTTTTGCTCTTGTTCTGACATCCGCTGAAACCTTCTGTTTTAAGCGCTGGTCTGTGCGCAATGGGTCTGTGCGCAGTAATGGGTGCAACACGTCGATAATGTCCGGAGATTCTATCTGGGTCTGCCACATGGCTTCAATAGCAATGGATGCGTTGGTGACAGGTAAAAGTTATGTTACCCCACAAACTTCGCCATAAGACAACTCTGACAAAGGTCCGGCGCAGGCAAGTATTCACAACCATTATGATACCCTACCCAATCATTTTAAAAACTGTGATTATCAACCGCGCACTGGCGGATTTCATTAAGTGATTAACATAACGCAGGAGGCAATATGATTGATCTTTATTACGCGCCCACACCCAACGGTCATAAGATTTCTCTTTTTCTGGAGGAAGCCGGTCTGGCCTACCGTCTTCATCGCATTGATATCAGCGCAGGCGATCAGTTTAAACCCGAGTTTCTCGCCATTTCCCCCAACAATAAGATCCCGGCGATTGTCGACAGTCAGCCGGTAGACAGCGGCGCGCCCATCGGTGTGTTCGAGTCCGGGGCCATTTTGCAGTATCTGGCTGAGAAAACGGGAAAATTACTCAGTAAGGAATTGCGCGAACGCACCACAACGCTGGAGTGGCTGACCTGGCAGGTGGCCGGAATGGGCCCGATGCTCGGGCAAAATCATCACTTCACGCACTACGCCCCGCAGCCTGTACCTTACGCCATCGAACGCTATCAGCAGGAAACCAAACGTCTTTACGGCGTGCTGAATACCCAGCTGACTAAAAATGCCTATATCGCCGGGGATACCTACAGCATTGCTGATATCGCCGCTTATCCGTGGGTGGTAGCGCATGAGCGCCAGCGCATTGATTTGGCGGAGTATCCGGCGGTGCGAAACTGGTTTGAACGCGTTAAAGCCCGTCCTTCCACGCAAAAAGCCTACGCCCTCGCCGATCCCCTGCACATCAACCACCACTGACAGCGCTGTCCCCGGTGTCTGCCGGGGGTTCTGCTGAACACATTCCGCTGTAAATAATTTCCATTAACTGTGCTCCATATCGCGCGCTAAAGGCGGCGACTCAACTATGATTAATGACAGTTCATTCGCATATTCAGACAGTTAAGGAACCTGATATGAAAATCCTGATCACCGGCGCGACCGGGCTCATTGGCCGAAGGCTTACCGGGCGACTTGTTGAGCAATCTCATCAGATTACCGTACTTACCCGTGCGCCTGAACGCGCCGCGAAAGTGCTGGGCTCGCAGGTTCAGCTGTGGGAAACGCTGGACGGCAAAACGTCACTGGATGGATTTGATGCGGTGATCAATCTTGCGGGAGAGCCGATTGCGGACAAACGCTGGACGAAAGATCACAAAGCGTTGCTGTGTGAAAGCCGCTGGCAGTTAACTGAGAAACTGGCGCAGCTGATTAACGCCAGCCAGACGCCGCCTCAGGTCTTTATTTCAGGTTCAGCAGTGGGTTATTACGGCGATCAGGGGCAGGCCCTGGTGCCGGAAGACGAGCCGCCAAACAAGCAATTTACCTGGCAGCTATGCGCACGCTGGGAAGCCCTGGCGATGACGGCTGAAAGCCCGCGCACCCGCGTGTGCCTGTTGCGCACCGGCATTGTGCTGGCAGAAAAAGGCGGCGCGCTGGCAAAAATCGTATTGCCTTTCCGCGCCGGACTCGGCGGCCCTCTGGGTGACGGCCAGCAATACATGCCGTGGATCCATATCGACGATATGGTCGAAGGCATCATTTTCCTGATGATGCACGAAACCCTCAGCGGACCGTTCAACATGGTGGCGCCTTATCCCGCACGCAACGAACAGTTCAGCGCTCTACTCGGTGAGGTTCTGCATCGCCCGGCGTTTATGCGGGCACCGGCCCCCGTCATACGTCTGCTGATGGGCGAGTCAGCCATACTGGTGCTGGGCGGCCAGCGCGCCGTGCCACGCAGGCTGGAAGCCGCCGGCTTTGAGTTTACACATCAGGAATTGAAGGAAGCGCTGGAGGATTTGCTGAAGTGAAGGGACTTGCAGGCCCCTGCTCAGCCGGAGCAAGAATGTTTCGGTTTCTTGGCGGTACAATTGCGTTGTACTGACGCTTTTCGAAAAAAGATCGAGAATTTTCGGTTTCTTAACGACTGCGATCACTTCTCTTTCAGTGCCGAAACCGCCCAAAGGAGGAAAGTGCTTTTCCTCCTTTGGATTCCTCCTCGCTTTTTCAACAAGCGCTTCGCATGCTGGCTTTGTTTCAGGTATCACCGCGACAGGCTGGACATCTTGCCGCTGCGCGGTGCCTTCTCTCGGTCCTGGAGCCTTTGGTCTCCAGGCCGCTCCGTTCAGCAAGATGTCTGAATCGCCCGCCCAATCTTAAATTCAAAAGCAGAGTGGTTTTATCTTTAGGAAGTATTGATTGGTATAGCCTTATTCCTTCACATCCACCTGATAAAACACATGTTTGCCAAAGGGATCAATCTCATAGCCGCTCACTTCTTTGCGAACAGGCTCGAAGATGGTCGAGTGTGCAATCATCACTGCTGGCGCCTGGTCGTGCATCATTTGCTGCGCCTGCTCGTAAAGTGCAACACGTTTGGCATGGTCCGTGGTTTCTTTGGCTTCGGTGATCAACTGGTCGAAAGGTGCATAACACCATTTCGCAGAGTTAGAACCGCCCTTCGCTGCGTTACAGGTAAATAACGGGCCAAAGAAGTTATCCGGATCGCCATTGGCTGTCGTCCAGCCCATCAGCGCGGCCATGTGCTCGCCGTTACGGATGCGGGTCTGGTATTCACCCCACTCAAAACTGACGATGTGTGCTTTCACGCCAATTTTTGCCCAGTCCGCCTGAATCATTTCAGCCATACGGCGGGCATTCGGGTTATACGGACGTTGTACCGGCATCGCCCACAGATCGATATCAAAACCGTTTGGCATGCCTGCTTCAGCCAGTAATGCTTTGGCTTTCTCCGGCGAATAATCGTAATCCACTACCTTGTCGTTATATCCCCAGACACCGGTTGGCAGCAGCGTTTTCGCTGCGGTGCCGGTGCCACGGAATACCGCTTCAATGATTTGTGGCTTGTTGATCGCCATGCTCAGCGCCTGACGCACCTTCACATTGTCCAGCGGCGGCTTCTGCGTATTAAAAGACAGGAAGCCGGTATTCAGACCCGATTTACTCATCAGATTGATGTCTTTGTTGGCGCGCATCCGGTCGAGATCTGCCGGGTTCGGGAACGGCATCACCTGACACTCATTTTTTTCCAGTTTTGCGAGACGCATCGAGGCATCCGGGGTGATGGTGTACACCAGACGGTCGATTTTAGATTTACCCTGCCAGTACTCCGGGAAGGCTTTGTACAGCAAACGCGTGTCTTTCTGATACTGAACCAGTTCGAACGGCCCCGTACCGACCGGATTCAGATCGAGTTTCTCCGGAGTACCGGCTTTGAGCATCTGATCGGCATATTCTGCCGAGAGGATAGACGCGAAATACCAGGCCAGATCGGCAACAAATGGCGCTTCGGGGCGGGTCAGGTTGAAGCGAACGGTGTAATCATCCACTTTATCAATGCTGCCGATCAGATCGCCCAGCTTCAGGCTGTCGAAGTTCAGATAAGTGCCGCCGGACACCTTGTGATACGGGTTGTTTTCATCTTTCTGGCGCATGAACGAGAAGATGACGTCATCCGCATTGAAATCACGGCTGGGTTTAAACAGTTTACTGCTCTGGAATTTCACGCCTTTACGCAGGTGGAAAGTGTAGGTTTTACCGTCCGGGCTGACGTCCCAGCTTTCTGCCAGGCTTGGCACCAGCTCAGTGGTGCCGGTTTTGAAATCAACCAGACGGTTATAAATCGGCACAGCGCTGGCATCGACGGAAGTGCCCGATGTGTAAAGCTGCGGGTTAAATTGTTCCGGCGAACCTTCTGAACAATACACCAGCGTTTTTGCCGAAACGCCGCCCGTGATCGCTAACGCCAGTAACCCTGTGCTTATTTTTAAAATGTTGTGTTTCATTTTTTCCCTTTTTTCCCTGTCCGGAGAGTGTTTAAAACTTCTTCATCATGGAACCCAAAGCAAAAACAGATTAACATCTGAATAACAACTAGTAATACTTTGTTATATATGAAAATCTTATAACAAGTAAACCCATTGGCGATCATTCAGAGGTCAAGATGTCGACAACAATCGCAAAACAGCTTACCGAACGTTTCTACCGCTATCTCTTCGTGACGTCACAAAGTGACGCCAGCGTGAACACCTTACCGAGCACGCCGGGCCAGCATGACATGGCGCGGTTACTGGCTGAGGAGCTGCATCAGCTCGGTTTAGAAAACATTCAGATTGATGAATATGCGACCGTCACCGCGGTCAAACCCGGCACTAAAACCGGCGGGCCGCGCATAGGTTTTATCACTCACATTGATACCGTCGATGTGGGCCTGAGCGCGGATATTCATCCGCAAACGCTGCGCTTCACCGGCGATGACCTGTGCCTGAACAAAGAAAAAGATATCTGGCTGCGCCCTGCTGAGCGCCCGGAAATCCTGGCGTATCAGGGTGAAGAAATCATCTTCAGCGACGGTACCAGCGTGCTGGGCGCAGATAATAAAGCCGCCGTGACGGTAGTCATGACCATGCTGGAGAATCTGAACGCGTCGCAGGAGTATGGCGATATCGTGGTAGCGTTTGTGCCGGATGAAGAAATCGGGCTGCGCGGTGCGAAAGCGCTGGATCTTGCCCGCTTTGACGTGGATTTTGCCTACACCATTGACTGCTGTGAACTGGGTGAAGTGGTGTATGAAAACTTCAACGCGGCAGCCGTGGAAATCGACTTTACCGGTGTGACGGCGCATCCGATGTCAGCCAAGGGTGTGCTGGTCAATCCGTTACTGATGGCGCAGGATTTCATCAGTCACTTTGACCGTGCAGAAACGCCGGAAAATACCGAAGGCCGCGAAGGCTACGTCTGGTTCAACGGCATGAGCGCTTCCCAGCAGGGTGCGCGGCTCCATGCTTCCATCCGTGATTTCGACAGCGCCAGTTTTGCTGCCCGTAAGCAGAAAATTCAGGATGTCGCGAAAGAGATCGCAGCCCAGTATCCGACGGCGAAAGTCTCGGTGGATATCAGCGATACCTACAGCAATATCAGCAGCGCGATCGGCGAAGACCGCCGGGCGATCGATCTGATTTTTGCCGGGCTGAAAGAGATCGGCGTCGAGCCGAAAGTGATCCCGATGCGCGGCGGTACCGACGGCGCAGCGCTGTCAGCCAAAGGTTTGCTGACACCGAACTACTTCACCGGCGCACATAATTTCCATTCGAAGTTTGAGTTCCTGCCGGTGAATTCGTTTGTGAAATCCTACGAACTGACCGTACAGCTGTGCCTGCTGGCAGCGAAAGGGTAACCCTGTCATCCAGCGTTCCCCTCATGAGAGGGGAACGCTGCGTAACGATATTACTTCAGCGCACCTGACAGAAACTGTTGCAGACGGGCACTTTTCGGGCTGCCGAACACGTCGGCAGGGTTGCCCTGCTCTTCAATCACGCCCTGATGCAGAAAAATCACATGGCTGGACACGTGGCGGGCAAACTCCATTTCATGCGTGACGACCACCATGGTTTTCCCCTCTTCCGCCAGTTTCTGCATGATGCGCAGCACTTCACCGACCAGCTCAGGGTCGAGCGCAGAAGTAGGCTCATCAAACAACAGCACTTCGGGTTCCATTGCCAGTGCACGGGCGATAGAGACACGCTGTTGCTGACCACCGGACAAGTTCACCGGGTATTTACCCTGCGCACGTGCATCGATGCCGACTTTATCGAGGTATTTCACCGCACGCTCGCGCGCTTCGGCTTTGCTCAGCCCCAGCACCTGTACCGGCGCTTCCATGACGTTTTCAAGCACCGTCATGTGGCTCCACAGATTGAAGTGCTGGAACACCATCGTCAGTTTGGTACGCAGCAGTTGCAGCTGTTTTTTGTCGAACACTTTCAGTTGCCCGTCGGTGTCGCGCACCATGCGGATATCCTGATTGCTGACGCTGATTGACCCTTCGCTCGGCTTCTCCAGGAAGTTAATGCAGCGTAAAAATGTACTTTTCCCTGAACCTGATGAACCAATAATACTGATCACATCTCCCGCATTGGCGGAGAGCGACACGCCTTTGAGCACCTCATGGTCGCCGTAGCGTTTGTGGAGATCGAGAACGGCTAATTTGTTTTCTGACATAACGTTTCCCGCAATGGTGTCGATAGTTGGCTTTTTTAATGAGCGGACTGGGGCTTCACATGCGCCAGCCAGCGTTTTTCCGCCTTACGGAACAGACCAATCAGAACAAAAGAAACACAAAGATAAATCACCGCCGCGATCCCGAAGGCGTAAAACGGCTGATACGTCGCCGAGTTAATATCGCGGGCAATCTTCAGCACATCCGGCACGGTGGCGGTAAACGCCAGAGCCGTGGAGTGCAGCATCAGAATGACTTCGTTGCTGTAAGCCGGCAGCGCCGTGCGTAAAGCCGAAGGCAAAATAATGCAGGTATAAAGTTTAAAACGCGAAAATCCGTAGGCGTTCGCGGCTTCGATTTCACCGTGAGGCACTGACCGGATGGCACCGGCAAATATCTCAGTGGTGTACGCACAGGTGTTGAGCGTCAGCGCCAGGATCGTACAGTTCAGACCGCTGCGAAAGAAGGCGTTCAGGAAGTCCGTACCGCGCACGATCTCCAGGCTGTACATGCCGGAGTAGAACACCAGCAGTTGCACATACAGCGGCGTCCCGCGAAAAATGTAGGTGTATAACCAGATCGGATAGCGGATTAATTTATTAGACGACACGCGCCCGACGGCCATGGGCACCGCCAGCAATCCGCCGATCACCACGGAGCTGATCAGTAACCACAGGGTGATCGCCAGCCCGGTGAAACGGTAGCCATCGCTGTAGAGCAGCGACCAGCCATATTGTTGGAGGATTTCGATCATAGCTCAGCCCTCTTCACACCCAGCGAATAACGGCGTTCAAGCCATAACAGCACGCCGTTCGAAAGCGTAGTAAAGACCAGATACACCACCCCCGCCACAATCGCAAAATAGAACGGCTGATAGGTGCCCTTTCCTGCCAGCTGCGTGGCTTTCACCACATCATTCAGGCCGAGCAGTGACACCAGCGCGGTGGCTTTTAAAATCACCTGCCAGTTATTACCGATACCAGGTAACGCGAAACGCATCATGGCCGGGAAGAGGATACGGCGGAAAATTTGTGAGCCTGAGAAACCATAAGCGGTGGCCGCTTCAATCTGCCCGCGAGGAACGGCCATAAACGCGCCGCGAAATGTCTCGGTGAAATACGCACCATAGATAAAACCGAGCGTGATGATACCGGCGCTCATCGGGTCAATATCAATTTGCGTCATCCCGAGAGATTCGGTGACGCTGTTGAGTGCAATCTGCAAGCCGTAAAAAATCAATAACATCAACACCAGATCAGGTACGCCGCGGATAAGCGTGGTGTAACACCCAAAGAAACCAGAAATAACCCGGCTTTTTGACAGCTTCCCACCCGCCCCGATAAGCCCTATCACCAGCGCTAAAACAACTGACGAAATCGCCAGTTCCAGTGTCACCAACGTGCCCTGGATGATTACCTGGGAATACCCATACAGCATGGTTTTTTCCTGTCTGAAAGGATCCCGGCGCGGCCAGAAAACGGCGCGCGTCAGAACCTCAGGGAGCAGCGCACCGCCCCCTGTGGCACATCACACAGCGCGCAATTAGCCGCCGTATACGTCAAAGTCGAAGTATTTCTTCGCCAGCTTGTCGTAAGTACCGTCTTTACGCATGCTGTCAAACGCCTTGTTCAGCGCGGCTTTCAGATCCGTATCGGTCTTACGCAGCCCCATGCCGGTACCCACGCCGAAGAATTTATCGTCTTTAACAGACGGACCCGCGAACGCGTATTCTTTACCTGCAGACTGTTTCAGGAAGCCTTCGCTGCCCGCCACTTCGTCCTGGAACGCGGCATCAAGACGGCCAGAAGCCAGATCCGCATAAATCAGATCCTGGTTCTGGTAGGCCACAACGTTGATACCTTTTGGCTGCCACATGGCGTTGGCATAGGCTTCCTGTGTGGAACCCTGCAATACACCGACGTTTTTGCCTTTCAGCGCGTCCAGTTCAGGCAGAACTTTAGAGCCTTTAGGCGCGATCAGACGGGCGTTGGCGGCGTACAATTTCTCAGTGAAATCAATTTCCTGCTGGCGTTTTTCAGTGATGGACAATGAGGAAATGATCGCATCAATTTTTTTGGCTTTCAGGGAAGGGATCAGTGCGTCGAAATCACTTTCGACATACGTGCATTTAATTGCAGCGCGTTTACACATTTCATTAGCGAGATCGATATCAAAACCTACCAGCTTGCCGCTGGAATCCTTTGATTCAAATGGGGCATACGTCGGATCAGTACCGATATTAATTGCTTTAGGTGCGGCAGCGAACGCACTACCTGCGCTGGCTAAGACCAAAACCAGCGGAAGAACCTTGAACAACTTTTTCATACATTAGCCTCAGTGATTATTCATCTGTTGTGGTTGCGTGTGCGTGAATGAACGTCTTTTTATAGTTTGCTGAACGATGCAAATGGCTTTTTTGCCAGATTCTCTCATGCACGTTTCGTGCCGTTTCTTAGCGAGGGCAATTTCCCCGTTAAGAGAGTGAAAACCGGTCAAAAAATCATCAGGAATATGAAAGTATTCAGAGGTCTGAGGAAAGGATAGCGTAAGCGCTCGTTAACAATGCACCAGAATGAATCAAATTGTGATCAGCGTTGGTGCATTGTTAGTGAAATGCTAGAAATAAGTGCGTACAGGGGGGGGAAATCTCAGTGGCTGCCCTGCCATCGAACAAACAGGTCTTCCGGCAGCTCAATATCGAACTGATCGATGACGCGGTTAACGGTCTGATCGATGATATCTTCCACCGATGCCGGGCGATGATAGAACGCCGGAACCGGCGGCATGATGATGGCTCCGAGCTCAGCGGCCTGAGTCATCAGGCGCAGGTGGCCAAGATGCAGCGGCGTTTCGCGGACACAGAGCACCAGGCGGCGGCTTTCTTTAAGCACCACATCTGCCGCGCGGGTCAGTAATCCGTCGGTATAGCTGTTCACGATGCCGGACAAGGTTTTGATCGAACAGGGTAAAATCACCATTCCGGCAGTTTTAAAGGATCCGGAAGAAATACTGGCGGCGATATCGCGGGAATCATGAACCACATCGGCCATGGCCTGCACGTCGCGCAGCGTCAGATCGGTTTCCAGAGTCAGCGTCTGCCGTGCGGCATTACTCATCACCAGATGGGTTTCGACATCCGGTACGCTTTTTAACACCTGCAACAGCCGGACACCGTAAATTGCGCCGCTGGCGCCTGAAATACCGACAATAAGTCGTTTCATGAACACTGCCTTAGAAGAATGAAGCCGGACGGTGCTAATACTGACATACATTCAGGCATAAAAAAACGCGCCCGACCTGTGTGTTCGCAGGAGGGGCGCGCTTTATATGATGGCAACAACGCGCTTATCAGCCTTCGTTGTGCATCTCGAGGTTTTCAGCTTCCTGCTGACCACGTAACGCCTGAGCGTCGTCGTTGCGCAGGGCTTCGAGGTATTCCAGGTAATTCTGGTCAACGTCTTTCGTGACGTAAATACCGTCGAATACTGAACACTCAAATTTCTCGATATCGCTGTTGTCTTCTTTCACTGCGGCGATCAAATCGCTCAGGTCCTGGAAGATCAAGGCATCGGCACCGATGATTTGGTTGATTTCGCTGACTTCGCGGCCATGCGCAATCAGTTCGTTAGCACTTGGCATATCGATGCCGTAGACGTTCGGGAAACGAATTTCCGGTGCCGCTGAAGCCAGATACACACGTCTCGCCCCCGCTTCACGCGCCATCTCAACGATTTGCTGGGACGTGGTGCCGCGCACGATGGAGTCATCCACCAGCAACACGTTCTTATCACGAAACTCAGCGCGGTTAGCATTAAGTTTGCGACGCACAGATTTACGACGTTCCTGCTGACCCGGCATGATAAATGTACGGCCAACATAACGGTTTTTAACAAAACCCTGACGGTACGGTTTATCCAGGATGCGCGCGATTTCCAGCGCGATATCACATGAGGTTTCCGGGATAGGGATCACCACGTCGATATCCAGATCTTCCCATTCACGGGCAATCTTCGCGCCCAGCTTTTCACCCATACGAACACGGGCGCTGTAGACGGAAATTTTGTCAATGAACGAGTCAGGACGTGCGAAATAGACGTACTCGAACAGGCACGGATTGTACTGCGGATTCTCAGCACACATGCGGGTGAACAGCTGGCCTTTTTCGGTGATGTACACCGCTTCGCCCGGCGCCACATCACGCAGGAACTCAAAGCCGAGTGTATCTAACGCCACGCTCTCAGACGCCACCATGTACTCATTGCGGCCATCTTCCAGCGTACGTTTGCCGATCACCAGCGGGCGGATGCCGTGCGGGTCACGGAAAGCTAACATGCCGTGGCCGATGATCATCGCCACGCAGGCATAAGCACCACGGATTTTCAGGTTCACCGCCGACACGGCAGCGAAAATGTTGTCAGCTTCGAGCGGATAATGCTGGAAACGATCCAGCTCGCTGGCCAGGATATTCAGCAGGACTTCAGAATCTGAAGTCGTGTTGACATGGCGACGCTGGCCTTCGAACAGATTGCTTCTCAGTTCATGGGCATTGGTCAGGTTACCGTTATGGGCCAGGGTGATGCCGAACGGAGAGTTGACGTAAAAAGGTTGAGCTTCTGAAGCGCTGGAACTGCCAGCCGTTGGGTAGCGAACATGGCCGATGCCCATGTTGCCTTGCAAGCGTTGCATATGGCGGGCTTCGAAAACATCCTTCACCAGGCCATTCGCTTTCCGTAAACGGAAGTTATTATTGGCATCAATGGTGACGATGCCTGCGGCATCCTGCCCACGGTGTTGTAACACCGTTAACGCGTCATAAATCGACTGGTTTACCGGCATGAAACCGGCGATACCGACAATACCGCACATGTTGTCTTTTCCTCTTCAGCGCTGCCAAAACTAAAGATGTTTTGGCAAGAAACTCGACGTGCTCTGCAGGTAGTCAAAGAACCACCTGATGATATAACTGAACTGTGGGATCAACTGGGATTGCTTCCAGTCTTCACTTTGTGAGAAGCCGGTAAAAGTATCCAGGAAGAACAGCATCGCGGAGACAATCAACACCCCGCGCAGCGCGCCGAAGCACACACCTAACACCCTGTCTGTGCCGGACAATCCGGTTCTTTCCACCAGCGAACCAATCACATAGTTGACAATTGCACCTACGATCAACGTCGCGATGAACAAGATGGCAATTGCGATCCCGTTTCGAACTAACTCATCTTCGAAACGCGTGAAGTAGATGGCGAGGTAAGGGTAATAATGACTGGCAACGAAGAAGGCGCAAGCCCAGGTTACCAGTGATAAAGCCTCACGAACAAAGCCACGAATCAAACTGACTAATGCAGAAAATCCGATAACCGCAATGATGACGTAATCAATCCAGACCATTAACTATTCCAGTGTCTAATCCAGTCACGTCTACCCCGGCATCCAAATCGCTGCGAATTCTAACAGAAAAAGAAAACGTTTGCGTAGGGGAAATCTGCCGGTCAGACAAATTAATAATAGCGATTAAAAAAACCTCAATCGCAGCATAACCCTATAAAAACCCAACCTGAGGATCTTATAGAAAAAGGGCACAAATCGCTTGTGCCCTCCCTGGTATTTTTTATGTTTTATCAGTTCCCTCCCCGGCAAAGGGGAGGAGTCACGTCAGTGTGCAGAGTAAGCCCGAACCTGGCCGCCTAATCCGCTGAGCTGTTGCAACTGCGGCAACGAGGCTTCGAGCTTCTGCCTGGAGGCATCCGGCCCGACGTAGAGGCGTGTTATCTGCCCCTGTACCGGCGTTGACGGAACCGTGTAGGCACGGAAACCGGAGAGTCGCAGATTCGCCACGATCTCATTGGCTTTGGCGGCATTTTTCAACGCCCCCAGCTGCACAACATACGACTGCCCCGCTGGCGCTTTTTCTTCCTGCGCTGGCTTCGGCTGTTCTGCGGCTTTCGGTTGCTCTGCCGGTTTAGGCTGTTCAACCGGTTTCTGTTTGACGACAGGCGGTGCTTCGACCATCGGTTTAGGCTCGATCGTCTTAGGCTTCTGAACCACTGGCTTTTGCTCAACCGGTTTCTGCTTCGCAGGTTCGGTACGCGTTGGTTGCACCGTTTTTTTCTGCTCTGGCAGCGTCGTTGCCGGTGGCGTTTCTACCGTGGTATTCCCCGGCGCCACCGCGCCACGATTGGCCGCCGTGGTGTTGGTCGCGGAATTGTCAGATTCCGGTGCGCCATGCATCGACTGATCTGCACCTTCAGGCGCCTGAGCAGGCAGCGACTGCGTCACCGGCGGTACCGAATCCTGCTCCTCGACATCACCCGCTTTTGGCACCAATGGGATCGACGCAAATTCGTCTTCGTAATGTTTTTTCTTGCCGTCGAGTAATCCGGGCAAAATGATGACGCCCAGCGCCACCAGAATGACCGTACCGACCAGGCGATTTTGAAACTTACTTGCCACTGGTTTTCCCCGTATCTAAAGCATCCATTACGTGAGCGACGGTATGAAACGAACCGCAGACGATCACAATATCCTGAGGAGCCGCCTCCTGCATGGCCTGCTTCCAGGCTGACTCCACATCCGCAAACTGACGCGCCGCGGGCAGATGCGCCGTCAGTTCTTCAGCGCTGGCACCGCGCGGGCCTTCAAGCGGCGCGCAATACCATTCATCCACCTGCGGGGACAGACACGCCAGCGTACCGGCAATATCTTTATCTGACAACATGCCGACGACGGCCCGTACTTTCCCGCCATGGCGTGGCTGTTCAGCTAAACGCCCGGCCAGATAGGCAGCAGCGTGAGGGTTATGCGCAACGTCGAGGATCAGGCGCGGTGATTCGCTCACGGTCTGGAATCGTCCCGGCAGCGCCGCACGCGTCAGGCCACTGCGCAACGCCTCAGCCGGGATCTCCAGCGGCGAATAATGCAGGGCTGCCAGTGCCGTCGCCGCGTTGGCTAAGGGAACGTTTGGCAACGGCAGAGCCTCCAGAACGGTGGTTTCCGCCCCTTCCTGCAACGCCGCCCAGCGCCAGCTGTCAGAACCGGCGGTAAAATGCCACTGGCTATCACGACGGAAGAGATCGGCATTTTTTTCCTGCGCCACATCCGCAATCGACTGCGGCATATCCGGCTCACCGACCACCGCCGGTTTACCCGAACGGAAAATGCCGGCCTTTTCGCGGCCAATGCTTTCGCGGTCTGACCCCAGCCAGTCCGTGTGATCCAGCGCGATGCTGGTCACCACGGCAACCGTGGCATCAACAATATTGGTGGCATCCAGACGACCGCCCAGCCCGACTTCGAGGATCACCACATCCAGCTTAGCCTGCTTAAACAGCTGCAAAGCAGATAAAGTGCCGTACTCGAAATAGGTCAGAGAGATATCGCCACGCCCGGCTTCAAGCTGCGCGAAAGAGGCGCAGTGTGCCGCTTCGGGCAACTCGTCGCCCTGAATACGCACGCGCTCGGTATATCGCACCAGATGAGGAGAACTGTAAACGCCGACACGGTAACCCGCCGCCATCAGAATCGATTCCAGCGTGGCGCAGGTGGTGCCTTTGCCATTGGTACCGGCCACGGTAAAGACCAGCGGCGCAGGTGTCAGTAAATCGAGTTTGGTGGCGACTGCGCTGACGCGGCTAAGGCCGAGTTCAATCGCCTGAGAATGGAGATGTTCGAGATAATAAAGCCACGTGGCCAAAGGCGACGTGGCTTGAGGGATAAGTTGATTTTGCATGAGCCCCGTTCAACCTGCATTAGGTTCACTTCGACACTACATCACCAGACTGTGACAGCAGGCAATGCCCTCTTTTTCAGATACTGCTGAAAGAGTAAAAGCACGGCCTGCCAGTCCTGAGCGATAACAGCTTGACGGCGACAGCTTGGGCGGCACAACGATGAGTGGCCGCCCTGAATAACTGACCGGCTTTTACTCTGATCGATCAGGCATCCTGATGATTGTCAGCGGCAGAGCCGTTGACCGCTGCCGGCACCTCAGCCACACGTGGCTCAGGTTGTCCGGTGAGCTTCGCCAGAACGCTGCCCAACTTGGCACGCAGATCCGGGCGACGGACGATCATATCGATCGCGCCTTTCTCAATCAGGAATTCACTGCGCTGGAAACCAGCAGGCAGTTTTTCACGTACGGTCTGCTCGATAACGCGCGGGCCGGCAAAACCAATCAGGGCTTTTGGCTCAGCCACGTTGATATCACCCAGCATCGCCAGGCTGGCAGAAACGCCGCCCATGGTCGGGTCAGTCAGCACAGAAATGTACGGCAAACCGCGTTCCTGTAATTTCGCCAACGCCGCACTGGTTTTCGCCATCTGCATCAGCGACATCAGCGCTTCCTGCATACGTGCGCCGCCACTGGCTGAGAAACACACCAGCGGGCAGTTATCTTCCATGGCCTGTTCAACGGCACGGACGAAACGAGCCCCGACCACTGACGCCATGGAACCGCCCATGAACGCAAACTCAAACGACGCCACCACGATCGGCATACCAAACAGCGTGCCTTTCATAACAACCATCGCGTCTTTTTCGTTGGTTTCTTTTTGTGCAGCAACCAGACGATCTTTGTATTTTTTGGAATCTTTAAACTTCAGAACATCTTTAGGCTCAAGCTCGCTACCTAATTCAACCTCACTGCCCTCGTCCATGAAAGTGGACAGACGCATACGCGCAGACATACGCATATGGTGGTCGCACTTAGGGCAAACCATGAGGTTGCGCTCGAGCTCGGCGCGGTAAAGTACCTGTCCGCAGCTGTCACATTTAGTCCAGACGCCCTCAGGAATGCTTGCCTTACGGGTTTGCGAGTCAGTGCTCTTACTAAGAATTCGTTCAATCCAGCTCATCGATAACCTTTCTGTTTGAACCCGGCCAAAGCCAGTCCGCTGTTCATGCAGTAACAAGTCCCCTGAAACCTACCCAAAAATGTCTGTGTCCGGCGTGATAAAAAACCTCACACGCCGCATCACAGAAGGGTTGTTCGCAGGAACAGACCATAAATTGTCGCTCATTAAACCATAACAGCCAGAGACTGTGGATAAAAAACTGGTGAGTCTGCGGGTTTAATGACCGTCAATATCCTGTTAATTGATAAAAATTGTCACGGGATCACCCCTGATGACGTTTCTCTTTCGCCGCTGCGCGTTTGTGCCGCCAGATTTCAATCACACCCGGCAGGATGGAAACCACAATGATGCCGACGATCAGTAATTTCAGATTTTCCTGAACAATCGGAAGATCGCCGAAAAGGTATCCAGCATAGGTAAACAGCAGCACCCAAACTAACGCACCAATCACGTTATACGCAGCGAAATGACGATAAGACATATGCCCCATGCCCGCGACAAACGGCGCAAATGTCCGGACGATCGGCACGAAGCGCGCCAGAATAATCGTTTTGCCGCCATGTTTCTCGTAAAACTTATGCGTCTTGTCCAAATAACTGCGACGGAAAATCTTCGAATCCGGGTTACTGAACAGACGCTCACCGAACACCCGCCCGATCGTATAGTTCACCGCATCGCCCACAATGGCAGCAATCGCCATCAGGAACACCATCAGATGGACGTTAAGGTCATTGCCCGGCAACGCGGCAAGCGCGCCTGCGACAAACAGTAATGAATCGCCCGGCAGGAAAGGTGTCACCACCAGGCCGGTTTCACAGAACAGGATCAGGAACAAAATCCCGTACACCCAGGCGCCATACTGCGCGACCAGCTCCGCTAAATGCACATCAATATGTAGAATAAAATCGATCACAAACTGAATGAAACCCATTTGATTTCCGTCCTTTTTTACACCATCAATGGTTCTTAATCTTCTAAGAACAGCGGCCCCATATTGACCTGGGGTAATGCAAATTTCTCGGGGTAATCCACAGAAACCAGATACAAACCTTCGGCTTTTCCGGTCGCCGCGGCCAGATTGCGATCTTTCGCCGCCAGCAGCTCTGCCATCCAGCTCACCGGCTGATTCCCCGCACCAATTTCCACCAGACTGCCGACAATATTGCGCACCATATGATGCACAAACGCGTTCGCCTTGATGTCCACCACAACATAATTACCGTGGCGTGTGACATTCAGGTGCACCATGTAGCGCCACGGCGTACGCGACTGACACTGCGACGCACGAAACGATGTGAAGTCGTTTTCACCCAGCAACGCCTGACCGGCGAGCTGCATTTTTTCCACGTCGAGCGGCATGTGAACGTGCGTCACACCGGTGTGCAAAATCGCCGAACGGTAGCGATGATTGTAGATAACATAACGATAACGGCGGGCGGTGGCGCTGAAACGGGCGTGAAAATCTTCCCCGACGTTGGCACACCAGCGTACCGCAATGTCTTTCGGCAGGTGCGTGTTCACGCCCATTGTCCAGGCCGCATCGTTACGCATCACCGGCGTATCGAAATGGACCACCTGACCGGTGGCGCTGACGCCCGCATCGGTACGCCCTGCGCAAAACACCACAATCGGCGAATCCGCCACACGGCTCAGTGATTTCTCCAGACATTCCTGAACGCTGGCGGCTCCCTGCTGACGCTGCCAGCCGAAATATGCGCTGCCGTTGTACTCAATACCTAACGCAATGCGCCCCACTACCGGGGCCGCACTGACGTCAGAAATAACCTCGTCGGACATAATCAGTACCAGTACTCATTGATCAGTTTTTCTGCGGTTTCCACCGCCATCAGGGCACCGCCGAAACGCACGTTATCCGCCACTGACCAGAATTGCAGTAATTCAGGCACGCCATAGTCATTACGCAGACAGCCAATGCTCAGATTGGCATTGCCGGACGCATCACTGACCTGGGTCGGGAAATCGTCTTCATCGCTCAGGGAAATATCGTCGATGCGTTCAAGTTCCGCGCGTGCTTCGTCTGCAGAGAGCGGGCGCAAACCTTCCAGATGCACTACCTGCGCGTGACCGTAAAACACCGGCGATTGCACGCAGCTGACAGAAATTGGCAAACCGTCGTCCTGCAAGACCTTACGCACCTGATCCACCAGACGACGTTCCTGCAACACGCTGCCCTCTGCATCACTCACCAGCGGCAACAGGTTAAACGCCAGTTGCTTACTGAAGATGCCTTCCTCTGCCGGAATACCGTTCAGCAGGCGCGCACTTTGCCCGGCTAAATCATCCACCGCCGCTTTACCCAGCGCAGACACGGAGAGCAGTGACGTCACATGCAGACGCGATAAACCAGCCTGTTCGGTCAGCGGTTTGATGGCGGTCAGCAACTGACTGGTCAGGCTGTCAGCCACGGCCACGATATTACGGTTACGGTAATGGGACAGCGCGTCCGGATTCACGCCCGGCACCACCAGAGGAATGTCGTTTTCCAGCGAGAACAGGCCGCTGCTGTCGATAACCAGACATCCCTGATTCGCCGCTTCTTCAGCGTACAGTGCCGAGGCTTCGCTGCCCGCGACAAAAAACGCCAGCTGAACCTGCGACCAGTCGAATTCAGACGCCAGCTGCACGCGCAGGCTTTTGCCATTGAAACGCACGGTCTGACCGGCGCTGCGCTCACTGGCCAGCGGGAAGAGCTCACCAACCGGGAACTGACGTTCAGCCAATAATTCCAGTAACGCATCACCGACTGCGCCCGTTGCGCCAAGCAGCGCAATATTCCAGCCATCAGACATGTTGGTTTTCTCCAGAAATAAAAGTGCAAAATACAAAGGGGCGATGAATGATCACCGCCCTGCTTTCGAAATCGTTATCAGATTACTGTATGTGAAAAAGCTTAAGGCCGCGTTAAGCCTCAGCCCATCTGCGTGGTAAAGCCCAGCTTTTTCAGCATCTCCGCGGTGGCCGGATCGTCACATATCACCCGTAAAGATGACCACTCGCGACGCTCTTCATAGAACTTACGCAGTTTGTCGAATTCACCCGCTTTTCCGGCGACACGGCGCAAAGGCCGGTCATCGCGGCGCACATCATACACTAAGTGAATAAGACGCAGCAGTTTGGCTTCACTCAGTGCACCGCGCAGCGTGACTTCAGCAAATTCTGGCGGCGGTAACAGCGAGGCCAGCGCCACGGTTTGCGGCTGACCGATAAACTGACTGAATGCCTCAAACACCTGCGTGGTGCCGCGCGCCTTGCCTTCCAGGCTGTAGCCTGCGATATGTGCCGTGCCGATAGCCACTTTTTCAAGCAGCGCCAGCGATAAATCAGGCTCCGGCTCCCAGACGTCGAGCACGGCGGTCAGCTTTTTCGTGCCGTTCAGCGCATCGAGCAGCGCGGCGTTATCCACCACTTCGCCACGACAGGCGTTGATCAAAATACGGTCAGCCGGCAGGCGCGCCAGCAAATCGGCATCCACCAGATGATGGGTCGCGTAAGGGCCGGACGGGTTGAGCGGCGTGTGGAAGGTCAGAATATCAGCGTCGGTGACCAGTTTTTCCAGCGGCCAGAATTCCCCTTCATCACCGCGATCGGCACGCGGGGGGTCGCATAACAGGGTGCGGACACCCAGCGCTTCCAGACGGGCATTAAGGCGTGAACCGACGTTACCCACGCCGATAATCCCGACGGTTTTATCGCGCAGCTGGAAACCATCGCGCTCTGCGAGGATCAGCAGTGAGGAGAACACATATTCAACCACCGCAATGGCATTACAGCCCGGAGCGGCTGAGAAACCGATGCCCTGCGCAGCCAGCCAGGCATCATCAACGTGATCGGTCCCCGCTGTGGCTGTACCGACAAATTTCACCGGTTTGCCCGTCAGTAAACTTTCGTTCACCTTGGTCACCGAACGCACCATCAGCGCATCGGCATCGTTGAGCGCATCCTGCGGAACAGGACGGCCGGGAACAGCCTGCACAGTGCCCAGCCGGCTAAACAGCTCAACGGCATACGGCATATTTTCATCAACCAGGATTTTCACGTTTGACTCCGGCAACACGGCCTAAAGAAAGAATAGAAAATAAAGAAGACAGGGATTTTGCCACGTTCGTGGCGTTGATCCCAACTTTCAGGGCACAACTTTACCTGTCGTTACGAAAACGCTGCGGGGTGGTGCCGGAAATTTGCTGGAACATGGTGATGAACGCCGAAGACGAGCTGTACCCCACATCGTGAGCAACGTCCTGCACATTTTTTCCCTGCTCAAGTAACGAGATAGCGTGTAAAAAACGCAACCGCTGACGCCATTCTGCAAAACTCATCCCCAGTTCCTGCTGGCAGCGGCGCGACAGCGTCCGTTCAGTGGTGTAAATCTTTGCCGCCCATTGCGCCAGCGGTGTGCTGTCAGCCGGATTCTTTTCCAGTGCACTCAACACCTGCGACAACAATTTGTCTTCCGACGTCGGCAGATAGGTGTTTTGCCGGGGGGCCAGGCTGATTTGATCCAGCAATACGCGGCACATGCGCAGGTCTGTCTCCGTCTCCGGTGCCGTGAGTTTTCGCGAAAAACAGTCATCGGCAATCGCATTAAAAATCGCGGTGGGCGTTAACAGACAGGGCGCAGACGGCAGATTTTGGTCCAGTTCGGGAGCGATATCGATGGCGCAAAACCGCGTCGTTTTGCGGTTATAACTCGAGTGCTCGGTGCCCGCCGGTAACCAGATGGCAAATTCGCGCGGCGCCAGATAGCGCTGCCCGGCCACCAGCATGGCGAGCACACCGGATTTGACGCAGATAATCTGGCTCCACGGATGCGAATGGCGCACATACTCCGAGTTGCCTGCCACGACTTCGCCGCGAAACAGCAGCGTGGTCGGCATTTTCTCCGGCAACGGCGGATAGTAACGTGGAGGCGGTGATGTGCGCTGAGCCGTGCCGCGTGGTGATGCCATAAAAGCCTTTTGTCTGTGACGGAAATCCCGCGCCAGCAGGTTGTCTGAATTACGCGAAGGGTTGTCTGATTATCGTTATATATAACAAATAAGACAATCGTACACTGGCGCAACGATTTACTTAGGGATGATTTGTCATGAATGTACTTTTTCCGCTGATGGCCGTGTTGATCTGGTCACTCAATGCCGTGGTCAGCAAGGCTTCCGCGACCGCCATTGATCCTGCTGCCATTTCTTTTTACCGCTGGCTGCTGGCGCTGCTGACACTGACACCTTTTGTCTTGCCCGGCCTGCTGCGTAACTTTCAGGCGGTGAAACAATACTGGTGGAAACTGCTGATCCTCGGCCTGCTGGGGATGGTGCTTTATCAAAGCCTGGCCTATTACGCCGCACACAGCGTCAGTGCGTTGTTCATGGGGATACTGAACTCGCTGATCCCGCTGCTGACCGTGGTGATCAGTCTGTTCCTGCTGAGCGTGGTGCCCACTGTCGGTATCGCACTGGGCTGCATCATTTCTTTCGCCGGTCTGGTGTGGCTGGTCAGTGCGGGCGATCCGGCGCAACTGCTGCAACATGGGATTGGCAAAGGCGAGCTGATGATGTTTTGCGCCTCCGCGGCCTACGCGCTGTATGGTGTGCTGACCAAGCGCTGGGCGATCCCGCTGCCTAACTGGCAATCGCTGTATGCACAGATCATTTTTGGCGTGTTATTGCTGCTGCCCAACTTCCTGCTGGCGAACGACTTCAGCCTGACGGTGCACAACATTCCGCTGGTGCTTTTTGCGGGGATTCCGGCCTCGATCATTGCGCCCTTTTTGTGGATCCAGGGCGTTATTCGCCTCGGTGCCAACAAAGCGTCCATTTTCATGAACCTGTCGCCGATTTTCACCGCCATTATCGCGGTGCTGTTCCTGCATGAGCATTTGCAGAGTTATCACATTATCGGCGGCGGCATTACGCTGGCCGGGGTGGTGATCGCCCAGCGGCTGCGCAAACCGCTGTTTGGCGGCGCCTGCCCTCCCGCAGAGAAATAACGCCACTGAACGTCACTGCTCTGCGCGAAAATCAGCAGAGCAGTGACTGATTTTTCGCTTTCGCGCCCCGCCAGACGTTTTTAACGCCCGTTTTGATAAATAATATTTCTAAGAATAGTCATCAGCCTGCCATTCACGGTGTCGATTAATAAACTTTGCAGGTATGATGAGGCGCTTCTGCGCTCTTGCGCCGCGCTTTGACTTTTCTTCCAGGTTCAGGCGACGTTTTAATTTCCAGCGAAGGACGGTGATATGCAACCTTTGAGCGGCCCGGGCATGCCGGTTGGCGACAACAGAACACAGCCTCAGGGTCAGACCGTTCCTGCTCAATCGGGTGGCGAACTGCCATTAACCCCGGCGCAGCGAACCACGCTGGAAAAGCTGATCGTAAAGCTGATGGCGCTGACGCCGATTAAATCTGCGGAGATCTGGGCCAACCTGCGCCACGACCTCGCTTTGCCGCATGACGCAGAGATCACCTCGTCGCAATTTCCCCAGGCGCAGACGCTGCTGCAGGGAAAACTGACGCAGGCACAGGACAGCCACGCTTCGCGCCAGCTGATGCTGCAATTGACCGAGCTGCTGCCGCAGGGCAACAATCGTCAGGCGGTCAGCGATTTCATCCGTCAAAGTTTTGGCCACACCGTGCTCAGCCAACTGACCCACCCGCAGTTGCAACAGGTGTTGGATCTCATTCAGACACGCCAGATGAATATTCCGCAGCCGCAGCAAACACCGGTCACCGATCGTCCTTTGCTGCCTGCCGAACACAATAACCTGCAGCAACTGGTCACCCGTCTCAGTGCGGCCACCGGTGAAGCGCCGGTGAAAGTGTGGCAGGAGCTGTTCAATCTGGTGGGCGTCAAAGTCGGTGATGCCATACCGGCGAAACACTTCCAGCTGCTGAGCCAGTTTATGCAGGTGAAAGCCTCACTGAGCCAGCAAACAACGCCACCGACGCTGACGACCCTGCTGAGCGTGCTTAAACAACCCGCCACAACGCAGGAAATTCGTCAGCTCACCGAATACGTGGAAAACCGCTTCAACGCGACGTTATCATCGCCCCTCACTCCGGTGCAGGTGAATGACCTGATTGGCGTACTGTTCAGCCAGCGCGTGGATCGCACGCCGCGCAGTGAAGAGATTGATGATCACTTCACTACCACGACGCGCACCGATCCCCAGCCGATCATGAATCCGCTGGTTGCGATGTTGCCGCCTTCCATGCAGGCGCTCGGCGGCAAGCCGCTGCTGTTTATCGCCTTTGTGGTGATTGTGCTTTTACTCTGGGCGCTGTTTTAAGCCCGCTTCGCTCCTGAACCTGCAAGGGTTCAGCACTCAGGCACAGCCGCAATCTTTCCGGGCGACGTGACGGGAATAGTCTCCCCGTTCCTCGCCCGTTGCCAGCGGATGCCGGTCGCGGATCCAGAAATCCAGCCCGCCAATCATCTCTTTTACCCGAAATCCGAACTTAGCCAGCTTGTACGCGCCCTGTGTAGAACCGTTACAGCCAATCCCGTCACAATAAGTCACATACACCACCTCTTTGCTAAGGGCAGCCGTGCTCTCAGCGGTCATCAGTTTATGTGGAAAACTCACCGCCCCCGGCACGTGCCCGCGTACATAATATTCAGCAGAACGGGTATCAATAACCACAATACCGGTGATGCCATTTTGCAAATCTGCGGCCACATCGGCTGCGTCGGTGTAAAAACTCAGTTTTGACAGCAAATATGCAGCGCTGACTTCCGGTGACGGTGGCTCAAAAGCCAGAACATACGATGAATGCGACATATCTTCTCCTGTGAGATTTTCTTTGTTGAAAGCCGTTCCATCATCACTAATTTTGGTCTTATTATTGATGCCAATTTCAGCCCTATGATAAGACCCATTATGCCCAAAACGGATCGCCCTTCCGCCTTGATCACTTTGTTCGGAGATACCGCTGAGCGGGGTCATGCAGCGCCTGCCGGGCTGCGCGACCGCCTGTGTGCCGCACTGCGCAGCGCCATTCACAGCGGTGCGCTGATTGCCGGGGAGAGATTACCGTCATCCCGCCTGCTGGCCGCTGATCTGAACCTGTCGCGCATCACCGTGGAAGCGGCGTATGCCCAGACAGAAGCGGAAGGTTATCTGTATCGCCAGACGGGAAAAGGCACCTTTGTCAGCGCATCCCTTCCCCGCCCCGCAGCACCGCGCAAACAGGCCGTTATTGCCGTAAGCCCTCCGAGACTGTCTGCACGTGGACAAACCATTTTGGCCACCGGCGGGTGCCGCGATCCGCAATTCCCGCTGGCTTTTGCCGCCGGTTCGCCCGATCTGCGCGCATTCCCGCTCAAAACCTGGAAACAGCTGACCGCCAGGCAATTGCGCGTTCACGGCGAGCGTCTGCTGGGTTATGGCGATCCGCAGGGCTATTTACCCTTACGCGAAGCCATCGCCAGCTATCTGCAACAATCGCGCGGCGTGGTGTGTTCGGCAGAACAGATCCTGATCACCACCAGTTCGCAGCAGGCGCTGCAATTACTGGCGATGCTGCTTATCGACCCGGCAGATTGTGTCTGGCTGGAACAGCCCGGCTATCCGGGTGCGCGCAACGCGTTTGCCAGTGCGGGTGCGGATATTTGTGCCGTTGCGGTTGACGGTGAAGGGATCGCGCCGGCGGCGAATTTACCCGTGCCGCGCCTGATGTATCTGACGCCGTCACATCACTACCCGACCGGCGTCAGCCTGAGTTTGCCGCGCCGCCTGCATCTGCTTGACTACGCAAAGCGTCACGGTAGCTGGATCATTGAGGACGACTACGACAGCGAGCTGCATTACGACGGACGACCTCTTCCGGCCATGCAGGGGCTGGATAAACATCAGCAGGTCATTTATCTCGGCACGTTTTCGAAGGTTTTATTCCCTTCTTTGCGGCTGGCCTACGCCGTGCTGCCGCCAGCCCTCGTCGCGCCAATGGTCACGATGCGCACGGTGAATGACGGACACTCTTCACAGCTGATGCAGGCGGTGACCGCTGAATTCATGCAAACGGGGCATTTCGCCGCCCACCTGCGTTTTTCCCGCCAGCTGTACCACAGCCGTCGTGATCATCTGCTTGAACACATTAAGCAAAAAATCAGCTGGCTGACACCGCAGGTCGCCGCTGGCGGTTTACAGCTTGCTGCCCGCCTTCCTGCCGGTCAGGAGTTACACCTGAGTAAGCTTGCTGCACACGCCGGTGTGGAAACACCCCGCCTGTCGCCGTTATTTATGGATGTGCCAGGCTCTGCCGCCCGGCATCAGGACGGCTGGTTGCTGGGATTCTCCGCACTGACGCCTGCGGAAATCACGGCAGCCGTCAACCGGCTGGCGTCAATCAACGTTGCCGTTACTTCGCCAGCAGCGGCAGCAGCCACCACCCCGCCAGCCCGCTGAACAGCAGGAACGGGAAAGAGTAGTAATGAAATTTGAGCCAGATCTTTTTGTCATTCGCCATACGCAGGGCAATCAGATTGGCAAGCGAACCTATTGCCAGCCCGAAGCCCCCCGCGTTAACGGCGTAGGCCAGCAGCGGGCCGGACGGCAGATAGTTGATCATCAGGATCGTCGCAGGCACATTGCTGATCACCTGTGAAAGCCCGATGCTCAGCAGGTAATGTCCGTAATCGGGCAAACTGTGGATGTGAGTAAACGCGGGCTGCAAAGCATTCAGCCCGACCAGCAAACGCACATCAATAAACATCACGATAAACACCAGAATCAGCGGCCAGTCGATGCGCAGCAAAACGTTGCGTGCCAGCAACAGGAAGCACGCAATCACGGCCAGTAAACCGTAAAGTGCCAGCCCCAGATCCACACAGGCGATGAACACCACATACAGCACTGCGCAGCTGAAAAGCAGCCGTTTACGGAAAGGATATCCCTGATTACTTTCAAGCTTTTTCAGGCTGTGCGACGGAAAACAAAACCACGTCACCAGCAACAATGCAGCCAGCGTCACCAGCGCCAGCGGCGCCATCTGCCCGATAAAGTGCAAAAATGACTGCCCGGACTTATTCCACAACAGGATGTTTTGCGGATTGCCGATAGGCGTGAGCAGGGATCCGGCATTCACCGCCAGCGCTTCGAAAATGATCAGCCGGGTCACCGGCAGCGATGTCAGTTTTTTTAACGTAATCGTCAGCGGTATCACGATGAACAGCGCAACGTCATTGGTCATAAACGTCGAAAGCACCGCCGCGGCCATCACCAGAAACAGGGCCAGCCACCGCTCATTGTCGATGGCGTTAATCATCTTTCGGCCCACAAAATCAAAATAGCCGCTGACCTCCACGCCCTTGGTCAGCATCAGTAAACCGAGCAACGTGACGATGGTGTTCCAGTCAACAAACTGCGGAAACTGAGTGATTTTCTCCGGCTGGAACACGGTCAGAATGACGCCAAGCAGAATTAACAGATGCAAAAATCTGTCACGTAAAAAAGGTTTAACGACTGTGCCGAACGCTGCTATCAACATGGTTATTCTTCGCTGAACAAGATGCGCTGACGTTACCCGAAGAAATTCTCTCCTGCCAGCGCAAAAATGATTTCTCCGGGATGTCGCGCAAAAAAAAACGAGGCTCATACAGAGCCTCGTCATCGGATTGCGGCGTATCCCGCAATGCGTTTATGTCATACCACTTTCCGCTTGCCGGTGAAAAAACAGACGCTACTCTTTCAGCACCCAGATGTGGTACTGGCCGTCTTTGAACTCTGCCCCTTCGAGTTCTTTTTCGAAGCCGGGGAATTTCTCGCCCCATTGCGCGATGCTGCGAATATAACTCAGCCACGGGTCGTTTTTGGCACCGAAACTTTCACCGGGCATGACGATAGGGATCCCCGGTGGATAAGGGATCACGCCGACCGCAGAGACGCGACCGGCCAGCTTGTCGAGGGTCAGATGCTCACAGCGCCCGGCCATATGGTCCTGAAACGCAGCGCGCGGCAGTTTGACCGGTGTCGGGATCTTGCCGAAAGCGTCGGACTGCAGTTTGTCCATCTGGCTGGTTTTCATGTAGGCGAACATCTCGTCGCAGAGATCTTTCAGCCCCATACCGGCATAGCGCGCGGCGTTGGAGGAGGCCAGATCCGGCAGGCACAGCGTCAGCGGGCTGTTGTCGTCGTAATGCTGTTTGAACTCCAGCAGAACGTTGATCAGTGTGCCCCACTTGCCTTTGGTCACGCCGACCGAAAACAGACACAGCACCATAAAATCGGTGGTGCGCGAAGGGACAATGCCGTGCTGAGAAAGGAATGCCGTCACCATCGCCGCAGGAATGCCGTTCTCCAGCATCTTGCCATCGTCGCCCATACCCGGCGCCAGAATACCGGCTTTGATCGGGTCGAGCATGCACCAGTCGTCGTCGAGCTGATCAAAACCGTGCCAGCTTTCGCCCGGTCTGAGCACCCAGCAGGACGGGTCTGTCGTCAGTTGTTCTTTGGAGGCATTAATGAACGGAATTTTTTTACCGGTTTTCACATCCAGCACGTCCGGCGCATTCCACGGCGAGAAGAACCATTCGCCCTGAGCGGAGAACGCTGCATGAACTTTTGCCAGCGCCATGCGGAAATCGACCGCTTCGTTGATCACTTCCTGAGTCAGCGATTCGCCCTGCTTGCCGTCCATCATCGCCGCGCCCACTTCATTGGCGGCAATAATGGCGTACAACGGCGACGTGGTGGCCTGCAACATGTAGGACTCGTTGAAGCGCGAATGCTCCACCGGTTTTTTACCGTTACGGATGTGGATGTAAGAAGCCTGAGAAAGTGCGGCCAGCAGTTTGTGGGTGGAGTGCGTGGCGAAAACCGTCGGGCCTTCAGGGTCGTGATCGGCCGGATTACCGCGCATGGCGTAACGATCGCGGTAGAACGGATTAAAGCGTGCATAGGCATACCAGGCTTCATCGAAGTGAATATTATCGACGCTCTTCGCCAGTAAATCCTGCGCCTGTTTGGCGTTGTAGCACATGCCGTCGTAAGTACAGTTGGTGACGACGGCATAAACCGGTTTCGGATCTGAGGCGAGTTTTTTCAGCGGATGTTCATCCATTTTCTGCTGGATGGACTCGGCCATAAACTGCGATTTGGGGATCGGCCCGATGATACCAAAGCGGTTGCGCGTCGGGATGAAAAAGACCGGTATACCGCCGGTCATTACCAGCCCCTGCTCGATCGACTTATGGCAGTTACGGTCACACAGCGCGAACTGTCCATCGCCTACCACCGCCGTCATGATCGCGCGGTTAGAGCCCGATGTGCCGTTAAGTACCGAGTAACTCTGGTGCGAGCCGAAGACCCGTGCGGCGTAGGTTTCAGATTCTTTAATCGGACCGCTGTGATCGAGTAACGAACCCAGCGCACCGCGCTCGATTCCGGTATCGGTGCGGAACAGGTTTTCACCAAAGAAATCGAGAAACTCGCGCCCTACCGCTGTTTTGGTAAAGGCGACACCGCCCTGATGACCGGGTGCCGCCCACGAATATTCCGGAGAATATTTGGTGTAGTGAAACAATGCTTTGGTGAACGGCGGCAACAGCTGGTCATAATATTTATCGATCAGGGCAACGGAGCGCGCAGCGATAAACTCTGCGGTGTCCTCGTGCATCCAGACAAATTCGTTGACCATTTTCATGGTGTCGAGGGTCAGGGTGTCGATACAGGAGTGCTCCGCCATCAGCAGCACCGGCACGCCTTTGTTGCGGCGGCGGATCTCCTGCAGCAGCGCAAACGCCTGACTGTGCGAAACATCGTCGTTGCCGCCGGAGGTCCAGTCGACAAACACGCAGCAGATAGAGGCATCAGACGTGATGGTCGCGATGCCGTCTTCAAAAGTGACGGCGGGGATCACCGTCAGGTTGGTGTCTTCCAGCGCTTCGATAAGTTCGCGCACGGCGCGACCGTTCGCGGTATTAACCTCGGAAATATTGCTGTCAACCACCAGCACTTTACGTTTTTTATGGCGACTTAAATCGATCATAACCTTTCCTTTCCTCTTGAATTCCAAAATGTCAGGGAGCTAAAAACGGTCAGTCCAGTTCAAGCGGTTTGCCCAACGGATACGGGTTTTTATGACGACGGTTATAGTTGAAGCTGTACAGCGCGGTAATCACCATCAGCGCGATGAATGACCACATCACCTCTTCCGCGCCGGAGCCGACCACGGCCCATACGCAATACACAAAGGCGATCAGCGTAATAAAGCTGTACATTCCGGTGCGGTTGCCCAGATGACCATGCCCGACCAGCATCAGCGCGGCGCAGGTATACAGATACGGCACTAAGGTGAAAATGACGGAAACCGAGGAAACCAGTGCGAACTGTTCCGTGGCATCAGGAGAAATGGTCGATACCTGGAAGATAGTCATCAGGATACCGAGCACGATAAGACCTTTGACCGGCACCCCCTCTTTGTTGACCTTGGCAAATATCGGCGGGAACAATCCGTCATCGGCGGCGGCTTTTGCGGTCTGGCTGGCAAGTAACGTCCAGCCACCGAGTGAGCCCAGACACCCCGCAGCGGCGCAGAAGGTGACGATGGCCCCTGCCGTTTCGCCCATCGCCATCCTTGCGGCATCACCGAACGGCGACGTGGAGAGGCGCAGCGCCGCATTCGGGATCATGCCCATGATCGCGGTGGTCGAGAGCACGTAACAGACCGCAGCAATCAGCACGCCGCCGATGGTGGCAATCGGCACGTTGCGTTTCGGGTTTTTCACCACCGCCGCCGCGACCGAGGCGCTCTCTACGCCGATAAATGACCACAGCGTCACGCTCAGGGTGCTTTGAATCGCGCCAAAGGTGCTTTTTCCACTGACGTTCCAGGCCTCCATGTAAGTATCACTGTTGAACCAGAACCAGCCAAAAATGGCGATCGCCAGAATCGGGATCAGCGCCAGCACCGTCGCGACGGCCTGAACACGGGTGATCATCTTCGCACCGACAATGTTGAGAATGACGAACAACCAAAGCACGGCAACGCAGGTGAAGGTCAGAACCAGCGGCTCTTTTAAAATAGGGAAGAAGTAGCTGAGATAACCAACGCCGATCACCACCATCGCGATGTTACCGACCCAGCACGCCAGCCAGTAAAGCAGGTTGGTTTGATAACCCAGATAGGGGCCAAATGCCCTGCGCGCATAGGCGTAGGAGCCCCCTGCACTGTCATCAAGCGATGACATTTTGGCGTACACCATCGACAGCGCCAGCGCGCCAATAATCGTCACCAGCCAGCCATATATCGCTACCCCGCCAGTGGACGCCAGGTTGGCCGGCAGGAGGAAAACTCCCGAGCCCATGATATTCCCGGACACCATCAGGGTGACCGGAATTAACCCCACTTTGTGATCATCTGATTCAATAGCCATGAACAAACCCCTACATAAAGTAATGCATTAATTTACAAAGGAAATATTGAATAAAACAAAGACATTCTTCGGACTTTTCTGATGCAAGAATAAGACTAGTAGAGTTTTTGGCAGGCGTAATAAATAGCGCGATAATTTAAATAAATGGTTAATTATCACAAATATAAAAATCAGTTTTATCAGTGTGATATATGAAAATGAAAAAATGAGATTCAGAGGAAGGAGAGTAACGCCGGTGGTGCATCGCATCAGCACCACCGGAAAATTTAAGATTAGTTCAGGTTACGGGTGCGGTACACCCTGCGCTCAGAGGTTGCCCAGCGGGCGATATCAATCAGCAGGAAAATGACCAGGCTGACGCCCATCACCGGCAATGAAATCGCAAGCCCCAGGGTGATCAAAAAGAGTGGGCATTGCAGGCTGAAAGGCACCGATTTCCAGGTTTGCATCAGCGTGACCACCGGGTTTACCCCGCCGCTGCTCACGTTTCTGCGCAACCACCACAGACGATATCCCCAGGCAATCATCACGCAAAGCCCGGTACCAAACACCGCCAGAATCACCTGATTCCACAGGCCAAACAGAATACCCATGTGGGCATCCACGCCCCAGCGGGTCAGTTTCGCCAGCAAAGGGAAATCGGCAAAACGGACGTGATCGACAATCCGCAGGGAGGTCGGATCGACAGAAACGGCATCCACCTGCGTCGGCCAGCTGCGATCGACTTCGGTCACCGTCCAGGCTTTACCGGGGGTATAGGCCGGGCGTATTTCAATTTTATTCGCCCCGATCCCTGACGCCCGCGCGGCCTGAACGACAGTATCAAAGGTATCGGGGGTAACCGGCACGGTTTCAGGTTTCTCGTGCATCGGATGACCAGACATCTCCATGCCCGGCATATCCGCCATGGTGGCGTGATGCTCAGCGTGCTCATCAGCAGGCGCGGCCGGAGCGTCAGCCTCTAAGGACGTGTTCACCGCCGGCGTCAGCCAGCCCATGTGCGCGCGCAGCACGCCAATATTATCCCCTGCCCACTGCGACCAGGTCAGACCCGTGGCTGAGAAAAACAGCAAACCGACCATCAGCGCCAGCCCCAGCGTGCTGTGCCAGCGACGGCTGCGCTCCTGCTTCGCCACTTTTTCGCTCAGTTTTCGGGGCGAGCGGCGCTTCGGGCGGCCTGTCAGCCACAGGATTATGCCGCCGATTGCCGCAACCCATAGCCAGGAAGCTGCAAGCTCACTGTAAATACGTCCGGCATCGCCCAGCAGCAGGCCGCGATGTAAATCATCCAGCCAGGTGCGAAACGGTAAAATCCCGCTGGTGCCGTACACCGTCATATCGCCTTTTACCGCCAGCGTGGCGGGGTCGATAAAGATGGCGCGGCTTTTGGAAGCACCCAGTTGCGGATCGGAGAACATCACCCGCGTGGTATCGCCCTCATGAGGCGCAGGGCGGACGGCGTAAATTTTAGGATCCGGACCGGCCACCTTCACGGCAGCATCAATTTGTTGCGACAGCGGCTGCGCTTCCCCCTGAGAAGAGGTGAACAGCGCATCGGCGTACAGATAATTTTCAAACTGCGGCGTGAGGACATACAGCGTGCCGGTCAGAGCGGCGACAAAAATAAACGGGCCGACGAACAGGCCAATATAAAAGTGTATGCGCTTGAGCAGCGCAAGAGATGCGGCTTTGACCGTCATTTTTTGAGAAACAGCAGGCTGGCTCATCAATCAGATTTCCTGAATTTTCCATAGCAAACACACAACGGTTACGCGGGTTAAGCGCCGTTATGTCGATAATTTTCATGTGAAGAGAAAAAGCTAAAGAAAATGAGGAGGCGCGCGGGGCTGGGAATCAGTGAAGAACAGCGAAGGAAAGAGACGTTGTATTACTGAACGCGAAGGCGCGCGGCCGGAATAAGCCCGCGACCACAGCATCGGCATGGCCTGTAAGTCGAGCATCGGCAGATGCACCAGCAACACGCAATAACCGCAGGCGGCATCGCTCATGTCACCGAACATCATCCTTTTGGCGATATCTTTCGGCGCAGACTGACAGGATAGCTTCTGACAATGTTCCGGCGAGTCATGATGATCAGGCATCATCATGCCAGCCATCTCACCCTCTGGCATGTCCATGTCGGACATCACCATCCCTGGCATCATTGTGTGCTGCGCACCCTCACCCCCCTGTGATTTGGAAATCACCGGAGCAATAAACAACATCAGGATCGCCAGGATCCCAAGCCAGGCCGGGAAGCGCAGATGTCGATGATTGATGTGTCGGAGTGAGAGCATTATGTCAACAAAGTGAAAATAAGAAGCGGCGAAATTGTACCTGAATTGTTGAGGGATAACAGGAGGGATAAACAACAGACGTAAAAAAGCCCGTGTTAAACGGGCTTTTTTTAGTGCTTAACGACAGGAATTATTTGTCGTTTTTCATCTTGCGCATGACCAGCGTGGCGTTAGTGCCGCCGAAACCGAAGCTGTTGGACATCACGGTCGTCAGCTCGCGCTGAGTTGGCTTAGTGATGATATCCATGCCTTCCGCTTTCTCATCGAGGTCTTCGATGTTGATGCTTGGCGCGATGAAGCCGTGCTCGGCCATCAGCAGGGTGTAAATCGCTTCCTGAACGCCTGCGGCACCCAGAGAGTGACCGGTCATGGCTTTGGTGGAAGAAAGCGCTGGCGTTTTATCGCCGAACACTTCGCGGATCGCACCCAGCTCTTTCACGTCGCCGACCGGAGTAGAAGTCCCGTGCACGTTAACGTAATCGATAGGCGTATCCACGCCGTTCATTGCCATTTTCATGCAACGCACAGCGCCTTCACCGGATGGAGCCACCATGTCTGCGCCGTCAGAGGTTGCGCCGTAGCCAACGATTTCTGCGTAGATGTGCGCGCCACGGGCCAGAGCGTGTTCCAGCTCTTCCACGACAACCATACCGCCGCCGCCTGCGATAACAAAACCGTCACGGTTCTGATCGTAAGTACGGGAGGCTTTTTCAGGGGTTTCGTTGTAACGGGTAGACAGCGCGCCCATTGCATCGAATTCACAGGCCATTTCCCAGCACAGCTCTTCGCCGCCACCGGCAAAGACCACGTCCTGTTTGCCAAGCTGAATCATTTCTAACGCGTTACCAATGCAGTGAGCAGAGGTTGCGCAGGCAGAACTGATGGAGTAGTTCACGCCACGGATTTTGAACGGGGTCGCCAGACAGGCTGAAACACCGGACGCCATCGCTTTGGTCACCATGTAAGGGCCAACGCCTTTCAGGCCTTTGGCACGCATACCGTCGGAACCCGCAACCTGGTTGCGCGGAGAGCCGCCGCCGGAACCGGCGATAAGGCCGGTGCGGTCGTTGGACACCATCTCAGGGGTCAGACCGGAATCTTCAATCGCCTGTTGCATGGAAAGATAAGCGTAGATCGAGGCATCACTCATGAAACGCACAATCTTACGATCGATAAGGCCTGCGGTGTCTAATTTGACATCACCCCAGACGTGACTACGCATGCCGGCATCTTTCAGCTCTTGCGAGAAGGTGATCCCAGAGCGACCCTCTTGCAGAGATGCAAGAACTTCCTGCTTGTTGTTACCGATGCTCGAGATGATACCCAGGCCAGTAATCACTGCACGTTTCATTTAATACCTCTTGTACTATTCACCATTCGGGATTTCGTCACGCACTCTAGCGTACAGTTGTACGCCGAACAAGTCCGATCAGCAATTCCTTGTGTAAATCGTGGTAAATTTGCGCGGGGTCAAACGCAGGCGTAAACTCCGGCATCGCCTTGAACTGAGAGAGTTTCACGTGAGCCATAACCCGATCACACCCGCTGAATTAAGCTGGAACGAACAGGGTACACCTGTTTCCCGACATTTTGATGACGTCTACTTTTCCAATCAGGACGGCTTACTGGAAACACGCCATGTCTTCCTGAATGGCAATCATTTTCCGGCACGTTTTGCCGATCACCCGCGCCCGCTTTGCATCATTGCAGAAACCGGATTCGGTACCGGACTGAATTTCCTGACGTTGTGGCAGACCTTCGAGGCGTTCCACTCTGAGAACCCTGAGGCCACCCTGCAACGGCTGCATTTCATCAGCTACGAAAAATTTCCGCTGTCCGCCCGCGACCTTATCGCTGCCCATGCACAATGGCCGGAACTGGCTGACTACTCCGCCGAACTCTGCGAACAATGGCCGATGCCCTTTGCCGGATGCCACCGTTTGCTGCTGGCCGGTGGGCGTATCACGCTCGACCTTTGGTTCGGCGACGTGACTACCCTGCTTCCGGCATGTGACACCAGTATGAATCAGCAGGTCGATGCCTGGTTCCTCGACGGCTTTGCGCCCTCGAAAAACCCGGACATGTGGACACCTGAGCTCTTCAACGCCATGGCAAAAATGACCCGTCCGCAAGGGACCTTTGCCACTTTCACCGTCGCGGGCATAGTCCGCCGTGGCCTGCAGGAAGCCGGTTTTGACATCAGCAAAGTGCCGGGCTTCGGTGAAAAGCGCCATATGTTATCCGGTGTTTTACCGGCAGAAATTGATGTTCCTCATCCTGCCCCGTGGTATTTACGTCCTGCGGCGAAAAATGCCACAGAGTTTGCAGTTTTAGGCGGCGGCGTTGCCAGCGCAGTGCTTTCACTGGCACTTTTGCGCCGTGGCTATGCAGTCACGCTTTACTGCGCCGATGAAAAACCGGCGCTCGGGGCCTCCGGCAACCGTCAGGGCGCGGTTTATCCGTTGCTTAATGGCCGTGGCGATACGCTGGAAAACTTTTTCGCCCAGGCCTTCACCTTTGCCCGCCGCCAGTACGCGCAGCTTGAAACGCTAAATGTGCCTTTCGACCACGGCTGGAGCGGCGTGACGCAGCTCGGTTATGACGAAAAAAGTCAGAGCAAAATTGACGGCATACTCAAAGGCGGCTGGCCGGAAGAACTGGCAAAAGGGCTGAGTGAAGAAGATGTGGAAGTGTTGTGCGGATTACCGTGCGGCAGCGGCGGCGTGACCTATCCGCTCGGCGCGTGGCTGTGCCCGGCAGAACTGACCGCATCGCTGATTTCTCTTGCCGAAACCCAGGGCTTAACGGTGCATTATTGCCAGCGCGCGACCGCATTAGATTTTGACGCCGGTTCGCAATGGGCGCTGACCTTTGCTGACGGCCATGTCGCCCGACATCAGGGTGTTGTTCTGGCGAACGGCGCAGACATTACTGATTTCAGTCAGACAGAAAAACTGCCGGTTTATGCCGTCAGCGGCCAGGTGTCGCATATTCCGACCACACCGGCGCTGAGCAAACTGACGCAGGTGTTGTGTTATGACGGCTACATGACGCCGGTCAGCCCGCAGAATCTGCACCATTGCATTGGTGCAAGTTATCACCGCGCCGACAAATGCACGGATTACCGTGACGGCGACCAGCAGGAAAACCGCCAGCGTCTCATCAGGTGTCTGCCGGATCAGCAATGGCCGCATGACGTGGATGTCAGTGAAGGCGAAGCGCGAAACGGCGTGCGTTGCGCGACCCGTGACCATCTGCCAATGATCGGCTCGGTGGCTGATTATGATGCGCTGCTGGAGAGTTATCAGACGTTAGATCTCGACATTAAACGCCACCGCCCGGTAGCGCCTGCGCCGGTGTATGAAAATCTGTTTCTGTTTGGTGCGCTCGGTTCACGCGGGCTGAGTTCTGCACCGCTCGGGGCAGAAATACTGGCGGCGCAGATTGCCGGTGAACCGCTGCCGCTCGACAGCGAAACGCTGGCGGCCCTCAATCCGAACCGCATGTGGGTCAGAAAATTGCTGAAAGGCCGCCCGGTGGAATCACACTAAGCAGGTTTTCAGACCTGACTTTTGGTAAATAAAAAAGCGCAGCCGGTTCACCCTGGCTGCGCTTTTTTTACTGAAAGGGGATTATTGTGGCAAGGAAGCCTGATAGAGATTTTCCCACATGCCCTGAACCAGTGCCTGATCGCGCGGCGATAATTCGCCGGCGCGGATAGCCTTATCCAGTCCGTCCTGAACACGAATTTTCAGCGCTTCGGCGGTGTGTTCACCGTTCTCTTCCGCTTCTGCTACCGCGACCGTCAGATGGCCCCGCAGATAGCCACTGGCAAACAGTTCGTCGTCGCTGGCGCTTTCGACCATGTCGTCAATCAGCGTTAAAATCCGCGTTTCAAATTCTGCGATCATTACTCTTCCTCTCGTGTCCGGTATTGAGTCTTTTATTCGATCGGCTGCAACGCAGGGAAGTCTGCAGGCGTCAAAGGGGCGGTATTGTAAAACGATTGTAACGCTTTAATAAAGCGCGAAGGTCTTTCCGGTATGCCCTGCTCCAGCATACGCAGCACTTCTGCACGCACTTTATTCTGGAAACCGACGCGGTCAGGCTCGCAATCGCCGCTCAGGTTGTCGCAACTGACGTTAAACGCAAAACCCGCTGCCGCGCAGAACAACCATTCATAGGATTGCGGTTTGATTTCGACTTTCTCAAACTCGCTCTGCGTCTGGGCATCACGGCCGTCCGGGCAGTACCAGTAACCGAAATCCACCAGTTTGTGGCGTTCAGCACCCGCGACGCACCAGTGAGAGATTTCATGCATTCCGCTGGCGTAATAACCGTGGGCAAAAACGATGCGGTTAAACGGCTCCTGCTCATCCGCAGGCAGATAGATCGGCTCGTCATCGCCTTTAATCAGGCGCACGTTAAATTCCTCAAAGAAGCAGGAATCAAAAATGTCGATCAATTGATGATAGTTATGTGTTGCAGTCGAATCAGACATAATTGCTGTGAAACTCGTTAAAGTAAGATCAGGGGCGACAATATACCCCTGATTGAATGGCGTATTTCATGACTTCGGGCAAGCATTCTGCTGCTGGTAAAATTATAAATGCAGACTTAGCCAGTGCATGATTTCGGTACCGTGATTGTCGTAAATCAGCTTGCAACTCATCACCACGGATACGGTCACCACCATCGGGCGGATCATCTTCTGCCCTTTGCTCAGCACCATCCGCGCGCCAAGACGCGCACCGATAAACTGCCCGGCCATCATCACAAATCCCAGCACCCACACCACTTTGCCACCGAGTATGAAGAACAGCAGGCCGCCGAAGTTGGAGGTGAAATTCAGGACTTTTGCGTGTGCCGTGGCTTTAGCGAGGTTAAACCCACATAAAGTCACAAAACCCAGCGCGTAGAACGAGCCCGCACCGGGGCCGAAAAATCCATCATAAAAACCGACACAACCGCCGCCGACCAGCGCATACGGCAACGCATTCAGGCGTCTGGCGCGATCGCTTTCGCCCAGGCGGGGCGTCAGCAGGAAATACAACCCAATGCAGATAATCAGCAGAGGCAGAATCTGACGCAGCATGTCGGCGCGCAGATGCTGAATCAGGATCGCACCAATCACCGAACCGACAAAGGTGCAGGCGATATTGAGCTTTTGATCGTTGAGATCCACCACCCCGCGCCGCACAAAATAGAGGCTGGCGGAAAATGATCCGCCAATGGATGACAGCTTGTTGGTGGCAATGGCCTGCGCGGGGGAAACCCCCGCCGCCAGCAGTGCGGGCAGGCTGATAAGCCCGCCGCCCCCGGCAATGGAATCAATGAAACCGGCAAACAGTGCAACGAAAAATAAGACGATTAATACCCACGGTGCAACGATCAGCCAGTCCATTCATTTCACTCAGCAAGATGAAGTCAAAATCGTACAGGCCAGTTAAAGCTGACCAACATGTTTATCCAGCAGCGCCTGACAGGTTGGCGGCAACGGAGGCGGCTCGCTTTTCACTGAAGTGCCACTTCCCGGTTTTGGCGGCAGGAACCAGCTTTGCAGCTCAGCGCCACAGCCATCTCCCGGAGGTGGTGGTGCCTGATTGTCGCATTCCAGGCTTCCGGCCGGGCAGCTCAGGCGCACATGCATATGCGCACGATGGCCGAACCACGGACGCACTTTGTGCAGCCATTCACGATCGGTTCCCGCATCGAGGCAAAGCTGTTGCTTGATCGCCGGGTTGACGAAAATGCGTACCACCTCTTTATCCTGCGCGGCCATCTTGATCAGCGTTTCGATCCGCGGCTGCCACTGGGCTGGCACAACGGATTTACCGTTAGCACTGACCAGATCGATAGGCTGCGGCTTGAGCAGCATCTGTTCGCTCCAGCGCTGACGCGGCAGTTGCAGCCAGATATCCACATCCAGCCCGGACTGATGGCTGGCGTGACCGCTGCTGAAACGTCCGCCCGCGGGCATCGCCATATCGCCGACCAGCATGGTACCCAGGCCTTTTTCACGCGCCTGAGTCCCCAGACGGGTGATAAACGCCAGCAAATCCGGCTGCCCGAAATAGCGGCGCTGATCGGTTCGCATCACCTGATAATCCGGTGAATTGAGCGGCAGTGGCTGCGCACCAATCTGACATCCGTTGGCGTAGCTGCCTATGGCCTGAGGCACGCCGGAAATCGGTTGGGTAATTTTCTGCCAGGGCGTTGCCGCCAGAGCAGGCGCGCAAAGCGCGAGCACCAGAAAACTGGCGCAGGCGGCTTTCAACGCAGGAACAGGGCGTAAAAGTTTCATCGAAGGGTTACCAGCGTGGCACGGTGGAATGAACGTCGCCGTTCTGAGCGCGCTGACGCAGTAAGTGATCCATCAGCACAATCGCCATCATCGCTTCCGCAATGGGTACAGCACGGATGCCGACGCACGGATCATGACGCCCCTTGGTGATCATCTCGACCTGCTCGCCTTCACGGTTGATGGTGCGCCCCGGAACGGTGATGCTGGACGTAGGTTTCAGCGCCAGATGGGCAACCACCGGCTGGCCGCTGCTGATCCCGCCGAGAATACCGCCCGCATGATTGCTTTCGAAACCGGTCGGCGTAATTTCGTCACGGTTTTCGCTGCCGCGTTTGTTAACCACGGCAAACCCATCGCCAATTTCAACGCCTTTCACCGCGTTGATGCTCATCAGCGCATGCGCCAGATCTGCATCCAGACGGTCAAACACCGGCTCGCCCAGGCCGACCGGTACGTGATCTGCCACAACGGTAATTTTGGCACCGATGGAATCGCCTTCTTTTTTCAGCGCGCGCATCAGTTCGTCCAGTGCTTCGAGCTTGCTTTCATCCGGGCAGAAGAAAGGGTTGGTTTCGACCAGATCCCAGTCTTTCAGTTCGCAGGTGATATCGCCCATCTGGGACATATACCCGCGCACCTTCACGCCGAATTTTTCCAGCAGATATTTCTTCGCCACGGCACCTGCGGCCACGCGCATTGCGGTTTCGCGGGCAGAAGAACGGCCACCGCCACGATAATCGCGCACGCCGTATTTTTGTTCGTAGGTGTAATCCGCATGTCCCGGACGGAACACGTCCTTGATGGCGCTGTAATCCTGCGAGCGCTGATCGGTATTCTGGATGATCAGGCCGATGCTGGTGCCGGTGGTCACGCCTTCGAACACGCCGGACAAAATTTTCACTTCGTCGGCTTCGCGGCGCTGCGTGGTGTAACGCGAGGTGCCAGGGCGACGCCTGTCGAGATCGTGTTGCAGATCTGCTTCGGTCAGCGCAATACCCGGCGGCACGCCGTCAATAATACAGCCCAGTGCCACACCGTGGGATTCGCCAAACGTGGTGACGCGGAAAAACTGCCCAATACTGTTCCCTGCCATCACGGCTCCTTACCATTATGTTGATGTTTGATGCTGGAATGACCGGCGAAAGGCCGGTCATGAGAAGTCATTAGTCACGGTAGCCGGTGAAGTATTCGGCGCATTCAACGAGCTGCTGTTTGGTCAGCATAAAGACGCCATCACCGCCGTTTTCAAACTCCAGCCAGGTGAACGGGATCTCAGGATATTGTTCCATCAGATGTACCATGCTGTTTCCTACTTCACAAATCAGCACGCCGTTGTCCGTCAGGTAATCCGGCGCACAGGCCAGAATACGACGGGTCAGTTTCAAGCCGTCAGTGCCGGAAGCCAGGCCCAGCACAGGTTCGTGGCGGTATTCCTGTGGCAAATCAGACATGTCTTCTTCATCCACATACGGCGGATTAGTGACGATCAGGTCGTATTGCAGCGGCGGTAATTCGCGGAACAGATCAGAACGGATCGGCGTGACCCAGTTCTCGATGCCGTGCGTATCAATATTGCGTTCAGCCACGGCCAGCGCATCGGCAGAGATATCCACCGCATCCACTTCGGTTTCCGGAAACGCGTAGGCACATGCGATAGCAATACAGCCGCTGCCGGTGCACATATCAAGAATATGCTCAGGTTTCTCGTGCAGAATGCCGGAGAAGCGGTGTGTAATCAGCTCACCAATCGGCGAGCGTGGCACCAGAACGCGCTCATCGACATAAAATTCCATGTCACAGAACCAGGCTTTGTTGGTCAGGTAAGCCACCGGCACACGTTCATTGACGCGGCGGATCACGCGCTCCACGATGCGGTGACGCTCACTGGAGGTCAGACGCGCAGTGTGCATATCTTCAGGGATATCCAGCGGCAAAAACACGCTCGGTAACACCAGTTGCACGGCTTCGTCCCACGGGTTATCGGTGCCGTGACCGTAATAGACATTGGCTGCGTTCAGGCGGCTGACGGTCCAGCGCAACATATCCTGAATGGTATGCAGTTCACTGACCGCTTCGTCGACGAAAATTTTGTCCAATTTTATTCTCCAGGCATGCACGGGTTTTTAACAGACGTTTAACCCATAATTTGCCGCATAGTTTGCCACGAAGCCCGTCACAAATCAGCAGCTAGTCAACGCACTTGCGCGATGTCTCGAAGAATTTAACCCTGAGTTTTCTTTAAACCACAGGTCGCCCGCAGGTACACTGTCGGCATTGTGCGAAAAAGACGACCCGAAAATGAAGAAAAAGCACCTGCTGAGCCCGGAAGAAGCCGCGATATTTCGCGAGGCCGTTCCCGGCGTCAAGCGCCTGAAAAATGACACGATTACCCATCCGCCGCGGCGAAAAAAAGTGACGCAAATGTCGCCTCAAAAGCTGCTGCAGGAGCAGGTGGACGCAAGCTATTATTTTTCTGATGAATTCCAGCCGATGTTGCAGGAAGAGGGTCCGGTACGTCATGTCCGGCCTGATGTCAGCCATTTTGAATTGAAAAAATTACGCCGCGGGGATTATTCCCCGGAACTGTTTCTCGATTTGCACGGGTTAACGCAAATGGAAGCCAAGCAGGAATTGGGCGCGCTGATTGCCGCCTGTCGCCGCGAACACGTCCATTGTGCCTGCGTGATGCACGGGCACGGCAAGCATATTCTCAAGCAGCAAACGCCGCTGTGGCTGGCGCAACATCCTGACGTCGAGGCATTTCATCAGGCGCCGAAAGAGTTCGGCGGCACCGCCTCGCTGCTGGTGCTGATTGAGCTGGATGACAAAATCAGCTAACCCCGGCTGGCGAAACACAGAAAGCAGAAAGGCACAGCGCGTTCACACGGCTGTGCCTTTCTTTTGTTTACTTTTCCATCCCGGAAAATTAAACCTTCGCCATCACCTGGCACGGACTAAATTGCCACTCGAAAGTGCCCTGCCCGGTTTCACCATTCAGTTCCACACTGGCCATCGCGGAAGTGGCAAACATTGGCGGGCACAGACCCGGACACAGTTCCGCGACCAGATAGCCCACCAGCGGCAAGTGAGACACCACCAGCACGGCATTCACACCGGTCAGCGCCAGATGTTGCAACTCGCTGGCCACCAGTGCGGGATCGCCGCCCGGCGTCAGTTCTTTCAGCGTATCGATTTCAACGTTGTCTGGCAGCGCCAGGCTCAGCCGCACTTTTTCAAGCGTCTGCTGCGCACGCAGATACGGACTGACCAGAACGCGATCAATTTTGACGCCACGGCCATTGAGCCAGGCTGCCATATGTACTGATTCGTCACATCCGCATTCGCTTAACGGGCGAACCGAGTCGCTTGCAGCTTCAAGAACCGCATCACCGTGACGCATAATAACAACTTGCATATTGCACCGCTTTTGTTAACAAAAATAGCGCTATACAGAAACGCTTTGCGTGCTGTATCACCCATTGCCCAGCGTTTTTTCATCGTCGTTTCACAACAAAAAAGCTGAAAGGCAGTACATCCACTTAACCCGCCTGGCCACATGCTTTGCATGGTCAGCATCAGCGGTCGGGCATTTTGCCTGAAAGTTCACGTAAAGAAAACGCTGTTTTTTACACCAACCCTTACCGCATGTAAACTATTCAGGCTAATTTTTAACCACTCGGGTTGTAGATCAATCGTTTGGGTTTGTTCTTGTACAAAACCGACCTCCCCATAAAAAAGATCCCGCAGGCTTAAGTATGGCTGCAAGCAGGATCTGTTCCACACTCTCGCGAAATACATCGTCACACAGTGACGGAGGTCACACTGCGTCGGCAATTTCCTTCGCCTCGCCTTTCGGATAGAAAAGCCCGCCGTTCGCCGCGCGAAGCACCAGACCTTCGCACGGCGTAAAGTGTTCACCGTAACGCTGTGCCAGTTGCTCCAGGGTTTTCACCACGTTTGCCGCCCCCAGCGTATCAATGTAGCGGAACGGCCCGCCGCGAAACGGGGGGAAACCGATGCCAAATACCGCGCCCAAATCGCCATCTCGCGCGCTGCGGATCACCTTTTCATCCAGACACCGCACTGCCTCATTGAGCATCAGCATCACACAACGCTGTGCGATTTCCGTCTCCGGCTGCTGCACTTTCGGGGTGACGTTGAGCAGGCGATAGACGGCAGGATCGACCTGTTTTTTCTTAGCCATGCGCCCTTTCTGGGCATAAAGATAGAAGCCTTTGCCGTTTTTACGCCCTTTGCGATCGTCTTTGAGCACCGCATCAAAACCGGCGGGCGCAGCAAATCGTTCGCCAAACGCATCCACCAGAATCGGGCTGATTTTAGTGCCGACGTCGATCCCTACTTCATCAAGCAACTGCACCGGCCCGACCGGGAAACCAAAGCTGACCAGCGCTTTGTCGATGTGATCGATGGGTTCGCCAGCCAGAACACAGCGCGCCGCTTCGTTGATGTAAGGCGCAAGAATACGGTTAACGTAGAATCCGGCACTGTCACCCACCACAATGGCTGTTTTTCCCTGTTTCTTCGCCAGCGACACTGTTGTGGAAATCGTCTGCGCACTGGTTCCGGCATGCGGGATCACTTCCACCAGCGGCATTTTATCCACCGGGCTGAAATAGTGCAGACCAATCACCTGTTCAGGTCTTTTGGCCTGCGCGGCTATCTGATGAATAGGTAAAGAAGAGGTGTTTGAAGCGAAAATAGTGTGCGGAGCGGCATTTTTCTCAATCTCCGCCACCATGCCCTGTTTCAGCGCCAGATCTTCGAAGACGGCTTCAACCACCAGATCCACCTGCGCAAAGCCGCTGTAATCGGTGGTGCCTGAAATCAGCATCATCTGGCGTTGCTGTTCATTGCGCGTCAGTCTGCGGCTGCGCACTTTTTTCTCCAGCACATCCCAGCTGTATTTCAGCGCATGGCGGATACCCTCGACATTGATGTCTTTGATACGCACCGGCAGCCCGGCGCGGGTGGCCGTAACGTTAGCGATACCCCCGCCCATCAGCCCGCCGCCAAGAATGCCGACACGGCGAAGCGGCAGCGGTTGGGCGTCCGCACCTGTCTCTTTTTTCAGCGCCGTGGACGCAAAGAATAAGCCGCGCAGCGCAGCGGATTCAGGCGTCATCACCAGTTCGCCAAAGGCGTTTGCTTCCGCCTGATAACCGTTACCGCTGCCCTGATCCAGACCGGTTTTCACCACATCGATGATTTTTTCGGTGGCCGGATAATTGCCGTGAGTTTTGGCGCGCGTCTGTTTGCGCACAAAATGGAACAGCACACTTTTCCCCAGCGGTCCGCCCGCCAGTCTTGCCTGCCACGGCAGCACAGGGCGCGCCCTGCGGCCTTTGGCTACGCGCTCCAGCGCCGTTTGCAGCAAGATCGAATAAGGTACAGCGTCATCCACCAGCCCCAGTTTCAATGCCTGTTTCGCCCGCAGGCTTCGGCCGGTGAGCATCAGTTCCAGCGCTTTCGGCGCACCGATTAAACGCGGCAGGCGCTGCGTACCGCCGGAGCCTGGCAACAGGCCAAGTTGCACTTCCGGCAGGCCGAGCTGAGTTTTATCATCCAGCGAACAAATGCGGGCATGGCAGGCCAGCGCCAGTTCCAGACCGCCGCCGAGGCAGGCGCCGTGAATAGCGGCCACCACCGGCACGGAGAATGAGGCAATCTGCGACATCACCGTCTGGCCTTTCAGCGCGAGCTGGCTGGCCTCTGCGGCGGTTTTGCAGCCGGCAATCATGGTGATATCAGCACCGGCGATAAAAGAATCGGGTTTGCCGGAAATCAGCACCAGCCCCTTCAGATTCGGATACTGTTGCGCTTTATGCAAAATAGAGGAGATTTGCTCAGCAAATTCAGCCTTTAAGGTATTCACTTTTTCACCGGGAACATCAATGGTGATGATGCCGATATGTTCGTTGGTAAACATCAGTGAAAACGCGGAATCCGACGCTGTGATTGAGTTTTCCATGCTGTCTTTCATTGTGCCGCCTCCAGGATCATCGCCGCGCCTAAACCCCCGGCGGCGCAGGCCGTCGTCAGGCCGTATTTTCCGCCACGGCGGCGTAATTCATGCAGTGTCTGGGTGATCATGCGGGCGCCAGTGGCGGCAAACGGATGTCCGTAAGCCAGCGAACCGCCAAGCACATTGAACTTATCCCAGTCGATTTCCCCCACCGCTTCGCTGCGCCCCAGTTTTTCACGGGCAAACTGCTCGCTGCCCAGCATTTTGATGTTCGCCAGCGTCTGTGCCGCAAAAGCTTCATGCATGTCGATCAGATCGAGATCGGCAAACGTCAGCCCCGCCCGGTCAAGGGCAATCGGCGTGGCGTACGCCGGGCCGAGGAGCATATCTTCCCAGACATCGATGGCGGCAAAGGCAAAACTTTTCAGATAGCCGAGCGGCTGCAGCCCAAGCTCACGGGCGCGGGACTCGCTCATCATCAGCACCGCGGCGGCGCCGTCCGTCAGCGGCGTACTGGTGGCGGCGGTGACGGTGCCATGTTTGCGGTCAAACGCCGGACGCAGTTTGGCATATTGCCCGATCTCAGAATTGAGGCGGATATTGTTATCTTTTTGCAGCACCTCACGGTACGGCGGGATCTGCGCGGCCATTACCTGACTGTTCAGGTAGCCCTGTTCCCAGGCCAGCGCCGCCAGCGTGTGGGAACGGTGCGCCAGTTCATCCTGCTGCTGACGGGTAATGCCGTGGCTTTTCGCCATCTGCTCGGCGGTGTCGCCCATGCGCAGGCCGGTCGAATACTCCGCAACCGCCGGAGGTACCGGCATCAGGTCACGCAGTTTAAGTTTACTGAACAGCGACAAACGCTGTGACAGTGTGCGGGCTTTGTTGACGTCAACCAGCGTGCGGGCGAGACGTTTACTGACGCCAATGGGCAGCACCGAGGAAGAATCCGCGCCCCCGGCGATGCCGACGCTGATCGTTCCGCTGAGAATGCTTTCAGCCACATTCGCCACCGCCTGAAAACTGGTGGCGCAGGCGCGCGAGACGCTGTAAGCATCGGTCGAGACATTCATGCCGGTGCCGAGCACAATTTCGCGCGCAATGTTCGGCGCTTCCGGCATTTGTACCACCTGTCCGAACACCAGCTGATCGATAACTTTCGGGTCAATCCCACTTTTCGCCAGCAATTCGCTGACCACCATTTTGCCCAGATCCACGGCGGGGATGCCGTGGTAGGCGGTGGCCTGTTTCGCGAATGGCGTGCGTAAACCATCGACAATCGCAATGCGATCGCCTTCACGCGTTACCAGTGGAATGACCTTGTTCATACATGCTCCTGAGTAAATAGGGTCTAAGAGGTCTGACCTGATAACTCAGTTTTAACCATGTATTTACATTTGGCAAAGCGAAAGCGGCCGAAGTGCGAGCAACAGCAAATTTTTCTGAAATTAGAATGAGAAGGAAAGCAGGCGGGAAAGGATGACGGACAAAAAAATACCGCTGCGGGCGGGCAGCGGCATGTGAAATGCTCAGGTGGGCTTATCTTAAAGCCAGCTGGAAGATCATGGTTTCAGCCTGGCAGCTAAAAGTGAAATCGATATTCAGCTCAACGCCACCGCCCACTTTTTCCATGCGGCTGGTGATCTCGCAGGGTTCAGATTCGACACCGCGCGCACGTTCGGTCAGGGATTGCAGCATCTCTTTGGCCTGAGCTTCGTTTTCGAAAACGCGGCTGTAAGAAGCGGTGCAATCGGTGTTGTCCATGATAGTGCCCACATCAACACAACAGCAGGCTGCCGTTTCTTCTGCGCCGCATTTGTTGATGGAGTGCAGAGGTTGGGTGGATTTAGAGGACATGGTTACGTCAGACATAATTTTCTCCCCGGCATCAACGGCAACGTCCACCGTCTGGCCTTTTGCGAATTTAAGATTTATTTTCCTTTCGTATTTTACGCCACCCTCTCCCGCTTCGACTAGCACTTACTTTTTATGTGTGTTTATCGTGCTTCAGATCACAAAATGGCGAAGAACAGATTAAATTTAAGTCAGGTTTCTCAGTTTAACGTTTCTGAATTGAACTTTTAATGTTGGTTTTTTGTTAAGTGGATCCGATTTCTTGCATCAAATAAGAAATATCAATGAAACATGATTGCAACTACACCACAGGTCAGACCTATACTTCGCTCACTGGTCTGATTTGTCAGACTGATAACGGACCCTACAATCCCGCGCTCATTGTTACTCGATGTAACATTGTTTGATAAAAAACATAAAATTGAGGTTTTGGTCATGAACCAGAAAAACCTGTTTAAAAGATCAGCTCTGGCAGCTGCAGTGGCAATTGTTTCTTCCAACGTTTATGCAGCAGGTTTTCAGCTCAACGAATATACCGCTGCGGGTTTAGGTCGTTCCTTCTCTGGTGAAGGCGCGATTGCAGACACCGCGGCGTCTGGTAGCCGCAACCCGGCGACCATGACGATGTTTGATCGTCCGGCATTTTCCATCGGTGCGGTTTACGTTGACCCGGATGTCAGCGTGACGGGCAAATCCCCGGTCACCGGTGCCAGCACCGATGCAGGTAACATTGCGCCGAACCAGTGGGTGCCGAATATTCACTTTATTATGCCGCTGAATGAACAGTGGGCAGTAGGTGCGTCGGCGACGTCTAACTACGGTCTGGCCACCGAGTTTAACGATAATTACCCGGCGGGCCCGATCGGTGGCGAAACCGATCTGATGACCATCAATAATAACTTAAGCGTCGCTTATCGTTTCAACGAGAACTTCAGCTTCGGCGTGGGCTTTGATGCCGTTTATGCGAAAGCAAAAATTCGTCGTACCGCCGGTGAACTCGCCCCGCTGGCGACCCGTGGTCTGATTTCTGAAGATACCGAAGCGGCCAAGCTGAAAGGCAACGAATGGGGCTACGGCTGGAACGCCGGTATTCTGTATGAAGTCGATGACAACAACCGCTACGCCTTCACTTACCGTTCAGAAGTGAAAATTGATTTCGACGGGGAATACCGTAACGGCATTCCACAAGCACTGGGCGGCACTGGCGGTCAAACCGTGCCTGGCTCCCTGACGCTTAACCTGCCGGAAATGTGGGAAGTGTCAGGTTATAACCGCGTTGCGCCAAAATGGGCCGTTCACTACAGCCTGGCTTACACCAGCTGGAGCCAGTTCCAGGAGCTGAAAGCCACCGGTTCTAACGGCCAGACCCTGTTCCAGAAAGACGAAGGCTATCACGATGCTTACCGCATCGCGCTGGGTACCACCTATTACTACGACGAAAACTGGACCTTCCGTACCGGTGTGGCATTCGATGACAGCCCGGTTCCGGCGGATAACCGCACCATTTCGATTCCGGATCAGGACCGCTTCTGGGTCTCTGCGGGGACCACGTACGCATTCACCAAAGATGCTTCAGTGGATGTCGGCGTCTCTTATATGCATGGCCAGACCGTCAACATCAGCGAGCAGGTGTCTGCCAACGCGCCTAAGTATGAATTCCAGGCGAAAGGGACGGCCATGTTGTACGGCGCGAACTTTAACTACAGCTTCTGATGAGTTGAGTGTGACGACTGAAATGAAAAAAGCGCCGAAAGGCGCTTTTTTTTATGGCGACGAAACGGTTATTCCGAATCGATATCTTTCAGGTCACCCTGAATCAGTGCCGCATTCGGGTTTTCCTGTGGCGTCAGCTGACCGCCTCTCGCCAGGAAGTCGTGACGCTGGAAGTAAGCTTCACGGATCATCAGGTAAGGATCAGAAGAGTTACGAATGATGCCATCAGAATCCAGCAATTCAGCACGGGTTTCGACGCCTTCCAGCACCCATTTACCGGCTGACATCCAGAACGTCAGATAGCTGAGCATCGGATAGAGATCATCGACTAAATCGCCCCCCTCGTCACGCAGGGTCGCGCTGCCATAACCTGGCAGAACGGCGTACGGGCCGTAACCGACACCATAATGTCCCAGCGTGCTGCCAAAGCCCTGCGCCTCTTCACGCGCCAGTTTCGGGTTCGCCATTCCTGCCACGTCAATCAGACCGCCCATCCCTAACAAGGTGTTCAGGAAGAAGCGGTTGAAGTGGATCGCCGCGCGGTACGGGTCGCCTTTAAGCAAGGAGTTCACCATGCTGGCCGGTTCGTCGAGGTTGCTGAGGAAGTTACTGGTGCCGTTACGCGCCGGTTGCGGGACATAATCACGCCACGCCACGGCAACAGGCCGCACCAGATACGGATCCATATAGTTATAGTTGAAGTCGAACATGACCCGGTTGAAACCTTCCAGCGGATCAGAACGTCCCTGCTGTTCGCTGTCAGAGGATCCGGACGTGCCGGCACAACCGACCAGTAAAACGGTCGCAAACGCCAGCCCAGTCAGGCGTAAGTTCATGGATATCTCCCTGTTATTGATCTTCGGCTCTCTGATTACGGAACCTGCTGATTAATTTCAATGCTGACCTGACCGTTACCGGCAAAATCTGTCAGCGGACTGTCGCCGTACCAGTCACCCGAAGCTGGCGTCGCCAGACCATTCTGTGAAATACGAACGCGTACTTTTAATTGATGCAGCGAAGAAAGCAAGCGTTCCGGCATCATCGCATTACTGTCGTCCACGGTGATCGCCAGCGGGAAGCGGCTCAGGGGCAGTTTTTTCACTGCCACCGGCACCGGGCTGCTGCCGTCGGTCACCGAAATAAAGACCGTGCCATCCTGCGGCAGTGTCTGCTGAGCCGCGGCAGAAAGGCTGACGTTGACGGCCAGTTTCGCCTGATCGACACCGGACTTTTGTTTCGCCTGTTCGATACTGGCACGCACCATCTCAAGGCGCTTGTCACCGGCGGGCAGAATTTTCAGCATAACTTCCCACGCGCCAATCGCTTGCGGGTAGTGCCCCTGTTCAAATTCATTATAGGCCAGCAGGCTTAATACACGCAGGTCACCCTGAGATTTTTCCAGCATACCGCGCAGGAGATTTCCCCCGGTAAGGTTATCCTGCGGATCAGAAGAGCGGGTTAACACTTCGGCATACCCGAGTTTTACCGCCACATCATCCGGCGCAAGGGCATAAGCATGAGCGTAAGCCTGCGTCGCCGTTGCGCCATTATTGAGCGCCATACCAACGCGGCCAAGCATCACCCAGTCCTGCACATTTTTCGGATCGTCCTGTAACTCAGTGCGCAGGCCTAATCCTAAATCCTGTACATCCATAATCGTCAGCGGTGTGCCGCGATCGTCTGCAATGCGGTGACGCAAATCTGGCATACGCTGCATCACCTGATTCCACGCACTCACCTGCCCCAGCCCCCCGGCGTAGAGATATACACCCAGCGTGATGATCACCAGTAACAGTGCGCCCGGTACCAGCGTCCAGCGCGCGATCGGCTGCGACGCCGCCGGTGCCTGACCGGCCGGAATATCGGTCAGCAGATTTTCCTGTAATTCCTGAATATGCGCCGGACGTTCATCCACCACGCCCTGCGCTTCGTCTTCTTCCAGCTCACTTAAACGGTGATGATAAAACGCTTTGTTCAGCGCATCGCGCGAGGTGTGCTCGCGGCGGTCGCCGCGCAGAACCGGCACGATAAACAGCGCCAGCGCGATGACCAGCATCACTAAAATACACAGCCAAAAAATACTCATGATCCTTTCCTGTCGCTGTCTTTAAGTAACTGCGCCAGGCGCTGTCTCTCTTGTTCAGGCATCTGTTGTGCGGCGGTTCTGCTGCTTACCGGGCCACGGCGGGCGCGCATGAAAATCATTGCGCCGCCGATGAGCACCACCAGCACCGGTCCCAGCCACAAAATCAGAGTCGATGGCGTGACCGGCGGTTCGTATGTGACGAAATTGCCATAGCGCGCCACCATGTAGGCGACGATTTGCTGGCGATCTTGCCCCTCTTTCAGCAACTGAAAGACTTTGGTGCGCATGTCAGCGGCGATGATCGAATCTGACGCGGCGATGTTGGTGTTCTGGCATTTCGGGCAGCGCAGTTGTGCCGTGATGTCGCGATACGCCTGTTCCTGCTCCGGCGAGGCAAACTGGTAAGTGTCGATGGCGGCAAACGCGCTGACACTCAGCATCAGGCCGAGCACTAACGCAGGCAGTGACGAAAGCATTTTCATGCGCCACCTCCGTACTTTTTGTACAGCGGCAAGACTTCGGCCTGCCAGACTTTCTCATTTAAGTCACCGGCATGGCGATAGCGGATGATGCCCTGACCGTCGATCAGGAAGGTTTCCGGTGCGCCGTAAACGCCGAGATCTAGGCCTAACATGCCGTCGCCGTCGTACAGGCTCAGCATGTAAGGATTGCCCAGCGTATTCAGCCAGTTCACCGCTTTCTGCCGGTTGTCTTTGTAATTTAGCCCGACCACACGCACGCCGGTGGCGGCAAGCCGGTTCAGATAATCATGTTCAGCCCGGCAGGTCGGGCACCAGGTCGCCCAGACGTTGAGCAGCATCGGTTTGCCGTCGCGCAGTACCGACTGATCGTAAGTTTTCCCGGCCTCGGCCAGCGATTCCAGTGTAAACACCGGCACCGGTTTGCCGATAAGCGCGGATTCCAGCAGGGTCGGATCATCGCCGTTGGCATTGCGGGTCAGCTGCACCAGAAATGCCGCCGCCAGCGCCAGGAACAAGAACAGCGGAATAAAGAGGAGTTTACGGTTCATGCGTCTTCAGCCTCCGCCAGACCTTGTTTTTTGAGTTTTTTACTCATGCGGTATCGCGGATCCAAAATACACATCACGCCACCGGCTGCCATAAACAGACCACCCAGCCATATCCAGCGGACAAAAGGTTTGTAGTACAAACGCACCGCCCACGAACCGTCGTCCATCTCTTCACCCAGCGCGGCGTAAAGGTCGCGCGCCAGATTGCCGTCAATGGCCGCCTCGGTCATCATGCTGCGCGCCACGCTGTAGAAGCGTTTTTCCGCATGCAGCGTGGTGATTTTTTTGCCGTTCTGCGTGACGTCAATATTCGCCTCACCGCCGGTATAGTTCGGACCGGTAATATCGCGAACGTCGCGGAAGATAAAGTGATAGTCATGAATATCCACGGTATCACCGGCTCTCATGCGCACATCACGCTCAACGCTGTAATTCTGGCTGAACGCGATGCCGATCACCGTCACCGCCACGCCCAGATGGCCGAGCACCATGCCCCAGTGGCTGCGGGAAAGTTTGGTCAGGCCGCGCCAGAACGAGTGGCGATGCGTGGCGCGTTCGTGCAATTCCATCAGGGTAAGCACAATCACCCACACGGCCATCAGCATGCCGACCACGGTCATGCCGACGATCTTGTCCTGCAACAACCACGGCAGAAGAATCGACAAGACCAGCGTGACCAACAGCGCCACGCCCAGACGACGCCACAGTTTGCTCGGCTCATCACGACGCCAGCGCACCAGCGGCCCGATGCCCAGCAGCAGCGCCAGCGGCGCCATCAGCCAGGTAAACATCGTATTGAAGAAGGGTTCGCCGATAGAAATACTGCCCATACCCAGTTGTTTATGGATAAGCGGCAACAGCGTGCCGAGCAGCACCACCAGCATCGCCGCCACCAGCAGAACGTTATTGCTGAGCAAATACGTTTCGCGCGAATGCAGTTCGTGACGGCTCGGCGCACGCACCGAATTACCTTTGATGGCGTACAGCAGCAGCGAACCGCCAATCACAATCACCAGATAAGCCAGAATAAACATACCGCGCGCCGGATCCGAGGCGAACGAGTGAACCGACACCAGCACGCCGGAGCGCACCAGGAATGTCCCGAGCAGACACAGCGAGAAGGCGGTGATCGCCAGCAGCACGGTCCAGGCTTTGAAGGTCCCGCGTTTTTCCGTGACGGCGAGCGAGTGGATCAGCGCCGTCCCTGCCAGCCACGGCATAAAGGAGGCGTTTTCAACCGGATCCCAGAACCACCAGCCGCCCCAGCCTAATTCGTAATACGCCCACGCCGATCCGAGCACGATACCGATCGTCAGAAATACCCATGCGGCCTGCGTCCACGGACGTGACCAGCGCGCCCACGCGGTATCCAGGCGCCCTGCCATCAGCGAAGCAATCGCGAAAGCAAATGCTACGGAGAAACCGACATATCCCATGTACAGCAACGGCGGATGGAAAATCAGGCCGATATCCTGCAACACCGGATTGAGGTCACTGCCGTCCACCGGGAAATTCGGCAATGAGCGGATAAACGGATTCGAGGTCAGCAGGATAAACAGCAGGAAGCCGCCGGTGATCATGCCCATCACGGCCAGCACGCGCGCGATGGCATCCTGCGGCATCTGGCGGCTGAACAATGCCACCGCCAGCGTCCAGCAACTGAGCAACAGCACCCACAACAGCAGGGAACCTTCGTGCGCGCCCCAGGTGGCCGCCACACGGTAATACACCGGAAGATGGGTGTTGGAATTGTTCGCGACATAAGCGACGGTGAAATCATTCACCACAAACGCATGGACCAGAATAATGAATGCCAGCGTGATGCAGGCAAACATCCCGTAAGCCAGCGGACGCGCCATCGCCATCATCCGGCTGTCCTGGCGCGCCGCGCCCCACTGCGGATAAATACTCAGTAACACCGCCAGACCTAACGCCAGACAAAGTGCAAATGTTCCCAGTTCCGGCATCATGAGCGGTCGTTTCCTTTCTCGTTACCCACATAGGCCGAAGCCGGCCCTTTGTGGTTTTCTTTCATGGCGTCGGCGACTTCCGGCGGCACATAGTTTTCATCGTGTTTCGCCAGAACCTGAATGGCATTCACCACGTTTCCCGGTTCCATCACGCCCTGCGCCACCACGCCCTGCCCTTCACGGAACAGGTCGGGCAGAATGCCGTTGTAGGTCACCGCAATCGCCCCGCGCGCATCATAAATTTTAAAACTCACCTGCAAACTTTTCGGGTCACGTTTTACCGAACCGGGCATCACCATGCCGCCGATGCGCAACCGCTGGCCAACTTCCGGCATTTCGTGGTTTTCCCCTTTGCCCTGCAGAATTTCACCCGGCGTATAGAACAAATCAATATTGGAGCGCAGCGCGTACATCACCAGCGTGATGCTCAGGCCAAGGCCGATCAGCACCAGCAGCGCCAGCGTCATGCGCTTTTTACGACGTGGATTCACAATAACTTCTCCGGGGAGGTGTCCGGTTCCAGCGCTGACGTCTGTGCGCCAGGCTGTTTTTTAGACTGAGACTGAATAATGCGTTTTTCGCGGGCCTGACGGCGGCGAACCTCATTGAGGATCTGGCGGTGCTGCACGAAAGTGTGCGCCACCAGCGCAATCAGGGAGATCAGCGTGGCGGCAACGGACAGCCAGACATAAAATGCATAGCCGCCCATCGCAAAGAAATCATGCCAGCTTGAGAATGCAGGGCTCATCCGCGACGCTCCTTATTCAGCAGGCCAGCCACCCACGGACGCAGACGCTCCTGAACCAGGATCAGGTTACGTAAACGCATCAGCGTCAGGGTAATAAAGAAGAACAGATAACCGAAGATCGCCCAGCGCAGCGGGTAGCGCATACTCGGGTCGATGGTTTGCTGCATATTGGTCGAGCCCTGATGCAGGGTGTTCCACCATTGCACGGAATAATGAATGATCGGGATATTCACCACGCCGACCAGCACCAGAATACCGGCCGCACGCCCCGCCAGACGGCGATCGTCGAACGCGTTGTAGAGCGCAATCACGCCAAGATAGAGGAACAGTAACACCAGCTCGGACGTCAGACGCGCGTCCCACACCCACCAGGTGCCCCACATCGGTTTGCCCCAGGCAGAGCCGGTGACCAGTGCAATGAACGTGAAAACAGCTCCCACCGGTGCCATGGCAGCCACGGCCAGATCGGACATTTTCATCTGCCACACCAGCCCGATAAAGGCGGCGATAGCCATGCCGCTGTATATTCCCATCGACCAGATGGCCGCCGGGACATGAATATACATAATCCGGTAACTGTTACCTTGCTGATAATCCGGCGGCGCGTAGCCAAAACCCCATACCCAGCCGATCAGCAGGCAGGCAATGCCAAGCAGCCCGAGCCACGGAATGAACCGGCCACAGATGTGGTAAAGCCGTTCAGGCCTTGCGAGTTGATGTAACCATTTCCACATTGTTATCGTTGCTCACTCTAAAATGTCACTGTGCGGGTTGCCGTGGAGCCTCATCGGGCTCTTGCGCGGTCAGACAGCGGTCTTCCGCACTTACTTAGCAATCTCTCTATTTTTGATCATAGAGAAATGTGATGTTAGTCAAAGGTTGCGTTTTTTCTTCCGTATTGTAACGACAGGTAAAATAATTCCACTTCGCGCGACGCACAGACACAACTGTCAGTGGACGCTCACTCTCAGCGCCGCCGCCGTGGCGAAGGGCGCTAACGTCGCACTGCCCGCCAGCATCGCGCCGAGGATCGCCAGATAACCGTCGATCGGCATCGACATCGACGCCGCATCAATCGCGCCGGTGGAAAATATCAGTACCGGAATATACAGCGGCAGCACCAGCAGGCTGAGCAGCACGCCGCCTTTGCGCAGCCCGACGGTGAGCGCCACGCCTATCGCGCCAATAAAACTCAGCGTCGGCGTGCCCAGTAACAGGGTCAGCGCCACCGCTTTCCAGGTTTCAAAATCCAGCGAAAGCAGTAAAGCAATCAGCGGTGACAGGAGCAGTAAAGGCAGACCGGTCACCACCCAGTGAGCACATACTTTCCCTACAACCGTGAGCGCCAGCGGCGAAGGCAGTAACAGCAGTTGCTCGAGCGTGCCATCGAGATAGTCATCACGGAACAACCTTTCCAGCGCCAGAAGCGAAGACAACAGCGCCGCGACCCAGACAATACCGGGTGCTATCCGCGCCAGCAGTTTAGGCTCCGGGCCAATGCCTAACGGAAACAGAGTGATCACAATCAGGAAAAACCACAGCGGGTTGATAATTTCGGCGCTTTTGCGAAAGGCAATTTTCAGTTCGCGTCGCAGGACTTTAGTAAACATTCCGTCTCATTTCCCCAGGCGTCACGCCAGCTCTTCGCTGGTCAGACGGAGTTTTCGCACGTCACGGCTCACGCCCTGCAAATCCTGATGCGTGGTCAGCAGCACCATACCGCCCTGCTCTGCGTGTTGTTCAAACAGGTTGATCAGCGTTGCAACGCCTTGTTTATCAATGGCGGTCAGCGGTTCATCAAGGATCCACAACGGCGCGGTGCTCAGCCATAAACGCGCCAGGGCAACACGGCGCTGCTGTCCGGCGGACATTTGCGCCACTGTCACATCCTCGTACCCCAGCAGCCCGACATTGTCTAATGCCTGATAAATCGCATCGGCATCGGCTTCAGCCTTTCCGGACGGACGGTTAACAGACAGATAAAAGGCAAGGTTTTCAAACGCAGTAAGCACTGACTTTACGCCGGGCTGGTGGCCGAGATACAGCAGATGCTGATGAAAAACGTCGCGCTGACGGCGGGTATTCACGCCCTGCCAGCGAACTTCACCGGCGTCCGCAGAGGAAAGCCCGGCAAGAATGCGCATCAAGCTGGTTTTACCGGCGCCGTTGCGCCCCTCAATCTGCACGATTTCACCCGGTTCGAGGGTGAAACTTAAGCCGCTGAACAAGGTTCGCTCATCGCGAACACAACTCAGATTAAGGGCTTCAAACATGAGGATATCTCTTATTTTTCACAAGTACGCATCATATCACAGGCGTCAGAGGCGACGCAGCGCAAGGTGCCACAGTTTACATGGCTGAAAACCCTGAAATCCAGCACACAATCCACAAATTGTCCCATAAGGTTCATGGGTTAATGCTTTGTAACTTTTATGTATATTTGCTCATAAACGCGTTGTCTCGCCTATGCTTATCCCTGAACACATTTTAAAGCCGCCTTGCGGCACACCGAAGGAATCACCATGCAACAAGAGCACAAAAAACAGGACAGCAGTGACGTCGACAGCGACGAGCACGCACAGGGCAAAGAGATCGAAACCGGCGAGGACAATTTGCCGTCCAAAGCCGCAGCGGTACACGAAGTTATCCGCATGGAAGGTGAGAAAGAGCTGGAGCGCGACGGGCAGGCTTTATTGTGGTCAGCCATCGCCGCCGGGCTTTCCATCAGCGCGTCATTAATGGCGAAAGGCATTCTGCACGCACGCCTGCCGGATTCCCCGGAACGGTTCTTCATCGAGAACATCGGTTATACCGTCGGGTTCATTATTGTGATCATGGCGCGTCAGCAGCTGTTCACTGAGAACACCGTGACGGCGGTTTTACCGGTGATGCAAAAACTGACCGGCAAAAATATCCTGCTGCTGCTGCGGTTATGGGGTCTGGTGCTGGGCGGCAACATCCTCGGCGGCGGGATTGCGGCGCTGGCGTTCCATCTGGTGCCATTCTTCGATACCACCACTGACGAAGCCTTCCGCACCATCAGTCTGGAGATCATGGAGAAAGGTCCGGAAGCCATGTTTGTCGGCGGAATGGTGTCCGGCTGGCTGATTGCCACGATGGTGTGGATGATCCCGTCAGCCGGTACCGCCAAACTCTGGGTGATCATGCTGATGACCTACATGGTGGCGATAGGCGACCTGACGCACATCGTGGTCGGTTCGGTGGAGGTTCTCTACCTGGTGTTCTCCGGCGCGATCCCCTGGTATGAATTCATCTGGCCGTTCGCCCTGCCAACGCTCGCGGGGAACATCGCCGGTGGCACCTTTATCTTCGCACTGATAAGCCACGCGCAGATCCGTAACGACATGAGTAACCAGAAGAAAGCCAAAGCCAAAAAAGAGGAACAGGAAGCCGCGAAGAAAGAGGCCGCGAAGCCGTAAACGTCAGTAAAACCGCCGCAACTGGCGAGGAAACGACCAAACGGCAGGCTAACGCCTTATTATTGAGAGAAAAACGGGTATACTACGCGGGCGCTTTCCACAGGCGCCCGTGTCTCCTTAGTTAAACGGATATAACAAGCCCCTCCTAAGGGCTAGTTACAGGTTCGATTCCTGTAGGGGACACCATTTTTAGTTCTCATTATGTTTTTTTAAATCTAAAAGACTACTGTCTCAGACAACTCATTTAAACAGCTCATGCTTATCTACGTTCGAGTCCCATTTGCCGCCTCTAATGACGCAAGCAAGATAGTGAGTCAAAGGAGCATAACTTAATTTGGATAATCTAAAAAATCGTTCAAAATCATGATTATTTTCTTTTAAAATAAGCATCAATCTCCGCTAAAGAAAAATATTTCTTCTGATATTTATCATCGTCTGATATATATATAACGAAAATCATAGGATTGGAGGCACTCCCTCTAAAAACAGATAAATCTACGTCAGATATTATTTTACTATTGGGTAACTCTGACACTATCTTAATTGCATCGTGAAAATAATTTTCATATTTCTTATTAGCCAATGAAATATAGGGAATGCCATCCTCTACAACTGCCAGTTCTATTTTCTTGTATGTATAACCAGCATATTCATCTCTAAGTTCAACCCTCTCCAACTCATAAGAATTACTTCTAGTTTGCATTTTATAGTATTTAATACCTCTTCCTTTCATTACTTTCATAACAAATTTATGCAAATATGTAAGACTCCTACAACCAAAATATATTGCTTTTAAACTATTATATTCATACTTATATTTCCCAGACACAGCTGTCACTATTCTCAACTCGCGTTCATGACTCCATCTTTCTGACTTCGTTGCTATTAACTTTTTGTTGATAGCACTTTGTAAACTTTTTGTTTTTTGAAAAACAAATAAATCAGTGAAGGTTAAAGTGGGAACTTATTTTTGATATATCACATCTATGATAAGTTCATCTCGCATCCTGTAAGATACTAATTCATCAAGCTCATACTCTAGGCAGAAACCTTTATGCGAATTAGCATAGTAAGCCCATAAAATTTCATCACCATAATTTTTACTCAATGAATACACACCAAATTTACCGGATAATTCAATATATTTATTTAAAACATCCAGTGCATTATTTTTTATGTCATTTAAATTATCACCCTCAAGATAATTGTCCATCAAGTTGAGTTTAAAGCCCCCTTCATCAAGAATATACTTAGCTTCAAAGATATCGTTTAAACTATCAATAGGAGCACTATATATTTCATTATTGATAAGACTTCTCAAATCCCGTTTTAATGCTAGACCCTCTCCACTTCTGTATTTATATACTTTCACTCTGCATCCTAATAATTTTTCGTATCTACATAAAGCTCAAAACCATGTTGAGCCCTTTTTATTTTTTTAATAATGATTTTTTTCCCTTCAATCACATCTAGTAACTTGTTTAAGGCTTCTGTATCTGCCGAAAACCCTAGAATTATGCAATCAATAGCCTCATCAGAATAGGTACAAACTCGATAAAAGTCCGTCTCGGAAATTGCTAAGTCATTATGAATAAAACGGTATTCTTTTTCGTAAGCCCATGCTTCTGACTTACTGAATATAATATTTTTAGCTAAATTACTACCGTCATACGTTCCTTTCATAATATTTACTGGTTCATTATTGTAAATTACATTTCCAAATTCTGAAATTGATAAATCCCTGAGCAATATTTCTTTTTTAAATCTTATGCAAAATCCTGTGTGTGAATCAGCATAATGAGACCATAACAATGGATTGGTGGATGTTGTAGAGAAGCAACATACAAAACTCCTAAGTAGAGTTGCCGCAACAATATTAAATACAGGTGCTAACTCATGAGATTGTACACCTAAAGTATCTATCAATAACTGACTATCCTCCATTTGTTTATTGATGACTTCTTCAAGAATGTAATGGTTATTCTTAGCAATCTCAAACATGCTACTATTGGTTGTGTTTTTATAAATAAACTCCTTCAATGACCCTTTACTCATTAAATTAACTGGAACATTAACTGAGCAATCGAATGGATCATTAAATTTAACACCTTGCGAGAACCATATTTTATTTTCCTTCAAAGCATTTAGACTATTCTATTCAAATTTACGATATTTGTATATATACAAAGCGGATATCCTTATTCTAACTTTGAAGCTCTTAATGTCCATTATTATAACTTAACGCATGAAGACGCTCAAATGTCGAAAAATGCACTACACCGCACCCACCAGAAGTTTTTGTAATGCATAAGTTTTTCAGTTTTCCTTTTCTACATACCGATACGCCAGACCGCACCGCGCCTGGGGTTATCTCGTAAATCCCAAACTGAAAAGATTGAGATGAATTTCAGTATTTTTCAGTTTTACGTGAAAATGAGTCACCGAAAAGGGGGTGGTATATGGCTGGGGTAAAACATGAGAATCCTTGCGCCATGCGCTCTGGCATGCACAAGGGATAAAATCAAAACTGAAAAAATGTAAGGTTAAGACCAGCGGCACCATATTTGAACTTCTATCAACAAGCTAATTTCTGCGAACTACCATACTTATGTCTCACTAATGCACCTTACCTTTGCCTGTTGTTACTCACAGACAATGTCATATGAGAGGGCATTTATTCCCGCAGGGGCTCAGCGAGAGATACTCCGCGCAATCATCTTAAGAACCTAAAATATGTTGGGACTGCGCGTATAGGGACACCATCCAACCCTTCCCGTCCTGTTCATCTTGCTCCAAAAAATATATCCCCCCTTCTCCTTATGCACGTTCTTTAGACGCTCAACTACTGTTCAAATATCAGCATTGTTTATGTGGTTTTCAGGTGTATTCTCGTCGCAAATAATTACAACCCATAAAGCAACGACAGGGATGCAGTGCCATCATGCGCTTACTCGGATTTGTTCTTTTTGCGATCACGCTTTTATTCAATACTGCTACAGCAAAGCAGCATACACAGTCTCCGCCTCAGGATAATGAACTTGTCGAGCAAGGGGATTACACCAACTCTGACGGGCAGGAAATTCACCGTCCGGCGCATACGAAATCGGGTAACGCGCCCGATGGCGCATCGGCTCAGTGCAGGGATGGTACCTACAGTTTCAGTACGCATAGACGAGGGACCTGTTCCAGACACGGGGGTGTCGCTGCCTGGCTCAACTGACAGCAATCTCCACAAATTCCCAGTTTTGAGATCTCACGCAAACTTTCCTGCAAAAAATTTGTTTTACTTACACATGTTAAAAAATGTTACGGAAATGAGTTCGTAATGAAATCTAAGATGTAAGTAAGGAAACTTTGATGAAGACTTTGACTACTTTTTGCCTCGCCAGCCTGTTTTCTGTCAATGCATTCGCCCTCACCGGCAACGATGCGACCACCAAACCAGACCTTTACTATCTGAAAAACGATCAGGCGATCAACAGCCTGACGTTGCTTCCGCCGCCACCTGCCGTTGGCAGCATCGCGTTTCTCAACGATCAGGCCATGTATGAGCAAGGCCGGTTGCTGCGTTCAACCGAGCGCGGTAAACAGGCTGCTGAAGACGCTAACCTGAGCGGCGGCGGCGTGGCGAATGCCTTCTCCGGTGCGTTTGGCTCGCCGATCACAGCCAAAGATACGCCGGAGTTGCACAAGCTTTTGACCAATATGATTGAAGATGCCGGCGATCTGGCGACCCGCTCAGCCAAAGAGAAGTACATGCGCATTCGTCCGTTTGCGTTCTACGGCGTGCCGACCTGTAACACCACCGAGCAAGATAAGCTGTCGAAGAACGGATCCTATCCTTCCGGCCACACCTCTATCGGCTGGGCGACCGCGCTGGTACTGACTGAAATCAACCCGCAACGTCAGGATCAAATCCTTCAGCGCGGTTATGATCTGGGCCAGAGCCGTGTGATCTGCGGATACCACTGGCAGAGCGATGTCGATGCCGCCCGCATCGTCGGCTCCGCGGTGGTCGCCACGCTTCACACCAACGACGCCTTCCAGCAGCAGTTGAAGAAAGCCAAAGAAGAGTTTGCGAATCAACATAAATAAAGCGGCATCATGATGTGACGCTTTGGTCAGACAGGCGCGGTTCAGCGCCTGTCTGACACCTCAACCGCCTGTTACCACCCCGGCACCGCGCCACCGTTAAAGATTTTCTCTGCCGCCTTCGCCACTTCTGGCGACTGGTAAGAATTCAGAAACTCCTTCACGTTCTGCGCATCTTTATTGTCTTCCCGCGCGACCAGAATATTGACGTAAGGAGAGTTTTTATCTTCGATAAACACGCTGTCATGCACCGGCGAGAGTCCGGTTTGCTGAATGTAGGTGGTGCTGATGATCGCCACGTCAACTTTCGGGTCGTCCAGTACGCGCGGTAACTGCGCACCTTCCAGCTGCATAATGTTCAGGTGATGCGGGTTTGCAGTGATATCCAGCGCCGTCGGCAGCAGGCCGGTTCCCTCTTTCAGGGTGATCAGTTTTTCTTTTTGCAGCAGCAACAGCGCGCGCCCGAGATTGGTCGGATCATTCGGGATCGCGACCGTCGCGCCTTCGCTGAGTTGATCAACGGTTTTAATTTTCTTTGAATAACCGGCCATCGGGAAAACGAAGGTATTGCCGACGGCGACCAGATGATAGTTATGCGCTTTATTGTCCTGTTCAAGGAACGGGCGATGCTGGAAGACGTTCGCATCCAGATCGCCATGCTCGGTGGCATCGTTCGGCAGTAAGGAACCGCTGAAACCGACCAGCTCGACCTCCAGACCGTATTTCTCTATGGCGACTTTTTTAGCCACTTCCGCCACATCCTGCTCGGCGCCGTTAATCACCCCCACCTTAATATGTTTCGCATCACTGCTTTTTTGGTCACAGCCTGCCAGCAGTAAACCCGCCAGCAAAACCAGGGCTCCGGCCCGAAAATGAGAGGTTGTCAGTTTCACTCTTTATCCTTAAAAAATAAGCGCTAATGTGCAAAGACACTGACTATAACAGGAGGACCGACGGTGATTTAAAAACCAAAAAAATATCGATAAGAAGAAAAAAGTATAAACACAGAACAGCGGCCGGCAGGGGGTATCCAGACGTTTTACTTATACCTGTCAAAAACAGTTTGCCTTCGGGCCCTGTTTACGCAAAAAGTAGTGATTTGGCGCCCTCTGCGGAGCAGTAAGAATGGAAATTATTGAGGCGGATGAACAACATGTTCCCGCGATGCAAAAAATTTATGCCTGGCACGTCATTCACGGAACGGCCTCGTTCGAGACTCAACCGCCTGAGCAAAGTGAAATCTCCGCCCGTCTGAAAAAAATCAAAGAGGCCGGTCTGCTGTGGCTGGTGGTGCTGCATGAAGGGGAAGTGAAAGGATTTTGCTATCTTGGCCGTTACCGCGAGCGTTTCGCTTACCGGTTCACGCTGGAAGATTCTATTTATATTGATCCCGGTTTTCAGAAACGGGGAGCGGGTAAAGCGCTGCTTCGCCGCGCCATCGACTGGGCGGAAACTCACGGCTTTCGTCAGTTGATTGGAAACGTCGGCGACAGCGACAATACCGCGTCGATCAACCTGCATCTCGCGGCCGGTTTTCAGATAAAAGGGACACTGCACTCGGTGGGGTTCAAGCATGGCCGCTGGCTGGACACCGTATTTATGCAGCGCGCACTGGGAGACGGGAATCAGACCCTGCCCGCGCAGTAGCGGAGAGCGGGCAGCCACGCTGCCCGCCCCTTAACGCTACCCCGCCACTTCACTGTGTAACACTTTTCCCCTGGCCCCTGCGCCCCAGACTTCACTGTACTCATAGCCGGTCAGATCTTTGATCACTTTCTGGCACTCCGGCGTGCAGTCTGCAAGATCGCCGCCCAGTTTCAGACGCGCCACCTCTTTGATCAGCGTTTTGTGGGTGTCACGCGTCAGTTTAAATTTGAATGTCATGTAAAAACTGACGGCCAGCAGTGCGGCGGTGGCGAATATCATCAGCCCGATAATCGCATGCAGCGCGCTGACCGGTTGCATACCCTGCCCTTTGACGAAACCGCTCTCCTGCAACACGATGCCGATCAGCATAATTGCCAGCGCCACGGTGCTTTTGCGGGTCAGTACCATCACACCGGCGAATATCCCTTCGCGACGTTTTTTGGTGACGATTTCATCCACGTCGGGAATAAAGCTGTAGATGTTCCACGGAATGTAATACAGCCCGGCGCGGGCAAAACCGAACACCGCGAACACTGCCGAGAACAGCAAAACAGACACCGTCATTTCGGTGATATACACATAGAACAGAAATGCCAGCACGCAAAAAATAATGCCGTAAGCCAGCCTTAATGCGCCGGAAGGTGACATATTGATTTTTTCCAGCAGCATCATAAAAATAAAGGTGGAAGGCACGGAGGCTAATGCCGCGACGGTTAAATACCCCGATACCGCCGATGCACTCAGATGTAATCCGTACACCACGTAATAAGTAAAGACGGCACCAAATACGTCCAGCGCGGTAAAAGAGAAAATATAGATAATAATATGCTGGCGGAACATACGTATTTTAAAGGAGGAAAGAAGATCCAGCGCCAGGCTTTTTAAATGGTGCAGCAACCCGCCGCTGTTTGCGCCCAGCGGTTCCGGCTCAAACTCTTCCCGCACGTCTTTGGCTTCCCAGGTACACATCCAGGTGGTAAAGACCGCGACGCAGAAAATACAGGCGAAAATAATGCCGGTATACGTGTACGTCATCGGATTATCTTTACCGGTGAATTGCATGATCACACCGGGGATCGACACCGCCAGCAGGCCACCGAGCTGGGAGCAGATCATACGCACGCCAGACAGGCGGGTGCGTTCGCTGAAGCGGTTGGTCATTTCAGAAGAGAGCGTTTCCCACGGCACCAGCACCATGGCCGAAAGCAACTCGATAGACAGATAGGTGCCGAGATAATACCAGTAGCTCATGTCGGTTACCCAGACCAGCGCATACAGGAACATCAGCGGGGAACTGATCAGCAGGAAAAACCGGCGGCGGCCAAACTTTTTCCCAAGCCAGGTGTTGGCGAAATTATCGGTGATGTAGCCCATAATCGGACTTAATATGGCGTCGATGACGCGGGCAATGGCGAATATTGACCCGGCCTCTAATACAGATAATCCACAATAGGTCGTATAAAAGAATAAAAGCCAGGTACCAATAACGGCGAATGCACCGCCACCAAATAAATCCGTCACGCCATAACCTATGGCCGTGCCGTAACCGACTCTGCGTTCAGTAGGCTTCATTTTTATTATCCTGTGAATGTAGGGTTATTATTAATATTATTTATTCAAGCGTGATCCATTGTCTTAATTGTGAGGAACGATAAATCGCCTCAACCATCTTGAGGGAAATATCGGCCTCGTCCAGAGAGGTATAATTGTCATCTTCAAGGTTTCTGTTCTCGAAAGAACGGACAGAGTGCGTGAAATTATTAATGGCCTGACGATGGCTGTCGCCCCAGTAACTTTTCCCCTGCCCTGCCGGGCTGTGATCGCTGACCAGCAGCGTTTTATTTTCTCCTGAGATCAGCCAGAGCGCGTTATGGTGCAGTTGCAGCAGCCCGTTTTCACAGTGGATTTCCAGCAGCAGCGGGGAATCGGTGCTGTGACAGTTGCTGGCATAAAACAGCCCGCGTGCACCATTCGCCAGTATCAGGCTGGCCATGGCGGTGTCTTCGTTCTCGGTCACCTCCCCCAGAAAATGGCTGTCCACCACACCTTTTATCGCCCGAACGCCGCCGCCAAACCACTGCATCAGATCCAGTGTGTGGATCGCCTGATTGATCAGCAGACTGCCGCCTTCGGTCGCGAAATGCCCGCGCCACGGGCTCTGGCTGTAGTAGGTTCCGCCGCGTGACCAGGTCAGCACGGCTTTAATGCTCAGCATTTTGCCCAGCGCGCCGCTTGCCAGCAGCGCGTGGATTTTCTGGCTCGACGGGTTAAGCCGGTTCTGATAACACACCCCGAGCAGCCTTCCCGAATCGGTCAGCGCTTTTTTAACCGCCTTGATTTCGCCGGGATTGAGTACCGCCGGTTTCTCGGTAAACACGTGTTTTCCCGCCGCCAGTGCGGCGAGAATGGCCTCCTGATGCAGATAATGCGGCAGGCAGATATGCACCACGTCAATGTGCGGATCGCGCAGCATTTCGGCATAATCGGCGTAAAACGCACACTGATACTGCTGCGCCAGCGCCTGGCCTTTTTCAACATCGCATTCGGCAATGGCCTGTAAACGGCTGGCCGGATTTTGCAGGATCGCCCCGGCATGGCAGGTGTGAATAGCCCCGCAACCGATGATGGCCGCATTAATGGTTTTCATGACGCGCCTCCGGATTACACCGATTGTCCCGCCTGATTTGCCAGCATCTGCGCACGCACGCACAACTCGGCGGCTTTAAACGCATGCTCCTGGGTCATGGCGTTTTCGGTGCGATTCAGGCAATCGAGAATCAGCTGGCCGAAGAACGGGAAGCCCACTTTTCCTGATACCGGATAGCGGAACTCGCCCTGCTGATTCACCAGATACACCACATCCTGCTCGCCGCGCGTGATATCGACATATTTGCGCATCTCGATGTAGCCTTCGGTACCCAGCAGCGTCAGACGTCCGTCGCCCCAGGTGCTCAGCCCGTCTGGCGTGAACCAGTCGCAGCGGAAATAACCGCGTGCGCCATTGTCGCCTTCCAGCATCGCGTCGCCGAAATCTTCAAAACGCGGGGATGCCGGATGGTTAAAATTCATCGCCTGCGCGGCGACCACGCGGGCGTTGCGGTTGCCGGTGTAAAACAGGAACTGTTCGATCTGATGGCTGCCGATATCACACAGAATGCCGCCGAATTTTTCCCGTTCGTAAAACCAGTCCGGGCGGCCTTCGCCTTCGCGGTGTGGCCCGGTACCCAGCGTCTGGATAACCCGCCCGATCGCCCCTTCCTGCACCAGTTGTCCGGCGAAAACTGCGCTCTCAACGTGCAGCCGTTCGCTGTAATAAACCGCATATTTTCGCCCGGTGGCAGCCACTTTGGCTTTCGCCGCGGCCAGTTGTTCCAGCGTGGTCAGCGGTGCTTTATCGGTGAAATAATCTTTACCGGCCTCCATCACTTTCAGCCCAAGGGCGCAGCGTTCAGAAGGCACGCCCGCGCCCGCCACCAGCTGAACTTCTCTGTCGGCGAGGATCGTTTCCAGCGAATCCGCCACCGCCACCTGCGGATACTGGCTGACAAATTTTTGCACCTTTGCCGGATCCGGATCGTAAACCCATTTCAGGCTGGCACCGGCTTCAATCAGCCCGTTACACATGCCGTAAATATGCCCGTGATCCAGCGCCGCCGCCGCGATCACAAACTCGCCCGGCTTCACCACCGGCTGCGGTTTCCCGACCGGCGCATAGTTCATCCCGTCTTGAATGCTCATCTTCAGGCTCCTTTATCCATGTTTTTGCCCAGCGGGATCGCCTCTTCATTGGCGAAGTTTTCCACGGAGGCGGATTTCTCATAAAAGTGCGGTGCCAGCGACACCAGCCCGCCGGTCTGATAGAAAGGATCCGACGGCAAAATCGGCAGCGTCACAATGCTGCGGGTGATGGCGGATTTATAAATCGCGGCGATCAGCTCCAGCGAGCGTTTGCCCTGCACGCCGTCGACCAGCGGTGCGGTTTCGGTTTCCAGCGCCGTGAGGAAATTGTCGATCTGACCGGTGTGCAGCGTGTAGGTCAACGCAGGAATGGACTGATAAATGTCATCAAGACGGTTTTCCCGCGCCGTATCACGTGCTTCGACAGGGAAACCGTTAGGTGCAGAAATGCTGGCAAAAGTGTCCCACGGCGCCGAGATCCGCGCGCGCTCGCCCTGGATCACCATCTTCTGATCTTCGCCGTGATGCACCACCGAGGCAGTCAGCTGGGTCAGCGCACCGGAGTCATATTTGAAAATCGCCGCCGAGAGATCTTCCACTTCGGCATTGTCGTGCGCGGCATTGGTGATCATCGAGACCACTTCCGACGGGAAACCCAGCATCCACTGAATCGCATCGATATGGTGAACAGCGTGATTGAGCGTGCAGCCACCCGCCTCTTTTTCCCAGGTGCCGCGCCACCACAAATCGTAATACGAGTGGCCGCGCCACCAGAAAGAGTCCACCTGCGCATGGCAGACTTTGCCCGCTTCGCCGGAATCGATGACTTTTTTCAGCCGCCAGAACGCATCGGTAAAGCGGTTCTGGGCAATGATCGACAACGTTTTGCCGCTCGTCTGCGCCGCGCTTATCATCGCATCGCATTCCTGTAATGATGCCGCCATCGGCTTTTCACAAAGCACATGTTTGCCCGCGGTCAGCGCATCAATTGAAATTTGTGCATGCACATACGGCGGTGTACAGATGTCAAAAACGTCAATGTCCGGGTCGCCGAGAATATCCTGATGGCTGGCATAGACTTTGGCCTCTGTCAGGCCGTAATGCCGTTTCTTCTCTTCGGCTTTCTCAGGATAAATATCCAGCAGCGCGACAATCTGACAACGGTCAGCAAACTGCAAATATCCCTGAATATGGTTATGTGAAATATTACCGGTACCAACGATCGCTATTTTCAGCATTATTTTATTCCTGATTTCAGACTGATGGGCAGCCGTCACCTTGCTGATTTAATGACTGATTTTACGTGTTTCGTCATTTCATCTGGCGCGGATAAATACTTAAAATCTGCTGCAACACTTATTGCTGAGAGAATAGTAATGGCATTTTTTTCCAACAATCGGTATTTGTGACAGGAATTGCAGCGCGGCATTTCGGATTTGCTATGATGATGAATAGCTGATGAATTACAAACAGTTACACGTGGTAATAAGTCCATAAGCTAATGAGGCGTTGATCACAAAATGACAGGAAAATTAAAAATCAGGCAAATAGCCGAGTTAACAGGGCTTTCTCCCAGCACTGTTTCCCGGGTATTAGCTGGCAAAGCGAATGTCAGCCCGCAGGCAAAAGAAAAAGTATTTACCCATGCCAGAAATATGGGTATTTTGCGCGACATTCCCGCCAGCCGCCTGTTAATGAATACTCTGTTAATTTGCGCGCCACCGGCTGCATTCTCTCCCCATGAAGATCTCTATTATTATGAAGCCATTCAGGAAATAACGGCGGAGGTCAGCCGTTTCGACATTCACGTGCGAAAATGCGCGCTGACGGTGAATGATCCGGATATCGCCGGTTTCATGCAGGCGCTCAGCCAGTCGGATGTGGATGGCATTATTATTATCGGCATTGATGATGTGATGCTGTACCGGCTGGCGGCGGAATCGAATAAACCGGTGGTGATGATCAACGCGAAAGACAGCGAAATGCGCCTCGACTGTGTTTCCGCCGATCACTATTCCATCGGCTACAGCGCGGCACATTATTTATTCCAGAAGGGGCACAGGCCGGTATTGCTGTTCACCGATCTGCGGCGGGAAACCATGATGCAGCGTCTGGACGGCTTCAAACGCGCCTGTCTTGAACATCACATTGCTTTTGATGAAGCCACTCATCTGCTGATCAATAAAGGTAACGGCAAGGAACAGGCGCGGGAAAGCATTGATAAATACCTGCGCGAACACAAACGGGAAACGCTGCCCTCGGCGATTGTCTGCGGCAGTACGCCGATTGCCCACGCCACGCTGGAAGCGCTGACCGCAATGGGCATCCGGGTTCCGGAAGATATTTCACTGATGAGCATGGATTTCGCCCATGAGATGAAAACCGCGACGCCGATGAATTTCACCTCGATGCTGCTGCCCTGCCGCGAGCTCGGCACGGAGGCGGTGTATATTCTGCAAAGCCGCTTAATGCGCGCCACCAGCGCCAAATTTAATCTGCTGTTGCAGGGAAAAATCCACAGCGGCCAGTCGGTGGTCGATGTGAAATGGAAGCGCAAAGGCTTGTATCCGCAGCCGGTTGGGTTATGAGAGATTGCGGTGTAACATGTCGCCATTACAGTGACTTAATCTCCCGGCGTCTTATTGCCGCTGCCTCACCGGAAACTTAATGAACAAACTCACCGCTTCCGTTTCAGAATCCATTACCCGCGATTTAGCGCTGCGTATTATTCGTGGCGAGCTGGCCGTTGGCATGCCGATTGCGGGAGAAAATGAGCTGGCGCAGCAGTACGAGGCGTCGCGAACGTCGGTTCGCAACGCGCTTCAGGTGCTGGGGGCAAAAGGCATGTTACTGATCCAGGCCAAGCGCCGCAGTATCGTCACGCCGCGCGAGCAGTGGAGTTTTCTGGATGCCGACGTGCTCTCATGGCTGGAAGACGTCGGGATTGAATCCGAACTGGTTGAGCAACTGATGCTCACGCGCCTGATTTTCGAACCGGACGTCGCGGCCATGGCGGCGCTCAATGCCAACGGAAACGATCTCGCCGCCATCGAAAATGCGCTGCACGCCATGCAGTCCGGGCAGCAAAAGGGTTCTGCCGCCCAGTTTGAACAGGGCGATCTGGCTTTTCATACGGCGGTGCTCAAAGCCTGCCATAACCCGTTCCTCTCTTCCGTCGGTAGCGCGCTGTCTGCGGCGATGCTGCTCTCTTTTAAGCAAACCCTCGAAGAGGATCTCACTCTGACGCAGGATGCCGTGCAGCAGCACCGGGATCTGTTCGAAGCCATTCGCCTCAAGCAAGTTGATCAGGCGCGCCAGTGCATGCGCCACATCTTACTCAGCGCCGCGCACAAACATATCTGGCGTGAGATCCCCGAAAAGTATCAGCACTTCTTTTAACGCTTTTCCCGCCTGATTCGCTAACTTCCGATCTCCCTCACAGTAATAAGGTTATTTCTCACCCATCATTCTTGTCATACAAGATTTATATTGTTGTAACTCAAGAATGAGAATGCCATGCACAAACACTGGATTGCCATTGACTGGGGAACCTCGAATTTTCGGGCGTTCCTGATGAAGGATTCCCTCTGTGTTGCCACGACTCACGCCCCCTGCGGCCTGCTTAACGTACCCGACCGGCAGTTTGCGGCGGCGTTGCAGCCTCTGATTCAGCCGTGGCTGGACGAGTACCCCAGGCTGCCGCTGCTGATGGCGGGAATGGTCGGCTCACAGCAAGGCTGGCTGGAAGTGCCTTACGTCGCCCTGCCCGCCGGAGGTGAGCAGCTCGCCGCGCAGGTCGCCACGGTGAACACGCCGTGGGGAAGCCCGTGCCAGATAATCGCGGGCGTCAGCGGCCCAAACGCGTTCGGCCTGCCCGACGTGATGCGCGGAGAGGAAGTCCAGCTGACCGGGCTGGCGGCACTGCACCCGCAGGCGCAGCACTGTGTGATTTTACCGGGTACGCACAGCAAACATGCCTTCCTGCTGAACGGCCAGATCCGTCATTTCAGCACCTTTATGACCGGCGAAATCTACGCCGTGATGCTCAACCATTCGCTGCTGGGCCGGGATTTGCCTGAGCCGTCAGACGATGCCAGCGCCTTTGCGCTTGGCGTCAGTCATGCGCCCGCAGCACCGTTTCTCAGCAATGCGCTGTTCTCGGCGCGCACCCTGCGGCTCGACGGCACGCTGCCTCCTGCAGACGTTGCCAGCTACCTCTCCGGTTTACTCATTGGCGCAGAGCTGCTGGCCCTGCCGGAAACGCAGGCGTGGATCGTCGGTTCCCCGGCGTTAACCGAACGCTACACCCGCGCTGCCAGCCAGATGGGCATCAGCCTGCAACCGGCTGACGGCAATGACTGTTTCATTGAAGGCATGGCCGCTATCTGCCGCAGCCTGAACGGAGAACGCACATGAATGCACTGAATTTTTCCACCCGCTGGCAGCAATGCCGGTTGCCGCTGATTGCCATTTTACGGGGTGTGACGCCCGCCGAAGCTGAAGGCGTGGCGCGTACCCTGCTGGAATGCGGATTTACCTGGCTGGAAGTGCCGCTGAACAGCCCGCAACCGCTGGAGTCGATCGCCATCATGGCGAAAACCGTCGGTGATAACGGTTTTGTCGGCGCGGGTACCGTGCTCAGCGAACGTCAGGTGCATCAGGTGGCGGAAGCCGGGGGTCAGCTGATTATCTCCCCGAACCCCGATCTTTCGGTTATCCGCGCCACCTGTGCGCTCGGTTTAGTCAGCCTGCCGGGCGTCGCCACGCCGGGCGAAGCCTTTGCCGCGCTGAATGCCGGTGCCAGCGCCCTGAAGCTGTTTCCGGCGGAGATGATCACCCCGGCCATCACCAAAGCGATGCTGGTGGTATTGCCGGAAAAAACCGTCTGCCTGCCGGTCGGCGGGATCAGCGCCGATGCCGCACAAATGCACAGGTATCTGCAATCTGGCGCCCGCGGTTTCGGCCTGGGCGGTGGCCTCTATCAGCCGGGCATTTCCCTGACCGCACTGCGCGAACGCGCACTGGCTTATCAGGCGGCATGGCATCAGGCGCATGAAGCGCTGCTGAGCCGTAAAACCACCTGACCACGGGCCACTCTGCTTTCCCTACACATCCCTGTAAAAACATAAAATGACCTCCGAGGTTTCGTATGACGACACATGCAATTCCACACTCTGTTCCCCGCACCAACCGGCAAACGTTGCTGGTGTGTTTTTTAGCCGCACTGGCCGGTCTGCTGTTCGGGCTGGATATGGGCGTGATCGCGGGCGCGTTACCGTTTCTGGCACAGGAATTCGGGCTGAGCAGTCATCAGCAGGAAATGGTGGTCAGCGTCATGATGGTCGGCGCGGCGCTGGGTGCGCTGTGCAGCGGCCCGATGTGTACCCGTATCGGACGTAAAAAAACGCTGCTGATTGGCGCAGCACTTTTTGTCGCAGGGTCGGTCGGTTGCGCCTTTGCCCCTGATTTGCAGACTCTGATCGTCTCGCGTTTCCTGCTCGGCGCGGCGGTCGGCGTCGCCTCGTTCGTCGCACCGCTGTATCTGTCTGAAATCGCGCCGGAACATATCCGTGGCAGCATGATTTCCATGTATCAGCTGATGATCACCATCGGGATCCTGGTGGCGTTTCTCTCCGACACGGCCTTCAGCCAAAGCGGCAACTGGCGCTGGATGCTGGGCATCATCACCTTTCCGGCGCTGGTGCTGTTTGCCGGGGTTCTCACCCTGCCGGAAAGCCCGCGCTGGCTGATGATGAAAAACAAACATGCGCTGGCGCAGAAAGTGCTGCTGCTGTTGCGCTCCAGCGAAAGGGAAGCGCACACCGAGCTGGACGCCATCCGCGAAAGCGTGAAGGTAAGCCAGCGTGGCTGGCAGCTGTTTCGTGCCAGCAGTCATTTTCGCCGCTCCACCTGCCTCGGCGTGTTATTGCAGTTCATGCAGCAGTTCACCGGCATGACCGTCATCATGTATTACGCACCGAAAATCTTTGCCATTGCCGGTTTTGCCTCCACCCAACAGCAGATGTGGGGCACGGTGATCGCCGGTTTAACCAACGTGCTGGCGACGTTCATTGCGATTGGTCTGGTAGACCGCTGGGGACGCAAGCCGATCCTCAAACTCGGTTTCAGCGTGATGGCGATTTGCATGGCGTTACTGGGTTACATGTTCTTCATCGGCATCACCAGCCCGGTGCAGCAATACACCGCCGTCATCCTGTTGCTGATTTTCATCACCGGTTTTGCCATGAGCGCCGGGCCGCTGATCTGGGTGCTGTGTTCAGAGATCCAGCCGCTGGCCGGGCGCGATTTCGGCGTGACCTGCTCCACCATGGCGAACTGGATCGCCAACACCATTATCGGCGCGACCTTCCTGACGCTTATCGACTCGGTGGGCAGCGCGGGCACCTTCTGGCTCTACGCCGTGCTGAACGTCCTGTGCATCATCCTCACCCTGCTTTTCGTGCCTGAAACCAAAAACATCTCGCTGGAAAATATCGAGAAAAACCTGATGGCTGGCCTGCCTCTGAGAAATATCGGCAGCTCTCTTTACTAACCCCGTTTTCCCCTTCCTGGCGGAGGGGAAATGAAGAGATCAGAACCTATGGCGATTATTCATTCTGAAAACAGAGCTGACGCGGTGTACAGCAAAATCACCCGTCGCCTGATTCCGTTTTTAATTCTGTGCTACTTCTTCGCGTATCTGGATCGCGTCAATATCGGTTTTGCCAAACTGCATATGCAGGATGCGCTGAACTTCAGCGACACGGTGTACGGGCTGGGTGCCGGTATCTTTTTCATCGGCTATTTCCTGTTTGAACTGCCGAGCAACCTGATGATGCAACGCTACGGCCCGCGCTTCTGGATAGCGCGGATCATGATCAGCTGGGCGGTGCTGTCAGCGGCGATGATCTTTGTGACTACGCCGATGCAATTCTATGTGCTGCGCTTCCTGCTCGGCGTGGCCGAAGCCGGTTTCTTCCCCGGTATCGTCTTTTATCTCACGCTGTGGTTTCCGTCGTGGCGCTCGGCACGCACGCTCGGCCTGTTCATTCTGGTCACTCCGCTGTCCACCATCATTGGCAGCCCGCTGTCCGGTTTGATTTTGAAAACCTTTGAGGGCGTCGATGGCCTGCACAACTGGCAATGGCTGTTTGTGGTGGAAGCGATCCCCTCTTTCCTGCTGGCTTTTGTGGTACTCAAATATCTTGATAACGACGTCAACGCCGCCCGCTGGTTAAGTGCACAAGAGAAACAGATTGTCGCTGAGGATCTGGAAACAGACCGTCAGCGCAGCCTGATAGCCAACGCCGGTAAACCGCCGCAAAGCCTGAAAATGATGTTTAAAAATGGCTACGTCTGGCTGCTGGCGCTGATTTTCTTCAGCTTTAACATCGGTTACTACGGCATTAATTTCTGGCTGCCGTCGATCATCAAAACCTCCGGCGTGACCGATGATTTTCACATCGGCCTGCTCGCCGCCCTGCCTTACGTGTTCGGCGCCGTGTTTATGGTGTGGAACAGCCGCCACTCAGATTTACGCCGTGAACGCCGCTGGCATATCGCCATTCCCGCCATTATCGGCGCCGTTGGCCTGAGCCTGAGCGCCTATTGCAGCGGCTCAACGGTATGGATGATGGCGTGGATTTGCTTAGCCATGTCCGGCACGCTGGCGCTTATCCCCACCTACATCAGCCTGCCCGGCACGCTGCTTTCCGGCACCGCGGCGGCGGCCGGTATCGCGCTGGTCAACTCGGTCGGCAACCTGGCCGGATTCTTCGGCCCGACCGTTCTCGGCTGGCTGAAAGACAACACCGGCAGCACCAACATGGGCCTGTATATTCTCGCCGCCTTCCTGCTGCTGTGTGCGCCATTGATATTTTTGTTACCAGCACGGCTGGTTAATCCCCGTCGCAGCCCTGAACCAGCGGCTGAAAGCGGCGTTGAATCATCATTAAAAAGAGGCAGTGTATGAGCGGATGCAGTAACGGATGTGGAACCTGTGGTGACCACTTTAACCCGGTATTAAGCGGAGACGACGGCGCACTGAAACGCGCGCTGTACAAGTCGATGGGGCATACCGATGAGCAACTGCGCCGTCCGGTGATCGCCGTGGTGAACAGCTACACCAACGCCACCGCCGGTCATGTGAACCTCAATGAGCTGACCGCCGAAGTCCTCAAAGGCATTGACGAAGCCGGTGGCGTCGGCATGGTATTTGGCACCATTGCGCCGTGCGACGGCATCGCCGAAGGCCATCTGGGCATGCGCTACATTCTGGCCGCCCGCGAAGTGATCGCAAGCTCCATTGAAGTGATGATGCGCGCCCACCGTTTCGACGGCATGGTGATGCTCGGCTCGTGCGACAAAATCGTGCCCGCCATGCTGATGGCGGCGGCACGTCTGGATATTCCGGCGATTCTGGTCAACGGCGGGCCAATGTATCCGGCGCGCTATCACGGCAAAGACTGGGACGGCAACATCGTGACCGAAGCCATCGGCTGGAAAAAGCGCGGTGAAATCGACGAGGCAGAATTCCGTCACATCGAAGATATCGCCGAGCCCGGCCCCGGCTCCTGCACCATGTACGGCACCGCCAATACCATGTGCTGCATCGCCGAAGTGATGGGCATGAGTTTACCCGGCAGCAGCACGCTGCCCGCCATTTCACCACTGCGTCGGGAATGCGCCTTCCGCACCGGTCAGACGGCGGTAGATCTGGTGAAACGCGGCGTGAATGCGCGCCAGATCATCACGCCGGACGCTATCCGCAACGCCATGATTTACCTGCTGGCGACCGGCGGATCCACCAACGCCATCCTGCATTTACAGGCCATTCATTACGAAGCCGAATACGGTCATCTGCCGCTGTCGGATTTCGACAAACTCAGCCATCACGTGCCGCTGGTCGCCGCGCTGTATCCGGCGTCAGAACACGACATGATCGACTTCTGGGAAGCCGGTGGCGTGACGGCGGTCGAGAAAGAAATCAGCGCGCTGATGCATCTGGATGCACTGACCGTCAGCGGCCAGACCAAGCGCCAGTGGCTGGAAACGCAGCCTCAAACTTCGCGCCCGGAAGTCATTCATACGCTGGCGATCCCGGTGCGCAATGAAGCCGGTGTGGCGGTGCTGCATGGCAATCTGTCGCCGCTCGGCTGCGTGGTGAAACCGGCGGCCGTGCCGGAAGACCTGATGATCTTCAGCGGCCCGGCGGTGGTGTTTAACAGCGAACAGGAATCGGTGGACGCCATTCTTTCCGGCGACATCCCGCCGGGCAGTGCGCTGGTGCTGCGTTACGAAGGGCCGAAAGGCGGGCCGGGAATGCCAGAAATGTACAAGCCGATGAAATGCCTCGAAGGCATGGGGCTGTCTGACAGCTGCGCGCTGATCACCGACGGGCGCTTCTCCGGCTCCAACCGCGGGCTGTTTGTCGGCCATATTTCGCCGGAGGCCAGCGACGGCGGCGATCTGGCGCTGGTCGAAAACGGCGACATCATCACCATCAATATTCCGACCCGCGAGCTGACGCTTAACGTCAGCGCAGACGTACTGGCCGTGCGCCGCCAACACTGGGTGCCGGTCGAAAAACAGGTCCCACGCGGCTTCCTGCGTTTATACCGCCGATGGGCATTACCGGCCGCACAGGGCGCGGTCTTAGCCGACCGTGACGAGGTGTAATGATGTATTCATCTTCACAGATTTGCGGCGTCAATCCGATTGCCGCGCTGCCTTTCACCGCGCAGGGCGAACCAGACTACGCGAGTGTTGACCGCCTGCTCGGCCACCTTGCCGACACCGGCATTCAGGGGCTTACGCTGTTTGGTATTGCCAGCGAATTCCCCAAACTCGAGGACAGCGAACGGCTGCGTCTCGCCGACCAGTTTATTTCCACACTGAGCGGCAGCGGCATTTTCCGCGCCCTGTCCGTCACCGATCACAGCACCGAAGTGGCGGTCAAACGGGCGCGGGATTATCAGAAACGCGGTGCCGATGCCCTGATGCTGCTGCCTCCGTTTTTCCTGCAACCGGATAACGCCGCGATTTCGCACCACATTTTCTCGGTGTTGGAAGCCGTGGAGATTCCGGTCATGGTGCAGTACGCGCCGGGGGAAACCGGTTTGTCGATTACGCCGGAGAAGCTCAGCGAGGTGGCCAGGCGCTACCCGCACGCGGTGTTTAAAATCGAATGCAATCCGCCGGTGGATTACACCCGTGAGTTTCTGCAACGCGCGCCGCAGGCCAGCGTGCTCAACGGTTACGCCGGTTTATACATGCCGGAGATGCTCAGCGCCGGTGGCAAAGGCGTGATGCCGGGCTGTTCGTTCAGCGAGATTTACGTGCAGATTTACCGTTTGTGGCAGGCAGGCGAACACGATCAGGCGCGGGCACTGCACGCCCGGCTTTTACCGTGGATCCGCCGCTGGATGACGCACTGTGAATACATCATTCAGGTGGAGAAAACCATTTTGCACAAACGCGGGATCATCGCCACCGACTACTGCCGCCATCCGGGCTGGACACTGACGGCAGAAGACCATCAGTCGATCGACACCTTCATCAGCACTTTTTCCCTTTAATGTTGCGGAGTTCTTATGACTACCACGCTTACATTCCCGCGCGTTGTGATCGTCACCGGTGCCAGTCAGGGCATCGGTCACGCCATCGCACGCACCTTCCTGGATCACGGTGACATCGTGATTGGCTGCGCATTTTCTTCTGCGGATAACGCCCCGCACGCCATGAAATTGCAGGCGCAGTTCCCGGAGCAATTCTTTTATTATTCCGTCGATATCACCAAAACGGACGCCATCGCGAATTTCATCAGAGAGGTAGAAACACGCTTTGGCCGGCTGGATGTGCTGGTGTCGAATGCCGGTAAAAACGTTTTCAAAGGCATCGACTGCGAACCGGAAGACTGGCATCACAATCTGGATCTCAACCTGCGTTCGCACTGGTATATCGCCAAATGCTGCCGCGCATTGCTGGAAAAATCCAAAGGCGTGATCCTGATCATGACCTCGAATCACGCGTTTTCCACTATGCCCGGCTGCGCGCCCTACAACATCACCAAACGCGCCCTGCTTTCGCTGGTGCAAAGCCTGACCATCGAATGGGGCCCGGCGATCCGCACGGTAGGGATCGCCCCCGGTTTTATTGATACGGCGGGCAATCAGCTGTGGTTTGACGCCCATGAAGACGGTGAAGCCTCGCGCGAGGAAACCATCAGGAAACACCCGGTCGGGCGCATCGGTACGTCTGAAGAAGTGGGCGAATTGTGCCTGTATTTAGCCAGTCAGGCTGCCGGGTTTATCGCCGGTACCACCATCGTCATGGACGGCGGGCGCAGCGCATTAATGCAGGATTAAGCCCTGTGCGTGCCCTGCATCCGGCAGGGCACATTCTCAGCGTCGCGCTTTTTCATCTCCTGCTAGACTTCTCTGTCCTAACCTAAAAAAAGATGCGGAGATTTCAATGTCAGAACAGTATCAGCCACCGAAAGTCTGGACCTGGAATAAAGACGAAGTCAGTAAATTCTCGAACATCAACCGCCCGATAGCGGGCCCGACTCATGAAAAAACATTGCCGGTTGGCAGGCATCCGTTGCAGCTCTATTCCCTCGGCACGCCGAACGGCCAGAAAGTGACCATTCTGCTGGAAGAGTTACTGGCGCTGGGCATCAGCGGCGCAGAATACGATGCGTTTATCATCCGCATCAACGAAGGCGATCAGTTCTCCAGCGGCTTTGTAGACGTCAACCCGAACTCGAAAATCCCGGCGCTGCTGGATAACTCCACCACCCCGCCGATCCGCGTGTTTGAATCCGGCAACATCCTGCTGTATCTGGCAGAGAAGTTCGGCAAATTCCTGCCAAAAGACCTCGCCGGACGCACCGAAACCCTGAACTGGTTGTTCTGGCTGCAAGGCTCCGCGCCCTATCTGGGCGGCGGTTTCGGCCACTTCTACCATTACGCACCGGTCAAAATCGAATACGCCATTAACCGCTTTACGATGGAAGCCAAACGCCAGCTCGACGTGTTAGACCGCCAATTGGCGGAGCACCGTTTTATTGCCGGTGAAGAGTACACCATTGCCGATATCGCCATTTTCACCTGGTACGGCAGTCTGGCGCAGGGCGGGCTGTATGAGTCTGCTGAGTTCCTCGACATTCAGTCCTACAAGCACTTCCAGCGCTGGGCCGAAGAGGTTGCCAGCCGTCCGGCGGTGAAACGCGGGCGCATTGTCAACCGCACCTGGGGCGATGAGCAGCTGGAAGAACGTCATGATGCATCGGATTTCGACGGCGTTCTGAAATCCTGACCGGCGTCTGACACGTAAAAAAAGGGCGGGATTTTGCGATCCCGCCCTTTTGTTTTACGCACGTGCCGTCAGGCGGTTTCCGTCTGCGGATCGAGATACTTTTTAAACCAGGCCAGGGTTCTTTCCCACGCCAGATCGGCTGCCGCTTTGTCATAACGCGGCGTCGAATCATTATGGAACCCGTGATTTACGCCCGGATAGACATACCCTTCATAAACCTTGTTATTGGCTTTGAGCGCGGCTTCATACGCGGGCCAGCCTTCGGTGATCGGCTTATCCAGCTCGGCGTAATGCAGCAGCAACGGCGCTTTGATGCGTGCCACGTCTTCTGCTTTTGGCTGACGCCCGTAAAAAGGCACCGCCGCCGCCAGTTCGGGATAGGCCACCGCCGAGGCATTCGCCACCCCGCCGCCGTAACAGAAACCGGTGATGCCGACTTTGCCGGTGGCCGTGTCGTGGTGCATCAGAAATTCGATGGCGGCGAAGAAATCATTCATCAGCTTGGTCGGATCAACGCCTTTTTGCAGCTCGCGTCCCTTTTCATCGTTACCGGGATAACCGCCCACCGAGCTGAGGCCATCCGGTGCCAGCGCGATGTATCCGGCTTTCGCCACGCGGCGCGCCACGTCTTCGATGTAGGGATTCAGCCCGCGATTTTCATGCACCACCACCACGCCCGGCACCTTGCCGGTGGCTTTTGCCGGACGCACCAGATACCCGCGCACGCTGCCGTGCCCCTGCGGCGAAGGATACTGAATATATTCCGCCACAATGTCCGGATCGGTAAATTCGACCTGCTCGGCATAGGCATAATTCGGTGTCATCAGCGTGGTGAGGGCCGCCGCCGATAATCCGCCGACTACAAATTTCGCCGAGAGATCGAGAAATTCCCGTTTGGTCATCTTGCCATGCACGTAGAAATCAAAGTATTCGAGGAGTTCAGGGGGAAAATCTTTGGCCGTCATTCGCGTCATCTTGAGGCTCCGTTCAGTGCAAAAGAAGCCTGAATAATGACCTGATTCTGGCGATTTTGTAAACCAATTGTGAAATACCAGGCGAATCCGGGTGCCTTACGCGCCCCCTTTGCGCACCGGAAATGGTAGACTGCGGGATAAAAAAGGGGAGCGTAATGGGTAATCATCAAAGGAAAGCAGCCAACATACATTTCGTTGAGTGGAACTCAGAATACGAAAGGATGATGACGTCTGCCCTCAAAAAAGACTTTAACGTCAGTGAGATTTATCGCGTCAAACAGCATTTCAAGTCTGTGCAAAATCTCCTGCCAGGAAACACGCTCAGGCGCTGCCATGCCAGATGGCAAAGTGCGATAAAATTTCGGCATGTCGCTGATAACGATGTGATCATTTGCAATGGTTACAGCGCGTTCCTGTTGCTGGATCTGATTGCGCCGCTGCGTTGTAAAAAGATCCTGGTTTTGCGTGACGCCGTGGCGGCACTGACCTCTAAGCGCCGCCGCCTGAAATTGCTTTCCGACAATGAAAACTATCTGGACAGAGTGAAAACTGTTTTTGACGTTATCTACAGTTTCGACCCGGAAGATTGCCTGAAATATCAACTTGCCTATGTCGATCAGTTTTTACCCTTCACCCGCAACGACATCGCGGCGTGGCGGGCTGAACCGGCTAACGCCCCGTCTGCGCACTCATGCTTTTATGTCGGTGGCTATGATGATGGCCGGGCCAGTCTGATTAACCAACTGGCGCCGTTGTTGCAGGAAAATCAGTGCCAGCCGGATTTTTATCTGGTGGGCGGTGATGCGGAAAACCCCCATTATCCGGCCTTCTGCATCAATCAAAAACTCAGTTATCAGCAAAATATTGAAAAACTCAAACGTTCCACCGTCGTGCTCGAAATCAATAAGACGGGCCAACGCGGCTTAACGCTGCGCGCGCTCGAAGCAATGGCATTCAACAAAAAGCTGATAACCAATAATGCCTCGATAAAAGATCATGCTTTTTATCATCCCGACAAAATCTTTATCTGGGGAGAAGACGATCAAGACGCTATTGCCCGCTTTCTTTCCTCAGCGCATCAGGAAACCGATCTGGCATTGCTGGAGAAGTATTGCGCTGACGGCATGCTGAAAACCCTGGCCGGAACGGCAGCAGAATAAAGACAGTGCGGGACAACGTAACCATTCAGTTAAAGGAGACACCATGAACACATCACTCGCAGGGCTCAGTAAAGAAGAAATGGACAAAGTGAGTGCCGGGCTCGCGGCCGGGACTGTCGCGGTGCGCGAGCGCAATAATCTGCCGGTGAATGCCGATGAAGTGGAAATGGAGCAGCCGGAACATCTGCGCGCCTATTTTCGCGAGCGTCTGGAACATTACCGCCAGCAGCCAGCGAAAAAGTGATCCGCGCGGCTCAGCCCGCGTGCGCAAAGAAAGCGATAATCGCCTCTTTCAGATGCCTCGCCGCCTCGCCGGGCAGCGTCTCGCTCTGGTGGAGGCTGATGCCCACATCCCCCGCCGCAGGCAGTTCGCTCAGGCAATGTAACGACGCCGGCAGACCGAAACCGGTACGCAACGTCACCCCCAGCCCCGCCGAAGTTGCCGCCCAAATTCCGCTCAGACTGCGGCTGGTAAAGGCGATCCGCCAGGGGATTCCGGCGCGATCCAGCGCCGCGGTTGCCGCACTGCGCATCAGGCATGGCGCGTCAAACACCAGCAGCGGCAGCGGTTCACCGGAGGCCAACATTTCGCTGACGGGGAAATTCGCCGGGCCAATCCAGCGCAAAGGCACCCGCCCCAGCGACTGGCTGGACGGGAAAAGCAGCGTCTCTTCGGCCTGCCAGCACAGGGCCAGATCGAATTCATTGTGCCGGATCCCTTCAAGCAACTGCCGGTTACGGGTAATGCTGGCCGAAATCTGCACCTGCGGATGGGTGCGGGTAAATTGCCCGAGAATGGCCGGTAACAGGATTTCGCCGAAATCTTCCTGCATGCCCACGCTGAGGCTGCCACCCGGCACGCCCGCCCGCAGCGCCGCGCTGGCGTCGTCGTTCAGGCTGAGGATCCGTCGCGCATAGCTCAGCATCACTTCGCCGCGTTCGGTCAAAATCAGGTGTCGTCCGGATTTTTGCACCAAATCCGTCCCCGCCTGTTGCTCCAGCTTTTTCAGCTGTGCGCTGACGGCGGAGGTCGAACGCCCCAGCCGGTCAGCGGCCAGCACAAAACTTCCCAGCTCAATGCCGGTCACAAAACTGCGCAACGCCTCTGAATCAAAAGTCACTGGCCTTTTCGACACGCTAACCATCCCGTATTTATGAATTAATGCTGCTGATATTTTCGATATTCAGGATAATCATAACGCCTTATGCTCCTTTTCACACCGACAAACATGGAGCCTGATATGAGCACAACGCCCCCTTCCCTGCGCCCGCCTGAAAACATGGCGCGACTGACGCCCAAACTGGCAGAACTGACCGAACAGGTGCTGTTTGGCGATCTCTGGAACAGAGACGAACTTTCCCCGCGTGACCGCAGCCTGATCACCGTGGCCGCGCTGATTGCCCTGAACCGCAGTGAACAACTGCCCTTTCATCTGGATCTGGCCGTTAAAAACGGTGTCGGCCACGCCGAGCTGGCAGAAGTGATCACCCATCTGGCGTTTTATGCCGGATGGCCCGCCGCCGCGTCAGCCCTGACCCGCTTCGCCGCTCTCAACGATCAGTAACCGGAGGATCTGACAATGCCTTTCAGCCGAATTTCTTTACCCGCTCACCGTGCAGATGCGTGGCAGGACGCCATTTCTGCCATTTTACAGGAGACGCTGGTCGATCATTTCTCTGTCCCCAAAGATGACTGTTTTCAGCTGTTCGAACCCGCCAGCCGCGGCCAGCGGGTGATCAACCCGACCTATTTAGCCGGAGAAAATGACCGGCGCTCGGACGATTTTTTGCTGTTTCACATCACCGCAGGCAAACCGCGCAATGGTTATCAGAAACAGCAGCTGTTCCGTCATCTGGCCGATAAATTACATGCCGCGCTGGGCATTTCTGCGGCGGATGTGATGGTAGTGGTGACTTTTACCCAGCCGGAAGACTGGTCATTCAGCCACGGAGAGATGTTTCAGCTGGCAGGAAAATAACCGCAGCCACGCAGAAAAGGCTGCCCGAAGGCAGCCTGAGAAACAGTCAGCGTAAAATTATGCCTGCAGAATCACATCAGCCATTGGCGGGATGTAACCGTAATCGTACTCACCGACCACAAACGTCTGTTCGCCTTTGAGCTTGATTTTCACGGTCGGCGCTTCCGTGCCGCCGATGCGGTAATCCAAACCGGTGGTGGCTTTATCGACCGGGACGCTGTCGATAAACGACGTGACCAGACCGTTAGGCATCACATAGTGGGAATAAGTCTGGTAAGGCTGTGAAGGCGGGTTACCCAGCACCAGGCCGGAGCCGTTCAGCGGCACATACGGGCCGAACAGTGCGTCACTGACAAAACCGTAAACCCCGTCCGGACCGGTCACCCCTTCGCCATAGGTGAATTTATGGCTGATGGTGAACAGATAATATTTCCCGTCCTGGAACACAAAGTGCGGGCGCTCTGTCTGATCGTTTACCCCGACCGCCGTCAGCAACGGGGGCAGCAATGTCCAGCTGTCGCCGTTTTCATCTGCCGCTTGCGCGATACCGATGCACGCCGTCTGATAGCGCGAATTGCCCACGTCTTCATAGCCCGGCGGCACATCACCGATTTCATCCGGCCCGACCACGTGGGAACCGCGATCGCCCGCCACATTCCCTTCAAACAACATATACAGCTTGCCGCTTTTCGGGTCGCGGAACGGGAACGGGTCACGAAAGCCCCAGTAAGGGTTTTGGGTTTCGGTCTGATAGATTTTCCCGTCGGCGTCAAACAGCGGTTTCACCGCAGTAAAATCCGCCACCTCAACACCCTGCTGAGTGGTGATCACGCGTCCGCGGACTTTTACAATCGTCGCACCCGGTGTTACCGCCGTATAATATAAATCCACTTCCCCTTTATTATTTAATAATACCGGTGAACCCGCCCATTCGCGCACTGTAGGAGAAACACCTTCAGCCATTACGCGGCCACCAAATACCCAGTCTTTCCCGGTCGCGGAATACCAGTAGCAGATTTTGGCGCGGCCATGTCGGTTATTCCAGTCGAGGGTAATATCGTAATTGCCATTGGCATCAATATTTGCCGGATCATGTGGCTGACGGTCTGCCGTCAGGGTAAAGATGACTGACCAGCCATCGACCGACAGTACGTTACCGTCAATGTCGCGCAGCGGCATGGTGTCCCAGATAAACACTTCATCACTCATGACCGGGAAGTCACCGCTGACGCGTGGTTGCGTTGTGGTCGGGTCATTTTCATTCACTTTCAGGGCATCGGCACGGGTCCAGATACTCGGTTTTTTCGCCGCCTGTTCCTGTAAGCCTTTTTCGATTACGTTACTCATAAACCACCTCATCATTATAAAATTCAAAAGATTCAAATTAATTAATTTGCCGGTTTCGCTGCGCTCAATAATATTTATTCACGAAGCGTTGCCGACAGAATGAATACTGAACCCTGAGGATTTTCTGATAAAGCAGTTGGCGTCCGGTGGCGACTCACAGGACGTACAAATAATTAACCCGTGGATTTAAAATAAAAAACCCTGAGGCGGAGTCAGGGTTTTTTATCGGTATTTACATGATTAGGATGTTTATTATCTGGCGGCAATACCCAGTTTTTTCATCCGTGATAATAACGTGGTGCGCTTTAGCCCGAGGCGCTGTGCGGCACCACGCGGCCCGGCCACCACGCCATTGGTTTCTTTCAGCACGGCCAGGATGCGTTCCCGTTCATCCTGATCGCTGAGTTGTGCCACCGCGTCCGTCTTCACCTGTGGCGCGACCACGGGCAAGGTGGTCAGCGGGTAATTCAGCTCGGGAAGTTGCAGATCTAACACCGTGCCGCGCGTCAGCAGCACCGCGCGTTCAATGACATTTTCCAGCTCACGCACATTACCCGGCCACGGCATACGGCTCAGCAGGCGCAGGGTTTCCGCCGGAATACTGTCGATGGTGCGCTTCATACGTTTAGCGATTTTATAAGTGAGGAATTTCACCAGTTGCGGAATATCTTCCGGGCGCTCGCGCAGCGGCGGAATAATGATCGGAAAAACGTTCAGCCGGTAAAACAGATCGCTGCGAAATTCTTTGTCAGCCACCATCTGCTGCAAATCCCGGTTGGTGGCGGCGATCATCCGCACGTTGACCGAAATCAGTTTGTTACCGCCTACCCGCTCAAACTCCTGTTCCTGGAGGATGCGCAAAAGTTTAGGTTGCAACTCGAGAGGGATTTCTCCGACCTCATCCAGAAACAGCGTACCTTTGTCCGCCAGCTCGAAGCGCCCCATACGTTGTGCGGTCGCGCCGGTAAAAGAGCCTTTTTCATGGCCGAACAAATCACTTTCCATCAGCCCGGCGGGCATGGCCGCACAGTTCATTTTCACCATACGCTGGTCACGGCGATCGCCGAGATTGTGGATCGCTCTGGCGATAAGCTCCTTACCGGTGCCGGTTTCACCGAGGATCAGCACCGAGCAGTCACTTTTCGCGACGATTTCCACCTGTTTCAGCACCGCTGACATACTCGAACTGCGCCCGACAATATCGCTGAAATCCGGGTTATTGCTGTTGATCTGCTCGGTGAGATACAGGTTTTCGTGTTGCAGTTTTTCTTTCAGGCTTTTGATTTCCTGATAGGCCAGTGCGTTGTCTACCGCGATGGCGATACGTTCTGCTATTTGTTGCAGCAGGCGCAGATTCGCTGAATTAAAATTGTCCGGCTGGCACTGCGCCAGTTTGAGTACGCCCAGCGTTTTATGGCCGAAACGCAGCGGCAGAATACACAGCGTTTTGGTCTGCTCCCGCCACAGCAAATGGAACAGCGTGCTTTCTTCGCTTTCCCGCTCTGCGTCTGGCCGCACGTTAGTCAGCAGCATCTCGCCGCTTTTCATTACCTGCTGTTCAAGGGTGCCCTCCAGCGCCATCCGTGATTGTTCACGTTCCGCTACGTGCACCTGCACGTAATGCGTGGCATAGACGCTGGCCGGTTCCGTCTCTTTTTCGGCATCGCATAACACAATGCTGATGGCGTTGATGTGAAAGAAATGGTGAATGGTTTTGGCGATTTCGCCGGTCAGTTCATCGAGATCCAGCTTGGACAGCACCGCGTTGGTGATATCCACCAGAATGCGAAAATCGTCACGTTCATGACGCAGCAGGGAGTGCTGAAACTGTGCATTTTCACGCAACCGGATCTGTTCGACGGCGATGGCAGCCAGCATACAGAGTTCATGCAGACCCGCGTTGTCTTCCTCGCTGAACGGACGATCGTGCTGGCGGGTAAACTCGCAGCCGCCGAGCAGGCCGGTGGAGGCCAGCAGCGGCACCAGACAATAATCGGTAAACGGCGGATAGAGATTCAGCGCAGCCAGTTGCGGATAGCGCAGGTTCAGCGCTTCGCTGCGCCACACCTGCGTTTTAGGGTTGTTCAGCAGGCCGTGCACCGGCCCGGTGGCTAACAGGGTTTCATCTTCATAACTGACCGGCTGATGGTGCGGATCGATACCGTAAAAACTGACGCGATCGCTGTTGCTGTCAAACAGCACCAGCGTCACCGCTTCGGCGATACCGGCACTCTGAACCACCTGCGTCAGGGTTTCCAGCAGTGAAACCATGGTCTGTTGCAGCAACAGCGTGCGCGTCAGTTCCAGTAACCCTTTATGTTTTGTGATGCTCATTGTTGCACTCTGCATAGCGTTAGCTCTGGATACCTGTTCTTTCAGTTGCATAACTGGGTTGCAAAAATTTCTCCGAAGGGGCAGACCAAAAGTCTACCCCTTTCATGGCAGGCCACTCCCTGCCGAGATCAACAAATGCGGGGTAACGGCTCCGCATGGGGCAACATCAGCTGGCGGACGACGCCCAGCGCACCCCGTAAACAGACCTGCGGATGTTCCGTCACCTCGCCAATGCTCCGGGCATCGATGCCCAGAGGATGGCTCTGCAGGATATCCAGCACCGCCTTTTCCACCTGCGGGGACACCACCAGCACCAGTTTGCCTTCGTTGGCAAAATTGAGCGGCTCCAGCCCCAGCAGCTCGCAAATACCGCGCACCGCCGGTTTCACCGGCAGGGCATCTTCGTCGATGCAGATCCCGAAACCGCTGGCCTCACAAAACTCATGCAAAATGGCATTGACCCCGCCGCGGGTGGCATCCCGCAGTGCGTGGACACCGGCCAGCGCACGCAGCGGCGCAATCATCGGGGCCAGCACGGCGCAGTCACTTTCCACCCCGAGATCCATACCGAGCTGTTCCCGCAGATTCAGGATCGCCGCACCGTGATCGCCGAGCGTGCCGCTGACAATCACTTTGTCTCCGGCCTCGAGGGTTTTCGCCGCCCACTTCACTGAGGTGGGGATCACGCCAATCCCGGCGGTATTGATAAAGATTTTGTCCGCCGCGCCGCGCTGCACCACTTTGGTGTCGCCGGTCACGATGGCAATGCCCGCATCGCGGGCGGTCTTCGCCATCGCGCCGACGATTTTCTGCAAATCCGCCAGCGGCAACCCCTCCTCAAGAATGAATCCGCAGGAGAGATAAGCCGGTGTTGCGCCGCTGACGGCCAGATCGTTCGCCGTGCCGCACACCGCCAGTTTGCCAATGTTGCCGCCGGGAAAGAAAATCGGATCGATAACGTAGCTGTCAGTGGTGAATGCCAGCCGGTCGCCCTGACGGGTGAGATCGGCCAGGTTCAGCCGCGCGCCGTCTTCACATTCGTTAAGCCAGGGGTTATCAAATGCGGCGCGAAACGTCCGTTCGATCATCTGCTGCATCGCCCGTCCGCCGCTGCCGTGCGCCATGGTCACCACGTCATTACGGTTACTCATCCTGCCACCTTCTGTCGTTGATGCGTCTGCACGCGTTGCGTTTCCTGATGCCGGTACTGATACCACGCGGCGCAGGCCCCTTCGGACGACACCATCAGCGCACCGAATGCGTTATGCGGCGTGCAACCGGTGCCAAACAGCGGGCACTGATGCGGCTTGCAGCGTCCGGTCAGCACTTCGCCGCAGCGTGCACGCGGATCGTCGGCGACCGACTGCGCCTGCGGGTTAAAGCGCCGCTCGGCATCGAATGCCGCGTAGCCTGCCGTCAGCGAAATACCGGAATTTTCTATCAGCCCCAGACCGCGCCATTCGCTGCTGCCCGACAGCACAAACACCTCGCGCATGGCGTCCTGTGCCAGCAGGTTACCCTCTTCCGGCACCACGCGGCGGTACTGGTTTTCGGTTTTACACGATGCCTCGCAAACTTGTTCCACCAGCATCAGAACGCTTTGCAGCATATCCAGGGGTTCAAATCCGCTGATCACCAGCGGTTTACCAAATTGCGTATTGATAAAGTGATACGGCGAGGTGCCGATCACCATGCTGACGTGGCCGGGCGCGAGGAACGCATCGATGCGCACGTCGTCTTGTTGCAGCAGGCTGCGCAAGGTAGGGATCAGGCTGATGTGCTGGCAGAACACGCTGAAGTTGGTCAGACCTTCACGCCGCGCCTGTTGCAGCGTTACGGCGGTCACCGGCAGCGTGGTTTCAAAACCAAGGGCGAAAAACACCACCTGACGCGCCGGGTTTTCCCGCGCCAGTTTCAGCGCATCGAGCGGCGAATAGACCACGCGCACGTCTGCGCCGCGTTTGCGCGCCTGTAACAGCGAACCCTGTTTACCCGGCACCCGCAGCGCATCGCCGAAGGTGCAGAAAATCACTTCAGGATGCGCGGCGATTTCACAGCAGGCGTCGATGCGCCCCATTGGCAATACGCAGACCGGACACCCCGGCCCGTGGATAAACTCAAGCTGCGGTGGCAGCAGTTTATCCAGCCCGAATTTGAAAATCGCGTGGGTGTGGCCACCGCAGACTTCCATAATCTGCATCGGTTTTTCGGCGCTGTAAGGCAGTTGCGCCGCCCGCTGATGCAGCCGTTCGATCAGCGTTTTGGCAAGTTTAGGATCGCGGAATTCATCGACAAATCGCATTATCTGACCTCCCCTCTGCCGAGGAACAGCGCGACGTCGGCTTCCACTTCCTCCATGGCGTGCAGCGCCGCCAGCGTTTCCTGCGCCTCCTGCTCGTCGAGTTTGCTCAGCGCGAAACCGACGTGGATCAATACCCAGCAGCCGATCAGCGCCTGCCGGTTCTCACCGCCGACCAGCGCGATATTCACCTCGCGGCGCATTCCGCACACCTGCGCCCAGGCGTGGTCGGGTTGCTGATCGTGCAGGGCAACGATTTGCCCCGGAATGCCTATGCACATCGCTGTTGCTCCAGCCACGCCAGCCAACGCGCCATCCCCTCACCGGTGGTCGCAGAGAGCTGAATCACCTCAATGTCCGGGTTCACCTGGCGCGCATTGGCAATGCAAACCTCAACGTCGAACGTCACGTAAGGCAGCAGATCGATTTTATTGAGGATCATCAGCCGGGAAGCGGCAAACATATGCGGATATTTCAGCGGTTTGTCTTCGCCTTCGGTGACAGAAAGCACCGCTACCTTATGACGCTCGCCGAGATCGAAACTGGCGGGGCACACCAGATTCCCGACGTTTTCGATAAACAGCAAGCTGCCGTTTTCAGGTGCCAGCTGGTGTACCGCGTCGTGCACCATTTGCGCGTCGAGATGGCAGCCTTTACCGGTATTCACCTGAATCGCCGGCACCCCGGTGGCGCGAATGCGGTCAGCATCATTGGTGGTTTGCTGATCGCCTTCCACCACCGCGCAGCTCACCTGCGATGCCAGACGGGTCAGCGTGCTGGTCAGCAACGTTGTTTTGCCGGATCCGGGGCTGGACACCAGATTCAGCGCCAGGATCGACGCACTGGCAAAGTGCTCGCGGTTATGCGCCGCAATGTGATTATTCTTCGCCAGCACGTCCATTTCGATATCAATCAGGCGGCGCGGCGCAAACGGCAGGCCGTGGGAATGATCATCATGAGAGTGGAAATGTGGCGACGCGTCGTGAGGGTGCTGATGGGAATGTTGATGGAGATGTTCACTGCTGACGCCTTCAATCCGAAGTTCGCCACTGGCACAACCGCAGGTACTGCACATAATTTTCTCCCGGGGCAAAACGCGCCCGTTATTCGATTTCAATACGTTTTAATTTCATGCCGTCGTCCGCAACAACGCGGACATGACGGCCTCCGCACAGCGGGCAAAGCAGTACGCCGGGGCTGAGCAGGCGGATGTCGAGCTGACAATCGTGGCACCAGCACTCTGCCGCAGGCGTCGCGAGATGCAGCTCGCAGCCTTCGGCCAGCGTTTCGCGGCAGGCCAGTTCAAAACAGAATGTCAGCGCGTCGGGCTCGACGCAGGAAAATGCCCCCACTTCCATCCACACGGCGGTGATCCGGCGGGCATTATTTTGCCGGGCAAATTGCTGCATTAATTCGACGGCATTCTGGCACAGGGTTATTTCGTGCATAGCGTCCGCTCTTTTAAAAATGATGACAGTGCGCTGCAATATTAATGCCAGAGTGTATTCATGAACTGATAAGGGAATATTTCCGCCGGTCTGTCAGGCGGCGGTCAGCCCCCGTCATATATGTCGAAATAAGGTGTCATCGACATGTCATTTATTTTCCCTTCCGCATCCCTGTTAATACGAAAAACATCCAACAAACTGAATTTAAAGCAGTTAACAGAAAAATTCCGCAACTGGCACGCTTTATGCCAATACAGCCCTATGCGCCGTATTTTCGTCGTCATCTGACATTTCGAAATGGCACCCTTACAGAACTCAACAACGGGTAACCACCATGAGCACTCTCAGCGAACTGACCACTAAAGCGGATTACATTGCCAGCAAAAATAATCAGCTGAAATCACACTGGCACACCTATCAGAACAGCCTGATTCAGGCGATCACCACAACAAATAAGAAAATAAATCATGAATTTACCTGTAGCGAAGAGCAGGACATTCGCTTCACGCTGTTTAACCATTTCTCGGTCAGCATTCATCTGAGCGATGACTTTTACAGTCAGGACGTGATTTACAGCCTGAACATGGCACCGGCCAGCGAAGAACCGGAATTTAAAGCGTTTGCCCACGCCAGACTGAGCGAAGACGGCCATCTCGACGATGTGGTGGATATCCGTGACAAACATGCGGTACAGGAACATTACCTGAATAAGATTTCCGCTATTTATCAGTGCCTGTTCGATTCCCTGCATAACAATCAGGCCGTTTTACCGCAATTAGAAAAATTGCTGATTCAGGAAAAATAATCCGCCGGAATTCATTTTCACGGCGTGGCGAAAATAAATACCCCCTCGCTGAACTGCCGTTTCTTTAATGGGATTAATTCCGACATAAGTGTCGAAATGTCATTTTTAGTGCCGATTTCGTCATCTTTGACGAAATAGAAAGGAGAGGTCATGAGCGTTAAAACGGCCATGAATCAATATGTGATAGCCGACCCGAAACGTTGTATCGGCTGCAATACCTGTATGGCCAGCTGCTCGCAGGAACATCAGCGCCACGGCTTACAGTCTGCTCCCCGTTTGCAGGTGATGCGTAATCGTCTGGATTCCGCGCCGGTCATGTGTCACCAGTGTGAAGATGCCCCCTGCGCGCAGGTGTGCCCGGTGAATGCCATCACCCGCGAAAATGACGCCATTCATCTGAATGAAAGTCTGTGCGTCAGCTGCAAACTGTGCGGTATCGCCTGCCCGTTTGGCGCGATCACCTTTTCCGGCAGTACGCCCGTGGACATTCCGCGCGACTGCAACACATGGAAAGCGCAGCCCGCCCCGCGCGCACCCCGTGCGGTCAGCTCGTTTCTTGACTGCGTTCCCGGCATTCGCGCCGTGGCGGTGAAATGCGATTTGTGCAGCTTCAGCCCGCAAGGCCCGGCGTGCATCACCTCCTGCCCGACGCAGGCGATCACGCTGGTGACCGCCGGTCTGTCTGCCCGCGCCAGCCAGCAAAAACGCCTGAACGCCATGACCGTTTTTCCTGCCGATCTCCCGGTCGATTTAACCGCCTTCACCGCACCTGACGCGGAGACAAAATCATGACGTCTTTATTGGCTTTGACTCCGGCGTCCCTGCTGGCGCTGGCGCTGATGCTCTGGTTACTGAGCGGTGTCCTGAGCTGGCTGGTGGCCGTTTTTGCACGCCTGAGCAGCCTGATTTCCGGCCTCGGCGGCATGCTGGGCTCCCTCGCCGCCATGATGGCAGCGTTGCAGATAGTGCACGGCGGCCCTGCGCAGGCGATCACGCTGCCGCTGCTGCATTTCGCGGCGGAGTTCAGCGCGCTGAACGGCCTGCTGCTGCTGGCGATGTCCGTTCCGGCGCTGTTTTGCAGCCTGTATGCCTGCGCATGGCTCAACGCGGTGAATTCGCGCACGCGCGCACGCACCGGGCTGTTGTGCAATCTGCTGCTGGCCGCACTGGCCGCCGCGTCAGTGTCTGCCAATGCCGTTCAGCTGATTCTGATGATGGAGCTGGCGGCGCTGTGCGCCTATTTCCTGATCGTACAGAGCGACGATGTGAAAAGCCGTCGCGCCGGTCTGAACCAGTTTCTCTCGGGCCGCCTCGGCACGCTGTGCCTGATCCTGGCCTTTGCCCTGCTGCATCACACCAGCGGCAGCGTGAATTTTGAGGTGCTGCGCCAGGCAACGTTGACGCCGGGCATTAAATCGGCGACGTTCCTGCTGGCGCTGGCAGGTTTCGGGCTGTACGCCGGGATTATCCCGCTGCACGCCTGGGTGCCGCAGTCACATTCCAGCGCGCCCGCTCACGCCGCCGCGCTGTTCTCCGCCGCGCTGATGAAAATCGGCATTATCGGCATCGTAAAAGTCGGTCTGGATCTGCTGGGCGCACCGCCACTCTGGTGGGGCCTGATGGTGTTGCTTCTGGCGATCCTGACCGCATTTATTGGCGGGCTGTACGCGCTGATGGAACATGATCTCCGCCGTCTGCTGGCTTATCACACGCTGGAAAACGTCGGGATTATCCTGCTCGGCGTGGGAGGCGCGATGGTGGGCGTGGCGCTGGATCTGCCGGTGCTGGCATCGCTTGCGCTGCTGGCCGGGCTGTTCCATCTGTTCAACCACGGCCTGTTCAAAACCGCGCTGTTCCTCGGTGCCGGTGAAATCGAAATGCAGACCGGCATCAGGGATATGGAAAAACTCGGCGGTATTGCGCGGCTGATGCCGTGGACCGCCGTGGCGGTGCTGATTGCCCTGATGTCGATGGCGGCGCTGCCGCCGCTCAACGGCTTTGCCAGCGAATGGCTGCTGTATAAGTCGCTGTTCCAGCTGAGCACCAGCAAGGTGTTTATCGCGCGTCTGCTCGGGCCGCTGCTGGCGGTCGGTCTGGCGCTGACCGGGGCACTGGCGCTGATGTGTATTGCCAAAGTTTTCGGCGTCACCTTCCTTGGCGCACCGCGCAGTCAGGCGGCGGCGGATGCCACACCCGCCCCGCTGGCGATGACGCTCGGCAGTCTCTTACCGGCGCTGCTGTGCATTCTGTCTGGCGTCGCCTCCCCCTGGATCATTCCGCACTTTTCCGGCGTGGCCGCTTCCGTGCTGAATACGCCGCTCATGCCGTTTGCCCGAAACGGCGCGGCAGTGTCCGGCACCTCCGCCGTCTGTGCCCCGATGATTGCCCTGCTGCTTCTGGCGATGCCGTTACTGCCGTGGCTGATTGCCAGCCTGTTACGCGGAGCGCGTCTGCCGAACCGTGTGCGCGGCGACGCCTGGGCGTGCGGTTATGGACATTCCGCTGAGATGGTGGTGACCGCCACCGGTTTTGCCCAGCCTCTGCGCGTGATGTTTGCGCCGTTGTATCGCCTGCGCCTGCGCGCCACGCCTGCCGCGCTGGTGGCTGCCCTGCACCGGGGCTGGCTCGGGGCGTTCTGCCGTCGCCTGGCTTTCATCGAACTGGCCGTGTTGCTGGTTATGGCTTTTGCCTGAGGAACTGAAGATGAATTTTCCCGTTTTGTTAAACACCGCCCTGTGGCCGCTGGCGCTGATCCAGGCGGTGGCCCTGCTGGCTGTCGCGCCGCTGTTTGCCGGTTTCAGCCGCGTGATGCGCGCCCGGATGCACAACCGGCAAGGGCCGGGCGTGTTACAGGAATATCGCGATATCGCCAAATTACTGGCACGCCAGAGCGTGGCACCGGCGGCATCGGGCGCGGCGTTTCGCAGTATGCCGTATCTGCTGACCGGCGGATTGCTGGTCATCGCCACCGCCCTGCCAGCGGTGACGCTGGCATCACCGCTGGGAGCGGCGGGCGATCTGATCACCGTCATTTATCTTTTTGCCATCGTGCGCTTCGTGTTCGCCATCGCCGGGCTGGATACCGGCAGCCCGTTCACCGGCATGGGTGCCAGCCGCGAGGCGGTACTCGGCGTGCTGGTCGAGCCGATTCTGCTGCTCGGCCTGTGGGTCGCGGCGCTGGTGGCCGGTTCCACGTCACTCGGCGCGATTGCTGCACGCGTGCTGCACTGGCCGGTGTCGTCTTCGCTAACGCTGATTCTGGCCGCGCTGGCCTGCGCTTTTGCCACCTATATCGAAATGGGCAAGCTGCCGTTTGATATGGCCGAAGCCGAGCAGGAATTGCAGGAGGGCCCGCTCACCGAATACTCCGGCGCGGCGCTCGGCGTACTGAAACTGGGGATCAGTCTGAAGCAGCTGGTGGTGTTGCAACTGTTTCTCGGTCTGTTTTTCCCGTTCGGTCTGGCAGAACACCTCACGCCACTGACGCTGCTGATGGCGGTGATCGTCTGCCTGCTGAAACTGCTGGTTGCCGTTTTTCTGGTGGCACTGATTGAAAACAGCGTCGCCCGTCTGCGCTTTCTTAAAACCTCCCGCACCACCTGGGCGGGCTTCGGGCTGGCGTTTCTGGCGCTGGTGTCCTGGCTGGTCGCAGGCTGACCTGACATTTTTCGTGTCCCGCTGCGGCGGGAAGAGGCTTTGTAATGAGTGATTTCAATACCGCGTTAAACCAAAATCCGGTGGGTAAGCATTATCTGGCGGCGCTGGCGAAGCAGTTTCCTTCGGCAATTTTAGGCAGCGAATGGCAGACCGATACGCAGGCCACCGTGACCATCAAACTCAATGCCCTGCCGGAAGTGGTCGAGTGGTTGTATTACCAGCAGGGCGGATGGCTGTCGGTTTTATTCGGCAATGACGAGCGCACGCTGTGCGGCAACTATGCGCTGTACTACGTGCTGTCGATGGAACAGGGCGTGAAATGCTGGATCACCGTGCGCACCGAAGTGGATCCCGTTTCGCTGGAATTTCCTTCCGTGACGCCCCGCGTACCGGCGGCCGTGTGGGGCGAGCGCGAAGTACGCGACATGTACGGCCTGCGTCCGGTGGGTTTGCCGGATGAGCGCCGCCTGGTGCTGCCCGATGACTGGCCTGACGATTTATATCCGCTGCGCAAAGACGCCATGGATTACCGCCAGCGCCCTGCGCCGACCACAGACGAAGAAACCTATCCGTTTATTTCTGAGGCCAAAGAAGGCAGCAAAATTGTGCCGATCGGCCCGCTGCACGTCACCTCTGACGAACCCGGACATTTTCGTCTGTTCGTCGATGGCGAAGACATTATCGATGCCGATTACCGCCTGTTTTACGTGCATCGCGGCATGGAAAAACTGGCCGAAACCCGCATGGGTTACAACGAAGTGACGTTCCTGTCAGACCGCGTTTGCGGCATTTGCGGCTTCACGCACAGCGTCGCCTACACCTCGTCGGTGGAAAATGCGATGGGGATCGTCGTGCCGGAACGGGCGCAGATGATCCGCTCGATTCTGCTGGAAGTGGAACGCCTGCACAGCCATCTGCTTAACCTCGGCCTGGCCTGTCATTTCGTCGGTTTTGACTCCGGCTTTATGCAGTTCTTCCGCGTGCGCGAGCAGTCCATGAAGATGGCGGAAATCCTCACCGGCGCACGGAAAACCTACGGCATGAACCTGATTGGCGGCATGCGTCGTGACATTTTAAAAGACGACATGATCGCCACCATTGCGCTGGCGGGCAGCATGCGCCGTGATCTCAACGAGCTGGTGGATATTCTGCTCAGCACGCCGAATACCGAACAGCGCAGCGTCGGCGTCGGCATTCTGGATCCGCAGGTGGCGCGTGATTTCAGCAACGTCGGCCCGATGGTGCGCGGCAGCGGCCATCGCCGCGATATGCGTCAGGATCACCCTTACGCCGGTTACGCCAAACTGCCGTTTGAGCTGTGCAGCGAAACCGGTAACGACGTCTATTCCCGCCTGAAAGTGCGCATCCACGAAGTTTTCAATTCCCTGAATATGATCGAGTTTGGCCTGCAAAGCCTGCCGGGCGGCCCGCTGGCCGTGGAAGGGTTTACCTATATTCCGCACCGCTTTGCGCTGGGTTTTGCCGAAGCACCGCGCGGCGACGACATTCACTGGAGCATGACCGGCGATAACCAGAAGCTGTTCCGCTGGCGCTGCCGGGCGGCCACCTACGCCAACTGGCCGACACTGCGCTACATGCTGCGTGGCAATACGGTGTCCGATGCGCCGCTGATCATCGGCAGTCTCGATCCCTGCTATTCCTGCACTGACCGCATGACGGTGGTCGATGTGCGTAAGAAAACGACCATTGTCGTGCCTTACAAAGAGATCGAACGTTACGGCATCGAACGCAAAAATTCGCCGCTTTAAGGAGCCGCTTACTCATGCTGAAACTGATAAAAAAAGTGCTGAAAACCGGCACGGCGACAGTGGCCTATCCGTTTAAACCGCTGGATCTGGCACCGAACTTTCGGGGTAAACCGCAGTACACCGCGCAGCAGTGCATCGCCTGCGGCGCCTGCGCCAACGCCTGTCCGTCCAACGCGCTGACCATGACCACGGCAGAAGACGGCGAAACGATCCGCTGGCAGTTGTTTTTAGGGCGCTGCATTTTCTGCGCCCGCTGCGAGGAGGTCTGCCCGACGGCGGCCATTACGCTCTCACAGGAATTTGAACTGGCGGTATGGCGCAAAGAAGATCTGTTCGAAACGGCAGATTTTCCCGTCTGCCACTGCCGGGAATGTGGCAAAGCCTACGCCGTGCAAAAGGAAATCGACTTTGCACTCAGCCTGTTACAGGAAAACGGCGCGCTGAGCGAGCGGCAAATCGCCGACAGGCGCATCCAGTATGAAACCTGTCCGGAGTGCAAAAAAATGCACTGTCTTTCTTCCACCGACCGCATTGATATCGGCCGACATATGACCACGGAGGCGCAGTCATGAGCCAGACGCTGATCGGCCCGCGTGACGAACATGGCCTGCCGGTGCCCGTCACCCTTGATGAAAGCATCGCCAAACTGAAATCCACCCTGCTCACCAGTATTCGCCGCTCTGCCTACGTCTACCGCGTGGACTGCGGCGGCTGCAACGGCTGTGAAATCGAGATTTTCGCCGCGATCTCCCCGCTGTTTGATGCCGAACGTTTTGGGATCAAAGTGGTGCCCTCACCGCGTCATGCCGACATTTTACTGTTCACCGGTGCCGTCACCCGCGCCATGCGCGTGCCTGCGCTGCGTGCCTGGGATTCTGCGCCTGATCCTAAAATCAGTATTTCCTACGGGGCCTGCGGCAACAGCGGCGGCATTTTCCACGACCTTTATTGTGTATGGGGCGGCACTGACAAGATCGTGCCGGTGGATGTGTACATTCCCGGCTGCCCGCCCACGCCTGCCGCCACCATTTATGGTTTTGCGATGGCGCTTGGCCTGCTGGATCAGAAAATCAAAGGCCAGCAACACGACGAGGCCGCCCGCGAACCGGCGGCGTTATTGCATCCCGACCTGCCGCAACCGCTGCGCGTATTGCTCGATCGCGAAGCCCGCCGCATGGCCGGTTACCGCTATGGCCGCCAGATTGCCGATCGCTTTATGGAGCTGGTCGCCGCGCCCGGCCTGCAACCGGCAGAACAGCGCATCTCGGCCTATCTGGATGAACAAGGGGATATGCGGCTCAACGAAATCGTCGGCAACCTGCAACAGATTTACCAGCAGGTGCTGCGCGGGGAGGTACGCCTGTGATGACCTCCGCCAACGATAACCGTTATGCCCGGCATCAGACCCCGGCGGGCATCACGCCTGAAAAGAACAAAGTGATTTTCTATTCGCTGAGCAGCAAGTTCGTCGATGAGAAGCGCGCGCAGAAACGCAACTCGCAAAAAGTGCAGGAAGTCATTTATTACAGTCTGGCGATCGGCCATCACCTTGGGGTCATCGACTGCCTGAAATCTCGCCTCGAATGCCCGCTTGATGATTATCGCCGGTGGATAGACCTTCTGCCGGAGAACGGCGAGGCGCACCGGAAACTGGCCGGAGTGCAACGCTTCGGCGAAATCAATATCGACAGCACACACACGCACTGCCTGGCGCTGGCGCTGCGCGCGGCCCGCCAGCAGATGACCCCGCAGCAACAGGGCTGGAGCGATGCGCTGGTCGCCCTGCTCCAGCAAATCGAAAACGACCCCGCCATGTACCTGATGGTCAGGAGATACGATGCCTGATTTACCTTCCCGCTACGCGCTGCTGTGCGTCGGCAACAGCATGATGGGTGACGATGGCGCAGGCCCGCGGCTGGCCGAACTGTGCGCCGAACGGCCACTGCCCGGCTGGACCGTCGTGGACGGCGGTGCCGCGCCCGAAAACGATATCGGTTTTTTACGCGAACTGCGCCCGCAGCATCTGGTGATTGTCGATGCCACCGACATGGGGCTGGCGCCCGGTGAAATGCGCATCATCAATGAAGAGGACATCGGTGAGATGTTCATGATGACCACCCACAACCTGCCGCTGACGTTTCTGATTCAGCAACTGCGTGAAGATATCCCGGACATCACGTTTGTTGGCATCCAACCGGATGTGGTGGCGTTTTACTACCCGATGAGCGCGGTGGTGGAACAGGCGGTCAGGCATCTGCATCAGCGGCTGCCGGCGCTGGAAACCGGCTTAGGTATCGCGCTTTATGCTGCCGGGGACGCCTGACATCGGCTATCGACACATCTGTCGAGGCGGTGACGAAGCGGGCATGACGTCAGCGCCCTGTTTCGTCACCGTCAATAATCAATTCGCTAACCCGTTGAATCAAAAGCGTAAAAATTAACCCTCTGAACTGGCACGGTTTATGTATAGCCAGAGCAGCAATGTCGTCAGGCCGGTGTCATCCGGCTTCATAAGAAAATCCGGAATCAGGAGAGTTGAAGATGAACCGGTTTATTATCGCCGACCCTAAAAAATGTATCGGCTGCCGTACCTGTGAAATTGCCTGCGTCATGGCTCACAGTGAATCGCAGGATATCTCGCTGCTCAACGCCGCCACCTTTGCGCCGCGTCTGCACGTGATCAAAGGCGTTAATCTGAGCACCGCCGTCATGTGCCGCCAGTGTGAAGACGCGCCCTGCGCCAATGTCTGCCCGAACGGCGCTATCAGCCGCGTCGGCGACCGCGTTCAGGTGATGCAGGAGCGCTGCATCGGTTGTAAAACCTGTGTCGTTGCCTGCCCGTACGGCGCGATGGAAGTGGTCACCAAACCGATTTTCCGCCAGAACGGCGCGGCCATGACCGCCACCTCTGACAAAGCCGAAGCGCATAAATGCGATTTGTGCCACGCCCGTGCCGGCGGCCCGGCCTGTATGGAAATTTGCCCGACGAAGGCGCTGTACGCCATCGACCGCAATCACTTACAGGAAATGAACGCAGAAAAACGCCGCCGCGCTGCGCTCGATAGCACCTCCCCCCTGCTGTTTTAACCTCGGATAGAGGAAGGAAGATCATGAAAAAAGTCACCACTGTCTGCCCATACTGTGGGGCGGGATGCAAAATGAATCTGGTTGTGGATAACGGTAAAATTATCCGCGCAGAAGCTGCCAATGGCGTGACCAATCAGGGCGAACTGTGCCTGAAAGGCTATTACGGCTGGGATTTTCTCAATGACACTAAACTGCTGACGCCGCGCCTGACACAGCCGCTGATCCGCCGCCAGAAGGGCGGGAAATTCGAAGCAGTCAGCTGGGATGAAGCCATCCGTTACACCGCGCAGCGTCTGAAAGAGATCAAACAAAAACATGGCCCGCGTTCGATCATGCACACCGGTTCTTCCCGCGGAACCGGCAATGAAACCAACTATGTGATGCAGAAATTCGCCCGTGCGGTGATCGGCACGAACAACGTCGACTGCTGCGCCCGCGTGTGTCACGGCCCGTCGGTTGCCGGTTTGCAGGCCACGCTCGGCAACGGCGCGATGAGTAATTCCATCGGCGATATTGAGAATTCCAAATGCCTGCTGGTGATCGGCTATAACTGTGCCGATTCACACCCGATCGTTGCCCGCCGGGTGATCAAAGCCAAAGAGAAAGGCGCGCAAATCATTGTGTGCGATCCGCGTCGTATCGAAACCGCGCGCATCGCCGATCAGCATCTGCAAATCAAAAACGGCTGCAACATGGCGCTGGTGAATGCGTTTGCCCATGTGCTGATCGAAGAAAATTTGTATGACCACGACTACGTTGCCAAATACACCGAAGGCTTCGAGGAGTACCGCAAAAACGTCGCGGATTATTCGCCGGAAAAAGTCGCCGAACAGACCGGCGTCAGTGCACAGCAAATCCGTCAGGCAATGCGCACGTACGCCGCCGCGCCGTCTGCCACCATTATGTGGGGCATGGGCGTCACGCAGTTTGGTCAGGCAGTGGATGTGGTGAAAGGGCTGGCCGGGCTGGCATTGCTGACCGGAAACCTTGGCCGGGCAAACGTCGGCGTCGGGCCGGTGCGCGGTCAGAATAATGTGCAGGGTGCCTGCGATATGGGCGTGCTGCCAAACGAATTCCCCGGCTATCAGTCTGTGACCGATGCCAAAGTCCGCGCAAAATTCGCCGATGCCTGGGGTATCGACGTGAATCAGATGGATGCACAGATCGGCCACCGCATCACCGAGATCCCCCATCTGGCGCTGGAAGGACAGGTAAAAGCCTATTACATCATGGGCGAAGATCCGTTGCAGACCGAAGCCGATTTAAGTCTGGTGCGTAAGGGCTTCGAAGCGCTGGAGTTTGTGGTTGTGCAGGACATCTTCATGACCAAAACCGCCGAGCAGGCCGATGTGATCCTGCCGGCCACCTCCTGGGGTGAGCACGGCGGCGTATTCTCCTGCGCCGACCGCGGTTTCCAGCGTTTCGAGAAAGCCATCGAACCAAAATACAACGTCAAGCGTGACTGGGAAATCATCAGCCTGCTGGCAACGGAACTGGGCTATCCGATGCATTACAACGATAACCAGGAAATCTGGGACGAAATGCGCGAGCTGTGCCCGCTGTTTTACGGCGCAACCTACGAAAAAATGGGCACGCTCGGGCATATCCAGTGGCCGTGCACCACGCTGGAAAGTCCGGGGACTCAGTACCTTTATCAGGACAATCATTTCGACACGCCAACCGGCAAAGGCCAGCTTTTCGCTGCACCGTGGCGCGCCCCGGCTGAAGTGCCGGACGGCGAGTATCCGCTGGTGTTGTGTACCGTGCGCGAAGTCGGCCACTACTCCTGCCGTTCAATGACCGGTAACTGCGCTGCCCTGCAAACGCTGGCCGACGAGCCGGGCTTTGTGCAGATGCACCCGCAGGACGCGCAGGCGCTGGGGATCCGCGATCAGCAACTGGTCTGGGTCGCCTCCCGCCGTGGCAAAGTCATTTCCCGCGCCAACTTTAACGAGCGTATCAATATTGGCGCGGTGTACATGACCTATCAGTGGTGGATCGGTGCCTGTAATGAGCTGACGCAGGAAAATCTGGATCCGATCTCAAAAACGCCGGAAACCAAATACTGTGCGGTCAACGTGGAAAACATCGCCGATCAGCGCTGGGCGGAAGACTATGCACAGCAAAGCTACAGCGACATGAAAGCACGTCTGCGCCGTGCCGTTGAAGATGTGATCCCGGTGGTTGAAGTTTAGGTTAATGGAAATCCGCACCTCAAAGTGTGAGGTGTCGTTTTGCTCCCTCCCCTGCAACGGGGAGGGGTTGGGAGGGGGTATGAATGACAACGCGGGATCCGCCGTGGCCATGAATCCCCCCTCCCCGCCATTTAAAAAGGGTTTTTATGTCTGGCTTACTCATTCGCATCAGTGGCAAAGTCCAGGGCGTCGGTTTCCGGCCTTTTATCTGGCAACTGGCTGACCGTTTACAACTTCGCGGTGAAGTCTGTAACGACAGCGCAGGAGTGGAAATCAGACTGCTGAAACCGGTCAATATCGACATTTTTGTCGAACAGTTACAACGCCACTGCCCGCCGCTGGCGCGCATTGACAGCATTACGCTGGGTCCTTTCGACTGGCAGGATCCGCCACACAGTTTCACGATCACCGGCAGTCGCAAAAGTCAGATGGACACTCAGGTGGTGCCGGATGCTGCGACCTGCCCGGCCTGTCTGAAGGATATTCAGCAGCCCGGCGATCGTCGCTTCGGCTATGCCTTCACTAACTGCACCCACTGCGGCCCGCGCTTTACGTTGATCCGTTCAATGCCCTACGACCGCCCTTCCACCAGCATGGCGGAATTTACGCTGTGCCCTGCGTGTTTACAGGAATATCACAACCCCGCCGACCGGCGGTTTCATGCGCAGCCGGTCGCCTGCCCTCACTGCGGGCCGGGGCTCAGCGCCACCGGACAAAATGGTGAGGTGCTGGCACAGGATCAGGCGGCCATCGCGCAGGCCGTGATTGCGCTGCGTGCCGGTAACATTGTCGCCATCAAAGGGCTGGGCGGTTTTCATCTGGCCTGTGACGCCACGCAGCAGGTCGCCGTGATGCGGCTGCGGGAACGAAAACATCGTCCGACAAAACCGCTGGCCGTGATGCTGCCGGACATCCGCTGGCTGGCGCGCTGCACGGATGACCCGGCATCGCCCGCGCTGCGGGAAGTGTTGCAGTCCCCCGCCGCGCCCATCGTGCTGACGCAGAAAAAAACCCGCTCTGTGCTGTGTGAGGCCATCGCCCCTGATTTAGATGAGGTCGGGCTGATGCTGCCATTTACGCCGCTGCATCATTTACTGATGCAGGCATACCCGACACCGCTGGTCATGACCTCGGGAAATGCGGCGGGTTGCGCACCGGCGTTATCCAACACCGACGCGCTGCGCCAGCTCGACGGCATCGCCGATTTGTGGCTGCTGCACAACCGTGAAATCGTCCAGCGTGCCGATGATTCACTGGTACGCCTGACCCCGCAGGGCACTGAAATACTGCGTCGTGCCAGGGGTTATGTGCCGGACGCCCTGCCATTGCCGCCGGGTTTTCTCGTGCAGCCGACGTTGCTTGCGCTCGGGGGCGATCTGAAAAATACGTTTTGTCTGGTCCGCGGCGGGCAGGCGATACTCAGCGCGCACTTTGGTTCGCTGGCGCACCGCGATATTGCCCTGCAACAGCAGCAGGCGATTGAACATTTCCAGCATCTTTATGCCTGTACGCCCGTGACCCTCGCCCGCGATGCGCATCCCGCTTATGTCAGCCATGTTCAGGCGGACAAGCCCGGCACGCGGGTGGTGGATGTTTTGCATCATCATGCCCACATCGCCGCCTGTCTGGCGGAACACCGCTGGCCGCTGGAGGGCGGAAACGTCATCGGGCTGGTGCTGGATGGCCTGGGATACGGTCAGAAAGGCCAGCTTTGGGGCGGCGAATGCCTGCTGGTGAACTATCGCCGGTGCGAACACCTGGGCGGATTACCGCCGGTGGCTCTGCCGGGCGGCGACCGCGCCGCGCGTGAACCCTGGCGAAATCTTCTGGCGCAGTGGATGGCGTTTGTGCCGGGCTGGCAGCACCTTCCTGAAGCGCAAACGTTGCTTACTCAGCCATGGCAGCCGCTGTCGAAGGCGGTGGTGGCTGGCATCAATTCCCCGCTGGCCTCCTCCTGCGGGCGTTTATTCGATGCCGTGGCAGCCGCGACCGGCTGCGCGCCGGAAAGTCTGAGCTGGGAAGGTGAGGCCGCCTGCCGTCTGGAAGCGCTGGCACATCAGGCGTACGGCGTAAAACATCCTGTCACCCTGCCGCTCATTCACGCCGCTGAGGGCACCTTTCTGGATTTGGCCGTTTTCTGGCAGCAATGGCTCGGCTGGCAGGCGACACCTGCCGAACGCGCGTTCGCTTTTCATGACGCACTGGCACAAGGTTTTGCCGCCCTGGCCCGCTATTACTGCGCGAAAAACGGTACCCGCACTGTCGCGCTGAGCGGCGGCGTGCTGCATAACCGGCTGCTGCGCCAGCTTTTACATCAGGCTTTATCGCCACTGCACGTTCTGTTGCCGCGGGAGTATCCGGCAGGTGACGGCGGGCTGGCTCTGGGTCAGGCGGTTGTCGCCTGCGCCCGTCTTCAGTCTGTTTCTGGTTTCAATCTGAATTAACAATAAGGATCCCCATGATTAACCGCGATTTTTTCCATACGCATCGCCGCGCCTTCTGGCTTTTTATCGGCCTGATTGCCGTCAATCTTCTGGCGTGGGGCTGGGCGCTGGCGGCGTTTCGCCACAATGCCGCGCTGATTGCAGCAGCGCTGCTGGCGTACGGTTACGGGTTGCGTCATGCGGTGGATGCTGACCATATCGCGGCCATCGATAACGTCACCCGCAAGCTGATGCAACAGGGTCAGCGGCCGGTGGCCGTCGGGGCTTTTTTCTCGCTGGGACATTCGAGCATTGTGGTGCTGGCCTGCGTGGCGATTGCGGCCACCTCGCTGGTCTTTGGCAATAAAATCGGCTGGCTGCACGATTACGGCAGCACCCTCGGCACGCTGGTTTCTGCTCTGTTTTTATTGATGATGGCGCTGCTGAATGCGCTGATCCTGCGTGATGTTTACCGCCGTTTTCAGAAAGTAAAACGCGGTCAGACCTTCAGCGGTAAAGAGGAACTGCATCAGGTTCAGGGCGGCGTGATGAGCCGGTTGTTCAGCTTCGCTTTCAATATGGTGAATAAAAGCTGGCAGATGTATCTGGTGGGATTTCTGTTCGGGCTGGGTTTCGACACCGCCACGGAGATCGGCCTGCTGGGCATCTCGGCGGCGGGTGCCTCTTCCGGGATGTCGGTGTGGAGCATTATGGTGTTTCCGGCGCTGTTCGCCAGCGGCATGGCGCTGATTGATTCACTGGATAATTTTGTGATGGTTGGCGCGTATGGCTGGGCGTTCGACAAGCCGGTTCGCAAGCTCTATTACAACATGACCATTACCGCCACGAGCGTCTTCATTGCGCTGTTTATCGGCGGGCTGGAAGCGCTGGGGCTGATGGCCGACAAGCTGAATCTGCACGGCGGATTGTGGCGGGTAGTGGAACATCTCAACGACAACATGGGCAGCGTCGGTTACGCCGCGGTAGCGATTTTCATCCTGTTCTGGGGCATTTCGGCGCTGAATTATCGCCGTAAAGGCTATGACTCCCTGACGGTCTGAAACCCCGGATCCTGCGGTTACGCATCACCCGGCAACGTTATCTGCTTTTCCAGACGCAGCGTACCGCCGTCTGTTACCGTGATCATGATTTGCGTTTTACTGCCCGGCTGCACGGCAAAGCGCATCTGCCCGAGCGGCTGTGGCTGATTGGCAGAAAGATTGACGTTGCTGCTCTGGCGGCTGGTGCTGTTGCCCGCGCTGCCTTGTTGCGAAACGGACACCGCTACCTGGCAGGCGCAGGCTTTGGTGAGGCTGACCATCGGGGTGATGACGTAATTCTGCGCCTCATTATGCGTATCAAACCAAAGCTGATTGGACATGACGGCGGCGATCAGGAGTAAATGCATAGCCTTTATTCTCCGGGTTCAGTCGAAAAAAAACAGGGCTAGTGCCCTGTTCTGCTTTGCTCCTCCCCTTCGCAGGGGAGGAATGGTTAATCAGTTTTGACTGGCGTAGGCCAGGTTAGCTGTACCAAGCTGGGTGATGCTGGTCAGAGAACCGTTTGCGCCTTGTGAAGCCTGCGCGTAGTTGCCTGAACCGTTTTGAGAAACAAGCACTTTACTGCCGTTAGCGGATTGCGACACGTTAGCCGTGTTGTATTCGCCTTTCTGCGCCACACTGATCAGGCTGCCGTCGCCAGTCTGATTCGTGCCAGAGGTGTTTCTGAACCCGTCCTGATTTACCGCAGTCAGCGATTTCTGCGCACCGGTTTGAGTGGCATTCGCCAGGTTAGCAGTACCCTGCTGGTAAATCTGAATTTCAGAATTCCACTGGGTGGCCGTGAATGTCGGCACTGTTGATGGAGGTGTAGAAGGACCACCACCACCGCCGCCGCCACCATGATTTTGACCCGTTGCAAATGCACTGCCACTAACGACTAAAGCGGAGACTGCCACAATTTTCCAAAGTTTCATGATGCTACCCCATTGATTTAATATCGGATGTCATAAGAACGTATGTTTTTTAATGCTGTGTCACTCTAATCGCCATTCCTGACGAGTTTTGCACGACGCCGCTACTCTGGTTCGTTCCATTCTGGCGTATCTCAGTCACACTCCGGCCTTTTTGCAGAATGTAAGCTGTGTTACCAAAATTCTGTTGCGTAATGGATGAATTCCCGCCACCGGTTTGCGATATATAGGCAAAGTTATCGCTGCCGCTTTGAGAAATATCCGCATTATTTCCATTACCTCTTTGTTTTATCAGCGCAGTATTTTCTGAGCCAGACTGCCGGATAACGCTCGTGCTGCCGTTACCTGTTTGATTGCTGTAGGCCATATTGCTACTGCCATTCTGATAAATCGCCGATGTATTCCCTGATGAATTTCCCGCACCTGCATAATAGATTTCAGCGCTGCCGGCACTTATCTCCGGAAAAGCCATATCATATTGTTGTGCGTTAACGACCCAGGATGCTGAAAGTAATGCCAGGGTCAGTAAAGTCTTTTTCATTTCGTCACCCTGTATTAAATCCGGAGAACAATTTCTTGCTGACCGGTTTTATTGCTGTTGACGAATTGATTATGGAGTTTAAGAAAAATAAGGAACTCACCCGCACGTCGTATTTTAATTTCCGGCTTCATCAAAAAGTATGAGTTGCCCCTTCTCATGCGGATTGACCAGTACATTCTGGTTAAAGGTCAATACGGCTAATCTGGTGCATGGCATTAATCCTAAAGTAACGGGAAAGAGTCATTTCATTAATCACACAAATGCAACTATTCTTAATGGCTCGGGAACGTTCCCTCCAGCAATAAAGCGATCTGCCGCACATTTCCGTTGCTTATAATTAGGCGAAAAACGCCGCCACACCGCCATTCCAGCCACTTCCTATACCTTTCCATAGGGTTCTGCCCCCTGCCACCTAAGTTAAATCGATTATTAGAGCGGGTGGTATTTGAGTTATTAAAGCAGAATGATGAAGTGTATTGCAGAATTTGGAGAATATTTTCGGAGAGGGAATGATTAAAATCGCTGGGTTAACAACGGCAAACGTTAAGATTATGTAAACCCCGTTACTTTAATTTTATTGAACAGGATTTACATTGCGCATGGCAATACATTAGGAAAACTTTATACATTTTACGTTACATTTTGAAACACAAATAGGCCTTGCGTAAGAGAGGCCAAACGCTAAATTGAGTCAGTACCGCACATGAAACGACCTGAAAATATTATGTGCACCAGGTTGTGTTTATTTTCTCTTTTTAGATATACACAGCAAACATACAGCTATAGATTTAGCAAAATAAGTTAACAGCCTCATTATTGCCTTTCTTTAATCAGGCAACAGAAGGCCGTGGCTATAATAATCAAGGCAGGGTTTGATTATGCTTAATGAAGCGGCGATCAATAATAATATTCTTTTATTAGTGACGAAACCGTCATTACAGGCCAGTGCTTTATTGCAGCAATTAAAACAGCAACTTTGTGTCAGTACCCGACTCCATAACATTCAAAAGTCCTTAGAGGATCAATATCTTCATCAGACATTAATTCTCTTCGACATGATGGAGGCAGATCGCCGCACCATTGAGCAGTGGCAATCGGCATTACACCATTATCACGACAGCGTGAAACTGTTGTTACTCAATACGCCTGACGAATACCATTTTCGTGAAATAGAAACCTGGCCGCGGATAAGCGCCGTGTTTTATCTCTCAGCCGATGAAAGCAATCTGGTGGAAGGGATCAAAAGCGTGATCCGTGGCGAATGCTATTTCTCGCAGGGCTTTGCCAGCTACCTGATCAATCAGTCGGGATCCTTTCGCCATCTTCACTCGCAAGACACCGGACTGACCCATCGCGAGAAAGAGATCCTCAATAAATTACGTGTGGGGGCGTCGAACACGGAAATTGCGCGGCTGTTGTTTATCAGCGAAAACACCGTCAAGACGCATCTTTATAATTTATTTAGAAAAATCTCGGTAAAAAACCGCACTCAGGCGGCGTCCTGGGCCAACGATAATCTCAAGCGCTGACATCATGAGACTTTACAGCAAGACCTTGTGGCTGTGGCTGGCATTGCTTTGCGGCGCCTGCCTGCATGTTCATGCAGCGGAAATTAAAGATCCCGGCCTGGTCATCGATCACACGGTGACCTCGGTCGGCCATGATTTTTATCGCGGTTTTACCGATAAGTGGGACCGCAATTACCCGGAAACCATCACCATTTCAGAAAGGCCCAGCGCACGCTGGGGCAGCTGGATCAGCGTCAAAATAGGCCAGGACACGCTCTACCAGACGCTGTTGTTCCCAAATCGTCGCAATTTTAATAAGGACGTCGACACCGCCATAGATGGCGTCACCGAGGCGCTATCACGTCGCCAGTTAGACAAGGCGTTACTTGGCACCGGGGATCTTGCCCATGATGAATTTTAATGCACAGCCTCTTTTAAGGAGAGCATCGTGAATATTCCAGTCTCAGTCCCCCGCTCGGTGATGCTGCTGGCGTTACTGACGGCATCCCCGCTTTCCTGGGGCGGCAGTATGGTCTTTCAGTTTGTTAACCCGAACTTCGGCGGCAACCCGAACAATGGCTCGTTTCTGCTCAATGAGGCGCAGGCGCAAAACTCGTACAAAGATCCGGACAGCTATGACTTTGGAACGTCCGGCACGTCGGCGCTGGATAACTTCACTGCCTCGATTCAGTCGCAACTGCTGGGCACGCTGATGGGCAACATCAATCAGGGTAAACCCGGCAGGCTGGTGACGCAGGACTTTATTGTGGATATCCAGAATACCGACGGGCAGCTGGTGATGAATGTCACCGACCGTCAGACCGGCAAAGTGTCCACCATTCAGGTTCAGGGTTTGTCAGCAACGACTAACTGATTCCGACGAACAAAATCCCCAAAAAATTCGATACGAAATCGAAATAAGAAGGGAAAAAACGGGAATGAGATCATGCGCAATTATTTATTACTCATCGCAGTTTTTGTGTTGAGCGGGTGCCTGACAGCAGCACCTAAAGAAGCCGCCAGACCGACATTATTACCGCGTGCGCCGAGCTACACCGACCTGACCCATCTGCCGCCTCCGCAGGGACGGATATTTGTGTCGGTGTACAACATTCAGGATGAAACCGGTCAGTTCAAGCCGTATCCGGCCAGTAACTTCTCGACGGCGGTGCCGCAGAGCGCCACGGCGATGCTGGTGTCCGCACTGAAAGATTCGAAATGGTTTATACCGCTGGAACGTCAGGGGCTGCAAAACCTGCTCAACGAACGCAAAATTATTCGCGCCGCGCAGGAAAATGGCAGCGTCGCCATCAACAACCAGCGGCCGCTCTCCTCGCTGGTGGCGGCGAATGTCCTGATTGAAGGCTCGATTATCGGCTATGAAAGCAATGTGAAATCAGGCGGGATTGGTGCGCGTTACTTCGGTATCGGCGCCAGCACGCAGTACCAGTTGGACCAGATAGCCGTGAACCTGCGTGCTGTCGACGTCAATACCGGGGAAGTTCTGTCGTCAGTGAATACCAGTAAGACGATATTGTCGTACGAAGTGCAGGCCGGGGTGTTCCGCTTTATCGACTATCAGCGTCTGCTGGAAGGCGAACTGGGCTATACCACCAACGAGCCCGTCATGCTGTGCCTGATGTCGGCCATTGAATCCGGGGTAATTTATCTGGTCAATGACGGTATCGACCGCAATCTGTGGCAGTTGCAGAATCCGTCGGATATCAATTCACCGATACTTCAACGCTACAAAAACACTATTGTCCCTGCCGAATCCTGATGAGAGGCAGTTGGCGAAGGGAAGTGGCGGGTTGAGGCCGCTTCCCTTCTTTTTTTAGGACCAACCTCAGGTTTTGTTCTCCTGAGTTTTCACGGCTTGCTGGTAATTATTAACGCGCTTTTTATCTTCAAGATTAAAATCGGGATCAAGATAAATGCTCAGCCGTTTGATCAGCAACGCGTCAAATTCAAACACCGTACAAAAATGATGACGCCCCGCCTGAGACGTTGGCCAGCGGTCACCGTTTTGCATCACGCCGCGCATCTGCCCTTCCAGCACCAGAGTGTCGCCGTCACACAGAAAGTGAAATGCGTCCTGAATATGCTGGATTTTGTCGATCTCCAGCGCAAAACGTTTTCCCAGTTCTCCCAGTGAGGATTTGCCCTGCGCGGTGCCAAACTTAGGAAAGAACAGTTCGACGTCTTCCGTAAAAAGATCTAATAAGGAAGCATCGGCCTGATCCAGTTTGGCGTAAAAAGTCTTCACAACGTCAATGCGCTTTTCTTTCAATGGTTGTTCTGTCATTTTCCACCTCGAAATCACTCCCTCACCCTCAAGCCTAGTGACTGTCGCTGAATTTGCCAGTTATGTGGCCGGGCTCACAAAAGCCAAACGCCGCCAGTTCAAAGAGATTTCTGCACTCTGCGGCGTAACCCATTACACTTGCAGGATTGTTTACGTTCATTTCCCCTTACATTTTGGAGAGTCACGGATGTCTCAGTTCACTCGCGCAGGCAGCGTTATGCCGCCTGTTCCGACTTCCGCCCGGGCGGTCATCATCGCCATATGCGTGTTGCAGGGACTGCTGCTGTATTTCTTCCTCTCGCACCCAGCGTCTCCCGCGCTCGAATCCCTGAGCCATAATATTTACGGCCAGACTATGGCATTTACATTACCGGTCCTGATTTCGTTATCGGTCGTGCACCTGAATTCCCGCCGTTTCTGGGGCGGCATAGCCGTGCTGACGTTGCTGCTGGCGGGGATGGCGGCGTGGCTGAAAAGCAACATGACCGGCGCGCCGTCAGAGGCGGTGCTGTTTCCTTTCTGTCAGTCTTTGGTTCTGCTGGTTTACTTTGTGCTGCCGTGGTTGCAGGTGCAGTCTTTCCCGCCGGACACCCGTTACCGCTACGCAAATCTGGCGGCATGCTATTCGCAAAATACGCTGTGCCTGATGCTCACCGTGCTGCTGATGCTGCTGACCCTGGGCGTGATGGCGCTGTGTGCGGCACTGTTCAGGCTGATTGGCATTGAGTATTTCCACACGCTGTTCTTCGATACGCCGCTGTTTATGTGGCTGGTTTACGGGCTGCTGCTGGGCATCAGTATCGTCACCTGCCGCACCCACCCGTCGCTGATGAACACCACCAAAAACATTATTCGTTTTATTCTGAAAGGCTTACTGCCGCTGGTGGCGTTCGTGGCGCTGTTGTTCCTGTGCGCCCTGCCGTTCACCGGGCTGAAGGCGCTGTCCGATGCCTGGTCTGCGGCCAGCCTGCTGACCATCATGGCGATGAGTGTGCTGGTGCTGGTGAACGTGGTGCGCGAAGCGGATAACGCCTCGAAGCCGTATCCGCGATTCATCCGTCTGCTGGTCAATGCGGCCATTCTGCTGCTGCCGGTGTATGCCGCGCTGGCGATGTACGCGACCGGTTTACGTATTGCGCAGTACGGCTGGACGCCTCAGCGTCTCTGGGCGGTGCTGACCATCGGGGTGACGCTGGTGGCCTCGTTGTGCTACAGCCTTTCGGTGATCGACAAACGTCCGGACTGGCTGCCGCGCATCACCCAGTTAAACAAACCGCTCTCGCTGCTGGTGGTTTTGCTGGTGATCGCTGTTAACAGCCCGCTGCTCGACCCGTACCGTATCAGCGTGAACAATCAGATTGCCCGTTTAGACCAGGGTAAAACGCAGGCGAAAGATCTCGATTTGCATATGCTGCGTTTCGATACCGGCCGCCGGGGCAACGACGCGCTGAAGGCGTTGCAGCAAAATCCGGCGTTCGTGGCCGATCCTCATCTGCTGGTGCTGTTGAAAAATACCCTTTCACAGACGTCGCGCTGGGGTTCTTATGACGTGGAAGATGCCGCGCAGGCCGCTAAAGATTACCGTGCAGAAAATGCGAAGAAGATGATCCAGCTGGCGAAGGGATCGGTTCAGCCTGAAGATGCCTGGTGGAACAGCCTGCCTGAGCTGGAAAAATACCGCAGTACGCTGCGCGATTGCCTCAGCCTGCAAGGCGTGTGCATCGTCAACACCCTTGAACTGAACAACGACAAACAGAAAGAAGTTTTCCTGTGTAATACCCTGGATCCGAAATCGGTTAATTGCCGGGTGTACGCCAGAAAGGCGGGGAAATGGACCGAAGCCGGTGAACTGTATCTGTATGATGAAAAAAACAGAGAAGAGATCATTCAGGCTTTGCGTAACGGGGAGGTCAAACCGGTAGCGCGCAGAGAGTCAGACGTGCAGATTAAGGGCAAACGGCGGGTGATTCATTACAACAATGATAGTGAGCAGTAAGTGACACATCCTGAATGACGCGTCGTGAATAACCCGCGTCTTTGTCCTTCACCGGCAGGCCACAGCGCCTGCCGGTTTAACATCATATCAACGCAACCTGTTACGGCGTGACGGTCGGATCCTGCTCCACGGGCGGATCACCCGCGGTTTTCTTCGGCGGCAGCAAACCGTCGGCGCGGAACATCGCTTTGATCCCACGAACCGCCTGACGAATACGATCCTGATTTTCGATCAGCGCGAAACGCACGTGCGTATCACCGTAATCGCCAAAACCAATCCCCGGAGAGACGCAGACTTTAGCATCGGCCAGCAGACGTTTGGCGAACTCCAGCGAGCCTAAATGTGCGTAAGCCGGAGGAATTTTCGCCCAGACGTACATGGAAGCCTTCGGATTTTCCACCATCCAGCCCGCTTCATGCAGGCCGCGCACCAGGACATTACGGCGCTGGCGGTATTGCTCGGCGATGTCTTTCACACATTGCTGATCGCCTTCGAGTGCCGCGATGGCTGCGACCTGCAACGGCGTGAAAGTGCCGTAATCGTGATAGCTTTTGATGCGTGCTAACGCGCTGACCAGCTCCGGGTTACCGACCATAAAGCCGATGCGCCAGCCCGCCATGTTGTAGCTTTTTGACAGCGTGAAGAATTCCACTGCGATGTCTTTTGCGCCCGGCACCTGCATGATTGACGGCGCTTTCCAGCCGTCATACACGATATCGGCATACGCCAGATCGTGGATCACCAGCACGTCATATTGTTTTGCCAGGGCCACCACGCGCTCGAAGAAATCCAGTTCCACGCACTGCGCCGTCGGATTGGACGGGAAGCCGAGGATCATCATTTTCGGACGCGGAATGGTTTCGCGAATGGCTTTTTCCAGCTCAGCGAAGAAATCCACACCTTCGGTCAGCGGCACGGAACGCACCTGCGCACCGGCGATCACTGCGCCATAAATGTGGATGGGATAACTTGGGTTGGGCACCAGAACGGTGTCACCGTGATCGAGCGTCGCCAGCATCAGATGCGCCAGCCCTTCTTTCGAGCCGATAGTGACGATAGCTTCACTTTCCGGATCAATCTCGACCTGATAGCGATCGGCGTACCAGCGGGAAATCGCCCGGCGCAGACGTGGAATACCGCGTGACGTCGAATAGCCGTGGGTGTCTTCGCGCTGCGCCACCTGCACCAGTTTTTCAACGATGTGCGGCGGCGTCGGGCCGTCGGGGTTGCCCATACTGAAATCAATGATGTCTTCGCCGCGATGGCGCGCCGCCATTTTCAGCTCAGCGGTGATATTGAAAACATAAGGGGGAAGACGATCAATACGTGAAAAACGACGTGGTGAACTGGAATCAGCCATAATTTCCTCGAGGATACGTAAGCGCCCGGACCGTCCGAGCGACGCTGGCCGCATTGCGGCCTTCCACGAACATAACGCAGACTCAAAAAACTGTCGAGAGTGTGAACGCTCTTTTTTAGCGTTGCCCGGTTCTCAGCGTGGATCGTGCTTCAGCAACCCCAGCAGCCAGTCATTCTTCCATTCATCGCCAATGCGATAACTGTCGCGCAACAGACCTTCCATCTGAAAACCACATTTCTCCAGTACGCGGCGTGAGGCGTCGTTGCCTTCGAGCACATTGGCTTGCAGCCGGTGAAAATCACAGTGGTCGAAAGCAAAATTCAGCACTTCACGCAGGGATTCCACCGCGTAGCCTTTGCCCTGATGCTCAGGTGCCAGAATAAATCCGACTTCCGCCTGCTGATAAGGCCGCCAGTCAGGGAAGAATCCGGTCAGCCCCACCGCTGCACCGGTCTGTTTTTCACGGATCAGCAGACACAACCAGAAATCGCTGTAACGATCCCAGTTACCGAGCCGTTGTTCAAAGCGACTGTGGATCTGAGCGGGGGTATCAAGGTTGCCAATAAAACGCATGACGTCAGGATCCTGATACAACCGCAGGAAAAAAGCCCAGTCATCGGCCTGGAGCGGTTGCATGTGAAGCCTTGCGGTCGAAAGCGAAATCATCATCCGAACTCCTTTGCTGTCAGCAAATTATCCCTGTTTTTATTGTGCCATGACAGGCTGAACGCCGTCTGTCTGGTGGTCAATTACGGGTGTTTTACATATAATAAACCACGATTTAATTTAGCGTGATTATACAATGTCGCGCAGAGAACCTGCCATGCAACTCATGTTCGATATGCTGCTGGCGGTCTTTGACCGCGCGGCACTGATGCTGATCTGCCTGTTCTTCCTCACGCGTACCCCGCTGTTCCGCAAACTGCTGCACAAAGAAAATGAAAACCATACGGCACTGGAACTGACCGCCGTGACGGCGATTTTCTCATTGTTTGCCATTTTCGGTACGCTCTCGGGGATCAACGTGGAAGGGTCGCTCATCAACGTGCGAACCATTGCCATTATGTCCGGCGGGATCCTGTTCGGCCCGTGGGTCGGCATTATCACTGGCGTGATCTCCGGCACTCACCGCTTTTTGATCGACATCCACGGCCCGACGTCCCTTCCCTGTCTGATCACCAGTATTACCGCCGGTTTTCTCTCGGGCTATATCAATAAAAAAGTCAAAAAAGCGCTGCACTGGAAAGTCGGCATTCTGGCGGGAATGCTGTGCGAAACCCTGACGATGGTGCTGATCCTGCTGATGGCGCGGCCTTTTTCGCTCGGGCTGGATATCGTGATGAATATCGCCGCACCACTGATCCTCGGGGCCAGTTCTATCGGCCTGATTGTCTTGCTGGTGCAAAGCGTCGAGGATGAAAAAGAGGTGATTGCCGCCCGGCAGGCGCGGCTGGCACTGGATATTGCCAATAAAACGCTCCCCTATTTTCGAAATATTAATGCAGAATCCCTGGCCAGTATTTGCAGCATTATCCGTGATGATATCGATGCCGATGCGGTCGCCATCACCGATAACAAAAATATTCTGGCCTACGTCGGCGTGGGGGCAGAAGAATACAATATTGGCCATGAAACGCTCAGTGAGATGACCAAAGCCACGCTGGAAAGCGGTGAAATTACGGTGAAAAACAACGATGAAATGCACCGCACGCCGCAAATTCACTCGCTGATAATTATTCCGCTGTGGGAAAAGGGCGAAGTTACCGGCTCACTGAAAATCTATTATTGCGATCCGCACCGCATCACCTATTCGCTGAAAGTGATGGCGATCGGCCTGTCGCAAATTATGTCTACCCAGATGGAAGTGTCGCGCACCGAGCAACTGCGCGAAATGGCCAACAAAGCCGAAATGCGGGCATTGCAAAGCAAGATAAACCCGCACTTTCTGTTTAATGCCCTCAATGCCATTTCCTCTTCGATCCGCGCCCGCCCTGACGTGGCGCGCCAGCTGGTGATCAATCTCTCCCGTTATTTGCGCTACAACCTGGAACTGAACGACGAGCTGATCGATCTGCGCAAAGAGTTGCATCAGGTGCAGGATTATATCGCCATCGAACAGGCCCGCTTTGGCAGTAAACTGACGGTGATCTACGATATTGATGACGACATTTCGGTAAAAATTCCCAGCCTGCTCATTCAGCCGCTGGTGGAAAATGCCATCGTGCATGGGATCCAAAAGTGCAGCGGTAAAGGCGTGGTGGTGATTTCAGTGAAGCACCATGCCAATGGCGTGTGGGTTTCGGTGAAAGATACCGGCCACGGCATAAATCAGGAAACCATCGATCGTGTGGCACGCAATGAAATGCCCGGCAATAAAATCGGCCTGCTGAATGTGCATCATCGCGTCTCTTTACTGTATGGTCAGGGGCTGGTGATCCGCCGCCTCGAACCCGGCACGGATATTTCGTTTTTGATCACACAATCCCCGGCAAAAATCACGGCAGCCCCCGAGAGCACTATAGCCTGACCATGTTGAGGGAATTTCTCTGCTTTATTTCTGTCGCCCGCTTTTCGGGCGCTCGCACCGGGGGATAATTCCGTGAAAGCTATTATCGTCGAAGATGAAGTTCTGGCTCAGGAAGAGCTGAGTTATCTCATTAATACGCACAGCAGCATCAAAATTGAAGCCACCTTTGATGACGGACTGGACGTGCTTAAATATCTGCAAACCCATGAAGTGGATGCTATTTTTCTGGATATCAGCATCCCTTCGCTGGACGGCGTGTTACTGGCGCAAAACATCAGTAAGTTCGCGCATAAGCCTTACATCGTGTTCATTACGGCCTATAAAGAACACGCCGCTGAAGCCTTTGAAATCGAGGCTTTTGATTACATTCTCAAGCCGTATCATGAGTCACGCATTGTCACCATGCTGCAAAAGCTGGAGTCGCACTTTGCGAGGGATAAGCAGAGCGGCAGTAAGCCTGAAGATGTCCATCCGGCGCAGGGCAGCGCTAACCGCGTCAGCCACAGCATTAATCTGATCAAGGATGAGCGGATTATCGTGACCGACATCAATGATATTTACTACGCCGCCGCGCAGGAAAAGGTGACGCAGGTGTATACCCGCAAAGAAGAGTTCACCATGCCGATGAACATCACCGAACTCTGCAACCGCCTGCCGGAAGAGCATTTTTTCCGCTGCCATCGTTCGTATTGCGTGAACCTGTCAAAGATCCGCGAGATCGTGCCGTGGTTTAACAACACCTATATTTTGCGGTTGAGTGATTTGGATTTTGAAGTGCCGGTAAGCCGGAGCAAGGTGAAAGAATTCAGACAGTTAATGCGGTTTTGATGACTCCCCCTTCGCAGGGGGAGCTTTTTTTAGATCGTCATACCCATCGACTGACGCAAATACGCGCCTGCGCCAAGCAATCCTGGCTGATCGTGTGTGATCAGGAATACCGGGATATCCATCAGGTAATCTTTAAAGCGGCCTTTATCTTCAAACGCGGCACGAAAACCTGACGCTTTGAAGAATTCCAGGAAGCGCGGAACGATGCCACCGGCAATATAGACCCCGCCAAATGTGCCCATGTTCAGCGCCAGATTCCCGCCGAACCGCCCCATGATCACGCAAAACAGCGACAGCGCGCGGCGGCAGTCTACGTTTTCATCCGATAACGCCAGCTCGGTGACGTCTTTCGGTTTGAAGCTCTCCGGCACGCGGTTATCAGATTTCACGATCGCGCGGTACAGATTGACCAGCCCCGGCCCCGAGAGAATGCGTTCGGCAGACACGTGACCCATTTCAGTACGCAACTGCTCAAGAATGATGTCTTCTTCTTCGCTGTTAGGTGCGAAATCCACATGTCCGCCTTCGCCCGGCAGGCTCAGCCACTGTTTGTTGGCATGGATCAGATGAGCCACACCCAGGCCGGTGCCCGCACCGTAAATCACTGCCGGTTTGCCATCCAGCGCTTTCTTACCGCCGAACTGCAACAGATCAGCCTCTTTGAGCATCGGGATCGCCATGGAAACGGCGGTGAAATCGTTGATCACTTCCAGATGTTGCAGGCCGAGACTTTGTTTCATTTCGGCAATGGAGAACGCCCAGGTGTGGTTAGTCATCGCCACCCAGTCGCCGGTGATCGGGCAGGCGATCGCAATACAGGCATCTTCAACCTCCTGATGCTGCTGCGCGAGATACTCACGTACCGCGGCTTCGAGGCTGTCGTAATCCAGCCCGGAAAAGGTCTGAGATTGTGAAATCTCGCCGCTGTCTAAGGCGCACAGCGCCAGACGACAGTTGGTGCCCCCGACATCGCCCACCAGGGAGTATTTAGTCATGTTATTCTCCGCAAAAGTAAATTCGTTATACTGCGCATCCACGCCAGAAATGCTGTGCTCATGAGTACGCTGCCAGACACCCTGATGTAAGGGGTGGTCATCAATAAAAGCGACTGGCGAATGCCTGCAATGGGGCAGAGCTGACAGATTCGTGTGGGCAAAATAGCGGTAATTGCTATACGCTGCAATGCAGTTTTGTACCAACGCACATTTATGCGGCATGTCACACAAAATAATGTCGGCCACCCGCAAACTGACCTTGCTGATATTCATCTAAGCTATCAGGGCAATCAAAATTATATAATAAGGAAATCATTGCATGTTTCATCCTCGCGCCAGAATCATGCTGGCTTTTGCCCTGCCCGCAATCGTTATTGGTGTCATGTCCAGCCTGATCCTGGTTTTGGTCATGATGATGTCAGGCGCGCTGCAAAATCTGCTGTGGCAGTACATTCCTGACGTTCTGCACGTCAATACCCAGTCAGCCACCTGGACACTGTTCATGCTAACGCTGACCGGGATTGGTGTCGGTGCGTTGATCAAGTATATGCCTGGCCACGCCGGGCCGGATCCGGCGACGGAATCGCTGATCGGCGCCCCGGTGGCGGTCAATGCGCTGCCGGGACTGGCACTGGCGCTGATGGTCGGGCTGGCGGGTGGCGTCAGCCTCGGGCCGGAACATCCGATCACGGTGATCAATATCGCGCTGGTCGTCGCGCTGGGTTCGCGTCTGTTGCCGAAAGTGCCGACCACCGACTGGGTTATTCTGGCTGCCGCTGGCACTATCGGCGCGCTGTTCGGCACGCCGGTGGCGGCGGCGCTGATTTTTTCGCAAACCCTCGGCACCAATAAAGATGTGCCTTTGTGGGATCGCCTGTTCGCACCTTTGCTCGCCGCCGGTGCGGGCGCGCTGACGACCGATCAGTTCTTCCAGCCTGATTTTTCACTCAGCATTCCGTCGTATGACAGCTCCCGTCTGATCGATATTTTTAGCGGTTCAGTGGTGGTGCTGATTGCCATTGCGCTGGGGATGATTGCCGTGTGGCTGTTCCCGCATCTGCACCGGATGTTTTACAGCATTCATGATCCGATTATCCGGCTTGGGGTTGGCGGGTTTGTTCTGGGATTGCTGGCGCTTATCGGCGGGGAAATCACGCTGTTCAAAGGGCTGGATGAAATGAAGGAGCTGGCCCACTCGAACCAGCTTTTTGAGATGGGGCCGCTACTGGCGATCACCCTGACCAAACTCGCGGCGCTCGTGGTGGCCGCGGCCTGCGGTTTTCGCGGCGGGCGGATCTTCCCGGCGGTGTTCGTCGGCGTTTCGCTGGGGCTGATGCTGCACCAGTATGCGCCTGACGTACCGGCGGCGGTGACCGTATCCTGCGCCGTGATGGGAATGGTTCTGGTGGTCACGCGCGACGGCTGGCTCAGTTTGTTTATGGCCGCCGCCGTGGTGCCGGGGCTAAAATTGCTGCCGCTGTTGTGCATTGTGATGCTGCCAGCCTGGCTGATGCTGGCAGGAAAACCGCTGATGCAGGTGGCTAAACAGCGGCTGGGGCGTCAGGATCCGGAAAAAGATTAATCCTGCGTTAAGGCAAACTCCGCCGCCGCCAGCGCATGAATGGCGGTGGTGTCGAAGACCGCGACGCGCGCGTCTTCCGCGCCCACCAGCAGGGTGATTTCCGTGCAGCCCAAAATAATGCCTTCAACGCCCTGCTGTTCTAATTTGCCAATAATCCGGCGATATTCCTCGCGGGAATCTTCCTTGATGATGCCCAGACACAGCTCGTCATAAATGATGCGATGAACGATCGCGCGGTCAGCGTCATCCGGCGTCACCACGTCAATCTGATGTTTTTCCTGCAAACGCCCGCGATAGAAATCCTGCTCCATGGTGAAACGTGTGCCGAGCAGCCCGATTTTACGCAGCCCCTGCCCTTTAATTTTTTCTGCCGTGGCGTCCGCGATATGCAGAAGCGGCAAACCGCCGATGCGTTCGATATCACCGGCCACTTTGTGCATGGTGTTGGTACAGACCACAATCACTTCCGCCCCTGCGCGCGCGAGAGAACGGGCGGCATTGCCGAGGATTTCACCCGCCTGCTGCCAGTCGCCGGCCATTTGCAGTTTTTCGATCTCATAGAAATCGACGCTGTAAAGAAACAGTTTGGCCGAATGTAATCCGCCGAGCTGCTGTTTTACGTGTTCGTTGATCATGCGGTAATACGGCACCGTGGATTCCCAGCTCATGCCACCAATCAGCCCTAACGTCTTCATTTTCGCCCCTGAGGTTACGTGTTGAGCAAAACCATAACTGACAAAAAGCCCGCAGACAAAGAAAATGTCTGCGGGCTTTTTCGGGCATTCAGCGAGGTGAAATCAGTGTTTAGCCGCGCAACGCTCGGCCGCCAGTCGGCGGTTCATCCAGCGCTGACGCAGGGTGTCGTAGATCCAGTTGTAGGCGACGGTATACGGCAGGAAGAACAGGAAGAACCCGATTTCCAGCATGAAGGCATCCAGCAGTCCGATACCCAGCCACAATGCGGCAATCGGCAGACCAATCATGATAAATCCGCCTTCAAAGCCCAGCGCATGCGCCACGCGGATTTTAAATGTCCGCACCACACGGGATACAGGCCAGAACCGGTCAAAAATGCTGTTATAAACGATGTTCCATACCATCGCCGTGGTAGACAGCATAATGGCCAGTGCGCCCATTTCCCAGACCGGTTTATTGAGTAGCCACGCCGCCGCAGGGGCTGAAATCAGCACCGCCAGCGTTTCAAAGCCAACCGCATGAAAAATGCGCTCGCCGAACGTTTTCTGAGAGATATTCCGTGTTTGCTTAGACATAAAAACCTGCCTGATTCCTGAAATTAAAAAGGGGTGACGGTTGTCACCAGGCAGGCATTATCATTATAAAATGAGATAGGTAAAAGATAGAAAGTATTGATAAAATCGATAGATCGCCGTTCAAAGAGACTCACGGAGCCTGATTATGCGTTATTCACCCGAAGCCCTGATGGCCTTTGTGGAGGCCGCCGACGCGGGATCTTTTTCCGCTGCCGCCCGTAAACTGCGTAAAAGTCAGTCCACCGTCAGCACCGCCATTGCCAATCTGGAAGTGGATTTGGGCGTCACGCTGTTTGATCGCCAGAGCCGACATCCGGTGCTGACGCCTGCCGGGCAGCGCGTGCTGAGCCATGTTCAGGCCATTCTGGCGGCCAGTGAGCGTCTCGATGAACTGGCCGTCCGGTTATCCACTCAGGTGGAAACGCGGCTGACGTTTGTGCTTTCCGATACTTATCAGCCGACACACCACGAAGCGTTGCTGCGCCGGTTTGAGCGCCGCTATCCCGATATCGAATTTGAGTGTCAGATAGCGGAAGATCAGGACGTGATCGATCTGTTGCAGTCCGGCCGGGCGCATATCGGCATGGTGGAAGTGCAGGATCACTATCCGCCGGATATTGGTGTGGCGCGTCTTCCGGAGCAAACGGATATGTCGATTTTTTGCAGTAAAGCACACCCGCTGGCGAGTATTTCCTCTCTGCAACCCGAACAGTTACACACCTTCCGCCAGCTGTGTCTGCAACCCTACAGCCGCCGTGAAATGCCACGGGCGCAGGGGCAGATCTGGTCTGCGCCGAGCTACCTGATGCTGCTGGAAATGGCAGAGCAAGGGTTTGGCTGGGCCACACTTCCCCACTGGCTGGTGAAGCAGTTCGGGCATGACAAGCTGGTCAGCCTGCCGCTGCGGGGCTGGCCGAAGAGAATTTCGGTGGATGCGGTGTGGAGTAAAAATAATCAGCCCGGCCCGGCGGGAAGCTGGTTCATCGACCAGCTGATTGACCCGCCACCGCCGGACGCAGAATTACTCCCCTGAATTGCGTTTCGCCAGAGATCGGGTGACAGAATCCAGTAACGCGGGGATATCCATTTTAGGCAAAATCACTTCAATCCAGGCCATCCGCCGTTTGGCACCGGCCTGTTCTATCGCCTCTTTCAACGCCTGCGGCGAATCCGCCCGCGCGCTGAACACTTCTTTGCCGCCAAACGCCGCCGGGAACTGCGTCCAGTTCCATTGCGCAATATCGTTATAGCGCTGAGTCTCACCGTGGATCGCCCTTTCCACGGTGTAACCCTGATTATTAATGACGAAAATCACCGGCGGCAAACCATAGCGGATCGCCGCGCCCAGGCCCTGAAGGGTCAGTTGCGCAGATCCGTCGCCGATCAGCAAGACCACGCGGCGATCAGGTGCGGCGATCTGCACGCCAAATGCGGCGGGCAGCGTAAAGCCGATTGAGCCCCACAAAGGCTGGACCACGAACTGGCAATCCTGCGGCAAGTTCAGCGCCGCGGCACCAAAACAGGCGGTGCCCTGTTCCGCCACCAGCACGTCGCCGGGTTGCAGAAAGGCCTGAATTTGTTGCCAGAAGGCATATTGATCCAGGCTGTCATCCGCAGGCTGCGGGAGTGTGGTGCGTTTAACCGCGTAAGGCGGCCATTGATCGGCCCGTTCCGCCGTCAGGCGATGCAACACGCTGACGGTTTTTTCCAGCGGAAGCTGATGGAATATCTGATTGCCGACGCGGGCGGAAAATGGCTGGAGATCGATACATTTTTCGGCAGGAAGTTGCTGGGTAAAACCGGCGGTGATGGTGTCGGTAAATTTCACGCCGATGCTAATCACCACGTCAGCGCCCTCAATGGCCTCTTTGGTCGAGGCGGCGCTGGCGGCACCGGAATACGTCCCGGCAAAATTCGGCTGCTGCTCGTTGAACAATCCTTTGCCCATCAGCAGCGTGGAGTGCGCCAGCGGCACTTCCTCCATCCATTGCTCGAGCGCGGCCTTCACGCCAAAGCGATCCGCCAGAAAATCGGCCAGCAGGGAAACGCGTCCGGCGCTGCGCAGTTTGGCATCCGCCGCCGCCACAAAGGCTTCAAGAGACGAGGCGGAAAACGCCGGTTGCCGCGCAGGAATCGCATGGGCGCGGGTACTGACGGGCAAGGCGGCCACGTCACTCGGCAGTAAGAGGTAGCCGGGGCGCGAGAAATAGATGACGTCTTCAATGACGCGGTCAATTTCGGCCAGCGCATTTTCCGGCGTCAGTGACGCCTGCGCCACACTCACCGGCTGCGACATGCGCATGAAATGGCTGAAATCGCCATCGCCCAGGGTGTGATGGAGTAATTCGCCTTTGCGCTGCGCTGAGAGGGGCGGAGCGCCGACGATATGGATAACCGGCACATATTCGGCATAACTGCCCGCAATACCGTTCAGCGCACTGAGTTCACCGACGCCAAAGGTGGTCAGCAGCGCAGCGATACCTTTGGTGCGCGCGTACCCATCAGCACCATAGGCGGCATTGAGTTCGTTGGTACAACCGATCCAGGTAATTTGCTGATGGCTGATGACGCTGTCGAGGAATTTCAGGTTGTAATCGCCCGGCACGCCAAACAGCTCCGAGATCCCGCTAAATGATAAGCGGTCTAAGAGATAGTCCCCTACGGTATAGATATTATCCATGACGATCCTCTGTTAAATAGAAAGTAAACAGTTAATCCCACTAGCGTAAGTATTACGCCAAACCGGGGAATAGGATATTTTTTATTCGAAAAAAGACGTGGCAACGCAGAGTTACAGTGCTGCACTGCGATCTCGTACGGGCAGCCCCTGAACAGTATAAGTAATAGCGGGAAGGAATAGCCCTGTTTTTCAACGGTAACGCGCCGTAAGGATTGTTCTGGTTGTGATCGTGGTAGCTGGAATTGTTAGTGAAAGCGCATACACTAAAAGGGTTTTTATCTGATTCCTTACACGACACCTACCTCAAACAATAAAGGTTCCTATGCCGTATCTTGCTAGTTCAAACCGTTACGAAAAGATGGAATATCGTCGCTGCGGCCAAAGCGGCCTGAAACTGCCTGCCGTTTCTCTCGGCCTGTGGCATAACTTCGGCGATAACGCGCATTTTGAGAATGGCCGCAATCTTATCCGTCATGCTTTTGACCACGGAATCACCCACTTCGACCTCGCCAACAACTACGGGCCACCACCGGGCTCGGCAGAACAGCATTTTGGCCGTATTTTGCAGGAAGATTTACTGCCTTATCGCGACGAACTGATTATCTCCTCCAAAGCCGGTTACACCATGTGGGACGGCCCGTACGGAGACTGGGGTTCGAAAAAATATCTGGTCGCCAGCCTGAACCAGAGCCTGAAACGCATGGGGCTGGACTACGTCGATGTCTTCTATCATCACCGCCCGGATCCTGATACGCCGCTGGAAGAAACCATGGCCGCGCTGGATTTGATCGTGCGCCAGGGTAAGGCGTTGTATGTCGGGTTATCGAATTATCCGGCTGACCGCGCCAAAGCGGCATTCGACATTCTCAAACAGCTGGGAACGCCGTGCCTGATCCATCAGCCGAAATATTCCATGTTCGAGCGCTGGGTTGAAGCCGATTTGCTCGATACGCTGGCAGATAACGGCGTAGGCTCCATCGCCTTCTCACCGCTCGCCGGTGGCGTGCTGACTGACCGCTATCTGGCAGGTATTCCGGAAGATTCCCGCGCCGCCAGCGGCAGTAAATTCCTCACCACCGATCAGCTGACCGAAGAAAAGCTGGCGAAAGTCCGTAAGCTGAATGACATCGCGCAGGCCCGTGGACAAAAACTGTCGCAGATGGCGCTGGCGTGGGTGTTGCGCGGCGACCGCGTGACGTCAGTGCTGATTGGCGCCAGTAAAACCAGCCAGATTGACGATGCGGTGGGCATGGTGGCAAACCGTCACTTCACTCAGGAAGAGCTGACTGCCATCGAAGCAATTTTAGTGTAAGCGTTTACCCTGACGGTGAAAAAACATCTCTTTATGGAGGCTGAGTAAGGATTCCGTTAAGGGTGGGTAAATCAATCAAAACAGGATTGCCCCCATAGAATAGCGGGTGCCTTCACCTTATAACTGTCAGCATAAATTATAAGGAATCTGGGGGCATCATGATTAAGCCTTTACTGTTCGGTACATTATTGTTCGCATTGCTTCCTGCCGCAGCGCCCGCTGTGCAGGCCAGCAGCTTTAGCCTGAGCACGCCTGGGCTTTCAATCAATATCGGTGACCGCGACCGTCGTGGTTATTACTGGGATGGGTATGACTGGCGTGATGCGGGCTGGTGGAACAATCACCGCGGGCGTTACTACGGTGAACGCAGCCATCGCGGCTATTACTGGGATGGCGGCCGCTGGCGCGATCGCGGCTGGTGGGATAACCGCTCTCATCATCGTCCGCCTCCGCCGCGCTATTACGGGCGTCCGCATTATGATCATCCTGGCCGCGGGCCGGATAGGGGTCATGGTCATGACAGAGGTCGCGGCCCGGACCGCGGACACGGTGACCACCGGGGTCATGGCGATCACCGCCATTAATCCGCGAAGATCACAGATAAAAAAACGGGACAGTTTGCGCTGTCCCGTTTTTTTTGCAGCGATGCAGTGATTATTTCAGCATGCCGAACAGCAGATAGAGATTCAGGCTGACAACAATCAGGACGATCACCCGCCCTGCCCACTGCACGGTTTTGGTGTTGGTCATCTCACCCATCAGATGGCGGTTACCGGTAAACGCCAGCAGCGGCAACAGCGCCAGCGCAATCCCGAAACTCAGCAAGACCTGGCTCATCACCAGAATGCGCGTCGCATCCAGCCCCATCAGGATCACAATAAAGGAAGGCATCATGGTGACCACGCGACGCACCCAGATCGGAATGTAGAACTTCACGAAGCCCTGCATCACCACCTGCCCCGCCAGGGTACCCACTACCGTTGAAGACAAACCGGCAGCCACCAGACTCAGGCCAAAAGTGGTAGCGGCGGCATGGCCGAGTAACGGTTGCAGTGTCAGATAAGCCTGATCCAGCTCGCTGATACCGCTGTGACCGCTGAAGTGGAACGCGGCAGCGGCGGTCGCCATCATCGCCAGATTCACAAAACCGGCGATGGTCATGGCGATCCCGACATCCAGCTTAGTAGCAGAGTAACGCTGTTCTTTCGATGCCTTACCGGCCCGCTGGGTCAGTGAGGAGTGTAAATATATGACGTGCGGCATGATGGTCGCGCCGAGCACACCGGCAGCCAGATAAACAGAATCACTGGTGGGCAGAGAAGGGATCAGCATCCCTTTGCCGAGCGCCAGCATGCTGGGCTGCGAGAAGAAGAGTTCGACGATATACGCCGCAGCCACAAACAGCAGCAAACCGGCAATCACCAGCTCAAGCGGTTTTTGTCCACGCTTTTGCAGACCGAGGATAATAAAGGTGGCAATACCGGTAAGCACCGCGCCCTGCAACAGCGACACGCCGAGCAGTAATTTGAAACCGATCGCCGCGCCGATGAATTCCGCCAGATCGGTCGCCATGGCGATAATTTCAGCCTGCACCCAGTAAGCCCAGACAGCCGGACGGGGAAAACGATCGCGGATATGTTCAGCCAGGTTTTTGCCGGTGGCGATACCCAGTTTGGCAGAAAGAAGCTGGATCAACATCGCCATGACGTTAGCCCAGACCACGACCCACAGCAGCTGATAACCGTAAGAAGCCCCGGCCTGGATGTTTGTCGCAAAGTTACCCGGATCGATGTAACCGATGGCGGCAATAAAGGCCGGTCCCATCAGCGAAAATTTCATCTTTCTGGATGCGCGGCCTGAAGATTCGGTCCGGCTGTTAAACATAATGGATTAACCCCTACAATTATTACGCTTACACAAATATCGTCTAAATGATAATGATTATCAAGTGCATTTAGAAAAATTTGAGCGATGATTCTGATAGGCAGTAAGCGACGACGTGATAACTGAGTGGTTATTCGCCCGCCCGGCTTTCTCAATCCGGGCGCGCGCGCTTTCCTAAAACAGAGGCTGTTTGACCAGATTTAGAACGCATTACGGCACATGATAAAGCTAGCACAAGAAAGCAAATTGTGCCTATTTTTCTTAACATCTTGATTTTTTGTGTGGTGGAATGGGATTTGTTGCAATTCATGTCTGCAATTTCTATATTTGCAAGCGACTTCACGTTTTAAATGTACGCGTTACATAGAATGTCCGTCGAAATATAGCCTGCCTCTAATTTGGAGCACCCATGTCTAACATTTTGCACTTTGTATTAGCGTTGGCCGTTGTCGCAGTACTCGCTTTACTGGTGAGCCGTGATCGTAAAAGCATCCGTTTGCGTTTCATCGTTCAGCTGTTAGTGATCGAAGTCCTTTTAGCCTATTTCTTCCTGAACTCATCTATTGGTTTAGGTTTTGTGAAAGGCTTCTCAGATATGTTTGAGAAATTATTAGGATTCGCTGCGGAAGGAACCGGCTTCGTATTTGGGGGCATGAGCGATAAGGGATTAGCGTTCTTCTTCTTGAAAGTCTTGTGTCCGATCGTGTTTATTTCCGCACTGATCGGTATTTTGCAACACATTCGCGTACTGCCTTTCGTCATCCGTATCATCGGTACGGTACTGTCGAAAATTAATGGCATGGGAAAACTGGAATCTTTCAACGCCATCAGTTCCCTGATTTTGGGTCAGTCAGAAAACTTTATCGCGTATAAAGATATTCTGGGCAAGATGTCTGAAAAACGTATGTACACCATGGCCGCTACGGCAATGTCGACTGTTTCTATGTCGATTGTGGGTGCGTATATGACCATGCTGGAACCGCGTTTCGTCGTGGCTGCGCTGGTGCTCAACATGTTCAGTACCTTTATCGTACTGTCTCTTATCAACCCTTACAGAGTTGATTCGGAAGAAGACCTGCAGATCGGTAACACGCACCAGGGTCAGAGCTTCTTTGAAATGCTGGGTGAATATATCCTCGCCGGCTTCAAAGTGGCGATCATCGTTGCAGCCATGTTGATTGGTTTCATCGCACTGATTTCCTGCCTGAATGCGCTGTTCGACGTGGTATTCGGTATCACCTTCCAGGGCGTGCTGGGTTATGTCTTCTATCCGTTTGCATGGATGATGGGCGTTCCAAGCCACGAAGCCTTGCAGGTGGGCAGCATGATGGCAACCAAACTGGTTTCCAACGAGTTCGTGGCGATGCTGGATCTGCAGAAAGTGGCGGCTGAATTGTCACCACGCAGCGTCGGTATCCTGTCCGTGTTCCTGGTGTCCTTCGCTAACTTCTCCTCGATTGGTATCGTGGCAGGGGCTATCAAAGGCCTGAACGAACATCAGGGCAACGTGGTTTCACGCTTCGGCCTGAAATTGCTGTACGGCTCAACGCTGGTCAGCGTGTTGTCTGCTTCTATCGCGGGTCTGGTACTGGCGTAAGTAAGCAAACGACTGAACGACAAAGAAACCCGCTTCGGCGGGTTTTTTTATGGCTGCAATTCCGTGCTGCAACCATGAAGGAAAAATGACAACGCGCAGAAAGCAAAAAACCCGCCGAAGCGGGTTTCTTTAATATTTGGTGGAGATAAGCGGGATCGAACCGCTGACCTCTTGCATGCCATGCAAGCGCTCTCCCAGCTGAGCTATACCCCCACACGAGGTCGTACACATTTACTTTTTGTTTCCTCTGGAGGGAAACAGCCAACTTACTCTGGAAAGGAAGTTGGTGGAGATAAGCGGGATCGAACCGCTGACCTCTTGCATGCCATGCAAGCGCTCTCCCAGCTGAGCTATACCCCCAATTCAAACCAGTAAAAACCGGTGAACGGGGCGCATCATATGAAACCGTGTCTACCCTGTCAACGGCTAAATCGGTTTCTGCAATCAAGCGCTGAAAAAGCCGCCAAATACCCCATTTCGCAGGGAAATCCGCCCTGCCCTTAAACAAATTTTTAGCAGGATGCGTTGTTTTACGATCGTCTCTCCAGACCGCATTTTCACTAGCTTTATGATCGGCAAACACATTTTATTAACAAGCACGTTTGAATGATTAATGAAATGTTAGCAGACTATTAAAATCGTCTTGTTTTGAGATAACTCTCAGAATAGACTGCTCGCGCAATAATCATAATCCATTACGACGAGCAATCTCATGTCCTTGTATTCACCTAAAGAAATCGCATCCATCGCTGTCTCGGCAGGCGTGACGAAAAGTCATTCCTCCGTGTTGAATTTGTTAATTTTGGGTTTCCTGGCGGGCGCATTCATCGCCACCGGCTTCCTGCTGGATCTGCATGTAATAGGGACGTTACCTGCATCCTGGGGCTCTTTCAGTAACTTACTGGGCGCCGCTGTATTCCCGGTAGGCATCATTCTGACTGTGTTAGCAGGGGGAGAACTGCTGACCGGTAACATGATGACCTTACCTATTGCCTGGTTCGCACGTCAGATCAGTCTGTTTGCCGTATTGCGTAACTGGTTCTGGGTCACGCTGGCCAATCTGTTAGGTAGCCTGGCGGTCGCGTACTTCTTCGGCCACGTGTTAGGGCTGACGGAAGGCGCATTCCTCAGCAAAACCGTCGCCACTGCCACCGCAAAAGTGAATGCTGACTTTATGCATGCCTTCATTTCAGGGATCGGCTGCAACTGGCTGGTGTGTCTGGCGATCTGGCTGGCATTCGCCAGTAAAGACGTTGGCGGCAAAGTGATCGGCATGTGGTTCCCGGTCATGGCATTCGTGGCAATCGGGTTCCAGCACGTGGTGGCGAACATGTTCATCGTGCCTGCGGCAATCTTTGCCGGCGCACTGAGCTGGTCCCAGTACTTCCCGAACTTCGTTGCCGTATTCCTCGGTAACGCCGTAGGCGGTGCAGGCTTTGTCGGTCTGATGTACTTCCTGGCTTATCGCCCGACGGTAGCAACACCGGCGACCGAACAACGTTAATTCAGGCGTTTTTCACGCGTCGGATTTATAAAAAGAAAAAAGCCAGCCGGTTTCCCGCGCTGGCTTTTTTTATGACGAGCGGCTGTGATTATTGAGCTTGTGTTTCGCGCTCAGCAATAAAGGCTAACGCCATGTCGATACGCGCCAGCACGCGGCTCTGGCCGATAGCATGGACGGTCACGTCAACACCCGGTGACTGGCCTGCGCCGGTCACGGCGACACGCAGCGGCATACCGACTTTACCCATTCCGACTTCCAGCTCATCTGCCGTGCCCTGAATGGCATGGTGAATGTTTTCAGCCGTCCAGTCAGTGATGGCAGCCAGTTTCGCACGCACTACTTCCAGCGGCTGACGTGCCACCGGACGCAGGTGTTTCTTCGCTGCATCGGCATCAAACTCTGCAAAATCTTCGTAGAAGTAACGGCAAGATTCCGCCATCTCTTTCAGCGTCTTGCAGCGCTCACCCAGCAGGGTCACGATCTCAAACAGCTGCGGTCCGTTACGGGTTTCGATGCCAGCCTGCTCTACGTGCCACAGCAGATGGGTCGCCACGTACTGCGGATCCATCGCGTTGATGTAATGATGGTTCAGCCATTGCAGTTTTTCAGTGTTAAACGCGCTGGCAGATTTGCTGACGTTTTCCAGTGAGAACAGCGCTTTCATTTCGTCGCGGCTGAAGATTTCCTGATCGCCATGGGACCAGCCCAGACGCACCAGATAGTTCAGCAGCGCTTCAGGCAGATAACCATCGTCACGATACTGCATCACACCGACCGCACCGTGGCGTTTGGACAGTTTTTTACCGTCGTCACCCAGAATCATAGAAACGTGGGCATAAACCGGTACAGGCGCGCCCAGCGCTTTCAGGATGTTGATCTGACGCGGGGTGTTATTGATATGGTCTTCGCCACGGATAACGTGGGTGATTTCCATATCCCAGTCATCGACCACGACGCAGAAGTTATAAGTAGGAGAACCATCGGTACGGCGAATGATCAGATCATCGAGCTCATCATTGCTGAATTCGATCGGGCCACGGATCTGGTCATCAAAGATGACGGAACCTTCCTGAGGGTTACGAAAACGCACCACACACGGCTCATCAGCGGCGTGATGTTCATGGCTGTCACGGCAGCGGCCGTCATAACGTGGCTTTTCGTTATTCGCCATCTGGTGTTCACGCAGCGCTTCCAGACGCTCTTTAGAGCAATAGCATTTATACGCAGTGCCGTTTTCCAGCATTTCGTCGATCACGCCGTTATAGCGGTCAAAACGTTTGGTCTGGAAATACGGGCCTTCATCCCAGTCCAGATTCAGCCAGTTCATGCCATCCATAATCGCGTCGATAGCTTCCTGAGTGGAACGCTCGAGATCGGTGTCTTCGATGCGCAGCACAAACTCACCGCCAAGGTTGCGGGCAAAGAGCCAGGAATACAGTGCGGTACGGGCGCCGCCGACGTGCAGATAGCCGGTCGGGCTTGGGGCAAAACGGGTTTTGATTTTCATCCGGGTGCAACCTTAATCACGCAACGCCAAGAAACGCTGCTCTTAATTAACAAAAAGTGGCTGACATTCTACCACTCTGCCCTGATTCCTCAACGCTGATACAGGGTAAGGTCGCCGGTTTAAGACCATGAATGCGTAAAGAATCGACTACGCGGGCGAGAAAGACGTCATGTTGTCTAAAAATAAGCCGAACGATCATTTTTGTTTTTAAAAAGCGTTGACGTAATTTCAAGTATCCCTATAATGCGACTCCATCACGACGGGGGCGATTAGCTCAGTTGGTAGAGCATCTCCTTTACACGGAGGGGGTCGGCGGTTCGAACCCGTCATCGCCCACCACTCTTAGAGTGGACGCGTTGTGATAGTAAGCAGGAATGAGAAATGGGCGATTAGCTCAGTTGGTAGAGCATCTCCTTTACACGGAGGGGGTCGGCGGTTCGAACCCGTCATCGCCCACCATTTCTCAGCAGTTTCTGACTTACGTTGTGGAGTACCCAGAAGTGGGCGATTAGCTCAGTTGGTAGAGCATCTCCTTTACACGGAGGGGGTCGGCGGTTCGAACCCGTCATCGCCCACCACTTCTGCGGGCCGTTAGCTCAGTTGGTAGAGCAGTTGACTTTTAATCAATTGGTCGCTGGTTCGAATCCAGCACGGCCCACCAATTCAGAGAAAAGCGCCTTTTAGGCGCTTTTTTCGTTTCTGTACTCCGGAACTCAAACCGTGATGGAGGCGAACCAGCTGCTGGTTCTATTTTTTCCCTCCTCTACTCCAGCTTAAACATCGGCACGACTTTGTTGTGCAGCGCCGGGTTATCGCTCTCATCCTTCAGATTTACCCCCGACAATTTTCGCTGGAATGATTGTTCGAGCAGCCACGCCAGCTTAAAAGCCGCCTGCGGATAGTTCAGCCCTTCCGGACGCACGTTCGAAATACAATTTCTTTCTGATTCCAGCCTTTTGGTGTGCGGCCCCCACGTCATGTAAATCCCCAGACTGTCCGGCGAGGATAAGCCGGGGCGTTCACCAATCAGAATCGCCACCGCCTTAGCATTCATCACCTGCGCAATATCATCGCCCAGCGCCACGCGCGACTGATGCGCCAGCACCACCGGCCCTAATGCCAGTTCCAGCGTGTTTAAATAAGGCAGCAATGCACGAATAAGCGGAACGGCCTGACGGTGCACCGCCTTCGAAGACAAACCGTCTGCCACAATCAGAACAACATCTGACGGCTTCACATTAAGGCTTTGCAGCGACTGACGGCTTTCTTCCGAAAGTTTACGCCCCAGATCGGGGCGGCACAGATAGGTGGCTCTGTCCGATGCAGCGCTGGCGACGGTGAGCGTTTTCAGCCCGAGTTGCTGAAGTTCGGTTTCCAGCGATTCACTGTCAAAGGGTTGATGCACAGCGTCACGCGCCTGGGCGTGAGCTAAACCGAAACGCAGCAGTTCTTGTGTGGGTAAGCTTGAACCGGTGCGCCCCAGTGCAATACGTGCGGCGGTAAACTGACGCAGCGTTTCCCACGGATTGTTGTGCACCAGCTGGATTTCCCCCGGTGCTTTCTCATTATGTGTCACAGGCTTCCCTCAGCTTAACTGCGGCAACTGACGCAGCAACGGATGCGACGCGCGGGCATCCTGCAAAATGCCCTGCGGATCGATGATGTTCATTTTCTCCAGCCAGACTGCAAACTCCGGCGCATGTTTCAGCCCCAGCAGTTCGCGGATATAGAGTGCATCGTGGAAAGAGGTGCTCTGATAATTGAGCATGATGTCGTCCGCGCCCGGTACGCCAATCAGGAATGTCAGCCCGGCGGTGCCCAGCAGCGTCAGCAGCGTGTCCATATCATCCTGATCGGCTTCGGCGTGGTTGGTGTAACACACATCGCAGCCCAGCGGCACACCCAGCAGTTTTCCGCAAAAATGGTCCTCCAGCCCGGCACGAATGATTTGCTTGCCGTCATACAGATACTCCGGCCCGATAAAGCCGACCACCGTATTGATCAGCAGCGGTGAAAAACGCCGGGCGATGGCGTAAGCCCGTGCCTCGCAGGTTTGCTGATCCATGCCGAAATGCGCATTGGCAGACAAACAGCTGCCCTGCCCGGTTTCGAAATACATCACGTTGTCGCCAAGCGTGCCGCGTTTCAGGCTGAGTGCCGCCTGTTGCGCTTCTTCCAGCAAGGCGAGATCGATACCAAAACCACTGTTAGCCGCTTGCGTACCCGCAATCGACTGAAACACCAGATCGACCGGCGCACCACGTTCCACCAGCTTGATGGTGTTGGTGACGTGTGTCAGCACGCAGGATTGCGTGGGAATCTCAAAGCGCGTGATGATGTCGTCGAGCATGTAATTGAGATTTTCCAGCAGCGGTAAACTGTCGCTGGCCGGATTGATGCCGATCACCGCATCGCCGGACCCGTACAGCAGGCCGTCGAGCATACTGGCGGCAATACCCTGTAAATTATCGGTCGGATGGTTCGGTTGCAGGCGCACGCTCATGTGTCCTGGCAGCCCGATGGTATTGCGAAACTGGGTGATCACGCGGCATTTTTTAGCGACCAGAATCAGATCCTGATTACGCATCAGTTTACTGACCGCCGCCGCCATTTCCGGGGTGATCCCCCAGGCGACCGCCGCCAGCACCGCGCTGTCGGTTTTTTCACTCAGCAGCCAGTCACGAAAATCGCCAACAGTGAGATGTGAAATCGCGGCAAACGCCGCGACATCATGAGTATCAACAATCAGCCGCGTAACTTCGTCCTGTTCATAGGGCACCAGCAGTTGTTGCAGGAAGGTTTTCAGCGGCACCTCCGCCAGTGCCATCTTCGCCGCCATGCGCTCTTCTGCGCTGGCCGCCGCCACTTCGGCAAGATAATCCCCCGATCGTGCGGGGGATGCTTTTGCCATCAGCTCGCGTAAATCTTTAAACCGGTAGCTGCGGTGGCTCAATGTGGTCTGAAACATAACGCTCCTTAGCGAACCGGGTTATTTGCCGATTTTGGCCGATGCCGGTCGCAATCCACGTAACTGCGGGTCTTCCGCTGCGTCACGGCGTGCCTGATGGGTGAGAAGGAACCAGGCGTAAGCCAGCAACATCATAGCGGCGAAGATTAAAAACAGCAGCGTGTTGTAATAGATCATAGCCCCCAGACAGACCACCGCCAGCACCAGTGCCAGCGCGGGAGCGAAAGGATAGAGCGGCGCACGAAACGGACGGATCAGGTTCGGCTCGCTGCGGCGAAGTTTGAACAGGGCTGCCATCGAAATGATATACATCACAATCGCCCCAAATACTGACATGGTGACGATATTTGCCGTCAGCGGCTGGCCGCCAATCACAATCAGAGAATCCGAGAAAATTGCCGCAATGCCCACCACGCCACCGGCAATAATGCCCAGATGCGGAGTCTGAAAACGGGCGTTCACCGTCGCCAGCCGTTTCGGTAAATACCCCGCGCGCGCCAGCGCAAAAATCTGGCGGGAATACCCCATAATGATGCCGTGGAATGATGCGATAAGCCCAAACAGCCCCAGCCACACCAGCATGTGCAGCCAGCCGCTGTCGCTGCCGACAATCAGTTTCATCGCCTGCGGTAACGGGTCATTAATATTGGACAGCTTCGTCCAGTCGCCCACACCACCCGCAAACAGCATCACGCCGAGCGCCAGCACGGTGAGCGTCAGGATCCCGCCGATAAAGGCTTTCGGAATGGTTCGCTGCGGATCTTTCGCTTCCTCAGCGGCCATTGATGCACCCTCAATGGCAAGAAAAAACCAGATCGCGAAAGGGATCGCGGCAAAAATACCGGAGAACGCCGCCGGGCTGAACGTATCGCTGCCCGCCCAGCCGCCGTGCATAAAGTTCGACATTTCAAAGCCAGGTGCCACCACGCCCATAAACACCAGCAATTCGAAAATCGCCAGCAGCGTGACCAGTAACTCGAAGGTTGCGGCAATGCTCACGCCAAGAATGTTGAGCACCATAAAGACGATATAGGCGCCAACCGCCACCCATTTGGGTTCGATGGCAGGAAACTGTACGTTGAGATAGGCCCCGATCGCCATCGCGATGGCGGGTGGCGCGAAGACGAACTCCACCAGCGTGGCGAATCCGGCGACAAATCCCCCGGTGGGTCCGAAGGCGCGGTAAGCGTAGGCAAAAGGCCCACCGGCATGAGGAATGGAGGTGGTGAGTTCGGTAAAACTAAAGATAAAGGCGCAATACATCGCGGCAATCACCAGTGCGGTGATGAGAAAACCCAGAGTTCCTGCCTGAGCCCAGCCGTAACTCCAGCCAAAATACTCGCCGGAAATAACCAATCCGACGGCGATGCCCCAGAGTTTAAAACTGCCCAGCGTCCGCTTTAAAACGGGAGTGACTTTCGTGGTTTGCATGTGTGATCCCCTGCCCGGTGATAACTCAATTTTTGTTGGAAGCGAAAATGCCGCAGTGCTGCCCGGTCTTTCTGCCCACATCCGATCCTGCAAAGGCTGTACCACTTAAGCCATCCCGCGCCGAAGCGGCCTGACACCTTTCAGCCCGCCGTTTTGCTTCATTTTGGCGCGCCGGTGTGGCCGTAAAATCCGAAACGGTGCGTTGGAGTGCTGTCATGTAATGCGGCTACAATAAAGCGCCCCCTTCCGGAGACTGACGCGTGAAAGAGATGGAACAACGAATTATCACCTGGCTCGCAGAAGAGCCACTGCATCTGCGGGCCCTGACCGAGGTGCGTAAACTGGGGCTTAACGATGCCTGGCTGGCGGCTGGATTCGTACGCAATCTGGTGTGGGATCGGCTGCACGGTTACGATCAGGCGACGCCGCTCAACGACATCGACGTGGTGTATTTCAGTCCAGAGAATTGTTCGTCCCTGGAGGATCAACGCCTCGAACAGCGCCTGTTACAGTCCTCACCCGACCTGCCCTGGTCTGTGAAGAATCAGGCGCGGATGCATCAGCGGCACGGCCACGCGCCTTATACTTCCAGCGCACAGGCCATCAGTTACTGGGTTGAAGTGGAAACGGCGATTGGCGCACGCATGACCCCTGCCGGGCAGATCGAGCTCAATGCGCCACTCGGGCTGGAGGCCCTTTTTACGTTCACTATCACGCCCAATCCGCGTCATGCCATCCCTGCGGTCTTTGCCGAACGCATCAGCAGCAAAGGCTGGCTGACACGGTGGCCGGAACTTGTCGTGCAAGCGCCGCGCTGACAGGGTAAGAAATCTGCGAAAACAATAAAGCCCGGCTCAGCGCCGCCGATAACGCTTAAGCACCCTTACGTGCAAAAAATTATCCACACTAAGCGAGGCTATTATGAGCACAATCAGTGCCACCGGCAGTTCGGTGAGTTCGTCCTCCAGCAGCGATGCGGGCAGCAGCAGCCAGATTGCGCAGCTGACGAAACAGATTCAGAAACTGACCGAGCAGGTCAAAAGTCTGAGCAGTTCAGGGGGCGATAAGGAACAGGTAAAACAACAGCAGGAACTGTTACAGCAACAAATCGAAATGCTGCAACAGCAAATTGCGGAGATCCAACAGCAGCAGGCCGATAAAGCTCTCGAGCAGCAGCAAAAAGCCGAAGAAGCGTCTGACATCAAAAAAGAAGAAGGCGTTAATAAGCCAACTGACACCAATGCCATTGATATCTACGTGTAACCGACGTTAGTCAGAAACAGCCAGCATGGTGTCAGGGTTTGAACATGCCCTGCTGGCTGCGTTTTTCACTCAGCAGTAAAGCCTGGTCTTTTACTACCTGCCAGATGGCCTGCGCGGCGGGAGACAGCGAGCGGTTCTTGCGTTTTGCCAGCATCAGCACGCGGTTAATTTCCGGCTCGAGCGGCCGGATAGCCAGCCTGCTCCCCTGTGGCACCGGCAGCGCCAGCGCCGGAAATACGCTGATGCCAATGCCAGCCTCCACCATCGGGAACAGCGTCGCGGTATGGCCGATCTCCTGAACGATTTCCGCCTTTACGCCCTGTGACTTCAGCGCTTTATCAATCAGCACGCGGCTGCCTGAGGCGTAATCCTGTAAGACCAGCTTGCAGCCGTTTAACGCTTTCCACTTGATGGCGCTCTGGCTGGCAAACGGATGATCTTCAGGACACATCAGCAAAAATGGCTCATTCAGTACCGGTTCGCAGTCGAGATCCGTACTGGCACCGGGGTCGATCACAATACCGAAATCCACTTCCGCATTACGTACGCTGTTGAGCACCAGTTGCTGCGCCTGATCGCGGAGTAAAATACGAATGTCGGGATAAAGCTGTTCGCCGCTGGCGATGCACTGAGGCATCAGTTGTGCGGAAATGGTCTGGCTGGATGCAATCCGCACGCGACCATTGTGCTGAGTGCCGAAACTTCGCGTATCAAGCAGCATCGCGTGCAACTCATCGAGCAGAGGCTCGGCACGGTTTGCGAGACGCCGCCCGGCATCGGTCAGCGCCACTTCCCGCGTGGTGCGATCCAGCAGCCGCACGCCCACCTCCCCTTCCAGCTCTTTCATGCTGTGACTGACTGCCGACTGGCTCAGGCCGATGGCTTCCCCTGCCCGGCTGAAGCTGCCGTAGCGGGAAACGGCGACGAAAACGCGTAGCTGCCGGAGAGAATAATTCATGAATTTTCCGCATTAATGGATTAAATAAATCAATTTTTTAATTGTAACCCACAGGCTCAGAATAGCGGAACGATATGACCCCTTTCTGAGACACCACAATGCGTTTCTTACCCGACCGTTTCACTCTTACGCTGATCGCCACCGTGCTGCTGGCGACGTTTTTCCCGGCAAGCGGCATGTTTGTCGCCTTTTTCAATAACCTGACGATTATCGCCATCGGCCTGCTGTTCTTTATGCACGGTGCCAAGCTGTCGCGTGAGGCGATATTTCAGGGCAGCAATAACTGGCGGCTGCATCTGTGGGTGATGTTCAGCACCTTTATCCTGTTCCCGGTGCTCGGTCTGCTGTTTCAGTGGTGGCATCCGGTAGACGTCAGCCCGCAGATTTACAGCGGTTTTGTTTATCTGTGCATTCTGCCTGCTACCGTGCAATCAGCGATCGCGTTCACCTCACTGGCTGGCGGTAACGTGGCGGCGGCGGTGTGCAGCGCCTCGGCATCAAGCCTGCTGGGGATTTTCGTTTCACCGTTGCTGGTGAGCCTGCTGATGCATGTGCAGGGCACCACCGGTAACGGGCTTGAGCAGGTCGGCCACATCGTGTTGCAACTGCTGGTACCCTTTATCGCCGGCCATTTGTTGCGCCCGCTGATTGGCGGGTTTGTTGAACGTCACCGTAAGATGATTGGCAAAACTGACCAGACCTCCATCCTGCTGGTGGTGTATACCGCCTTCAGTGAGGCGGTCACTCAGGGGATCTGGCATCAGGTTGGCCTGGGTTCACTGCTGTTTATCGTGGTGTTCAGTGTGGTGCTGCTGGCCTTCATTCTGGTGATCAATACTTACATGGCACGCTGGATGGGTTTCAGCAAAGCGGATGAAATCACCATTGTGTTCTGCGGTTCGAAAAAAAGCCTGGCGAACGGGATCCCGATGGCCAACATTCTGTTCCCGGTCAGCGCGATTGGCATGATGGTGTTGCCACTGATGATTTTCCATCAGGTTCAGCTGATGACCTGTGCGGTGCTGGCGAAGAGATATCAGAAAAAACAGCAGGACATGGCGCAGAAGTCAGCGCAGATTACGGCATCGTAGAAACAACAAAGGCGCTGAAATCAGCGCCTTTGTTCATTTATTTCCTGACCTCAGTCGTCAGTTCCACCCAGACCCGGCCCGCTACGGCGCAGCGGGTTAATCAGACTTTGCAGCCCTTCGCTTTTGATTGTCAGCGTCAGTTGCATCAGCTCACCGAGTTTTCCCTGCGGAAATTCGTCTTTGCGGGCGAACCACAGCAAATATTCTTCCGGTAAGTCGATCAGCACCCGTCCGGCATATTTACCGAACGGCATCACCATATTGGCAATCTGGATCAGATCTTCTTTTTCCATCGCTTATTCACCCAGCAGGCGGATCATCTCCGCTTCATCGATAACCGCGATCCCAAGCTCCTGCGCTTTCGCAAGCTTTGATCCCGCCGCTTCACCGGCAATCACCAGATCGGTTTTCTTCGATACGCTGCCGGAGACTTTCGCGCCCAGCGCCGTCAGACGATCTTTGGCTTCGTCACGGGAGAGGATCGAAAGCGATCCTGTCAGCACCACGGTTTTACCGGCGAAAGGACTGTCGATCTCTTCCGGTACGATCACCTGTACTTCCGGCCAGTGAATGTTGATTTCCGGGCTGAGCAGCTCGTCGATCACCTGCTGGTTATGCTCTTCCGACAGGAAATTCACCACGTGTTTCGCCACCACGTCACCGACATCCGGAACGGTTTTCAGGGATTCAATATCCGCCGCTTTCAGCGCTTCCACTGAGCCATAATGTGCAGCCAGATTGGACGCCGTCGCTTCGCCGACTTCGCGGATACCGAGCGCATACAGGAAACGCGCCAGCGTGGTTTCTTTGGCTTTCTCCAGCGCGCTGACCACATTTTGCGCGGATTTCGGCCCCATACGATCCAGGCCGGTAAGTTTGCCCGCGGTCAGACGGAACAGATCCGCCGGATTTTTGACGTACTCTTTTTCCACCAGCTGATCGATAATTTTATCGCCCATGCCGTCAACGTCCAGCGCGCGGCGGGAAACGAAATGTTTCAGCGCCTCTTTGCGCTGTGCGCCACAGATAAGCCCGCCGGTACAACGGGCAACGGCTTCGCCTTCCACACGTTCAACGTCTGAATGACAGACCGGGCAGTGTGCCGGAAATACCACTTCGCGGGCATTTTCAGGGCGCTCTTCCATCACCACGCCAACGACCTGCGGGATGACATCACCGGCACGGCGAACGATAACTGTATCGCCGATGCGCAGGCCCAGACGCTCGATTTCATCGGCATTGTGCAGCGTCGCATTACTGACCATGACGCCCGCCACCAGCACCGGTTCCAGGCGCGCCACCGGCGTAATCGCACCGGTCCGGCCAACCTGGAATTCGACGTCTTTCACCAGCGTGATTTGCTCCTGCGCGGGGAATTTAAACGCCGTCGCCCAGCGCGGCGCACGCGCTACAAAGCCCAGCGTTTCCTGAATATCCAGTGAATCAATTTTGACAACGACGCCATCGATATCAAAGCCCAGCGCAGGGCGGTCAGCTTCCACCTGACGGTAAAACGCCACCACTTCGTCGCTGCCGGTGCAGACTCGCACGCGATCGCTGACCGGCAGGCCCCAGGCTTTCAGCTGTTGCAGGCGTTCATAATGGCTGCGGGGTAATTCACCGCCGTCCAGCACACCTATGCCGTAGCAGAGAAACGTCAGAGGGCGTTTGGCCGTAATGCGCGGATCAAGCTGGCGCAGGGATCCCGCCGCCGCGTTACGCGGATTGGCGAACACCTTGCCGCCGGTGCGACGCGCTTCTTCGTTCATCGCTTCAAAACCCGGCTGCGGCATAAACACTTCACCGCGCACTTCGAGACGCGCAGGAATATTGTCACCGTGCAGACGTAGCGGGATGGCGCGGATAGTGCGCACGTTGGCGGTAATGTTCTCGCCCGTGGTGCCGTCGCCGCGCGTGGCCGCCTGCACCAGTTCACCGTTCTCATACAACAGACTGACCGCCAGCCCGTCGAGTTTCAGTTCACAGCAGAAGGTCAGCGGTTCAGCCGTTTTCAGCCGGTCCTGAACGCGCTTATAAAATGCCAGATAGCTCTCTTCATCGAAGACGTTATCCAGAGAAAGCATCGGTACCTGATGTTTAACCTGCCCGAATTCAGAAAGCGGCGCGGCACCGACGCGCTGCGTCGGTGAATCGGCGGTGACCAGATCAGGGTATGCCGTTTCCAGCTCGCGCAGTTCGCGCATCAGACGATCGTATTCTGCATCAGGCACTTCAGGGGCATCAAGAACGTGATACTGATATTCGTGATGGCGCAGCTGAGTGCGTAATTGGTGGATTTGTTCTTCGATAGTGGCCATGACTCACCGTGGAGATAAAAAACCCCCGCAAGCGGGGGTCAGGAGATAGGGGATGTCACAACCGCCTGAGTCAGGCAGTCGCCTCGAGGACCTCACGGATCCGCGCTTTATAGGTTTCGAGCTTCTGCGGCGTAATCATACGACGCTCATCGTCAAGCACCATCGCACCGACATCATCGGCAATGCGTTGGGCAGACTGCAACAGCAGTTTGAAGTTCTGATGCGCATCGCCAAAGCAAGGCACCATCATGAACAACGTAATTCCTGGTGTGGAGAAGTCGGACATATTGTCAGGGTCGAATGAACCCGGTTTGACCATATTTGCCAGACTGAACAACACCGGACCACTGCCCGCAGGGCTGACGTGACGATGGAAAATATTCATGGCACCAAACTGGAAGCCCGACTGAAGCACGCTGTTGAGCAACACTTCGCCGCCGATAACGCCGCCCTGATGCGCAGCAACGTGCAGCACCAGAACCGTCTCTTTCAGCTTCGCTTTTTCTGCCGGTGCATCTGGCTCAGCAGGCGCAAAAGCTGACGACTGAGGCTCTGCCTTCGCCGCAGGGGCTGCATCCGCATGAATCTCCTGCGGAGGAACCGGTGCCTGCGTTCTCACTGGCGCTGAAGGCGCAAAATCGACCGCAGGTTCGCGGCGGGATGCGACATCAGGCTCAGCGGCAGAATAACCACTTAACAGCGGATCTTCCTGAACAGCAGTGTGTTGAGGCTGAGCGGGTTGCGGTTGACGAGCAGCAGGGGCTGGCGCTGGCTGCACAGGCTGAACCTGTGGCTGACGTGGCGGTGCAGCCTGTTCTGGCTCATCATACTGACCAAAAGTCGGTTCATCCTGAGGATAAGCAGGACGCACGCGCACTTCCCCCACTCCATCGACAAAATCGTCCGACGGAGACTGGTCCCGTTCTTTTTTCATTCGTTTAGCTGGACGATCACGAAACAGCGAAGAGCGTTCTTTACGGCTGGTCCACAAACCGTGCAATAACAACGCTATTATGGCGATCGCGCCAACAACGATTAATATCAGACGCAAATCCTGCATCATTGCTATCTCTGTTGTTCTAATTCATTGCCACCACGGCAAACATTCACATGTTTAACTCTATTTGCCCACGTAGATAAGTGCAAGTCTGGACTCTACTTTCTGCTAATAAACATGGTAGTCGCACCTTTTTTTGCTGTTTTTTCCGCCAATACGCGGCTAGCCAGTGGAAAATCATACCGATATGATAGTCCATGTCATTCAACTCAGAGAGAAAATTTCATCCATGACTTCATCACCAGGCGCCGGACAACACAATGGCGTGCATTATTTCAAACAGGGCTGGACGCTCATTTCCTTACCAGGGAACCGACGTTTTGTGATTTTGCCCCTCGCCGTCAACGTGATTTTGATGGGCGGAGCCTTCTGGTGGCTGTTCAGCAAACTGGGAGAATGGATCCCCGCGATGATGAGCCGCATTCCCGGCTGGCTCAGCTGGCTGGATTATCTGATCTGGCCGGTGGCGGTGATTTCCGTGGTGCTGGTGTTCAGCTATTTCTTCAGCACCCTGGCCAACCTGATTGCCGCGCCCTTCAGCGGCCTGCTTTCCGAACAACTTGAAGCCCGCCTGACCGGCAAAGCCCCACCGGATACCGGCATCTGGGACATCATGAAAGATCTGCCACGCATCATGAAACGCGAATGGCAGAAGCTGGCGTATTACCTGCCGCGTGCTTTGCTGCTTTTCGCACTGTATTTCATTCCGGTGATAGGTCAGACCGCAGCACCGGTGCTTTGGTTCCTGTTCAGCGCCTGGATGGTGGTGATCCAATACTGTGACTATCCTTTTGATAATCATAAAGTCAGTTTTGCCGATATGCGGCGGTCGCTCGGCAAAAACAAAATCGACAACATGCAGTTTGGCGCGCTGGTCAGCCTGTTTACCATGATACCGGTGCTGAATCTGGTGATCCTGCCGGTTGCCGTGTGCGGTGCGACGGCGATGTGGTGCGATCGTTACCGGGATCTGTATGTCCGAAATAACCGCGACGTCAATCCGACACGTGGCTGAGCCGCGTCAGCACTTGTTTTAACAGCCTTTTATTTCAACAGCCGCCCTGCGCGGCTGTTCGCTTCACTTGACTTTTGCGCGTCAAACTTATTTCTTAATAACCTATCGATATACCAAATACCAAAAGCTTACTTCACTCGAAAAGCCGTTCGCGTATGCTTTTCTGATTCCCACTAATTTCAGAGTGTTGAAAGCTTCACACCGTGGATATTTCATACAGTTAAAGGACGGGTTATGAGCAAGATCTATGAAGACAATTCATTAACAATCGGCCATACGCCACTGGTTCGCCTGAACCGTATCGGTAATGGACGTATCCTGGCTAAGGTCGAGTCGCGTAACCCGAGCTTCAGTGTGAAGTGCCGTATCGGTGCCAACATGATTTGGGACGCCGAAAAACGCGGGATTTTGACCAAAGATATCGAACTGGTTGAACCTACCAGCGGTAACACGGGTATCGCTCTCGCGTACGTCGCCGCCGCGCGCGGCTACAAACTGACGCTGACCATGCCTGAAACCATGAGCGTGGAACGCCGCAAGTTGCTCAAAGCTCTCGGTGCCAATCTGGTGCTGACCGAAGGCGCAAAAGGCATGAAAGGGGCGATCGCCAAAGCGGAAGAAATTCAGGCCAGCGATCCGCAACGTTATCTGATCCTTCAGCAGTTCAGCAACCCGGCGAACCCGGCCATTCACGAACAAACCACCGGCCCTGAAATCTGGGAAGATACCGATGGCGACGTGGATGTACTGATTGCTGGCGTCGGCACCGGCGGTACTATCACCGGAACGGGCCGTTATCTGAAAAGCAAAAAAAGCAGCGTGACGCTGGTGGCCGTGGAGCCAACCGATTCCCCTGTTATCACCCAGACGCTTAACGGCGAAGAAGTGAAACCAGGCCCGCACAAAATCCAGGGCATTGGTGCCGGTTTTATTCCGGGAAATCTGGATTTAGAACTGCTGGACCGTGTGACGCTGATCACAAATGATGAATCCATTCAGATGGCACGCCGCCTGATGGAAGAAGAAGGGATTCTGGCCGGGATTTCTTCCGGTGCAGCCGTCGCCGCCGCAGTGAAATTATCTGAAGAAGCCGACTTTGCCGATAAAACCATCGTGGTGATTTTACCGTCTTCCGGTGAGCGCTATCTGAGTACCGCATTATTTGCAGATTTGTTCACTGAAAAAGAATTGCAACAATAATGCCACATCCTTGAAATCGATTAAAAAAGCACCTTAACGGGTGCTTTTTTGTGGGCTACGTCAAACTTTACACCACTCTGCCATTGATTTTACCCGCCAGGTTTAGTATTTAACCGGACAATTATTTCGGTGCGCGAAATTAATCGCTTCCACCCCGCCTCCCGCTGAATCGATTTACCGATTTGTTACAAGGGGGAAAAAGACGGCATAATGGGGTGATAACAGGAAAGCCTAGATCTAGGGCAAAGAGTTTTATCGCAGAGTGCGCTATTTTCTCTTTTCTGTTGCATCAGAACCTGCCCCTGAACCATAGTCAGGCGCGAATCTCTCAGGCCAAAGTGAAGCCAGTACGCTAAACTTTAGCTCCACAACATTACTTTAATAAGTTGGGGAAACAACAATGTTCCAGCAAGAAGTTACTATCACTGCACCTAATGGTCTGCACACTCGCCCGGCGGCACAATTCGTGAAAGAAGCGAAAGGTTTCACTTCTGACATCACCGTGACTTCAAACGGTAAAAGCGCCAGCGCTAAAAGTCTGTTCAAACTGCAAACTTTGGGCCTGACCCAAGGTACCGTTGTGACCCTCTCAGCTGAAGGTGAAGACGAGCAGAAAGCCGTTGAACACTTGGTAAAACTGATGGCAGAGCTCGAGTAACAACAGCCGCTCTTATATAGTTTAAACCAGTCAAGAGAAAGGTAGGGTTATGATTTCAGGCATTTTAGTATCTCCCGGTATCGCTTTCGGCAAAGCACTTCTGTTGAAAGAAGATGAAATTGTCATCAACCGGAAAAAAATCTCTCCCGATCACGTTGATCAGGAAGTTGAACGTTTCCTTACTGGCCGTGCGAAAGCATCTGCCCAGCTGGAAGTGATCAAGACCAAAGCCGGTGAGACCTTCGGTGAAGAGAAAGAAGCCATCTTCGAAGGCCACATCATGTTGTTGGAAGACGAAGAGCTTGAGCAGGAAATCATAGCCCTCATCAAAGACGAGCACGCTTCTGCTGACGCAGCGGCTTACTCGGTGATTGAAGGCCAGGCGAAAGCCCTGGAAGAGCTTGATGATGAATACCTGAAAGAACGTGCGGCTGACGTGCGTGACATCGGTAAACGTCTTCTGCGCAACATTCTGGACATGGCGATTGTCGATCTGAGCTCCATCCAGGACGAAGTGATTCTGGTTGCGACCGATCTGACGCCGTCAGAAACAGCACAGCTGAACCTGAACAAGGTGCTCGGCTTTATTACTGATTTAGGTGGCCGTACTTCTCACACCTCTATCATGGCCCGCTCACTGGAACTGCCTGCTATCGTAGGTACCAGCGACGTGACCAAACAAGTCAAAAACGATGACTATCTGATCCTTGATGCCGTGAACAATAAAATCTACGTCAACCCGACGGCGGATATTATTGACCAGCTGAAAGCGGTTCAGAACCAGTACATCTCTGAAAAAGACGAACTGACCAAGCTGAAAGATCTGCCTGCGATTACGCTGGACGGTCATCAGGTTGAAGTCTGTGCCAACATCGGTACCGTGCGCGACGTCGCCGGTGCAGAGCGCAATGGCGCTGAAGGTGTCGGCCTGTATCGTACCGAATTCCTGTTCATGGACCGTGACAGCCTGCCTACCGAAGAAGAGCAATTCCAGGCCTATAAAGCCGTTGCTGAAGCGATGGGTTCACAAGCTGTTATCGTACGTACCATGGACATCGGCGGTGATAAAGACCTGCCGTACATGAACCTGCCAAAAGAAGAAAACCCGTTCCTGGGCTGGCGTGCAATCCGTATCTGTCTGGACCGTAAAGAAATTCTTCACGACCAGCTGAAAGGTATTCTGCGTGCTTCTGCGTTCGGTAAACTGCGCATCATGTTCCCGATGATCATTTCTGTTGAAGAAGTGCGTGAACTGAAAGCAGAACTCGAAATGCTGAAAGTCCAGCTGCGCGAGAAAGGCCAGGCGTTCGATGAAACTATCGAAGTTGGCGTGATGGTAGAAACTCCGGCCGCGGCCGTGATTGCTCACCATCTGGCAAAAGAAGTCGATTTCTTCAGTATTGGTACAAACGACCTCACCCAGTATACTTTGGCTGTGGATCGCGGTAACGAGCTGATCTCTCATCTTTACAACCCAATGTCTCCGTCTGTACTTGGCTTAATCAAGCAAGTTATTGACGCATCTCATGCTGCCGGTAAATGGACAGGGATGTGCGGCGAGCTAGCCGGTGACGAACGTGCTACACTTCTTCTATTGGGCATGGGGTTAGATGAGTTCAGCATGAGTGCTATCTCTATCCCACGCATCAAGAAAATTATTCGCAATACAAACTTCGAAGATGTGAAAGCGCTGGCAGATGAGGCTCTGGCTCAACCTACGGCGCAAGAGTTGATGAACCTGGTCAACAAGTTCATTGAAGAAAAAACACTCTGCTAATTGCGCGATGCTGTAAAGCTGCCCAAATTAATGCTTAGGAGAAGATCATGGGTTTGTTCGATAAACTGAAATCATTGGTTTCTGATGATAAAAAAGACGTTGGCACTATTGAAATCGTAGCGCCAATTTCTGGTGAAATTGTCAACATTGAAGATGTGCCAGACGTTGTTTTCGCTGAGAAAATCGTCGGCGACGGTATTGCTATCAAACCAACTGGCAACAAAATGGTTGCTCCGGTTGACGGCACTATCGGTAAAATCTTTGAAACTAACCATGCTTTTTCAATCGAATCCGACAGTGGCATCGAACTGTTTGTTCACTTCGGTATCGATACGGTGGAACTGAAAGGCGAAGGCTTCAAACGCATCGCTGAAGAAGGCCAACGTGTGAAGAAAGGTGATTTGATTATCGAGTTTGATCTGGCTCTTCTGGAAGAGAAAGCGAAGTCTACCCTGACTCCGGTTGTTATCTCTAACATGGACGAGATCAAAGAGCTGATTAAACTGACTGGTAGCGTGACAGTGGGCGAAACCCCAATTATCCGCATCAAGAAGTAAGTCGCTTAGCGATAAGAAAGAAAAACGGCGCTCAGGCGCCGTTTTTTTATGTCTGCAATTCTGTAATCTGGCGGAACGTCCCCGCCCGCAACCCGCCGTTTCAGATCTTCCAGTGCGGTACCTGCAGACTGATCACCAGCCCGTGAGGGTGCGCATTACGCGCATCAACCTTCCCTTCGTGGGCAACCATCACCTTGCGGGTGATCGCCAGCCCCAGCCCGTAGCCTTTGCCTGAAAGCGGCGACTTCACGCGCACGAACGGGTCAAAAATACTCGACAGCTTATCTTCTTCCACGCCCGGCCCCTGATCGGCCACTTCAATCTGCAAATACTCTTCGAGATGCGCCAGAGAAACCGTGATGGTTTGCCCCCGCGCCGAAAAACGAAGCGCGTTACGCACCACATTATCGACCGCGCGACGCATCAGCTCCGCATTTCCTTTGACCGTGTAATCCGCGCTGTCCGGCGTCTCAGGCGACATCACGATCTCCACGCCCGGCAGCTGCGCTTCATAACGCGCATCATTGACCACGGCCTCTACCAGCCCGTACAGGTCGAAATACTCTTCATCAGGGATTTCACTGCTTTCTGTGCGCGATAACGCCAGCAGTTCGCCGATCATCTTATCCAGGCGCCCTGCTTCGTGTTCGATACGGCTCAGCGATGTTTCTACGTTGGAAGGATTTTGCCGCGCCAGCCCGATCGCCAGTTGCAAACGCGCCAGCGGAGAACGCAGCTCGTGCGACACATCATGCAGCAGTTCTTCACGCGCTTTGACCAGCACCTGCAAACGTTCGGCCATGGCATCGAAATCACGCGCCACTTCGGAAAGCTCATCGTGGCGTTTTCCCATACTGGAGAACAGACGCACCGAGAGATCGCCCTGCGCCACCCGACCAAAGGCTTTACGCATTTGCAGCATCGGCCGCGTCAGGTTCCAGGCCAGCACGGCGCTGAACAGCAACCCGCCCAGACCGCCGAGCCACAACAGCGGCGGGGGCATATTCAGTAAATCCCGGTGGCGCTGCGGCCGGTATTCGTGCATCAACCCCTGCACATCATAACGCAGGCGATAGCCCTGCCCGTTCGGCCCCTGAACGAATTCCACCACTTCGTGAGGGATTTTCCCCGGCTCTAAATCCTCCACGGTGTCGCCCTGCGCAGGCAGCAGCGAAGGTGTCACCGAAAACAACTGGCGATCGCTCTCCGGCCAGTTCGCCATCATATTATTGAGTGCAGGCATTCCGCCTGTATGCAGCGTGGAGACGGCCGAATTGATTTGCAGTTTGACAAAGCGCCGGGCGATACCACTTTCCGGCGGCTCATGCGGGTTATAAAAGGCGAAAACCACCCAAAGGCCCTGGGTGATGGCAACGAAGGTAAACCAAAATCCTAAAAGGATTTTCCAGAACAGCCTTCCGCGCATACGTTTATCGGATCCGGTAACCAATGCTGCGCACCGTCTCAATAGTCAAAATGTCGCCACCGTCCAGTGAACCGAGTTTCTGACGGATATTGCTGATGTGCACGTCGATGCTGCGATCATAAGCTTCACGGGGACGCCCCAGACCTTTTTCCGACAATTCATCTTTTGACACCACACGTTCCGGAGAACGTAACAGCAGTTCGAGAAGATTGAACTCAGAGGCCGTCAGGTCGAAAGACACGCCGCGCCATTCACTGCTGCGGGTGGCAGGGTTGAGCGTCAGATCGCCGTAGTTGACCGAAGAGGAATCAGAGTGCGATTCCTGCTGTTCTTCCACACGACGCAGCACCGCACGCAGACGGGCCACCAGTTCGCGCGGATAGCACGGTTTTGGCATGTAATCATCCGCGCCCATTTCCAGGCCGATCACGCGATCAATGTTATCGCCCTTGGCGGTCAGCATGATGATCGGCAGACGGCTGTTCTTGCGCACCTGACGCAGCACATCGATACCGCTCATGTCCGGTAACATGATGTCGAGGATCATCGCGGTGTATTCGCCAGACATTGCGCCTTCCACACCCGCTTTACCGGTCAGAACCAGAGAGGCATCAAAGCCTTCGGCAATCAGGTATTCACTGAGCATGGTGCCCAGTTCAAGATCGTCATCGACTAACAAAATTTTCATTATTTTTCCGCCTGACTAAAATTTTGGTCATTTTTACCACTAAGCCTGCAATTCGCAGCCGCTTTTACTCTAATTTTACATTCATCAGCTGAATATAGAATCAGACATCAAAAACGCCAGTAGATAAATACCGGTCGCCACGATCGCAGATGATGGCAACGACTACGCTGCCCGGCTGGCTTTTTGCCACGCGCAACGCGCCTGCCACGGCACCGCCGGAGCTGACGCCGCAGAAAAGCCCCTCTTCACGCGCCAGAGCCCGCATAGTCTCTTCTGCCTCTGTCTGGCCCATATCCATCACGTCATCAACCAGATCAGGTTTGAAAATGCCCGGCATATATTCAGCTGGCCAGCGGCGGATACCCGGAATGCTGCTGCCCTCGGACGGTTGCAGCCCGACAATCGTGACGGCGGCACTCTGGCTGCGCAGATAGCGGCTGACGCCGGTGATGGTGCCGGTGGTGCCCATGCTGGAAACAAAATGCGTCACACGCCCGTGAGTCTGCTGCCAGATTTCAGGGCCGGTGGTGGTGAAGTGCGCGAGGGGATTGTCGGGATTATTGAACTGATCCAGCACTTTCCCCTGCCCCTGCTTCTCCATCTCCAGGGCGAGGTCCCGTGCGCCTTCCATGCCCTGCGCCCGGCTGACCAGCAGCAACTCAGCGCCGTAAGCGCGCATAGAGGCCTGACGTTCAAGACTCATGTTTTCCGGCATCAGCAATGTCAGTTTGTAGCCTTTAAGTGCGGAAATCATCGCCAGTGCAATACCGGTGTTGCCGCTGGTGGCTTCAATCAGCGTATCGCCGGGGCGGATTTCACCACGCTTTTCTGCCTGCTCAATCATAAACAGTGCTGCGCGGTCTTTGACTGAGCCGGCAGGATTATTGCCTTCCAGTTTGACCCAAATCTCGCTATCCAGCCCGGCAGTCAGCCGCTGTAATCTGACCAGAGGGGTATTACCGATATAGTGTTCGAGCGTGCTCACTGTGCTTGCCTTATCTTGCGGATATGAAAAAAGAGCGGTTATAAACCACTCTTTAAAATCTGTAATAGAAGGAAATTAACAGCAGGGAGAATGATTGGCAAACAGTTGTACGGCCAGATCAGCGATTTTGAAATGGCGTGTTAACTGGCGTTGAGAATTTTTTCCAGCGCATAACGCTTGCCGCGGCTGACTATTCTGAAGTTATTAAAAACTTTGTCACCGGGTTGAGCGAAGATCAGTTTATTGCCTTTTTTAACGCCAATTTTCATTCTGCCTGCTTTTCCTGAAACCAGCACAATTCTCGGCAGTGGCGGAGGCTGAATTTTGGCGGGAGCGGCTGGCTGGGTTTCATTCGCCGGGGCGACTGTAAAGCCTGATGAACCCGATTTTCCTGAGAATAACAGCGTTGCCGGGTTGATAAGCTTTCCGTTATAGCTTAATTCGAAATGCAGATGCGGGCCGGTCGTCCGCCCCGATGCGCCGGAAAGCGCAATAATATCGCCCTTCGACACTTTTTGCCGGGCATGCACCTTAATGCTGCTCAGATGCAAATACTTACTGACCCAGCCGTTTTTATGGGTAATCACCAGATATCGCCCGGAAATCGGATCACCGGCCACCTGTGTCACGGTTCCATCCTGAACGGACGCCACTTTGCTGAACATCGGAGCCTGAAAATCCGTGCCGTGATGCTCAGCATAGCGCGCCGTGACCGGGTGGAAACGCCGCCCGAACCCGGAAGTCACCTGCATAGGGATCAGTAAAGGAGGGGCGAGTGAAATTTGTCTGCTGACATGCTGGGCTGAAGCCGGTTTAAGCTTATGCCCTTTCGGGCCCGCCACCGCCCACTGCGAACAAATCAACACGCCCCAAAGGCACCCTTTCCACAATGTCATCAGGGGACAATGCAGATATGGAAAAGGATCAAACCCGCCAGAGCAATCGCCGGGCCGAAGGGAATATACTTATTCTCCTGGGTAAACGGGCTGTCAGAAACATGCAGGATTTTCTCGTAATATCCCCATGCCGCCAGATAGAAAAATCCGCCGACGACAGAAGAAATTAAAATTAATTCCGGCAATAAATCTAATCCTAACCAGGCGGATACCGCCGCATAGAGTTTTACATCGCCGTTACCCAGCCCATCATGACCGCGGAATTTTTTATATAACGTCATCACACCGTACATCACCGCCCAGGCGGTAATAACGCCCAGCACAGACTGCTGCGGTTTCACCGGGATGATATCAAGCACGGAAGCCAGCACTCCGCCCCATAACAACATAAAGACCAGTGAGTCGGGCAGAAGCATACTTTTGAGATCTATCATCGCCAGCGTATATAAAATACAAAAGAAACCCATACAGAAGACGAACTCACTCACGCTGATACGCGGAACCAGGTGCAATGCCATTAATGTAAACCAGATACCCACAATCGCTTCCGATATCGGATACTGGACGGAAATACCGGTTCCGCAGAACCGGCATTTCCCTTTAAGCCATAGCCAGCTGAATACAGGAATATTATCGCGTTTCAATATTGGCTTATCACATTCCGGGCAATGGGAAGGGGGCCACCAGAGGTTAAATACGCCGGTGGTGGTCTCTTCCTCATAGTGTGCAAGAACCATCAGCGGCAGCCGATAAATCACCACATTGAGGAAACTCCCAATCACTAACCCCACGATCAAGGCAAATATCGGGTAACTTGAAAACAAAATAAATTCAGCCATACTATTTCCAGTGCTATAAGTTCTTATGATTAATTACAAGTAGTATTTTTCCCGGTAAAGTGGTGTTTTAAATATTTTATTTCAACATCAGTATTTTCAAAAACTTTATCTAATTTACCTAAATCGCTCCAATATACAGGATTAGTTTTATCCCATTTAGAAAAATCTGAGCCGCGGGAGGTTATAACGATCTCATCAACAGTGCGTAAATCTATAGTTGAAAAATCTGGGAAAGTTTTTAGGGGATGCCACGGGGTGCCCCCACCGGACTGTCCTTTACCCGGGTAACGATCAAAGATACCACCCGAAGTAGGCGTCAACGCAATGACCTCTCCAAGATAACCTTTCCCAACCCCAGGCTCAGGTGCCCAGAAGTCGAACGAGAAACTTAGTTGTGATGATCCAGGAACAGTGTCTTGTTGCTCGTCTAAATAATACGAGCTAGGGGTATTTAACACCGCAGCACCATAGGAGGGGTTTCCAGTAATATAGAGTCGTTTATAGCTTCTTAGAGGCATTCTCACCGTGACTTTACTTGAATTCCCGGTGATATCAGCCTTGCCATTAGGTAGATAAGCTGTCATTACTTTAGCTTCAGTCCCATAAATTCGCTTAAACATCTCACCAAATGATCCGAAGGCGTCCATCTTTGAATTTTCGCCAACTCTGACTGGCATAAATGCATTGTTATTTTGAGTTCTAAACCCGCCAATTGCACCCCAATCAACATAGTTTTTATTGCCATTTGCTGCCGCATACTCTGCATCAGGATATTTTTTATCCTCCCATGGGTAAACGTTCCGATCATTTTCTACACGGATATAATTTCCTCTATAAGGACGGCTATCATCTACCATATAAAAAATATTATAAGCCATTGCAAACCCATGACCGGGTTTATACTCTTCAGTCTCATTTATAAAGGTGATCGCAAAAGATTCATAAGGACTTGCGCATTCACTAATAGCCCCTCCTGCTGGCGTGATGTAGGTAAAACTTCCGCCTTTTTCAGTGGTTGCAGGATCTGTCTTTGCTGAGTACGCCATACCTGAAGTACTTATACCTATTAGCGCAGAGATAACAACTGCCAGCGTTTTTTTCTTACTAAGACGTCTGTTGATTTTCATAATAAATATCCTTATAAAATTATTAATATTGCGACATTTTAGAAATTGCGTCTGTCAGCGCATACAACGACAGAAACACCCAAATCACACAACCACCCAGAATTAATGTTGAAAGCGCTTTTAACAGCCCCGAAACCTTGACAATATACTCCTGAATTTTCACCCTCGACTTGTCAGATACCGCAGTCAATACATCATTAAAAGAAGGTAAGCTCGAATACAGTGTAATATTGAGTAGTTCTTCTGCACCGAACAGGCCGGTGTTTAATGAGTCACCGTAGTTTTCCCCCGAGGTCATTTTCAATAGCATGGTATCCACATGGGACTTTAACCAGCGGTTAGCGTTAAGTGCCAGTATGTTGAGGCTGTCATTAATCGGAATGTTATTTTTCAACATTCTGGCAAGGTTGTTCAGAAAAACAGATGCCGATATTTGCTTAAATGTTGAAAAGGGCATGATTTTATCGAGGTATCTGTTTCTCAAGTCACCGGTGAAATTAGCCATCATAAAGCGCATCAAAAAAAACACACCGACAAAACCCAAAATAATAAAAATCCATAACCCGTGAAATAACGCCGTACCAAAATTAAATAACCGCTGCGTTATCACCGGCCAGTGCTCAATAGGCACGACATCGGCAAAAGCAGGAAACACCTTGAGCGCATAACCGGTAATTACGCCCAGCGCCAATACCATCATAATTATAGGAAAGGTCACGGCTGATATCAGTTTTTTCATTAACAAATCATTGTACTCAATAATATTCACCAACGTCATAAATCCGTCAGCTAACCCGCCACTGCGCTCGGAGGCATGAATAATACTCAGTTCATCGCGCGGTACAAGATCCTGAAACACCGAAGCAATCGAAATACCGCCCTTCATTTTCGAAATTAAAAACTGGAGTTTGATACCAAATGATTTCCCGAGTAATAACTGGCTTTCCACCTGAAGTTTTAACAGTGACTCATAAAGGGGCAAGTCCGCGTTAATCATATCAGAGCAGAACTGGTATAAATAAAGACGATGCTTTTTACTAAATTTTCTCAAGGATCACCTCCAGGCTTTCACTTTCAAGCTCACCGAACTCCATTTCAAACCAGGAAGCGCAGACTTTACCTGCAAGCACTTTCGCCATGACTTTTTCTTTAATTTCGAAACCTTCTGAAAGCGAAGCTTTTCTTTTACGCTTTTCACGCCAGATTGTATAAACTCTTAACCACTCCTGCTTCGCAATGGCTTCAAGTTCTTCATAGCCAGGGCGCATATATTCAAGAACCAGCTGACGCCCGGAAATACCGGTATGATTACATCGTACACACCCATCATTACTGCGCGAAAAAACATTAAAATGGCGATCAAGAAGAATCATCTCGCGGCTGACTTTACAGTGCTCACAGATTACCGGAACCAGTTTCTGACACTGCAAGCCTGCAACAAAACCTGGCGTCGAAAGCTTATCGCTGGTAATCCCTAACGCGGATAAACGTTGCAATAAGGAAACAATATTCCCTGCATGTACGGTGGTAAAACAGTAGTGTCCGCTTTCTACTGCACCGGCAAGTGCGTTAGCGGAAATGGTGTCGCGTATTTCCCCGACCATCAATACATCAGGGTCGCGACGCAATGCGGATTTTATCGCCAGATGAAAACCGCCGCCTTCAGCATTCAGCACTGAGCTTTGCTTGGCGCCATAAATCTGATACTCAACCGGATCCTCGACGGTAAGAAAACAACCACGGTCGTCATACCGGTTAATTTGCAGCCACTCCATTAAATTCTTCAACGTGGTTGACTTACCTGAACCGGTCGTCCCTGCGATAATATAAGCACCGTAAGGATTGCTCAGAATTTTTTTGAGGTCAGTCAACTCCTCTTTATTAACACCTAATTTATCCAGGCTGGCGATGGCGCCCTTTTGTATACCCGAAGGGATAATACGTAATACCGCATGGTAACAACCCGCCGTTTCACCGAAAATGGGGAAATGAGCATAGCGGAAACGGTAGTTTTTATTCGCCAGTGTATACAGAATGTTTGCGCTTTGCGGTATAGCCCGGTTCCAGGTGGTATCTTTGGTACTGGCCTCCACATTATATAAAACGAAGACCAGCTCATCGCACCTGTCAGATTTCATCTGGGTGAAGACGCTCAGCACACCATTTATTCTGAACTCTACCTGAGCAATATTATCGTTACGGGTAATATGCAGGTCGCTTGCGCCTAAATTAACAGCGTTCAGTAACAACTTCTCCAGTGAGTTTTGAATATCACTGTTATCAATAAGTGTCAGCTTTCTACGGTTAACCGACGTTTGCTCAAGGACAATAAAGTAATCGTCCTCACTGATGATAGCGACGCCGCAAACATCACACTCATAGAACGTTTTAAGCTGATAAAGATCACTATCAAGTGTGGCGAGTTTTTCAAGTAAAGTTGAACGCGTGAGTAAATATTCCCCATCCTGACTCTCAGCAGTAATGAGATCTTCTGCATACTCAGTAAAACGCCATTCACCATTGAGAATAGCGTCATTATCCAAATAAATAACACCTAAACTCACTTAGTGATTTCCCTCACAGTTGGCATTCCTCGTCCGGAATTGGAAACGATAAACTGATGCCCTTCCTGGGTAAATTTCTCGTTCAGCCTGACCATTTTGACGCCATCACCAGAGGACACAGCCACCCGTGACACGCCGGCAATTTCAGAAACCAGCACGACTTTTGGCAATGCCACAGCTTCTACAGTTTCAACAGGTTGAACATCGGGCTGAACGGACTCCGGAGCAAGCACCGGCTCAACGGATATAGGTTCGTTATCCTCTTTCAACTTATTTATTTCGCTGCGTATTTTTTCGAGCTCAAGCTCATTCGATAATTCCCTCTTTTGTGCATCGAAGGTAATATCATTCTGCATCATCTGAATAATATGTTCCTGTACAGGCGTTGGGATACTTTCAGCCGTATTCGCAGGTTCTGCCGGATTCACCGAAGATTCAGCGGCATAAATTTGAAATGAAACTGGGTTTATCACCAGCAGTAAAGAAAAAGTTAACTTCCAGTTTTGCATACAAAGTCTCCTGAAATGCTGACAGTGCCCAATTTAATTTCGATATTTTTAACAAGAAAATCGTCACGGAATGCCTGACCGTCAAAAATGCTGATCAAATGAGAGATACTATTATCTTTAGTTTCCATCTTCCATGAACCAAAAAGTAAACCGTAATATTTCCCCCTGACACCAAGTTCTTTTTCAATTTCAATGACGCTTGATGCTGGAGGTGCTACAATTTCAAAAACCCCTGGAATTATTCCGGAAGAATTTAAAGAATAGATATAATTAAGCATTCTCCCACATTCAGCCACGTTGACATCTTCGTTAGCTTTATATTTATCGAGCAAAACATTACTGTTTAACTTGGAAGGTATATCTGAAAAACTAACTTCTTTTTCTGAAAAACTACCTGAAAAATCGCTTCCCCAAAACTCTTTATTTTGAAGACTAAAAACATGACCTTGATGAATGGCATAGTTGAATGTACAACCAGAAGTTGTACAATTCACAGAATTTTCGTCGTACCCAGATAGGCTGAGTTTCGTCCTGCTTTTATATATTTCAAAAAGCAAAAGATCAAGGCGATCAATACTCCCTCCAGATAAATTACTATCATAGAAACTCGCGACTTGTAATATATTATCCTGAATAGCCTGTTCTTTTCTTTTGAGTTCTTCCTCATGCTGTTTATGAGGCGTATAAATCAGGTAATACCACCCGGCAGCGCCCCCTGATAAAACAAGAATGATGAGCGCGATGACAATCCCCATGGTTTTACTGGGTTTTCTGCTGTTCTTCCAAAAATACAGTCCGCTTTTCATAAAACCTTATTCCAGCAACATGTTAAGTATAAATATAACTGTAATGAGCAATAATGAACCCGCAAGACCGACACCGAGAGCAAAGAGTCTTTTCTTCTTTTGCGTATTAATTCTTTTCTGATGACATTTTTCCGCAACAGCGTCAATCCACTGCTGGCTCAGTTCGTTCACTTTCAGATGTGAATATTCACTTTCTTTCATCTGTTGAATAAGGGTGTCGAAGAAGCCCGTTTTTACCACCCGGTCACTGCCACTCAGGATCCGGTCATCGGTAATAATAAGAAAGTAGATTTCATCATCCGCCAGTGGCCCGCGGATATAATAAACCCCATCACCGAATTCATTCTTTACATAAATAGCAAAAGGTTCAAGATCTGAGAACTTCCTATCTGAATAACCTTTAAGCAGACCACCATTATTCGTGGTATAAACTAACTGACTCTGTGTTTTGCGAAGTTTACTTAACCACTGTTGATAACTTTTACTGTTTGTAACAGTATCAACCGGTTCCCAGATAAGACCGGTTAAAAGATTATTATCGTGCAGATGCTTTATCATCATAACTCACTTAGCCGACGTCGGAGCCCGGTAATAATCAATCCCGACGACCGTGACCACGGTGACCGAGTCTTCAGAATTAGTGGCGTCCGCTCCCAACATCACGTAGCTATGGCCATCATTCGATTCCTGGGCCTCGTATTTCCCGACCATCAGCATCGTGCCTGCAGAAACCATCGTGGTGTTGAACATTTCTGTTGTTGTCGTATTAGGCAGCTGAACTAAATCAAACGTATCGATGCCATTTAAATAGCGTTTGGTAAAACCACTGGTGACTTCGATGCGGCCATCATTTTGAACACGTGGCGTAATAATGAAACTCGTCCCGGTGATGATCTCTGAGGTCTCAATGGAGGTATCTTCAGTCGACGTCAGATCGTTAGTGGTCAGCGTTCTGCCGGAGACATAATGCTGAGTTTGGGTCATATTCAACGGAATCGGTACACCATTGCGCGTGACAAATGAGCCACTCTGAATAACTTTATTACCCGTAATTTCATACAGCGCATTCATCTGGGCACTGACATTGAGGGTGTGATCAGAGCCAGCATAGAAGTTACGGCCAAACGACATACCACCATCCATATTCGTCAGAACCTTATTGCTGTCGATATTGAACGTCGTCCCGCCCTCTTTATATTTCATGGTGGCGCCGGCACTCAACTGCTTCATTTTTGTTTTGTCTAAGGTATAGATTTTATACGTTACAACGAATTGTTTATTATTATCAGATTGATATTTCTTCAATACTTCGTTCAATGTATTGTATTCCGAAGGACGCCCTGCAAATGTTAATATTGAAGCATCCTTAAATACTGTGTAAACACCGCTGGATACATATTTCTCAGCCATATCATCAATATCGTCCCAGTAGGATGACTCAAACTTTGTCTCACTTTTACCTTTCAAACCCCCACCTGATGTTGATGAGTTTCCTGAAAGATCGAGGCCGGATTCTGATATGGTGTCTTCACCATAAAAATCCATCTTGATAATATAAGAACCATAGAGGTCTAATTTAAGAACGTTATTATCATCAAGAACAGTATTTACATCATACAGTGCTGCGATGTAACGCATAAACTCTTCAAAACTGCCGGAGAAATTCACGCTGCGAGTATCTTTTTTCGGGTCGCTTGTCTCATCCGTTTTGGCTGTACCCGTACCTGGCACTGAATAATTCAGACGAAAACTGATCCCTGTTTGCTCTGCAACCGCATTCATCAGGGTATCCAGATCCATCTGTTCATAGGACTGGATACTTACGTGTTTAGCCAGTAACTCTTGAGTTTTAGGGTTGTAATTAACTTCTTTTCCCAGGAAAGCTGTATCAAACTTTTGATAAGGACGGGTCTTCACATCATCCGTAGTAGTGATTTTGTCGTCTTTATTCTCTGTTAATTTTGCCACATCATATTTATCATCAATATTTGTACAGCCCTGAATTGAAAGCAGCAAGGTTAAAAAGATGAATTTATTCTTCACAAGATTATTTTGCATATTATTGCTCATCAACCAGGAGTACATTATTTTTTTGATAAAACTTGATTACCAAACCATAATTTTCAGAAGCGAAAAGCTTACCTAATTCACCCAGCACTTCATCCTGAGTTTTACCGGTAAACGAAATCGTACTGTAGATAATATAATCTTTGGCACTGTTCCAGAGCATTTTATAGCCTGAATCCTTTGCCCATTCATTCAGCCCCTGACTAAGAAGCATATTTTCATGAAGCACCAATACCCGTGCGGAAGCGGCTGCTGGTGTGCCCGAATTTAACGGCCCTGAGGCCATGGGCTGTACCGGAGTCACCAGCGTTTTGGGAGCCTGCTGTGGTGTTTTATTATCAAATTCAGACGACGTTAAAATAGATCCATAAACCCCGTTGTCACCATTACCTACTGATCCGCTAAAGGGATTATGTTTTTGTGCATCAGAACTTCCTTCTGCAAATACACCGCAAGAGACAAACAGCAGCATCAGAAAACAACAAAAGTTCCGTTGTTTCTTTTTCAAGTTCCCTTTGTTCATAATTCCCTCTGAATATCTTATTTCTGATATTAATGGACATGGCTAAGTACCATTTTTCATTTTCTATTGCGGTATGGTGCTGCACCATGAAGTCAGCACGACCGAAACCGAGGTCGAGTTAATCAGATTAACTCCCAATCCAGTCGCGTTATCGTAAACAGCTGACGTTGAACTTACCGTCCAGTCAGTATCTTTACTGTTTAAATTCACCTGTAAAGCTACCCCGGCTAAACGGCCAACCGCACCAAGATGTGTTCGGTTTTGCGCAACATTCGCAAAATCACTCTCTTGACTCTGATTATTGATGTCGAACCCAACATCCGCAGCCACAGAGGAAATAGCAGCTACCAGACGCGGATACATTTCTCTGCCTCCGGGAGCAACAGGGCATTTCTGGACATTGACCTTCATCGTGCCGGGTTCTGTGCTCACATTGCCGATGTAAGTGTTATCTTTTTTGCCATTAGTAAAATCGTTACCAAATGCCCGGTATTCGACAACAGGAATAGTCAGTAATTCAGGTTGGCCTTTGGCATCAAGGTTGCCGGTATTCTCGACGATAATATTGGCCATGAGTGTACCGGTAACTGTTTGATTATTTTTTTCCGTGGTTAAACGCATCACCTGATCATCCTTATTGACCCCTTGCCCGTCAGCCACAGAGAGACAAGGCAAACTTTTGCTGCTTTTTGAATCCCAGCACAGCCCTGGTGTATGCGACGTACTGCCGGTACCGCTGTAAATAGAGAGTTTGTCAGCGTCTTCTGCCGCAATACAGGGGCCGGTCATCTGTGAATTAATATTCCAGCACTGTTTATCTACGCCAACCGAACCGTCAGATTTAGTATTCTTGCCGATGCCCATTTCAAAGCTAAATCTGATCGCATACTCTTCATTTTTTGAATTCGTCAGATCGGCTGTATGGCTGACAACAGAGCCAAATTCAATCACACTGGTGGTATTATTTTGTTTAAGTAAAATCACCTGCCATGACTTGTTTGAACTGCCTGTTGAACGCCGTAATAATGCGGCTTGCTTATAACTAATTTTATAGTGTGAAAGCGCCTGATCAAATGCAGGTTTTAATTTTTCGAAATGCAGCTCTTCACCCTTTGCATCAGGGATATATCTTACAACGAAATCCACCCGGTTAATGGCCAGGGGTTCTGTTGTGCTCCCAACAAGGTCAATCCTATCGAATTGCATTTTCCCTTTTAAGGCTATATCAGGTAATTTGCAGAGAATATAATCATCATCAAAATTTCTTTTTACCTGACCATTTATGGGGTCATTACCGCTCCCATCACATTTTTTATTTGTAAAATATTGTCGTTTTGAATCTTTACCACTCCAGGAAAGATAATCATCCGTCTGCATCTGATCTAATAAATCGCTGTTTTTTACACGCTTATCAAAAACATCTGCATAAGCAGCTATCGCACCTTGCCCTCTAATATATAAAGGGTTTATTTCTGGCGTCGTGGAGTTGTCCAACGCTACCTCGTCTTCATTTACAAACTTGAGTAATCCGTACATCTCTTGTACAAGAGCATTTGCATTTATTTCATTCCTGAGTTCTTCTGCCTGTTTTTTCTTATAACTGGCTAACATCACTAACATCATTCCGATTAATGCTAAAACAATGATAACTTCCAAAAGTGAAAAACCTGAATTTCTCTTTTGCACGTGATCGCAGCCTTTTATTAAAAGCCCCCCCTGAATAGGAGAGGGCTAAAGTTAAATTATTTACTGCCTAAGACAACGGCGTTGCTGCTATTAGCAGCACAAGTCTGGGATGCAGCGTCTGCAGAGATCTGAACCATACCTGTGGCCGGATCAAGACTACGTAAAACACCTTGCGGTGCACCTTTTGTACCAGTAACTGTTACAGGTGCATCCAGAGCCGCAGGAACTGTTGGCAATGCACCTGCAGCGGCAATAGCCACCCCTACGTAGTCCCAAGAGTTACCAACCTGTAGCAGAAGACTACGACATTGTCCTTCGTCAAGCCCATTCACTGCCAAAATAAAGCCTTTAGTATCAGCAGCACCGGCAGCTGCAGTCAGTTTAGTACCCCGCATATAGAAATAATCGCCAGAGATGCCGTTCTTGATCTCAGGTTCGCTAACTTGACCGAGGTTTACTAAGACCGCAGCCATTGCACCAGTTGAACCTTTCTGGCCAGCAAGAGAAGATGGGACTAAACCGATGACTGTACCAGCAGCAGCTGGATACACACCTGCATCTTTATAAGCATTACCAGCAGCAACACGCACCGTGTTCGTATTATCCACCAAATCGGTAATGTCCTGGCTATCGAATGCACGCTGCGCAAGAATAACGACTGCAGCTGCCATTGTACCAATGATGCCCAGTACGATAATGACTTCCAGTAAGCTCATACCGCGTTGCTTTTTAAGCTCAGCGTAACGGTTAGCCTTTGTCTTTAATTTATTAACAAAATTATTCATCATATTTTCCATAATATAAGAGATTATTTCTTTTCTCAGATTCGCTGAGTGAATTCTTTTGTGTAAATTCACAGAGAATACTGAGTTCTTGGGTTTACAACTTACTACACTACATAACACATATCAGCACTGATATTTTATGTTATTCAACAGGACGTAGACCTATCCAAATAGAGTTCCACTGCGACACTGCCTTTGAATTAAACAAATAATTCTGACATGTGTGATAGCAGTGAAATATATAAATCATGTATATTTAAAGCATCATTGCGTTAAATACTGTTCAATTCAACCGAACGTTTTTGCATGCTATGAAATACGGAGTTTTTTACTCTTGCGCAGACGAGTTGTAACTTTGCATCCAGTTCCAGGCTCAGGATTTCTTTGGCATCTTTATTGACATTGTTACCCTGTGATTTGTACGTTGCATAGTTTTTATTAATTTCTGCAAACTGTTTCGCATATAAATCATAGCCAATTGGGTCAAGATCCCCCAAGGCCTCAAATTCTTTCAAGCATGCTTTATTACTTGGGCCAGTCTGTTGTTGCACCGGCAGCACTTTGTTAGTGCATCCTGTTACAACAACCATTAGCAGTAATATAAAAGATGATTTCCATATTATTCGCATAGTAATCCCTAATAGAAAAAATACCTACTCCGCATAATAAACATGCAAAAATAAAATATAAGAATGCGCTGATTTGCAAGTCTGGGCATTCTATTCAATAAGAATTATCACCGCAACAATATTTTTATATTCTTTTAAATGATCTAAAAGATCGCACACATATAAAAATTAGATTAATTAGATGATTTGTTTTTAAAAACACTTCTCTCAAATGGACTTAATTAATAACTAGATAACCGGTTGCTTGAAAAACTCATAACGTCATGAAAAAAAAGAAAAATAGTCCTAAATAAAAAATGCGCTCAGGGTGTCGGGGGAGTTAAAATATTTAAATTGACATGAAAAATAGAATTATCGACTCAAAGAGTTAAGTAAAAAACAAGGCAACCTGCAAAAAATGGCATTCGAGAATTAAATAGAAAAATCATGAATCATCATTATTTACTATTTATTATTCCCTCGTTAATTACTGCTTATAAAGTAGCCTGTTACATGAAAGATTAATGATTCTCTGTTGTTTTTAAAAGTCACCACCTCATTTCGCAATGCAATGATAAGGCGCAGGTGTGCGTTTACGTGGCTTTGTTCGGGGAGACAGACGGATGAAAGGTGTTCACAAAAAAAGATATCGGGAACCTCAAAGCAGCCTGATGCTGCTTTGAGGTGGGCTGTCGGGAATGTGTATTCAGGCAGATTTCGCCAGTGCAACGGCTTGCAGCGGCTGATCGCCAGCATACAGGCGGCCATTCAGCCCGCCGACGTAGAAGCGGTCGCCACGCTCAGGGGCGTGGCTGCCATGCGTTTCAGAAAGCACAACAGCAAGCGGTTCATCATGCCAGCCCTCGGCCTGAACAATGAGTTGCCAGAAATGACCACGCGGGCTGACTTCCAGCACTTTTACCGGCAAAGGGCAACGTGCCGAACTTTGCGGCGTGATCTCCATTTCCCACGGGCGCAGGAATAAATCCACCGCGCCCTGATGCAGTGGCGGGTTCTCCAGTGGCCAGTGATGTGCGCCGACATACAGCTGTGAGCCACGAATTTCGCCGCCGATTTTATTCACTTCACCCATGAATTCCAGCACGAATCGGGTCGCCGGTTCGCGCCAGATTTCCTGCGGTGCGCCCACCTGTTCGATATTCCCCTGGCTCATCACCACCACGCGGTCAGCGACTTCCATCGCTTCTTCCTGATCGTGCGTCACGAACACGCTGGTGAATTTCAGTTCTTCATGCAACTGACGCAGCCAGCGGCGCAGCTCTTTACGCACCTGCGCATCCAGCGCCCCAAAAGGTTCATCCAGCAGCAGAATTTGTGGTTCCACCGCCAGCGCACGGGCCAGTGCAACACGCTGTTTCTGACCACCGGAAAGCTGAGCCGGATAGCGGTTTGCCAGATGGCCTAACTGCACCATTTCCAGCAATTTGGTGACTTTCTGTTTGATTGCCTCAGCGTTCGGACGCTCGCGGCGTGGCAGCACCGTTAGGCCAAACGCAATGTTGTCGAACACGGTCATATGGCGGAACAGCGCGTAATGCTGGAACACGAAGCCGACCTGTCGGTCGCGGGCGTGCAGCCGGGTTACGTCCTTACCGTGAAAGCTCATGTGCCCGGCGCTCTGGTTTTCCAGCCCGGCGATAATGCGCAGCAACGTGGTTTTACCTGAACCGGAAGGCCCGAGCAGCGCAACCATCTCTCCGGAAGCAATATCGAGCGAGATATCATTGAGCACTTTCGTGCGGCCAAAATATTTGTTGATACCGTTAATTTCAATGCTCATGACTTTCCTCCCGCTCAAGACGGTCGTTGTGACGCTTCAGACGCCATTGCAGGCCGCTTTTCAGAAACAGTGTGACGATGGCCATCAGGGTTAACAGCGCAGCGGCAGTAAACGCGCCAGCGGTGTTGTAGTCCTGATGCAGTAATTCGACTTGTAAAGGCAGCGTGTAGGTTTCGCCACGTATAGAACCGGAAACGACAGAAACTGCCCCGAATTCCCCAATCGCGCGGGCGTTGGTCAGCACCACGCCGTACAGCAATGCCCAGCGGATATTCGGCAAGGTCACGCGGCGGAACATCTGCCAGCCGGAAGCCCCCAGCAGAACGGCCGCTTCATCTTCGTGGCTGCCCTGACTCAGCATCACCGGCACCAGCTCGCGAATCACAAACGGACAGGTGACGAACACCGTGACCATCACCATACCCGGCCAGGCGAACATGAATTGAATATTGTGCGCATCCAGCCAGCCACCGAGCGGGCCGTTGGTGCCGTAGAACAGTAAATACAGCAGACCGGCAACCACCGGAGACACGGCGAACGGGATGTCGATCAGCGTCAGCAACAGCTGACGGCCTGGGAAATTAAAACGCGCCACAAGCCACGCCAGCAGCGTGCCGAAAATCAGGTTCACCGGCACGGTAATCAGCGCCATCAGTACTGTCAGCCAGATGGAGTGCAACATGTCGGAATCCGACAGATTCTTCCACACAGCCGCAATACCGTCAGAAAACGCCAGCACAAAAATGCTGATCATCGGGATCACCAGCAGCAGGATACATATCAGCACCCCAGTGCCGATAAGCGCCCACTTCACCCAGTCGACAGGCTGGCGGGCAGCCCCTGCAAAATCCGGAACATCAGACATTATTGGCCTCCCAGACGACGGCCATAACGGCTCTGTAAGGTGTTAATGGCGAACAGCAACACCAGCGATGCCGCAAGGATAACCGACGCAATCGCGCTGGCTGCCGGATAGTCAAATTCCTGCAAGCGGATGAAAATCATCAGTGACGTCACTTCCGTTTTCCACGCAATGTTACCGGCGATGAAAATAACCGCGCCGAATTCACCGAGGCTGCGGGTGAAAGACAAGGCGGTCCCCGCCATCAGCGAAGGCATCACTTCCGGCAACACCACACGACGAAAACTCTGCCAGCGCGATGCGCCCAACGTTTCGGCCGCTTCTTCATACTCCGGACCTAACTCTTCCAGCACCGGCTGCACGGTTCGCACCACAAACGGGATGCTGGTGAAGGCCATCGCCACCGCAATACCGATCCAGGTGTACGAGACTTTGATATCAAAATGCGCCAGCCACTGACCGTAAAAACCGGTGGTGGAAAACAGTCCTGCCAGCGTCAGCCCTGCCACCGCAGTCGGCAACGCAAAGGGTAAATCCATCAGGCCGTCGATCAGGCTTTTCCCCGGAAAATCGTAACGGGTGAGGATCCACGCCATCAGCATGCCGAAAACGCAGTTGAAAAGACTCGCCACGCCCGCGGCCAGCAGCGTGACTTTGTAGGCCGCCACGACCTGACCGTTGGTGATCACATCCCAGTATTGTGACAGCGTCATTTGCGACAACTGCATCACCAGCGCGCTCAGCGGCAGAAGCAGCACCAGACACACGAACAGCAAACTGCTGCCGAGGCTCAGGGTAAATCCGGGTAATACGCGTTTGCTCGACAACAACATTACTTGTGACCTTGCTCTAACAGTTTATCCAGCTCACCGCCGGTACCAAAATGGGTGTCCATAACCTGTTTCCAGCTGCCAAACTGATCTTCAACGTTGAAGAGTTTGGTGTCCGGGAACTGATCTTTCGCCGCCGCCATGGCCGTTTTGTCATACACACGGTAGTTAAAACTGGTGATAATTTTCTGTGCCTGCGGGCTCCACAGATAATTCAGGTAATCTTTGGCGGCTTTCTCCGTGCCATTTTTCTCGACGTTTTTATCGACCCAGGCCACCGGGAACTCCGCCAGAATGTCCACCGGCGGAACAATCACTTCGTACTGATCGTCGCCGTACTGTTTGCGGATATTATTCACTTCAGATTCGAAGCTGATCAGCACATCACCCAAACCGCGCTCGACAAAAGTCGTGGTCGCGCCACGGCCTCCGGTATCAAAGACCTGCACGTTCTTCAGAAAGCTGGCCATTTTGGCGCGGGTCTGCGCGGTATCTTTTTTATCTTCAAGATTGAACGCGCCCCACGCCGCCAGATAGGTATAACGGCCATTGCCGGAGGTTTTCGGGTTCGGGAAAATCAGGCTCACGTCCGGACGGATTAAGTCGTCCCAGCTGTGAATATTCTTGGGATTGCCCTTGCGCACCAGAAACGCCATGGTGGAATAGAACGGCGAGCTGTTATTCGGCAACCGGGTTTGCCAGTCAGCGGGGAGCAGATTTCCGCGATCGTGCAGGATCTGCACATCGGTTACCTGGTTGTAAGTGACCACATCGGCTTTCAGCCCCTGCAAAATCGCCAGTGCCTGCTTTGATGAGCCGGCATGAGACTGTTTGATCTCGAGTTTGTCGCCATTATTTTGATCGGCCCACTGCTGCTGGAACGGCGGGTTCAGCGCTGCAAAAAGTTCACGGGAAACGTCATACGAGCTGTTGAGCAATTCGGTTGCGGATGCCGCCCCGCTGGCCAGCAACAATGCCGCCACAGATCCTTTCAGCACATTGCCTGTCAATCCGGTAGTTTTCATGCTTAGCCTTAGGTGAGTGAACCGATATGCGACGCTGATAAATGCCGCTCAATATCACACAGTGTATTTATAACTGAGGGTCAGGCTGTAACGGTTTTATATACCATTTGGTGATTTTCAAGCATGAAAAGCTATAAGGCATTAACAAACGCGGGGGAAATTGCAGGAGGGAGGAAACAGCGCGTCCAAAGCGGAGCGCGCCGGAAAAGCTTAAAGCGCTAAAAGACGGGTCAGGGACGGCGCGAAATAATAGCTGCCGGTGACCGGGCGGGTGAAGCGCAACATGGCGTCGCGTTTGCCGTCCAGATCGCCAAACATGCTCAGCAGTTGTTTCTCAATGTTCCACAAACGCGCGCAATAGCTGATGAAGTACAAGCCATGCTCGCCGCTGGCGGTGCCGTAAGGCAGGCTCTGACGCAAGATTTTCAGGCCCTTGCCCTCTTCTTTCAGATCAACACGGCTGACGTGTGAGGTGTCCGGACGGGTTTCTGAATCCAGCTCTTCATCCGTGTCTTTGGTGCGGCCAATCACCTCTTCCTGCTGCTGCACGGAGAAGCGCTCCCACTGCACCAGATTATGTTTCCAGCGCTGGACCATCACGTAGCTGCCACCGGCATCGACGCTGCCTTCAGGAATAATCGCTACCTGGGCGCGGGCTTCTGCTTTCGGGTTTTCGGTGCCATCAACAAAACCGCTGAGATCGCGCTCTTCGATTCCACGGAAACCGTGCGTTTCTTCTTCCACCACAATGGATTGACCAAAGGCTTTCAGTGCAGCCTGCGCAACGGCAAAATTCACGTCATGGCGCAAAGACTGAATGTGCAACAGCATATCGCGCTGCGTGGCCGGAGCCAGGCCTTTACCCAATGGCACGAACGCTTTCAGCTCGTCCGCACCCTGATTGCCCGACAGATCGCGCCAGACGTCGTGACCAAAAGCCACCACCGCGCCAAGATGTTCATGGGGGAATTTCTGCTGCATCTCTTCGAGTGCAGCGACAAATGTCCGGCAGCCCTGCCGGAGCGCATCCAGGTCGCCCTGAGCTTTCGCTTCAATATAAATGGCGAAACGGCAATGTTCGGGCAAAATGCCGCTCTGAACCTGAGTCATGATCTTATCCTCGTTAATTTGACCGGCGATATCATACCGGATGTCAACAAAAATGCCTTGCGCGAAGGCAAGGCATTACGTCGTTTTTAAACGAAGACAGAAGCGCTTTACGTGCTTACTGCGCGGCAGTTGCCTGAGCAGGATCCGCCCGCCAGATGATTTTGCTGACTTTCCAGTCTTTCAGCGAATCGTCCGATGGCATCAGTGAATCCGGGCCGTGCCAGATCCCGCTGAACACGTAAGTCACGTGAGCACTTTGCGGGGCTTTGCACTCGATACTCTGTGCATCGTCACCTTCGCCTTTCACACAGACATCAAAGGCTTTGGTATACAGATCGCTAAAGGAAGTGCCTATTTTAACGCCCCATTCGCTTTCGACTTTGGCGTCTGTCACATCAACCCGCCGCACAGTGCCTTTCGGCTCGCCGCTGATCGACATTTTCACATCTTTGCCATCCATCGCCTGGAAGAAACTGAGCATTTTACCGTTGCTCATCGACATACCACTGCGCAGCGTGTAATCCCCGTCCAGCGCCTCTTTGATCGCGTCTTCAGTCAGCGGCGTGCTGGCGGTGATATCACCGACACCTTTTTCAGACACCGTCAGGCTGCTGCCGAACCAGTTCAGAGGATTCATGGATGACCAGGAAATGCCCGGCATCGACATATTCGATATCGACGAACAGCCCGTGAGGATCAAAGGAAGCGCCAGCAACATCGGGCGAACCCGTAAGCGAACAGTCATTCAGTGTACTCCTTGGCTCCCCGTTTCCGTTGGCCGGTGCGGCCTGACGGACAAACCGGCAGCATAATGAGGGATAATTAACTTTTATACAGCCTGCGGCTGCTTTTAGCGTTCAGCGCCAGTTCGAGTGCTTTCTTTCCGAAAAAGTTCAATGACGTCACGCCAGACGGCGCGCCGCATCAAAACAGGCTCGCAGACGACGGCTCAGCAGCCAGTAGGCCAGCGCGGCGGCGTCGAGCAGCGCCAGTGCAATATCCACGCCGGAAATCAGATCGTTACTTTGCCAAAGCCCGAGTGCCTGCAGTGCAAACGTCACAAACATGCCCGCCAGCAACAGCCAGTAACCGGCCTGCCAGATGCGTGGCCATAAATGGCGGCGACCGCTGAGCAGAAACACCAGCGCCGGGGGCAGCCCCAGCAACATACCGGACCAGAAACTCTGACGATCGGGATAAAAAAGGGACAGTAAATCATTGCCCTGCTGCCGCGATGCACCCGCCATGACAAACAACAGCCAGGTTCGCGCCTGTAACATCAAAATCGTCCAGAACCACAGCGGCAGGCGCAACATTCCGTGGTCGTTATAATCATACGGGTTCATAAAAGAGGACAACATTCCTGCGAATTAAGTGAAATTAAACAATAATCAGAGCATCTTAAGAAACCGTTAAGAACAGTCTGCTTTACTGTACCTCAACGCGGCAACACATCGCAAAGATGCCATAGTTGCTGACACACACCAGAAAAGTTAATTAAGGAAGACCTATTATGATGAAGAAAATCACTCTGGCAGCCCTCATCGCACTGAGTTCAGCGTCCGTTTATGCCCAGCAAACCGGCGGTTTTAACGGCCCTTCCGCTCAGGAAGCGCAAACCCAGCCAGCGGCACAGGGCGGCTTTACCGGGACCACCGCACTGAGCACCGTAAAAGATGCTCAAACCATGAAAGACGATCAATGGATTATGCTGGAAGGTTTTATCGATCAGCGTATCGACCATGATAAATACATTTTCCGCGACAACACCGGTACCCTCAATGTAGAAATTGACGGCAAACGCTGGCAGGGACAGAACGTGTCACCAAAAGACAAAATCCGCATTGAAGGTAAAGTCGATAAAGACTGGAATTCAGTGGAAGTGGACGTCAAAAGCGTAAAAGTGATCAAGTAATCACACCCGGCGTTTAAACGTAAAAAGCCCCGACGGCCATCGCCTGTCGGGGCTTTTTTAATTTATGCAGACCCGGCTTAATATTCCTGATCTTCGATAAGCCGTTTACCCAGCAGCAGCGTATCTGAAATCTCGTAGCCGAGTTTTTCATACATGCTGACCACCGCGTCATTTTCAGCACGCACCATTAAATTGATTTTTGGGCAGCCACGGGCAATCAGTTTCTTTTCCAGCCGGTTCACCAGCGCATTGGCAATCCCGCGCCCGCGATAATCCGGGTGTACGCCAAGATAGCCCACCGAACCACGATGGCCGTCATAGCCACCCATCAGCGTGCCGACCACTTCCCCGCCAACTTCGGCCACCAGGAAAAACTCCGGGCTGTGGTTAATCTTGCGCTCAATATCCAGTTCAGGATCATTCCACGGACGCAGCAGATCGCAGCGCTCCCACAAGGTCAGTACTTCTTCGAAATCTTCTTGCCGGTATACGCGAATTTCCATCACTGTCGCCACTGTTGTGTTAATAAGGGGAAAGAGGTTTCTATAATTATCGCGTGATCTGCTTGATACGCAACATCAAAATCAAAAATCGTGCATTTTATAAGCGTTTTTTCTCTGGCCGTTTGTCAGCCCGTCAGCTCATGAATCATTAATTTGAGATATATTTGTCCGCCAATATATTAATTCGCGACACAAAATTCATAAACAGTAATAGTTCTCAGATCGAAACTATAAAAAAGATACTCTATAACATAGGGCATTCTGCTTTTTTTATGACGGTAATGGACTGATGTTAAACCCCCTGAACAAATTTCTGCATTTCCAGCCTCTGCCCGCTTCCGCTACCCGTCGCCAGCTCCTGTTATCCGGCCTGGGTTTAGCCATTGCCGCCTTTGGTTCCCGTTCTGCCAGCGCAGCGCAGCAGGAACACATCACCAAATCTGCTCCGGCGCCGAAACCGCCGGGTTCGAAAAAGCTGGTGATGATCGACCCTGGCCACGGCGGGATCGATTCCGGTGCCGTCGGCCATGAAGGATCGGAAGAGAAACATGTGGTGCTGGAGATTGCCAACTATGTGCGCGAAATCCTTGGCGCGCAGAGCCATATTGAGGTCAGGCTGACGAGAGATTCCGACCACTTTATCCCGCTGTATCAGCGTGTTGAGCTGGCGCATCAGCATCAGGCCGATCTGTTCGTTTCAATTCACGCCGATGGTTACACCAGCCCGAGCGCTTCCGGCGCGTCAGTGTTTGCACTTTCTAACCGGGGTGCCAGCAGTGCGATGGCGCGATACATGTCCAAAAAAGAGAACGACGCCGATTTGGTTGCCGGGGCGAAATATGCCAAAGAAGACAACAATTACCTGCAGCAGGTGCTGTTTGACCTGGTGCAAACCGACACCATCAAAAACAGCCTGACACTCGGCCACCATGTGCTCGACAGAATCCGCCCTATTCACCATTTACACAGTCAGCAGACGGAGCAGGCCGCTTTTGCCGTGCTGAAATCGCCGTCGATTCCCTCGATTTTGGTAGAAACGTCTTTCATCACCAACCATCAGGAAGAGCAACTGCTCAGCACCACCGCGTTTCGTAAAGAGATTGCACAGGCGATTTCGCAGGGGATCATCAACTTCTTCAGCTATTTCGATGCCAATGAGCGTAAACCACGCTAATCTTCATTCTTCGGGCTGCACATGCCCTGGCGGCTCTGACTCCTGCGAATTACGGACAGTGCCGCCTTCCTGCAACTCGAATGATTTTGAGTATATAATAGCGTCCACTTTTCTCTCATTCAGCGCCCGCAAGGCGCTGAATGTCTTTTCAGTCAACGTCTGCGAGTTTGCCTGTGAGCCAATCGATCCCCGACATTCAGCAAGTTAAAACCTTCCTGCTTTCACTGCAGGAGCACATCACTCAGCAACTGGCTGCCGCCGACGGTCAGGGCCAGTTCGCCGAGGATCAGTGGGTGCGTGAAGAAGGCGGCGGCGGCCAGAGCCGGGTGTTAACGAATGGCGCCGTCTTCGAACAGGCTGGCGTTAATTTTTCCCACGTCTCCGGCGCCATGCTCCCCGCTTCCGCCACCGCGTACCGCCCCGAACTCGCAGGGCGCAGCTTTCAGGCGATGGGCGTTTCTCTGGTGATTCATCCGCTGAATCCTTATGTCCCGACCAGCCACGCGAACGTGCGTTTCTTCATTGCCGAAAAAGCCGGTGAAGCCCCGGTATGGTGGTTCGGCGGCGGGTTTGACCTCACCCCTTATTACGGATTTGAAGAAGACGCCCGCCACTGGCATCTCACGGCGCAACAGCTGTGCCAGCCATTTGGTGACGACGTCTATCCGAAATACAAAAAATGGTGCGACGACTACTTCTTTATTAAACACCGCAATGAGGCGCGCGGCATCGGCGGCCTGTTCTTTGACGATCTCAATACCCCGGATTTCGCCACCAGCTTTGACTTTATGCAGGCTGTGGGCAACGGTTTCACCGACGCTTATCTGCCCATTGTTGAAAAGCGCAAATTGCTGCCGTGGGGCGAACGTGAGCGCCAGTTCCAGCTCTATCGCCGTGGCCGCTATGTCGAATTCAATCTGGTGTGGGATCGCGGAACGCTGTTTGGCCTGCAAACCGGTGGCCGTACGGAGTCGATTCTGATGTCAATGCCGCCGCTGGTCCGCTGGGAATACGGCTATCAGCCTGAAGCCGGCAGCCCGGAAGCGGCGCTGTACAGTGATTTCCTGCCGCCACGCGACTGGCTGAATCTGCGCACTGATCTTACGGGGAGCGACACTGATGCAAATATGGGTTGATGCCGATGCCTGTCCGAATGTCATCAAGGACGTCCTGTTCCGTGCCGCCGAACGAACCGGCATGATGGTGACGTTAGTGGCTAACCAAATCATCTGCACGCCGCCGTCAAAATTTCTGCGCACCCTGCGCGTTGAGGCGGGCTTTGACGTGGCGGATAACGAAATTGTGAAGCGCACTGAGCCGGGAGATTTAGTGATCACCGCCGACATCCCGCTGGCCGCAGAAGTCATCGAGAAAGGCGGCGTGGCGCTCAACCCGCGCGGCGAGCGCTACACCACCGAAACCATTAAAGAGCGCCTTAATATGCGTGATTTTATGGACACCATGCGCGCCAGCGGCGTGCAAACCGGCGGACCGCCCGCGCTCAATCAGCGCGACCGCCAGCAATTCGCCAATGAACTGGATAAGTGGCTGCAACAAGCTAAAAAATAATCCGGTCAGGCAAAACGATGTATCCCTACACTTTAAAGGAATAAAACATGGTCAAAAAGATCATCCTGGATTGCGATCCGGGGCATGACGATGCCATCGCCATGCTGCTGGCACACGGTAATCCGGAAATCGAACTGCTGGCAGTCACCACCGTAGTCGGTAACCAGACGCTGGAAAAAGTCACCCGTAACGCCCTTGCCGTGGCGCGGGTGATTAACCTGACCGGCGTGCCCTTTGCCGCAGGTGCCACTCGTCCGCTGGTGCGTCAGGTGGAAATCGCCGACGAAATCCACGGCGATTCTGGTCTGGATGGCCCGGTATTGCCGGAAGCGGCCATCACGCTGGAACCCGTTCACGCCATCGACCTGATCATTGATTTGATCATGTCACATCCGCCAAAAGCCATCACGCTGGTGCCCACCGGCGGCCTGACCAACATCGCCATGGCGGTGCGCAAGGAACCGCGCATTGCTGAACGCGTCAAAGAAGTCGTGCTGATGGGCGGCGGTTATCACGTCGGTAACTGGAGCGCCGTCGCGGAGTTCAACATCAAAATCGACCCGGAAGCCGCGCATATCGTCTTCAACGAGAAATGGCCGCTGACCATGGTCGGACTGGATCTCACTCATCAGGCGCTGGCAACGCCGGAAGTCGCGGCGCGTATCGCCGCCGTCGGCACGCAACCGGCAAAATTTGTGGGCGAGCTGCTCGATTTCTTCGGACTAAGTTACAAAGATCGTCAGGGATTTGATTCCCCGCCGGTTCATGACCCCTGCGCCGTCGCTTACGTCATTGATCCGAACGTAATGACCGTACGCAAAGTGCCGGTGGATATCGAACTGACCGGCACATTGACACTTGGCATGACAGTGGCTGATTTCCGCGCCCCGCCGCCGCCGGACTGCCATACACAAGTGGCGGTAAAACTGGATCATCAGCGTTTCTGGGATCTGATCGTCGATGCGCTCGAACGCATCGGCGAAGTCAAATACTGAGGCCGCAGGCAGACGTAACGGGCATCCTGCTGATGCCCGTTTTCGTCAGGATCCCCGCGTTATAAAGGTTCGGTTTGCGCCTCTACCACGGCCAGCGCCACCATATTCACAATACGGCGTACCGAGGCAATGGGCGTGAGAATGTGCACCGGTTTTGAAACCCCCATCAGCACCGGCCCGACGGTCACCCCTTCCGAACTGGATACCCGCAACAGGTTATAGCTGATGCGGGCTGATTCCATATTCGGCATGATCAAAATATTGGCCGCCCCTTTCAGCGGGCTGTCCGGCATGATGTCCTGGCGAATGCTTTCCACCAGCGCAGCGTCACCGTGCATCTCACCATCGATTTCGAGATCCGGCTCGCGCGCGTTTACCAGCTCCAGCGTCCTGCGCATTTTAAGCGCCGCCGGGCTGTCCGACGTGCCGAAACTGGAATGGGATAACAGCGCCACTTTCGGCTCGATACCAAAACGCCGCACCGTTTCTGCCGCCATCAGGGTAATTTCCGCCAGCTGTTCTGCGGTCGGGTCATCATTGACATAGGTATCCGCAATAAAGGTATTGCCGCTCGGCAACAGCAAGGCATTCATTGCTCCGGCAACGTGGGTGCCTTCGCGAAAACCAAACACCTTTTCCACGATATCGTAATGTTCATGGTAGGTACCAACCGTGCCGCAAATCATCGCATCGGCTTCACCGCGCAGCAGCATAATCGCCGCGATAAGCGTCGGATTGCCGATCACCGCCCGCCGGGCCTGCTCCTGCGAGACGCCGCGTCGTTTCATGCGGTCATAGTATTCACGCCAGTACTCGTTAAAGCGCGGATCGGATTCGTTATTGACCACTTCGAAATCTTTGCCCGCTTCGAGTTGCAGACCGAGTTTCTTGATGCGCATTTCAATCACGCTCGGTCGCCCGACCAGAATCGGTTTTGCCAGCCCGAGAGTGATCAGTTCCTGCGTGGCCTGCAAAACGCGCTCCTCTTCACCTTCGGCCATGACTACCCGCTTCGCTTCTTTTTTGGCCTGCGAGAAAATCGGTTTCATAAACAAATTGGTTTTATAAACGAACTCCGACAGCTTCTCGACGTAGGCATCGAAATCCAGAATGGGCCGCGTGGCAACGCCAGAATCCATCGCCGCCTTAGCCACCGCCGGGGCAATTTTCACGATCAATCGCGGATCAAAAGGCTTAGGAATGATGTAGTCAGGGCCAAACGACAGCTCCTCTTCACCGTAGGCCGAAGCCACCACATCGCTTTGCTCGGCCATTGCCAGATCGGCGATCGCATGGACACAGGCCAGCTTCATTTCTTCATTGATGGTCGTTGCGCCAACGTCCAGCGCCCCGCGAAAAATAAACGGGAAACACAGAACATTGTTCACCTGATTAGGGTAGTCAGACCGGCCGGTGCAGATAATGGCATCAGGGCGGACGGCCTTTGCCAGCGGCGGCAGAATTTCCGGTTCCGGGTTAGCGAGCGCCAGGATCAGCGGATCTTTTGCCATGGTTTTCACCATGTCCTGCGTCAGCACACCAGGCCCGGAACAACCGAGGAAAATATCCGCTTGCGGGATAGCATCCGCCAGCGTGCGCTGGCCGTTGTCTTCGATGGCATACACCGCTTTGGTTTCAGCCATGTTCTCTTCACGGCCTTGATAAATCACGCCGCGGGAATCACAGGCCGTAATGTTGTGGCGCTTCAGCCCCAGCGCCACCAGTAAATTCAGACAGGCAATAGCCGAGGCTCCCGCCCCCGACACCACCAGCCGTACATCTGAAATATTTTTCCCGACCACGCGCAAACCATTCAGAACAGCGGCGGTACAGATGATCGCGGTGCCATGCTGATCGTCGTGGAACACCGGAATATTCATGCGCTCACGCAGTTTTTTCTCGATGTAAAAACACTCCGGCGCTTTGATATCTTCAAGATTGATGCCGCCAAACGTTGGCTCCAGCGCAGCAATGACGTCGATTAACCGGTCGGGATCCAACTCATCCACTTCGATATCAAACACGTCTATACCGGCGAATTTTTTAAATAATACGCCCTTGCCTTCCATCACAGGTTTACCCGCCAGCGCACCAATATTGCCGAGGCCGAGCACCGCCGTGCCGTTAGAAATCACGGCCACCAGATTCCCCTTGGCCGTGTATTTGTACGCCGCCAGCGGATCTTTTTGAATTTCGAGACAAGGCGCGGCCACGCCCGGCGAGTACGCCAGCGCCAGATCCCGCTGTGTGGCGAGCGGTTTTGTCGGGGAAACCTGAATCTTTCCGGGCACCGGGAATTCGTGGAAATCGAGCGCACTTTGCTTGAGTTGTTCGTCCATCGTAGGGTCCTTTTCTGTTTCTTATTTTTTTCAGGGGTACAGAGCAAGGGAAGCCGCAACATCCGGTTTTCCCGCACAACAGTATAGATAACCTGCCACGACACAGACCGAAGCACGACCAAAAGTTGTGCGTTACATTGATTACTTTTCGTTCGCGGAAGACGTCTCGCAAAATTCAACTAAGCTTAAGGTTCCCCCTTGCGCAACTCAGGTTGAAAGCTCAGCCTTGCGTAGGCTTTTGCTTTTTCATTGCTCTGACCCATTACAACAATCAGAAAAAGCGTATTCATATTGTTAACAGAATGATGCAGGGTAGACCCCCTGTGAAAAAGAGTCGCACGACCTGTTGCTGTATCGTTTTTTAGCTAAGGAGATGTAGAGATGAACCAGTTAGACGCCCTCAAAAAGCTAACTACCGTGGTTGCCGACAGCGGTGACATTGAATCTATCCGTCATTTCGAACCGCAGGATGCCACCACCAATCCATCCTTAATCCTGAAAGCCGCCGACCTGCCGCAGTATCAGAATTTGATCAAAGACGCGGTGGATTACGCCCGCAAACAAGGCGGCAGCAAAGAAGATCAGGTGATCAACGCCACGGATAAACTGGCGGTCAATATCGGTGTCGAAATCCTCAAAAGCGTGCCCGGTCGCATCTCGACAGAAGTGGATGCGCGTATGTCTTTTGACAGCGAAAAATGCCTCGCGAAAGCCCGCAAACTCATCGGCTTATATCAGGAACAGGGGATCGATAAATCCCGTATTCTGATCAAACTGGCCTCTACGTGGGAAGGCATCAAAGCCGCCGAAGAACTGGAAAAAGAAGGTATCAACTGTAACCTGACGCTGCTGTTCTCCTTTGCTCAGGCACGCGCCTGCGCCGAAGCCAATGTCTACCTGATTTCCCCGTTCGTTGGCCGCATTTATGACTGGTACAAAGCCAAAGATCCTGACGCCACCTATGACGTAGAAAAAGATCCGGGCGTGAAATCTGTCCGTGAGATCTACACATACTACAAATCACACGGCTACGAGACGGTGATCATGGGGGCCAGCTTCCGTAAAGTTGAACAGATTCTGGCACTGGCGGGCTGCGACCGCCTGACCATTTCACCGGCCCTGCTGGAAGAGCTGAAAGCCAGCGAGGCACCGGTGGAACGTAAGCTGCAAGCGTCATCGCAGGGCAGCAAACAGCCTGCACCGCTGACTCAGGCAGAATTCCTTTGGGAGCATCATCAGGACGCCATGGCAGTTGAGAAACTGGCTGAAGGTATCCGCCTGTTCGCCGTCGATCAGCAGAAACTCGAAGACATGCTTTCTGCTCAACTGTAATTCCACTCACTGTTATTTCAATGGCCGTTGACCTGTTCAGCGGCCATTCACCGGAGAAAAATATGCCTTCTCGTAGAGAACTCGCGAACGCTATCCGTGCCTTAAGCATGGATGCGGTGCAGAAAGCCAATTCCGGCCACCCAGGCGCGCCCATGGGGATGGCGGATATCGCCGAAGTGTTGTGGCGCGATTACATGAATCACAACCCGACCAACCCGCACTGGGCAGACCGCGATCGCTTCGTGCTGTCCAACGGTCACGGCTCGATGCTGATATACAGCCTGCTGCACCTCACCGGTTATGATCTGCCGATGAAAGAGCTGGAGAATTTCCGCCAGCTGCACTCCAAAACACCGGGCCACCCGGAATATGGCTATACGCCGGGCGTTGAAACCACCACCGGGCCGTTGGGTCAGGGCATCGCCAATGCCGTGGGTTTTGCGATTGCAGAACGCACGCTGGCCGCACAGTTCAACCGTGAAAACCACGACATCGTTAACCACCACACTTATGCCTTTATGGGCGACGGTTGCATGATGGAAGGGATTTCCCACGAAGCCTGCTCGCTGGCTGGCACCATGAAACTCGGTAAACTGACCGCGTTTTATGATGACAACGGCATTTCTATCGACGGCCATGTTGAAGGCTGGTTCACCGATGACACGGCCAAACGTTTCGAAGCCTACGGCTGGCACGTGATCCGTGGCGTCGATGGTCAGAATGCTGACGCCATCAAAGCGGCCATCGAAGAATCCCATAAAGTGACCGACAGGCCTTCCCTGTTACTGTGCAAAACAGTCATCGGTTTTGGTTCACCTAATAAAGCCGGTACGCACGATGCGCACGGTGCTGCGCTGGGTGTGGATGAAGTGGCTGCCACCCGTAAAGCGCTGGGCTGGAACTACCCTGCCTTTGAAATTCCGCAGGATATTTATGCTGCCTGGGATGCCAAAGAAGCGGGTAAAGCGAAAGAAAAAGCCTGGGATGAAAAGTTCGCCGCCTATGCCAGTGCTTACCCTGATCTGGCGAAAGAATTCAAACGTCGTGTGAACGGTGAGCTGCCTGAAAACTGGGAAGCTGACGCACAGAAATTCATCGAAGGTTTGCAGGCCGCCCCGGCCAATATTGCCAGCCGTAAAGCTTCACAAAATACGCTGGAAGCCTTCGGTAAAATCTTGCCTGAATTCCTCGGCGGCTCCGCTGACCTTGCCCCTAGCAACCTGACCATGTGGTCCGGCTCGAAATCCCTGGGCGATGATCTGGCCGGTAACTACATTCACTATGGCGTACGTGAGTTCGGCATGACGGCAATCTCCAACGGCATCGCGCTGCACGGCGGTTTCCTGCCTTATTCAGCCACTTTCCTGATGTTCGTTGAGTACGCCCGTAATGCGGTACGAATGGCGTCGCTGATGAAGATCCGCAACGTGTTCGTTTACACCCATGACTCCATCGGTCTGGGCGAAGACGGCCCGACGCACCAGCCGGTCGAGCAAATGGCCAGCCTGCGCGTCACCCCCAACATGAGTCTGTGGCGTCCGGCCGATCAGGTCGAGTCGGCGATTGCGTGGAAATATGCCATCGAGCGTAACGACGGCCCGGCTGCGCTGATTTTCTCCCGTCAGAACTTGACCCAGCAACCGCGTACACCGGAGCAACTGGCTAACGTGGCGCGCGGCGGTTATGTGCTGAAAGATTGCCAGGGCACACCTGACGTCATCCTGATTGCCACCGGCTCTGAAGTGGGTATCACGGTTGAAGCCGCAGACAAGCTCGCCGCAGCAGGCACGAAAGTGCGCGTGGTTTCCATGCCGTCCACTGACGTGTATGACAAACAGGACACGGCATACCGCGAATCGGTGCTGCCAAAAGAAGTCACGGCACGCCTGGCGGTTGAAGCGGGTATTGCGGATTACTGGTACAAATACGTCGGCCTTAATGGCGGCGTGGTTGGCATGACCAGCTTCGGCGAATCAGCCCCTGCTGAACAGTTGTTCAAAGAGTTCGGCTTTACGGTCGATAACGTTGTCGCGAAAGCACAGGCGTTACTGAAATAAAATCAGGCCGTTTTTATTCCCTCTCCGTGAAAAGAGAGGGAATAATTCATACTAAAAATCTCAAAACATGTCCCCTTCCTGCTTGATGAAAGTCGCCCGCTCCGGTAAAGTCCCGCCCCTTCTTTGGCATGGGGAACAGTAATGTTTATTGGATTTGACTACGGTACAGCGAATTGCTCCGTTGCGGTGATGCGCGACAATAACGCCCACCTGCTGGCGTTAGAAAATAACGATCCTTATTTACCCTCCATGCTGTGTGCACCATCGCGTGAAGCGGTCAGCGAATGGCTGAACCGTCACGGACAGGTACCGACAGGCAGTGATGAAAATCTGGCGCTGCTGCGCCGCAGTGTCAGCTTTAACCGTGAGGAAGATATTCCGGTTAACGCCAACAGCGTTCACTTTGGTTTGCAGGCGCTGGCGACGTATATGGAAGATCCGGAAGAGGTTTATTTTGTCCGCTCTCCGAAATCCTTCCTTGGCGCAAACGGCCTGAAACCACAGCAAATTGCACTGTTCGAAGATCTGGTCTGCGCCATGATGTTCCACATCAAGCGTCAGGCAGAATCTGTCCTGCAAGAGACGATTCATCAGACCGTCATTGGCCGGCCAATTAACTTCCAGGGCATGGGCGGAGATGACGCAAACCGTCAGGCGCAGGGTATTTTGCAACGCGCCGCAGAACGTGCCGGTTTCCGTGATATCGCTTTCCAGTTTGAGCCGGTCGCTGCCGGTCTGGATTTTGAAGCCACGCTGACTGAAGAGAAAACGGTGCTGGTCGTCGATATCGGCGGCGGAACCACGGACTGCTCGGTGTTGCTGATGGGCCCGCAATGGCGTGATAAAGCAGAACGCCAGAACAGCCTGCTCGGCCACAGCGGTTGCCGCGTTGGCGGTAACGATCTGGATATTATGACGGCGTTCAAACAACTGACGCCTCAGTTCGGCATGGGCAGCGAAACCCAAAAAGGCACGGCGATCCCTGCGCTGCCTTACTGGAATGCGGTAGCGACAAATGATGTCCCGGCGCAGCTGGATTTTTACAGCGTCGCCAATGGCCGCATGTTGCGTGACTTGATCCGTGACGCCGCCCAGCCGGAGCTGATTAAGCGCCTGCTGAAAGTCCAGCAACAGCGCCTGAGCTATCGTCTGGTGCGTGCGGCGGAAGAGAGCAAGATAGCGCTTTCACAACGCGAGAACGTCACGGCCGCCATGGACTTCATCGAATCCGGTCTGGCAGAAACCATCAGCCAGCAGCAACTGAGCGAAGCCATTGCACAGCCGCTGGAGCGCATTCAGGAACAGGTCAATCTCGCGCTGGCAAGCAGCGAAATAAAACCGGACGTGATTTATCTGACCGGTGGCAGTGCGCGTTCTCCGCTTCTGCGCGCGGCATTGCAGGCGCAGTTGCCGGGTATTCCGCTGGTGGGTGGCAATGATTTCGGCTCGGTGACCGCCGGTCTGGCTCGCTGGGCACAAACGCTGTTCCGTTAATCGCTGAACGCCAGATGTAAAAAAACCGCCTGAGACATCCGGGCGGTTTTTTTTATTTCTGAGATGGCAAATTTACCAGGCGCTGGCGTCATTCAGCGTCTGAATATCTGCATCATCCAGTTTCAGCGTTGCGGCCTGCGCCAGTTCGTTCAGCTGCTGCAAGGATGTCGCGCTGACGATCGGGGAAGTGATGGAGGGGCGGGCAATCTGCCATGCCAGCGCGACCTGGCCAGGCTGCGCACCGTGCTTTTCAGCGACCTGATCCAGCCCCCGTAGCACCTTCAGACCGCGTTCATCGAGATAACGCGCGATCACACTTTCACCGCGCAGACTTTTACTGGCGTCAGCCTGAGTGCGGTATTTCCCGGTCAGGAAGCCAGCGGCCAGCCCGTAAAAGTTAATGACGCCCAGACCGTTGTCCGTCACGACCTTTTCCAGCGCTTCTTCATACACTTTGCGGTCATACAGGTTGTACAAGGGTTGCAGCGTTTCATACCGCGCCAGACCGTTCTCCTTGCTGACTTTCAGCGCCTCGGCCAGACGCGGCGCGCTGTAGTTCGACGCGCCAACGGCACGCACTTTGCCTTCTTTAATCAGCGCATCAAACGCGGCCATGGTTTCAGCCAGCGGCGTATCGGCATCATCATCATGCGACTGGTAGAGATCGATATAGTCCGTTTGCAGCCGTCTGAGCGAAGCTTCCACCGCGTCTTTAATGTAGCGGGGGGACAGGCCCACTTTGCCCTCTCCCATGGGTTTACCGACTTTAGTCGCCAGAACGATCTGATCGCGTTTACCGGTTTTCTTCAGCCAGTTGCCGATGATCGTTTCGGACTCGCCGCCCTGATTGCCCTCGACCCAGGCGGAATAGACGTCGGCGGTGTCGATAAAGTTCAGGTTGTGATCCAGCAAGGCATCGAGCAGGCTGAATGAGGCCGTCTGATCGACCGTCCAGCCAAACACGTTGCCACCAAAAGTCAGTACCGGTACCTGGATACCTGAACGGCCTAATTCTCTTTTACTCATCACTCACTCCTCTAAACGGTCAGGGTAGATTTTCTTCGCGTGCGAACGATTTGTGATTCAGGGTTTACCTTAGCATTCTGATATAAAATGGGTGGCTGAAAGTCCGACCTTTTTGTCATAAGTCATGTCCAAATCGTTGGGAGAAATGAGGGGGACTCTCCTTAATTCCTCCATTTTCTGCCGGAGCAATCTGGCTACACTGTAGGTCTGGCCTGATGACCCTCTGCAAGCCGCGACAATGATTGTGCTGATGCGATAACCCGATGAAATCTGAAAACACTGACACCGTACTGCCCTCCGCCCCCCTGCCGCCCTCTGTGCGCTGGCAGTTGTGGATCGTCGCCTTTGGCTTCTTCATGCAGGCACTCGATACCACCATCGTTAACACCGCGCTGCCGTCGATGGCCCACAGCCTGGGTGAAAACCCGCTGCACATGCACTCGGTGGTGGTCGCGTATGTCCTGACCGTGGCCGTGATGCTGCCCGCCAGTGGCTGGCTGGCGGACAAAGTCGGCGTTAAGTGGGTTTTCTTTTCGGCCATCGTCCTGTTCACCCTAGGTTCGCTGCTGTGCGCGCAGTCCGACAGCCTGCGCGAACTGGTGATGTCCCGCGTGGTGCAGGGCGTTGGCGGCGCGATGATGGTGCCGGTGGGCAGGCTGACGGTGTTAAAAATCGTGCCGCGCAGTGAATATATGGCGGCCATGACCATGGTGACGCTGCCGGGTCAGGTCGGCCCTCTGCTCGGCCCGGCGCTGGGCGGTTTTCTGGTGCAGTACGCCAGCTGGCACTGGATATTTTTGATTAACCTGCCGGTGGGCATCGCCGGTTGTATCGCAACACTCATGATCATGCCGAACTACAAAATGCAGACCCGCCGCTTTGATATCAGCGGGTTTGTGATGCTCGCCGTGTGCATGGCCACCCTGACGCTGGCGCTCGACGGCAGCCGTGGCCTCGGGCTGACCCCGCCGGAACTGCTGCTGCTGACCGTCGTCGGCTTTGGCGCGCTGGGCATTTACTGGCTGCACGCCCGCGGTAATTTATCCGCCCTGTTTTCCCTGCGCCTTTTCCATACGCCGACGTTTAAAATCGGCCTGACCGGCAGTTTTCTTGGCCGCATCGGCAGCGGGATGCTGCCGTTTATGACCCCCGTTTTTCTGCAACTCGGCATGGGCTTCACGCCGTTTCACGCCGGGCTGATGATGATCCCGATGGTGCTCGGCAGTATGGGCATGAAACGGGTGGTCGTCCGGCTGGTGAATCAGCTCGGCTACCGTCATGCGCTGGTCATCGCCACCCTGCTGCTGGCGCTGATTACGCTTATCTTCCCGCTCGTGGCGATTTACGGCGCGGTGTGGATGATTCCCGTGGTGCTGTTTTTCCAGGGAATGGTGAACTCACTGCGCTTCTCGTCGATGAACACACTGACGCTGAAAGATCTGCCGCCGCGCCTTGCCAGCAGCGGTAACAGTTTGCTGTCTATGATCATGCAACTGTCAATGAGCCTCGGCGTCAGCGTCGCGGGGATACTCATCGGCCTGTTTGCTCATCAGCAGGTCAGCGTCGGCAGCAGCGCAATGCACAGCGCATTTTTGTATTGCTACATGTCGATGGCGCTGGTGATTGCCCTGCCCGCCTGGGTCTTCTCACGCGTGCCGCTGGATGCGCAGAAAAATGCCCTTATTGACCGTCGTCGCGCTGCGGCCGGTTCTCCCGATCCAATGAGAAAATCATGAAACCAGGTATCACCGCAAAACTGTTCATGGCCATCTTCTGCACCTGTGCGCTGGTGCTTATTACCATGAACTGGGGCGTGCGAATGAGCTTCGAGCGCGGCTTTATCGATTACATTCGCCAGAGCAACGAACAGCGCGTCGAGTTGCTGGCAGACACTTTACAGGAGCAGTACCGGCAGCACGGCAACTGGGAGTTTCTGGAAAAAAATGACCGTCTGATTTATCAGCTCATGCGTTCATTTGAACAAAACAGCAGCCCGAAAATGCCGCCACAGGGTTGGCGCACTAAATTCTGGATCCTCGACAGTAACGATCGTCGCATCGGCGGTTACGATCAGCCGGTTCCGCATGATCTGCAGGGGCCGCGCCGCGTAATGACGGTCAACGGCGTGGTGATAGGTTCGGTGATTTCCACCCCGGCTGAACGCCTGACCCGTGATGCCGATATTAACTTCGAGCGCCAGCAAAGCCGCACCAGCTGGATGATTGTCGCCTTCACCGCCTTGCTGGCTGCTGCCGTGACCTGGCTTTTATCCCGTGGAATGCTCGCGCCGGTCAAACGGCTGGTCAACGGCACTCATCAGCTTGCGGCGGGGAATTTCAGCACCCGGGTGGAAGTTGACAGCGAGGATGAGCTGGGCAAACTGGCGCAGGATTTCAACCAGCTGGCGATGACGCTGGAAAAAAATGAACAGATGCGGCGGGCATTTATGGCTGATATCTCCCACGAACTGCGCACCCCGCTGGCGGTGCTGCGCGGCGAGCTGGAAGCCATGCAGGACGGCGTGCGTAAAATGACCCTCGGCTCGCTGGAGTCGCTGCAATCCGAGGTGTCGATCCTGACCAAACTGGTGGATGATTTGCATCAGCTTTCCCTTTCTGATGCCGGCGCACTGGCTTATCGCAAAGTCGATACCGATGTCGTGCATCTGGTCCAGCTGGCAGAAGCCGGTTCGCGCGATCGTTTCCACAGCAAACAGTTAACCCTGACCAGCACGCTGCCGGAGCACGCCGAGGTGTTCGGCGATCCGCAGCGTCTTTCTCAGCTTTTCAATAATCTGCTGGAAAACAGCCTGCGCTATACTGACCCCAATGGCGGGCTGGAAATCCTGGGTGAAATCCGTGAGAAATCGCTGTGTCTGACCTTTCAGGACAGCGCCCCCGGCATCAGCGATGAACAGCTGACGCGCATTTTTGAACGCTTTTACCGCACCGAAGGCTCGCGCAATCGCGCCAGCGGTGGCTCAGGTTTAGGCCTGGCGATCTGCCAGAATATCGTCGAAGCACACGGCGGGCAGATAAGCGCCAGCCACTCTCCCGCAGGCGGCGTGCGTGTCACGGTCGTCCTGCCGCTTTCTGTTCCACATGGACCGAGAAACTGATGAACGATTCTGTAATGTCCGGCCCTGCGCCGTTAAAAATTATGATCGTGGAAGATGAGCCGAAACTCGCTCAGTTGCTGATCGACTATCTCGAGGCCGCAGGTTACGCCACGCAGTGGCTGGCGGACGGCCACGATGTGATCGCCCAGGTCAAGGCCCATCCACCCGCGCTAATTTTGCTGGATCTGATGTTGCCGGGCAGCAGTGGTCTGTCAATCTGTCGCGATATTCGCCAGTTTTCTGACGTGCCCGTCATGATGGTCACGGCGAAAACCGAGGAAATTGACCGCCTGCTGGGGCTGGAAATTGGCGCAGATGATTATATCTGCAAGCCTTACAGCCCGCGTGAAGTGGTGGCGCGTGTAAAAGTGATCCTGCGACGCTGCGTGCGGCCTGAAGAAACGTTCACGAAAAGCCACGGGCTGCACATTGATGAAGCGCGTTTTCAGGCGTCATTCCAGGGGCATGAACTGGAGCTGACACCGGCGGAGTTCCGGCTGCTGAAGACGCTTTCGGTGAAACCGGGCTACGTGTTTACCCGCGAAGTGCTGCTGAATAATCTCTACGATGATTATCGCGTGGTGACGGACCGCACCATCGACAGTCACATCAAAAATCTTCGCCGTAAGCTGGAATCCCTTGATGGGGAAAAAGCCTTTATCCGCGCGGTTTACGGCGTCGGTTATCGCTGGGAAGCGGAGCCCTGCCACCTCGCCTGATGCACTCCGGGCCGGCATTTCAGTTTTGTAAAGTTACTGAAAGTCTGTCGGCCGGTTCACATTTCATGCCATAACTTCCTCTTATTGCCGCGAAAGATTCTTCTTTAACTACACTTATCTCAGGAAAATCACCCCCTCTTGCTGGAGATAACTTTTATGGCAACTGGTCACTATGATCTGAAAAAAGCAAAGAATGGACAGTTTCACTTCAACCTGAAGGCCGGGAACGGAGAGATTATTCTCACCAGTGAAATGTATGCCAGTAAAGCTTCGGCGGAAAACGGCATCACCTCGGTACAAAACAATGCCCCGCACGAAGAGCAGTACGAAGTGAAACCGTCAAAAGACGGTCAGTTTTACTTCGTACTGAAAGCCAAAAACCATCAGGTAATTGGCGTGAGCGAAATGTACACGACCGAAAGTGCAGCAAAAAAAGGCGTGCAGTCGGTGGTTAAAAACGGGAGCACCACGGATATCCGTGATCTGACCCAGCAAACTGCCTGATCGCCCTTTTCCTGAGGTTGTCACGTTCCTGCGGCAACCTCAGTCGCCAAAAATTGATCTGACCCCGTAAAACCCCAAATACCCACACTAACCGGCTGCTTTTGATCAACTCAGACGTTACAATTCTGGCCTTTCGTCGCCCCGCATACGGGACGGCCCTGACTTGTGATCAGACTGAGATTGACTATGTTGACCCCCGATTCTTTTGTTCCTGAACTGCTTTCCCCTGCCGGTTCCCTCAAAAACATGCGCTACGCTTTCGCCTATGGCGCAGATGCGGTCTATGCCGGCCAACCGCGCTACAGCCTGCGCGTGCGTAATAACGAATTTAACCATCAGAACCTGCAAACCGGCATCGATGAAGCCCATGCGCTGGGTAAAAAGTTCTACGTGGTGGTCAACATCGCCCCGCACAATGCCAAGCTGAAAACCTTTCTGCGTGACCTGCAACCGGTGATCGACATGGGGCCGGACGCGCTGATCATGTCCGATCCGGGGCTGATCATGATGGTGCGCGAAGCCTTCCCGCAGATGGATATTCATCTCTCGGTGCAGGCCAATGCAGTGAACTGGGCGACGGTGAAGTTCTGGAAGCAAATGGGGCTGACGCGGGTCATTTTATCGCGTGAACTGTCACTGGAAGAGATCGCTGAAATCCGCACCCAGGTGCCGGACATGGAAATCGAAATTTTCGTTCACGGCGCGCTGTGTATGGCGTATTCCGGCCGCTGCCTGCTTTCCGGTTACATCAACAAACGCGACCCGAATCAGGGAACCTGCACCAACGCCTGCCGCTGGGAATATAAGGTTCAGGAAGGCAAAGAGAACGATATCGGCAGTATCGTGCATCAGCATGAACCGATCCCGGTACAACAGGTGGATGCCGTGGAACCGACGCTGGGCGTCGGCCAGCCAACGGACAAAGTCTTCATGCTGGAAGAAGCGATGCGTCCTGGCGAATATATGAGTGCGTTCGAAGATGAACACGGCACCTACATCATGAACTCAAAAGATCTGCGCGCTATTCAGCACGTTGAAACCCTGACCCGGATGGGCGTGCACTCTCTGAAAATCGAAGGCCGTACAAAATCTTTCTATTATTGTGCCCGCACCGCGCAGGTTTACCGCCGCGCCATTGATGACGCCGTTGCCGGAAAACCCTTTGACCCGACGCTGCTCTCTACGCTGGAAGGCCTGGCGCATCGCGGCTATACCGAAGGTTTTCTGCGCCGCCATACGCACGACGCACAGCAAAACTATGAATACGGTTTCTCGGTCAGCGACCGTCAGCAATTCGTCGGTGAATTCACCGGTAACCGCGTCGATGGCTGGGCGGAAATCGATGTGAAGAATAAATTCAGCGTCGGTGACAGCGTGGAAATGATGACGCCGCAGGGCAACATCCAGTTCAAACTGGAGGCCCTGCGCAACAAAAAAGGCCAACCGACCGACGTGGCGCCAGGCAACGGGCACATTGTGTATGCAGCGCTGCCGGAGGATGTCAGCCTGGAATTCGCTATCTTGTTGCGCAATCTGGAAGAAACCGATACGCGCAATCCGCACGCGAAATAAGGCTTTTGTTGAAAACAAGAAACTGATCACATCTATTTCTTGCCGGGCTGGATAATATGCATTCGCAATTTACTTCGAATGCAAAATAAAGCACCGGACTACACTAGGAACCACCTCCTTGGCCAGCTCAATCTCCCTTGAGCTGGCTTTTCTTTTGGTAATCAATCCCCTCTGAATGTTCGCCGTCCTGTCTCATTATTTTTTCTTTCCTTTCTATTAATAAATAAAATTGACGCCGAAATAATAGCTTTAATAAATATATATAATTTCAACCATTTCATTTATGAATGAGATTTTCGATCATTTATCTGATAGCCAAGTATGCGCTTAATCATTTATGGTAGTTATAGAAAGAAACGAGGAGCATACATGACCACAGCACTGTTGATTTTGAATGGAAAAGGCGCAGGCAATGAAGAGCTGCGTGAGGCCGTCGGTGCTCTGCGCAAAGAAGGGATCGAACTGTTTGTCCGCGTGACCTGGGAATACGGCGATGCCCTTCGTTACGTCGCAGAAGCTGTCGCCCTTGGGTGTGACACGGTGATCGCAGGTGGCGGCGATGGCACCATCAACGAAGTGGCCGGCGCACTGGCGCAACTTGAAGGCCCGCGTCCGATCCTGGGCATTGTGCCACTCGGCACTGCCAATGATTTTGCGACCGCTTGTAATATTCCGCTGGCGCCTGAACAGGCATTATTGCTGGCGATCAAAGGCCGTGCAGAAGCCATCGATCTGGCTCAGGTGAATGATAAACATTTCTTCATCAATATGGCGACGGGCGGTTTTGGTACGCGTATCACCACCGAAACGCCGGAAAAACTCAAAGCGGCACTCGGCGGCGTCTCGTACTTCATTCACGGACTTTTACGTCTGGATACGCTGAAGGCTGACCGCTGCGAGATCAAAGGCCCGGATTTCAGCTGGGAAGGCGACGCCCTGGTCATCGGCATTGGTAATGGCCGTCAGGCCGGTGGCGGGCAGCAGATTTGCCCGGAAGCGCTGATCAACGATGGCCTGCTGCAACTGCGTCTGCTGACGTCAGAAGAGCTTCTGCCGTCTTTCCTTCGCAGCCTGCTCAACAACGAAGAAAACAAAAATATCGTCTCCGCCCATCTGCCGTGGCTGGAAATCACTGCCCCCCATGACATGACCTTCAATCTGGATGGCGAACCGCTGACCGGGAAACATTTTCGCATTGAAGTTCTGCCCGAAGTCATCGAGTGCCGGTTGCCACCCCATTGCGAGTTGCTGGGCTAACCTCTCCCCTCCTGTCATTTGTTCATTCTCTGTACTGTGATCTGCCTTACAGTACAGAGGAAATCCGTCCCTGTTTTTGTGATCCCTCCTGTTAAATCCCGATAAATATACTTGTATGGTAGCTGTGCATTACCTAGGTTTACATTGCCTATGCCGCTGAAGGTCCACGGATGAAGTTCTGCGGGCATTATTATTCGTGTCTTTTCATGACTTTTATTTATCTCAATTTTATTGGATACAGAGGCATCATGATTAATCATCATAAAGAAAGACCGATATCGCTTAAAAATATGCTGGCGTACGGCGGAGGTGATTTCTTCGGCGGCGGATGTTTTGCGGTATTGGGTTTGTGGATAATGTTTTTCTATACCACTTATGCCGGATTAAGCCCCGCAGAGGCGGGAGCCGTTATTGCGACGGCACGTCTGCTTGACGCTTTTTTTGATCCACTGATGGGATATGTCACTGATAATTTCTACCGTAACCCGCTGGGTAAAAAATACGGACGGAGGGGATTCTTCTTCTTATTCGGCGCACCGTTAATTATGGTGACTTACATTATTATGTGGGTCAGCGGTATGGGATTCTGGTATTACCTGGTCACGTATATTTTATTCTATGCTGCCTATACGCTGGCCATTGTGCCGTATGAAACGCTGGCAGCAGAAATGACCTCCAGCTTTAAAATGCGCACCAAACTCACCGGCGTCAGAATGTTCTTTTCTACCGGCGCGGCAATATTAGCGGCATGGTTACCGGGACGGATTATTGCGTATCTCGGAGATGACTCTTCTTCCTCTTTTCTGATTATGGGCGCCATTTTTGGCGTGCTGTTTGCCGTGGTGATCCTGCTGTTGTACTTCTACACCTGGGAGCGCCCTATTCCTGTGGATGTTTCTGCGCCGAAGCTCTCTTTTCGACGGGACATGAAACACCTGTTTAAATCCCTGGTTTCCACCATGAAAGTGCGGACTTTCCGCCAGCATGTGGGCATGTATCTGGGGGGCTATGTCGCGCTCGACGTGCTCGGTGCAGTGCTCGCTTATTACATCATTTTTGTTCTCGGGCAGAATGCGGTGTCAGCCTCCAACGCCATGACATTAATGACGCTGGTTCAGTTTGTGTGTGTCGCGCTGTTTATTTTTCTCTGTATGAAATGGGGAAATGGCGCATCGTACAGAATTGCTCAACTGTTTATGTTAGCCAGTGTCGGCTTATTCATCGCCATTCATCTTCTGCAATTGCCTTATAATATGGCGCTGATTTATGTGTCCGTTATTCTCATGGGCGTCGGGCGTTCCGGCACCAGTTATGTTTGCTGGAATATCTACAGCTTTATTCCTGATGTGGATGAAATGCTCACGGGTAAACGTCGCGAAGGTATATTCGCCGGGGTAATGACCTTCGTGCGCAAAGCCGTTCAGGCAGTGGCGTTATTCAGCGTCGGGCTGTTATTACAGCATTATGGATTTACCCCAAAAAGCAGTACTCAACCTGCCGAAGCTGTTTATGGTATTACGCTGGTGTTCGGTGCCGGTTCGGTTATTTTCCTGCTGATCGGTTTATACAGTTCAATGAAATTCAAACTTACCCGCCATAATCATGCCTTGCTGGTTAATGAAATCGAACGCCTGAAAGCCGGTGGCAGTAAATATGACGTCACGCCTGAAACCCGTTTAATCGCCGAACAACTGACCGGCTGGCCTTACGAAAAATGCTGGGGCGATAATAATATTCTTAGTCAAACCGACATCATTTCTTCCCCGACTTCCCCTGAACTCTCAACCGGAGCCGACCATGCAAAGAATTGAATTCAGCCTGATGCAACAGACAATCCAGCGCGCCCTGCTTAATGCCGGGCTGGATGATGAAAGTGCGCGGGTTTGCGCCCGTATCCATACCGAATCCAGCTGCGATGGCATTGCCTCACACGGCCTGAACCGGGTGGCGCGCTTTGTGGATTATGTCAAAAAGGGCTGGATTGATATTCATGCCAAACCGGAGCTTGAAAAATCACTGGGTGCCATCGCTATTTACAACGGACATCAGGGGATCGGCATCACTAACGCCCTGTTCGCCGTCGAAAAAGCCGCAGAGATGGCAAAGGAATACGGCGTCGGCATTGTAGCACTGAAAAACAGCACCCACTGGATGCGCGGCGGAAGTTATGGCTGGCACGCAGCCGAACATGGCATGGCCGCGATATGCTGGACGAATACTGAATCCTGCATGCCTGCCTGGGGCGGTAAAAATACCCGCGTCGGCAACAACCCGTTCGTGATGGCGGTGCCCCGCGCCAAAGGCCCGATCGTGCTGGATATGGCGATGTCACAGTATTCCTACGGCAAATTACAGGTTACCCGGCTGAAAAACGAAAAACTGCCTTTCCCCGGCGGCTACGATAAAGAGGGAAATCTTACCGACGATCCGGGCCCGATCGAAGCCTCAATGCGTATTTTGCCCACCGGTTACTGGAAAGGTTCCGGTCTGGCGATTGTGCTGGATGCCATGGCCGCACTGTTGTCAGCCGGATCCCCCACCAATGAGATCGACAAAATAGGCAAAGGCAGCTGCACCGGCGCCAGTCAGATCTTCATGGTGTTCGACCCGCAACAACTCGGTGGCGCTGAGTTCACCGAACGCATGGCCGACAGCGTGGCAGATTACGTGAATGGATCCGATCCCGCCGAAAACAGTCGCGATGTGCGATATCCGGGGCAAACGGCGGCATCAAACCGCCGTGAGAACCGCAGCCAGGGGATCCCGGTGGATGATGCGGTATGGGAGGAAGTGATGCGCCTGGCGCAATAGAAACACCCGAAGCCTCCCACCGCGGAGGCTTTTTTATTCGCACCCGCAGCCGGTTTCCCGCCTCTCCTCATATTCACTTTTCCGCAACAAAGTGTGATCCTCCCCGGCAAAAAACGATAAACATACTTGTATGGTAGTTGTCATGTGGCGTATTTATAGCCAAAGAAAATGCATCTTACTTTACTGCAGAAGGTCATAACCGATGAAAATCGTGAATGCTGAAGTCTTTGTTACTTGTCCGGGGCGCAACTTTGTTACGTTGAAGATCACTACCGACAGCGGGCTGACCGGGATCGGTGATGCCACGCTGAATGGCCGCGAACTGCCGGTGGCGTCCTACCTGAAAGATCATGTTTGCCCGCAACTGATCGGGCGTGACGCGCATCAGATCGAGGATATCTGGCAGTTCTTCTACAAAGGCGCGTACTGGCGTCGTGGCCCGGTCACTATGTCGGCGATTTCTGCCGTGGACACCGCGCTGTGGGACATCAAGGCCAAAGCCGCCAATATGCCGCTGTATCAACTGCTCGGTGGCGCATCGCGCACCGGCGTCATGGTTTACTGCCACACCACCGGCCATTCGGTGGATGAAGTGCTTGATGACTACGCTAAACACAAAGAGCTGGGCTTCAAGGCGATCCGCGCGCAATGCGGCGTACCGGGCATGAAAACCACCTACGGCATGGCGAAAGGCAAAGGGCTGGCCTACGAACCGGCCACCAAAGGCAACTGGCCAGAAGAACAGCTGTGGTCGACGGAGAAATACCTCGATTTCACACCAAAACTGTTTGAAGCCGTGCGTAACAAATTCGGCTTCGACGAGCACCTGCTGCACGACATGCACCACCGCCTGACGCCAATCGAAGCGGCGCGCTTTGGTAAAAGCATTGAAGACTATCGTCTGTTCTGGATGGAGGATCCGACACCCGCGGAAAATCAGGAATGCTTCCGTTTGATCCGCCAGCATACGGTGACGCCAATCGCGGTAGGGGAAGTGTTCAACAGCATCTGGGATTGCAAACAGCTGATCGAAGAGCAACTGATCGACTATATCCGCACCACCATTACCCACGCGGGCGGCATCACCGGCATGCGCCGCATTGCTGATTTCGCCTCGCTGTATCAGGTGCGTACCGGCTCGCACGGCCCTTCCGACCTCTCACCCGTTTGTATGGCGGCGGCGCTGCACTTCGACCTGTGGGTGCCAAACTTTGGCGTGCAGGAATATATGGGTTACTCCGAGCAAATGCTGGAAGTCTTCCCGCATAACTGGACGTTCGATAACGGCTACATGCACCCTGGCGAAAAACCGGGTCTGGGCATTGAGTTCGACGAAAAGCTGGCAGCGAAATATCCGTATGAACCGGCCTATCTGCCGGTGGCCCGTCTGGAAGACGGTACGTTGTGGAACTGGTAAGGGAGCGAATAATGAACAGTGTCGTTATACAAGAACCAGGAAAACTGGTGATCGAGCAACGTGCCTTGCCGGTACCTGCCGCCGGTGAGGTACGAGTTCGGGTCAGTTACGCAGGGATTTGCGGTTCGGATGTGCACATTTATCACGGGCATAATCCGTTCGCAAAATACCCACGGGTGATCGGCCATGAGTTCTTCGGGCACATCGACAGCGTCGGAGAAGGCGTAGACACCTCGCGTATCGGCGAGCGCGTGGTTGTTGATCCGGTGGTCAGCTGCGGCCATTGTTATCCCTGCTCCATTGGCCGCCCGAACGTGTGCGCCGAGTTGCAGGTGATCGGCGTCCACCGTGACGGGGGGTTCAGTGATTATGCCTGCGCACCGGCGAAAAATGCCTACGTGGTGCCTGCGGCCATTCCGGACAAACTCGCCAGCATGGTCGAACCCTTTACTATCGCGGCCAATATCACCGCCTTTCTCAAACCGACACCGCAGGATACCGCGCTGGTGTACGGTGCCGGTCCGATGGGGCTGACGGTGATTCAGGTACTGAAAGGCGTCTACGGCGTGCAGAAAGTGATTGTCACCGATCGCATTGAAGAACGTCTTCAGATGGCACAGGAAAGCGGCGCGGACTGGACCATCAACAATGCAGAACGCAGCGTAGCCGACGTGCTGGCCGCAGAAGGTGTGCGCCCGACGCTTATCGTGGATGCCGCCTGCCATCCGGCGATCTTGCAGGAAGCCATTCTGCTGGCGTCTCCGGCAGCACGCATCGGCATGATGGGTTTCTCCGGCGAACCGAGTTCGGTGACGCAGCAAAGTATTACCAGCAAAGAGATTTCGTTGTTCTCTTCACGCCTGAACAGCCACCGGTTCCCGCAGGTGATTGAATGGATTGAGCAAGGGAAAATCGCGCCCGAAAAGCTGGTGACGCACTGGATGCCTGCCAGCGAAGTCGAAGCCGCGCTGACGCTGTTTGAGAAAGATCAGCGTTCGTGCTGCAAGGTTCTGCTGGCATTCTGATCACGGAGATATCTGACGATTTGGCTTTAACGGGAGGAGAATTCAATCCTCCCGTCTGTTGTACCTCATATTCTACTTATAAAAACGTAACACTATTAAAACAACACTACGTGGAGCATCTATGTTTAAGAATCTACGCTGGATAATCGTATTCCTGCTGTTTATGGTTTACATGATCAATTATCTCGACCGCGTTGCGCTATCGATCACGGTCCCGATGATAGAAAAAGAACTGGCCATCAATCCTGAACAGTTCGGCATGATATTTGGCAGCTTCTTCTTTGGTTACGCGATATTTAACTTCCTCGGCGGTCTGGCTGTCGATAAATTTGGCCCGACCATCGTGATGGGGTTAGCCGTGGGGTTATGGTCACTATTTTGTGGCATGACCGCTATCGCCACCGGCTTTTATTCCATGCTTATTCTGCGGGTATTATTTGGCATGGCCGAAGGCCCGATCTGTGCCTCAGCAAATAAGATGATCAACGGCTGGTTCCCGAAGAAAAAGGCGGCGACCGCCATGGGTCTGCTCAGCGCCGGTTCGCCGCTCGGCGGCGCTGTGGCCGGGCCTATTGTCGGGTATCTGGCAATCTCCTTTGGCTGGCGTCCGGCGTTTATGGTCATTGCCGCGATTGGTATTGTGTGGATGGTGATCTGGTTCTTTACGGTGGCCGATAATCCGCTGAAAAGTAAGCGCGTGTCCCAGGAAGAATTACGTTTAATTGATGCAATGAAGAATGAAAATATCAGCGAAGAGGAAGATCTGGCACAGGCTGCGCATGGGCTGGGGTATTATTTAAAACAACCGATTATTCTGGTCACTGCCTTTGCATTCTTCTGCTACAACTATATTTTGTTCTTCTTCCTCAGCTGGTTCCCGGCTTATCTGGTGCAGGCGCATGGCCTGAATATTAAAGAGATGAGCCTGACAACGGTTATTCCGTGGATTGTCGGCTTCGTCGGACTGGCACTGGGCGGTTATATTTCAGATAAGATCTTCAATATTACTGGCCGCTTATTGCTGTCGCGTAAAATTATATTGGTGGTCAGCCTGTTAGCCGCTGCCATCTGCGTCGCACTCGCCGGTATCGTCACCAGCGTGGTGCCTGCGGTAGTGCTGATGTCGGTGTCTATTTTCTTCCTGTATACCACCGGGGCAATTTACTGGGCGATTATTCAGGACGTGGTACACAAATCCCGCGTCGGCGGCACCAGCGGATTCATCCATCTGGTCGGCAGCATCTCCGGCATCATCGGGCCCGTAGTCACCGGATTTATTGTCCAGAATACCGGTCGTTTTGACAGCGCCTTTATTCTCGCAGGCGGCGTCGCCGCGCTGGGGGCAATTCTGGTGTTCTTCGTGATCAAACCGCCTAAACAGTCCGCCGAGACAACACTCTCTCACAGCTAAATCAGTAAAAGGTTATTCAAAACCCGGCCACCAGCGCCGGGTTTATTTTTTGGAGACCGGTTCAGCCTTTTCTACACTTCATCAATCCACACCCGCATCTCCCCTTCCCCACGGTTCGCCCAGGCAAAATACGGCACAAAGGTCATGGTTTGCGGCAAAGTTGCTTCCTCTGGCGGATTGTAGCGGTACAACGGCTGCTGCCCGGCCTGTACCGACGGGCGTCGCTCGCCCTGCGTTTGCAGCAATGTTTTACCCGCGAACAGTCCGCTGCCTGAAATCAGGCGGAACGGCGCATCGTGCGGCAAACGAATGTTATGCAGTTCACTGCCGTTATCCGCCTGTTCCAGGCAATACACCAGTGGCCCGCGCTGCACGGCGACTTTTCCGGCGACATGGCGCAGCAGTGCGTTACCTTTCACGCGGGTGACCGGCATCGGTAAGGTCATTTCAATGCGATCGCCTTTCTGCCATTCCCTGGTCAGACGCAAATACCCGCGCTGCGTCAGGCTGGTCAGTTCAAGCGGATGACCATTGATGTTGACCTGCGGGCTGGCGCACCAGTCAGGTAAACGCAGCGCCAGCGTGGCTTCCAGCGGTTCATCGGTATCGACGTCAATCGTTACGTTTTCAGCCCACGGATAGCCGCCGGATTGTTTCAGCCGCAGCGGTTTTCCGCCGATTTCCGTCTCCACATCGCTGCCGATATACAGATTGATATCCACACCGTCCGGGCGCCGGGTATAAATGTAATGGCCGAGTGACGCCAGCAGCCGCGCGATATTGGGCGGGCAGCAGGCGCAGCCGAACCAGCGCTGACGCACCGGTTTTACGTGATCATAAATATGGTTGAACGGGATACTTTTCGGGTGCACTTCCAGCGGATTCACATAGAAGAAATGTTTACCGTCGAGCGCCATACCGGCCAGCACGGTGTTGTAAAGCGCACGTTCCATCACGTCGCTGTAACGGCTATCGGCCTCCATCTGCAACATGCGGTTGGCAAACATCATCAGGCCAATCGAGGCACAGGTTTCGGTATAGGCGGTGTCATTGGGTAAATCGTAATCCGATGAAAACGCTTCGCCGCTGCTTTGCGAACCAATCGCCCCGGTGATGTACATCTGCTTTTGCGTCATGTTTTCCCATAAGCGCTGACAGGTTTCGCGTTTTTCCTGATCCTGACTCAGCCTCGCCAGGTGCGCGACACCGGCGTACAGATAAACGAATCGCACTGCATGGCCGACCGCCGTGGTCTGTAGTGCTATCGGTAAATGCGCCTGCGTGTAGGCTTTATCCTTAACCATCCACGCCGGGCCGTAGTTGTTCCAGTGCGATGTTTTGCCGCGTTTTTCATATTCGATATCGTAAAAATGCGGTTGCGCCCCGCGCTGCTCAACGAAATACCGTGTCAGTTCGAGATAACGGGTTTCGGCGGTTTGTTCATACAAACGCATCAGCGCCAGTTCAATTTCAGGGTGACCAGGGTAGCCGTGTAATTGCTTTTCGCCCGGCCCGAAGACATCGGCAATGTGATCAGCCAGTTTGCAGACGATCTCCAGCAAACGGGTTTTGCCCGTAGCCTGCGCATAAGCCACACCGGCTTCGATCAGATGTCCGGCGCAGTAAAGCTCGTGACATTCCGCCAGATTGGTCCAGCGGTGTTGCGGCTCTTTGACGGTGAAATAGGTGTTGAGATACCCGTCGGGCTGCTGCACCGCGCCGACCAGTTCGATCACCTGATCGGCGGTTTCCTCCAGCGCCGGGTCCGGCGTTTTCGCCAGCAAATAACCCACCGCTTCCAGCCATTTGGCGACGTCGCTGTCCTGAAAAACCATGCCGTAAAACTCACCGTCACTTTGCCCGGCGGCAATGCGGAAGTTTTCTATCGCGTGGCTCGGTTCGGCATCGGCAACCTCATCATTGAGCGCCTTCCACTGATACGGCACCACCACATCTTTCACCAGACGCTGATACTCCCGCCAGAACGCGTCGGAGACATTCACCTTGTGCAAAGGCACTTCTAAAGATTCAACCGGAGAAAAAGACATACAACCTCCTGAACAGTTATCAACATTAAACGTTTGCCGCCAGCTCGCGGGACATGCGGGTCAGCAATGTGTTATTGAGCTTGCAGAACATCAGCGTTCCGGCCAGCAGTAAATGCATCGCCGCGGGCAACAGCGTTTCCAGCAGCGTGATCCCGCCAAGGGATGCCGCGGTCTGGTGCCCGGCACCGGCCTGATAAGACACCCAAATAAAGACCAGACTGATGATCCCGGCGCTGGAGGCCCAGGCCAGTTTGATAAAGAAAAGATTGAAGGCGAAGTTCATGCCGGAAGAGCGGATACCGTTTTTCCAGTGTCCGTAGTCATCGGCAAACGCCATGATGGAAAAGTGCAGCGGCAGCGTGAAGCCGAGGATCACACAATGTACGAAGATAATGCCAAGCCACAGCGTCTGGAATTGTTCACCCACCGGCACAAACCACAACAGCAGGGAAAACACCGCCAGCACCAGATTGGTGATCAGGTAGAGACGCACGCTGTCGATAAATTTGGTCAGCTGATTGACGATGATCGCGCCGAGAATTGACGCCAGCGTCACCATACCGAAGAAAATCGACGCGTACCCTGCGCCGCCTTTCAGCACGTAGGTGATGAAATACATATAGCCACCACCACGCAGGTTGAACACGTTGATCAGCAGGAATGACATGAGGAGAACCAGCAGCAACTGATCGTTTTTCAGCATTCCGCGGATGTGCTCTTTAATGCTGAACTGCCCCAGCAGCGCCAGCGGCAGACGCTCGCGAACCGTGAAGAAGCACCACAGGAACATCACCACCGCCACCGCGCACAGCAAGCCGACGCCCTGCTGATACCCCCGCGCAGCATCACCTTTGCCGAAGAGTTGCACCAGCCACGGCAGCCCGACGGAAACCATAAATCCGGCCACACCGCACAAAACAAAGCGCCATGACTGGCAGGAAATCACCTCCCGGTGATCGGTGGTCATGGTGTTAATCAGCGCGCAATACGGCACGTTGATGGCCGTGTATGACACCGAAAGCAGGAAGTAAGTGAAGAAGGCGTACGCGATTTTGGCATCACCGCTCAGGCCGGGCACCGTGAAGGTGAGAAAACCGACTACGCCAATCGGCAGCGCTATCCACAACTGCCATGGACGAAAGCGCCCCCAGCGGCTTTGGGTGCGGTCAGCCAGAATGCCCATCAGCGGATCGGAAATCGCATCAATCACCCGCAGGGAAATAAACAATGTGCCGACAATCGCCGGTGTCAGCCCGAAGACATCGGTATAAAAGAAGGTCAGAAAACTGGTGATCAGACAGGTTATTATCGTGCCACCGGCGTCACCTAATCCGTAGCCGATTTTCTCGCTGACGGAGAGTTTAGCGTTAACAGAAATTATTTTCCCCTCAACGCTTACCGGCGCAGAACCGGTATTAGCTGAATCTGTTGGCATTATTTTTCCTCGCTTTTATATCGTTATTTATAAGCTGTAGGAACACAACGAATAAGGCTTATTTTTCGCATCAGCCCTGAGATGAAATAAGGTACGCCATAAATCTGGCATAGAGATTTCTTGCCAACAAGAGGAGGATAAAGTAGTTAAACGGGACAATTCCGACTCACGAACAGAATCTGTGAAGCAGATCAAAACCTCATTACGCCCGGCGGGTAGCGCGTGTTTCTTGTGCTACTGTCAGTCTACACCTGCCTGATGAGCGCCTGAAAATGCCTGAAATGCTTGCGTTTCCCGTTAATTACCCGGTAAAAGTGCAAAACGGCGGTCTGTTTATTTCACGGGGGATTGGCACACATCCGACCCGACGCCTGAGTTCTCACGAGTTAATTTATATTGTGCGGGGTTCGCTGTCTTTGCAGGAAGAAAATAACCGTTTTGATTTACACGCAGGCGAAAGTTTATTGTTATTTCCAGGGCGTGAACATAAAGGGATCTCAACATTCGATCCCGATTTAAAATTTTACTGGCTGCATTTCGATATTGTGAAAGATAGCGCAATAATGAAAATACAACCAAACAGTCCCTCTTTACAGCTGAATATTCCACAGCACTGTAAAGTCAGAGACAGCGAAACCCTGTTAACGCTGTTCAGATTATTTTTATATGAACAGGAACGCGGGGGTAACTCTCTCGAGCTGTTTCTGATATTGCTGTTACAGGAAGTCTCGCGTGCCTGGCCGGAAAATGTCGAACCGGGCGGCCCCGGCGTGGCGCTGGCTTATAAAGCCCGCCAGCTCATCACGACACAGTTTCACCTGCCGCTGGGGGCTTCGGAACTGGCGGAACGGCTGCACTGCAACGCGGATTATCTCGGACGGGTTTTCCGCCTGACTTTCCAGATGACGCTGACCGAAGCATTGCATAAACAACGTGTTGCCGCCGCAGAGAAACTGTTGCTGGCGAATACCGGCAATGTGGCGGATGTGGCCCGCCTCACCGGGTTTAATGACGTGGCGTATTTTCGACGAGTGTTTCGCAAACTGCTGGGGATCACGCCAGCGGCGTATAAAAAGCTCTATTGCCGTGAGCACATTAATTCGGATTAGCTTTGATGAAATAAGCCAAATATCTGTGAAAACCTTGCGCTAACAATCTCAAAATCCTGAGAAAACTCATGTTAGTATTATGGACTCCCGATTCTGAAGACAACTTTTGCCCATGACAGACGCCTTTGAATTTCTCAGCAATGTACCGGTTAATCAGCAGATTTACCGTACCTTGCGTCAGGACATCGTCACCTGCGCCATTGCGCCGGGGGCATTCCTGTCGGAGAAAGAGATTTCCGCACGCTTTAACGTGTCCCGCCAGCCGGTGCGCGAAGCCTTTATCAAACTGGCGGAAGCCGGACTGGTGCAGGTACTGCCACAGCGCGGCACCTATGTGATGAAAATTTCCTCCAAGCGGGTGGCTGACGGCCGTTTCATTCGTGAAGCCGTCGAAACCGCCGTGGTGCGCCGTGCGGCGATGGTCGCCACCGGGAAAGATCTGGCATTGCTGGAACACAATCTTGAACGCCAGACGCTGGCCGCCAAAAGCCAGCAAACGCAGGAATTCCTGCTGCTTGACGATGATTTCCACCGCACCATCGCGCAAATCATTGACTGCCGTCTGGCGTGGGAAACCGTCGAACACATCAAAGCCACCATGGATCGCGTGCGGTTCCTGACGCTCAGTAAAGTCTCCCCGCCGGAGAATCTGATTGCACAGCATTATGCGATTTTCGATGGTCTGAAAGCACATGACCCGGATGCTGCAGAAAAAGCCATCCGCATTCATTTGCAGGAAATGATTTCCACTATCACGCCCATTGCCGAACAGAACAGTGACTGGTTTGATGCCGAGTGAGTTTGTCTTCCCGCGTGGTAAAGCTGCACGCCCTGACCCGCTGTCTGCCGCGTTCAATTTTTGCGGGTTAGCGCCAAAATCTGTATGACAACTTAGTGTAAGCTGTAAACCACATCAATATCGTGGATACCCTTATGCCAGCCGCAGCCTCCCTGAAAAAAAGCTATTACAGTGCCGAACAGTCACTCTCGCTCGCCCAGCTGGATGAAGAAAAGATCAGCCAGATTGCACGCGATCTGGACGTGGCCGAAAGCGAGAAAGAGCATTATCTCACCGGCTGGATGGGCCAGAACAGTGTGGTGCTGGTAAGAAATTATCAGGATAAACGTGGCACCGCGAACGGCCTGGTGATGTCGCGGGGTAACCGTTACAAACTGACCGTGCAGGCCATCACTTTTCGCATTCCCAAGGTGCTGCTTTGGGTGACTTTCCGCCGCACGCCGCGCACCATGACCGTCATTGCCTATAACAAACTGGGCGAACAGGCGACCGGCCTGCAACAGTTTATGCATGTGCAGGATCCTGAGCTGAAAGAGCGCCTCGAAAACGACTGGCGCGAGCTGAATGATTATCTTGGTATGGCCTGCTGGCAGATGGACAATAACCGCCCGTTATGGCGTCAACTGCATGAAGAGATCACCCCGCAGGCACTGTGGTTGCTGGCAGATTCATCGTGGTTCAGCGGCAAAAAACTGCAAAAAGATGGCGAACTGGAAGGCTTGTGGCTGCATGAGCAGTTTATTGGCCGACGCAGCGGCGAACACGCGGCGCTGGTTCTTTCATGGAAAGATGAAGAGAATCAGGACATCGCCAGTTATCTGTATGAGCGAATTTCTGTCAGCCAGATCCGGGTGATGCTGCGCCCGCGTAAAGACGAGAAATTCTATCCGCTCAATCCGTTTGATGCCGTGCATTTACAGCGGGCGCTGATGATGTTTCATCAGGCAGAACAGGCACTGGAAAAATCGCAGCGCAGCGCCTGACTGCCCTTCACTCTCGCCTTACCACCAGCGATGAAAATGATGCACCGGCCCGATGCCCTGCCCGACATCCAGCGAGTCGGCCTGTATCAGCGCCTGTTGCAGATAGGCTTTGGCTTCGCGCACAGTGTCTGCCCAGCCGCTGTGGCGCGGGCGCAGTGCCGCCAGGGCGGCTGACAACGTACAGCCGGTGCCATGTGTATGGCGGGTGTTCACCCTCGGCGCAGTGAAACGCTCACGCGTATCCCGCATAAATAACCAGTCCGGACTCTCTTCGTCGCTAAGATGCCCTCCTTTCATCAACACCGCGCCACACCCCATCGCCAGTAAAGCTTCGCCCTGCTCACGCATTTCCGCTTCACTGGTGGCGATGGCGCATTCAAGCAACGCTGCTGCTTCGGGCAGGTTTGGGGTGATGATCGACACCTGAGGCAAAAGCAGCCGCCGCAACGCCTCGACCGCTTCCGGCTGCAATAAAGGATCGCCACTTTTCGCCAGCATCACAGTATCGAGCACCACGAACGGCGGCTGATAATGGCCAAGCCGCTCCGCCACCGTTTCCACAATCTGACTGTTTGCCAGCATGCCAATTTTAGCGGTGTCGATACGCACATCGCTGAGGACGGAATCAAGCTGCGCCGCCACAAACTCCGGTGCGATGTAACAGACCGACTGAACGCCACGGGTATTTTGCGCCACCAGCGCCGTGATCACGCTGGTGCCATAAGCGGCGAGGGCGGAGAAAGTTTTTAAATCCGCCTGAATGCCCGCACCGCCGCTCGGGTCAGTTCCGGCAATGGTCAGCGCATTAATGCGTTTCATGACAGCCCTCCCCGTTCAGCCATGTTTCATTCAATAAATACAGATTATCGAGGAACGCTGGCGTAAAGCTGCCGGGCCCGCGGGCTGTCGCACAAGCCCGTTCACCGGCACATGACATGACGCGACACGCCGCCGCGACGTTGTCCAGCCGGTCGCCCGGTAATGCCGAAAATGCCGCCACCACGGCAGATAATGCACAGCCGGTACCGACCACGCGGGTCATCATCGGATGCCCGCCCGGCACAGCCCAATGGCGTTTGCCGTCGGTGATGTAATCCGTTTCGCCGGTCACAGCCACTATCGCCCCGGTTTGCTGCGCCAGTTGCTGTGCGGCAGGCAGAGCGGAAAGCGAATCGTCGCCGCTGTCAACGCCGCGGCCTGACGCGCTCAGGCCACTGAGGGCACGGATTTCAGACGCATTGCCACGAATGGCGGCGGGTTTTAACGGAAGAATATTGAGGCAAAATTCGGTTCGCAAGCTCAGGCCACCGACCGCGACGGGATCTAACACCCAGGGTTTCCCGGCCTGATTGGCGGCATGAATCGCCGCCAGCATCGCGTTAGCGTGGGGATGTGTGAGCGTGCCGACGTTCACCAGTAAGGCATCGGCAATGGCGCTGAACTGCGCCGCTTCATCGGGATCGACCACCATCGCCGGAGAGGCACCCAGCGCCAGCAGGACATTGGCAGTAAAAGATTGCACCACATCGTTGGTCAGGCAATGGACCAGCGGTGAGGCATGGCGGAGTTGATGTAAAGAACCGGCGGCAGTAGCACCGGGAAATACGGAAGGTCGGACGTTCATAAGTCTCCCAACCGGCTTTCAGGAAGGCGGCATCGGGAGAGATACCTGACTTCCCTACGCTGGCATAATCCAGATCAGGTAATACGGGTAAAATCTCAGCCGTTCTTTTGCAAGCGCGGCACCCCGAGTCAAGGGAGCATTATTGGTGTGGACGGCGGGAAGATCAATCAGCAATTGATACAAAAAAGCCCTGTCCATTGACAGGGCTGATGAAACAACCGCAATTTACAGCGTAGCCGGCACGTCGCCAGTCGTGCCTTCGCTGCGCGCCTGCCACAACGTTATCCAGCGCAGAACTGATGCCACCATAATCACCGCGCCGAGGGCGACCATGATGATTGAGATGGTGCCGTTGAACAGGTTGAAACCTTTGGCCGCAGAATTGAAATACACATGTGCGACCATCCAGTACGCCGCATAGTTGACCGTGACATAGAGATAAGCCAGCGGGATCAGGCAGGTCAGCATGTAGCGGCGTTTGTCCGCCAGACGCAAGATAATGGTCGCGCCAATCATCAGGCCAATTGAGGCCATCAGCTGGTTTGAAACGCCAAACAGCGCCCAAACGGAGTTGATGTCGCCCGAGTTAAGAAGGTATCCCCACAGCAGGCAGGCGACGATGCTGCACGCCACTGCGCCCGGCCACCAGTCAGTACGTTTGAGCGGCGCCCACAGATCGCCGAAGAAATCCTGTAACAGATAGCGCGCCACGCGGGTTCCGGAATCCACGGCCGTCAGGATAAATACCGCCTCGAACATCACCACAAACTGGAAGAAGTACGAAGACAAATGGCTGAACCACGGGATGCGAGTAAAGATATCCGCCATGCCGACCGCCAGCGTCACCGCCCCGCCGGTACGGCCACTGAGATCCAGACCAATTTCCTGGCTGAGTGTCGGCAGATTCACCACCTGCATCCCCAGACCGGCAAAAACCTCGGGCGCCGAGTTGATCGCAAAGTAATCCGCCGGGTGCAGCGCGGTCGCGGCAATCAGCGCCATCACGCCGACCACGCATTCCGCTAACATCGCACCAAAACCGACCGGTAAGATGTCGCTCCATTTATCGATTTGCTTCGGCGTCGTGCCGGAACCGATAAATGCGTGGAAGCCGGAGATCGCGCCACAGGCGATAGTGATTGAGATAAACGGCCAGACCGGCCCGGCCAGCACAGGGCCGCCACCGTGGATAAACGGCGTGATCGCCGGAAACTGGATCTCAGGGTTAATGAACACCACCCCGACGATGAGCGCCCCGAACACGCCGATTTTCATGAAGCTGGAGAGATAACCGCGCGGTGTCAGCAACATCCACACCGGCAATGCGGTCGCGAAGAATGCATAGACCGGCAACACCAGGCTGACCGTCGAAGCACGCAGGCTCAGCCATTCCCCAAACGCCGATGCCTGAATGTACGGCCCGATCACCACGCAGGCCATGATGGCAATAATCCCCACCCACGAAGCGGCTTTCATACTGCCGGTCAGACGTTCCCACAGGCCAACGCAAATCGCCACCGGGATGGTCATGAAGACGGCAAACGTCCCCCACGGATTACGCTCAAGAGCGTGGACAACCACCATCGACAAACCGGCCATGGTGATAGTGATGATGAACAACATCGCGAGCCCCGTGCACCAGCCTGCCACCGGGCCAAGCTCTCGCTTAGCGACCTCGGATAACGATTTCCCTCTGTGTTTCATGGAGGCAAACAGCACGACGGTATCATGCACCGCGCCGCCGACCACACAGCCGATCAGCAGCCATAACATGCCGGGCAGATAACCGTATTGCGCGGCCAGCACCGGGCCGACCAGTGGCCCCGCCGCCGCGATGGCCGCGAAGTGGCTGCCAAAGTTCACCCATTTTTTGGTCGGGACGTAGTCTTTCCCGTCTTCCAGTAAATGCGACGGTGTGACCTGAGCATCATCGGCTTTCAGCACTTTACGGACGAAAAACACCCCGTAAAGCCGGTAACAGATTGTCAGAATACACAAAGTCGCGATGACAAAAGTCAGTGCGTGTTGCATCTTGTTGTTCTCCGGATAAGGAATAATCCGGCGCAACGTAACAAAGTGCCGATGAAAGCGCTCCGGCTGTTGGCGTGAGTGGCGTAATAGCGATTTAAACGGTTAAAACGCCGGGGTTACAGGCCCAGCCGGGACTTCAGGGCTTTCAGGTAGCGACGACTGACCGGCACCCGTACCTCATTTTTCATCACAAGCTCTGCCAGCCCGCAGTCATCAAAACGGATTTCGCGCAGATGCTGCATATTGATCAAATACTGCCGGTGGCAACGCAGCAACGGCGTGCGACTTTCCAGCGTGCGCAGCGTCAGCTCTGTAAAGCATTCACTGCCGTCGGCGCGGTTCACGAATACGCCGCTGACCCGTGAGCTGACAAAAATCACCTCATCTGTGGAGAGCAGATAAATACGGTTCTGCCCGCAGCAGGGGATCAGGGCCAGATCCGGTTCCCCCGCCATCAGCGCACTGACATTTTGCGCAGGAAGATGCTGTCGCAGGCGATGAAGGGTTTTCTCCAGCCGTGACGCCTGAACCGGTTTGAGCAGATAATCGAACGCATTCTCTTCGAACGCCTGCAGCGCATACTCATCGTATGCGGTGAGAAAGACGATATGAGGCATGCGCTCGGGGTCGATCATACCGACCAGTTCCAGACCGCTGATGCGCGGCATGTGTATATCCAGAAACACCACGTCAGGTCGCAGCCGGTTGATCGCGCCAAGGGCTTCCACCGCATTTTCACATTCGCCAGCCACGATGACGTCAGCGACCGGCTGCAACAGCACACACAGGTTTTCACGCGCCAGCGGCTCGTCATCAACAATCAATATTTTCAGCATGTCGGCTCCTGGCTGGCAAACGTAAAATGACGCGGGTGAACCGTTCCGGCTCGCATTCAACCTGTAACCCGAACTCGTCGCCGTAGCGCCCGCGCAGACGGCGATCGACCAGACTCATCCCAAGCCCGTTACCGTTCGCCGACGGCGCATACAGCCCGGCGTTATCTTCCACGGTGAGCACCAGACACTCTCCCTGCCCGATGGCAGAAAGACGAAGCTGCCCGATACCAAGCAACTGCGATGTCCCGTGTTTGATGGCGTTTTCCACCAGCGGTTGCAGGGTAAAAGCGGGTAAACAGAGCTGTTGCAGCGCCTCGGGAAAATCAAAGGTGACATTCAGACGGTCGCTGAACCGCGCTCGTTCGATATGCAGATAGGCTTGCACATGCTCGATTTCGTCGGCCAGCGTCACCACTTCCTGCGGGCGTTTGAGGTTTTTACGAAAAAACGTAGAAAGATGCTGAACCAGTTCACTGGCCTGTTGGCTGTCGCGACGGATCACCGCCACCAGGGTATTCAGCGCGTTAAACAGAAAGTGAGGATTCACCTGCGCGTGCAGCAGTTTAATTTCCGACTGGATCAGCAACTGTTTGTGCCGTTCGTACTGTCCGGCGAGGATCTGCGCCGACAGCAGGCTGGCGATGCCTTCGCCCAACGTACGGTTGATCGAACTGAACAGCCGGTTGCGCGCTTCATACAGTTTGATCGTGCCGATCACTTCCTGATTTTCACCGCGCAGCGGGATCACCAGCGTCGAGCCCAGCTTACACGACGGGCTTTGCGAGCACTGATAGGCCACCTCATTGCCGTCTGCATAAACCACTTCATTATGTTCGATGGCGCGGTGCGAATGTTCGGACAATATCGGCGATCCCGGCAAATGGTGATCGTCGCCGATCCCGACAAACGCCAGCAGTTTCTCACGATCGGTAATCGCCACCGCGCCGATATCCAGCTCCTGATAAATGATCTGCGCCACCCGTGCGGTATTCTCCTGGTTAAACCCCTGACGCAGCACGCCTTCGGTACACGCGGCGATATTAAGCGCGCGGGCGCTGAACGCCGTGGTGTAACGTTCAAACATCGCCCGCCGGTCGAGCAGAATGCGCATAAACATGGCCGCGCCGATGGTATTGGTCACCATCATCGGCGTGGCAATGCTTTTGACCAGCCGCAGCGCTTCGTCAAAAGGACGCGCAACCATCAAAATGATCGCCATTTGCAGCACTTCAGCAAACAGCGTGACGCCCGCGACAGTCAGCGGATTAAACAGCCGGTCAATACGTCCCCGCCGCATCAGCACACGATGCACTATGCCGCCGAGCAATCCCTCGATAACCGTCGAAATCATGCAACTCAGCGCTGTCATGCCCCCCAGCGAATACCGGTGTAACCCGCCCGTCAGACCGACCAGAACACCGACGACCGGCCCGCCGAGTAAACCGCCCAGCACCGCGCCGATAGCCCGGGTATTGGCGATAGAATCCTGAATATGCAGACCAAAATAAGTGCCCATAACGCAGAACATCGAGAACATGAAATAACACAGCAATTTGTGCGGAAGCCGCACGGTGACGTGCATCAGCGGGATAAACAGAGGGGTTTTGCTGAGTAAATACGCAATGACTAAATAGACGCACATTTGCTGCAACAGCAACAAAACCAAATTGAACTCATACATAGTCGCTGGCAGTATCGTTAAGTGAGTTGCGTACCATACGCACAAATAACCCCACAGTCTTTGAGGAGTCTCACTCTTTGGTATCACCACTTCACATCCGGGCTTACGAAGAAGCCGATCGTCCTTTTTTACGCACGCTGTATCTGGCCGCACGCAAAGATACCTGGACGTGGCTGACAGAGGTTGACTACAAGCTGGAAGATTTTGACCGTGCGGTGATCGGCGAGACGATACTTGTCGCGGAGCGCGATGGGCATTTACTCGGGTTTGCCTCGATTTTTACCCAGGAAAACTTTCTGCATAACCTGTTTATCGACCCGCAATTTCAGGGGACCGGCGCCGGCAGCGCCTTACTGCGTGCCGCTGAAAAAACCTTTACCCGCACCGGTTCGCTGAAATGTTTGGTAAAGAGTCAAAAATCGGTCGCATTTTATTTATCAAAAGGCTGGGACATCGTCGCCACGGGGGATAGCCCTAAAGGCGAGTACTATCTCTTTCATTCACCAAATAAATGAGACGAGCGTGATCAATCATGCGCCCCTCTCACAAATATCAATACTCTGTTCTTCATCAATTTTTCTTTGTTGTTAAGAGGTTAAATTCCCCAGCGGTGCTATACATACTTTGTCTTCCTTAAAAATTTCGAGGGTTCGAATGAAAAAAATAAAGCTGCTGCAGATTGCTCTTGTGACCGGTACGATGTTTTTAGCGGGCTGTACAAGCCATGTTACGCAGACTGAAAAATTCTCAGGCTTCCTGGGGGATTATTCGGGCCTCAAGGAAGTGAAAACCGCCTCAGGAAATCCGGTTCTGCGCTGGATCGATCCTTCGTTTAAGAAAGAGAATTACTCCTACATTAAATACGAACCGATTAAATTCTATCCTGAGCCTCAGCCTACTGAGCAAATCAGCAAAGAGACACTTCAGGGGGCTCTGGATTATGCCAACAGCCGCATGAAAACTGCGCTGTCTGAACGTCTGCCGCTGACCGATCACGCGGGGCCACGTACTTTGATCTTCAAAGGTGCCATTACCGGTGTGAATACTTCGGCTGAAGGTTTGCAGTTCTATGAAGTTATTCCGGTGGCGCTGGTGATTGCAGGTACCGAAACGGCGACCGGCCATCGTACCCGTGATACCGAAGTGTACTTTGAAGGCGAGCTGATCGATGCCAGCACCGGTAAAGCGGTGATAAAAGTTGTTCGTAAAGGATTCGGCAAACAGGTTTCCAACGATAAACAAAAAGTGACGGCAAACGATCTGAAAAGCGTCGTCGACAGCATGGCGAACGACACCCGGTTGTTCAACGAATAACGCCCACATGTGGCATGACAACAAGGCGGCCTGAGGGCTGCCTTTTTTGTTTTATTTTTTTCGACTTTCACTTTTGATATCAAATAGTGATATCATCAAAATTTGGCGGCAATCACTTTCGAAGGATCGATAAATTATGAAGATGCTAAATGCCGCACACCTGAAAACGTTACATCTTATTTTTGCCTTACCCACCCCCTCAACGCTCGAATGGCGAAAAATAGAGGTTTTATTTATCGCTTTGGGTGCCAAAGTCAGTGAAGGCAAAGGTTCGCGGGTACGCTTTGAAATTAATCAGGTTGTTGCTTCATTTCACCGGCCACACCCGGAAAAAGAAGCGAAAATTTATCAGGTACGGGATGCCAGAACATTTCTTGAAGCGACAGGAGTAAAACCATGAGTACCATGACCTATCAGGGATATGCAGCCAGGATAGAATATAGCGACGAGGATCAGTGTCTGATCGGGCACATCGCGGGTATTCAGGACGTAATAGGTTTCCATGCAGATAACGTCTCAGACCTCAGGGCTGTTTTTGAAGAAGCCGTTGACGACTATCTCAGTTATTGTGCTGAGCAAGGTCGCGCTCCTCAACGTCCCGCAAGCGGTAAAATCAGCCTGAGGATTCAGCCTGAAGTCCATGCTGCTATCAATATTGCAGCAGAGATCTCCGGTAAAAGTGTCAATCAATGGATTAACGATATGTTGATTCAGGCAGTTCACGGTTAAAAAAATGTACCCGGAATGAGGCAGCCCGTTGGTTGCCTCATTTCAAATTGATTGCGCGATAATTTTCCGCGCACTCAATCTCCTGGCACCCATGCCGCAGTTCCGCCGTTATCCGCGCCTGACGCTCAACTCAGACACCGCGCCAGAGAAGAATGGGGTTGCGGCGCACAGAAAATTAAACTCTGAGAGGATTTCACACATAAAAAAACGCCAGCGGATCTTGCGATCGCACTGGCGTTTTTACGGGTTTCAGGCTTCAGCTTTTGCTAAAACTTATTCCCACTCAATCGTCGCTGGTGGTTTACCCGAGATGTCGTAAACAACGCGGGAAATGCCGTCAACTTCGTTGATGATGCGGTTGGAGCAGCGGCCGAGGAAATCGTACGGCAGGTGCGCCCAGTGCGCGGTCATGAAGTCGATGGTTTCCACTGCGCGCAGGGAAACGACCCAGTCGTATTTACGGCCATCGCCCATCACGCCAACGGAGCGGACTGGCAGGAAGACGGTGAAGGCCTGGCTGACTTTGTTGTACAGATCGGCTTTGTGCAGTTCTTCAATGAAGATAGCATCGGCGCGGCGCAACAGGTCGCAGTACTCTTTCTTCACTTCGCCCAGCACGCGAACGCCCAGACCTGGCCCCGGGAACGGGTGACGGAAAAGCATGTCGTATGGCAGGCCGAGTTCCAGACCGATTTTACGCACTTCGTCTTTGAACAGCTCTTTCAGCGGCTCAACCAGACCCAGTTTCATTTCTTTTGGCAGACCGCCCACGTTGTGGTGGGATTTGATCACGTGCGCTTTGCCGGTGGCAGAGGCCGCAGATTCGATCACGTCAGGGTAGATCGTGCCCTGCGCCAGCCATTTCACCGCATCCTGCTTGCAGGCTTCTTCATCGAACACTTCAACAAAGACGCGGCCAATGATTTTACGTTTGGCTTCAGGTTCATCAACGCCTGCCAGCGCAGACAGGAAACGCTCTTCGGCAGCGACGTGAACGATGTTCAGGCCGAAACGGTCGCCGAACATTTCCAGAACCTGATCGGCTTCGTTAAGACGCAGCAGGCCGTTATCCACAAATACGCAGGTCAGACGGTCGCCAATCGCGCGGTGCAGCAGCATCGCGGTCACAGAGGAATCAACGCCGCCGGACAGGCCGAGGATCACGTGGTCGTCGCCAATCTGCACGCGCAGACGCTCAACCGCGTCTTCGATGATTTTCGCTGGCGTCCACAGGGCTTCGCACTCGCAGATGTCCATGATGAAACGTTCCAGCATACGCAGGCCCTGACGGGTGTGCGTCACTTCCGGGTGGAACTGCACACCGTAGAAGCGTTTTTCTTCGTTCGCCATAATGGCAAACGGGCAAGTCTCGGTGCTGGCAACGGTCACGAAACCGGACGGGATGGCCGTCACTTTGTCGCCGTGGCTCATCCAGACGTCGAGCAGCGGTTTGTTGTTCTCGCTCAGGGCGTCCTGAATGTCGCGGATTAACGCGCTTTCAGTCTGAACTTCAACCTGCGCGTAACCAAATTCGCGCTCGTTAGAGCCTTCAACATGGCCGCCTAACTGCATTGCCATGGTTTGCATGCCGTAGCAGACGCCCAGAACCGGCACACCGGCTTCGAAGACGTAATCAGGGGCGCGCGGGCTGTCATGCTCGGTGGTACTTTCCGGGCCGCCGGACAGGATGATCCCGTTCGGGTTGAATTCGCGGATTTGGGCTTCGGTTACGTCCCAGGCCCAGAGTTCGCAATAGACACCCAGTTCACGCACGCGGCGCGCAACAAGTTGGGTGTACTGGGAGCCGAAATCGAGGATCAGGATACGGTGCTTGTGAATATTTTCGCTCATGAGGGGGCGTTTTCCAGAAAGCAATAAAAGCGTTAAAACAACAGGTTAAATTTTCTGACAATCTTAAAAGCAGACAGCGAGCCTTAAGCTCGCTGTCTTTCGGGTCAGGAACCCATGCGGTAGTTCGGTGACTCTTTGGTAATGGTCACGTCATGTACGTGGCTTTCCTGGATCCCTGCACCGCTGATGCGGACAAACTCAGCCTTGGTGCGCAGGTCGTCGATGGTAGCACAACCGGTCAGCCCCATACAGGAGCGCAGACCGCCCATTTGCTGGTGGATGATTTCTTTCAGACGGCCTTTATAGGCCACGCGACCTTCGATACCTTCCGGTACCAGTTTGTCAGCGGCGTTGTCCGTCTGGAAGTAACGGTCAGAGGAGCCTTTGGACATCGCGCCCAGAGAACCCATACCACGGTAAGATTTGTATGAACGGCCCTGATACAGCTCGATTTCGCCCGGCGATTCTTCGGTCCCTGCCAGCATCCCGCCAACCATCACGCAGCTTGCGCCAGCCGCGATAGCTTTAGCGATGTCGCCGGAGAAGCGGATACCGCCGTCAGCGATAACCGGAATGCCTGTGCCTTCCAGCGCTTCAACCGCGTCAGAAACGGCGGTGATTTGCGGAACACCCACGCCGGTCACGATACGGGTAGTACAGATGGAGCCAGGACCGATACCGACTTTCACCGCGCTCACGCCCGCTTTCGCCAGTGCCAGAGCACCTGCGCCAGTTGCGACGTTACCGCCAATGATTTGCAGATCCGGGTATTTAGCACGGGTTGCGCGGATACGTTCCAGAACGCCTTCGGAGTGGCCGTGAGAGGAGTCAATCAGCAGAACGTCAACACCGGCGGCGACCAGCGCATCGATACGCTCTTCGTTGCCCGCACCTGCGCCAACCGCAGCACCGACGCGCAGGCTGCCCTGCTCATCTTTACAGGCGTTCGGTTTACGTTCGGCTTTCTGGAAGTCTTTTACGGTGATCATACCGAGCAGATGGAATTGCGCGTCAACCACCAGCGCTTTCTCTACGCGTTTTTCGTGCATTTTTTGCAGCACGACTTCGCGGGCTTCGCCTTCTTTGACGGTGACCAGACGCTCTTTCGGCGTCATGACTGCCGTGACAGGCTGTTCCAGATCGGTCACGAAGCGCACGTCACGACCGGTAATAATACCGACCAGTTCGTTTTCTTCCGTCACGACCGGATAACCGGCAAAACCGTTAATTTCAGTGAGTGCTTTAACCTGACGCAGAGTGGTCGAAGGTGTGACGGTTCTAGGGTCAGCAACAACGCCGCTTTCATGCTTCTTCACGCGACGGACTTCTTCCGCCTGACGCTCAATAGACATGTTCTTGTGGATGAATCCGAGGCCGCCTTCCTGCGCCAGAGCAATCGCCAGATTCGCTTCAGTCACGGTATCCATGGCTGCGGACAGCATAGGGATATTCAGACGGATTTTAGCGGTCAGTTGAGTACCGAGATCGGCAGTATTGGGCAGAACTGTGGAGTGGGCTGGAACAAGGAGAACGTCGTCGAACGTTAGTGCTTCTTTTGCGATACGTAGCATGGGCAATATCTCACCAAGGTGGATGCGGAAAAGATAAAATATTGCAGCGGGAGTATACAGGTGAGTAGGCATTCCGACCAGAACTATTTCAAAAACTTCTTGATTACCTTTTGCGGGCATGTAGTATCGTTCGATTAAGTCTCTGTTTTTGAATTTGATCTGGATCACATGTCACTACCTTCTTCGCCTCCTATTTTTACCGTAAGCCGCCTGAATCAGACGGTCCGACAGTTGCTGGAAAACGAAATGGGTCAGGTCTGGCTCTCCGGTGAGATTTCAAACTTCTCTCAGCCGTCCTCCGGCCACTGGTATTTCACGCTCAAAGATGACCGCGCTCAGGTCAAATGCGCGATGTTTCGCAACACCAATCGCCGCACGACGTTCCGCCCGCAAAACGGTCAGCAGGTTCTGGTCCGCGCGACCATAACCTTGTACGAACCGCGCGGCGATTATCAGCTGATTGCCGAAAGTATGCAGGAAGCCGGTGACGGCCTGTTGCAGCAGAAATTCGATCTGCTGAAACAGCAACTGGCCGCCGAAGGTCTGTTTGATGCGCAGTTTAAACAGCCGCTGCCCTCACCTGCCAAATGCGTCGGTGTGATCACGTCCGCCAGCGGTGCTGCGCTGCATGACGTCTTAAATGTCTTAAAGCGTCGTGACCCGTCATTACCCGTCATTATCTATCCGACCTCCGTTCAGGGCGTGGATGCGCCGGGGCAAATCGTCCGTGCCATTCAGCTGGCGAATGCCCGTGAAGAAGTGGATGTCCTGATTGTCGGGCGCGGCGGCGGTTCGCTGGAAGATTTGTGGAGCTTTAATGATGAGCGTGTGGCACGGGCGATTTTCGCCAGCCGCATTCCGATCGTCAGCGCCGTCGGCCACGAAACAGACGTCACCATTGCCGATTTTGTCGCTGATTTACGCGCGCCGACGCCGTCTGCCGCCGCCGAACTGATCAGCCGCAATCAGCTGGAATTGCTGCGTCAGATCCAGTCACAGCAGCAGCGCCTTGAAATGGCGATGGATTATTATCTCGCGCAGCTCACTCAGCGTTTCACGCGTCTGAATCATCGCCTGCAACAACAGCATCCGCATTTACGTCTGGCGCGCCAGCAAACGGCGCTGTTCAAACTGCGCCGTCGTCTTGATGAAGCCATGCAAAACCAGCTGCGCCAGATGCTGCGCCGCACCGACCGTTTACAGCAACGCCTGACGCAGCAACAGCCGCAACCGCGTATTCACCGCGCCCAGCAACGGGTCCAGCAATTACAGTACCGCTTGCAGCAGGCGATGTCCGCGCAACTGGGCGAACATCGCGAGCGCTTCGGCAAGGCCTGTGCACAACTGGAGGGCGTCAGCCCGCTGGCAACGCTGGCGCGCGGTTATAGCGTGACCACCACGCCACAAGGCGCGTTACTCAAGAAAACCACCCAGACCGCACCGGGCGATACGCTAAAAACACGTCTGGCCGATGGCTGGATTGAAAGTGAAGTGAAATCGATTGTGGTAGAGAAGAAGGCGCGGAAACGGGCGGTTAAATAAACGTGGGTTTTAACACCTCCTCCCCTTTTCAGAGGAGGAGGTTGAAATACTTAAAGATTATAGCCAGTTGTTTTCACACCGTTCACCCACACCTCACGCGCTTCGCCTGCCGGCAGCACAATGTTGAGGGTTTTCCACGCCGGTTTGAATTCTCCGCGCTGAGTGATTGTGATATCGATGCGCTGCGCGTCAGTGACAATATTCCAGTTCAGCCACAGCGCCTGATTTTGCTGCCAGCGGTGGCTTTCGCCGTCATCTTCAAACAGCATTCCCGCTGAGGTCAGCTCACCCGGTGCCGGATAAACGTGCAGCTCGCGTTCCAGGTCTTTATGGCTGTCAACATGGGCCAGCCGTGCGGATTGCGGCAATGCAGCGCCGGCACGGACCAGCAGCGGCAGGCGCTCAAGCGGTGCATCAAGGGTGATTGTCTGGCCGCCTGCAAACCATTCCCCGGTGTAGAAATCACACCAGCCGATGCTGTTATCCGGCAGATAAACCTGACGTTCACGCTGACCTTCATCCACCACGCTGGCGACCAGCAAATCCTGCCCCATCAGGAAATCATCGGTTTCCACGAAGGTGTTTTTGTCGTGCTCGTGGTCGAGGAATGTCGGTCGCAGCATCGGCTCATCGTCGGCATGTGCCTGCCACAACAAGGTGTAGAAATACGGCAGCAGACGGTAGCGCAAACGGATCGCGTCGCGGATAAGCGGCGTCACCTGCGGGTACATCCACGGCTCATTCACCGTGTGATCGTCATTCCAGGAGTGAATGGTAAAACGCGGATGCATCACGCCGTTTTGCACCCAACGAACAAACAGTTCGGCATCGGGCTTATCGCCAGAGAAGCCGCCGACGTCGTGGCCGACGTTGTACAAACCGGATAAACTCATGCCAATGCCCATGCGCGTGTTGTAACGCAGCGTCTGCCAGCTGGTGCGATTGTCGCCGCTCCACGTCTGCACGTAACGTTGCATCCCCGCACAGCCGGAACGTGAAATCAGATACGGACGGGTTTCCGGCGCGAAACTTTGCTGCGCTTCAAACGACGCACGCATCATCAGCAGCGGCATTACCGGGCGGATATGTTTAATGGCGATGGACTTACCGAAACCGTGACAGCGCGCATCGTTGTCCCAGACTTCGTATTCGTTGTTGTCGTTCCAGGTTGAGCCGATGCCCTTTTCCAGCAACTGCTGCGTCACCCCTTTTTGCCACCAGCGCACCGCGGCCGGGTGGGTGAAATCGAGATGCGATCCTTCGTCGTCCCAGAAAACAGAACGTTCCGGCACATTGCTCTCGCTGTCACGAATGAACAATCCCTGCTCCGCCACCTGCCCGTATTGCGGGTGATCCTGCAACAGACAAGGTTTAATGTTGGCCGCCAGACGAATACCCGCATCAAGAAATGCCTGCGACATCACTTCAGGCTGCGGCACTTTGTCGTAGTTCCAGTTGAAGACATAACGCTTGTTGCCAATCGAGGTATAACCCGATGAAAGCTGGAAAGAGTCGCAGGGAATGTCATGTTGCTGACACAGCGTGATGAATTTCATCAGCTGCTGCTGGGCGTCCGGCGCATCGGTGTAGTACATGGTCGAGCCACTGTAACCGAGGCTCCATTTCGGACCAAAGGTGGTTTTACCGGTCAGCTTCACCAGTTTTTTGGTGACATCCAGCGCGGTCGGGCCGATAAACAGGTAGTAATCCAGATCCCCGGCTTCGGCGCTGAAACGGCGGTATGGCAGATGGTAGTTATCCAGCTCATTGCCAAGATCAAGCCAGACATTGCTGAGATTGTCGTAGAACAAGCCGAAACTAACGTCGTTACGGCGGGTCAGGGTAAACGGAATATGTTTGTATAACGGATCGGTGCTGGCGGCGTTGTAACCCATCGCATCCAGATTGCGCATTTCAAAACGACGACCTGCACGGTTAAGATCCCCGGCTTTTTCGCCCAGCCCGTACACGCCATCCTGTGCTTCACGCAACTGATAGTGCGCCGAGGCATCGCCTTTCACCGACAGCATATACGCGCCGGTTTTTCGATCGCTGACCAGCGGTAACCAGACGCCCGCCTCATTTTTATGTTCCCACTCCAGCCACAAAGGCTGATGCACGGTGACACGTAACATTTCGGTGGTCACCGTCAGGGTATTTTCGCCGTGCGCAAGTTGATAACCCGGCAACGTAAAACCTTCATTGCTCAGACGATCGCGCCCTTCCCACGGCACATCATTTTGCGGCGCAATGCTCCAGGTGCGGTCCAGTGCCAGTTCGCCATTGCGCTGAATAAAGACACGGATTAACCCCTGCTCCAGCACCCTCAGACAAAACAGATGCTTACCTTCGACACGCAAATCCACGCCTGCATCATGATGTCCGGCCAGCTCCCAGTGTTTCAACGTCTTCATACATGCTCCCTTTTTGCCGGATTGCGGCGTTCAGCGATCAGCGCAATCAGGAATATTGCCCCAATCAAATCAAAGAATCCCATTGCGATAAACAGCGGATTGAAACCAATCGTGTCGGCAACTGCGCCGATCAGCAGTGAAAACAGGAAGCTGGCGATCCACGCGGAGGAACCGCGCATGCCGTTGACGGTCGCTACCTGATTTTTGTCAAACGTCTCTACCACCACGGCGCTCAGCATGCAGGAAATCACCTGGTGCCCGAAGCCACCGATGGAGATCAGCGCAATCGCCGCGTAAGGACTTTGTGTGAGTGCAACCAGAGCCAGAGACAGCATCATGAAAGCGCCGGTCACCGAGCTGGCAACGATGGAGTTAATGCGCGTGCAGCCAAATACTTTGCGGTAGAGCGTGGTGAGATAACCGCTGGCGATACTGCCCAGATCGGCGGCCAGGAAGGGTAACCAGGCGAACATCACGATGTGTTTCAAATCCATCCCGCGTTCGTTGGCCAGATACAGCGGCACCCAGAAACTGAACACGGCCCATGCCGGTTCGGCCAGAAATGCCGGAATGGCGATCCCGTAGAATTTTTTGTTTTTGCAGACGATTTTCAGCGACTTAAGGAACGGCAAACGCGTTTGCTGCGGCTCGTTATCAGAGCGGATCAGCGCCAGTTCGTCTTTGCTCAGGTTCGGATGGGTTTCCGGTGAATGATAAAATTTCCACCACAGCAGCACCCACAGCATTGAGAGCACACCGCAAAACAGAAACGCACCACGCCAGCCAAAAGACAGGTGCGCCACCAGAATAATGGGCGGCGCCAGCATCGCGCCTATCGAGAAGCCTACGCCAGCCCAGCCGGCAGCAACCGGCCGCTCTTTACGCGGGAACCAGTCGGAAATCGCTTTGGCATTGGCCGGGGTGGCCGCCGCTTCGGCGCTGCCCATGAAGAAACGCAAAATCGCCAGCTGGATCCAGCTTCCTGCCCCGGCATGCAGCATACACACCACCGCCCAGACGGAAGCGCAGATCAGGAAGCCAAGCTTCAGACCGATCACGTCAATCAGCCAGCCGCACAGGGGCTGGAAAATGGTGTACGCCGCCTGAAACGCGGCGACGATGTAGGAATATTGTTCGGTGGTCATGTTCAGGCTGGTTTTAAGTTCCGCAGCCAGTAACCCCAGAGAGTTACGGGTGATGTAGTTGACCGTCACACCCAGCAGGAACAGCGCCAGCATCCACCAGCGCAAGGCTTTTATTTTTCGACGTCCGATAACGGCCGTATTTTCGGTGTTGATTTGAATTGTCATGTCCGTTCTCCCACCCGTCGGCCTGGCCGCAGATGATGTGTTATGTGAGGTACTTTTGCAGAGTAGGCAGGCGGATTTGTGAGTGGAACGTGATTTTTTGCAAAAGCTTTCACGCTATAACTGCGTAGCGAAATCAGAGCGGATAAAAGCTTATGGATGAGCGGGCTTCTCAGATGAAAAATTTTGCATGAGCGATTTTGAAGGAGATCACAGTTTGAAAGGAAAGTTAAATATCCAGCAAATTGCCGACCAGACCGGGCTCTCAATCAGCACCGTTTCACGGGTTCTGGCCGGAAAAAATAACACCAGCAGCAAAGCACGCGATCGCGTGCTCGAATGTGCGAAATCACAGGGCGTTTTTAACGGGCTTTCAACCGGTCGCCTGATGCTCAACAACATCATGATTTTCGCCCCGGCCCGCGCTTTCGATGTACGCAGCGATATTTTTTACTACAAAGTGGTTCAGGGGATCCTGGCGGCGACGGCTCACCATGAAGTGCGGGTGCGCTATTGCGCGATGGAAGAAGAAAATGCCAACGCGGCGTTGTTTATCGCCAAAATGACCGATCCGCTGACCGAGGCGGCCTTGCTGGTCGGTATCGACGATCCGCATATTCATCTGCTGGCGGCGGAAATGGGTAAACCCTGCGTGCTGGTGAACTGTCATGACCGGCACATGCGCCATGATAGCGTCAGCCCCGATCATCAGAGCATGGGGGATTTTGCCTGTGACTACCTGTTTTCACAGGGCCATCAGCACATCGTCACGCTGCAATGCCTGCGCCGACATACCATGGAACTGCGTCTGAGCGGCATCAAACAGGCCTTCAGCCGCCATCATCAGACCTTCAGCGACAACCATCATCTGATCAACACATCAGGTTTTGGCGCGCAGGAAAGCGAACAGGCGTTACTCGAATATCTGGACACATTACCCATCGGACAACCCTTGCCGACAGCGATTCTGGCCGGGGGTGATTACATGGCGTCCGGCGTGGTGGCTGCGTTGAGTAAAAAAGGGATTTCGGTACCCGGTGATATCAGTGTGCTCAGCACCGACGGGTTTAATCTGGCGGAGATCCACGACGTCCTGCTCACTGCGGTGCACGTGCCGCGTGATGAGCTGGGAACCGAGGCTATCGCGCTGTTACAGCGACGCATGCTGCGCCCTGACGCGCCTTATACCAGCCAGCTGTTACAAGGGAAGCTTGTGGTGAGAGAATCGGTACGCAAGGCGTCTGGTCGCGCGGTGATCCCCCGTCCGCATCATCTTTATGATCAACCTGTTTTATGACCGGGGTATTGTGTGACCCGCAGGCGGACAGATAAATCTCATCTTTCACGGGCAGGTTGTCGCGCGGTTCTATACTGAAAAGTGACGACTAAACATTAGCCGCTTTTCAGTATCAGACAGTCAGAACACCTTTCTTTCACCTTCGGGTGACCCTTGATAAGGAGATTCACGATGAATCACAGTTCCGCGAAACGTTACAACAGCGTCATCCCACCTTATATGCTCAACCGCATTATTGAACACGGCTCAGAACCTCAGCGCAGATGTGCAAAACAGACGCTGGTGCATGTTAATACCCTGATGGCCCAGCCTTACGCCAAACCGCAAAAGACGGTGACGGCCAAAGCGGGTCTGGTTGAGCGCGATATTTACGACGCCGAAAACACCACCCGCCTGCCAGGCGAATCCGTGCGAAAAGAAGGCCAGGCGAGTAACGGCGATGTCTCGGTGGATGAAGCCTATGATTATCTCGGCGTAACCTATGATTTTTTCTGGCAGGCGTATCAGCGAAACTCTCTCGACAATAAAGGACTGGCATTGCTCGGCACCGTTCATTACGACAAGGGCTATCAAAATGCCTTCTGGAACGGTCAGCAAATGGTATTTGGCGACGGTGACGGGGAAATATTTAACCGCTTCACCATTGCTATCGACGTGGTTGGCCATGAACTTTCCCACGGTGTGACTGAAACCGAAGCCGGCCTGGAATATAACGGGCAATCCGGCGCGCTGAACGAATCGATGTCGGATGTGTTTGGCTCGCTGGTGAAACAGTTCCATCTGAAACAGACTGCCGATAAAGCCGACTGGATCATTGGTGAAGGATTACTGGCAAAAGGCATTCACGGCACGGGCCTGCGGTCGATGTCGCATCCCGGTACTGCGTATGATGATCCGCTGCTCGGCAAAGATCCGCAGCCTGCCGACATGAGCGGCTACGTCAACACCCGCGACGATAACGGCGGTGTGCACATCAATTCCGGTATCCCTAACCGCGCATTTTATCTGGCGGCGACGACACTTGGCGGTAACGCGTGGGAACGCGCCGGTTATGTCTGGTATGACACGATCTGCGATAAGTCCCTGCCCAAAGACGCAGACTTTGTGACCTTCGCCCAACTGACGGTTCAGCATGCGGAAAAACGGTTTGACGCTTCTGTCGCTCAGGCGGTTCGTGAAGCCTGGGTGCAGGTTGGAGTGATGTAAATGAAACCTTTAGATTCGCTGGAAAGTAATGCGGTGATTGAGATTTACCGCGAAGGCGGCATCGCGTTTATCCCCAAACTCAGCGGGCCGCGCAGGGTCGAGCTTGCAGGAATGAGCGATGACAAACGGCAGCAAATTTGCCAGCTCATCAACCAGGCCATGCCCTTCGCTCAGGAAAAAGAAAACGCCGGTCGCGGTGACCAGCGTTATTTCCGTATTGAGATTTACGTCGAATCGGCCGAGCACTCTGCCAGTCTGGTGGTGATTATTCCCGAAACAGAAGCCCCGGAAGCGCTGGTGAATTTATGGAAACAGGCTCAGCCCGATGATCATCCCTCTGAATAAAGCGAATACGTAAACAGCACCCGTTTTTTAGATACCATTCCGTGCCCGTTTTGGCAGAAATAGTCGACCGCGCCGCAGGCTTTCAGCTCCTGCAACGGTTGCTGACAATCCGGGCATAACGCCGTTTGATTATATTCTGTGCCGCAGGCGTCGCAGCGAAAGTGACCGCTCACCCAACTCATTGGCTGCTCACAAGCCGGACAATATGCTTCCATTATGCCTCTCCTTTAAATGACACCGAGCGTCCGTAATAAATACAGGCCCAGCGCGGTGGTAAAAAATGATCCCAACGTCGTGACCGCAATAATGTTCGCCGCCAGCGTTGCATTTCCGCCCATGGCGCGGGTCATTACGTAGCTGCCTGCGGCCGTGGGTGTGCAGGAAAAAAGAAAAATGACGCCAAGCGCCGCGCCGCGAAAACCAAAAGCCCATGCACCCAGCGTCATCAGCGCAGGCACAAATACCACACGCGAGGCGGATGACCAGGCGGCCACATTCGAACTGCGAAACATCGCCCGCCAGTCAAGGCTGGCACCGGCGCACAGCATCGCCAGCGGCAGTGCCATGCCGGAGATGAACGCACCGGTACTGGCAAGCGTTGCCGGCATCGGCAGATGGCTGTGCTGGAATGCCAGCCCCAGCACCAGGCCAATAATCAGCGGATTGGTCAGGATACCGTGCAACACAGGCCGCATTCCGATGCGCTTACCCTGCCCGCCCTGCAAACTGCGGGTCAATGTAATCACCGACAGCACGTTGAACAAGATCACCGTCACTGCCAGATACATCGAGCCGAGCGCAATGCCTTCACTGCCAAAAGCCAGCGACGCATAGGCCAGCCCAGCGATGCCGGTATTCGCACGAAATCCGCCCTGCACAAATATGCCGCGCTCACGCGGATCTTTCACCAGCTTTAGCGCAACCAGTTCCAGCAGCAGGAAAGACACCACTGTCGCCACACCACCATAAATCGCCAGCGGCAGGTTAGAACCCGAAGAATCATGCCCTTGCGCCACACTGAAAAAGAGCAGGCAAGGTAACGCGATATTGAAAACAAGCCGGCTGGCTTTCTCATTAAAACTGTCGTCCATCAGGCCGGTACGGCGCAAAACCATGCCTAACAATAAAATCAGTAAATTTGGCACCGTCACGCCAAATGCAAAACTCCAGGTCTGCCAAAACATCCAGCCAGTTCCTTGCGAAAAGTGGGGCAAAAAAATGGGGTACATTTTCATGCACCCCATCAGTTTATGATTTGTTTTTCAGATGCTGCAGAAGGCGTCGACGTTTACGCTGCTGATGTGGTGACAGCGTGTTTTTCTTGCCTTCATACGGGTTCTCACCCTCTTTAAACTGGATGCGGATAGGCGTTCCCATCACTTTCAATGAACGGCGGAAATAGTTCATCAGATAGCGTTTGTAGGAGTCAGCCAGATCTTTCACCTGGTTACCGTGGATTACCACGATCGGCGGGTTATACCCACCGGCGTGAGCATATTTCAGCTTCACACGACGGCCATTAACCAGCGGTGGCTGATGATCGTCCGCCGCCATCTGCATGATACGGGTCAGCATGGAAGTGCTCACTCGCGTGGTCGCACAGGTGTAGGCCTCGATCACTGACTCAAACAGATTGCCAACGCCGCTGCCGTGCAGGGCCGAGATGAAGTGGATTCGGGCGAAGTCGACAAAACCAAGGCGCAGATCCAGCTGGTCTTTCACCTGTGCACGTGCATCTTCACTCATGCCATCCCATTTGTTCACCACAATCAGCAGTGAGCGCCCACTATTGAGGATGAACCCCAGCAGTGACAGGTCCTGATCGGAAATGCCGTCGCGGGCATCAATCACCAGCATCACGACGTTCGCGTCTTCAATCGCTTTCAGGGTTTTGATGACGGAGAATTTCTCAACGGTTTCAGTAACTTTACCGCGCTTACGCACGCCGGCAGTATCGATCAGAACGTATTCACGCTCGTCACGCACCATCGGAATATAAATACTGTCACGGGTGGTCCCCGGCATGTCGTAAACCACGACACGCTCTTCCCCCAGAATACGGTTAGTCAGTGTGGACTTACCTACATTAGGACGCCCGACAATAGCCAGTTTGATTGGCAGGGACTGCGGATCAAAGTCGTCTTCTTCGTCTTCCGGGATTTCATCACCGGTCGCTTCTTGTTCTGCCCAGTAAGCGGCGTTAGCCTCTTCTTCCGTCAGTTCGACTTCTTCCGGCTTTTCACCGACAAACGGGATCAGCACGTGTTCAATCAGCTGCGCCACACCACGGCCATGAGAAGCCGCGATCGGGTAGACTTCGCCTAAACCCAGTGAGTAGAAATCGCCGACGGCGCTATCCGGGTCAATACCGTCGGTTTTGTTCGCGACCAGGAAAGTGGATTTTTCACGGCTGCGAAGGTGTTGGGCAATGCCCTGATCGGCAGGCATCAGGCCCGCGCGCGCATCGACCATGAAAAGGACGATGTCCGCTTCTTCGATTGCCAGCAATGACTGGCCAGCCATACGGGTTTCAACGCCGTCTTCGGTACCGTCGATACCGCCGGTATCCACGATGATGAATTCATTACCCTCAATCTCAGCACGACCATACTTGCGGTCACGCGTTAGCCCCGGGAAATCCGCAACCAGCGCGTCGCGCGTCTTGGTCAAACGGTTAAATAAAGTGGATTTACCCACATTCGGGCGCCCAACAAGCGCAACGACAGGTATCATTTTGAAGCCTCAGTGTTTTTATTTATAGCTAAACGCAAATAGCCTGCAGCCCTTCACTTCTGGACAAACAGCTATAATTCAATTTGTTACAGCGCAATCTGATCGAAAAATTGCACGGTTTTCAGAATACGAAACGGCCCCTGAGCAATTCAGGAGCCGTTTTTAAGCCCGCGATCAAACGATCTCAGGGCCAGACGCCGGGCGCGATATTAGCGGGTGAAGGAGTAAACTTCGCCACCTTTCGCCTGCACGACCAGCTTGTCACTTGCCACAATCGGCGCACTCAGGAAGCCATCGCTGTCGACTTTCTGCTGAGCAACGAAACGACCGTCTGTGGTATTGATCCAGTGCAGGTAACCTTCGGAATCACCCACCACGATATACCCATTATACAGCACTGGCGCGGTGAGATTACGGTGCAACAGATCACTTTGACGCCACAGGCTAACGCCGCCTTGCGTATCAAGCGCCATCACACGGTCATCCTGATCGACCATGTAGATACGGCCGCTGTCGACGATGATGTCATTGACGGAACCCACATCACGTTTCCACATGACCTGACCTGAACGCAGATCCATGGCCACCAGATTACCGTTGTAAGCCAGCGCATAAACAACGCCATCAACGATGACCGGCGTAGTATCCACGTCACTCAGACGATCGATTTCAGTCGTCCCGGTGGTTTGTGAAATACGTTGCTGCCAGATCAACTGACCTTCTTTCATCAGCACTGCGCTGACACGGCCGTTATCACCGCCGACAATCGCTGCGCCAAACGCCACTGCCGGGGCAGACTCGCCGCGCAGGGACAGGGTTGGCATATCGAGGTTAGCAGTCCACTGCACGGTACCGTCAGATTCGCTCAGCCCCTGTAACATCCCGTTTCCGGTATGTACCAGCACTAAGCCATCGCTGACCACAGGCCGGGACAGTGCTTCGCCCGCCACTTTGGTCTGCCATGCCACTGTACCGTCTTCGGTATTCAGCGCATAAACAACCGCTTTTTCACTGCCGACATACACATGGCCGCCAGAAACAGTCAGACCGCCGGACAGTTGTGCTGAACGGTTGCTGGAGAAGAAACCTGTTTTTTCAGAAAGGTTAACACTCCACTTTTCTTTACCGCTGTCAGCATCCAGTGCTTTCACGATGCCAAAACGATCGGCTGCGTAAATGGTGCTGTCCTGCCAGGCCGGACGCAGGTGGGAGTAGAAATCGCCTACGCCGTCGCCTACGGATTTGCTCCAGACCTGAGTCGGAGTAAATTGATTTTCAACTTTTGGCAGCGGGGACATTTTGACAACATCTTCTTCGCTGTTAAACAATGAACAGCCACTCAGCAGGGCAACAGAAACCCATCCTACCAAGAGTGTTTTACGCAATTGCATCGGGGTTCCCCTTAGCTGGCTAAGTTGTTCAATTTCATACGCAGCATCGTTTGCAGCGTTTGAGAGGGTTTAGATTCCAGACCTTTGCTAAAGGCTTCACGAGCCCCTTTCGCATCGCCTTTTGCGAGCAGAACATCACCGCGGATGCCTTGCTGCATTGCTGTCCAGCCTTCACCCTTCACGCCATCTAACGTTTTGAGTGCATCATCAAATTTGCCTTGCTGCATCTGGACACGTGCCAGACGTAAGTTCACCAGCGAGCGTAAATTGTCTTCTTTGGCCTGACTTTGCCCCTGAAGAAGCTGCTTCTCAGCATTCGCGAAATCTTTGATTTCGACAAAGTGATCGGCCAGTTGCAGAGCGGCAAACACACCGTAGTTATTGTCATTGCTCTGACCAAACTTTTCCAGCTCAGCCACGCCTTGCGGATTTTTGCTGGTCAGCGCCTGATTCGCTTTCTGGAAAGACGCAGAAGCTTCCGTCAAAGCGGAATCCTGATGGCTCTGCCAGACACGCCAGCCGCCCAGGGCGACAATACCCAGAACAACGCCGATGGCCAGCGCTTTACCGTTCTCGGCAAAGAAGCGACGTACAGCATCAACCTGTTCATTCTCAGTGGTATAGACTTCCACAGTGTCCTTCTCCTTAACCCAACATCGAGGCCAGACGCACAGCAACATCACTCTGCGTCAGCGTTTCTTGCGTTCCAGTCTGCAGGTCTTTGATCACAACCTGCTGGTTAGCGACTTCATCTTCGCCTAATACCAGGGCAACTCGCGCACCCCATTTATCTGCACGGGCGAATTGCTTCTTAAAGTTTCCGCCACCGTAGTTAGTCATCACTTTCAGCTCCGGCAGCGCATCACGCAGTGTCTCAGCCAGTTTAATGGCTGCACCTTGCGTTCCTGCTCCCGAAGAAATGACGTAAGCATCCACCGTCGCAGGGGCTTTGAAGTCCGGGTTTACGGCCTGAACCAGTAACACCAGACGCTCCAGACCCATCGCAAAACCGACAGCAGGGGTTGCTCGCCCGCCTAATTGTTCAACCAGCCCGTCGTAACGGCCACCGGCACAAACAGTACCTTGTGCGCCAAGGCTGCTGGTTACCCATTCGAACACGGTGCGGTTGTAATAATCCAGACCGCGCACAAGTCGCTGATTAACCGTATATGGGATACCAGACTGCTCTAAAAGTTCACACAGACCTGCAAAGTGTTCTCTTGATTCTTCATCAAGATAGTCACCCAGTTGCGGAGCATCATTCAATAATGCCTGGATATCCGGATTTTTGGAGTCCAGAACGCGCAGCGGGTTGCTGTACATGCGACGTTTGCAGTCTTCATCCAGCTTGTCTTTATGCTGCTCCAGGAAAGCCACCAGCGCATCGCGATAGTTGGCGCGGGCTTCCAGTGAACCAATTGAGTTCAGTTCAAGCGTCACGTGTTCAGAAATGCCCAGCGCACGCCACCAGCGCGCACTCAGCAGGATCAGCTCCGCGTCGATGTCCGGGCCCTGCAGGCCAAAGACTTCCACACCTAACTGATTAAACTGACGATAGCGGCCTTTTTGCGGGCGCTCGTAGCGGAACATCGGGCCGATGTACCACAGACGTTGTTCCTGATTGTACAGCAGACCATGTTCGATACCGGCGCGCACACAGCCCGCCGTGCCTTCAGGGCGCAGCGTCAGGCTTTCACCGTTGCGATCCTCAAAGGTATACATTTCTTTTTCCACGACATCGGTCACTTCGCCGATCGCGCGTTTAAACAATGGGGTCTGCTCTACAATCGGCATACGGATTTCGCTGTAGCCGTAACCACTGAGTACCTGTTTCAAAGTACCTTCGATACGCTGCCACAGCGCAGTGTCTTCCGGCAGGTAGTCGTTCATGCCGCGAATGGCCTGGATATTCTTTGCCACGTCAGTTCTCTATCGTTTTATAAAAAATGAACCCGATTATAGGGGGTTTGTGTCCTGCGGTTCAACGCACAACGCCGTCACCCCTGTCGGGTTCAATATAATGCAGATGTACTCTGACACCCGCAACCGATGTTACTTTTCAAGATGATTGATAACGATACGTTTACTCTCATCCATAATCGCCGCTTTAGCACGGATCTTCGCTTCTAACTGGTCGATCATCTGTTCGTTGTCAAAACGATCTCTCTGACGTACGCCGTCTTCATAGAAGCCGCTTTTATTATGGCCTCCGGTGACGCCGATCGTGGACACCAGCGCTTCGCCCGGCCCATTCACCACACAACCGATGATGGAGACATCCATCGGGGTGATCAGATCTTCCAGACGCTGCTCTAACGCGTTAACCGTGCCGATGACATCAAATTCCTGACGCGAGCAGGTCGGACAGGCAATAAAGTTGATGCCACGCGAGCGAATGCGAAGTGACTTCAGAATATCAAAGCCTACCTTCACCTCTTCGACAGGGTCGGCAGCCAGCGAGATGCGCAGCGTATCGCCGATACCTTCGGACAGCAAAAGACCGAGGCCGATGGCCGATTTCACGGAACCGGCGCGCAAACCGCCCGCTTCGGTGATGCCAAGATGCAAAGGCTGATCGATACGCTTCGCCAGCAGACGATAAGACTCAACGGCAAGAAACACGTCTGAGGCTTTAACGCTCACTTTGAACTGATCAAAGTTGAGGCGATCGAGAATATCAACATGGCGCATCGCCGATTCCAGCAGCGCTTCCGGCGTAGGTTCGCCGAATTTTTCCTGGATATCTTTCTCCAGAGAGCCGCCATTCACGCCGATACGAATAGGAATATTGTAATGACGCGCGCAATCCACCACCGAGCGAATGCGGGATTCATTACCAATGTTACCTGGATTAATACGCAGGCAATCAACGCCGTATTCGGCTACTTTGAGCGCGATACGGTAATCAAAATGGATGTCAGCGACCAGCGGGACATTAACCTGCTGCTTGATGAGCTTGAACGCCTCAGCGGCATCCATGGTAGGCACGGAAACGCGAACAATATCGACACCGACACGTTCCAGCGATTTGATCTGCGCGACCGTCGCCGCGACATCTGTGGTGCGGGTGTTGGTCATCGATTGCACAGCAATCGGTGCTCCGTCACCTACAGGCACCTTGCCGACATAAATCCGGGTTGATTTGCGACGGGTAATGGGTGCTTGGTTATGCATTACTTCACTCTCCATCGTTGCAATCGTCCGACAAGCTGCCGATTACTCGGCAGCGATAGTCAGGCGCGCAACACGGCTTGATTTTACGAAACGACTTAAATCAACCGGCTTGCCCTGGAATTGAATATCCACTGCACCCGGTGCACCGATTTTCAGCTTATAAGGTGCGGTTCCCTTCACGCTCAGGGTTTCGCCGCCTTTTTTGATGCCGCTGAACAGGGTCTTACCTGACGCGTCATCGATCTGTAACCAGCAGTCAGCTTTGAATGTCAAAGCGACAGCTTGTGGATCCGCACCTGCCGCAGCAGTTTGTGCATCACCGGTTGGCAGACCATTCTCAGCCGTGGCTGGCTGGCTGGTGGACACTGCAGCAGGTGCTTGCGCTGCAGGCGTGCCGGCGGTGGCCGGTGCGCTGTTATCCGTTGGCGTTGACGTGGTGTTCAACGGAATTGAGTTCTGTGCCTGTGGTGCCCCGGCCGCTGCGTCAGGCGCAGAAGAGGAATCTTCTGTCGTCGGTGCAGAATTGGCATTGTCACCACCACCCAGAGGAATAGTTTGCCCCTGGCCGTTATCCTGATTCAGTTGAGCCGTTGACTGATCGGCCATTGTCGCGATTTCTTCCTGCTGCGCCTGATGGTTTTGCCACCACCATGCACCGGTCAGGCCAATCACAACAAACACGATCAACCAGGTAAAGCCCATCAGCCAGCCATCGCGTTTTTTACGAGACTTGCCGAGAGAAAAACCCTGCATTGAAGCGACTTTCGGCACTTTGATGGGGGCTTGCTTACCGATCAGATCTAACAGTTCTTCTTCCGGGATATGAACCAGTTTGGCGTAAGAACGAAGATAGCCACGCAGGAAAGTCGGAGCGAGATCGCCCGGCGTCGTTTCTTCTTCGATTTGGCGAATCGTTGAGACTTTCAGACACAGGCGTTCTGCAACGGCCTGATGACTTAGCCCTAACTCTTCACGTGCCTGACACAGGCGTTGGCCTGCGGTCAGTTTAACTTTATTTTCTTGGGAGGCTTCAGTATTCATTAGCTAAGAACTGCTGGTACTGTTGGGATTGTGGATAACTACGCGCAAGCTGCTTACCGTAGCGTTGAACGCTGTCCGGATTGCCCGCTAACGCAGCGAATCGAATTTGTAACATAATGCTGTCAGCCGTGGCTGGCAGAACATGCTGGTATACATCCAGTAGAAGTTTTGCCTGAGCGCGATTCCCTTCTCCAAATTCTTTGGTTGCCTCTGTCAGCAAGGGTGCGCCTTTATCGGGATCGATTTTTAATGCCCGGCTCAGTAACACTCGCGCTTCCTCATTCTGATTTGCCTTCAGAAAACAGTAGCCTGCATTTTCGAGACTGTCAGCAACCTGACCGTAATCAGGCGCATTAGCTGCGGCGCTAAACTGCTGTTGTGCCGGTACATACTGCCCTAAACTACACAAAAACGCACCGTAATTATTCAACACGGTCCCATTTTGCGGCGCCAGCTTCAGCGCTTGCTGGTAGCGACTTTGCGCAGCTTTTTGATCGCCGGTTTTTTGCTCGTAAAGCGCCATGCCCAGCTGAGTGCGATAATCGTCAGGCGCACTGTCCGCGGCTTTCTGCAAATTCTGTTTCGCCGCGTCCATATTTCCCTGGGAGAGATAGGCCATTCCCAGTTCAAGACGCGTCTGTGAGGCACCGGTAGCTGACTGCGTCTCCTTCGGAGAGCTTGAGCACCCGGCGAGCAAAGAAGCGGCTAAACCCGCCGCCATCAGCACCTTCACACTGCCTTGCATTGTCATGCTTAATTCCCTTTATTCTGCCACCGACAATAAACAAACGGGCTGTGAAATGGTATCTGCACAGCCCGAACGCACCTACTCACACTTCTGACAACTAAACGGCTTTAACGGAAATCTGCTGCTCAGCTGCCATTTTTTTCTTCAACGTACGCTTGGTACGGTCGATCACATCACCGGCAAGCTGACCACAAGCGGCATCAATATCGTCGCCGCGGGTTTTACGCACGATGACGGTAAAACCGTATTCCATCAGCACTTTAGAGAAGCGATCGATCCGGCTGTTTGAGCTGCGGCCATACGGCGCGCCAGGGAACGGGTTCCACGGGATGAGGTTGATTTTGCACGGCGTATTTTTCAAACGCTCAGCCAGCTCATGCGCATGCTCAGTACCGTCGTTAATGTGGTCAAGCATCACGTATTCGATGGTTACACGGCCCTGGTTAGCATTGGATTTGCTGATGTAGCGTTCAACAGCGGCCAGGAACGTATCGATGTTGTACTTGCGGTTAATTGGCACGATTTCGTCGCGGATGGTGTCATTTGGCGCATGCAGGGAGATGGCCAGCGCAACGTCAATCATGTCGCCCAGCTTATCCAGCGCAGGAACCACACCGGACGTAGACAAGGTCACGCGGCGTTTAGACAGACCAAAACCGAAGTCATCCAGCATGATTTCCATGGCCGGCACCACGTTATTCAGATTCAGCAAGGGTTCGCCCATCCCCATCATCACTACGTTGGTGATAGGTCGGGTACCGGTGACTTTCGCAGCACCGATGATTTTAGCCGCACGCCACACCTGGCCGATGATTTCGGACACACGCAGGTTACGGTTGAAACCCTGCTGAGCGGTAGAACAGAAGGTACATTCCAGCGCGCAGCCAACCTGAGAGGAAACGCAGAGCGTCGCACGATCGCCATCCGGTATATACACAGTTTCGACCAGCTGGCCGCCTACCTGAATCGCCCATTTGATGGTGCCATCGGTAGAACGTTGTTCGGAAGCGACTTCCGGCGCACGGATTTCAGCCACACGCGCCAGTTTGTCACGCAGCGGTTTGTTGATATCGGTCATTTGCTCGAAATCATCGCTGCAATAGTGATACATCCACTTCATGACCTGATCAGCACGGAACGGTTTCTCGCCCATGTTGATAAAGAACTCGCGCATTTGTTTGCGGTTGAGGTCAAGAAGGTTAATTTTTGCGGCAGCAGGAGCAACAGTTTTCACTTCCTCTGCAGAGATTGGGAAGGTTTCAGACACGTTTTGCTCGGGAGTTGTAGATTCTAACATAATGAAATATGGCCTCGTTGTTACACGTTATGGCGCCAGGGAAGTGCAGAGCCTGACCTTTTACTGCCTGTCAGCGGCATTCAGGTGGCCTGCAATAAATTGCGCCCCGAAGAGGCTGGCTCATTCGGGGCGCAACATTGTACAAATTTTAGGGCAGAGTTGCCATGTTTGGAAGGTGACCAGGGCAAATTCTTGTGAATATGCGGCGCATCTTCCAATCAGGCTTCGCCCAAAATCTTAACGCGGGCAGATTTCGCTTTCGTCGAAGAAGTAAGCGATTTCGCGTTGTGCTGATTCTACAGCATCAGAACCGTGAACAGCGTTAGCGGTGAAGCTGTCAGCAAAGTCTGCACGCAGAGTACCGGCCAGGGCATTTTCCGGGTTAGTTGCACCCATGATGTCACGGTTACGCTGAACTGCGTTTTCGCCTTCCAGAACCTGAACCATGATCGGGCCAGAGGTCATGAACTCAACCAGACCGTCGAAGAATGGACGACCTTTGTGCTCAGCGTAGAAGCCTTCAGCCTGCTCTTTGGTCAGTTTCAGCATTTTAGAAGCAATGATGGTGAAACCTGCACGTTCGAAACGCGCGTAGATTGCGCCGATGTCATTGTTTGCAACGGAGTTTGGCTTGATGATGGAGAAAGTACGTTGGATAGTCATGAAAAACCTCTGGCTGACTTTTATAGGTAGGGCCGGTTAATTTAATGTTATACCTGCCGTAAAATGGCGGTGATTATAGGGAGCGAAGTTAAAATTGCCTACCCGAATCACAACATTTAATTAAAAAAATGCGGCATTGATTCACGATCAAGCACAAACACCCCATTTCCCTTAAACAAAGCAGGGGCAATAAAGAGTTTTGTGCCCCGTTTACCTTATCGTTTTATGCCTGCCCGGACGACGGGATGATGTTACGCAACCAGCTTCCCCATTTGCGCTGATAGAAAGGCTGGGTGTGGCTGATCAGATAATGGCTGATCCCGCGCTCTTTTTCGCAAACGATACAGAAATCAACCGGACGGTCATCGGGAGACGTTTCGGCCGCCACATTGCCGGCTTCGCGGATCAGTGCATCGATTTCCTGTTCATCACCGTCTGCTTCTACACCGATCAGCAGGTTAGGTTGATCATCCACGGTTTTGTCATGGATAAGGGCCATAAACGCCCGGCGCACCGGCTTTTTCTGAGTAAACAGCGTGGTCAGCGCGTCGATCATCGCCGACGGATACTCCTCCGGCTGGCCAATCAGCAGCTGGCTTTCTTTATCCAGCACCAGTTCTGAAGGCGCATTCAACCCGCCGTTGCTCAGCAGCAGCGTCACTTCGCTTGGGTAAAATTCTTTGCCGTATTCTGACTTCGGATTCAGAAATAATTCTTCCCCTTGTGTCATTTCAAACAACACGCGGACAGGCAGCGCGACAAACGCCTGCTCATCCGGGCTTTCGCCGGCACTGGCTTTTTCCAGAATGTCTACAGAGGAAAAGAAAGGAATGATTGAGCTGCCGTCCTGCTTTTCCCAGTGCAAAATATTCAGTTCACTGCCAGCGGTGATCGCCACACTGCCCTGCTTTTCAGCGTCATCCTGCCCTGCGTCACCCACCACAAAAACTGTGGATTCCAGCAGCGTTTGATAGAACGCCGGGCGCCAGGCAGCCGCGGTGACAGACAGGCGGAGCAGGCGCTCGAGCTCGTTTTCACCGTCTGTTGCCGCTGCGCCGGCAGGGAGATGATCGTGTGGGACACTCATGATTCTTGACTCCGGTAATGGTATGAAACGGGGCGCCGTTAAGCGCCCCGTTGTGCTTCTTGCCATGCTGTCTTTATTTATTTGGCTTTTGCTAACAATAAGTTGGCAACGGTCCGCACGCCCAGGCCGGTCGCGCCCGCAGACCACTGATCCGCCGCGCTTTTACGGTAAGTGGCGGAGCAATCGATGTGCAGCCAGCCTTTCTTATATTCAGTGACGAAATGAGACAGGAAAGCTGCCGCCGTGCTTGCACCCGCGGTATGAGAAGGGCCCGCGATATTATTCAGTTCAGCAAAATTGGACGGCAAATGTGCGCGATGGAACTCTTCCAGCGGCAAACGCCAGAACGGTTCGTGTTCGGCTTTCGCGCTTTCCAGCAGTTCGGCAGCCAGCGCATCGTCAAAGCTGAACAGCGCATGATAATCATTGCCCAGCGCCGTTTTCGCAGCGCCCGTCAGCGTTGCCGCATCAATCAGCAGTTCAGGATTCTGAGCAGATGCGTCGATAAGCCCATCCGCCAGAACCAGACGGCCTTCGGCGTCGGTGTTCATGACTTCAACGGTTTTGCCGTTGCGGTAGCGAATAATGTCGCCCAGTTTCAATGCGTTGCCGCTGACCATGTTGTCGGCGCAGCACAGGTACAGTTTCACACGTTTGTTCAGGCCATTGGCCGCAGCCAGTGCCAGAGCGCCGGTCAAGGTGGCAGCGCCGCCCATATCGGCTTTCATCGAGTCCATGGAAGCGCTTGGCTTGAGGCTGTAGCCGCCGGTGTCAAAGGTGATACCTTTGCCGACCAGACAGGCGTAAACCGGTGCTTCAGCATCGCCGCTCGGGTTGTAATCAAGTGCCAGCAATACCGGCGGACGATCAGAACCCCGGCCAACAATGTGCAGCCCCTGATAATTCTGCTGACGCAGATCGTCACCTTTAGTAATGCGGTAGCTGACTTTATCGTTGCCGAATTCGCACATCAGATCCACAGCGCGGGTCGCCAGTTGCTCAGGTGACAACTCTTCCGCCGGAGTATTGATGGTGTTACGTACCCAGTCGATGATTTTCAGGCGTTGTTTCAGTGTAGTGGCGTCTTCTTCTGATAATTCAGCCCACTCAACGTTGCGCGCACCTTTCGGGCCGCGGAAGCCTTGCCAGAACGCCCAGCTGTTTTCGAGATCCCAGCCTTCACCGGCCAGCTTAACGTTTTTAACGCCCTGACCATCGATACGGCGCGCTGCACGTGAGATTGCCGTCAGCGCGTCGCCGCCATTCAAATGAATGGTCATGCCCGCTGAATCGGTACTCAAAGTGGCTTTTTCGCCCCAGCGTGCATCGGCAGGCTGAGTGGAAAGGAAAACGTGCATGGCTTCATTGGTCGTTACTTCGGAACTCATAACAGCACTCCTGATTGTTTTTATCTTCAATGATGACAGGTAAATCGCCCTTTCACGGGGAGGCACTTCATTTCGTATAAACCGGGGGTAACTCACGCAGGCGGGTGACTGATTTCACCACCAGCGCGATGGCATAATCGATTTCTTCTTCGGTTGTCCAGCGTCCCAGCGAGAAGCGGATCGAACCGTGCGCCAGTTCTTCACTCAATCCTATGGCACGTAAAACGTAGGAAGGTTCAAGGCTTGCCGAGGTGCAGGCTGAGCCGGAGGAAACGGCAAGATCTTTCAGTGCCATGATCAGAGATTCACCTTCCACGTTGGCAAAACTGACGTTCAGGATATTGGGCGCCGCGTGCTGCGCGGAACCATTGAGGTGCACCTGATCCAGTTTCTGAATACCTTTCCACAACCGGTCGCGCAGTACAGTCAGACGCGCCACTTCAGCGGGCATTTCTTCTTTGGCGATGCGATACGCTTCGCCCATGCCGACAATCTGATGCACCGGCAACGTTCCGGAACGCATACCGCGTTCGTGACCGCCACCGTGGATTTGGGCTTCGATGCGGACTTTCGGTTTACGGCGTACATACAGCGCACCAATGCCTTTTGGCCCGTAGATTTTATGCGCTGAAAACGACATCAGATCCACCGGCAACTCGCTGAGATCGATGGAGATTTTACCCACGCTCTGCGTCCCATCCACGTGAAACACAATACCGCGACTGCGGCACAGTTCGCCGATGGTCGCAATATCCTGAATCACACCGATTTCGTTGTTCACCTGCATCACCGACACCAGAATCGTATCCGGGCGCAGCGCGGCTTCAATGGCGGCGGCGGTGATAATACCGTCGCTGCGCGGTGCAAGAAAGGTGACCTCAAACCCTTCACTTTCCAGCTGAAGGCAGGTGTCGAGCACGGCTTTATGTTCGGTCTGGCTGGTAATGATGTGTTTGCCTTTTTCACGCTGTGCGTGAGCCGCGCCTTTGATCGCAAGATTGTCTGATTCTGTCGCGCCTGACGTGAAGACAATCTCACGCGGGTCGGCATTAATCAGCTCGGCAATCTGGTTACGCGCCACATCTACCGCCTCTTCCGCCTGCCAGCCAAAGCGGTGCGAGCGGGAAGCCGGATTGCCGAAAGTACCGTCCAGTGTCAGACACTGCATCATTTTCCCGGCCACGCGCGGATCGACCGGCGTCGTGGCTGAGTAATCGAGATAAATAGGTAATTTCATGGCAGGCAAGCTCCGGACTGCGCGTTCGACAGCGAACGAAAGAATTAAAAAACGACAACCAGTTTAAAACGGCTTCACGGATTCTTAAAAGGGAAATGACGTTTTGCGGGCACTTATCGGTAAGAATTGGCTTCAGAAAAGCAAAAGCCCGCGGGAATATGCATTTCCGCGGGCTTTTTAAAGCGGTTATCAATGTGGATTAAGCGATCAGGCTCTTAAATTGACATTGATGGTTTCCATCTGGCGGCCGTTAGGCTGACGACGGACTTCACCGTTCTGACGGTCGGCCACTTCCAGGATTTCCTGATTGTTGACCAGTTCAGCCAGCGTAATGTTGTTGAGGAAGCCGCTGATGCGCTCGCTCAGATCACGCCATAAGGTGTGCGTCAGGCAGCGTTCGCCATTCTGGCACCCTTCTTTACCCTGACAACGGGTAGCGTCAACCGATTCGTCGACAGCAGTAATCACTGCGCCCACGGCGATATCAGCTGAATCTTTACCTAACAGATAACCACCGCCGGGACCACGAACACTGGCAACCAGACCGTTTTTACGCAAACGTGAGAACAGCTGTTCCAGATACGAAAGAGAGATGCCCTGGCGCTCAGAAATGTCAGCCAGTGGTACCGGTCCTTCCTGTGAATGCAGCGCTACGTCAAGCATAGCGGTCACGGCATAACGGCCTTTGGATGTCAGTCTCATAGCATGATTACCTGTGTTGAAGAACTTAAAAAGTACAATGGGTCGCAATATGCAAACGAGTCTGCCATTCCCGAGTAAAACAGTCAACTATTTAACCTAGTAATTTACTCAAGTATTATAGAGCGGTCAGAGCGGAGGGTAAGAGAAGGGATTAACAGGCTGATAAATAAACATAAAGTCGTCTTTATTATCAGCCTGAAGGGCTTATTCTTTGTCGTTCTTAGTCTTTTCAATCGACGTCAGGATGCCGCGCAGGATGTTTAATTCCTGAGATTCAGGGCGCGCACGGGTGAATAATCGACGTAATTTACTCATCACCTGCCCCGGATGTGCCTGGCGAATAAAGCCAGTTTCCAGCAGCGTATGTTCCAGATGCTGATAGAAACGTTCGAGGTCATCTACCAGCGGATACGGTGACTCTTCGTATTCCACCTGCGGTTTGGCAGCTTCCAGCAGGGCGAGGTGCGCGACGCGAACTTCATAGGCAATAATCTGCACGGCCATGGCCAGATTCAGCGAGCTGTATTCCGGATTCGCCGGGATGCAGACATGATAATTACACTTTTGCAGTTCTTCGTTGGTCAGCCCCACGCGCTCACGGCCAAACACCAGTGCGACCGGTGCGGTTTGTGCCGCAGCCGCACTGTGCTCGCCGCATTCACGCGGATCCAGCATCGGCCACGGCAGCGTTCGCGAACGCGCACTGGTGCCGATCACCAGACTGCAACCCGCCAGGGCTTCGTCCAGCGTATCAACGATCCTGGCGTTACCGATCACGTCACTGGCACCGGCAGACAACGAGATGGCCTGTGAGTCAGGTTTCACCAGCGGATTCACCAGATAAAGGCTGGATAATCCCATGGTTTTCATGGCACGGGCAGTAGAGCCCATATTGCCGGTGTGGGAGGTTTCAACTAATACAATACGGATATTGGGCAGCATACAAACTCTGAGCGTGGCGGAAAATCACAACAGCCTATCACAACGGTAGTTAATTTTCAGAACCCCTGCTATACTGCGCGCCGTTTCCCGTATTCCCGTTCTTTAACATCCTAGTTGGAAGATATCCATGCATCCGATGCTCACCATCGCCGTGCGCGCTGCGCGCAAGGCCGGTAACCTGATTGCCAAACATTACGAAACGCCAGATTCTGTAGAAGCGACTCAAAAAGGTACCAATGATTTTGTTACCAATGTAGACCGCGAAGCAGAACACATGATTATCGACGTCATTCGCAAATCCTATCCAAAACACACCATCATCAGTGAAGAGTGTGGCGAGCTGGAAGGCGAAGACAAAGATGTACAATGGATTATCGACCCGCTGGATGGCACCACCAACTTCGTTAAACGCTTCCCACATTTCGCTGTTTCTATCGCCGTGCGCATCAAAGGCCGCACTGAAGTTGCGGTAGTTTACGATCCAATGCGTAACGAACTGTTCACCGCGACCCGTGGTCAGGGCGCACAGCTGAACGGTTACCGTCTGCGCGGCACTAACGCGAAAGATCTCGACGGCACCATTCTGGCGACCGGCTTCCCGTTCAAAGCAAAACAACACGCAAACAGCTACATCAATGTGATTGGCAAACTGTTCACTGAGTGCGCAGATTTCCGTCGCACCGGTTCTGCTGCGCTGGATCTGGCGTATGTGGCCGCTGGCCGCGTTGACGGTTTTTTTGAAATTGCCCTGAAGCCTTGGGATTTCGCCGGTGGCGAACTGCTGGTACGTGAATCAGGCGGCGTGGTCACTGACTTCGTTGGCGGTCACAACCATTACTCTTCTGGCAACATCGTTGCCGGTAACCCGCGCGTTGTTAAAGGTATTCTCAATACCATGCGTGAAGAACTGAGCGAAGCGCTGAAGCGTTAATTCCGCTGCCGGTCAGTTAAAAAAAACGGACGTCCCATCGGGCGTCCGTTTTTTTATGCCTGCCGTTTACCCCCTGAAGGGACCGCCGGTTATCGGGGAGACATCGCCGCCACCGGAGCTGTAGAGCAACATGCCCGCCACCAGCAGCACAATTCCGCCGGTCAGCGCCAGCAGCGACCAGGTGATCCGCTGCCAGGCCGCAGGCGTCCGGGTGGCGCTCAGTTTTACGGCCAGCGCACGGCTGTAAAACACCAGCACGCCGATAAGCGATACGGTCAGGGACGTTCCGACAGCCATGGTGATCGCCGAGATCACGCCCCAGCTGTAAACACCGATAACTTTCGCGAACAGTAACACCATGATCGCGCCGGAACAGGGCCGCAGTCCCATCGCCAGTACAATGGCCACCTGGGTGCGTAAATCTCCGCCGGCCTGAAGCTGCTGATCGCTGGGAACGTGCTGATGCCCGCAACCGCAATGCTCATCATGAATGTGCGTTTCGTTTCCCAGCGGCGAAAGACGGCGGATGTGCATCGCCGGTACCGGGCGCAAACTTTTGATCGTCTGCCACACGCGTTTCAGTGCGCGCCAGCAGAGCAAAAGCCCCAGCAGCATCACCAGAATAAAGCTCCCCCGCTCCATCCAGAAACTGCTCTGATGCAGCTGACGCGAAGAGAGTTGCAGCACGCCAAGCACTACGCTGACCAGCAATATTGCCACCAGCCCCTGCACGATCGCCGACGCAAAAGTCAGTTTCAGGCTGCTTTTAAGCCGTGAGGGGTGCGTCGCCAGATAAGTGGTGATGACGATTTTCCCGTGCCCCGGTCCGATGGCGTGGATCACCCCGTAAACAAGGCTGAAGCCTGCCAGCGTCATGCCCGACTGCATCGGATTTTCTTTCACCTGACGCAGCAGACCGGCCAGTTCCTGATGCAATTCGCGCTGCCAGATAATGCTGCTCAGCAAAATGCGCGGCCAGTAGTGCATCAGCAGCACACCGCCACCCGCCAGCAAAATGAGGAAAATGGCCAGCGGCCAGAGATCACGCCATGAGAGTGTTTTCGACGGCGTTGAGATTAATGACATTCCAGCGTGACCTTTTGTGCAAATTGCTGCCCGAGATCCATATCTTCCGGCGGGGCATCGGCCTTATCGAGAGACAGCGCGTAGTTTTGCAGCGAAGCATCCGGTTTCGGCGTAAACAGCGCCAGCGTGCAGCGCTTTTCAAGCGACGGCGGCAGATGCAGCGCAGCGTTGTCTTTATAGGTCATATCGACAAAGTACGAGGGATCGAACGTTGAAAACTCCATGGGTTTGCCCTCCAGCAGTTGCGGTTTTGCCAGCGGCAGAACGAATTCCAGCACCGCCTGATCGCCCTTGCGGGAAAGCTGATATTCGCTGGGTAAATCCAGATATTTCACCGGTTTTCCTTCACGGTAGAAATTGGTGAAGTAGTGCTGACTCAGCACCCGCGCCATCACTTCGGCGGCGAGTTTCTTCCAGATATCGGAACCCGGTTTGGCGTTCTGCGCGTCATACAGCAAATCTGCTGAGGTGATTTCATCCATCGTCCAGACCATTTTCAGCCCGGTCAGCGAGGTTTCATTCGCCACCAGCGTCGTCTGCATATCGATAAAACTGTGCGGGTGCGCCAGCACCGTTGCGGGCAGGCAGAACAGCGCAGTGCCCAGCCATTTGGCATAACGGGAGAAAGGCCGGTTCCGGGCCTGGTGTAACGTCATTTCCATATCAGGCGCCATTATATTGTTACTAAGTAACAGTATTTTGCTGTGCATTTAGGCGGTCGTCAAAAATATCTGTGATCTGAGTTGTAAGCCGGAGTAAAACCCGCCAGCCATGCCCTGCCGCGGGCAGGCGGTTTGCTATGCTTGACTAATAATTTCATGTGGCACCATTACAGAAGGTGATATGACTCTGGAAACACAACCCACTCCTGCGCTTTCCGCTTCGCAACGTCGCTGCCACGTGTTGCTGATGCTGTACGCGCCGCTGACGGCTGTGCAACTGGAAATCATCAGTGAAATCAACCGTGTTGATCTGCGCACCACCTGGGACGATCTCGCAGAAGTGACCTGCGAAATTCAGCGGATCCATCATCTGGATGTTCTGCAATACAGTGAAAAAGAGTGCCGCATTGAAGGCGATACGCTTGCCCAGCGCTTATGTTTGTTTCACGGTTTGCGCCGCACATTACGTATTTCCCCCGATTTCGTGCCCCGCTATTTTCTTCCCTGGTTACACATTGCTTTCGAAAGTCAGCCCTGCCCGAAGGCGGCGCTGAGGACTGACATTCTGGGAATGATGATTGAAGACTGCTCCTCGCTGCTGCCAAAAGGGCTGAGCGAGCATGACTGCAAGCTGATGCGCATCTGCCTTCAATATTGTTTATGGCAGAACGGCGCATGGAAAAACGCCCCCTCCTCCGGGCTGCGTTTCACCGAACAACAGCGCCGCTGGTTGCGTGAGAAAGCCGAATACACGGCAGCGCGCGAGCTGTTTATGCAGCTGCAAACGCTGAGTAACGGTCTGCTGGATGACTGTGAGTGCGAATTTTTCACGCTGATGTTGCGGATGTTGAAAACTCACAGTTATCAGAGCTCCGGTTCTACCGAAGACCAGCGTTTACTGCTGCACATCGAAAGTCTGGTGGGGCGTTTTCAGGAAGTCGCCGGAATGAAATTCAGCAGCTACGAAGGGCTGGTCGGTCAGCTGTTCGCGCATCTCGGCCCGGCGATCGAACGCTGTCATTTCGGCATTGGTATCGACAATTTAATGCAGGAAGAAGTGAACCGCATGTATCCGCGCCTGGTGCGGACAACGCGCGAAGCACTGGAAGGCTTTGAGCACGAATATCTGATCCAGCTTTCCGAAGATGAAATCGGGCTGGTGGCGATCACGTTCGGCGCATGGCTGATGCAGGGAAATGCCTTGCAGGAAAAACAAATTCTGCTGCTGACCCATGACAATCCGCAGCTGGAAGAAGCGGTCGAGCAGCAAATCCGCGAAGCAACGCTGCTGCCGCTGAACATCAAATATCAGACGCTGACGGATTTCTACAAATTTGGTGCGCCGAGCGGCGTGGCGATGATTGTCACCCCCTACGCCACCCGCAGCACCGATGCCGATCCGCTGGTGATCCACACTCAACTGCCACTGGCGAAAGAGCAGCGAAAACGTATCCGCTCGCTGCTCGAGGCGCCTTAGCGCGTTGCCGGTGCTGACGGCGCGACCTGCGGACGCAGGAAAATCGCCGGTACCGCCAGCAGTGCCATCACCCAGAACAGGCCCGCGTGGAGATGTTCGAACAGGAAGCCGGACACCATGGTCATCACCGCCACGCCGCCCCCCATCGCCAGTGCGGAATACACCGATTGCAGGCGAATGACCTGATCACGCGGACGCGCCGCGATAAAGCGCATGCCCGCCAGATGACACACCGTGAAGGTGCCGCAGTGCAAGATCTGAACCACAATAAGCCACGGCAGCGCGGTGAACGCCCCCATCATTGCCCAGCGCACCACGCCACAGACGGCGGAAAGCAGCAGTAAATCACGCGCAGACCAGCGGCTGAACAGCTGTTTGCTGAAGGTAAAGACCAGCACTTCCGCCACCACCCCCAGCGACCAGAGATAACCAATGGTCGTGGAAGAATACCCGACATCCTGCCAGTAAATGGCGCTGAAACCGTAGTACGCCGCATGTGCGCCCTGCAACAGCGTGACGCACAGCAGGAAGCGCCACACCGGCTTTTCGCCCAGCAGCGCTCTCCAGGAGATGGTCGGTGCACCGCTTTGACGCGGTTCGCCCACCGGTTTCACACTCGGACGCAGCAACATTCCCAGCAGCATGGCCGCCACACCTGCGGTCAGTGTGTAGAGGATCGCGTTATGCCCGTACACTTCAACCAGCTTGCCGGTCAGCGCCGAACCAATCACAAACGCAATGGAACCCCAGACGCGTACCTTGCCGTAATCCATATTGATCTGACGTTGCAGTGTGCCTGCCATCGCATCGGTCAGCGGTACCAGCGGGCCAAAGAACAGACTGAATCCGGCGATGTTGATCATCAGCCACGCCCAGCCATTGCCAAACCAGAAGCCAACCGCGAACGCCAGCGTAAGCAGCGCCAGAATGCGCAGCCCGGTGACCAGATGAGAGGGATCTTTAATTGATGGGGAGATGATCAGCGTGCCAAGGAATCGCGCCACTAATCCGGCGCCGAGCAGCAGGCCAATATTTTCGGATGAAATGCCCTCGCCCTTGAGCCACAAACCCCAGAAGGGAAGAAAAATACCGTAACTGAAAAAATAGGTGAAATAACTGAGTGCCAGCCAGCGTGTGGAACGCAATTCCATAGATCCTCCGGTGTGAGACCAATACTTTGACAGAGCTCACAATCGCTAGCAATCCGCAAACCTCTTCATCACAAAAGAATGTCTGCCAGCTCACAAATTCTGATTCATAGGTATAAAAAAACCCGCCGGAGCGGGTTTTAGCAGCTTTACGGCTTCACGAATATTACGCGTAAACCGGGAAGCGTGCGCAGATATCGAGGACTTTGTTTTTCACGCGTTCGATAGTGGCTTCGTCGTTCACGTTGTCCAGCACGTCACAGATCCAGCCAGCCAGTTCACGCGCTTCAGCTTCTTTAAAGCCGCGACGGGTAATAGCCGGAGTACCGATACGCACGCCAGAAGTCACAAACGGGCTCTTCGGATCGTTAGGTACGCTGTTTTTGTTCACGGTGATGTTAGCGCGACCCAATGCAGCATCGGCTTCTTTACCGGTCAGGTTTTTCTCAACCAGATCCATCAGGAACAGGTGATTGTGCGTGCCGCCGGACACCACTTTATAGCCGCGTTCCAGAACCACCGCCACCATCGCCTGGGCATTTTTAGCCACTTGCTGCTGGTAAACTTTAAACTCAGGTTCCATCGCTTCTTTCAGTGCGACCGCTTTACCGGCAATCACGTGCATCAGCGGGCCGCCCTGGCCGCCAGGGAATACTGCGGAGTTCAGTTTTTTGTAGAACTCTTCGTCGCCGCCTTTCGCCAGAATCAGACCGCCGCGTGGGCCAGCCAGCGTTTTGTGCGTGGTGGTGGTGACGATGTGTGCGTGTGGAACCGGGTTAGGGTAAACGCCCGCCGCAATCAGACCGGCAACGTGTGCCATATCAACGAAGAAGTATGCGCCCACGCTGTCTGCGATTTCACGCATTTTTGCCCAGTCAACGATACCGGAGAAGGCTGAGAAGCCGCCGATGATCATTTTTGGTTTGTGCAGTTCGGCCTGACGTTTTACGTCGTCATAGTCGATGTCGCCGCTTTCGTCGATGCCGTAAGGCACCACGTTGTACAGTTTGCCGGACAGGTTAACCGGTGAACCGTGAGTCAGGTGACCGCCATGGCCGAGGTTCATCCCCAGAATGGTGTCGCCCGGTTGCAGCAGTGCGGTATACACCGCGAAGTTTGCCTGTGAGCCGGAATGTGGCTGAACGTTGGCGAAATCTGCACCGAACAATTCTTTTGCACGGTCGATAGCCAGTTGTTCAACGATGTCGACGTACTCACAACCACCGTAATAACGTTTGCCCGGGTAGCCTTCGGCATATTTGTTGGTCAGTTGCGAACCCTGAGCCTGCATGACACGCGGGCTGGTGTAGTTTTCTGACGCAATCAGCTCGATATGTTCTTCCTGACGAACAACTTCTTTTTCCATTGCTGCCCACAGCTCAGCATCATAATCGGCAATGTTCATTTCACGCTTTAACATCCGCATCTCCTGACTCAACAAACTAAAAATAAACGCCCCTCGGGGTTCTGCGCCACAGTGTAAATGTTTAAGCGGCCTTCGGATAGGGTCAGTTTAAGGTTTTTAGGCAAACGATTGGCTCCAGATACAGCAAGGCTTTGATCTAAGAACCCCTGCCTGGAATCAAGGGATAAATATTCATCTGAACATGTCTATATTTCAGCTTTGTGACCTGGGCACCTGACGTAAAGCCCTTACCCCTTTAGTGGGTGTTTACAAAAATTGTGGGTTTATATAAGATGCATTTAAAATACATGTTTAATAAAATCGACGAAGACACGGAGTTCACTATGCTTGATTCAGCCACTATCGCGACCGTTAAATCCACTATTCCATTACTGGCGGCAACCGGCCCGAAACTGACCGCACACTTCTACGACCGCATGTTCGAACACAATCCCGAACTCAAAGATATCTTCAATATGAGCAACCAGCGCAACGGCGATCAGCGTCAGGCGCTGTTTGATGCCATCTGCGCTTATGCAGCCAATATCGAAAATCTGGCGGCGCTGCTGCCCGCGGTGGAACGCATCGCGCAAAAACACACCAGTTTCACCATTCAGCCTGAGCAATACAACATTGTCGGCGCACACCTGCTGGCAACGCTGGATGAAATGTTCAGTCCGGGTCAGGAAGTGCTGGATGCCTGGGGCAAAGCCTATGGCGTACTGGCGAACGTGTTTATCAATCGTGAAGCGGAGATTTATCAGGACAGCGCAGAAAAAACCGGTGGCTGGCGCGGCACGCGTGAATTCCGCATCGCCGAAAAACAGCCGCAGAGCGAACTGATCACGTCCTTCCTGCTCGAACCTGTCGATGGCAAACCAGTTGCTGACTTTCAGCCGGGGCAGTATCTGGCGGTGTATATCCGCGACGCGTCACTGGAAAATCAGGAAATCCGTCAGTATTCCCTGACGCAGGCACCGAACGGCAAAACCTACCGGATTGCGGTGAAACGCGAAGGGGAAGGCGCCGTATCTAACTTCCTGCATAATTTTGCGCTGCCGGGCGACATCATCCATCTGGCGGCCCCGCACGGCGATTTCTTTATGGATATCAGCGATACCACGCCGGTTGCGCTGATTTCTGCCGGTGTCGGTCAGACGCCGATGTTAGGCATGCTCAATACGCTGGCAGCGCGCGGACATCACGCGCCGGTGCAGTGGCTGCACGCGGCTGAAAACGGTGCGGTACATGCGTTTGCCTCAGAGGTAAAAGGCGCACAGAAAAACCTGCCGCAGCTGGAAAGCCATGTCTGGTATAACCAGCCACAGGCGAATGATTTACCGGGTGAGGATTATCAGTATGAAGGGCTGATGAATCTGAGCAGCGTCAGTACACAGCTGAGCGATCCGGCGATGCATTTCTACCTGTGCGGCCCGGTCGGGTTTATGCAGTTTGCGGCGAAACAGCTGCTGGCGATGAACATCCGTGAAGCCAACATTCATTACGAATGCTTCGGCCCGCATAAAGTGATTTAAAGCAGAAAGACCAGAAATGCAAAAAGGCTGATGAGATATCAGCCTTTTTCGTTTTTTCGCCGCAACCGGGAATTAAATGGCTTCTTCGTCCTGCTCGCCGGTACGGATACGCACGACCCGCGCCACGTCGAACACAAAGATTTTACCGTCGCCGATTTTACCGGTCTGCGCAGTGGTCATGATGGTTTCCACGCAGGTATCCACGATGTCATCCGCCACGACAATTTCTATTTTTACTTTTGGCAGGAAATCGACCATGTATTCCGCACCACGGTACAGCTCGGTGTGACCTTTCTGACGGCCAAACCCTTTCACTTCGGTCACGGTCATCCCGGTAATCCCGACTTCTGCCAGCGCTTCACGGACGTCGTCGAGTTTGAATGGCTTGATAATCGCATCAATCTTTTTCATGGCGGACCCTTATAATCATTCGTTTGCTCTCCGCCTTCCTGAGCGGCAGCATGGTTCACAGTCTGGCTTCGGGTGCGCGCGGCACGCGAAGGCGCTAAAGGTATCATAGTTCAGCGGCAGGAATGTACCTCAAGCCTCTGAAAGTAAATTCCCGTTACTCTTTAAAATCGGTGGCTTCCAGCTCGTGGCGGGACAGCAACTTATAAAACTCGGTGCGGTTACGTCCGGCAATGCGTGCCGCCTGAGTGACGTTGCCTTTCGTGATTTGCAAAAGCTTACGCAGATAATTCAGTTCGAACTGGTTACGCGCATCCGCAAAAGTGGGCAGCGCGGTGTTTTCACCTTCGAGCGCCTGACGGACCAGCGCTTCACTGATCACCGGCGCCGAGGTCAGCGCCACGCATTGTTCGATCACGTTGACCAGCTGACGCACATTGCCCGGCCAACTGGCCGCCATCAGGCCTTTGAGCGCATCGGTGGAAAAACTGCGCACAAAAGGTTTGTGCCGCAGTGCAGAAATGCGCAGCAAATGGTTGGCGAGCAGCGGGATATCCTCCGCCCTTTCACTCAGCGTCGGTAATTTCAGCCCCACGACGTTCAGCCGGTAGAACAAGTCCTCGCGAAACTCGCCCTTCTCCATCGCTTTCGGCAAATCCCGGTGCGTGGCGGAAATGATCCGCACATCCACGTCAATATCGTGATTACTGCCAAGCGGGCGCACTTTGCGTTCCTGCAATACGCGCAGCAATTTCACCTGCAATGACAACGGCATGTCGCCGATTTCATCGAGAAATAATGTCCCGCCGGTGGCGGCCTGGAATAACCCTTCACGGCTGCTCACCGCGCCGGTAAAGGCTCCTTTGGCATGACCAAACAGTTCTGATTCCAGCAACTGCTCCGGCAGTGCGCCACAGTTTATGGCGATAAAGGCTTTCTTACCGCGCGGGCTGGCCCCGTGGATAGCCTGCGCCAGCACTTCTTTACCGGTGCCGCTCTGGCCGTTGATCAGCACACTGACGTCAGACTGCGCGACCATATTGGCCTGCTCGAGCAGACGCAGCATGATCGGGCTGCGCGTGACGATTGCCTCGCGCCAGCTTTCGTCAACCGACGGGCTGGACTGCGCAAGCGCTTCATCAATGGCTTTATACAACGCATCGCGGTCAACCGGCTTGGTCAGGAATCCAAAGACGCCCTGCTGGGTGGCGGCGACCGCATCGGGGATCGAGCCGTGCGCGGTGAGAATGATCACCGGCATGCCAGGCTGAAATTTTTGGATCTCGGCGAACAGCGCCATGCCGTCCATTTCATCCATGCGTAAATCGCTCAGCACCAGATCAATACGTTCGCGGTGCAGGACGCGCAGCGCCTCAGCTCCGCTTTCCGCGGTGGTGACACGAAAACCTTCGCTGGTCAGGCGCATCCCCAGCAGTTTTAACAGGCTGGGATCGTCATCAACCAGCAATAAACTGGCGGCTTTGCGTAGCGTCATTTTGCGTTCAGCCCTTTTGGCGGCGTGTAGGTCTCAGCCGGTTTGACAGAGGAGTCAGCGTTAGATTTTGCCGGTGTGGCCGGATCGTTATCCGGTAAATCACCCTGAATTTGTTTGCGCGAGGAGAGCTGACGTTCGATATCGGTCAGGTTCTCCAGTTTACGGCGCGTATCCGCCAGGCTGTCTTCCAGCACCTGCTGCTGAGCGGTCATCGCCTGAAGTTTTTCCTGGCCGACCGCCTGCTGGCGAAGGTTGCGGGCTTTTTCATCCCCCAGCGTCACCTGCAGATTCTGACGCTCACGCCACAACTGCACCAGCGGACGGATCGAGCCAGGCATCTGCCCGCGATACTGGCTGACTTTATTTAATAACGCGCGGCGCTGGGTTTGATCCGGATCGGCACCGGATAACAGAATGCTTTGTTTGAAGACCTGATCCCAGCGGGTGGCGGGGATCTGCTGCGCCTGAAAACGCGCCTGCGCATCATTCATGCGATCGGCACAATCCATCGCACGCAGCCAGTAAAGGGAATTGGTCAGCGCATCGTCATCGTCCAGCGCCCACAGGGTTTCACAGGGCGCAATACGAAAATCGGTGACTTTACTCTCCGGAACGATCTGATCGGAGACTTGCTGATAATAGCGGTTATCGGCGGTGTGCGGCACACAGCCCATCAGCACCAGCGGCGCGCCGAGTAAAAATATCCGGCGGCTCAGCACGCTGCGCACGCGCGCAGCGGCACATTTCAACAGTGAGGTTAATGCGCTCATAGGGCGCACCAGCCAGCAAATATCATCATTATTAATTCTTCTCAGCCGTCAGGGGCAATTCGATACGGAAACAAACGTCCGCATCCTCAACGGCAACCAGTTGCAGCTCTCCATGCATGCGGCGAATACAGTCCTGAGCAATGCTTAATCCCAGACCGCTGCCTTTTACAGCCCCTTTTCTCTGCTGGCTACCCTGATAAAAAGGTTCAAAAATCATCGCACGTTCGGCATCGGGGATCGGCGCGCCGGAGTTCGCCACTTCGATAATCACCCGCCCTTCTCCCGGCCTGCTGCGGACCCAAATAGTACCGGATTCAGCCCCGTAGTGCACCGCATTGGAGTAGAGATTATCCAGCACGCGACGCAGCAACGTCGGCTCAGCCAGACACTGTGGCGCATCGATGTGGACTTCGCTGCGAATTTTCTTCGCACGCGCAGGAAGAGAGTTCGCCGCGACCACGTCGGCCACCAGCGCATTAAGATCAACCGCCACGCTGAGCGTCGGTGCATCGGCCAGTTTACGGTTGTAATCGAGCAGTTGTTCGATCAGCGTTTGCAAATGGCGGCTGCTGTTATTGAGGATCGCCACCACTTCTTTTTGATCCGGCGTTAAAGGCCCGGCGACTTCATCGGCCAGCAGTTCGGTGCCTTCGCGCATACTGGCGAGGGGCGTTTTCAGCTCATGAGAAATATGGCGGAGGAATTCATGACGCTGCGATTCCAGCCAGGCCAGACGCTCGCTCAGCCAGACGATGCGTTGTACCAGTGACCGGATTTCCCGCGGGCCTTTGAAGCGTGTGACATCCCCCAGATTTCGCCCCTCGCCCAGCCGGTTGATCATGCGCTCAACGCCCTTAACCGGACCGATGATCATGCGGGTAAACAGCAGCACCAGCGCACCACTAAGCAGGAAAAGAACCAGCGCCTGCCAGCCGAAAAACTGGCCACGTTCGGCGATAGCTCGCTGCAACTGCTGGCCGCGTGAAAAGACCACTTCACGGGTGGCCTGAACCATTTCGGCATTCGTGCGGGAGAAGTTTTCCAGGCGTGCAGAAGAGTCAGCATCCGGGGCGTTATTGTGGCAGGTCAGCGTAGTGAGCTGGGTCAGTAACGTGCGCAGCGTCTGGTAATAACGTAAATCCGGCAGCACCGAAGCATGGGCATCCAGCATCTGGGAATATTGTTTATGTTGATTCTGATAAAGGCGGGAAAGAGTGGGATCGTCGAGGACGCAATACTGACGGTAACTGCGCTCCATCTCCAGCGCGATGCTGGACATCGCTTCGCTGCGGCGGGCGTCGCTCAGCGTGGTGCGGTTAATGCGCGCCGCCTGACGGCTGAGCTGATCGAGGCTGTCATAGGCCTGATAGGCCAGCACCAGTAAAGGCAGCAGCACCAGCAGGAAAGCCATCAATACCAGCTGACGTAACGAGCCGGGGAATAAACGTCCTCTTTTCAACGCATTCATCTCATTTTCAACAGATGACGTCATGCTAGCTGACAACGGTTTGAACAGCCAGTGCGACAGCAAAGCAACGTAGGTTTTAGCGCGAAAGGGGTGAAACAGGAAGTTTTCAGAGGGAGGTATTGCTGAACGCCTTTTGCAGGCGTTCAGCAAACCGGAAGAGGTGGTGCCTCACTCAACGTGTCGTTCGATGCTTGATAACGTGCTTGCGCAACGATTATCGGTCTGGTGAACGATAGGCACCGTTTCTTTGGCGTCATTCGGGCATTATGAGCATATCAACGCTTTCGCGTGAGCCAATCATAATCAGGTGAATGAGCAACTGACAGGATACTAGCACAATGCATGCCAACATTAAAATAACATTTTTATAGCATTGAATAGGCTACGTTTTATTTTTTCAGCACGTAATTTACACGGGGTAAAGCCCGAATATGCCGTTGAAAAAACAGTCACAGTGTCGCCATTGCCCAACAAAAACCTGCCTGATAATTAAATGACTTTAAAAACAGCAGGATAAATGTCGTTAAATGACGACAGGCCTTTACTGGTTTGTCGTCATTTTATGACACAGACGCATTAATGATTGAAAGCAGCCCGCTTGTTCAGTTGTTTATGGCTGTACATCGCCTGATCGGAGTCCGCCAGCAGGCTGTGAACGGAGTCATGTTTATGCGGGTTATATTCGATCTGCCCGACGCTGAATTTAATGTTGTATCCGCGCTGTTCCTGAAGATTCCATCCGACCACGGCTTCGTGCAGGCGCTGCATGATTTCAGTGGCTTCGAGATGGCTGACGTTGGTGAGCAGCGCGACAAACTCATCCCCGCCGAGCCGCCCCACCACGTCCGTTTCGCGCAATAATCCGCTGAGAATGCCGGCGAAAACGGTCAGCGCGCGGTCACCTTCGGCGTGCCCGAATTTATCGTTAATCTCTTTAAAATCATTCAAATCGAAGAAGAGCATCGTGGCGGGTAATCCCAGACGCTGACAGGCATTCAGCGTTTGCTGCGCCTGCGCTTCGAAACCGCGACGATTAGCCACCAGCGTCAGTTCATCCATGGTCGCCATTTGCAGCGCCCCGATTTCCTGTTCGGCCATTCTGGCTAAATCGCGCAGCAACTGACGCTCATCGGCATCCATATCGCGCGGCTTGACGTCAATCAGGCACAAGGTGCCGAGCGAACTGCCGTTTGGCACCACCAGCGGGCAACCGGCAGACTAAGAGAAGTCCGTAAAGTCAGTCTTGCGGGCAAATAGGGTGAAAATAACACGCAATATCCAATTAATGCTCACTAAAACCGAGCGAATTTGGCACCGGCACCGGCTGTTCGCAGTCTATCGGATTATCGGCTTTCGCCGGATCGCACTGGGTGGCCTGCTGCGGAATAAAGATATGATCCAGAATCGCACGCGCCGTCGGCCCGGCAATCACGCCATCACCGCCGCCGTTTTCAAGGATCAGCGCCATCACCACGGACGGATGTTTGTACGGAGCAAAAGCGGTGTAGAAGATATGATCACGCAACCGTACCGGCGTCATTTTGGCGTTATAGGTCTGGTTCTCACGCAGGCTGAACACCTGAGATGTCCCGGATTTCGCCGCTATCTGATAAGGCGCGGTATGGAAAAGTTTGTAGCCGGTGCCGTTTGGCAGATTCGCCATGCCGAACATACCGTTTTTGACGATCCCCCAGATCGGAGATTTCGGATCGGCAATTTGCTGCGTCGGCGGCATCTTATACGGCGTAATCACTTTGCCACTTTTTGACGAATACAGCAGATGCGGCGTCTCCAGCTTACCGTTATTCACCAGCGCACTTAATGCACGCACCATCTGAATAGGCGTCGCCACCCAGTAGCCCTGCCCGATGCCCACAGAAACCGTATCGCCCTGATACCAGCCCTTCTTGTGCACCTTCAATTTCCATTCACGGCTTGGCAGCACGCCGTTGTACTGCTCATCCAGATCTATGCCGGTGGATTTACCGTAACCGAATTTACTCAGCCAGGTATGAATACGGTCGATCCCCATTTCAAACGCCACCTGATAGAAGAAGGTATCCGCTGATTCCTCGATAGCTTTGGTGACGTTGAGCATCCCGTGGCCGGTTTTCAGCCAGTCACGGTAATGGCGCTGGGTACCCGGCAGCGTCCAGGTCGGCGCACCGAAGAAGGTGGTCTGCGGGGTGATCACGCCTTCAAACAGCGCCGAGGTCGCCATGAAAGGTTTTACCGTCGAGGCCGGTGGATAAAGCCCCTGGGTCACGCGGTTAATCAGCGGCAGATCGGGGTTTTTCAGCAGTGCACTGTATTGTTTGCTGGAGATGCCGTTCACGAACGGATTCGGATCGTAACTCGGGCTGGATACCATCGCCTTAATCCCGCCGTCACGCGGATCCATTACCACCACCGCCGCCCGCTGGCCTTTCAGCACTTTCTCGATGTATTGCTGCAAGTCGAGATCTAACGTCAGGTAGATATTTTGCCCGGCCTGTGGCGGCACTTCTTTCAGCAAACGCACCACATGCCCGTGGTTATCCACTTCCACTTCCTGATAACCGGTACGGCCATGCAAAATATTTTCATAATACTTTTCAACGCCCTGCTTACCAATATCATGATCTGCGGCGTAGTTTTCTGACAAGCCTTCGGCGTCGAGGCGTTTTTCATCTTTATCATTAATTTTCGACACATACCCGACCACGTGTGCCAGTTCGGCGCCATACGGATAGCGGCGCTGCTGATAGGTGCTGATCGAGACGCCGGGAAATTTGAACTGGTTGACGGAGAAGCGGGCGACTTCGATATCGGTCAGCGCCAGTTTTAGCGGGATTTGTGCAAAGCGACGCCCGTGGATCATCGCATCATGAAAGCTGTCGAGATCGTCCTGCGTCAGATCGACAATCGGCTTAAGCGCGTTCAGCGTGGCCTGTAAATCCGGGACTTTTCCGGGGATCATCTGCAACTGATATAACGTGATATTTTGCGCCAGGATGACGCCATTGCGATCCATGATAAGCCCGCGGCTTGGCGCGATCGGCAACATTTTAATGTCATTCTGATTCGATCGGGTCTGGTAAAAATCGTGCATCCCCACCTGTAAATGATACAGATTCAGCACCAGAACGGCGGACAACAGAAACACGACCATAAAAGCAATCACGGCGCGGCGGACGAAAAGGACGGACTCGGCGGTGTGGTCGCGAATTTCGTCGTTAAGTAAGGCCATAAGCGGGCAAATACCTTTATTGTCTGCTTCTTAAAGCGGGCGAAATGAAAAAGAGTGGGGTCTGGAAAAGTGCGCAAGGATAGCCCGTAGAGAAACAGGCGACTATAAGAAGTGTGCTAATGAAGTAGCAGGAGTGTTTCTATTTATTAACGAAAAGGATATTGCACGATGATGGCCTGACGACTTCGAGTTAACACAAGGCAAGGGCTCGAAACAGGCCATCCGTCAGCGGGCGGTGTTAAGCTTACAATCGCCGTAAACGTAACCCTCGGTTTGTGTCGCCACCACAAAGCTGTCTTTTGTGTGGATATACATCAGGTTATCCTGAGCGCCCGCTTTCATCGGCTGATTATCCTTACCGATAATATCGGTCAGTTCCGGGCTGGTGATAAGCTTGCTGCCGTCCGGCGAAAAACTGAACGTATTGCCCGCATCATAAACTGCTGCATTTTTATTGACGACTTCCGACACATCGCTGCCATCTTCTGCCTGGGTATGATGCGTTAAAACACATTGATACTGCGTAACAGCCGATGCAGAAAATGACGCCAGCGCCAACATCACCGCTACACAACCTCCTAACCTGACCATCAGAAAAATCCCTAAAATGAGTAAGAGCGCCATGCTATCACTTGCCCGCCCGGTGGGAAGGGCTTGCCAAAAATACTCACAAGTTGAATGTATTAAGCCAAATTACTTCTTAAAAATAATGTCTGGAATGACGGCCCGTCCGATCACTCGTTTTTTATACAGTCATTGAGAAAAATCCTGCTTATAATCCGCAGATTGCACTTATGCCGTTAAGAAAGGATTGAGATGAAATCTTTCAAAGTACCCGGTGCGGACTTTTATCTGCGTTTCCACGAATTGTCAGGGCTGGGCGTGCCGCTGGTGTTTTTACACGGCCTGGGATGTGCGGCTTCCTGCGACTTTCCCCGCGTGGCGACCGATGCCTCACTGCGACCACGTCGCTCCCTCCTGCTTGATTTTGCCGGTTCAGGCTACAGCGATAAACCTGATGATTTCAGTTACAGCCTGCAATCCCACGCTGATTGCGTGATTGCCTGGCTGGAAAGCCTTGGCGTACCGCAGGTGAATTTGATCGGCCACAGCATGGGCGGCAGCATTGCGATTATGGTGGCGGCGCAGCGGCCAGATCTTATTCAGCGGCTGATCGTCGCCGAACCCAATCTGGATACGGGAGGCGGCGTGTTTAGCCGTTCGGTCGCTGAATATACGGAAGAAGAGTATCTGCGCAGCGGGCACGCGCGTCTGATTGACGTCGCGGTTCGCGGCAATAATCACATCTGGGCGGGCTGTATGGGGATTGCCTCACCCAAAGCGATTCACCGTCAGGCCGTCGGGCTGGTGGAAGGTGAAGCGGTGTCGTGGCGCGAACAGCTTTACCAGCTAAGCATGCCGGCAACCGTACTGTTTGGTGAGTTTTCACTCCCGGAGCCGGATGTCGCCGTGCTGCCGCAGCACGGCATTCATACCGCGGTCGTCCCGCAGGCCGGTCATTCCATGATGTGGGAAAACCCGACCGGCGTAGCGGCTGCGATCAATGCCGCACTGAATGCCGAAGTGTTGTAGGTCAAAAGGAAAACGTGGTGATGTCTTCCTGGTGCTCAAGAAGGTGCGCAAACTGACTGACCTGTTGGGGCTCAGGAACAGAGCGCAATTGCAGTGCCAGATTAATGTTTTCCAGTATTGCCGCGTTTTCAACCAGCGCATCGTCCGTTGTCAGCCGCCCTTGCCTTACCATCCAGTCCGCCACATCCTTCCAGCGCCAGAGTGGGGAATTGCCTTTGAGCCGCTGGACAGGATTCGGGAAATTACGCGGCCCTCTTGCGCCATCTTTCAATAACGCCACCGATTGCCGGGTCAGACCGGCCAGCCCGGCAATATCGCTGAGTCCGACTAATGCCGAATCGACCGACTCCACGCGGGCATTCAGACCCGCTGATTCAATGTCACGGATAGCGGTCATGACAGCGCTGGCGAAAGAAGCACTGTCCCGGTCAAATTCCAGATACACCGAGGTGCCATAAAAAGCGATCAGAGCATCGTCGCAACCGCTCGCAAAAAGCGCATCTTCGAGATTTTCCGTATCCGACGTCACCCCGGAAAGTGTCAGCGTGAAGTTATAAAGTGGCAAAGAATCTCCTTATTCAGGTATGACAAAAAGGCGGTTTCCCGCCCTGGTGTTATGTCTCATCAGTCAGGCAATGATCTACTTTCCTGATAATTTGTGCAGCATGGTTTTCCGGATTACGGGGAGTGGACCAGATGCTCATCATATGTTCACGATGAGCAGGGATTCCGCACCGGATCCGACCAAAGCAGTGAGAACTGCCGCCGCCAGCGACAAAATGCCAGCCTTTGGATATCGCATATTCAATGGCCGCGTGAATATGTTTATTAGGATGTGCCTTCATTGGCCTCCTGTTGCTGTAGTATATCAATCCGTTGACACACGTCAACGACCACATGCATACGTCCTCATGCACGCCGGAAGTGTAACCTCGCAACAGGGACTAAAACCTTGAAAAAATGACATCGTCAAAAATAAATGTGGCCGCCCGTTTTGCGCAGAAAACAACCTTCCGTAATCATGCTGATCGCTCCCACGTCACAAAAAAGCCTTCGGGACAAAATGTGGCATCGTTCATGAAAAAACTAATCGCCGGATTAGTGATCCAGATCAACTAAAACCCGCGCCCCGCAAGGGCTGCAGAGGCGTTTTAAGTCCAATTTTGAGGCGTTTTTGGCCTGAAAATGGCGACTCATACCGCCAGCAATGCATTTCATTCCGCAACTCATGCATCTCACGCCGCAAATGAACCGCATATATACGCGAGGATTATCATAGCCACAGTTAATTGAATCTACTTCGCTCGGGAGAACCCATTATGAGTGACAAATCTGGCATGCCGAACTACAACCGTACCCGCTGGCTGACTCTGGCCGGTACCATTCTGACTCAACTTGCGCTGGGTTCTGTGTATACCTGGAGCCTGTTCAACGGTCAGCTTTCTGAAAAACTGGGCGAACCGGTCAGCCGCATCGCGCTGACCTTTGGGATCCTCAGCCTGTGTCTGGCGCTCTCCTCTTCCGTGGCCGGCAAACTTCAGGAGCGTTTCGGTGTGCGTAACGTCACCATCGCCGCAGGCGTGCTGATGGCCGCCGGGTTCTTCCTGACCGCTCATTCCGATAACGTGATCATGTTGTACATCAGCGCCGGTGTGCTGGTCGGCCTGGCGGATGGTGCGGGTTATTTGCTTACGCTGTCTAACTGCGTGAAATGGTTCCCTGAGCGTAAGGGGATGATTTCCGCCTGCGCTATCGGCGCCTACGGTCTGGGCAGCCTGCTGTTCAAATTTGTCTGCGGCCACCTGCTGGCGACGGAAGGTCTGCAAAACACCTTTATGATCTGGGGTGGCGTTGCGATGGTGATGGTGATTTCCGGTGCGCTGATGATGAAAGATGCGCCGAAACAAGAAACAGCCGACGTGACCCGCGAAGAAAACTCTCTTAACGATAACAGCAAAGACAGCCGTGAATTTACGCTGGCAGAAGCCGTTCGCGCACCGCAATACTGGATGCTGGCGCTGATGTTCCTGACGGCCTGCATGAGTGGTTTGTATGTGATTGGCGTAGCAAAAGATATCGGGCAGAGCCTGGTAAAACTGGATGCGCTGACTGCGGCCAATGCCGTCACTGTGATTGCGATTGCCAACCTGAGTGGCCGTCTGGTGCTGGGTGTGCTGTCTGACAAAATGCAGCGTATCCGCGTTATCTCCATCGCACAGGTCGTATCTCTGGCCGGTATGAGCATGATGCTGTTCACCCACATGAACGAAACCATGTTCTTTATCTCTGTGGCCTGCGTGGCCTTCAGCTTCGGCGGTACCATCACCGTGTATCCGTCACTGGTCAGCGACTTCTTCGGGCTGAACAACATGACCAAAAATTACGGTCTGCTTTATCTGGGCTTTGGTATCGGCAGCATCTTCGCTTCGCTGGTGGCTTCCCTGTTCGGCGGCTTCGCGGTGACCTTCAGCATCATCACCGCATTATTGATCGTATCATTGGTTCTTTCTGCCACGATTCGCTTACCGAATAAATCAGAAGCAGGTCATAATACGCTCCAGCACGTGTAAGGCAGCACTTGAGCGCAGAATAAATGATGAACGGGAGCGTAATTCGCTCCCGTTTCTTATGAGTAAAGCATATCCGTTCAGTGACTGACTCACACAAATCTTATGACCAAATGTGAATACACCGGACACCCGTAAATGAAACGCACTACCCTCGCTCTTTTCAGCCTGATGCTCAGCCTCACCGCATTTAACAGCGTTGCCGTCGCTTACCCTTCCAGCGCGCAGGAAGTTGCCGCAGAACTGAGCCGCAAAGCCAGCGAAAGCAGCACCCAGCCCGCAACATCTCTTGATGCCAGCGCACACAGCAAACTGACCTCCGCAGGCGACTACCTGAATTAAGGCAGCAAAATCAGCGCACCAGCGTGGCGCGCTTGCCGTCGAACTTCCATCCCTGTATCAGATATTGCATGGCGATCGCATCATCGCGGTCTTTTTGCGTCAGGTTGTTGTAGCGCTGATGGGCAATGCCGACGGCATCCATATCCAGCTCCACACCCAACCCCGGCAGATCGTTCAGCGCCAGTTTGCCGTCTCTGATTTGCAGCGGATTTTTAGTCAGATGCTGTCCTTCCTGCCAGATCCAGTGCGTATCAAACGGCGTAATCTCCCCCGGCGCTGCCGCACCGAGATGCGCCAGCATCGCCAGCGATACGTCGAAATGATTATTCGAGTGACAACCGAGCGTCAGTCCCCACGCATTGCATAACGTCCCGATGGTATTTGCCCCGCGCATCGACCAGTAATGGGGATCGGCCAGCGGGATATCTATCGCGTTCAGTTGCAGCGCATGGCTCATCTGCCGCCAGTCATTGGCAATCATATTGGTGGCGACCGGCAAACCGGTGGCGCGCCTGAATTCCGCCAGCGTTTCCCGCCCGGAAAAACCCTGCTCCGCGCCGCACGGATCTTCAACGTAAGACAAAATTCCGTGCATGCCTTTGCACAGCGAAATCGCCTGATCCAGCGACCACGAGGCGTTCGGGTCAACGGTTATCCGCGCCTGCGGGAAGCGCTGTTTCAGCGCCCTGACCGTGTCGATTTCGATTTCTCCCGCCTGAACGCCGCCTTTGAGTTTGAAATCCCTGAAACCGTATTTGTCCTGCGCGGCCTCGGCCAGTTGCACAACTTTCTCGTGCGTCATGGCTTCCTGATGCCGCAGGTGATACCACGGGTGTTGCCCCGCCTGCGCTTTCCCTTCCAGATAGGCTAAATCTGTTTTCTGGCGATCGGCGATATAAAACAGATACCCCAGCACCGGCACTTCATCACGCTGTTTGCCGGGGCCGAGCAGCTGGGCCACCGGCTGACCGAGATGTTTCCCCATCAGATCCAGCAGCGCAGTTTCCAGCACCGCCACGGCATTGTGATGCCGCTCGAGATCCCATGGCCGGAAGCCCGGCAGAACCGGCGCAGGCCGGCTATGTTCGTCAAGATCGCGTTTGTGCAAATCACTGACCAGCTGATTCATTTTGCCAATTTCCTGGCCGACGATATGCGGGATCGCGTCGTTAAGAATTTTCAGCACCACTCCCGTCGCGGGCGATTCCCCCACCCCGGTGTGCCCGGCGCTGTCTTTGAGCACCAGAAGAATGCGGGTGAAATAGCAATGGTGGGCACCGGCGATGTTCAGCAGCATGCTGTCGTGACCGGCAACCGGGATGACCTGCATTTCGACAATTTTTGGCGTATCAGACATGGCGTTTTTGCTCCAGTCCCTGCGGGGCGTGATAGTCAGGTTGAGTTGGCGTGCGGTGAGTTTTGGTGAAGAACAACGTGATGGCGGCAAACACGGAAATGCCGCTGAGGATATACAACCCCGACGTCGTGCTGCCGGTAGTTTGTTGCAGATAACCAAAGACCGCCGGTGCGAAGAATCCGCCCAGATTACCCAGCGAATTGATCAAGGCTATGCCCGGCGCAACGATGGAAGACGGCAACTGACTTTGCGGGATAGGCCAGAACAATACCGCACTGGATTTGGTGCCGACGCACACCACGCACAGCGCAAACAGACCAAACCACGGGCCACCGAGGGTACACAAACAGGTGCCGATGGCGGCAACAATCAGCGCCAGCGCCAGAATGGTTTCACGATTGCCGCGGAAACGGTCACTGACACGCCCGAGAATATTGATAGCGATAATGGCGCAAATCCACGGCACGGAGTTGAGCAAACCGATCTGTAACGGCGACAGTCCTGGGATCCGGCCAATAATCTCCGGCTGCCAGAACACCAGCGTGTAACCCGTCATGCACATCACGAAAAACAGAAAACAGAGGTAGGCCATTTTGCCGTCGGTGATCAACTTCCAGCGTGACTGGCCCTGAGTGTTCACATCACGCGAACTGGCCTCTTCGGTCAGCGCGGTGCTCAGCGCCTCTTTCTCTGCGGCGGTCAGCCATTTCGCTTCTTCCGGTCTGGAGACCAGGAAGAATGCCGCCACGATCCCGACCAGCACCGACAGCGCACCTTCAATAAACAGCACCCACTGCCAGCCCGGCAATCCCATGAAATCATGCAGTTCCAGCAATCCGCCGGTCACAGGGCCGGATAACAAGTACGCCGCCGCCGATCCGGTCAGGATCAGCGCCGTGGCGCGTCCGCGGTACACATTCGGTACCCATTTACGAAAATAAAACAGGATCCCAGGGAAGAAACCGGCTTCGGCCACGCCCAGTAAAAAGCGCAGCACGTAAAACTGCATCGGCGTCGTCACAAAGCCCATGGCAAAGACCACGGCGCCCCAGGTGATCATAATGCGGGTCAGCCAGACGCGTGCGCCGTACTTGTCCATCAGCATATTGCTGGGGATTTCGAACAGCGCGTAACCGACGAAGAACAAACCCGCGCCAAAACCGAAGGCGGCGGTGCTGATGCCGACGTCCGTTTCCAGACTGTGTTTAATGAATCCGACATTGGTGCGATCAATCTGGTTAATGATCAGCATCAGGATGAGCATCGGAATGGTGCGGACAAAGAATTTGCGGTTTGCACTTCTTACCGCTTTATTTTCATGACCGTTCATGAGGTTCCCTTAGCGTTGAAATAATGAGCAACTGCAACACTCATTAAAAAGCGAACGGGATGAATTGCCATTGTGCACTCGCCCAATGTTTGATCGTCAACAAAGACAGCCGCGGTGGATTAATTCATATTATCAATGGATTGAGTGATGTGCATAAGCACAGTCAATTTTAAAAGAGGGAATGACCTTTTGGGAGGATTAGCGAGGCGCTTCACAATTTCCGGTTAAATTTTTTCCGATCAACGGCTTAAAATCAAAGTATGTCATTATTCCTATGATTTACATGTTTGTTATAATCAGGCGTTGAAATCGATGACCGGGGCACGCCGTCCCGGCACAAGGAGCGTGAAATGAAAGCAACAGCTTTTTGGTTAATGATGGCAGGCGGTTCCGTAGCGATTGGCTACGTGATGGCGCTGATGATGGAGGTTTTGTAACGCCCGTTGCAGAACACTATTTTTCGATGAGGACATACCTATGGCTTTTTACAGCCCCAAACGCATCATCCTCTACACCGCCGCAGCCATCGTGTTGCTGGTTATCATTGGTCTGGTGACTTATTTTGGCGTCGGGCACATGGCGCTGTAACGCTTTCTCCCCTGCCCTGAGAAAGGAAACGTGGTGATACATCAGGTATCGCCACATAATGCCTGCAACAAAACCCCGTATGAACATCACACTCACTGAGAGAAAAACATGACTTACAAGGGATTAATGGTTGTTGCAGTGGTCATTCTGCTGGCCAGCATCGGTTCAGAATCATTGATACAGAAGGGAATTGCGTTAGCGGATGCGAAAATCGACCAGGTCATTGGTTATTACGCAGACAAATAAGGCTTACATCTGCTGGAGTAACCTTACCCGGTGATGACAAAACCATACACAGCGTTTGGTATCTTAAATCCATCAAATGTTGTGTGATGTCCCTGTGTAATACCCCTGTAGAACCCTGTTATTTTGCCCGCCGCGTGCGGGCTTTTTTTTGCCCGAAGCGTGACGAAAAGGAGGTCACTGACGTCAATGATGGCGGCTAACGCAGAGCCAGCCAAAGGAGAAAGGGGATTTGCCGGTGCTTTCCCGGCCGTCATATTATGGCGTAAGCGTCCATCGTACACTCCAACATTACGCAGCCTGAGCATGGCCTGGTCACAACAGAAAAAACGACTGACATATTTATTTATCGTTGATTAACGCAGAATCCGATAAATAAAGAAAACCGGCTTTTCTGTTGTGGCTCCCGAAATAATTCTGGAAGCTTATAAATAATAAACCCCGGCCTTGGCCAGGGTTTATTTTTGTGGTTCAGCATGTCGATATTGAAACAATGATTCCTGTCTGCTCCGGGTTTACCCCATCTTCGCTATTGCAGGTGATTTGCCTTCAATATCAGGCGACATTACAGAACGACAACGTTACCCGCTGAAGGGCCTTTCTGGCCTTGTTCGATGGTGAACTCAACGTTCTGACCTTCGTCCAGGGTTTTGAAATCATTGCTCTGGATTGCAGAGAAGTGTACGAACACGTCTTTGCTGCCGTCTGCAGGAGAAATGAAACCGAAACCTTTACCAGCGTCAAACCATTTTACTAAACCAGTCATTTTATTAGACATAGGAAATACCTTCTTCGTTTTTATTTTATGATGCCATAGGGCAATATAGGTCTGTTTTTATTTGAAATACTTATGGATGCATCAGAGAAGGAAATTCGTCGGAGAAAGGATTTGCTATATCACTTGAACCAGGAACTGCTTTACTAAAATGTCTTACATAAATAGGTCTTAACCACAAACCGTTGACGCTATTTACACACAGCAGGATTTATTAAGCAAGCCTTTATTTCATCGCATTTCAATTGATGCTGATTATATTTCCGCGGCAAATAACCCGCAGGCCACGAAGGGCGGTAGCTGTAGCCCGAAAATAAACGAATAAAACCTGCCGGTTAAAACAGGTTTTAAGACGATTCCTCAGACTCACTTCGCGTTGTTTAGCGTGCAGATGCCCGGCGGACGCACTCGGCGCGGCGTCCGTCTACCCGTTTTGCAAACCACGCCGTGGTCAGCGTGCGGGTAATTTTTGGACTTTCCAGCGTAATCCCCGGCAGGATTTCGCGCGGCTGACGCTTGCCGGTAGTTTTATCTGCCAGCGCAAACACCTGCTTGTACAGCTTCGTGTCCTCAAACTCAGGCTGATCCCCCTTCTCCAGCGCCTTGCGGATGGCAGACTGGCTGAGATCCAGACGCTTGCTTAGCGTGCGCACCGCCAGCTCCGTGCTGCCCGGTTTATCGGTCCCGTAGTTGATCAGATCCCCGTCCAGCGCCAGCGGAATGCCCGAGGCCTTACTGACCGCACTCTGGAACGCGGCGTTGCGGCTGGCGTACCAGCCCGCATTGAAATCGGCAAAACGGTAAAGCGGCTGAGAATAATTCGCCGGATAGCCCAGCAAATGCTTCACGCCGAAATAGACACCGCCGCGACGGCTGAACACCTCATTACGAATGGAGCCATCGACTTTATACGGATAGCCTTTGGCATTTTGCTCAGCAAACGCAATGCTGACCTGCATCGGCCCGCCGGTATGCACCGGATTCAGATTGCCAAACAGCTTCTGCCCCATCGGCACCATATTGATAAAATCATCGAAAATCGCGCTGAGTTGTTTTTCGGTTTTCACCTTATCCAGCCGCTCGCTGTAAGATTTTCCGTCAGGAGATTTCAACAACAACGCGGTGTGCACCAGGAAATTCGGCACGTGAACCGCGTCAGCGCGGCGGTCGATCTCTTTCCACGCAATTTTTCCGAGCCCCGGCACCGGCGCGTCCGCGTTGAAATTGGATTCCTGCTGCGCCACGGCCAGCACGGAGCAAATATTGTCGGTCGTTGCCGGGATGCCCTGCGCTGAAAATGCCGCCGTGATGTCCGTTGCCCAGCCTTTCTTGTCCGGGGCGCCGGAAGGCATAAGCCGAACGATATCCGCCCTGGTGTCCTGCGGGTTTTTCAGCGGCGCCTCTTCTTTCTTATTCGAGGTACACCCGGCGAGGATCATTATTGCCAGCAGGCCGAGCGTGCGGGGAACTAAAAATGGCTTATCGTTCAAAGTCATACATTTCCTGAAGAGGCAGTTATCCGTTAACTCAGGGACGTTAACCAAGATAAGCGCGGCTTTCTAGTTAAAATTTCATCTTTTTACGCTAAGGTTAATCTTCTGAATATGGAGCAAAAGGAGCAAGGAATCCATGCATTACGCCACCAAAACCTCTCACTTTCACCGCGCATTTCTGATGCCTTTTATGCTGCTGATGATGATTTTTGCCGTCAGCGGCTGTGGCGACAAAGAGCCCGCACAGCGCAAAGCGTTTATGGATTTCCTCCAGTCGCGCATTCTGGATAAACAGGTGCTGGCCGTCCCGCAACTGACCGAAGAACAGAAAAAACAGTTCGGTGAATACAGCAAAGATTACGCGATCATCACCGGTTTCCATCACCAGATGAATACCGAGCTGAACTCGTCGCTGGTGCCGGTATTTGCCGGAATGAACAGTGTGAACAGCGTCAACGCGCTGGTCGAGCAACGCGATGATTTAAAGAAAATGGCCGACAGCAGCCTGAACTGGAAAGAAAAAATCATCACGCTGAGAACGCAGGCCGATACCCAGCGCAGTGCGCTGAAACAGCCGGATGACCTGAAAAAGCTTTACGATCAGGCCTACGATAAAACCGTGGTGAAACCTTCTGAAATCACTGAACAGGTGTTTGATTTACTGCCGAAGGTGCTGAATCTCATCGTGGAAAAAGCCGACTTCATCAAAAGCCAGGGCAAAAACGTCACCATTACCGGTAACCGCCTGCAATTTTCTACCCAAAAACAGCTCGATAAATACAACGCGATTCAGCAGCAGCTGGTGCCGCTCAATGCGCAGCTGATGGAATACAGCCGCCAGATGCAGCAAATGGTACGCTAAACCCGCATTCGTGCACCCTGACCGCCGAAAGGCGGTTTTTTCATGGCGACGCTTTTGTTATGGTGTGCGGCAATTAACTAAGGAGACACCTATGAGTGACGAAATTCTTGCCAAACGCGTGGATCAGCTTGAACGCGTAAACCGTGAACTTCTGGTTCAAATTTCCGCCATGCGTCTGCTGTTCGGCAGCGTCGGCAATGTGCTGAATGCCAGCCAGGAAAATGCTTTCACCGTCGCCGTCAATCAGGCGCTGGAAGCCAACCGTGCAGACGTCGCCAATCAGACCGATCTGGATGAGGCCTCACGCAAATTCCGCGAAGACGTCTTCAAATGCACCGAATCTCTGTTGCCGGGAAGCCGTTAATTCCCCATGCACAGTCAGGGCTCAACGCAAACTTGAGCCTTTTAATTTTCCCCCCACGCTTCTCCGCCCGCTTAGTTGGGACACATCAGCGCCAGTTCAGGGCTTTCCGGAAATACCCGTTCGCTGAGAAAATCGATTAACACCCGCAACTTTGGCGTCATATAGCCGCCCGATGGCCATAAAATGAAGAAGTCTGCACTGCGTTTAACGTACTGATCCAGCACCGTCACCAGCTGTCCACGCGCCAATTCCCTACGGATGCTAAAATCCGGCAAACACGCAATACCCAACCCCTGCAGAGCAAAACACTGGCGCGTTTCGATATTATTGCAAACCATCGATACCGGCAGCGTCAGATCCTGATGCGCAGGGAATGGCCACTGCTCAAGCTTTCCGCTGTTGGGAAACCGGAAATGCAGACAACGGTGATTCAGCAAGTCCTGCGGTTCGCCCGGCACGCCGTGCGCGGCAAAATAGGCCGGAGCGCCGACCAGCAGATGATGAAATGTGCCGAGTTTTCGCATCGAAAGCCGTGAATCGGCCATCTGCCCGGTACGCACCACGGCATCAAACCCTTCTTCCACCACATCAACGATACGATCGGTAAAATCCAGATCCAGTTCGATGTCAGGATAGCGGCGCATAAATTCCCCCAGCACCGGCAACAACAGTGTACTCACCTGCGGCAAACTCAGGCGCAGCCTGCCACGAGGACTTTCTGACAACTGAGATAACTCACTTTCCGCCGCTTCGAGCTCGGCGACAATCCGGCGGCTGCGCTCAAGAAACAGCGCACCTTCCGCCGTGAGAGTGACGCTGCGTGTACTGCGGTGAAACAGGCGGACGTTCAGCTTGGTTTCCATCCGGGCGATGCTTTTGCCCACCGCCGACGCCGATACCCCTAATATCCTCCCGGCGGCCACGAAGCTTCGGGTTTCAGCAACGTGCACAAACACATTAAGGCTACTCAGACTTTCCACTGCCACCTCCGATTACGGACAACAGAGTCCGCATACACTGGAAATGTACCCTACTTTTTCCGCACTGAGGAATTCTCTATCGTGATTTCACCTTTTCCATCACTGAGAGACTCCATGAATTCCACTGCACTGAAATCCCCCCTGCCGCTTTCGGCTTTACTGGCGATGGCGATGACCGGTTTCATCGGGATCATGACTGAAACCCTGCCCGCCGGTTTATTGCCCCAAATTTCTGCCGGCCTTGATATTTCGCAGGCGATGGCCGGCCAGCTGATCACGCTTTATGCCGCCGGATCTCTGATGGCGGTGATCCCGCTTGCGGCGATGACGCGCGGCTGGAACCGCCGCACCGCGTTACTGACCGCGATCCTTGGTTTTCTGGTGTTTAACACCATCACGACAATATCGACAAACTTCATGCTGACGCTGTTTGCCCGCTGGATGGCCGGTGCCGCGGCCGGTCTGGCGTGGGGATTACTGGCGGGCTATGCACGGCGTATGGTGCCGGTGCACCAGCAGGGACGGGCGCTATCGGTGGCCATGCTGGGCGCACCGGTGGCGCTGTCGATAGGCATACCGCTGGGGACGTGGATGGGCACCCTGCTCGGCTGGCGGACGGCATTCGGGGTCATGTCCGCCCTCACGCTGCTGCTGGTGGTATGGGTAATGCGTAAAGTGCCGGATTATCCGGGGCAGGCAGCCGGGGAACAGCAGTCGCTGCGCCATGTCATCATGATGCCCGGCGTGCGCAGCATACTGGCCGTGATCCTTCTGTGGATGCTGACGCACAACCTGCTTTACACCTATATCGTGCCGTTCCTGAAACTCTCCGGTCTGGCCGGACGGGCTGATCAGATCCTGCTGGTGTTCGGCATTGGCGCGCTGGCGGGAATTGGCATCACCGGCATGCTGGTGGATAAACGTCTCAGGCACACCCTGCTGACCAGCCTGGCGCTGTTCGCCCTGATTTCTGTAGGGCTGGCGCTGGACAGCCACTCTCCGTTCATGGTCACGTTGTGCGTTCTGGTCTGGGGGCTGACGTTCGGTGGCGCGGCAACGTTACTGCAAACCGCCATCGCGGATGCCACCGGGGAACAGGGGGATATCGCGCAATCGCTGGTGGTCGTATCATGGAACCTGGCGATTGCCGGTGGCGGTTTATCGGGTGGCATTCTGCTCAACACAACCGGCATTGACGTTTTCCCGTGGGTGATGGTTCTGCTGCTGCTGGCCGGTCTGGGCATCGCGTGGCGCGCACGGCAACACGGCTTTAAACCGGGCAGCCGGCATGCACTCATTTGCGCGGATCCGCTCACGAAGGGATAGGATCAAAGTTTCACTTTGTCTGAAAGGGTATAATTTCCTAAACCCTTTCAGAACCAAATGCCTGAAAGTTCCTCAGACGCAGCACTTTCTGATAGAGTAAAAAACAGGCAATGCAAAGACGATGAGACAATGGAAGCCCATAAAAAAGCCGCTATAATTTTGACTGTACTCACCCTGACAACCTTATTACTGGTGGCTTTTGAGTGGCTCGCCGACCAGTCAGTTCCCGAATTAAAGGAACACGTGGTCCACTACATTGACCGGCAAATCACCAGTTAACACGGGCTCAATACAGGGAGGCTCCGATGGTCACAAAAAGGATGATGAGTAAACACTGGAAGATGGTCGTCGTGCTGTTGTGCATTTGCGGCGGCCTGCTGTTACTCCGCTGGGCGGCCATGATTTGGGGTTGAGCTTTTATTGTTAGCGATACTATTTTGAGTTAAGTTGACGCCCATATGAAGACCCCCAAACCACGTCGCCCTCACGGGCGATGGACCTATTACATTATGTACGAAGACATTCTCTGGCCCTGCCCGGTTCGCTGGGAGTGGGAGAATGGCTATGGCGGCTGGCTGCCGTTTTACTATTCCCCGACGCTTGAGTTTGTTGCCGGTGACCCGCTGAAAGCGACCAAAGTGCCCGCTTCCAAAACGCGGGCCACGGTCAAAACCCTCAAAACACCGCAATACGAATACTGATCACACCGTTTCGATCAATCCGCTGGCTCTCAGCACCCTGCGCTGTACCGCTTCCGGCAGCACCGCATTGACACCTCCGACACACCCCAGACTGAACCAGTGACGCGCACGGGTGATCCCGGTGTAAATCAGCTCGCGCGTGAGGATCGGGCTGAGATTCTCCGGCAACAGCAGCGCGGTGTGGGTAAATTCAGAACCCTGCGATTTATGCACCGTCATGGCGAATACGGTTTCCACCGCCTGTAACCGGCCAGGCATCACCCAGCGGATACTTTGCGTACCGTCTCCGGACAAAAATGCCACGCGCATCCCCCATACCGTCGTCCCCTCCGCCAGCGTTTGCGGGTAAGGCAACGTAATGCCGATGTCGCCGTTCATCAGCCGCTGGCCGTAATCGTTGCGCGTCACCAGCACCGGACGCCCCGGATACCAGCCCACCGACGCCGGGATCAGTTTCTCTTTATACAGTAATTCCGCAATGCGCAGATTCAACCCTTCAACGCCCCAGCGCCCGCCGCGTAAAGCACACAACAACTGAAACTGACTGTAGGCCAGCAACACTTTTGTGGCCCAGCGGTTGAAGGATTCCGGCGGTTCATCCACAGCCGGTCGCTCATTATTCACCACCGTCAGATAATGCCGATAACCGGCTGGCGGCGAAATGCCCTCGCGGCTTTCTGTCGCAGGAAACTGCCCCGCCGCACCGTTGATCACCCAGTCGCGCAACGCCGCATCATCGTCGGCACTCAATGTCAGCTGCGCCAGGTCAGCGTAGCCGTGCTTCCAGACCTGTTTAAGGGCTTTCACATCCCCGTCGTTTACCGCTTCCGCCAACTGACCGATACCGCTTTGCGCATCAAAACGGTAGCTGTGGCGCAGCATCACCACGGCCTGATCGATCGCCGTACCTTGCGGATCCACCAGCGCATCGGGGATCTGCTCGCCGGTCACGCTTTGCAGCCAGTCACGGGTTTGCGGCAGATAATGGCCACCCCTGGCGCGCTGACAGAGTTCACTGAGCAACGCGCCCGCTTCCACCGACGCCAGCTGATCTTTATCACCGAGCAGGATCAGGCGTGCGCTCTCCGGCAACGCCGCCAGCAGTGCCGCCATCATTTCCAGATCGACCATCGAGGCTTCATCCACCACCAGCACGTCCAGCATCAGCGGATTGCCCTGATGATGGCGGAAATGCCGCGTATCCGGGCGGCTGCCCAGCAAGCGGTGCAGCGTCACCACTTCCGTATTAATGCTTTCACGCACCGCCTCGCCGTTGCCGAGCCCGCCGAGTTCCAGCTTCGAAACTGCCCCCGCAATCGACTCATTCAGCCGTGCCGCCGCTTTACCGGTCGGGGCGGCCAGCCGGATACGCATCGGCTGGCCCCGGTCTTCCAGTGCCAGCGTTTGCAGCAACGCCAGAAGGCGGACCACGGTGGTGGTTTTGCCGGTGCCGGGGCCGCCGGTAATAATGCTGAATGCACTTCCCGCCGCCAGCGCACAGGCCAGTTTCTGCCAGTTAACGTGCCCGGCATTGCGCTTCGCCGGGAACAGCGCGTCCAGCGCAGTGCGCAGGGAGTCCACCGGCAACGCCTGCGGCTGACTGCGCGCCAGCCGTTGTTCAATCGCTCCGCGCACGTTCTGTTCGTACTGCCAGTAGCGGCGCAGATATAACCGGTGGCCGGCCAGCACCAGCGGCGTATTGCCCGCACCGTTGCCGACCAGTTGCGGCTGCACCAGCGCATCCATCCATTGACGGAGCGTGAGATTATCCAGCACCGCTGAGGGGCGGATCACCGCACCGTCGGCGTGATCGCCATCCGGCGGCAGGGAAAGTGAAAAGGCGCTGTCCGCCAGCGTGGCCTGTAAATCCAGACAAACGTGGCCGCGTCCGAGCTGATAGCTGGTCAGCGCGGTGGCCAGCAATAACAGCGGATGCGCATCGGGCACCTGTTTCGCCAGAAACGTCACCAGCGCACGATCCAGCTCACGCAGCCAGCCGCACGCCACCCAGCTTGCCAGCAGGTGCGCGATATCTTCATGGCTGTTGATTTTCATGCGCTTTTCTCCTGATTACCACTAAACAGCATGTCGAGTTCTTCCATTAACGCTTTATCCGGCCGCTGAACGCAGACCCCGTTGCCCGGCGCATGGCTGCCGCGCAGGAAGACATACACCGCACCGCCGATGTGCCGGTCGTAGTCGTAATCCGGCAGACGTGATTTCAGCAGACGATGCAGGGCGAAAAGGTACAGCGTGAATTGCAGATCGTAGCGGTGATCCCGCATCGACTGCATCATTGCCGTCTGGTCATAGCCGCTGGCATCAGCGCCCAGCCAGTTAGATTTGTAATCCAGCACGTAATAACGCCCGTCGTGTTCGAACACCAGATCGATAAAGCCTTTCAGCATGCCGTTAAGATCTTCCCCCAGCAGTGGCGCGCGTTCTGCCCCGCCGAGCGTGTAGTGCTGAACCAGTTTGTCCAGGCGACGGGTCGGCACCTGCGTCAGGGAGAACCAGAACTCCATCTCCACCTGATACGGCGGCAAACCGGCCAGCGTAAACGCCCCGCCATCCGGCAGCGGTAACGGCTGCGTCAGCAGCGCGGTCAGCCAGCCGGTCAGCGCGGGGATCCATTTCTCCCAGCCGCGGGTCTGACAGCGACGGCCAATCTGATCGGCGATTTTCTCCGGTTCAGCCGCCAGCGCAGCAAAACCTTCGTCCCCCGCCCACTCCAGTAAACCATGCAGGAAATTGCCCGGCGACGGGCCGCGCGGAAACGCATACAAATCCGCGCCGGTCATCGGCTGCGATAATGCGTCTGTCAGTCGCAGATCCTCCAGCCCGAGGCTTTCGGAGATCTTGTTTTCAAAATAGGTGTCCTGAGCGGCGCTTTCGGCCTGCGCCTGCGGCTCGTGTGTTACCCCGTCTGAGACGATATAGGTTCCGGCAGGCGCGATTTGCAGACCCGAGAAACTCGATACCCACCAGCGCGGTGCTTTCTGCGTCCGCAACGGCGGGCGCGGCCCCAGCGCAGGCAGCGCCTGCTGCGGACGAAACACGGCGCCGTCAGGAACCGGCAGCGGCCATGCGCGCAGAGTGTCGGTTTCCAGCGCCTGCAAACGGCCCGGCAACGCGGCAGCATCGATCGCCTCGCCGCCGTTAAAAAGATAACCCGGCGCGCTCTTTTCAAACTCTTTCAGCGGTGCCATGCCCAGCCACAGCGCGTAACACGAGCGGGTCAGCGCCACGTAAAACTTACGCAGATCTTCCCCCAGCCGTTCACGGTCAGCCAGCGCCAGCTCGTCTTCACTGGCGCTTAACGCCACTTCCAGTTCGCCTTCCGGCGTATGCCATTTGAGCGGTGAATCCTGTTTTTTCACCGCGCGGAATGCGCAGGCAAACGGCAGGAAGACCAGCGGATATTCCAGACCTTTGGATTTATGCACCGTCACTACTTTCACCAGTTCGGCATCACTTTCCAGACGCAATTTCCGTGCGTCGCCGCCCTGATGTTCATCCTGACACTGCTCCGCCAGATAGCGGATCAGCGCATGTTCGCCGTCGAGCTGCACACTCGCCTGTTGCAGCAGTTCTGAAAGATGCAGCAAATCGGTCAGCGCCCGCTCATCACCGCGCCCGAGCAGGCGGCGCGGCACGTCGAACTCCCACATCAGGCGGCGCAGCATCGGTAAAATGCCCTGTTTGCGCCAGCAGGTACGGTACTCCTGAAACTGCCGGACATAGCGCTCCCACTCATTTTCATCCTGATTCAGACGATCCAGCGCTTCCCAGCTGAGATTGAGCGAAGGCGTCCCCAGGGCGGCACGCAGCAGACGATCGTTTTCCGGCGCGGCACAGGCCGCCAGCCAGAACTGCAATTCGCCTGCCTGCGCGCTCTGGAAAATGGATTCTTTATCTGACAGATAGACGCTGCGCACGCCGCGTTTGGACAGCGCCATGCGGATCGCCGCGGCCTCACGGCCGGTATTCACCAGCACCGCGATATCGCCCGGCATAACCGGTTTCAGCGGTTCTCCGGGGTGGCCGAAACCGGCGGTGCCCTGTTGCCCGAGACGCAGCAAACGGACAATTTCTGTCGCACATCCGTCAGACATCAGCTGAACGTACTGAAGTTTCGGCAACGCTTCCGCCTGATCTTCCGGATACCACAGCGTCATGGCGGCAGCTTCGGCGTCGTCAATCACCAGCGTATCGGCGCGTCCTTTGGCTTCCACAGACAGGAACGGCACCTGATTGTCATCACCACGACGGAACAGAAAAGCTCCCTCGCCGGATGCGCGGGATTCCGCCAGCTGGAACACTTCGTTCACGGCCGCGACCATGGCGCGGGTGGAACGGAAGTTGGTCGCCAGCGTGTAGTGACGTCCGCCGGTATCGCGACGCGCCCGCAGATAGGTGTAAATATCGGCCCCGCGAAACGCATAAATCGCCTGTTTCGGATCGCCGATCAGGATCAGCCCCTGTTCCGGTACATTTTTTGCCACCCGGTAAACGGTATCGAAAATACGGTATTGCAGCGGGTCGGTGTCCTGAAATTCGTCGATCATCGCCACCGGGAACTGGGTGCGGATGATCTCCGCCAGCCGTTCACCGTTATCACTGCGCAGCGCGGCGTCGAGGCGGGTCAGTAAATCGTTGAAGCCCATCTGCGCACGCTTTTGCTGCTCGGCGTCAAAGCGGTTTTCTATCCAGCGGCAGGCGTGTTTCAGCAAACCGCTGCGCGCATCAGGCAAACTCTCGAGACGCGCTTTCAGGGTTTCCATCGCGGTCAGCGCCGGGTGCGCAGGCGGCTCGCCCTGTTTCCAGCACTCTGCCAGGCCTTCCGGCGTCAGGCGTTCCCAGCCGGTTTTCAGATCCGGCATCACTTCATCGGTGGTGGCCCAGGTATGGAGTTTTTCCAGCCACGGCGTGAAATAACGCGCCTGAATTTTACGGCCATCGACCACTTTCGCCGCCACCGCGCCCTCGAGGATCGTGCGCAGCTCCTGCGTCCATTGTGCCCAGCCCTGTTTCAGCGCCGCCAGCTCGTCGGCTTTCTGCTGACTGACCGTTTCGCACACCTGCGCAGGCGGTTCATCCGATCCCAGTTCGTCGGCATAGTCCAGCAGTGGCATCACACTCTGGTGTAACGCTTCCGGCGTGCGCCACCAGCCGCGCAGGGTGCGGATGTCCGGCTCCGGCAGCGCGAAATAGAAGCTGCGCCAGTAGTCGCGCACCACGTCCATCAGCAATTCGCTCTGATCGGTTTCCAGTGTCTGCGTAAACAGGCTGTCGCTGTCGAACGCGTGTTCGCCCAGCATCCGGTTACACCAGCCGTGGATGGTGGAAACCGCCGACTCATCCATCCATTCGGCCGCCAGTTGCAATTTACGGGCACAGCCCGGCCATTGCTCCGGCGTATATTCCGCACGCAGTGTTAAGAGAAATTCGTCGCCCGATGACGGCTCATGCGGATCTTCCTGAAAGCAAACCGCTGCTTTGGACAGACGTTCACGAATACGATCCCGCAGCTCTTTGGTGGCCGCATCGGTGAAGGTCACCACCAGAATGTCGGGCGGCGTCAGCGGGCGGCTGAAGGCGTTATCGCCACCGTGCCCGAGCACCAGCCGCACGTACAGCGCGGCGATGGTGAAGGTTTTCCCGGTACCGGCGCTGGCTTCAATCAGGCGGCTGCCGGTCAGCGGGAAATTCAGCACATTGAGGGCCGATGGCAGGGTGCGATCCGTCATTCCTTTCCTCCTTTCTTACTGCGAGAAAGATGATTTTTCAGCGGAGCCAGAAGCAGATCCGCAAGCACGGCGAATTCGCCGTCGGACCACAATGTGGCAAAATCAGGCCACGCGCGGGCCAGATAAGGGTTGCTGTCGCGCTCACCGAATTTTTTGTTAGCCGGATCGTGATTTTCATAGGCATCACGGGCGGCAAACCAGGCATCGCTGTCCGGCGCGCTCTGTTCATTGCCGTCTTTTTTCAGCCAGACGAAGGCGGTTTTCACCGCCAGCGGCAGCGGACGTAACTGCCCCTGCTGCCAGGTCTCCACCAGCGTTTGCCACAATGCTTCGGCCTGTGAAATCTCCAGCGGCGGCAGTTCAGCGGTGCCGTTTTTGCTGACAATAATGCTGTGCATCGGCTGCCCGCCGAGGTGTCCGGCCAGATGAGCGACCCAGTACGGCAGCAGTTTGTCGAAGCGGTAGCTGCGCTCTTTGGTCATCAGGCCGCCACTTTCCAGCACCACGCGCGCCCGTTCACCGCCCTCACTGGCGCGCAGATCGCCCAGCCAGTCGGAGAAACTGACGCCGCCGGTATCAACGCTCAGCGATTCATTGCCCAGAGCCTGCGGCCACGCGTCGAGCACCTGCTGATAGCTGGCAAACAGTTGTTCCATCGGCTCCGCCAGATCTTCACTCAGCACTCTGGCAAATTCGCCCGGTGCCAGCTCGCCGCGCCGTTCGATGCGTTCAAGCTGCTGTCGCAAAACATCCTGCCGCGACACCCCGGCTTCCAGCGCCCATTTCTGCGCGCGGATCAGTTCATCCTGTAATCGCCAGTTTTCCAGCGCGTTCACATCGAAGGGTTCCTGATCTTCGCTGCCCGGATCTTCCCGCTCAAAATAGATATTCAGCCGCTGGCGGAAGAAGCTGCGCACCGGATCTGACAGAAAATCCGACAGCTGGCGCAGCGTCAGCGCCCCTTCCTGTTCAACAGGTTGCAGCGGTTGTGCAGCAACGTCAGCGGCTTCCGCTTCCAGCCCGGCACGCCATTCGTGGGCATAACTGAACAGTGCGCTGTCTTTAACAAAATAGTCGCGGTTGAACGGCTGAAGGCGATGTTCAACGGTCAGCGCCGGCAGCACCTCGTCGCCGCTGCTGAGCGTCCAGCCTGCCGCCAGATGGTCACGCAGTTGCGCCACCAGCACCGACGGCGGGCGCTCAGTGTTGTCATGAATGCTGCGCCCCACCCAGCTGATGTGTAGGCGTTCGCGGGCAGAAAGCAGCGCTTCGAGGAACAGGTAGCGGTCATCTTCCCGACGTGAACGGTCACCGGGGCGGTAATCGCGTCCCATCAGATCGAAATCCATCGGCACGCGGTTACGCGGATAATCGCCGTCGTTCATGCCGAGCAGGTAAACGTGGCGGAAGGGAATGGCGCGCATCGGCATCAGCGTGGCAAAGGTCACCGCACCGCCGAAGAACGGCTGCGTCAGGCCGGACTGGTCAAACTGCGCCAGCCAGTGATCGCGCACCACAGAAAGCGGCAGTTCGGCCTGTAAATCAACGCTTTCACAGGCTTCCAGCCAGGTGTCCAGTTCGGTGTGCAGACGGACTAAAATGAAGCCGTCCTCTCCCTCGTCGTCCTGTGCAAAATACTGTGAAAGGATCGCGCGCAGACGTTCGCCCCAGACCTGCGGCGCGGCGGGCTCGCGCAGCTGACGCCAGGTTTCATCAAGGCAACTCAGCAGATGCGACAACGGCCCGATCAGCGCCGCGTCCAGCCCGCCGATTTCATCCAGCGGCTCGATATTCCCCCAGGCTTCGCCGCTGCCCACTGCGTAGCCCAGCAGCATCCGTTGCAGGCCAAAGAACCAGCTGTTTTGCTCCGGCGATAACGGCAGTTCGAGGCTCTGACGCTGTTCGGCGTGCAGCCCCCAGCGCACGTTGGCGGCGCGTATCCAGCGGTGCAACAGCGGCAGTTGTTCTTCTTCGATGGCAAAGCGCTGACGCACCGACGGCACATCGAGTAAATCCAGCAAATCACTGACGGCAAACCGCGACTGCGGCAAATTCAGCAGGCGTTCCAGCGCGCCGAGCAGAGAATTATTTTGGCGCGGCCCCTGATCGGCGACGGTGAACGGAATGTAGCGCGGGTCGCTGCGCGCGGTCAGGCCGAACACCGCCTGAATATGCGGCGCGTAGCCGTTGATGTCCGGCACCATCACAATAATATCGCGCGGTCTGAGCGTCGGATCTGCCGCCAGCGCGGCCAGCAGACGGTCATGCAGCACTTCCACTTCACGCTGGGCGCTGTGGGTAATGTAGAAGCGCAGAGAGTCGTCCTGCGCATTCAGCGGCGGCCAGTATCCTTTGGTTTCAGCCAGCGGGCGCAGTTGCAAAATATCTTCCTGCAACTGGTGCAGTAACGTGTCGGTGCCGTTAGAGGTAAAGAGATCAATACGCGGGATCACCGGCGCCAGTTGCGAGGCATAGGATTCGTGGTTGTCATATTCATTGAGCAGGCCGATATAATCGCGCCCCTGTTTGCCCCACGCCGCCAGCAGCGGATGGGCATGCTGATGAAGCTCATCATCGTTCATCACCGGCGGCATACCCGGCTTGCGCTGCTGACGCATCCGTTCGGCGCGCAGCAGATCTTTATCGGCGATGATATCGCTCCAGTCGTGCTCGCACGGGTTATGCACGCACATAAAAATGTGCGTCCAGCGGCCAAGCACCGCCAGCACTTCGAGAGACTGCTGTGGCAGTGAAGAGATGCCGAAAACGACCAGGCGCGCAGGCAGACCGGCCGGGCGCTGATGTTCAGAAAGCGTTTGGGCGTGGTGCAGAAAACGCTGATGCAGCGCGGCGCGACTGGTATTACGCTGATTTTCAGGAACATCCGCCAGCAGTGCACGCCACAGTTGAGGCTGCCACAGCAGGTTTTCCGGTAAAGGATCGCTGCCCTTGCGGCTGGTACGCAGAACGTCCAGTCCGTTGCCCCAGTCCTCCAGCCAGTCGGCGCGATACACCTGATACTGATCGAACAAATCGGCCAGACGCTGTGCCAGCTGATGCAGTTTGCGCATGTCGCCGTCGTCTTTTAAGAAACGCGCCAGCGGTGCAAACACCGGTTCGGTGAGCAATTGCGGTAACAGCCGGATCAGCCGCCAGGTGAGCAATGGCCGGTCGAACGGTGAAGATTCCGGCACCTGCTCTTTGCCGAGCACGGCGCGGTACACCTGCCAGAAAAAACGCGCCGGAAGTTTGATGTCCAGCGCCGCCGCAATGCCGCAGCCGCCGTCATCAGCATCGCGCGCCAGCGCCAGTTTCAGCCACTGGTTGATGCCATTGCTCTGCACCAGAATCACTTCATTTTCCAGCGGCGAAAGCGGATGCGCCGCCATCCACGTGATCAGCACGTCCCTCAGGGCTTCTGAGTGATTGCCGTGTAACACCATCAAACCTGAATTCACGCCCGCATCCCTTATTATCGCTGGTTTAAGGGAGAGATTTTGCGTTGATTTGGAAAGGATTGAAAGGAAAAGAGGCCGGGATTGCAGGCACCGTCATCCTGTCAGAGGGTGACATTAATCATGACTCCCCTGATAATTTCATTAGCCAATAAATTAGTTTTTAATTAAATTCATTTCAGTAACATTCAGCTATCTAATAATTTTCTGTTTATCAGAGGTAAAAATCTCATTTTTTAGAAGATTCAGAAAACAGCTTTTGTGTCGTGAAAAGTAAACTGTTATAAAGAAGCGTTAGTTATTTACCGCATAACAAATACAAGTGAATCAGTTAATAAAAATATTTACAGTGAATATTAGAATTATCTATAGTGGTGTTTTCTTGTAAGCATTATTGGCTCTCGCCGCTATACCTGCTGAAAGGCACGGAAAAATAAACAATAAAAACAATTCTTTACACTTTAAAAACAGCAAGTGCATCACGAAAAAACGTAAAAAATCCAGACAGTTTCTGTGCGGTCGCCAGAAATTACCGGGTCTGAAAGACATCTGTGATTTATTATTTACACTATCAATACCACTCAGCATGTATATTTGTATTTCAGCTATCATGACAGGTAAGAAAAATATTTTATCGGAAAATGCTACGTCACTTTTAGAATTCCCCGGCAGGTGCAGTTCGAAATATTCCTCATCGAATAACCGGGTTATTCCATTGTGAATTGAATCGCCAGGACGGCGTTTAGCATTATCTGATTTTCACGAGCAACACCCTGCATCTCAACCAGGGTGGGCAATTGCTGGCCGGCAGAAACTGGAGCTGACGGCCAGCCCCCACAGCACGGAAGAGGTGCTTAGCGCGCGACTTAACCGCGCGCCGCTTTAATCATCCCGTCCAGCCATTCCTGATGGCCGTTGATCATCGGATTCGGCCGCGTCACTGCGAGATCGCGTGCCGGTTTTCCATTCTGCGTTTCCTGGGTCAGGATGCGTACGCGGCCACCGGAAAGTTCTTCGATAAGCCACGCGTGATGCACGTCAAGACGCGTGTCGGCGTCGCCTTCTGCCCAGCCGTGCCACGCCATGCGCGCGGGCTGGCCGTTGGCTGGCGGGACGTATTCATTCACCTGCGCTTCCACCGGAAAGCCGAAGGTGCTGAAGCGAAAACGTGCGCCGTCGCTCAGCCCCGGTCCGCTGCCGTCGTGAAACGCAATATCCGACGCGTTGCTGTAATACTCCGGCCAGGCGGCGGTGTTATCGAGTTGTGCCCAGAGTTGTTCAACGGTCAGGCCGGTGATGATCATTTCGTTAGACGCGAAGTTATCGGCTTCGCCGGGGAGGTAGCCTTGCGGCCAGTTGATCGCATTCATGTGTGATTCCTTTATGTCCGGGAAACAGCCCGCGGGCTGGTGTCCACAAAGAATACGCACCGCTGAGATATTACGGAAATCATGGCTCGTGATAGCCAGCATGGCTTATTTTTATATCTTGGAGACAGATAAAAAAACAGGCAGAAGAAGACTTCTGCCTGCCGACAATGACGCTGATGTCAATCAGCGATCAGTTAATGCTGTAACGCTCAAGCCAGTGGGCGTAAGGCGCAGGCAAGACCCATGACGGATTGTCTTCGCCCAGCTCTTTCGCCAGCGCATACGGATAATGCGGGTTGGCGAGCATCGCGCGGCCAATCATCACCAGATCCATATCTTCTTCGCTGATGCAGCGCTCGGCGATTTGCGCCGAAGCCACGCCCCATGAGCTGGCCACCGGCAAACCGGCTTCTGCACGCACGCGGCGCGACACCGGCGCGAGGAAACCGGCACCCCACGGGATCTGCGCTTCCCAGGTGGAGAAACCGACGCTGACGTTCAGCATATCCAGCCCTTTCTCACGCAGAATGCGGGTCAGTTCGATAGATTCCGCCAGGGTTTCTTCGTCGCGGCCATCGTATTCAATTACGCCGAAACGCGCGGTGATGGGCAGATTTTTCGGCCAGACGGCGTTAACGGCGTCGAAAGTCTCAATCAGGAAACGGCTGCGACCGGCGAAATCACCGCCGTATTCGTCGGTGCGGGTGTTGGAATGCACGGAGAAGAAGCTTTGCGCCAGATAGCCGTGGGCAAAGTGCAGTTCCAGCCATTCAAAACCGGCATCGCGCGCACGTTTTGCCGCGGCCACAAAATCCGCCATCACGCGCTGGATATCGGCTTTGGTCATCTCTTTCGGCACTTTTGGCAGATGCTTACCAAACGCAACGGCGGAAGGCGCAATCGTCGCCCAGCCGCGCGCGTCGCCTTCGGCAATATGGTCGTCCCCTTCCCACGGCAGATTGGCGCTGGCTTTACGGCCTGCGTGACCGATCTGGATCCCCGGTACTGCGCCTGCGGCTTTGATGGATGTGGCGATTTTCGCCAGTTCAGCGGCCTGTTCATCGTTCCAGATCCCCAGGCACCCTGGGGTGATGCGGCCTTCAGGTGACACCGCCGTCGCTTCGACAATGACCAGGCTTGCGCCACCGCGGGCGAGGGTCGCGTAATGCACCTGATGCCAGTCGTTCGGCACGCCATCAGTGGCGGAATACTGGCACATCGGCGGAACGGCGATACGGTTTTTTAAGGTGACGTCTTTCAATGTAAAAGGCGTGAAAAGTGCAGACATATATTTTCCTCGAAGGATGGGATCATTCAGCAACCAGCGTGCCGTCAAAGAGCTATAAGCAGAAGTCTGAAAATATTATAGTGCCTATTATATTTCGTTATAACTCAATCGGTGCCCTGCCCATGCGCAATCTGAAAAGTCTCGATCTGAATCTGCTAAAGACGTTCGATGCACTGCTCGACGAGCGCAGCGTGACCCGCGCCGCCGAGCGCCTTTCCCTGACGCAGCCTGCCGTGAGCAGCATGTTGACGCGTCTGCGCGAAAGCTTTGATGACCCTTTATTTGTGCGTGCGCGCTACGGCATTGTGCCGACCGAGCGTGCGCTGGCGCTGGCAAAACCGGTGAAACGGGTGATGGCGGAAATTGACGCGCTGTTGCAGCCGGAAGCCTTTGTTCCCGCCGAATGCGAGATGACGTTTACGCTGGCCGCCACGGATTACGCGCTGAGCGTGATTATCGTGCCGTTCTTTTCCCTGTTGCGGCAACGGGCGCCGGGCATTCATCTGTCGGTTCAGCGGGCGGAGGCATCGAACATTCAGGAGCGGCTGGAACGCGGTGAAGTCGATCTCGCTCTGCTGACACCGGAAACCACGCCGCCCGACCTGCATATCCGCCATTTGTACGATGAGCGTTATGTTTGCACGCTGCGCAAAGGCCACCCCGCGCTGGACAAAGGAACGATTTCCCTCGGGACGTTTTGTCATTACGACCATGCGCTGGTGTCGCTGAGCGGCGAAAATTTTGCCGGAGTGACGGATACCGCGCTCCGGGCGCTCGGCAAAAAACGCAATGTGGTGTTGTCGGTCAACAGTTTTCTGGTGCTGCCGCCGGTGTTGCAGACCACGGATCTGATCGCCGTGGTGCCGGAACGGCTGGTGCGAGATGCCGCAGGGCTGGAAGTGATACCGCCGCCGCTGGACATTCCCGGCTTTACTAAAGTCGCCGCATGGCACGAACGCTCGCATCTCTCCCCCGCGCACCAGTGGCTGAGGCAGCAACTGGCGCAGGTCTGTAGCGGGCAGTAGGATCGTGCTATTTTCAGGGCATTACCGGCTTTTAAACATTCTCTTAAAGGGTCTGAACCATGGAAAAATTACCTGCTATCACCATCACTTACTGTTCCCAGTGCAACTGGATGCTGCGCGCCGCGTGGATGGCGCAGGAACTGCTGAATTCGTTCAGCAGCGATCTGGCGTCGGTAACGCTGGTCCCCGGCACCGGCGGCATTTACGAGATCAAAGTCGATGACGAGATCATCTGGGAGCGTAAACGTGACGGCGGCTTCCCTGATGCGGCGCCGCTCAAGCAGCGCGTGCGCGACATCTGCTTCCCGGAGCGTTCACTCGGGCATGTCGATAAGAAGAAAATTGAACAGGATGGCGAGGCGTAATTCATCGGGAAGGGAAAAGGCAGGAAATGCATCCTGCCCGTTAAGCACGACTCAGGCTTTGCGTGACACGTGTTCCGCCGCTGCACGGTTGGCTTTCGCGACAGCATCGGCCAGCGTATTTCCGTTCAGGAGTGAAGTGCACAACATGCCCATAAAACAGTCGCCCGCGCCGTGGGTACTGACCAGCGTGATTTTCTCGGCGGGCAGCGACTGGCCGGGGTTGCCCGCTTCGCTCCAGGCAACGCCGTGTTCGCCCGCGGTGACCACCACGGCCGGATAGTGCTGACTGAGCCACTGCGCGGCTTCGCAGGCGCCGGCTAAATCATTCACCACGATGCAGCTCAGATCGCGGGCCTCAACGCCGTTGACCACCAGCAAATCCACCGCAGCCCGCATCCCGGCGCACAGTTCACGCGCCGGAGCGGCATTCAGGCAGACGCGCACGCCGCGCCGCTTCGCCTCTCTCGCCGCGTTCAGGTTGACCGCTTCCGGCACTTCATTTTGCAGCAGCAACATGTCCACCTGCTGCCACAGAACATCATGGCTGAACTGCGCCGGGTCGATCAGGTTGTTGGCGTTGGACACCACCACCGCACCGTAATCGCCTTCGGCATCCATCAGCGCAACGCTCATGCCGGACGGGACGGCGTCAGTGACCGCGATACTCGCCGTATCAACGCCGTGCTCAATAAGTACGCCACGCAGGAATTCTCCCTGCGTATCCGCACCGACCGCACCGGCAAAACTGACCTGAGCGCCCGCTTTCGCGGCAGATACGGCCTGATTGCCGCCTTTACCGCCGAATTTGTACGAACAGCCACTGCCGATCACCGTCTCGCCTTTTTCAGGGCGGTGATGCGCGTGGATCACGATGTCGTAATGGAGGCTGCCCGTGACTAAAATTTTACCCATTCTAGTATTCCCGAAGGTCCTGAACCGCCTGCTGGGTTTTCATCAGGTTCTTTTCCGCTGTCTTCAGATCCTTCTGTGCGATCGCCACGAATAAGGCATCCAGAATATTTAACTGGGCGATGCGCGACGCGGCGTTTTCCCCGAGCAAGTGCGATCCCTGAGAGGTTGAATTGAGAACCACATGCGCATTGCGCGCAATAGGCGACTCGGCGTAATTGGTGATGGCGATAACTTTGGCACCGTTGCGCGCCGCCAGTTTGATCGGATCATTCACTGCGCGGGTCGCGCCGGAATGACTGATCGCCACCACCGCATCATCGTCCGATAAGACGGCGGCTGACATCAGCATAATATGAGCATCATCGTAGACCGTCGTTTTGATCCCTATTTTCAGGAGCTTGTGCGACAAATCTCGTGCCACGGCGGCAGAACCGCCAACGGCATATAAATCGATGTGCCTGGCTTTAAAAAGAATGTCAGCGGCACGGTTAAATTCAGAAATATCGACAATCGATAATGTTTCTTCGATGGCCTGAATAGAGGTTCTGAATACTTTTTCAAGTAATTGCTCCGACGAATCTCCCGGTTCAATTTCAGCATGTAAATTTGCCACTTCAGAATAGTTGTAATAAATTAAACTGCTTCTGAAATCTCTGAACCCTGAAAAGTTTAATTTTTTCGTCAGTTTTACAACCATCGCCTCAGACACATTATTTTCCAGCGCAATTTCTTTTAAAGACGTGTGCTCGGTAAAATCGGTTTTAGACGTAATTGATTCGACGACTTTTCTTTCCAGTGGCGTCAGATGTGGCAATTTCATACGAATTTGAGCACCAATAGCTCGCGGATCCTGATTCATTACTTGCCTCGTGTCGCCCGGTCAATCAACATCGCTATGATAATTATAAGGCCAGTAGCAAGCAATTGATAAAACGCCTGAATATTCAGAAGTGTCAGGCCATTACGTAATGAACCCAAAATAACCGCACCAATCAGCGTACCGATCACACTGCCTTTGCCGCCCATCAGCGAAGCCCCGCCAATGGCCGCCGCGGCAATGGCGTCAAGCTCCCACAAATTCCCCATCGTCGGCTCGGCAGCGCCCAGCCGGCCAATCAGGATAAGCGAAGCCAGCGAGGCTAACACGCCGGAGATCACAAAGACTGTCACCTTGGTTCTTTTGACCGGCACACCGGCCACACGCGCCGCTTCTTCGTTACCGCCCACCGCCAGAATGTATTCGCCGAGCGGGGTTTTATTCATCACCACCCACAAAATAGCGGCAATGGCGATGACGATAACAATCGGTGCCGGAACGCCGAAGACCGTGCTGTTGATGACGGTGCGAAACTCCATCGGAATGCCGAAAATCGGGTTACCGTTGGTGAAAATCAGCGCCAGGGCGCGAAATAACGACAGGCCGCCGAGGGTGACGATGAAAGGCTGCAAACCGGCGTAGGCCACTAACATCCCGCTGAACACGCCACACAATGCGCCGACGCCGAGCGTCGCCATAATGGCCAGCGGAATGGGCACGCCGGACACCATCAGCGTCGCACCGAGCACCGCAGAAAGCGCCGCGGTTGGCCCGACGGAGAGATCGATACCGCCGGAAATAATCACCAGCGTCATTCCCAGCGCAATAATGCCGTTGATGGAAGACTGTTGCAAAATATTCAATAAATTAGGCACGGTAAAAAATACCGGCGATAAAAAAGAGAAGGTGATCACAATGATTAATAAACCAATCAGCGTACCGGCATCGCGCACGTTGAATTTAAATAATGCCGAAGAAAAAACCTTGGGCTGAACATTACCTTGAGTCGTCATAATAATGGCCTTCAATAAATAGGGAGGTGACAGACTTTATCCACACTTAATTCAGATCGCTTATCGCATAACGGGCAATATTTTCTTCCGTGATCTCGTCGCCGTTAAGTTCTTTTGTGATTTTCCCTTCACGCATCACCAGGACTCTGTCCGAAATTCGCATAATTTCCGGCATTTCAGAGGAGACAACCACAATGGCTTTTCCCTGCTGCGCCAGTTTTTCGATCAAATTATAAATTTCAGACTTGGCACCAATATCAATTCCCCGTGTTGGCTCGTCAAAAAGAAACACTTTATTATCTGCGGCCACCCAACGTCCGATAATCACTTTTTGCTGATTACCGCCACTGAGCGTACCGATAGGTTTTTCAATATTCAGCGGACGCAGGCGCAGATCGGTCATGACCTCCAGCGCGGTCTGATCCAGCTGATGTCTTTTCAGCAATCCGAAACGGGTGAAACGCCCCATTGACGGCAATGCCATGTTCATTTTCACCGCGCGTTCTTTGATGATGCCTTCTTTTTTACGATCTTCCGGCACCAGGCCGATCCCGGCGCGTATGGCGGCGCTGACGTTATGATTTTTAACGGCAACGCCTTCGACCTCAATACTGCCGCCGGTTTTCGCGTCGATCCCGGCGATCAGTTTGAGCAACTCGGTACGCCCTGACCCGACCAGCCCGGCGATACCCAGCACTTCCCCCGCCTTGACGCTGAAACTCGCCGACCGCACCGCGCTGTCACGGCTAAGCCCCTCGACGCGCAGCACTTCACGTTGCGTCGCGTGTGAATGATGCTGCACTTTTTCGATTTTGCGCCCGACCATTTTTGTGACGATGGTTTCTTCCGTTTCATCGCAGATATTCACCACGCCGACCTGTTTGCCATCTCGTAAAATCGTCGCGCGGTCGCAGACTTTGAAGATTTCGTTCATTTTGTGCGAGACGTAAATCAGCGCCACGTTCATTGATTTCAGATCCGAAATCAGTTCAGCCAGTCGCTCGAATTCAGTGGGCGTCAGGCTGGAAGTCGGCTCGTCCATCGCAATGATTTTGGCTTCATCCAGCAGCGCGCGGCCAATTTCGACAATCTGCTGCTGCGACACTTTCAGGTTTTTGATCGGCTCATCCGGATCGATGCTCGGATCAAGACGGCGCAAAATCGACACCGCCCTTTTGTACTGCGCCTGCTTATCGACAAACAGCCCTTTGAACCGTGTTAAAGGCCGCCCGAGGAACATATTCTGGGCCACGGAGAGTTCAGGAACGTGCTGCAACTCCTGATGGATCATCGCGATACCAGCATGGCGGGCGGAAAGCGGGTTCTTCATCTGAATCACCTGCCCGTCTACCAGGATCTCGCCGGAATCTGCCGCACGCACGCCTGACAGAATATTCAGCAACGTCGATTTCCCCGCACCGTTTTCACCGATCAGCGCGTGAACTTCACCCGGCCTGACCGAGAAATCGACATTCTGCACCGCCGCCACGCCGCTGTAGCTTTTACTGATGCCACGCATCGTCAAACTGTACTGTTCCATAAACTCTCCCGACCCGTTTTCAGACGCCTGACTTATTTTTGCTGTGCCAGCAGCTGGCGCAGTTTGATGTTGTCTTTGGTAGAGAAGGCATCAACGTTGTCTTTGGTGATTAACGCCTGCGGCGTAGACACCACGCGGGAGATTTTCTGGCCGCTGATAAGACGCAGCACCACTTCCATCGCCACCTGACCGGTCAGCACCGGGAAGCTGTCCACGGTACCGGTCAGCTCGCCGCGTTTAATCGACGCATAGGCATCAGAAATCCCGTCGGTGCCAAATACGGCGACCTGTTTGGATTTTCCGGCAGCGGCCACCGCCTCGACCACCCCGAGTGCCATGCCGTCATTGTTGGCGTAGAAACCAATTAAATCAGGATGTTGTTGCAAAATGGTCGCGGCAGCGTTGTAGGCATTCTCGCGGCTCCAGTTGGCAGGTACGCTGGCCACCACGGTGAATTTTCCGCCGGGCTGAAGGGTTTCTTTAAAGCCGCGCGTACGCTGAGCGGCGGCGTATACGCCAGGCTGCCCTTCGATGACGGCCACTTTCCCGCCTTGCGGATGTTGTTTGATAAACCAGTTGGCGACGCGCACGCCGTTATCCTTTTGCACATTACCGACGTAATGTTCCGCATTAGGCATAACCGCATCGTTGACGTTAACCACCGCGATGCCTTTGCTTTTGGCGGATTCATACGCTGGTTGCAGGTTGGCATCGGTTTGCGGGGAAACCAGCAGGCCGTTGAAGCCCTGCGAGATCAGCGTTTCAGCGATAGACAGCTGACCGAGCTGATCGTCTTCGTTAGCGGCGGCCTGATATTCGACGGTAAACCCGTATTGCTTCGCCGCGTTTTTGTAGCCTTCGCCCAGTGAGCGCCAGTATTCGTTGGTCAGCGTTTTAGAGACGCCGCCAATTTTCAGGTTTTTATCTACCGCCGGCATCGGGCCGTATTTAACGCCGAGCTGCGTCCAGTCAGTGCGATCGGGCTCGGTGTCGGACTGTAACGGCGCTAAATCTGCGGCGTAAACGCTGGTGCAAAGCAGTGTAGAGGTGAGTACAGACAGTAAGAGTTTTTTCATTATCTGACCTTCGGTTGTTATTTTTATGGTTGTCACAGCAAAGCGCTGTGGCGGGTACTTTGGCTTTCCGGCTGGTTTTGATTAAATAAATCTTTTACTGCGCCAGCATCACGTCGTTGACGATCTGCTGTGAGGCAACGGCGTCCTGCCTGCTGATGGCATCATTCAGCGCCGGATTGTTTTCGAGTTTTTCGCACAGTTTCAGTAAACGGATCACCGTGGCGATATTGGTTTCCGCTTCGCGTACCGGATCCAGACCGCTGGCGTCCGGGAAGGTATCGAAGTAATACGCGCCTTTATAGCCGTCGCGTTTCATCTGCAGCAGAAACTCCAGCGTGGCGCGCGGGTTGACCGAGCCGACCATCAGGCCGTCGTCGCGTTTTCCCCAGCCGTCGTTGAGATCAAGCCCCAGCAGGCGTGAACGGCGTGCCACCATGGCGGCGGCAAATGCCGGAATTTCGTTGGCAAATAACACGTGTGCGAAATCCAGCGTAATGCCTAAGTTCTTGCAACCGGCCTCTTCAACGGCCAGCAGGCAGGTCGTGGCATTCGGGAAAATGCTGTAAGCCCGCGGTTCGTTGGGTTTGTACTCAATGCTGACGTCGATGTCCGGGGCATATTCCGCCACTTCGCGCACCGCGCCGACCGCGTCTTCCCACATTTTTTTGTAATCGGCCTGGAAGCAGTAATCAAAACCGTCCTGCCCCATCCACAACGTCATGATGCTGGCACCGAATTCGCGCCCGGCATCGATGCCGCGTTTGGTGAGTTCAATCGCCTGACGGCGGATCTTAGGGTCCGGGTGGGTGAATGCGCCGATTTTGAATTGCGGAGCATCCCAGCGCATCTGCATCCCGTTAACCGCCAGCCCGACTTCCTCGATTTTCTGACGCATCGTCTTGATATCATCGGTCATATGCTGCGGATAGTTGAGGTCCAGATGCGTCAATCCTTTAACCGTAGCTGCACGTTCGATCATTTGCAGCACTGAAGGTTTGCCTTTCAGTTCCGGCCAGTAAAGATAAGCCCCCGAGGCAAACGAGTTCAGACGTGTGGCAAATTTAAGTTCTGACATGGGGTGTCCTTTAAAATCGATTCGTAATGTACTTTCCTGCTTCACATTATTTCGTAAAGTAGTGCATTACTATCATCAGGCGAAAAAAGCCGCAAGATCCCCTGCCGGATTTGTGATCAGTTTTGAGAGGTGATTCACGAAATAGATGAACAATATGGCTTAGGCATACGCGGACAGGGAATGACTCTGAATACGGCAGCTTTCCCCGCTGAAATAGCAGGAAGGTGTTGCTGCGCCCTACAAACGCCCGTTTTTTGTGACCTGCTTCAAGTTTCTCCGTTTACTGTCGATACCCAGATCTTAAGATTCCTTTCAGGGAAATGCCCATGCTTAAGACCCTTCGTTCGCGCATCATCGTGGCCTGCATCTCGATTGTGATTTGCTCGCTGGCTATCAATACGTTCCTCAGTTACACCGTCGCCAATAAATACAACAGTCAGGCGACAGACAGCACGCTGAACGCGCTGACATCAAGCCATACGCAAGGGATCAGCGAATGGGTCAACGCCAAAACGCAGATGATTGTTTCACTGCAACCCGTGGCGCTGACGGCGGATCCGATACCGGTAATGAAGCAGATCGCAACGGCGGGAAACTTCGCCAACGTCTACGTCGGCTACGCCAATAAAACCGCCAAATTCTCCGATCCGACCGGCGTACCCGCCGATTACGATCCGACAGGCCGCCCCTGGTACAAACAGGCCGAAAGCGCCGGACATCCGGTGGTCACCCCGCCGTACATCGATGCGGGCACCGGCAATCTGGTGGTGACTTTCGCGGTGCCGGTGATGGAAAACGGCGCGCTGAAAGCGATTGTGGCGGGGGACGTTTCCATGGACAGCGTGGTCAATAACGTCAATACCATTCACCCGACGCCGGAAAGCTTCGGCATGCTGGTGGACAGTGCCGGCACCATCATCGCGCATCCCGATGCAAAACTGGCGCTGAAACCCTTCACTTCTCTGGCGGAAGGCGTGGACCTGCCACGGCTGTTTGCTGCCGGCGCGCCGTCGGATATTCGCATGAACAAGGCGGTAAAACGCGTCCGCGCCCTGCCGGTTGCAGGTACGGACTGGTTTACGCTGGTCATTGAAGACAAGAAAGAATCGACGGCGGGCATGCGATCCCTGCTGACCTCCTCGGTGATTGCGCTGATGGTGATTGTGCTGCTCTCGGCGGCGGTTATTGGCCTTATCATCACCAAAGCGTTTCGTCGCCTGTCTGCCGTGCGCGATACGCTCAACGCCATCAGCTCCGGCGAAGACGATCTGACGCAGCGCTTACCCACCGACGGGCATGACGAAGTCACGCAAATTGCACATGCGTTTAATACCTTCGTCGATAAGCTCAGCAAAGTGATGGCTGAAATCCGCACCACCAGCGAATCGGTGAAAGTGGCGGCGGATGAAATTGCGGCCGGAAATAACGATCTGTCCGGCAGAACGGAATCCGCAGCGGCCAGCCTGCAACAGACGGCGGCGTCACTTGAGCAGATCACCGCGACCGTCTCGCAATCCGCCAGTTCGGCCAGACAGGCCAGCGAGACGGCGAAATCGGCATCGGAAGCGGCGTCACGCGGTGACATCGTGGTGAACAAAGTCATGACGACAATGGAGAGCATTGAAAGCGCATCATCGAAAATCGGTGACATCACCGGGGTTATCGACGGCATCGCGTTCCAGACCAATATTCTGGCGCTCAACGCGGCGGTGGAAGCCGCACGGGCAGGCGAACAGGGGCGCGGTTTTGCCGTGGTCGCCAGTGAAGTGCGCAGCCTGGCACAGCGCAGCGCGCAGGCAGCGAAAGAGATCAAAGAGCTGATCGAATCCACCGTCAGCAGCGTGGCGTCCGGCTCTGCGCAGGTTCGTCTGGCAAGCAGCAGCATGAGCGAGATTGTCAGCAACGTGTCTAACGTCAGCAGCGTGATGCTCGACATCACCCATGCCTCCGAAGAACAGATGCAAAGTATTCACGAGATTAACCGCGCCATCACACAGCTGGACGGCATGGTGCAGCAGAACGCCGCGATGGTTCAGGAATCTGCCGGTGCCGCCTCAGCCTTGCAGCAACAGGCAACCGGACTGGCGGTCGCGGTCGGGCATTTCAGGGTCTGATCACCCCGCCTGACTGAAACGTTCATCACCGCCCCCGGACCTCATCCTCCGGGGGCTTTCCTTCTGCGCACTCCTCAGGTTATTCCCGCCGGCCTCAGATTTGGGTTATGTCTGTTTTATGCTAGGATTATGTCAGGAATATATAAAAACAGCGTCTAACCTTTGAGGAATAAGGAATGAAGTACCCCATTGAGTTTCGATGGACTCAAAAACATGAGGATTATTGTTTACGACATAAGGTCCATCTTAAATTCCCGGAAATGGTAGAAGGGATATATAAAAAGAGAAATATATTCCTTTTTAAAAAAGGGGAGAAAATAAAATTTAACGCGGATGTTTGGGTCGAAGAATATGCCGCCATGCCGCGGAAAAGTTTCTGTTCGATGGGCGCCTATTCCTACGCGTGCAGTAAATTACCTAATAACCTCACCACCGGGCGATTTTGCAGCCTGGCGGCAGGCGTGCGGATTATGGGGCCACAACACCCCATACACCGGTTTACGACCAGTCCGCTGACGTACCATGATTTCTTCTCGAAGGTGGCGCAGGAGCAATTCGGGGAAACGCTGAACATTGCGGGGTTCGACTATATGCCGCCCGCGACGGTATTAGGCCATGATGTCTGGGTGGGGGAACACGCCGTATTAAAAGGCGGTATCACTATCGGTAATGGCGCCATCGTTGCGGCCAATGCAGTGGTCACCGGCGATGTACCGCCTTACGCCATCGTCGGCGGCATTCCGGCTAAGATTATTAAATACCGCTTTGCGCCAGACATCATCGAGCGCCTTCAGGCAATGGAATGGTGGGATTATAAAATTACCGATCTGCCGGATGTCACCCAGTCCGATGACATTCTTTATTTCATCCAACAGATGGAAGAAAAAATAGCCCGTGGTGAAATAAGTAAATATGAGTATAAAATCATGAATATCGCGCAGGAACTGGCGAGGCTATAAAAACAGCAAGACTTTCATTGCATCTGTTTCAGACCATTCCTCAAAGCCGGTGATTTTTAATCCCTCAATCCCGGCTTCTCAACACCATTTTGCGTACGTTACAGGCCCGGCCAATAGGCTTGCCGAAGGGGTTGCCCGTTCTCATTAACCGGCAACCGGCTTACTGACGATCAGGCTTTAAGTTGCCGTTCCACCAGAGTCGTCAGCACGCTGATGCCCAGAGGAATGATGTCATCGTTAAAATCATAACGCGGGCTGTGCAGCGAAGCGGAAGGCGTGGCGCCATCGGCGCCCAGCCAGAAGTAGGCGCCCGGACAGGCTTCGAGCAAATAGGCAAAATCTTCAGCGGCCATCGACGGGGCATTATTGAAATGCACCTGGGTGATGCCCGGCGTGTTTTCAGCCGCATCGCGTAAAATCACCGCCTGCGCCGGGTGGTTTTGCGTGACCGGATAACCAAACTCCCAGCGCACCTCACCTTTCACCCCGTACGGCTGCGGCACGGCGTTGACGTATTCTTCGATCAACCGCCTGCAGGTTTCGCGCGTCGCTCGGCTCAGGCAGCGCAGCGTGCCGGACATGTGCAACGTTTCGGGAATGACGTTGATGGCTTCGCCCGCCTGAAGCTGCGTCAGGCTGATCACCGTCTGTTCCAGCGGCGACAGACGACGAGAAATCAGACTTTGCAGTGAGAGGATAAGCTGAGCGCCCGCCACCACCGGATCGGCCCCCAGTTCAGGCATCGCCGCGTGACAGCCTTTTCCGGTCAGCGTGATGTAGAAGTTATCCTGCGAGGCCATCATCGGTCCCTGACTGACCGCGACTTCCCCGACCGGCAATCCCGGCCAGTTGTGCAGCGCGTAAACCGCCTGCATCGGAAAACGGCCAAACAGCCCTTCTTTCACCATCATCTCACCGCCGCCGACATTCTCTTCCGCGGGCTGAAAAATGAAATGTACGGTGCCGCGAAAATCCCGGTTTTCACTCAAATGGCGCGCCGCGCCGAGCAAAATAGCGGTATGACCATCGTGGCCGCAGGCGTGCATCAGACCGGGGTTTTGCGAGATGTGTTCGAAATCGTTCAGTTCCTGAATCGGCAAGGCATCAATGTCGGCACGCAAACCAATGGACGGGCCTTCGCCGTTGCGCAGCGTCGCCACAATGCCGGTTTCGGCAATTCCGGTGTGCACATCAAGGCCGAACGACAGCAACAATTCGCTGATGATTTTCGACGTGCCGTACTCTTTCAGACCAAGCTCCGGGCGGGTATGGAAATCCCTGCGCCAGATTTTCGCCTGTTCAATAATTTCTGGGGAAATGACTGCCATAGATCCTCTGTACTGACCTGAATTCATGCCGTTGAGATTCGCTCATCAGCCATTTGCTGGTTCAAAGTATCACATTCGCGGGCGAACGCAGAAAGGTGAAATTCGGCCCTTCATGGAACTCGCGCCCTGAGAGAATTTTAGTGCATTAACCGCAGGATAAATGCCGGATTGGGGTAGACGTGTCAGCCGCAAACATAGACCATAAGCCATCAATAATGGTTACCGGGGCTCCAATGAGCGACTCGCCGCATCCCGTGCGTAAGCACCCCATGAAACTCAGCACCTCCGTCAGCCTGATGTTAAGCGCCGTGATTATTTCCGTGCTGCTGGTCGTGCATCTGCTGTATTTCGTTCAGGTCAGCGACACCGCGCGCGATGGTGTGAAAGATAAGGCGCTGGCCGTGGCCCGCACGCTGGCGGATGTGCCCGAAATCAGGCACGCCCTCACCCTGCCGCCGGACAGCGGAATCATTCAGCCGATCGCCAGTGCGGTGCAAAAAAGAAACGACCTGCTGTTTGTGGTGGTCACCAATATGGACGGCATCCGTTATTCACACCCCAATCCGGACGTGATCAATCACCATTTTATCGGTAACGACATCGATCCTGCGTTGCTGGGCAAAGAGAATGTCTCCATCAATAAAGGGACGCTGGACAAAGCGTTGCGGATATTTACGCCCGTCTTTGATGATGATCATCACCAGATTGGCGTCGTGGCGATCGGTATCTCGCTGGTAAAAGTGACCGAGCAGGTTGATAAAAGTCGCTGGAGTATTCTGTGGACGGTGCTGTTCGGCATGATGGTCGGCGCACTGGGCACCTGGATTTTAGTGAAAATGCTCAAGCGTATTTTGTTCGGGCTTGAGCCTTACGAGATTTCGACGCTCTTTGAGCAGCGTCAGGCGATGTTGCAGTCGATCAAAGAAGGCGTGATCGCCATCGATGACCGTGCGCAGGTGACCCTGATCAATCAGGAAGCCCGGCAGATGTTTCTGGAAACCGGCACGGAGATCAACCCCCGCCCTGAGCACAATCAGCCGCCGCAACCGCTTATCGCCACGCTTTGCGATGTGATGCGAAGCGGGATTGCCCGCCGCGATGAAGAGATCAATTTTAAAGGCCGTTTTCTGCTGAGCAACACGGTTCCCGTGCGCAGCAATGACGTTATTATTGGCGCCATCTGTACTTTCAGGGATAAGACCGAGGTCAGCCAGTTGATGCAGCGCCTGAGCGGCATGGTAAACTACGCCGATTCGCTGCGTGAACGCTCACACGAATTCATGAATAAGCTGCATGTTATTCTCGGGCTGCTGCACATGAAAAGTTACACGCAGCTTGAAGATTACATTCTCAAAACGGCCAATAACTATCAGGCGGAAATTGGCTCCTTACTGTTGAAAATCAAATCACCGGTGATTGCGGGTTTCCTGTTAAGTAAGATTAACCGCGCTTCGGATACGCGCCATCTGCTGACGCTGAGTGATGACAGCTTTTTACCCGATAACACCAATGAGAATCAGGTCGCGGCGCTTATCACCGTACTGGGTAATTTGATTGAAAATGCGCTTGATGCCCTTGCCGGGCAGGCCGATGGCGAAGTCAGCGTGTTACTGCATTATCAAAATGGCTGGCTGGCCTGCGTGGTCAGCGACGATGGCCCCGGTATCCCGCCAGATAAACTGGAGGCCATTTTTGAAAAAGGATTCTCGTCGAAAGGCGAAGAGCGCGGCGTCGGGTTATTCCTGGCAAAACAACAATTAGAAAACCTTGGCGGAACGATTGCCGTTGAGTCTGAACCCGACGTTTATACTCAATTTTTTGTTCAACTTCCGTGGGATGGTGAGAGGAAAACTGCATGATCAATGTGCTGGTAGTCGATGATGACGCCATGGTCGCAGAGCTCAATCGCTGCTACGTGGGCCAGATCGCCGGGTTTACGTGCTGCGGAACAGCCTCGACGTTACAGCAGGCCAAAGAGATGGTACTCAACAGTCAGTTGCCGATCGACCTGATCCTGCTGGATGTGTATATGCAGCAGGATAACGGGTTAGATCTGCTGCCGGAGCTGAGAAATGCCCGACGCCCGGTGGATGTGATTGTCATTTCTTCCGCCGCCGACGCGAAGACCATCAAGAAATCGCTGAACTACGGCGTGGTGGATTATCTGATTAAGCCGTTCCAGTTCTCCCGCTTTGAAGAGGCGCTGACCGGCTGGCAGCAGAAGAAAGCGCTGATGGATAATCAGCAATATTACGAGCAGTCGGACGTTGACCGGTTAATTCACGGCAACAACCCGGCGACGGCGGACACCAAAAAACTGCCAAAAGGTTTAACGCCGCAAACACTGCGCACCCTGTGCCTGTGGATTGATGCCCATCCTGATACGGAATTCTCAACGGATGAGCTGGCGCACTCGGTGAACATTTCGCGCGTTTCCTGCCGTAAATATCTCATCTGGCTGGCGGACAGCCATATTTTGTTCACCAGCATTCACTACGGGGTCACAGGCCGGCCGGTGTATCGCTACCGGCTGCAGGCGGAACACTATTCGTTGTTAAAACAATACTGTCAGTAAAGGGTGCGGAAACTGTTATCCAGCAGCGTGAAGGTAAACTGACGCTGTGAAGAGAAAATCACCTGCTGATCTTTGGTGACAAAAATGGCCTCGATCTGCGGAATATTTTTCAGGCAGGCGAGGCTTTTTTCGACGCCCATGCCGTACAGCAGCGTGGTGTAGATGTCGCCGTCGATCGAATCATCCGAAATGACGGTCACACTGAGCAGTTCGTTATCCAGCGGATAGCCGGTTTTAGGATCGAGGATGTGATGGTAGCGCTGCCCCTCAGATTCAAAATAACGTTCGTAAATACCGGACGTCACCACCGATTTGCCCTTCACGTTAATCACACCAATCAGCGCATCAGGCGTTGAAAATGGCTTTTTTAGCCCTATCGCCCAGGCCCCTTCGGCACCCGCGCCCAGCGTCTGCACATTCCCCCCCAGATTGATCAGCGCATCCGTGACCTTTTCCTGACGCAGATAATCTCTCACGACGTCGGCGATATACCCCTTGGCAATCGCCCCGAGGTCAATTTCCATTCCGGCTTTCTGCAAAAAAACTGAGCGTGAGGGTTCATCGAGAATGACGTCATCCGGATCGGTCAGCGCAAGCAGCGCCTGCAGATCGCTGGCGTCAGGCACGCTGTGGCCGCTGAAGCCAATTTTCCAGCGTTTCACCAGCGGGCCGATGGTGAAGTTGAAACTGCTTTCCGGCAGCTGGCTGACCGCTTTGGCGCAACGGATCAAATCAAACACCGGCGCGCTGACCACCACCGCATGGCTGCCCGCCGCGTGGTTGATTGCCATGACGTCTGAATCTTGCCGGTTAACCGTGAAGATATTTTCCTGCTGTTTAATAAGGCGGAAAACGCGCGACGCCAGCCCCTCGTTATGATCAAACAGCTTGAGAAGAATGGGGGAGCCCATCAAAACAGCGGAATAAGCATAAATACGGGTGTCTGGCGTCATAGAAAATACCTGAACTGAAGGGGGAAACCTGCGCCGCAGCGAACGACGCAGGAGGATACCGTTACCGCATCGCATGTCTGGCGGCATTACGTCCCGCCAGAATACCGAAGATGATGATATCTGCAACGGCATTCCCGCCGATGCGGTTAGCACCGTGGATGCCGCCAGCCACTTCACCGGCCGCAAACGCGCCGCTGATCACCTGCTCCTGAGTATCCAGCACGCTGGTGTCGGTGTTGATCGTCACGCCGCCCATGGTGTGATGAACGCCCGGTGCGATGCGGATCGCGTAGAACGGCCCCTGATTGATCGGGTGGCGCAACGCGGTTTTACGACCAAATTCTACGTCGTCTTGCTTATCAACGGCCACATTGTAGCTTTCCAGCGTGGCGAGCAGCGCGTGATGATCCATCTCCAGTTTGGCTGCCAGCTCGCGCGGGTTTTCAGCGCTGATAACAAAACCGCGCGCGATGTATTCATCGGCCGCTTTATTGTTCAGGCGGATTTGCTCATCAAACACCACATAAGCGAATTTCTCCGGCAGGCCGATAATGTTGGCGGACACTTTGTCACGGGTTTCCATCTCATTGAAGAAACGCTTGCCCGCCTGGCTCACCAGAATCGCACCGCCGCCGCGAATCGCCTCAGAGATCAGATAAGAAGTGGTTTGCTCAACGGTCGGGTGGATCTGAATTTCGCCCATATCCACGGTACCCGCACCGATTTTCTGCAAAATCGCAATGCCGCTGCCGGTCGCACCTTTGTGGTTAGTGGTCACGAACCCCTCCAGCTCAGGACGGTATTTCACCACCATTTCGCTGTTGGCGCTGAAACCACCGGTCGCCACAATCACGCTTTTGGCATTAATGACCTGCACTTCATTGTCGTCGTTGAGCAGATCCACACCCTGCACCGCGCCGTCGTGGTAACGGATTTCAGTCACTGAAGTATCCAGCATCACGTCGATGTTGCGTTGGTTGAGATTCTTCACCAGACCGCTGATCAGGAAGCCGCCGACCGCGCTGCGATCGGCCGGACGGTGCGTACGGTCGATGCTCATGCCGCCGGTGATGGTGATATCGCTCAGATCAATGTTGTGCTCAGCCAGCCAGTCGACTGCCTGCGGTGCGCGCTCAACGAACTCTTTCAGCAGCACGGTGTTGTTTCTGAACTGGCCGCCTTTGAGGGTTTCCTGATAGAACAATTCTTTGCTGTCTTCAATGCCTTTGAGTTTTTGATAGCGCGTGTCAGCGGCGTTCATACCCACCGACGCTTTAATGGTGTTGCCGCCGATAGTGGACATTTTTTCCACGATCAGAACCCTGGCACCTTCGTCACAAGCCTGAATCGCCGCCGCCAGACCGGCACCGCCGCTGCCGACGACAACCACATCGTAACTTTGTGGTTCAGACAAGCTGCCGCCCTCTTCCAGCAGCTGTGCTTTACAGGATTTGGCGATCGCCTTGGAGACCGCTTTTTTCACCGCTTCACTTTGTTCCGTCGCGCCGGTGACCGCATCAACGTGCGGGCTGTTGGCGTCGAGGATCCGGGTGCGGATGATGTCGAAGCTGGTGGTAAATTCGACGTCAATATCACCGGCGGCCTGCAGTTCGATATCGGCGATGCGGTCCGTTTCCAGACTGACGTTAATCGCCAGCTCGTTAAGCGGATCTTGTACTTTTTCACTGAATACGCCGGCTTTGAATTTTTTAGACGTCATGCTCATGTCGCGGATCATCGCGTCAACCAGTGAGAAACGCCACAGCGGCTCAGGAATAGTCAGTGCTTCGCGTTGCGTGCTGTCGATGAACAGCTCGAGTTTCTGGTCAGCCGCAATCCGGTCAGTCCAGTCGGGATAGGCAATGCAGGCTTTGCCGATGGCGATCATATCGTAGCCATGTTCCATCGCCCGTTCAGCATCGGCTTTATTCACGATACCGCCCACACCCATTACCGGAATTTTCGCCAGCCGGTCTGAACGCATCGCGACATATTTGTCGATGAGCGGCGTCGGATCGGTGGTATCGACGATAGAAGGACGCAGTGAATAGCCCAGCGAGAAGTGCAGATAATCCAGCCCGCGTGCCGCCAGTTGTTCCAGCAAATACATCGTGTCGGCAAAGCGGATGCCCGGCTCTTCAAGCTCTTCCGGCGAGAAACGGTAGCCAATGATGAAGGAAGAATCGGCGTATTTTTTCGCCATACTGTGCGTGATATCGAGGATCGCCAGCGGGAAACGAGCGCGATTTTCACGGCTTCCGCCCCACTGATCGTCACGCTGGTTGGAGTTAGGTGAGAAGAACTGCTGGATCAGGTAAGTGTTAGCGCCGTGGATTTCCACACCGTCAAAACCGGCTTCAATCGCACGGCGAACACCTTCACCGAATTTGGTGATCATCGCGTCCACTTCACCGGCGGTCAGCGCGACCGGCGTAGCTGCGCCGTCACGGGGCGCGGCCAGTGCGCTTGGCGCTACCGGCGTCTGGCCGCCAATCAGCTTCGGCTCACTCATGCGGCCGCCGTGATAAATTTGCAGTACCGCTTTGGAACCCTGAGATTTTACGGCTGCGGCGATTTTTGCCAGACCATCGATTTTGCTGTCGTTGTCGATGCCAATCGCACCGGGGAATGCCAGGCCTTTGTCATCGATAAAGCAGCACTCGACGATCACTGTACCGATGCTGCCGGCGCGGGCGCGGTAATACTCCACCAGTTCGCTGGTGACGGTGCCGTCATAAAAGCCGGTACAGGTGGTCATGGGTGCCATCAGCACGCGGTTTTTCAGGACGGTGCCATTTGGCAGAGTGAACGGACTTAATAATTGCGAATTATGGCTCATAATATTCAGCTCCAAACTTTAAAATGTTTAATAATCTGTGAATTCGTTATCGGATTTATTATATTAATTTTATTTACGCCCGATGTCATAGGAGTAATATAACGATATCTTTAGTTTCAAAAGGTGTAACGTTAGTTTATTAACTATTTACCCATGAATAGAATGCAGCCATTATTAAATTAATGTTAACCATGTTATTAAACGATCACATTAATTTAAATTACGAGCTCTTTTGCCTTTAATTAAAGGCGTAAACATTACATTTGCAGACCGATATCAGGCTTCAACGCACGGCACGTCTGGACTGGAACTGATGGATTCGTGCTATCGGAAGGGGCAGATAAAAGGCTGATTGACTACTCCTATTTTCACCCGGTGCAGAAGATAAAAATAACCCTGCTCAGTAGCAGAAATAAACGCCATAAAAATAACGCCAGCATCCATTCTCATTCTCTTTTCTTAAATTTACACAGCTCCGTATTTTCTTGATCGAGATCAACAGTAATAAATGGAGAAAACGCATTATATAAACATTTCCTCCCTCTTACGGGGAATAAGTAATACCTAACTCAAATAACAATAATGGAGCAGTTCGCATGCCACCATTAAATAACTAAAGAAACTTGAGTAACTAAAAAAAGCATAATCATCTTACCTATGTATCAGCAAACCTATTCTCAACTACTTGTAGACAAATAAAATGACAGATATTTCAAAAACTACGGTTACACCGCAGGCGAACAAAGCGGCGGGTGGCAAAAAAAACCGCCTGCTTCTGATGTTTTTGCCTGTGCTGGTTGCAGTGTTGTTGTTACTCACGCCAGTCCCTGATGGTTTAGAGCCCCATGCCTGGCATTTCTTTGCCATCTTTGTCGGCGTCATCGTGGGTCTGATCTTCGAACCTTTACCCGGTGCCGTTATCGGCCTCACCGGCGTGGTGGTTATCGCGTTGTTCAGCCAGTGGTTGCTGTTCAGCCCGGCGGAACTCGCCGATCCGAAATTCAAAATGGCGTCGCAGTCCTTTAAATGGGCCGTCAGCGGTTTCGGGAACTCAACGGTATGGTTAATCTTCGGCGCATTCATGTTTGCCGCAGGCTACGATAAAACCCAGTTTGGCCGCCGTCTGGCGCTGATTCTGGTGAAATATCTTGGCCGCCGCAGCCTGACGCTGGGCTACGCCATCACCTTTGCCGATCTTTTGCTGGCCCCTTTCACTCCGTCAAACACCGCACGAAGCGGCGGCACGATCTACCCGATCATCGCCAACCTGCCGCCGCTGTACGGTTCCAAACCGAATGATCCGAGCGCGCGTAAAATCGGCTCCTATCTGATGTGGGTGGCAATCACCGCAGCCTGTATTACCAGCTCCATGTTCCTGTCTGCGCTGGCGCCTAACCTGCTGGCGCTGGGTATTGTGAACAGCATCACCGGCATCAACATCTCCTGGGGAACGTGGTTCTTCGCCTTCCTGCCGGTAGGTTTGCTGCTGCTGCTGACCATGCCGCTGCTCGCTTACTGGTTCTATCCGCCGGAAGTGAAAATCAATGATGAAGTCCCGCGTTGGGCCACCGCAGAACTGGCGAAACTGGGCAGAATGTCCCGCCACGAGATCCTGCTGCTGGTCTTCGTATGCTGCGCATTAGCTATGTGGATTTTTGCTGCCAGCTTCATTGAACCGGCCATGGCGGCGCTGCTGGTCGTGGTGCTGATGCTGTGGACTGGCGTGCTGAACTGGAACGATATCACCAGCAATAAACCTGCCTGGAACACCTTCGCCTGGTTCGCCACGCTGGTGGCACTGGCTGATGGCTTGTCCCGCACCGGCTTCATCGCCTGGCTGGGTAAAGAAGGCGCGGCCACCATGGGCGGTATCTCTCCCGGAACCGCGACTATCGTGCTGCTGCTGGCGTTCTATCTGCTGCACTACCTGTTTGCCAGCACCACGGCACACACCACTGCCCTGTTGCCAGCCATGCTGACCATTGGCGCCGCCATTCCGGGCATCAACATGCAAGTGTTCTGTCTGCTGATGGTGACGTCTCTGGGTATCATGGGGATCATCACACCGTACGGCACCGGCCCGAGCCCGATTTACTACGGCAGCGGCTATTTGCCAACCAAAGATTACTGGCGTCTGGGCACCATCTTTGGCGCCATCTTCCTGGCGGCGCTGCTGCTCATCGGCTATCCGTGGATGATGATGATGTTCTGACAGGGGCGATAACCCCTCTACAAAGCATTAACAGTACATTTACTGGAAGAAAACATATAAACCCCGTTGCCAGCCTGTGTATAAGGCTGGCAACATAGAGAAAGCATAAAAACGTCGCCCGAATTACCCCTGATTCACCCGAAACGAGAAGTCCTGCTAGTGGCGGCAATAACGGAAAAAGTGAGAAAACAATGTCGAACAAACCCTTCCATTATCAAGATCCCTTCCCCGTTACCAAAGACACAACCGAATATTACCTGCTGACCAAAGATCACGTTTCTGTGAGCAACTTTGACGGCGAAGACATTTTAAAAGTTGAACCCGAAGCACTGACGTTGCTGGCGCAACACGCTTTCCACGACGCGTCATTCATGCTGCGCCCGGCGCACCAGAAACAGGTGGCCTCCATTCTTCATGATGCGGAATCCAGCGAAAACGACAAATACGTGGCGCTGCAATTCCTGAGAAACTCTGAGATCGCGGCGAAAGGCATTTTGCCTACCTGCCAGGATACCGGCACCGCGATCATCATGGGTAAAAAAGGTCAGCGCGTCTGGACCGGCGGCGGCGACGAAGCCAGCCTGTCAAAAGGCGTCTACAACACTTTCATCGAAGACAACCTGCGCTACTCGCAGAATGCCGCGCTGGATATGTATAAAGAAGTGAACACCGGGACCAATCTGCCCGCGCAAATCGACCTCTACAGCGTGGATGGCGATGAGTACAAGTTCCTGTGTATCGCCAAAGGCGGCGGTTCAGCCAACAAAACTTATCTGTATCAGGAAACCAAAGCGCTGATCACACCGGCGAAACTGAAAGGTTATCTGGTCGAAAAAATGCGTACGCTGGGGACGGCGGCCTGCCCGCCATACCATATCGCGTTTGTGATCGGCGGAACCTCCGCTGAAGCGACGCTGAAAACCGTGAAACTGGCCTCAACGCATTATTACGACGGCCTGCCAACCGAAGGTAACGAACACGGTCAGGCATTCCGCGATGTGAATCTGGAACAGGAACTGCTGGTCGAAGCCAACAATCTTGGCCTGGGCGCACAGTTCGGTGGCAAATACTTTGCGCACGACATCCGCGTGGTGCGTCTGCCACGCCACGGCGCGTCCTGCCCGGTCGGCATGGGCGTTTCCTGCTCCGCAGACCGTAACATCAAAGCCAAAATCAACCGTGACGGTATCTGGATCGAAAAACTGGAAGACAACCCAGGCCAGTACATCCCTGAAGCGTTGCGTCAGCAGGGCGAAGCGGGTGTGGTGAAGGTGGATCTGAACCGTCCGATGCCTGAAATCCTCGCGCAGCTTTCTGAGCATCCGGTGTCTACCCGCCTCTCACTGAGCGGCACGATTATCGTCGGGCGCGATATTGCTCACGCCAAACTGAAAGAGCGTCTGGATAACGGCGAAGGTTTGCCGCAGTACATCAAAGATCACCCGATTTATTACGCAGGCCCGGCAAAAACCCCGGAAGGTTATGCCTCCGGTTCCCTCGGCCCGACCACTGCTGGCCGTATGGATTCCTACGTCGATCTTCTGCAATCTAACGGCGGCAGCATGATCATGCTGGCGAAAGGCAACCGCAGCAAACAGGTGACAGACGCGTGCCAAAAACACGGCGGCTTCTATCTGGGCAGCATCGGCGGCCCGGCTGCGGTTCTGGCGCAGCAAAGCATTAAGAGCCTGGAATGCGTGGAATACCCTGAGTTAGGGATGGAAGCCATCTGGAAAATCGAAGTGGAAAACTTCCCGGCATTCATTCTGGTGGATGACAAAGGCAACGATTTCTTCGAACAAATTCACGCAAGTACCTGCGCGAAGTGTGTGAAGTAAAAATTCCGTCTTTGAAATAAATAAAAGGCCTGCCGGAAACGGCGGGCCTTTTTTATGCGATCTATTGCGCTGACGCTACATATTGATGGCGCGAATCTAATGAAAAATTACTTATGATCCCGGCGATATAAATCCCACTCGTCGAGGCGTTCGCCGCCCGGCAATACGCAATCTGCACGCGCGCCCTGCGCCGTTTGCACGCTCACCGACGTCCCGCCTTTTTGCTGACAATACACTGCCGCAGGATTCGCCATGCCGATAGTTGGACGCTTCACCGGTGCCGGGTGAGACACTGCGCAACCTGCCAGCAAAGATGCCATCAGCAGGACAAAGAGTTTGTTCATAAAGACCTTCCTGGAAACGTAATTAAAAACGCAGGGGCATTTTAATCGCTTTCCGGCGAGGGTGCATTCAGATCAGTCGCCGCAAAAGTTACCTCATCTCACAAACCCGCAGCCCGTTAATGGCTATGATGAGAGTGTTTTTACGGCATCATTAATGAGGGAGGGTGATATGGAAAGGTACCAAAATAGGGGAGGAAATTCAGGTATCGTCGCGTTCACCATAACGGAAGATTCAGTGACTCTGAAGTTTAAAGATGGCTGGCATTATATCTATAATTCCATCCGCCCCGGAAAGGCAGACGTGGACGTGATGAAGGCGATGGCGAAAACGGGCAGCGGACTTCATGGCTTTATCAATCGCAAGATCCGCAATAATTATTTCCACAAGTACCATTGAGAAATGATAAAGACAGAAAGCAGAGAAGCTAAATGAATGAAGCGTTTGATAATGTGGGGTTTTATAACAGAAATGGTGCCGACTACCGGAATCGAACTGGTGACCTACTGATTACAAGTCAGTTGCTCTACCTACTGAGCTAAGTCGGCATTTTGGAGTGTTACCGGGGAACTACGGGGTGCTAAATTAGTGAAATCTGATGCCGCCGTCAAGCCCCTGACAGTGCGTTTGCTGGTTTTCTCATCACTCTGCGCAATTTTATGAATTTGCACCGGTTTCATGAACAAAAATCCACCGGTGCAGCCGCTTTACGGACGCACTAAATCATCGCCGTAACCAATCCATTTATAGGTCGTCAGGGCTTCTAATCCCATCGGGCCGCGGGCGTGCAGTTTTTGCGTACTGACCGCCACTTCTGCGCCTAAACCGAACTGCCCGCCGTCGGTGAAACGGGTGCTGGCGTTGACGTAAACCGCCGAGGAATCGACTTCTCGCACGAAACGATCCGCGCTGCTGATGGAACGGGTGAGGATCGCATCGGAATGCTCGGTGCCGTAGGTGCGGATATGCGCCACGGCGGCATCCAGATCGGCCACGATCGTTACGTTCAGATCCAGCGACAGCCATTCGTCCTGATAATCTTCTTCGGTCACCGCCAGCACTTTCGCCGGGCCATTTTGCAGATACGGCATCGCGGATTCACTGGCGTGCAGGGTAACCCCTGCGCGGTGCATTTTGTCGCTCAGTTCCGGCAGGAAACGGGCCGCAATCGCCTGATGCACCAGCACGGTTTCCAGGCTGTTACAGGCGCTCGGACGCTGCACTTTCGCACTTTCAATGACAGTCAGCGCTTTATCGAAATCAACGCTTTCATCCACGAACGTATGGCAGACACCAATGCCGCCGGTGATCACCGGAATGGTGGACTGTTCGCGGCACAGTTTATGCAACGCCGCGCCGCCGCGAGGGATCAACATGTCGACGTATTTATCCAGACGCAGCAGTTCCGCCACCAGCGCGCGATCCGGGCTTTCGATCGCCTGAACCGCGGCTTTCGGCAGCCCGCACTCTTCCAGCGCCTGCTGAATGACTTTTACCGTCGCCTGATTGGTGTGGTGCGTCTCTTTTCCGCCGCGCAGGATCACCGCATTACCGGTTTTCAGGCACAGACTGGCGACGTCGATGGTGACGTTCGGGCGCGCTTCATAAATCACGCCAATCACGCCAAGCGGCACACGGCGTCGCTCAAGGCGCAAACCGCTGTCCTGCTGTGAACCATCCATCACCTGCCCCACCGGATCGCTCAGGCGGCAGACGTCACGCACATCGCTGGCGATTGCCGATAAGCGGGCAGGCGTCAGCAACAGGCGATCTAATAGCGCTTCACTCATGCCGCTTTCGCGGGCAGAGGACATATCAAGTTCATTGGCAAGAATGATGCTCTGGCTGTTGGCCTCAAGCATATCGGCCATCAGCATCAGTGCGCGGTTTTTCTGCACAGTGCTGAGGGTGGAAAGCTGCCAGGACGCGGCTTTGGCGGCCTTGCCCATCTCGTTAAGCATGGAAAACTCCTTAACTGACAATCATGTCGTCACGGTGCACGGCAACCGGGCCGTACTCGTAACCGAGAATATCGCTGATCTGCTGCGAGTGGTGACCGGCAATCATGCGCATCGCATCGCTGTTATAGCGGCTGACGCCGTGCGCCAGATCGCGTCCGTTCAGATTGCGGATGCGGATCACTTCGCCACGGGAGAAATCACCTTTCACTTCGCGGATGCCTTTAGGCAGCAACGAACTGCCGCGCTCCATCATGGCAGAAACCGCACCGTCATCGATGGTGATTTCACCGGCGGGCGGTGCGCCAAAGATCCAGCGTTTACGGTTCTCCAGCGGCGTCTCCATGGCGTGGAAACGCGTGCCAACGGAAACGCCGTTGATCACATCGGCGATCACGCCCGGCAGATTACCGGCGGCAATAATGGTATCGACACCCGCACGGCAGGCGACGTCAGCGGCCTGCAATTTGGTGGCCATACCGCCGGTGCCCAGGCCGGAAACGCTGTCACCGGCAATGCCGCGCAGCGCATCGTCAATGGTGGTGATTTCACGGATAAGTTCCGCTTCGGGATTGGTGCGCGGATCGGCGGTAAACAGGCCGCGCTGATCGGTCAGCAACAGCAGTTTATCGGCACCGGCCAGGATCGCCGCCAGCGCAGATAAATTATCGTTATCGCCAACTTTGATTTCCGCCGTCGCCACCGCATCGTTCTCATTAATAACCGGAACAATATGGTTATCGAGCAGCGCATTCATGGTGTCGCGGGCGTTGAGAAAACGCTCCCGGTCTTCCAGATCCGCACGGGTTAACAGCATCTGACCAATATGGATGCCGTAAATAGAAAACAATTGCTCCCAGAGCTGGATTAAACGGCTTTGCCCGACGGCAGCCAGCAGCTGTTTGGAAGCAATGGTGGCGGGGAGTTCGGGGTAGCCAAGGTGTTCGCGCCCGGCGGCAATAGCGCCCGACGTCACAATCACAATCCGATGCCCTGCCGCATGTTGCTGCGCGCACTGGCGAACAAGCTCAACAATGTGAGCCCGGTTGAGGCGGCGGGATCCGCCAGTGAGCACGCTGGTGCCCAGTTTTACAACCAGTGTTTGGCTGCCACTCATAGTCTTTCTGCCGTTATTGAAGTGAAAATAAGATTGAAGAAATCAGCTTTCTGATGTCTTTGTAACAGGAGAGAAGCGTTATGCCAACCGGCATAACGCTATAATAGCAGCATTCATGATGGGAATGGGTAGTACGCAAGGCTGTGAAAGGTCAGGCGGAAAGCTTCACCGGTTCTTCGCTGAAATCATCAGCAGGTTCCAGTTTGAGAGACATCTCTTCGATCATCTTATTGAGGTTTTTGTGGAACCCCTTAAGCGTTGTCTCAAGCTTCTCGCGAACTTCAGCATCCTTAATGTTTTGTGCTTTCCAGTTGCCGTCTTTGTCGAACAAACCGAACTGATAAACATAGGTAAAACGTTCGGCTTCAGCTTGTAACTCAATCCACCAGCCCCAGAATTCACGCTTCTCTGGCGCGGGTTTCACGTTCACACAGACAGCTAAGCAGTCAAAGAAAAAGCGGTCGTTTTCGCATTTCCCTTCTCTAATGTACGGCCCCAATGTACCGAAACGTTTCATTAGCCTGCTTTTAGGATGACCACTTGGTAACGTCATAGTACAACCTCCATATAAAGACGATCCTTTTTAGCAAAACGTTAAGAATTAGCAACCATTAAGTTATCGCATTCTCTTTTGCAACCACTCGCAAATCTCATGTAATGCACGATCAAAATGAGCATAAAGCGGCTCACTTTGGATCGCCAAAATCTTGCCATCGGCGGAAGAGTCCGCAATCAGCCTCGCTTCGCTCTTCGGACTGAACACATCATTCTCCCAATAAGCGGCCAGCATTGGCGTCGGCGTTCTGCGCCCCAGCAAGCCCTGCATTTTCAGAGAATAACGATTAAGTTCTGTTTTGAGCGCGGAGTCGGACGCGCTGGACATGCCAATGCGGCTGGCGAGCACGTCCATGTACATATCCGGCACCTGTTCCTGACATTTAGGATCACTGAGCAGCGAATGGACCAGCGCACCCAAGGTGGCCACCGCGCGCACGCGGCGCGGCTCGAGATAAGCCAGCCGCACGGCAACGTTGGCACCAAAGCGATAACCCAGCAGGCTGACACGACCGGCATCGACCCACGGCACATCTGACAGCTGCTGCAACACCTGCTGATGCAGGAAGCTGGTGTCCTGCGTCAGTTTCCACTTAGAGGAAAAACCGATCGACGGCATGTCGATGGTCAGCATTGCAATGCCCATCGGCGCAAGATACGTGCGGAACAGACGCTGATGGTCACTTTGCAACGTATCCAGACCGCCGCACACCATGACCGTCGGGAACGGCGCCTGCCCTTCGTTCGGCAGATGCAGAAAACCGGTGATCGGCGCCCCGCCGGGAATAGCAAAATCCAGCTCTTTTAACGTGTAAGGCGAATGTTCAGAAGATTTCTCGAACGCCTTGTTGGCGAGCGCTTCAGCCTGTTCGGCCAGCGTATCGCCTTTCAGATGCGGATAACCGGCAATGCTGTAAAGGTTAGCGGCGTTCAGCCAGTATTCGCTGGCGAGATCAGGATCCTGCTCTTCAGCGGCTTTTTTCTGCCAGATCATCGCCTGATTCGACCATTCATAAATCCAGTTGCCATTGCGATAGCCAATAACGGTATCCAGCAACAACGGATCGCTGTGCTCGGCTGTAGACACCGCAATGCGCGACAGCACTTCCTCCACTTCGAGCGGATCCACGCCGCGCCACATCCACATCAGACGGTTGATTGTCCGGTACCAGCAATTGACCGTATCCCCTTCCAGCGCGGAATGCATTGGCGGGTGGGTATTATGGTGATGAACGCGATGAACCAGCGTCGACGTTTCCGGGTATTTGAAGGAAGGTTTAAACAGCTTTTCCGTGAGATTGACTGGCGCCATGATGCATGATCCTCCGTTAGCAAGCAGTTGGTCGCCCGCAAGCCACCATTTCAGAACGGGATTATAACGTGTTAAAGGTGCGACAAGACAGGAGTGAGGTCAAGCAAGAGGGATTTCAAGGTAACCAAAGCAAAACGCCCGGCAATCAGCCAGGCGTTTAAAGCGCGCCCCACGCGCCGTAAGCGCGAAGGAAGACGAGTGTTATTTTCCGACCAGAGGAGGAACGAACACCACGCCCATATCCCACGGCTGCTCGATCCAGGTGTTCTGCGGGATGTCTACCACGTAGTCATCGACCAGCGGTGCGCCAGCCGGTTTGGCGAAGATCGTGATGAAATGCGCTTTCGGGTACATTTCGCGGATCGCTTTCGCGGTGCCGCCGGTATCAACCAGATCGTCGATCACGATGAAGCCTTCACCGTCGCCTTCTGCGCGTTTCAGCACCTGCATTTCGCGCTGATTATCATGGTCGTAGCTGGAGATACACACGGTATCCACATGGCGGATGCACAGCTCGCGAGCCAGCAACGCTGCAGGAACCAGGCCACCACGGCTGACTGCAATAATGCCTTTCCATTGTTCTGCCGGCAGCAGGCGTTTCGCCATTGTGCGGGCGTGGATTTGCAGCATGTCCCAGGTTACAACGTATTTTTCGCTCATAAAGGTGTCCCAGCCAGTGAATTGACGGCTTCTGAAATTTATTGGGGGGGAAAAAGGTTGCGCGAGATTATAGTGAGTCCGGCTCACAAAAACCAGCGATTATCTGGTTCCATCCGTCGCAACACCCCGGATTTTATCCCGGCGCACGCGCACAGCTTCGGATTAAGTGATATTCTGTCAGGCCACTCGCCACAACGTCTGGCGGGGATTATTTAACCCTAAACCTACAGCATCTCAATCAGTTCCCCTGCTAATGGAGCCTGACTGAGCTGACTGTCACAGGAGACTTATAGTGTCTGAACTGTCTCAGCTTTCGCCACAACCGTTGTGGGATATTTTTGCCAAAGTATGTTCGATTCCACACCCTTCTTATCATGAAGAAGCGCTGGCAAAACACATCGTTGAATGGGCACAGGAAAAAGGTATCCACGCTGAGCGTGATGAAGTGGGTAATATCTTGCTGCGCAAACCGGCCACCAAAGGCATGGAAAATCGCAAAGCGGTTGCCCTGCAGGCGCACCTCGACATGGTGCCGCAGAAGAACAACGATACCGTTCACGATTTCACTAAAGATCCCATTCAGCCGTTCATTGAAGACGGTTGGGTAAAAGCACGCGGCACGACGCTGGGTGCGGACAACGGCATCGGTCTGGCGTCTGCGCTGGCGGTTCTGGCGGATGAAAGCGTCGAACACGGCCCGCTGGAAGTGTTGCTGACCATGACCGAAGAAACGGGCATGGCGGGTGCATTTGGCCTGCAACCGGGCTGGTTACAGTCTGAAATCCTGATCAACACCGATTCAGAAACCGAAGGCGAAATCTACATGGGTTGCGCAGGCGGCATTGATTTTACCGCCACTCTGCCACTCAGCCGCGAAGCGGTACCTGCTGGTTTCACCACGCTGAAAGTGACGCTGAAAGGCCTGAAAGGCGGCCACTCCGGCGCTGATATCCATCTTGGCCTGGGCAATGCCAGCAAACTTCTGGCGCGTTTCCTGGCAGACAACGCCGACACACTGGGCCTGCGCCTGCTGGATTTCACCGGCGGTACGCTGCGCAACGCCATTCCGCGTGAAGCCATTGCAACGCTTTCTATCGCAACGGACAAAACCGATGCGCTGAAAGCGGCCGCAGAGGAATTCCTGGCGACGATTCAGTTTGAACTGTCCGCGGTTGAGAAGAAAATCGCACTGGTTGTTGAAGCGGCTGAAAGCAACGCGAAAGCACTGACTGCTGAAACTCAGGGCAAATTCCTCGCACTGCTGAATGCCACACCAAACGGTGTGATCCGCATGAGCGATGACGTGAAAGGCGTGGTTGAAACCTCCCTGAACGTCGGCGTTGTCACCATGAAAGACGATGAAGTGGCGATCAACAGCCTGATCCGTTCTCTTATCGACAGCGGTAAAGAGTACGTGGTCAGCATGCTGAACTCACTGAGCGCGCTGTCCGGCGCGAAAAGTCTGGCGAAAGGCAGCTACCCTGGCTGGAAACCCGAGCCAAGCTCGCCGGTGATGACGCTGGTGCGTGAAACCTACGAAACGCTGTTCAGCAAGACGCCAAACATCATGGTGATCCACGCCGGTCTGGAATGCGGTCTGTTCAAAAAACCGTACCCGGACATGGACATGGTTTCCATCGGGCCTACCATCACCGGGCCACACTCGCCGGATGAGCAGGTTGAAATTGAAAGCGTTGAGCTGTACTGGAAACTGCTGACCGCCCTGCTGAAAGCGATTCCTGAGCGCGGTTAATACCCGATCCCCGAAATCATCCGGGCTGTATCTGGGTGGCAACTGAGTAAATTCCCGGTCACATACACAAATATGTGACCGGCGTTTGCGAAGGCAGCCCACGCAGAGACAGCTTGAAGGATGACGGGGATCATTCCCAGGGAAGCAGAAGCTGCCGCTCTATCTGCGGATCCTGCAACGTCACATGCAATCCCACCAGCCTGACGCCCCGTCCGCCCCGCCGTTGTTCCCAGGCTTCCCGTGCGACTTTCAGTAAATCGTCTTTATTGAGTACCGGCCAGACGTGTTCCTGCGTGGTCTGCTGGAAATCATGGAATTTAAGTTTCACGCCCTGTCGGGCGATGCGCAGACTCGGGCTGACTTTGCTCAGGCGCGTATGTAATTCCGGGTACAACCGTTCGATCAGCGCCACGCACTCTTCCCAACTGTGAATATCTTCGGCCAGCGTGCGCTCGACGCCGACGGATTTACGCAGCCGCTCGGGGGAAATCTCACGTTCGTCAATGCCCTGACTGCGCTCCCACAGCACGCGGCCAAACTTTCCGAAACCTTTAAGCAAGGCTGCCAGATCATAGCGCTGCACGTCGCCACAGGTATTCAGGCCGTGCTCCTGCAAACGCTGTGCGGTGACTTTGCCGACGCCGGGGATTTTACTCAGCGGTAAATTTTGCAAAAACGCATCGACTTTATCCGGCGTAATCACAAACTGTCCGTTAGGTTTATTCAGATCAGAGGCTATTTTTGCCAGAAACTTAATGGGCGCGATACCCGCCGAGGCGGTCAGATTGATTTCATCGGAGATCGCCTGGCGGATTTGTGCAGCAATCAGCGTGGCGGATCCGTTGCACTGGGTGGCGTCGGAGACGTCGAGATAAGCTTCGTCCAGTGACAAGGGTTCAATCAGCGGAGTGTACCGCGCAAAGATTTCACGGATATGGTTTGAGGCTTCTTTATAAGCCTCCATTCTGCCGGGGATCACTTTCAGATGCGGACAGAGTTTCAGCGCCATACCGGTGGGCATCGCGCTGTGCACACCGAATTTACGCGCAGGATAATTGGCGGTGCTGATCACACCACGGCGATCGCGGCTGCCGCCGATGGCGATAGGAATGTCGCGCAGGGAAGGATCATCGCGCATCTCGACGGCCGCGAAAAAGCAGTCCATATCCACGTGAATGATTTTACGCATAGCCCTCCCCTGATAACTGTATAAGTATACAGTTAGCCGGTGCAATTTCAAACACAGAAAATGGCGGTAAATTTGGGTTAATTAATCACCAATAATGGCAAGCGCCAGTAATTAACAAACCGAAACTCATTATTCAATATTTGATGATTGCTAAAATATTAATCAGTATTAATATGGCAACGTTTCAGACAGGTTGTAGATAAGAAATCAATCAGTGGCGGTCTTAAAGATGGTTCCATCTGTAGACAAAACATCAGAATTATTACCAAGCAGGATTTAGAATGATCAGAATCGCGCTGTTCCTTGCGATGCTCCTCAGTTTGCCTTTATTTACAGCAAATTACGCCGTGGCCAGTGAACCTGTCCCGGTCAATGCTGCGCTTAAAAAGCAGTTGTTAGGCGCGCCAGTTTATATCCAGATTTTCAAACAAGAACGTAAACTCGAATTGTATGCCCAGCTCGACGGCGAATTTCGTCTGATCGGCAGCTATGGCATCTGCGATTTTTCCGGCGGTTTGGGGAATAAACGTCGTGAAGGCGATTTCAAAAGCCCGGAAGGTTTTTATAACGTGGATATCCACCACCTGAAACCTGACAGCCGCTTTTATCGTGCTATCAACATCGGCTTCCCGAACGCCTATGACATCTCACAGGGTTACTCAGGTAAGTACCTGATGATCCACGGTAACTGTAAATCCATTGGGTGTTATGCAATGACAGACGGTTACATGGATGAGATCTTCACCTATGTTCAGGCAGCGTTCCAGTTCGGGCAGCGTAATTTGCAAATCAGCATTTACCCGTTCCGTATGACCGATGCCAACATGACCGCGCACAAAAACTCAAGCTACATCAACTTCTGGCGTCAGCTTCAGCCTGGCTATGCGTACTTTGAGAAACACCATCAGGCGCCCAACGTGGTGGTGACTGACGGTAAATATGAAGTGCTCCAGCCGCTGTCTAATACCCCGCTCTCCTCACAGCTGGCGTTCACCCAGGTGAAATAACGCGAACTCGCCTGGGGCAATTTTGTTCCAGGTTTCGTTTGCGGTCAGCGGTTGCGTGGCAATCACGGTGACGACATCATCAGGTGTCGTCTGCTGCTGAAAATCAATTTCCACATCCTGATCCAACAACGTTGCCTTGCCAAACGGCGCGCGGCGCGTGATCCAGTGCAAATTTGTCGAACAATAGGCCATCACAAAATGCCCGTCCGACAGCAGCATATTAAACACCCCTTTTTCGCGTAACTCATTGGCCAGCGACGCAATATAGCGGAACACCGGCGGCCAGCTTGCCGGGCGACGCGGATAACGTTGAGTGAGTTTGTGCAGCAGCCAGCAAAAAGCGTATTCGCTGTCAGTCTGGCCTATCGGGCGCAGTGTGCCGGTATCGAGCTGGCGGTAACCGCGCAGCTGACCGTTGTGTGCGTAGGTCCAGTTGCGTCCCCACAGTTCCCGGGTAAACGGATGGGTATTTTCCAGCGCCACTTCGCCACGGTTTGCCTGACGAATATGGGAAATCACCGCGCAGGATTTGATCGGGTATTCCTGAACCAGGCGGGCGATGGGCGAATTAAAACTCGGCAGCGGATCTTTAAAAGTACGGCAGCCATTCCCCTCATAGAAGGTAATGCCCCAGCCGTCTTTATGCGGGCCAGTCCCGCCACCGCGCTGCACCAGTCCACTGAAACTAAAACAAATATCAGTTGGAACGTTAGCGCTCATCCCGAGCAATTCGCACATCACCAGCCTCCTTTACTGCAAAGGGCTTATGCCTTCGCCATCTCTTTTTCGATCAGAAGAATCAAAATGTGAATAACTTTAATGTGGATTTCCTGCACACGGTCAGCGAAGCCGAAGTGTGGAACGCGGATTTCCACGTCAGCAGATCCGTCCATCTTGCCGCCGTCTTTACCGGTCAGGGTAATGACTTTCATGCCTTTGGCACGCGCAGCGTCAATAGCTTTGATGACGTTTGCGGAATTCCCGGACGTGGAGATGCCCAGCAGCACATCGCCTTTCTGGCCAACCGCTTCCAGATAACGAGAGAAAATATACTCATAGCCGAAATCGTTACCCACGCAGGAAATGTGGCTGACGTCAGAAATCGCAATCGCCGGGTAGCCCGGACGGTTCTCACGGTAGCGGCCGGTCAGTTCTTCCGCAAAATGCATGGCATCGCAGTGGGAACCGCCGTTGCCGCAGGAAATCACTTTCCCGCCCGCTTTGAATGAATCCGCCAGCAGCACTGCTGCACGTTGAATAGACTCAATATTTGCCGGATCGCTGATGAATTTATTCAGCGTTTCAGCAGCTTCGTTCAGTTCAGTACGGATAATATCCTGGTACATAGCAGCCTCTTTTATGTCCATTTGCAGCCGTTGAAACACAGCCGATAGCAATAAAACTTTCCGCTGTGCAGTGTAACGGATCGGCGGATCGGCGAGAAGCAATGAAGCGGTAATGATTCCGATAGTTTCCATTTTTGACGCTTCGTGCGGCCGGATTGTGAGCTGTGTTGTAATTAGTATGTAAACACATTGATAAAGAAATGAGCATGAACTAAAACCATTGTATCCCTACAACAGGTCAGACCTCCTACTACTCAGGAGCATTACTATGATGGTTCTCAGCATTGTTGCATTTGTCGTTATCCTTGGTGCGCTGTTTTATCACCGCGTCAACCTCACCCTTAGCAGCCTGATTTTACTGGCGTTCACCGCCGTGATGGGCGCGATCAATCTGTGGACGCTGTGGCTGTTAGTGCCACTGGCGATCCTGTTGCTGCCACTGAACATCCCGGCCCTGCGCCGTTCATTATTCTCCGGCCCGGCACTTCGCACCTTCCGCAAAGTCATGCCAGCCATGTCACGCACGGAAAAAGAAGCGATTGAAGCCGGTACCACCTGGTGGGAAGGCGACCTGTTTGGCGGCAAGCCGGACTGGAAAAAGCTGCAGGATTATCCTGAGCAGCGCCTGACAGAAGAAGAACAGCGCTTTATTGACGGCCCGGTGGAAGAAGCCTGCCGCATGGCGAATGATTTTGAGATCACTCACGAACTGGCTGATTTGCCGCCGGAGCTGTGGGCGTATCTGAAAGAGCACCGCTTCTTCGCGATGATCATTAAGAAAGAGTACGGCGGCCTCGAATTCTCGGCTTACGCTCAGGCTCGTGTTTTACAGAAACTGGCCGGTGTGTCAGGGATCCTGGCGATCACCGTCGGCGTACCAAACTCCCTCGGTCCGGGCGAATTGCTGCAACATTACGGAACCGAAGAGCAAAAAGATCACTATCTGCCGCGTCTGGCCGAAGGCCTGGAAATTCCGTGTTTCGCACTGACCAGCCCCGAAGCGGGTTCTGATGCCGGCGCAATCCCGGATTTCGGTATTGTGTGTAAAGGCCAGTGGCAGGGCAAAGAAGTGCTCGGTATGCGCCTGACCTGGAACAAGCGTTACATCACGCTGGCACCTATCGCCACCGTGCTCGGTCTGGCATTCAAACTGAAAGACCCCGATCATCTGCTCGGCAACGAAACTGATTTAGGCATCACCTGTGCGCTGATCCCAACGGATACCCAGGGTGTGGAAATCGGCCACCGTCACTTCCCGCTGAACGTGCCTTTCCAGAACGGTCCGACGCGGGGTAACGACATTTTTGTCCCGATCGACTACATCATTGGCGGCCCGAAAATGGCCGGTCAGGGCTGGCGTATGCTGGTGGAATGTCTGTCCGTGGGCCGTGGCATCACGCTGCCGTCAAACTCCACCGGCAGCCTGAAATCTCTGGCGATGGCGACCGGCGCTTATGCCTATATCCGCCGTCAGTTCAAACTGCCGATCGGTAAAATGGAAGGTATCGAAGAGCCGCTGGCACGCATCGCGGGGAACGCTTATGTCATGGACGCGGCGGCGACGCTTATCACCAACGGCATTATGCTGGGTGAAAAACCGGCGGTGCTGTCGGCGATTGTGAAATATCACTGTACGCACCGCGGTCAGCGCGCCGTAATGGATGCGATGGATATCACCGGCGGTAAAGGCATCATGCTCGGTAAAAGCAACTTTGTTGCCCGCACCTATCAGGGCGCGCCGATTGCCATCACCGTGGAAGGGGCCAACATCCTCACCCGCAGTATGATCATCTTTGGCCAGGGCGCGATCCGCTGCCATCCTTACGTGCTGCGTGAAATGGCGGCAGCGGAGAAAAATGATCTGGTCGATTTCGACCGGGCGCTGTTCGGCCATCTCGGCCACGTCGGCGGCAACACCGTGCGCAGTTTCTGGCTCGGCCTGACCGGCGGGCGCACCAGCGATACGCCGGTGAACGATGCCACCGCCCGCTACTATCAGCACATTAACCGCCTGAGTGCCAATCTGGCGCTGCTGGCCGATGTGTCAATGGGTGTTCTGGGCGGCAGCCTGAAACGTCGCGAACGCATTTCCGCCCGTCTCGGTGATATCCTCAGCCAGATGTATCTGGCGACAGCCACGCTGAAACGTTTTGATGAAGAAGGCTGTCACGAGGCCGATTTACCGCTGGTCCACTGGGGCGTGCAGGACTGTCTGCATCAGGCGGAAGTGGCGATTGACGATCTGCTGCGTAACTTCCCGAACCGTTTCATCGCAGGCGTCATGCGTCTGGTGGTGTTCCCGCTGGGTGGCGCTCACGCTGCACCGTCGGACCAGTTGGATCACGAACTGGCGCGGATTCTGCAGGTGCCTTCCGCCACCCGCAGCCGTATCGGTCGCGGTCAGTATCTGACGCCAAGCGAGCACAACCCGGTCGGTCTGCTGGAACAGGCGTTGCAGGATATTCTGGCCGCCGAACCGGTTCACAAACGTCTGTGTGAGGCGATGGGTAAAAAACTGCCGTTCACCCGCCTGGATATTCTGGCGCAAAAAGCTCTGGATGCCGGGCACCTGAGTGCTGACGATGCGCGCATTCTCAGCCGTGCGGAAGAAAGCCGTCTGCGTTCGATTAACGTTGATGAATTTGAACCGCACGAACTGGCCGCACATCAGCCAAAGGAAGAGGCAAAAACGCTAAAAAAGGATGAAGCGAAACCGCGTCATACTGAAGCTGCCTGATCCTCTTTTCTGACCAATAAAAAAGCCTGAGTGCAAAACACTCAGGCTTTTTCTTTTGTATTGCCGAAGTAAGACCGGAAATCAGAAGAAGTATTTGAAGCGCACGCGCCCGCCGTAACGTTGCTCGCTGTCGTCGTCATTGGAATAGGTTTTATCCCCATCCAGCATCGACATATACGCCCCGAGATAGACGTTAAAGTTCTGCATATTCATCACGTTCGGGATCAGGTAGCTGGCATGAATGGTATGAATATCATAGCTGCCCGGCTCATTGAACCAGTCGTCATCGTAGTCAGACGCACGAACGCCATCCATGCTGAAGTCTTCAATTTTGTTATGCGCGTAGATGTAGCCCAGTTCGAAACGTTTCCACAACGCATTCGCGCCGACCGTGAAATCTTTTTCGTCACTGGCATCCATGTACGCCGTGCTGAGGTTTGCCACGATGCCATTTTCAGGGTCCGCTTTCTGGCCGTTCCAGGTCATGGTCATGCCGTAACCGTTACGTTTAGACTGATCGATGGTTTCGCCCTGATCATTCTTGTAACCGTACGCATTATTCACCACGTTGGTTTCCGCCGCCGCCGCCACCGAGAACGCGTCCCCTTTCCAGGCAATCACAGGGCGCAGATACGCCACGTTTTTATCCTGTTCCAGTTTGTTACCGTGGTAGTTTTGCTCGGCGAACAGCGAGGTCCCGTCTTCGAGCAAGGTATTGAGCTCGAAATACCAGTTGCCGATATTTTTATTCAGCAGGATGTTACCGCCGCTGTCGCTGCGTCCGCGCCCTTCTTTCATCATATACACATAGCCGTAACCATCGGCATACAGGTCGTTGGCCGTATTACCGGAGTACTCGATGAAGGTATCCTGATTAAGCGGGAACATATCGTAAGCTTCGAACCGGCCAATTTTGGCCATCCAGTCTTTCTCTTCACCGAAGAAGAACGCGGCATCATCAAGGGTCATTGACCCGTTGAGGTCGGCGGTCGGCTGAACAGAGAAGCCGGAGAACTGCCCGTTATCATTTCGGCGATAACCATCAAGGCCGATCAGTAAACGCCCGTTCACATCCCAGCGCTCATTGGTGCCTGGTCGCCAGTTTTTATTATCACTGGTGCGTATTGACGTTAATTGTCCGCTGCGACTGGCGCCATCGACGTTAAATTCCACATCGCCGTATAATTTCAAATTATCGAAACCATTCAGTGTTAATAATTTGTCTTTAGATATTCCTTCGGTTTTCACTTCTACCGGATTGGCTTCTTTCACGCTGGCTATTTCCTGCCCGCGCTGCACATCCTGTTTTTTCAACTGTTGGATCTGTTTCTCTGCCGTATCTGCCCGTGCTTCAGCCTGCTGGAGGCGCTGTTCAAGCAGTGCCATACGCGCTTCCAGACTGGAGGGAGCCCCCGAAGCAAACGCGGAACCCGACACCGCAAGACCCATCAAAAGAGCAATCGGCTTAATTTTTCTCATGTGTTGATGTCCTTTTCTTATACCCAGATTAACATTCAGCGTTGAATTAAATTCAGCTGTATTATTTTTTTAAAATATAAGCCAGTGGAGGTTTGGCGAGGACTGAAGATAATAGGCAGAGGAATGGACTGTCAAAAAACAAACCGGTGAAACGTGAAGTTGAACTGTAATAACGAAATTTCATCCCTGTAAAACCAATAAACGTAAAACGGGGCGCTTTTATTAAAAGCGCCCCGTTTAATATGTCATTTAAATAAATACATTTAATTTATTTATCAGCTGAATTCGTTAATGCTCAGCTTTTTTTAGGACGAACTCTGGCCGTCAGGCCTTTCAGAAAGTAACGCAACACCTGATCACCGCACGGGCGGTAGTTCTTGTGGCCTTCTTTGCGGAAGAATGCGCTCAGTTCGCCTTCGGAGACTTTAAAATCTGCCGCCGTCAGCACGGCGATCATGTCTTCGGTTTTCAGCTCAAACGCCACACGCAGTTTTTTCAGCATGATGTTATTGGTCAGGCGTTTTTCAACTTCCGGTGCCGGGAAGCGATCGTCTTTACCGCGTCTGAAGGTGATCAGGCCGTTAAGGAAGTTCGCCATCACTTCATCAGGCACTTCCATGTAACCTTCTTCATCTTCTTTTTTCAGATAACGGGACATCACTTCAGGGCTGACCGGCGTGCCGGTTGTCTTGAGGATCTCGATCAGCTGGCCTTCGCTCATATCCAGCATGTAGCGGACACTGCGTAAGACGTGGTTATGCATCATAATTCTGTATTCCTGTTAAAAGTAAACCGAGGAAATGCCACCGGGTTTACCCCTACGCACCTCGAAGGCGGGCATTATACAAGAAACTCACAGGATTAGCTGAACTGACGTATCCGTGCAATAAGTGACTCCACGTCGCTGATTTGGTGTGCAGTGAGGATCAGTTTTTGGCCGAGGCTCAGCGCATGGCGCTGACAATCGGCGCGCATCTCTGCATCTTTAATGGTATCGAGATCCGCCACGTGCGCCAGCCCGATAGTGCGGCGGATAAGCTCCGCGCCGCAATATCCCACGGCATCGTGCCAGACATCTTGCAGGTAGATTTCCGCATAACCCGGTTCCGCCAGCGTCGGATCCTGAGATTTTTCACGCGCCAGTTGCAGGAAGCGTTCGGAAAAACTCAGCCACAGCTCACGCACATCTTTCAGGCGCTGTTCACGGCCATCCGCCGCTTCGCGCACGCCCACCAGCCCCGGCAGACCGCAGTAATTGAGCAGCAAATTGCCGATAGCCGAGCCCGGATCAAATCCCAGCGGGCCGTAATAACCAAATTCTGCATCGATGGCTTTAAGTTTACCTTCAGCCACGAAAATCGAACCACTGTGAATATCCCCGTGCAGCAGCGCTTCGGCTTTCGTCAGGAACCGGTGTTTCAGCGCGGCCACGGCCAGCCGCAACGGTTTATCAGCGCGCAGCGCGGTCACTTCTGGCAGCAGCAGCGGATCCACATTATTGCGTTCGTGATCGACGTACGGATCGGTGAAAAACAGATCTTCGGTGATCTGACAGAGTTCAGGGTTAGTAAAGCGCGACACTTCGGCTTTCTTGGTTTGCGCATTCTGGTAGAAATCGGAGGTGTGAAACAGCGTCTGTGCCAGATACTCGCCCAGCTGGCTGGCGGCCTGCGGGTAGTCGTTTCCCTGCACCAGTTCGCTGCGCCAGATCTGATGATCCGACAGATCTTCCTGAACCATCACCGCCAGTTCCGCGTCGTGATGCAGCACTTTGACCGTATGTTGCGGGCAATACTGACCGTGAATGATCAGGGTTTCGGCTTCGATGCGCGCACGATCTAACGTCAGTGGCCAGGACTCGCCCACGCAGCGCACATAAGGCAGCGCCTGTTTGACAATCACCCGGCTTTTTCCCGTCGTATCGCGGATCTTGAACACCAGATTCAGGTTTCCGTCACCGATTTCATCAGCGGTGACCAGGGAGTGTGGATCCGCCACGCCGCCGAACTGGCGGGCATATTCAACGGCATCTGTGGCGGTAAACGTGTAGTAGCGCGACATCCTGACCTCTCGAATTCTTTTTTCAGCCTTAAAAGCGTTTAGACGTCTATACATCTATAAAACATGTTGGCAGAATAAGTAATCAGATGCAACTGGGCAACAAGGATTTAACCGACCATGCAAAGTCTCACAACTACCAGTTTACGAATTCGCGAAAATCAGCTGTGGATCCTCGATCAGCAGGCCCTGCCCCAGCGCGCTGACTGGCGTGAATGTCGCAACGTCAGCGAGCTGGTGGATCACATCCGCACCCTGCGCGTGCGCGGTGCGCCACTGATTGGCTTGTCCGCCAGCCTGCTGCTGGCCTTGCTGGCCGAGGAGGGAATGTCTCAGGATGCCCTGCATGATTCACTGGAAACGCTGCGCGCCTCGCGCCCGACGGCGGTTAACCTGATGAACAATCTCGACCGCATGAAAGCCGCATTGCATCAATCTGATTACGTGAAAGCGTTAACGGAAGAAGCCCTGCGTCTGGTGGAAGAAGACCGGGCACTGTGCGACAGCATTGCAGATCACGGTGCCGCGCTGGTCACGCCCGGCAGCCGCCTGCTGACGCATTGCAACACCGGCGGGCTGGCAACAGCGGGCGTCGGCACGGCGATTGGCGTTATCCGCCGCGCGCACGGGCTGGGCAATGTGCAACAGGTGTGGGTGGATGAAACCCGCCCGCTGTTACAGGGCGGGCGTCTGACGGCCTGGGAGCTCGGCGAACTGGGCATTCCTTACCAGCTGATTTGCGATTCAATGGCCGCCAGCCTGATGGCACAAAAACGCGTGGATGCCATCTGGGTCGGCGCTGACCGTATTGCCGCCAACGGCGATGTCGCCAACAAAATTGGCACTTACAGTCTGGCGGTGCTGGCGAAATACCATGGCATTCCGTTCTATGTCGCCGCGCCGCACACCACCCACGATCCGCACTGCCCGAACGGCGCCGCGATCCCCATCGAACAACGCGCAGCGACTGAAGTGACCGGCGTTTCAGGCAGTTTTGGGGCCGTGCAATGGGCACCGGATGACGCGCAGGTTTACAACCCGGCCTTTGATGTCACTCCGGCTGAACTGATCAGCGGATGGGTGCTGGATGTCGGTGTGGTGACGCCGGTTCAGGTGCGGGATGGGATATTGACTCAGGCGCTGAAATAGCAAGTGCTCGCTTTGCTCTTCCCCGGCCAGGGGAAGAGCACGAAAAACTCCGCAACCTCCTGTCGCCGTGAAGTGTTAAACCACTGCCATCCGCATTCTTTCCCGTGCTTCCTCATACGTCGGCATCGATGCTGCCGCGCCTGCCCGTTCCACACAAACAGACGCATAGGCAGAAGCAAATTGTGCCGCTTCGCGAAGGGTGACACCGGCGGCCAGCTGCGAAGCCAGCGCACCGTTAAAAGCGTCGCCTGCGCCGGTGGTATCAACCGGGGTGGCCGGGCAGGCATGGATAATCTGCGTGTCGCCGTTCACCGAAAGCAGCGCGCCCTGCGTGCCCAAGGTGATGATCAGCGCCTGTATGCCTTTGGCGTGCAGCGCGTGAGCGGCGCGTTCGGCGGAAGGAATATCGCAGACGTCGATGCCGGTGAGCAGCGTGCATTCCGTGGCGTTTGGCGTGAGTAAATCCACCTGCGCCAGCAGATGGTCGGATACCGGCTGGAACGGCGCGGGGTTGAGGATAATGTAGGTGCCGTTGTCTTTCGCGATGCCGATCAGTTTTTCAATCGCAGGCAGATTGTTTTCGAGCTGAGTCAGCAGGATATCGGCGGCGGCCACCGCCGGGCGGCACTGTTCCACTTCTTCATCGGTGACCGTCAGGTTTGCGCCCGGATCGACGGCAATCATGTTTTCGGCATCAGCGCCGGCGACATAAATCAGCGCGTTGCCGGTCGGGCATTCGCTGGTGGAAAACAGCGTGACGGCGTCGAAACCGGCGCTGTCGAGGTGGCGGCGGGCAAACATGCCGAAATCATCGCGCCCCACTTTGCCGATGTAATGCACCCGCGCACCGGCGCGCAGCGCGGCGACCGCCTGGTTTGCGCCCTTGCCGCCCGCGCCCATCATACTGTTACGGGCAATCAGGGACTCGCCCGGTTTGGGGAAACGCGCCATGCCGGCGACGATATCGAGGTTGAAAGAACCAAATACGCATACCTTGCCTTTGTTCATGCCTCTCTCCTGAAGGAAAATGTTCCGGCAGCCAGAGCTGGCTGCGACGGAAAAACGCGCTGTGCGGCTAAACACGCGCCACGGCAGCCCGTCTCGTCGGTCACGGCGCTGAAATGAATCGTGAGATCGCTGGCCGGATACGGATTGCGTAAATGGCTGCGTAACTGCCGTTCGAGTTCGGCCAGCGGGAAGTTCTCCATCGCCAGCACGCCGCCGCCCAGCACTAAATAGCCGGGATCCAGAATGTTCATTTCGCTGGCGACAGTGCGCGCCAGCCGTGCCACAAATTCGGTTAAATCCACATGCCCGGCGTGACGTACAAACAGCTCGGCGAACGGCGTCTGTGGCGCGTGTTGCCGCGCCCAGCCGGTCAGCCAGTTACCGGAAGTGAGTGTCTCGACGCAGCCGGTTTTACCGCAAGGGCAGAGTAGCGGATTCCCCGCCAGCGGAATGTGCCCCAGCTCCCCGGCACCGCCGTGCGCGCCGTGATAAAAATCCCCGTTGATCCACAAACTGTTGCCAAGACCCGTGCCGAGATACAGCCCGACGGCGACATCCGGCAGCGCGCCGTGTTGCGTTAAATCCCACCACATCAGATGGTTAACGTCTTTGTCCATCGCTACCGGCAGATGCAGGCGCTGTGAGAGCAGCGCCGCCACCGGCTGGTTATCCAGCGCGGAAACAAACGGCAGCGACAGTACGGTCTGGCGGTCGCGGGACAATATTCCCGGCAGCCCGAGCATCACCTGCGCTACCTGATGATGCGGATCATGTTCCTGCAAATACGCCGTGATCAGGTTTTCCAGCCCCTGTAACGGGTCAGTCTGCCCCGCCCAGCGTTGGGTCGGGGTTTTGTGGTAGCCGCGAAAATTTTGCTGGCTGTCCATCAGCATTAAACGGGTATTGGTGCCCCCGACATCCACTCCAAGAAAGTGCGGCATACGGCTCTCCTGCCCTCAGGCTGCGTGACGCGCCTGACGCATCTGATCGAGCATTTTGTCCCAGGCAACATCCAGATCGCTGTCCAGCGTGAACAGGCCGGAACTGCCGACGATCAGCACTTCCGCGCCCGCGCTCATCAGATCCTGATAGGTGCGAAGATTGCAGGAACCGTCGATTTCGATCAGATAGCGGTAACCTTTTTGCTGTTTGAGATCGCGCAGCTGGGCGATTTTGCCGAGCATTTCAGGAATGAACGGCTGACCGGCATAGCCCGGATCTACGGTCATCACGGTGATCTTATCCAGCAGATGAATGTAATGCTGGATGTACTCCACCGGCGTCGCGGGGTTGAGCACCACGCCGACTTTTTTACCCAGCGAGCGGATCTGATTGATGATGCGGAACGCGTCGCGGTTAATGGTTTCGGCGTGCGGGCAGATAAAATCGGCTCCGGCAAGGGCAATCGGCTCGATAAAGTCAGCCGGATTTTCCACCATCATATGCACGTCCAGAACCAGCGGCGTGTGCGGGCGGATCTGCTCGATAAAGAACGGCGACAGCGTGATATTTTTGACGTAATGGCCGTCCATGATGTCGATGTGCAGCATGTCGGCACGACGGTTCAGCACTTCGAGTTGCTGTTTGATGTCGATCAGGCTCATGCACATCAGCGACGGAGAAATTTTGTATTCCATGATGTTTTCCTAAGTCAGAGGCAATGTTAAAAAAGTGTTTAAGGTTGAGCCGCCCGCGCTTTGGCAGCGCTCATTCGCCCCGCCCTTTTTTGCAGAAAACGGCTGCGGAAGAATTTCAGCGCCAGCACCACAATCAGTACCGCGCCCCACATCGCCAGGCTGAAATGCGGGCTGACGTTCATCAGGTTCAGGCCGGTGGAAATCACCTGCAGGACAATCAGCGAGAGCACCACGCCCGCCACTTTGCCGAATCCGCCGTTGGGATCTGTGCCGCCGAGAATGATGGCCAGCACCGTCAGCAACAGATAGGAATCGCCGTAGCCCATGCGCGCCGAGTTGAAGCGCGCCATCATGATCAGCCCGGCAATCACGCATAACATGCTGGAAATCACGTAGATGGCGATCAGCACGCGGTGGGTATTCACGCCGCTGAAATGGGTGGCGTTGATGTTGCTGCCGCTCATGTAGATGTATTTACCGAGGCGGGTGCGTTCTAAAAACACCGCGACGAAGGCCGCCGTCAGCAGGAAGATAATCAGCGGCACCGGCACGCCGAGCAGGGTTTCCGCGCCGATAAAGCGCACGATATCCGGCATGCCGCTAATCGCCGCACCGCGTGAAAGGTAGATGCCGACGCCGTTCACCATGGTCATGGTCGCCAGCGTCACCAGAATCGGATGTGCGCCGACATAGGCCACCAGCGCGCCGGTCAGCATGCCAATCACCAGCGCCAGAATCATTGCGCAGACCAGCGCCAGCGTCAGCCACACCGCCTGCATCGCCATGCTGGCATCCGGCGGCAGCCAGGTGAGAAACACCCACGCCATCAGCAGGCTGGTCAGGTTCGCGGTGGCGATAATGCACAGGTTCAGGCCGCCGCTGAGGATCGGGATAAACATCGCCAGCGTCAGTAAACCGAGCTCCGGTAACTGGAAGGCGACGCTCATAAAGGTGGCGTCACTGAAGAAGCGCCCCGGCATCGCCAGGCTGAAACCGATGATCACCACCAGCAATAACAGCGATAACCCGAGCGTAGTGTTGTCGACTTTCAGCTTGCCGATTTTCAGGCGAGGCCGCGCATCGGGCTTCGCTTTAAGACTCACATTTCTGCTTTTTGCGAACATAGCGGTTTTCCTCAGGCGAAGCCGACTTCGGTTTCTTTGCGTTTCTTATAATGGGTGACGGTGATGGCTGCGACGATCACCACGCCGATGACGATATTCATGAAGTAACTCGACACACCGATCAGGTTGAGGCCATTTTTCAGCACGCCAATCAGGAACACGCCCATCAGCGTGCCGACCACGCTGCCTTTGCCGCCGTTGAGGCTGGCACCGCCGAGTACCGCCGCGGCCAGCACATCCAGCTCGCCGCCGACCAGCGCATTCGGCACCACTTCACCAACGCGATACACCTGCACCAGCCCGCCAATCGCTGCCATCGCGCCGAGATACCCGTAAGCAAACAGATGCAATAATCCGACGCGGATACCGATACGGCGCGCAGATTCCTGATCACCGCCGACCGCAAACAGCTGGCGTCCGAGATGGGTTTTGTTGAGCAGGACCCAGCTCAGTCCGGCCACCGCCAGCATCACCAGTACCGGCAAACCAATCTGATAATGCTGCTCGCCGACGCTGAACGGCAGCACGCGGATCGGCGTGGTCAGCCAGTCCGGCAGGTCGTACAAGCTGGTGCCGTTGGTCAGCCACATCAGCATGCCAAACAGCAGCGACTGCATACTGATGGTGACGATGATCGACACGATGCGCAGGCAGTAGATCAGAATGGCGTTGATCATCCCGAGCACCGTGCCGATGGCGACCGCCAGTAAAATGCTGCCGGTCGGGCTGCTCAGGCCGTAGTGGATCGCAAGCGTAGCGATGGTGTACTGCACGACCGACGCCACGGCGGCGAACGAAATATCAATGCCGCCGGTGACCAGCACCACAAACAGGCCGAGGGCGAAAATACCGCTGACGGCGTAGCTTTCGGTCAGATCCAGCAGGTTCTGCAAGGTCAGAAACTGGCTGGTGAGTAAGGAAAAGGTGACGATAACCACCAGCAAAACCCAGGCTAAATAACCTTCGTTGCTGGACGGGCGTAACCGGCTGAGCTTAAGCATTGACCGCCTCCGCAAGTTGTTGCTGGGTGATCGCGCCCGGCAGATATTCGCCAACCACCGTGCCTTCACTGAAATGCAGCACGCGGTCGCAGTTGAAATAGACTTCCGGCACTTCGTCGGAAATCAGCAGGATGGAAATTCCCTCTTCTGCCAGCTGGTGGATCAGCTGGTAAATGCTGGCTTTTGCGCCGACATCGACGCCGACCGTTGGCGAATCGAGGATCAGGATTTTCGGCTGCGTCAGCACCCATTTCGCGAGCACGATCTTTTGCTGATTGCCGCCGGAAAGCGTGGAGATCGCCTGATCAGGGTTAGCGACTTTGACGCCGAGTTTTTCGATCCACTGCTGGATGATCTTGTTTTTGCGGTATTCGTCGATCAGATGAAAACGGCTGCGCAGCTGATCCATGATCGCCAGCACGGTGTTGTCGCCGACGGATTGTTGCTGGATCAGACCGAGCGTCAGGCGATCTTCCGAGACATAGCCGACGCCGGCTTTGATCGCGTCTTCATGGCTGCGAAAACGTACCGGTTTGCTGTCGAGGTAGATTTTGCCGCTGTCCGGTTTGGTCATGCCGAACAGGCTGAGCGCCAGTTCGGTGCGGCCCGAACCGAGCAGGCCGCACAGGCCGAGCACTTCTCCGGCGTGCAGTTTGAAACTGACGTCGTGATACTGGCCCGCGCGGCTGAGTTTGTCGGCTTCCAGCATGATGCGTTCGTCATTCATGTTGGCGGCTTTCAGGCGGTAATCGAGTTTCAGGCCGGTCATCAGTTCGGTCAGGCGTTCGCTGCTGACTTCGGACGCGGGGAAGGTGCCGACTTTTTTGCCGTCACGGATCACCGTCACGCTGTCGGAAATCTCCAGCACTTCATCGAGGCGATGGCTGACGAACACCACGCTGATGCCTTTGCTTTTCAGGTAATGCACGGTGCGCAGCAGCTGATTCACTTCGGTGCGGGTCAGCGAGGCGGTCGGTTCATCCATAATCACCAAACGCGCATCGGCCACCAGTGCGCGGCAAATCGCCACCTGCTGACGCTGGGCAATCGGCAACGCCGAGACTTTGCTGTCGAGATCCAGCGTGTAATTCAGCTCAGTCAGAATGCGCTGTGCGGTTACCCGCAGGCGGGACGGACGGTACCAGCCCATCAGCCCTTGCAGGTTGTGGTCAAACGCGATGTTCTCGAACACGCTGAGATTGGGGAACAGCGACAGATCCTGATAAATCACCTGCACGCCAAACTGCCGTGCCTGATCCGGTGACAGTTTGCTGAAACGCTGGCTGCCCTGCGAGGCCGAGGTGAGCGTGATCTGGCAACCGTTGTCCGGCTGGTAAACCCCCGAGATCACTTTGATCAACGTACTTTTCCCGCAGCCGTTGGTGCCCGCCAGGCAGTGAACTTCGCCCTGCATCAGCCGCAGGGAAATGTCGTTGAGCGCACGCTGTCCGCCAAAGGTTACCGACAGATTTTGCACATCAATCAGCGGCGCGTGGTCTGTTTGAATGATCTCGGAGATTGCCATGATTACAGCCCCATTTTGACCAGTTTCGGCAGGTTGGCTTTGTCCAGGCTTTCGGTTTCGTTGCCCAGAATGGTGCGCGTTGCCTCGTCCACTTTCACTTTGCCCATGCCTTCAATGGTCATGCCGTCAGTGATTTTTTCGCCTTTTTCCAGCTTCTCGGCGATGCGCACGAAGACTTCACCGGCGACCATCGGGTTCCAGATAAAGCCGCCCTTAATCGCGCCGGCTTTCACCAGACTTGCGCCCTGACCCGGACTGAATGGCCCGAACACGCAGATGTCGTCCGTTTTGCCACGGTTAAGCACCGCGCGGCCTGCGCCAATCGGGCCTTGTGAGCCGATCGCCAGAATGCCTTTCAGGTTGGCGTCTTTGGACATCAGATCGTTGGTGGTGCGGATGCTGTCATCGAGCGATTCACCGACGCCGAATTTGTCACCGACCAGATGCATATCCGGATAGTGTTCTTTCTGGTAATTGATGGCGGCATCAGCCCATTTCTGATGCAGCGGCACGGTCAGACTGCCGACGTATACCGCGTAATCGCCCTTCTCTTTCATGCACTGCGCCAGCGCGACCATGTGAGTAATACCGTGCTGCGTGGCATCGACCATTTCGAAATCCCAGTCGGCGTATTTCTGATTCGGCGATTCATGCACGATGACTTTGATCCCGGCATCGTGGGCGCGTTTCAGCACCGGCTCCAGCACGCGGGCGTCGTTCGGCACCACGCCGATCACATCCACTTTCTGCGCGATCAGATCTTCAATCGCACGCACCTGCAATGCCGGATCCGCGCTGGTCGGCCCGACCTGCCACGCGTCGATCCCGCGTTTGGCCGCTTCGCTTTTGATCCCGGCTTCCATCGCGTTGAACCAGGCGTTACCGCCCACTTTCACCACCACGCCCATGCGGATTTTGTCGGCGGCGTGCGCAGACAGGGACAACATGGCTGTGGCGAACAGGCAGGCAAGAACGGATTTCTTGATCATGTTTACTCTCCTGGTAGGTCAGTTATGTGCCGCAGCTGACGCGCCGTTGCGGCTGTTTTAGTTTTTTTCTGTAGGGGTGACGGAGAAACTTCAATCACGTTAACGTTGCTCCAGGCCAGTTCCTGGCGGAATTCTTCATCCTCCAGATGGTCTGTTATCAGTGTGTCGATTTCCCGGTAGTGGCAGATCCGCGCAAAAGAGCGGCGGCCGAATTTGCTGGCGTCAGCCAGCAAAATTTTGTGCTCGGAGGACAACAGCATTTGCTGTTTCAGCCGCGCGTGATGCTCGTTACTTTCACGGATCCCGCCTTCGTGGCTGATGCCGTGACAGGAGAAAAACAGCTTGTTGATGACGAACTCTTTCAGCATTTGTTCGGCCAGCACGCCGACGAAATCTTCATACTTCGCCGAATATTCGCCACCCAGCCCGATCACCCGCACATTGGCTTTCACCGCCAGCGTCTGAATGATGTGTACCGAGTTGGTCAGCACCACCAGCTGAATGTCGGGCAACTGGCGCGCCAGAAACCAGCTGCTGGAACTGCTGTCGAGCAGCAGACAATCGCCGGGATTGATCAGTTGTAACGCCCGTTTGGCGATGCGCGTTTTGCTGTCCGGTGACTGATTACTGCGGTCCCGAAAGGATTCGCCCTGCTCGATCTGCGAAGGCACATAGGTTTTTTCGCCCGCCGAATGCTCCATAAACACCGCGCCGCCGTGGCTGCGTAATAACACGCCGCGCTTTTCCAGCAGCGCCAGATCCCGCCGCGCCGTTTCCAGCGAGATGCGGCATAACTGCGCCACTTCCTGCACCAGAATGCGTCCGCGCTGGCTGAGAATTTCGGTGATATAACGATGTCGCTCTACTGGCAGCATGTGGTGATTCCTCTTTCCCGATGTCAAATAGGATACGCAGCCGGATGCTCACGGAATGCGCAGTGCCTCAAAGGCGACCGTGCGCATTTTTTGCCACAATCGTCTTGTGATAGTTGTCACGAAAAGGTGAGAAAAGATGAAATGTTAAAGTTTGGATCTGTGGCGGGAACGGCATTAAATCGTCATTTGCGTTGCAACAAGACAGCAACAGATTTGCAAACGGTCACAATTCCTCGCGCTTACCGCTGACCGTTAATGACCGTTTGTGTGGAATTGACCGTTTCAGCGATCAGTGGAAAAAAACGCTGGCGTTGCGCCGGAAATTCGCTGTTTCACCAGATCAACAAATTCGCCTTTAACTGGCGCGCCGGGTGCGGCAAGGGAGGTGGGTTTAAGCGGGGTAAAACAGATGAAAAACGGGGAGCGTTCCCCGTTTTCGGTTATCTGCCGCCGGCCAGCTCGAGAAAGCTGCCGGTGACGTAGGAGGCGGAATCCGATAGCAGCCAGGAAATGGCCTGAGCGACTTCTTCCGGCTGGCCGCCACGCTGCATCGGCAGGTTGGCTTTCACCCGATCCACCCGCCCCGGCTCCCCGCCGCTGGCGTGCATGTCAGTGTAGATAAGCCCAGGCCGCACGCCGTTAACGCGAATACCGTACGCCGCCACTTCCAGCGCCAGACCGGTGGTCAGGGTATCCACCGCGCCTTTCGACGCGGCGTAATCCACATATTCACCCGGCGCGCCCAGACGGGAAGCGGCGGAGGAGACATTAACAATCGCCCCGCCATTTCCGCCATGACGGTGCGACATGATTTTCACCGCCTCACGGCAGCACAGGAAATAACCGGTCACGTTGGTAGACAGCACTTTGTTGATACGTTCGGCGGAGAGATTTTCAAGGGTTGTCTGCTGGAACAAAATCCCGGCGTTATTCACCAGCGCGGTCACCGGCCCGAGTTCAGCGCTCAGCCGTCTGAACATCGCCACAACCTGTTCTTCGTCGGCAATATCGGCTTTCAGGGCGATGGCTTTGCCACCAGCCTGAAGGATGTCATCGACGACCGACTGCGCGGCGATGTCGTTATTAACGTAATTCACACCGACGGCGTAACCCTGCTGCGCAAGGAGAAGAGCCGTTGCGCGACCAATACCGCGGCTGGCACCGGTGACGAGGGCGATTTTCATAAGGAGGCTCCATCAGGGAAGTGAGGAAAGTGACGGCGCGGGCCAACGCCCACGCCCTTGCTACGGGCCTTAAACTTTCTTAAAAGCGAAAAAGCTTATTCCCCCAGCCGCGGATAGGCATCCGCAATCTTATCCCCGGTGAAGTGCGCCACCCAGCCTTCCTGATTATCGAATACACGGATCGCGGTGAAAGAAGGCGAACCGCCCATATCAAACCAGTGGCGGGTATTGGCCGGCACGGAAATCAGATCGTTTTTCTCACACAGGATCTGAAAAATCTTTCCGTTCAGGTGCAGACAAAACAGCCCTGCGCCTTCCACGAAGAAACGCACTTCGTCTTCCCCGTGGGTATGCTCAGAGAGAAATTTGGTGCGCAGCACGTCGCGCTGTTCGTGGTCGGGGCGCATGCTGATCACGTCCCAGCTCTGATAGCCCTTCTCGGCCACCAGTTTGTCGATTTCATGCTGATACGCGGCAATCACGTCCTGCGGCTGCGGGTTCTCGCCCAAATCGCGATCGGCCTGCCAGCGTTCAAAACGCACATCAATTTTACTCAGTTCGGCGGCGATGGCCTCGCCGTCACGGCTTTCCCAGACGGGTGCCGAAGGATCCTGGTCACTAAAAATCGTCAATGCACTCATGGTCAACCCTCTTATAAGAATGTTTCTAAGGCTATCTGATCAAAACGATTTACTTGCAGGTGATCGCTGAGCTCGTCAGCGTCATCGCGGATCAACTGACAGGTGTGCCAGCCCGCTAAGCGCGCGGCGTCCAGTTCCTGACGGATGTCCGATAAAAACAGCAGATCCTGCGGCGGCAATATCAGCTGTTCGGCGATGTTCTGATACGACTCCGTTTCACGCTTGGCACCGACGCGGGTATCAAAATATCCGCTGAACAGCGGCGTTAAATCCCCCGCATCGCTGTAGCCAAACAGTAATTTTTGCGCGTCCACCGAACCGGACGAATACACGCACAGTTGCAGGCCTTCGGCTTTCCACGCTTCCAGCTGCGGTGCAACGTCGTCATAAAGATGTCCGCGAAAATCACAGTTCTCATAACCGGTCCGCCAGATGATGCCCTGCAACACTTTCAGCGACGTCGATTTCACGTCGTTATCCATGTAAGTGAAAAGCTGCTCGATCAGCGCTTCGACGCTGGCCTGTGGCCGGTCGATTTCAGCGCGCAGGGCGTTCAGCGCGCCCGCGACGTCCGGCTGCTCATGCTCATGACGCAGGAATTCGGCGAGGCGCTGACGGGCATAAGGGAATAACACCTGATGCACAAAGCGGATATCCGTGGTGGTACCTTCAATATCAGTGACGATGGCGCGGATCATTTAGCCTCCAGCAGGCGACGTTGCAGTTCACACTGGAATAAGAATTCCAGCCCTTCCAGGTGGCGGCGCGCTTCGGTCACATCTTTGCCCCAGCAGGTCAGGCCGTGGCCGCGCAGCAGAAAACCATACTGCAACGGCGCGCGCTCTGCCGACGCCATGATCTTCTGCGCCAGCGCAGGAATATCCTGGCTGTTGTCGAAGATCGGGATCACCACCTGATCTAGGTGCGAGGTCTGGCCGCTGAGCGATTTCTGCATCTCATAGCCTTCCAGCACCAGCGCGCCGCTGCGCTCAACCCGCGACAACACGGTCGAGTTCACCGAATGGGTATGCAGCACCGCACCTGTTTCAGGATAGCGGGAATACAGCATCGTGTGCAGACCGGTTTCCGCAGACGGACGGCGGCCACTGGGTGCCAGCCCGCTTTCCAGTTCCACCAGCAGGAAATCCTCTGCGGTGAGCGATCCTTTGTCTTTTCCTGATTCGGTGATCAGGCAATGTGCATCGCCTTCACGGATCGACATATTGCCGCCCGTCGCCGGGCTCCAGCCCTTCTGACCAATCCAGTGACAGGCCGCCAGCAGCGCGCCCAGTTGCAAATTCTCTGTCATCGTATTCCTGAAAGCTGTGCGTTGAGGGACGGAGTTCGGGATGAAAATGGCGATATCTATGATTTATAGCGATATACACAATGTGTTGCCGCTTAGACCAAATTGGCATTTAGCCATCTAAGCGTCTCGATTGCCAAATATTAACATCGTGTTATATTGTGAGCAACATCGCTATCTGCACCGGTCCAGGAGTATTGACCCGCCATGAGCACAGCCGCACTGATCCCCGAAAGTAAACTTCCTGCCCTGGGCACCACGATTTTCACCCAAATGAGTGCCCTGGCGCAGAAACACAATGCGATTAACCTGTCGCAGGGTTTTCCTGATTTCGATGGCCCGCAATATCTGAGAGATCGTCTGGCGTATCACGTCAGTCAGGGCGCGAACCAGTACGCGCCTATGACCGGCACCGCGCCGCTGCGCGAAGCAATTGCCGCGAAAACCGAACAGATTTACGGCTTTGCCCCGGATGCCACCACCGACATCACTATCACGGCGGGCGCGACAGAATCGCTGTATATCGCCATCACCGCGCTGGTGTCGCAAGGTGACGAAGTGATCGCCTTTGATCCGAGCTATGACTGTTATGCCCCGGCGGTAGAGCTGGCGGGCGGCGTGATGAAACGCATTCAGTTGCAGCCGCCGGAATTCAAAGTGAACTGGGCGGAATTCGCCGATCAGATAACCGACCGCACCAAACTTGTGATCATCAATACGCCGCACAACCCGTCGGCCACCGTCTGGCGCCACAGCGACGTTGAGCAGCTCTGGCAGACCATTGCGGATAAACACATTTTCGTGCTGAGCGATGAAGTGTATGAGCACATCTGCTTTGCAGCGGAAGGCCACGCCAGCGTACTGCGTCATCCCGAGTTACGTCAGCGCGCCATCGCGGTGTCGTCATTCGGCAAAACCTATCACATGACCGGCTGGCGCGTGGGCTATTGCATCGCACCGGCGGTCATCAGCGCGGAACTGCGCAAGGTTCACCAGTATCTGACCTTCTCTATCACCACGCCGGTGCAGCTGGCGCTGGCGGATATGCTGCGGGAAGCGCCGGAACACTGGCAGGAATTACCGGCCTTTTATCAGGCCAAACGCGACCGTCTGGCGCAGGGGCTGGCGAACAGCCGCCTGAAAGTGTTACCGGGCCAGGGCACCTATTTCCTGCTGGTCGATTACAGTGACGTGTCCGATTTAGACGACGTTGCCTTCTGCCACTGGCTGACTGAACATGCGGGCGTGGCGGCGATTCCGATGTCGGTATTCTGCGCCGCCCCTTTCCCACATAAACTGATCCGGCTGTGCTTCGCCAAACAGGAAGCCACGCTGGACGCTGCCGCGGAGCGCCTGTGTCAACTTTAAAACTGTCCGTACTGCAACAGCCGCTGGTGTGGCTGGACGGCGAGGCCAACCTCGCGCATTTCGATGGCCTGCTGGGTGCGCTGACCGGCCGCGACCTGATTGTTCTTCCTGAAATGTTCACCACCGGTTTCGCCATGCAGGCGCCGGGCAGCGCGTTGCCGCAGTCGCGTGTGGTGCAATGGCTGCAACAGTGGGCGCAACAACTGAACGCCATGATTGGCGGCAGCGTCGCGCTGAGTACAACAGAAGGTGCCGTCAACCGTTTCCTGCTGGTTGAACCTCAGGGGAAAGTGCATTTTTATGACAAGCGCCATCTGTTCCGCATGGCCGGTGAACACCATTATTATGTGCCGGGTAAACGCCGTGAAATCGTCGAATGGCGCGGCTGGCGGATCCTGCCGCAGGTTTGTTACGACCTGCGTTTCCCGGTCGCCTCGCGCAATAATCAGGATTATGACCTGGCGCTTTACGTCGCCAACTGGCCGGCACGCCGCAGCCACCACTGGCAGACGCTGCTTACCGCCCGCGCGATTGAAAATCAGGCTTACGTGGCCGGATGTAACCGCGTCGGTGATGACGATAACGGCCATCATTACAGCGGTGACAGCCTGATCATTACTCCGCAGGGTGAAGAACTCGCGCGGGCCGAGCCCGGCTCCGCGATGATTATTGACGCCGAACTGTCGCTGGAAGCGTTGCAGGATTACCGGGAAGCCTTCCCCGCCTGGCGCGATGCCGACACGTTTTTGCTGCACGAGTGATCGGCCAGAAACTCAGCCTTTCGTCAGGGAAAGCTCGCGTCAGTCACGCCGGGGCTGTTTGATCAAACGAAAAAACCGCCTGTGAAATGACCAGGCGGCCAACGATTGAGTGCGGCGGACAGACATTAAACGGTCGGTAAACCGGCCTCCAGCGCGTCGATCAACCCCTGATCCACGACCTGTTGCGGGTGAACCTTAATTTCCGAGCTGTATAACGGCGGCAGTTTCTGACAATACGCATCCAGTTCGGATTGCGCGATGGTCGGCACACCGTACTGGAAGGAATTCGGATTCTCCTCAGGCAATGCACCTTCCATGGTTGAACCGTAGGCACCAAGTTCAATCAGGCTGTGTGATGACTCGTCCGGACCATGCGAAAAAACAAAAGTGCCGTATTTAGGATGGCCGAGATAAGGCAATACTTTTTCGTCGCCGAGAGAATCCCGCAGGTTATAACGCAGTTGTGCATAATTGCGCGTCACCAGTAAAAACGCCGTCTGAATCAATGAAGCTGTTTCGTTACCGGACAAACACAACAGCAAATTACCGAAGTAATCGAGGAATGCGACCGAGTTACCTTTACCGCCCAGAGCAATATCCGTATTCGCCGCTTCAATCAGGAAAGGAGCCAGCCCGGCATCCGGTGCGCCACGTGAAGGGGCGGTATATTGCAAAGCGTCCGGATAGATGGCCTGCAACGCCACAACGATCGGATCATCGGTCGGTAATGCTTTGATATCTTTCAACTGATCCGGCGGTAAATCTGAGTTGATGCTGGCTTTCACCTGCGTCAGGGTGGCGTCAAAAATAGACTCACACAGCGCCAGCGTCTGCACATCAATCACGTCTTGCGTAAAGAACTCCGCCACCGGCGCAGAACTTGCCGGCCGGGAAAAACAGTTATCGCCGTTGACGGCCGGATAACTGAATGTCTCCTGCGCCACCACAGCCAGATCGTCAGAGAGCGAAGGGAAATCCGCCAGGGTGTCGTAATTGATACCGGAATAAGTATCGAATGCCGCAGAAATCACGTTAAAGCCGCCGGTAATAATCGAACCGGTACACATGCAGCAGGGATCCAGCGAGGTCACAATAGTAATCTCGGACGGAGGTGGCATCTCAACACCCTGAGCAATCTGCGCGTAATACCAGTCGATCAGTTGTCTTTCACCGTGAGCAGTAGGATCGTTGGTCTTATTATTCATGACGACGTTATTATGAATCGAATTCAGCACTTTTCCTGTGCCATCGAGCATTACACCGCCGACGCTGAAAGTATTCTGGCAATAAGCCAGCATGGCCTGATTTGCCGCAGCGGCGGCGGCCGCTTCGACAGAAACATACGTGACGTCTTTCACTGCGCCCGCTTTTAATGCCGTTTTATTTGATGAATTACAATTGCAATTACACATAGTAAATCCTTCCATTAGATTAAGTGCATAAATTGAAGATCATTAATTCGCGAAACGTCATTGAATAAATACGCCGGAATTAAAGAGGCTTTATCGTGGCAAATTAATCTTTAATTAAATAATGGAAGCTGTTGTGCCAGCGGTGGCAGCGGGGGTATTAAATAAAAAAGAGGGTATTTCAGAATTGTTTTACTTTAATCATAATCCTCGTGAATATTAAAAGTTTTATTTACGAGCTGAATAAATAAATTACAGGGCGTAATAACAAAGCGCGGTTCAGGTCATATCATCAGCAACCGTTCTGACTTTCTATTTTTATGAGAACGTCTCAATGCCAAAGAAGAAGTACCTGTTCCGGCGCCTGCCCGCAGGGTAAACGCCGGATCAAACTTAACTGTTATATCGCGCCGATAAAGTCTGCTTTACCGATATTCACGCCAAGGTGGCGCAGAATGTTGTAGGCGGTGGTGATGTGGAAATAGAAGTTCGGCACGGCAAACGCGGTCACATAGCTGTGCGCGGTGAATTTCAGTTCGTGATTTTTGCCTTTCACCACGATCTCACGGGATTCATAACCTTCCAGTTTTGCGACATCCACGCTTTCGATAAAACGCAGCGTTTTAGCAATACGCTCCTGTAACTGGGCAAACGTCACTTCGTTATCTTCCATCGCAGGGGCAGCAGTGCCTGACAGGCGGGCGATCGCGCCTTTTGACATATCACTGGTGATTTGCACCTGACGCGCCAGCGGATACATGTCATCGGCCAGGCGGGTATTGAGCACCTCTTCTTCCGATTTTCCGTTTTCCTTTGCCCATGCCGCGCCCTTTTCCAGCAGGGCTGAGAGATTCTGTAAACCACGAACAAACTGTGCGGCCGTACTGCCATAAAGCGATGCTGACATGATGCTTCCTCTGTGAATGATGGGTTAGAACAACTGGCGCTACCTTAGCGCGTTACGGTCTGAACAACGCGACGTTTTATAGCAGTGGAGTGTGACGCAAATCCGGTTTACGGCATTCGCCTCTCTTTTTGTCAGCGCATGTAAACAGGCCCCTGTGTGGATCAATTCTTGCATTCACTACCCCCGCAAAAACATCTGACAGAGGACCACTGATGACCATCACCTTTATTGCACACACCACGCCCGAGCCTGCGTTGTACGGCGCGATGGCAGCGATACTTGCTGAATTGCGCGCGTTGCCGCTGTGTCACTTCCCCGTCAGTCATGATGCGCAACGTTACCCGAATGCCCGCCAGCACGTGACGGCGCAGGGGCATGCGCTGACCAGCGGGCTGGTATGGCTCGAGCGCCTGACCGGGCGCGGTGCGGGTGCTGAATCCAGCCTGGAATCACTGATTTATCGGGCACTTAAAGAAGATATCGTGGTGCCACTGCGTGAACCGTTATCCGCAGAACTGGCCGCGCAACTCGCTGAACAGGGCATTGAAATCGAATCATTAACCGTGGTGCGCCATCAGGATAAATTCCAGCTGGAAGACGTCACCACCGGCAAAATTCGCAGTAACGGCTGGGGGCGTGATGCCTTTGGCCGCTGGGCTTTAGGCTCCGTGTCACAACCGGTCATGCGGGCAGGAAAAACCTTGCGCGTGGCGCTGGTGGGGGATATTGCCGGGCAGCGCGACAGCTATCCGGCGATGCTCGCTGCACTGGGAGACGCCGCCGATGCACTGGCAATGAACATCGACGTCGTCTGGGTGACGCCAACGCTGCTGGGCAGCCAGCTGGATTCCACACTCTTTGATGTGGACGGTATTATTCTGCCGGGCATGACGCTGACCCACACAGACTGTCAGGCCGGGCAACTGGCGACCGCCACCTGGGCGCTGGAGAATCAGACGCCGGTGCTGGGCATCAATCAGGGGATGCATCAGATGGTGACCGCGCTCGGGCAGAAAGTGCTCGGACAGGAGCGCGTGGTGATGCACGGCCCCTCGCCGCTCGGCAGCCTGCAAACCGGCCTGCCGCTGGCTGAACATACGCAGCCGCGTCTGGGGAATCATCCGGTGTTCAGCCGCAGCGGCAGCCTGCTGGCGAATAAAATGGGCGAGGAGTTTACGCTGCGCTACAACCAGCGCCGCTACCTGAATCCGCAATTACTGGCGGAACTGGAAAGCGCGGGGCTGTGCGTTTCTGGTTATGACGAAAGCGGGGAACAGGCGCAGGCGGTTGAGCTGAGCAACCATGCCTGTTTTATCGGGATCCAGGGGCAGCCGGAGCTGATGTCACGCCGCGAGCGCCCGCATCCGCTGCTGATGACCTTCCTGCAACAGGTTCGCCAGAGCAACCGCCAGCACGACGTCAGCCACGATGCGCTGACCAAAAGCGTGCGCTTAAAACAACCGCACCTGCTGATGGGCTGATCGGGCCACGGGTCTAACTGCCGCGATAGGTCGAGTAAGAATACGGGCTGATCAACAGCGGCAGATGGTAATGATCCTGACTGCCGTCGAGCATCACATCAATAATGGCCGAGTGATACAGCGTCGCGCGGCCGGTCGCGGCGAAATACGCGCCGATATCCGCACACAGCCGGTAATGCCCGGAGGCGACAGGTTCCGGCGTTAATTTCGCGGCGCGGCCATCGGCATCGGTTTGGGTTTCGCTGATGAGCGTTACGTTCTGCCCGTCAAGGCTTTCCAGCCAGACGCGCACGTTGGCCGCAGGCTGCCCTGAGGAGGTATCGAGAATGTGGGTGGTGACTTTCGTTTTAGAAACCGTGGTCATTATTGGAAAATCTCCTTTAAGCGCAGCAGGGTAATTTCTTGGAGTTGTTGCGCCGTTTCCTGATCTTCAGCGTCCGGCGAATTTTCAAGACGGCGTTGCAGATTATGCAGAATGTCTTCAGAACTGCGCCCTTTGGCGCGGATCAGAAACACCCGTGCGAAACGTTGTTCATAACGCAGGTTCCCCTCGTGCAGCGCATCGATGACCGCCTGCTGGCTGATATTGAGCGTCGCCTGTTCGCCACGGGAAAGCTGTGCTTCCTTACTGGCACCGCTGGCACGCTCGCCAATGCGCGGGTGCGCCGACAGTGCACGGGCGATGTCATCCGGCTGCCAATGCTGACAGGCTGCTTCGGCGCATTGCATCAGGCGTTGCGTCGAAGAATAAGGCCGTGCGTCAGTGAGTTGCGTCGCCCAGGACGGAATATTCACCAGCGGGCGCAGCAGCGCAACGGCTTCGAATTCAGACAGCGCGTTAAACTCATCCAGCGTCATAAATGCCCTTCTTTAAAACTCAGCACGGTGTTGATATACGCCTGCACCGCATAAGCCACGTCGCCGGTGGTGACGGATTCATCGGGATGATGGCTGATACCGTCTTTACAGCGCACAAACAGCATGCCGACCGGCCAGCATTCGGCGATAGCAATGGCGTCGTGCCCCGCGCCGCTTGGCAGCGACATCGCCTGCCCCTGTAAGTGTAAAACACTTTGATTAAGACGATGCTGCAAACCGGCGTCGCAGGCGGTGGCGCGGATGCCGTAAAACTGTTCGGCCGCGAAGGTCAGCCCGCGACGCGCCGCGATATCCCGGCCTTTCGCCAGCAGCGTTTCCAGTAAAGCGGATAAATCCTCATCACGGGGGCCGCGCACATCCAGCGACAGTTTCACCTGCCCCGCAATGACGTTGACCGCGCCCGGCAGGCATTCCAGCGTACCGACGGTCGCCACCAGATTGCGGCCTGTGGCGGTGGTGATGCTTTCAATCGCCAGCGTCCATTCGGCGGCGGCAGTCAGGGCGTCCTGACGCTGCCCCATCGGCACGGTGCCGGCATGGCCGGCGTGACCGGTAAATTCACAATTAAGACGACGCGCGCCGTTAATCGCCGTGACCACACCGAGCGGCACATTGGCCGTTTGCAGGCACGGGCCCTGCTCGATATGCAGTTCCAGATAAGCGCAAAAATCGCTGACCGCACGCTGTGACGCGCCGATTTTCAGCGGATCCAGCCCGGCGTTGTGCATCGCCTGTGCCACCGTGATGCCCTGCGCATCCTCGCGTTCCAGCCACTGCGCGGGCCAGGTGCCGGTCAGCCCGCGGCTGCCCAGCAGCGTGATGCCAAAACGCGTACCTTCCTCATCGCAGAAGCCGACAATTTCCACCGCCATCGGCAAACGGATGGCGTTCTGATGCAAATGCGCCACCACTTCCAGCGCGGTGAGCACGCCGAGCGGGCCGTCGTAACGCCCCGCGTTGCGCACGCTGTCAAGATGTGAGCCGAGCAGCAGAGCAGGTGCTGACGCATCAAGCCCTTCATAGCGCCCGCAAATATTGCCGACGCTGTCCTGCCAGACGCGCATACCGGCCAGCGCCATCCACTCCCCCACCAGACGGTTGGCCTGCAAATGTTCTGCCGAGAGATACACGCGGGTCAGTTGCCCCGGTGTTTCACTGATGGCGGCCAGTGCGTCGCAGCGCGCCATCACCCGTTCAGCGGCCAGTTTTGCGCTGCCGGAAACCGCAGCCAGCGTAAAGGCTTCTGCCATTACTGACCTCCTGCGTAGTGATCCCACGCAGCCTGCGCCCCTGCGCCGTATTTCGACGCAAAGCCCAGACGGTTAAGCACCGCTTCCAGCGCCACCAGTGTCTGCAATACGCAGTCTTTACGGGCGTTGTAGCCCATGGTGCCGATACGCCAGATTTTCCCAGCCAGCGGGCCAAATGAGGTGCCGATTTCGATACTGAAATCGTTAAGCATCATCTGACGCACCTGTTCGCCATGCACGCCCTGCGGAATGACCACGCCGAGCACGTTGTTCATGCGGTTATTGAGGTCACCGAACACCTCCAGCCCCATTCCCTGAATACCGGCCAGCAGCGCGCCGCCGTGCAGTTTGTGACGGGCGATGCCGGTATCCAGCCCTTCTTCCAGAATGATGCGTGCGCATTCGCGCGAGGCGAACAGCATACTGGTGGCTTCGGTATGGTGGTTCAGACGCTCCGGCCCCCAGTAATCCATGATCATGCCCAGATCGAAATAGTTGGAGTAGATCATCTCTTCGTCGCCGTCGGCGTGGTCGGCGGTACGGATACCTTCCTCCACGCATTTACGGCGGCGGATTTGTTCTTCAAAGCGCGGACTGATGGTCACCGGTGAGCTGCCGGACGGGCCGCCGAGGCATTTTTGCAAGCCGGCTGACACGGCGTCTAAACCCCAGGCGTCGGTTTCCAGCGGGTTGCCGCAGAATGACGCCGTGGCGTCTGAATAGAACAGTACGCCGTGGCGGCGGCAGATTTCGCCCAGCTGTTCCAGCGGCTGCAACATGGTGGTGGAGGTATCGCCCTGCACGGTCAGCAGCCAGCGGGGTTTCACCGATTTAATCGCATCTTCGATTTGCTGCGGATCAAACACTTCGCCCCACGGCACTTCGACGGTGTGCACTTCGGCACGGCAGCGGCGGGCAATTTCACACAGCAGATGACCGAAACGGCCAAACACCGGCACCAGCACTTTGTCGCCCGGACGGATACCGGAAAGCAGCACGGCTTCGATACCGGCGCGCGAGGTGCCGTCGATCAGGAACGTCCACTGGTTTTCGGTTTTATACAGCGCACGGTACAGCGCCATGACTTCGTTCATGTAACCGGTCATCACCGGATCATATTGCCCGACCAGCTGGCTCGCCATCGCCCGCAGCACGCGCGGATCGGCATTGATCGGCCCCGGCCCCATCAGCAGACGGGTCGGCGGGTTGATTTGTCCGGGAGAGATGAAATCTGACATAGTGGATCCTTTAATTTCTTTAAGAACTGATACCCAATAGATTTCAATGCGCAGCAAGGCGGCAATTGAACGAATCCCCGTTCACTTTGCTCACTCAGTGACCGGGGTGAGAGAAAGCAGCCAACGCCGCTTCACACTGAAAGAGGCAGCGTCTCTTCATTTAAGCCGCGTACGGAGGCGATAAACTGTTTCAGCTCGGGAGTTTGCGGATTGGAAAACAGCGCCCGGCTTTCGCCCTGTTCCCACACGGTGCCCTGATGCATAAACACCACGCGGTCGCCCACTTCACGGGCAAAATTCATTTCGTGCGTCACCAGCACCAGCGTCATGCCCTCTTTCGCCAGCTGCTCGAGCACTTTCAATACTTCGCCGACTAATTCCGGATCCAGCGCCGAAGTGATTTCATCACACAGCAGCACTTTCGGGTTCATCGCCAGCGCACGGGCAATCGCCACACGTTGCTGCTGGCCGCCGGACAGGTTCGACGGGTAATAATCCATGCGATCCGCCAGGCCGACTTTCGCCAGCATCTGTGCCGCCAGTTCGCGGCATTCGGCGGCGGACTTTTTCAGCACGCGGCGCGGGGCCAGCATGACGTTTTCCAGCGCGGTCATGTGCGGGAAAAGATTGAAACTCTGGAACACCATGCCGACGGAACGGCTGATATCACGCGCCTGCGAATCGCGGTCGGTGATGGTCATGCCACCCAGTTTGATGCTGCCTTCCTGATAGCCTTCCAGCCCGTTTATGCAGCGCAACAGCGTGCTTTTCCCGGAGCCGCTGCGGCCAATGATGGAGATCACTTCACCGCTGTCGATATCCAGATCCACACCTTTCAGTACGTGGTTCTGGCCGTAAAATTTTTGAACCTGATTAATTGTGATCAACGGCATTACTGTTTATCTCCACGCAACGATTTCTCTAAATGCTGGCTGTAACGCGACAGCGGGTAGCACATCAGGAAGTAGCCGAGCGCCACGAGTCCGAACACTTTGAAGGGTTCGAAGGTGACGTTGTTGAGCATCGTGCCCGCTTTGGTCAGCTCGACAAAACCAATAATCGACGCCAGCGCCGTGCCTTTCACCACCTGAACGGAAAACCCGACGGTCGGTGCGATGGCAATCCGCAGCGCCTGCGGGGTGATCACCCGCCATAATGTCTGGCCGAAATTCAGGCCAAGGCAGCGCGACGCTTCCCACTGGCCTTTCGGTAACGCGGCAATGCTGCCACTCCAGATATCCACCAGATACGCGCTGGTGTAGAGGGTCAGCGCCAGCGCGGCTGCTGTCCACGGGCTGACGTTGATGCCAAACAGCCCGAGGCCAAAGAATGCCAGAAACAGCTGCATCAGCAGCGGTGTGCCCTGGAAAAGCTCGGAATATAAGCGCACAAAACGCGACGGCCAGCGGCGTTTGGTCAGGCGCATCAGCAGCAGCGGTAACGTGACCAGCGTGCCACCGACAAACGCGGTCAGCGACAGCAACAGCGTCCAGCGCGCCGCCAGCAACAGATTGCGCACAATGTCCCAGTCAGTGAAGGTCATCATCAGTTTTCACTCCCAAAGAAGCGGCGTCCGGCCAGCAGCAACAGCTGACGCATCGCGACCGACAGCATTAAATAGAACAACGTGGTGACCAGATACACTTCGAAACTGAGGAAAGTGCGTGACTGAATTAAGTTGGCCGCAAACGTCAGTTCTTCATAAGACACCTGCGATACCACGGACGATCCGAGCATCACGATAATGCACTGGCTGACCAGCGACGGATAAATACGTTTCAGCGACGGCGGCAGCACGATGCGCAGAAAGGTCTGGCTGCGCGTTAATCCGAGCACGCGCCCGGCTTCCCACTGGCCTTTCGGCGTCACCTGAATACCGGCGCGGATGATTTCCGTGCTGTACGCGCCGAGATTAATCAGCATCGCCAGCAGTGCCGCCTCACCGGCGGTCATTTTCAGACCGATGGCGGGCAGACCAAAAACAATGAAAAATAGCTGCACCACAAACGGCGTATTACGGATGGCTTCGACATAAACGCCCCACACCGCCCGCAGGGTTTTATGGTTGCCGCAGCGAATGGCCGCGCCGCAGATACCGATCGCGACGCCGCCAATCGTTGCCATCACCGTCAGCTCAATGGTGATCCATAAGCCGGCCAACAGCTCCGGCATATAAGGCCACAGCGCGCTAAAGTTAAGCTGATAGGTCATGAAAGATCTCCGTGAAAACGTGGATTACGCGCCGATGGACGCCGGAAGCGGAGCCTTCATCCATTTTTCGGACAGCGCGTTGAGCGTCTTGTCTTTCACGCCTTCGGCAATCAGTTCATTCACTTTGTCTTTCAGCGCCGGTTCGTCTTTACGCAGGCCAACGAAGCACGGCGAATCTTTCAGCATCACTTTCGACTCAGGCGCTTTGGCCGGGTTCATACGCGCAATTGCCGCCACCACCAGGTTACCGGTAGCAATGTATTCCACCTGACCGGACAGGTACGCCGACAGCGTGGTGTTGTTATCTTCGTAGCGCTGAATTTTGGCGTCTTTAGGTGCCACATCGGTCAGCGCCAGATCTTCCACCGCGCCACGGGTCACGCCGATGGTTTTGCCGGACAGTGCTTTCAGATCCGCCAGTTTGTCGCCTTTCGCGCCAAATACGCCGAGGAAGAACGGTGCGTAGGCGTTGCTGAAATCGATCACTTTTTCACGCTCGGCGTTTTTACCGAGGCTGGAAATCACCAGATCCACTTTATCGGTTTGCAGATAAGGCACACGGTTGGCGCTGGTCACCGGCACCAGTTGCAACTTAAGTTTCATTTTATCGGCCAGGTATTGCGCCATATCGATGTCATAACCTTCAGGTTGCAGATCTTTTCCCACCGAACCAAACGGCGGGAAATCCTGAGGCACGGCCACGCGCAGCACGCCGCGTTTCTGAATATCCTGCAACTGATCGGCCATCGCGCCGGATGCCTGAAGCACCAGCATTGCAGCACCTGCCCACGCCAACAGCCGTTTGTTCATGTTCATAGATTATCTCCGGTGAAAGGTTTTTGGAACGATAGATTCTTATAAACATGACTCTGCAACGAATGTGCCAAAAACGTTTCAGCGGAAAAATTGTGCGCTAAGTCACGGTACGACAAGGGATCAGACGAATACGGAGGCATTCAGAAGCGTTTTTTTTGCCCTGTATCAGGGCAAAAAGAAGGTAATACGGAAAAGCAGGATGCACTGAAATTGTGCGAAAGCACCAGAAAAGCGCTCAATTTGTTCTGTAAACGGGAATCAGCGCTGCTCCAGCTCATCCAGATCGGTATACAGATCGCTAATCTGATGAATGCGCTGACGGCCCGAGGCCAGGGTATCGTGCAGTAACGCATTGCTGAGAAGATTCGCCAGACTCATGGCGGAGGAATAGCTGTCAAACGCCGAGACGCTGTCGAGCGGTGCGGCCAGATGCCAGGCGGCCAGCGGGATAAGCGTCTGCGCCTGCGGCTCGCAAATCAGCAGCACCGGCACGCCAAGCGACTGCAACTGCGTGAGAATCGCTTTCGCCATACGCGGCCTGCGGCGGAAAGCGACGAAAATCACCACGTCCTGCGCGGTGAGATCCACCAGTTCTTCCGCCAGCGTTTGCCCTGGTTGCGGCATCATCATCACCCCTGCGCGCACCTGAATCAGCTGCTGGCGCAGGTGCAGCGCCACCGGATAGCTGTTGCGAAAGCCCAGCAGACGCACCTGCCGCGCCTGACTCAGGGCGGTGATCAGCGCGCCAAACTGAGCGCCGTCGATCTGGTTAATCCACTGGGTCAGATTAGCCATTTCCTGCTTATAGTGGCGGGATAACAGGGTGTTGCCCTGCACCGCGTCGCGGCTGTCGGTCAGCGGCATCCCGCTCTGGCGCAGGGTGCGCATTTCATCGCGCATATCGCGATAACTCGGGTAGCCGAGACGCTTAAACAGGCGGCTGACCGTGGCCTTCGACACGCCGCTAAGCCGCGCCAGCTCTGCGCTGTTGTAGCTCATCAGATCATCGATACTGGCAAATATAAAGTCGGCGACGCGCTGTTCCTGCGGCGTCAGCTCTGCGTAATGATCCCGCAGACGCTCATCAATTTGTTTCATCTCACCGCCTCTGTAACCAATGTTTCAGCACCTATCATGGCATGCACTATGCTTGCCAATGCAAGCGAAATTATGCAGGAAAGCGTGAGAAATCTGCCGATGTGGAACACCTCTTGCTTAACGTTATCCCTACGCGCCCAAAACCCTGCAAACACGGGCAGCATAAAAAAGCGTCTCAAAAAGGACATCGCATGATTAACAGTAACAGCGCACCGCTCGGTATGGCGGTGACGCCTCATCACCTGGCAAGCCAGAGTGCGCTTGCGGTATTACGTGAAGGCGGCAATGCCATTGAAGCCATGGTCGCCGCCGCTGCCACGATTGCCGTGGTGTATCCGCACATGAACGGGCTCGGCGGTGACGGTTTCTGGCTGATTGTGCCACCGCAGGGCAATCCGGTGGCCATCGACGCCAGCGGTGCCGCCGGATCGCTGGCATCGATCGGGTTCTACGCCGGTGAAACGCATATTCCGCATCGAGGCCCGAAATCTGCCCTGACCGTCGCGGGCACCGTCGGCGGCTGGCAGGAAGCGCTGAACATTTCCGCTGAATTTGGCGGCGAGCAAAAACCCCTGTCGCGCCTGCTGCGCGATGCCATTCGCTATGCGGCCGACGGCATACCGGTCACCGCCTCTCAGGAAGCCGCCACCCGCGCCAAACAACACGAACTGAAAGACATCCGCTCATTTACCGACGTCTTTCTGCCAAACGGCGAAGTGCCGCGCGCCGGCAACCGCTTTACCCAGCCGCAGCTGGCGCAGACGCTCTCCATGTTGTGCGAAGACGGACTGGGCAGTTTTTACCGTGGCGAACTGGCCGACAGCATGGCCGCCGACATGGAAAAACTGGGTATGCCGGTCACCCGTGCCGATCTCGCGGCGTATAAGCCACAGCGCCGCGTGCCGCTGCGCCTCAAACACAGCAAAGGCGAAATCTACAACCTGACACCGCCGACGCAGGGGCTGGTTTCACTGGCGATCCTCGGCCTGACTGACCGTCTGCCGCTGGAAGGCATGGACGAAAGCGCCACCATTCACAGCATCGTCGAGGCCACCAAACTGGCGTTCGGCCTGCGCGATCGTTTCATCACCGACCCGCGCATGATGACGCAGGACGCCCAGAGCCTGCTGGATCCGCAGTATCTCGATGCTCTCGCAACCCGAATCAAACCCCACAGCGCCGCCGACTGGGGCAAAGGTAAAGGCCCCGGCGATACGGTCTGGATGGGCGTGATGGACAGCAGCGGGCTGGCGGTGTCGTTTATCCAGAGCATCTATCACGAGTTTGGCAGCGGTGTCGTGCTGCCGGAAAGCGGCGTGCTGTGGCAAAACCGCGGCGCCTCTTTCAGCCTCGATCCCGATCATCTGCTGGCGCTGGCGCCGGGCAAACAACCGTTCCACACGCTGAACCCCGCCGCCGCACGTTTATACGATGGCCGCACGCTGGTGTATGGCTCGATGGGCGGCGACGGACAACCGCAAACGCAGGCGGCAGTGTTTATCCGCCACGTGGTGCAGGGGCAATCCTTACAACAGGCGATCAGCGGGCCGCGCTGGCTGCTGGGCCGGACCTGGGGCGAAAGTTCGGATTCCCTGAAACTGGAAGGCCGCTTCGACTATCTGACACAGGCCGGGCTGAGGCAGCGCGGCCACGACGTCGAATTATTACCGGATTTCAGCGAGGCCGTCGGCCATGCTGGGGCGATTGTGCGCCACACCAACGGCATGTTTGAAGGTGCCTCCGACCCGCGCAGCAACGGCAGCGCCGCCGGATTTTAATCAGAGTTCGCTCATAAGAATGGATAAGGAAGCAACATGAAAACGCCACCCGCAGCGACCGACTGGGCCGCTTATGTCCGTCAGATGGAGTCCGTTCTGGCACTGGATCTCGACGACGCGCGTCGTCAGGAATTGCTGATACAGTTCAGCCGCATCGCGCAGATGGCGCAACCGCTGATGGATTTACCGCTCGATTCGCGTCTGGAAATCGCCGGGGTGTATCGCGCATGAAATCGTTCGATCATTTCACCATCAGCCAGCTGCACCAGGCCCTCACACGGGGCGAGCTTTCCGCCACGGAAATCGCCACCGCGACGCTCAGCGCCGTTGAACAGGCCAATCCTGTCATCAACGCGTATACGCATATCACCCGCGAACGCATGTTGAGTGAAGCAGCAAAAGTGGATAAAACCCGTGCCAGCGGCGCAACCTTATCGCCACTGGCCGGCATTCCCTACGCGGTGAAAAACCTGCTGGACGTGGCCGGTGAGGTGACGCTGGCAGGTGCGAGCCTTAACAGCAGCAACGCCGCCGCACGTCATGATGCGTGGACAGTTTCACGCCTCGCCGCACAGGGCGCGATGCTTTCCGGCATGCTGAACATGGATGCGTACGCCTACGGTTTCACCACGGAAAACAGCCATTACGGCGCGACGCGCAACCCGCGCGATCTGACCCGTGTAGCGGGCGGTTCGTCCGGCGGTTCTGCCGCCGCGGTGGCCGCCGGTCTGGTGCATTTCACGCTGGGCAGCGACACCAACGGCTCGATCCGCGTGCCCGCCTCCCTGAGCGGCATTCTCGGCCTGAAACCCACCTTCGGGCGGATCTCACGCAGCGGCAGCCAGCCATTTGTCGCCAGCCTCGATCATCTTGGCCCGATGGCGCGATGCAGCGAGGATTTATCACAGGTGTATGACGCCATTCAGGGCACCGATCCGCAGGATCATTTTCAGGCAGACAAACCTAACACCGAGACGTTTTCTCAGTTAAAACGCGGCCAGCAAGGTTTACGCACCGCGGTCCTCGGCGGCTATTTCTCCACCTGGTGCGACGGCCACGCCAAAGAGGCGGTGCGTCAGATAGCCCAAGCGCTGGAGGCGCAGGAAGAAATTGATATGCCGCAGGCTGAACTGGCCCGTTCCGCCGCGTTCATCATCAGCGCCTCGGAAGGGGGCAATCAGTATTTGCCAAAACTGCGCAGCATTGCGCAGCAGTTTGAACCGCTTTCCCGCGAGCGTTTGCTGGCCGGGGCGATGATCCCGGCGGCCTGGTACGTGCAGGCGCAGCGTTTCCGTCATCAGTTTCAGCAACAGGTGTTGCCATTGTTTGACCATTGGGACATCTTGATTGCGCCAGCGACGCCGTGTCCGGCGACGTTAATCGGTCAGGAGACGATTCACATCAACGGTCAGGATCTGCCAACGCGCGCCAGCATGGGTATGCTGGCACAGCCGGTTTCGTTCCTTGGTCTGCCGGTGGTGACCGTTCCCGTGACGACGGCAACAGGCCTGCCGATAGGATTACAACTGATTGCACCGCCGTGGCGGGAAGACCTGTGCCTGCGTGCTGCGTGGGCGCTGGAGCAACAGGGCATCGTGAACGTCAGCAGTTCTCCGGTGATGTATACCTGAATTAACAGGCCACCGTTTTCCAGGGTAAAGAGAGTAAACATGAAAACTGACAATATTGACCGCCCGGCGATCCTCGCCGAAATGAACGCGGCATTTTATCGTTATGAGCAGGCGCTGATCACCAATGACACTGCGGTTCTCGACGAGCTGTTCTGGCACGATCCGCGCACCGTGCGCTACGGCGCAGGGGAAAATCTTTACGGCATCGACTCCATCCGCGCATTTCGCGCCGCCCGCCCGGCGCAGGGTCTGGATCGCGAACTGATCAACACCACCATCACCACCTTTGGCGATGACATGGCGGTCGCCAGCACCGAGTTTCGCCGCGAAGGGACCGACCGTGTGGGGCGTCAGCAGCAAACCTGGGTGAAGATGGCAAGTGGATGGAAGATTGTGGCAGCCCATGTGAGTCTGATGGTTTGACCGAACCAATGGGCGGTTCAGCTTTGGAGAGTTGAGGAAACTGTTCTTTTTCCAGGATTGGACGGGGGAAGTTTCGGTTTCTCAATTGCGGTGATCACTTGTCGCGCTGCGCCGAAACCGCCCAAAAGGGGCCAGGACGGGCCCCTCTTGGATCTCTCCCCGCTTTTTCAACACGCGCTCTGTTCGCTGGCTATGTTTCAGAGATCACAGAGACAGGCTGCAAACTCTCATTCAGCAATGGTGTTGAGCGCGCTTTGAAGGTTTTTTAAAACATTTCGTCGGCAAAAACATTCCCTTTCTACGACTTACATTCGTTACATTTTTTTCCTGCGTAATGCCTTCCAGTCTTATAATTAGCCTCTTTTTTAAAATTTTCTTCGGTGTACAGTTCTTTTGCTGCGGGGAAACCTATACAAAGCGACCAATGGACACGGCGAAAAAGGAATGGGTTATGTACTCAGAACACGATATTTCAGTTCTTAAAAAAATGACCATAACAGAATACAAAGTTGAAACGATGCGCCAGTTAAAAGCATCGTATGACCAGGCTAAGCGTAACGGCACGCTGCGAACCCGTCATGTGACCAGCCAAAAAACAGAGCGTTAACTGTTAATTTTCGATCACCTTAACATCCCACTCACTTTGTTTAATTTATGAATTCATCGTGGGTGAGGTTACGAAGTAAAGGTTTCGGGCCGATTCAGAAATCTTGCCGAACGGAGCGGCCTGAAGACCTAAGGCTTCAGGACCGAGAGAGGGCACCGCGCAGCGGCAAGATTTCCAGCCTGTCGCTGCGGCTGCTGAAACATAGCCAGCGAGCGACAGCGCACAGTGAAAGAGCCCGGGATTCTTAAGGGGTGCGGCGATAGGCGCCCCTTAAGGCCAGTTTGGGTGGCAACCCAAGGTTTTGAATTTGAAATTGAATGTCGAGATTAAACACCGAAATGTTTAACCCAGTGATCCGCTATTTCCTGCCGCTTACAAACCCAAACGCGTTCATGCGATTCCACGTAATCCAGAAACCGCTGCAAAGCCCTGAACCGCCCCGGTCGGCCAAGTATCCGGCAGTGCATCCCGATCGACATCATTTTGGGTGAGGTTTCACCCTCTTCATACAGCACGTCAAACGTGTCTTTCAGGTAGGTATAGAACTGCTCGCCGGTGTTGAAACCCTGCGGGGAGGCAAAGCGCATGTCGTTGGTTTCCAGCGTGTACGGGATCACCAGATGCTGTTTTGTCTCACCATTTTCCAGTTTGACCGGTGTCCAGAACGGCAGGTCATCGCCGTAGTAATCGCTGTCATACTGGAATCCGCCCGATTCGGCCACCAGCTGGCGGGTGTTCGGGCTGTCGCGGCCGGTGTACCAGCCGGACGGCGCTTTGCCGAATAAATCGCGCAGCACGGTGACGGCTTTTTGCATGTGCTGCGCCTCTTCGGCTTTGCTCATGTCCTGATAGTGGATCCAGCGCCAGCCGTGGCTGACGACATCGTAATCCGCCGCTTTGATGGCATTGACGATTTCCGGGTTACGCGCCAGCGCCATCGCCACGCCGAAAACGGTCAGCGGCAGGCCGCGTTTTTGAAACTCATTGTGGATGCGCCAGAAACCGGCGCGGGAGCCGTATTCGTACAGCGAATCCATCGACATATGCCGGGCAGGGAAACTGGCAGCACCGATGATATCAGACAGAAATTGCTCGGAACCGGCGTCGCCATGCAACACGTTGTTCTCTGCGCCCTCTTCATAATTGAGGACAAACTGCACCGCGATGCGGGCGTTGCCCGGCCAGTTGGCGTGCGGCGGGCGTCCGGCATAGCCGATCAGGTCACGCGGATACGCGTCGGTAAAACCGTGCTCAACATCAGACATAGTGATCTCTCAGATTCAGTCCGGCAAATCGACCAGACAGGGTTTTTTCCAGCGGATAATCCAGATCGCCGTGTTTACTGGTGGTCAGGCGCAATGCGGCCAGTGACTCCACCATTTTGACTGCCGCGCTGACGCCGTCGATCACCGGAATGTTCAGCTCCAGCGTCAGTTCCTGCGCCAGATCGGCCATGCCGCCGCAACCGAGCACGATCGCCCCGCTGCCGTCGGATTTTTTCGCCGCGATACACTGTTCACGCACTTTTTCCTGCGCCAGACCGCTGCCGTCTTCCAGTGATAACACCGGCAGATCGATGGCATGCAGCGCTGCGCAGTGGCGTTCAAAACCGTACTGATGCAGCAAATGCCGGGCGATGGTCAGCGTGCGCGGCAGGGTCGTCACGATGGAAAACCGTGTCGCCAGCATGGTCGCCAGGTGCATCGCCGCCTCCGCAATACCCACCACCGGCCCGCGTGCCAGCTCGCGCGCGGCCAGTAATCCGGGGTCGCCGAAACAGGCAATAATGTGCCCGTCAGCACCGGCATCCCGCCCCGCCTTCACCTGTTGTAAAACGCCCAGCGTGGCAATCGCCTCATCAAAATGCCCTTCTATAGACGGTGCCCCCTCTTCAGGGCAGACGGCCAGAATCTGTGTCTCCGGCGCGGCCACCGAGCGGGCCGTTTGCGCCATCACTGCGGTCATCGCCTGGCTGGTGTTCGGGTTGATCAGTTGTATACAAAGCGCGCGCGACATCAGCGTTTCTCCTCATTGTTGGCTGTCCGTTGCGAGGAAAAGATCTGCGCGAAATCGGGCATCTGCCCCTTGTTCTGCTCAAAACGCAGGCTGGAAACAATGCTGTCAAAGTGCTGCGCCATGCTCGCGGTCAGCGCGGTGACATCGCGCTTTTTCAGCAAGTCGAGAAGATCGTCGTGATCGTGACAGCGGCATCCCTGCTGCCACGGCGCGCCCCAGGCGGCAATGGCGAGGGAAGACCGCAGCGTCAGCTGGGAGACAGATTCGGTCAGCACTTTATTGCCGGAAATGGCCTGCAGCTGGACATGAAAGGCGGCAGAAAGGCGGATTGCGGCCTCACCATTGCGTTCTTCGTGGGCACGCTTTTCTTCCTGCACCAGCTTTTTCATGGCCACCAGATGGGTGGACTGACAGCGGGCGATCACCAGCGGCAGGTTGGCGCATTCGAGAATTTTACGGGTGGCGAAAACATCGCGGGATTCTTCAGCGTCCGGCGTGGTGACGTGCGCACCACGCTTGGGCAATAACGTCACCAGTTGCACTGCGGCAAGGCGTTGCAACACACGGCGAATGCCGGTGCGGCTGACGGAAAACACGTCCGCCAGCGCTTCTTCCGGCAATTTACTGCCCGGTAACAGCTGATGTTCGACGATCGATTTCACCAGCGCGTTATAAATATGGTCGTCCTTATCCTCGGTAAAATAGGCCGTATTCAGCCCGTTCCAACTGGTCATTGCCGTTACTCCGTATACCGTTCGTGTATTAATCGTATACATGAAATAGATTTTTTGTATACAAAAAGTGAAGTTTGGCCTGATTCATGCAGTGCTCCTGTGACTGCTTTCATCTTTTGGCAGCCGGAGATCCGGCTTCCGACTTTCACATGTTGTTTATGACAGGAGCACGATTTATGCCAAATCAGGAAATCACCTCCGCCACGGCGTCTTCTGAACAGAGCGCCGGGATCATCAAGCCTTATTACAGCCCGCGGCTGTGCAATGATGATTTAGCGCCAACGCGTCACCAAAACTGGAGCTGGTACAACATCTTTTCTTTCTGGATGTCCGATGTGCACAGCATGGGAGGCTATGTGGTGGCGGCGAGTTTCTTCACACTCGGGCTGACCAGCTGGCAGGTGCTGCTGTGTTTGTTATGCGGGATTTGTATTGTGCAGATTTGCGCCAACCTGGTGGCGAAACCGAGCCAGCAGGCCGGTGTGCCTTACGCGGTAATTTGCCGTCAGGCGTTTGGCGTGTTCGGGGCAAACATTCCGGCGGTGATCCGCGGGCTGATCGCCTTCGCCTGGTACGGCATTCAGACCTATCTGGCCGCCAGCGCGCTGATGCTGGTATTGCTGAAGTTTTTCCCGTCAATCACTCCGCTGACCGTGCCGCACTGGCTGGGGCTGTCGGCGCTGGGCTGGATCTGCTTTGGCATTATGTGGGTGTTACAGGCCATGGTGTTCTGGCACGGCATGAGCGCGATCAAACGCTTCATCGACGTGGCGGGCCCGGCAGTGTATGTCGTCATGCTGATGCTCGCGGGCTGGATCTTGTATAAAACCGGCCTGAGCAATATCTCTTTCACGCTGTCGACTAAAACGCTGACCGTCGGCCAGCAGGGCTGGGAAATGCTGACGGCCACCGCGCTGGTGGTGTCTTACTTCTCCGGCCCGCTGCTGAACTTCGGCGACTTCTCGCGTTATGGCAAAAGTATGAGCGAAATCCGTCGCGGTAACCGCTGGGGCCTGCCGTTTAACTTCCTGCTGTTCTCCATTGTGACCGTGGTTATCGTGTCAGGGACACAATCTCTGTTCGGCCAGATGATCACCGATCCTATCGAAACGGTCAGCCGCGTGGGCAACAGCGTGGCCGTGGCGCTCGGCCTGCTGACGATGATCATCGCTACCATCGGGATCAATATCGTTGCGAACTTTGTCTCGCCGGCTTTCGATTTCTCTAACTGCTCGCCGCAAAAAATCAGCTTCCGCACCGGCGGGATGATCGCGGCCGTCGGCTCTGTTCTGCTGACGCCGTGGAACCTGTTCCAGTCACCGGAACTGATTCACTACACGCTGGACGTGTTGGGGGCGTTTATCGGGCCACTTTTCGGGATTTTGCTGGTGGATTATTACCTGATCAAACGCGGCCAGATGGATGTCGATGCGCTGTTCAACGCCACACCTTCCGGACGTTACTGGTACCGCAACGGCTTTAACCCGAAAGCGATCGCGGCGCTGGTGCCTGCTGTGGTGATTGGTTTGGTCATCAGCTTTACACCGGGCCTGCATCAGGTGGCGAACTTTAGCTGGTTCATTGGCGCACTGTTGTCCGGTGGCTGTTACCGATTTATTGCACGTCACGATCGTGTAAGCCGCCATGAGCTGGGGTATCTGAAAGCCGAAGCGGAATAAACAGAACAGAGAAGGAAGGAAAATGCCAGGACGGCAGAAACGACGAAGCCCTGAGTGATTTCTCACTCAGGGCTTCTGAATAGTGGCGGAACGGACGGGGCTCGAACCCGCGACCCCCTGCGTGACAGGCAGGTATTCTAACCAACTGAACTACCGCTCCGCGTTTTGTTCTGGTTAAGAACGGAGCGGATAGTAAGGAATCCCCGCGACGCCGTCAATGCTTTTTCTCTCGTTTTCAAACAACTGCACAGTTTTTCTGCATCCTGCATATTTTAAGTGCAACCGCCTGAAAAATTCGGCTCAGGAACGCCACAAACAACTGCCGCCTTTTTTCACGACCAGATCAAGACGCTCTTCATGCCACGCCAGCTCCTGCTCGCTGGCGTTGATCACTTTGAGGCCGGACGCCGGACGCGCGATCCGCTGGATCCCCTGCCCGTCCGCACCGGTGTTTTGCTCACCTTCGTGGGTAAACTTGATGCTGGTCTGGCCGCCGGTCATCATCAGATACACTTCGGCCAGGATTTCGGAGTCAAGCAGTGCGCCGTGCAGCGTACGTTTGCTGTTGTCGATCAGGTAGCGATCGCTCAGGGCATCGAGGTTATTACGTTTGCCGGGAAACAGCTTACGCGCCATCGCCAGACTGTCGGTGATTTTACAGAACGTCTCGGTTTTCGGCAGGTTACGGCCCAGCATGTCGAACTCGTAATCCATAAAGCCGATATCGAACGTCGCGTTGTGGATGACCAGTTCGCCGCCACGAATGTATTCGATAAAATCGTCCGCGACCTCGGCAAACGTCGGTTTGTCGGCGAGGAATTCATCGCTGATGCCGTGAACGCCAAAGGCTTCCGGGTCGATCAGGCGATCGGGCTTGAGATAAACGTGAAAATTGCGGCCGGTCAGGCGGCGGTTCACCACCTCAACGGCACCGATTTCAATAATCCGGTGCCCTTCGTAATGGACGCCGAGTTTGTTCATACCGGTGGTTTCGGTATCGAGAACAATCTGTCTGGTAGGAGAAGAAATCATATTGCAGTGCTCGCAGCGCTCGTTTATGTCAGACTTGGCTTTTACATTTGATGGAAGAGTCTACCAGAGATGACCAAACAGGTAGAAATTTTCACCGACGGCTCCTGCCTGGGCAATCCCGGCCCCGGCGGTTTCGGTGCGATTTTACGCTATAAGCAGCATGAAAAAGAGTTCAGCGCCGGTTTCCGGCTGACCACCAATAACCGCATGGAAATGATGGCGGCAATTGTGGCACTGGAAGCCTTGTCCACGCCGTGCGAAGTCACGCTGAGCACTGACAGCCAGTATGTGCGCCAGGGCATTACCACCTGGATCCATAACTGGAAAAAACGCGGCTGGAAAACAGCGGATAAAAAACCGGTGAAAAACGTCGATTTGTGGAAGCGTCTCGACGCCGCCATTCAGACACATCAGCTGAACTGGATGTGGGTGAAAGGCCACGCCGGTCATCCGGAAAACGAACGCTGTGACGTGCTGGCAAAAGAAGCGGCGGGCAATCCGACGCTGGAAGATGTCGGTTATCAGGCCGAGAATTAACGCCGCAGGAACCACACCCTGTCCCCGCCGCCCCTCATCAGAGGGACGGTGTAGTGTTTTAGTCCCGATGTTCTTCCCGGTAACTCTTCGTTGCCCCCACCGCCTGGGGTATTTTTTGTTTCTGCGCGGGCACTTTTTTCGCCATCGGCGTCAGCGGGAAAGTCCGCTTGCGCGCAATAATCAGCGTCATACAGCCCAGCGCGGGCAGATGCGTACTCAGCAGTTTCCCCCCGTTTTTTCTCCACGGCAGTACATGAAAACGCCGGTGAACCATCACTTCGTAATTCAGTAAAGACAGCCAGTCAAGTAACCGCATTTGGGTGAACAGGCGGCTGCTGTAGGGCTGACGTTTGCGAAAGAACGGCATCAGTTTGCCCAGCCCCAGCAGGCTCAGGGGATTGAAGCTGCTTAACACTATCCAGCCATCATCAATCAGCACGCGATCCACTTCACGCAATATGCGGTGCGGGTCTTCGGCGTAGGCCAGCGTATGGCTGAGCAGGCAGGCATCGACAGATTTTGCAGCGAACGGCAGAGAGTAAGGGTCGCCTCTGACGTGCATCCCTTCTCCCTGCGAGGCGAAATTGACCTGATGCGAAATAGGACAGGCTTCGGCATTGAGTTCGGCACTCAATGCGCCGATTTTCAGCAGGTGAAAACCGTACAGTTTTCCCCACCAGGGTTGCAGTTGTTGCTCAAGCGCGGCACGGTAGTAGTCGCCGCACGGGATTTCATCCCATGAAGCCGGAGCAACAATGTTCTTACGGGCGCGGGCGGGTCGCATATTTTATTATCTTCTTTCAAGCAGTTGCCAAAGAGAGGTTGCCATGAATCTTATCAGTATTCCTGCGTTACAGGACAATTACATTTGGTTGCTGGATGACCAGAAAGGGCATTGTCTGATCGTCGATCCGGGCGAAGCGGCGCCGGTATTGGCCGCGTTAAAATCGCACAATTTAACCCCTGATGCGATCCTTCTCACCCACCATCATCATGACCATGTGGGGGGAGTAAACGAGATTTGCAGCCATTTTCCTGCTCTGAAAGTGTACGGACCTCACGAAACTGAGAACAAATTTAGTCAGATTAGTCTTAAAAACGGTGACAAATTGGAAATTGGCGGTCTGGAATGGCAAATCTTTGCTACCCCCGGGCACACTCTCGGTCACATTTCATACTATAGCGCACCTTATCTTTTCTGCGGGGACACGATGTTTTCAGCCGGATGCGGCCGTTTGTTCGAAGGGACCCCCGAACAAATGTACCAGTCGTTTCAACGGTTAGCTGCACTGCCTGACGAAACATTCGTCTGTGCCGCGCATGAATATACTCTCTCAAATCTTAAGTTTGCGCGGTCCATTTTGCCCGAGGATCATGATATTCATTCTCATGAGCACAAAGTGCAACAAATGCGCGAAAAGGGACAATCTTCCCTGCCTTCTACCCTCGGTCTTGAACGGAAAATTAACCTATTTTTACGATGTGATGATCTTGATTTACAAAACAAATTAAACCTTAACGATCCCTTAAAACCCGCCTGGCACGTTTTCGCCCATTTAAGGGCTCTCAAGGATAGCTTCTGAACCCAAAGGTTGTGTTTTTCTTCTTAGCAAAGTATTATCGCTCGTCTTTTAAGCAACTATGACACACACATGAAGGCATATGCGATCCTAATAATCGCCTCCATGTTGCTCACCGGTTGCCAGGCGTCCAGGCAGGGCGCGAAGGTACCCGAGCAACATGCACAGAGTTTGTCTTCAGCAAGTCAAAGTGAAGAAGCAGGACAGTTCACAGGTGATGGCCGAGCGGCCTCTGGGGGATGGTTGGATGGAAACGACGCCGCCTCTCAGCAAAACCTGTGGAACTTCATTGGCGACGAGCTGAAGATGAAGGTTCCGGATAACCCCCGGATCCGCGAGCAAAGAGTTAAATATTTAAAACATAAGAGCTATCTCCACGATGTAACATTACGGGCAGAGCCGTACATGTACTGGATCACCGAGCAGATTAAGAAACGTAAGATGCCGATGGAACTGGTACTGCTACCCATAGTGGAGAGCGCTTTTGACCCCAAAGCAACCTCATCAGCTAACGCTGCTGGGTTGTGGCAGATTGTGCCGCAGACGGGTCGCAACTATGGTCTGAAACAAAACCAGTGGTATGACGGACGCCGCGATGTTGTTGCTTCGACGACTGCTGCGCTTGATATGATGCAACGCCTGAACAAGATGTTTGGCGGCGACTGGTTACTGACCGTGGCTGCGTATAACAGTGGTGAAGGCCGCGTGATGCAAGCGGTGAAAGCGAATAAAGCAAAAGGTCGACCTACGGATTTCTGGTCTTTGGCACTGCCGCGTGAAACATCGATTTATGTTCCGAAGATGTTAGCGCTGAGTGACCTCTTAAAGAACAGCAAGAAGTATGGCATCAACCTGCCGAAACCGAGTGAAGACCGTGCTCTGGCGCGTGTTGAAGTCGGACAGCAAATGCAATTAACGCAGGCCGCTGAAATGTCAGGTATGTCACTGACCAAGCTGAAGTCGTTTAACACTGGCTACAAGAAGAATGTGACCGCGCCGAATGGCCCGCATTACATTGTTCTGCCGAAGGCGCATGCCGACCAGTTAAAGGATTCTCTGGCTGATGGCGATATCGCCGCAGTGCAGCAAACCCAACTGGCCAGCAACACTCCGTCAGGGGCAAAACAGTACAAGGTTCGCTCCGGCGACAGCTTGTCTGGTATTGCAGCCCGACTGAATGTGAAAACCCGTGATCTACAGCGTTGGAACAATTTGCGCTCAGCAGGCGCGTTAAAAGTTGGGCAAACACTGCAGGTGGCGGATAACAGCGTCAGCGATACCAGCGTAAACGGTGGCAGCATCACTTATCAGGTACGTAAAGGCGATTCGTTGTCGAGCATTGCCAGGCGTCACGGCGTGAACATCAAAGATGTCATGCGCTGGAACGCGTCAGCAGACAACCTTCAGCCAGGCAAAAAGCTAACGCTGTTTGTTAGCAACAAAATGAGCCCGGAAACCTGACAGGTTTGGACCATAAAAAAGCACCCTGAACATTCCGGGTGCTTTTTTTTATCCAAAATTTGGGAAGGGCTTTTTTACTGCACCAGAGGTTTACCGGCCAGAAACTCTACGCGCAGCGGATTATGGTCAGACGCACGGGTTTCCATGACGGAAGCGTGAGTCACGCTCAGGTCGCGATAGAAGATGAAATCGAGCGGTCTGCCAAAGGCGCGTTTGCGGTAATCCGCCGGGAAACGCACTTCTTCCAGATGAATATTTCCCGCAAAACCAAACAGCGCGTTGATACGTTGTTTGCTCCAGGCATTGAAATCCCCCGCCATGATCACCGGCCCTTTATGATTCGCAATCTGCTCACCAATCGGGTCAAGTTGCTTGCTGTAAACGTCGATCCCAATACTGAAATTGACCGCATGAATGTTTACAACCATCAGCAGACGGCCATCCAGTAACGGATAGACGGTGACTAATGCCGATTTTGCCAGCCTGAGCAGCGGCTCACGCTCACGCAGAGGGCAACAATAGACCGGGTGTGCCGCAGACAGTGTCATCACGCCAGAGGGGTGCTGAGGCAGCATAAACGCAGGCACCTGATCGGCGGCCAGATAGTTGGACGTGGCATAACGGATCAGTTCCGGAGTGGTTTGCGCTTCCTGAAGTAATACCAGTTGCGCATCTTTGCCGAAATCACGCAGGACTGACAACCAGTCAGCACGCTGCTGTTTGAAGATATTCCACACCATGACGCGCAAAATATTCGAGTTGGGAAGTGCGGCACCCGGCGGCAAATCTGGCCCCAAATGTGCGAGGGCGCCTGGGAAAATTTGCTCAGCGGGCTGACCTGCCACATACCTCATTGCATATGTTTTTTTTCGCACGCTAATCGCCTGTTCACTCATTCAATGATGCTATGTGAGAGATCATCTCTCAACGAAAGTTCAGTATACGCCCGCAGGCGCTCAGGCCAAATCTGTTTACAAGGGTATACAACCCGCCTGTTCCCCTAAAGGCTAGCATAAAAAAAGCCCCGCCCATCACCGGACCTGATTCGATGGCGGCGTTGATCTGCTTGTGCTTAAATGACAGAAATAACCAAAGTATCAGATGATTTATGCTGGAGTAACATCAATGCGAGCCAGTTCTGAAGAGTTGATGACCTTTGTGACCGTGGTGGAAAGTGGCAGTTTTAGCCGTGCGGCGGAACAGCTTGGGCAGGATAATTCAGTCGTCAGCCGGACGCTGAAACGGCTGGAGCAAAAGCTTGGGATCACCCTGCTTAACCGAACTACGCGCCAGATCAGCCTGACGCATGAAGGCGAACGGTATTTTTTTCGCGTGCAGAAAATCCTGCATGACATGGCTGCCGCCGAAGACGACTTACTGGAAAACCGCGACGATCCGCAGGGATTGCTGCGCGTAGACGCCGCCACGCCGGTGATCCTGCACGTCATTACCCCGCTGGTGGCTGAATTCACCGAACGCTTTCCGAAGATGTCGCTGGCGCTGTTTTCTTCCGAGAGCAACATCAATCTGATCGACCACAAAGTTGATGTGGCGATCCGCGTCGGTGAGCTTGAGGATTCAAGCCTGCGCGCCCGCAAACTGATGCTCAGCTACCGCAGCGTGCTGGCCTCGCCGGAATACCTGAAAAAATGGGGAACGCCGGACAGCGTCGACGCGTTACTGAAGCACCGTTGTCTGGGGTTTAACGAAGTGGTCGCGCTGAACAAATGGCCGCTGCTGTGCGCCGATGGCCAGCAACTGACGATCACCCCGTTTATCAGTTCCGGCAGCGGCGAAACGCTGCGCAGGCTGTGTTTGCAGGGCAACGGTATCGCCTGTCTGTCGGATTTCATGACCGATGAAGATGTGCAGCGCGGGGATTTAGTCAAACTGCTGGTGCCGGATGTCATGCGCATCGCGATGCCGCTGCACGCGGTGTATTACAGCGACCAGCGGGTCAGTACCCGGATTCGGAGTTTCATTGATTTTTTAAGCGAGAAGCTCGGGGATTCTGACAGGAAATAATTCGCGATCAGGTGATGCCGGTTTCGCGGAAATGTCGGTTCACCGGCTCCCGGCATCAAAGGAAGTCCAGTCGCGCTGACGCTGAGAAATAAGCATTTCGCTGGCGGGTTCAAACCGGTATTCCTGCGGCGCCCCGGCGCCTTGCGGAACGGCCACCGCGCTCATCACCGTGCCCCGCCTTCCACACCATAACCGGCTGCCGGTCGCTGGTTGTGAGGTAAAACGTCTTGCGGCGGGGTCGAGACGAAGGCGGTCCATTTGCCAGACGCTTGCGCCCTGCTGTTTCAGCCACGCCTCACGTAAACACCAGAGCTGCCAGAAGGCAGTCTGCGGATCGGTCTGCTCTACCATCCACCGGAATTCGCCAGCGCTGAAGGCCGCCTGTGCGATAGCCAGATAACGCGGACGCGGGCGCATCTGCTCGACGTCGCATCCGGTTTGTCCGGCGTCGCACAGAACCAGTTGCAGACAGTTTTTACTGTGGCTGAGGGAAAAATGCGGCAGGGAGGGATCGACAAACGACGGTTTGCCCGTGGCGGAAATCTGCATAGCGGGCAGCATCTCACAGCCTTTAAAAGCCCACATCGCTTGCGCCAGCAGCGCCCTTCCCGCAAGCCATTGCTGCCTGCGGGCGGGGTTCATGCTTTCACTTCGCGCGAGGAGGTCTGCGGGCAAACGCGACAGCGGGAAGCGGTCGTTCAGCTGTGCCGTCACGAAATACGCAGACGTCATCAGTTATGGCCAGCGACGGAAAACCAGCGACGTATTAATGCCGCCAAACGCGAAGTTATTCGACTGAATAAACTCGGTCTGAATATGACGCGATTCGCCCATGATGTAGTCCAGTTCGCCGCACAGCGGATCCGGCTGCGTCAGGTTGATGGTTGGAACAAAGCGGTCTTCGCGCATCATTTCCAGCGACATCCAGGCTTCCAGCGCGCCACAGGCGCCGAGCGTATGGCCGAAGTAACTTTTCAGCGACGAAATCGGCGTTCTGTCGCCAAAGACCGCCGCCGTCGCCTGACTTTCCGCGATATCCCCGCGATCGGTCGCCGTGCCATGCGCACTGATGTAGCCAATCTCCGCCGCAGAAATACCGGCGTTTTTCAGCGCTTTTTCAATGCAAATTTGCATGGTGGATTGCTGCGGCTGAGTGATGTGCGCAGCGTCGCAGTTGGTGGCGAACCCGACGATCTCGGCATAAATTTTCGCCCCCCGCGCGCTGGCGTGTTCGAGGGATTCAAGGATCAGCGCGCCAGCACCTTCGCCAATCACCAGCCCGTCACGCTGCGCATCGAACGGACGGGGAGATAATTCAGGGTGATCGTTTTGCTGGCTGGTAGCGAACAACGTGTCAAAAACCGCGGCTTCCGACGGGCATAACTCTTCCGCGCCGCCCGCCACCATCACGGTCTGGTAGCCGTGTTTGATCGCTTCATACGCATAGCCGATGCCCTGGCTGCCCGATGTGCAGGCACTGGACGTCGGGATCACCCGCCCTTTCAGACCAAAGAACAGACCGGCATTCACTGCCGTGGTGTGCGGCATCATCTGCACGTACGTGGTGCCGGTGATGTTGTTGGTGTGCTTTTCCGTCAGCATGGTGGCGAATTCGCTGACCGGCCCGGTACTGCCGGTGGAAGACCCGAAGGCAATGCCAGTTTCGCCGTTGGTCAGGATCGGATCATCAAGTAAACCCGCCTGTTCCAGGGCCAGTTCCACCGCACGGGTGGACAGCAGCGAGACGCGCCCCATTGAACGGATACGCTTGCGGGTGTAATGCGCCGGGATAACAAAGTCATCCACCGGCGCACCAAGATGCGTATTCAGCCCCTGATAAATCAGCCATTCGTCCATGTGGCGAACCGCGTTACGCCCTTGCAGCAGGCGGGCGCTGACGTCGTGCCAGTGATTACCGAACGCCGTAATTCCTTTCATGCCGGTGACGACTACACGGTGTGTCATACCATGCCTCCGTTGATGGAAATCACCTGACGGGTAACATAGCCGGCAATATCTGACATCAGATAGCTCGCCAGGCCCGCCACTTCATCGGCATTGCCCATACGTTTGAGCGGGATCATACTCATCGCCGCGTCGAACGCCGGTTTTTCCATCTCCAGCATGCCTGTATCGATAAGCCCCGGCGCAATGCAGTTCACGGTGATTTTGCGTTTTGCCAGCTCCAGCGACAGCGCCTTACAGGCACCGATAATGCCCGCTTTGGCCGCGCTGTAATTGACCTGCCCGCGGTTACCGGTGATACCCGAAACAGAGGACAGCGCAATAATGCGCCCGCCCTGACGCAGCCCGATCATCGGCATAACGCAGGGATGTAACACGTTATAGAAACTGTCGAGATTGGTATGGATCACGCCATCCCAGTCTTCATCGGTGAGTGCCGGAAACGCCGCATCGCGGGTAATACCGGCGTTATTAACCACGCCGTAATACGCGCCGTGCGCCTCAATATCACGCTCAATTACCTCGCGGCACTGCGCACGGTGGCTGATATCAAATTGCACAATACGGCCACTGCCGCCGAATCCGGCGATCTGCTGCAAGGTATCTTCAGCGCCTGTTTTATCGCTGTGGTAGTGAATCGCTACCTCAAAACCGTCTTTCGCCAGCCGGATGGCAATGGCTTTACCGATCCCTTTACTGGCGCCGGTGACTAATACTGAACGCGTCATGCCTGCATCCCCTGAGTTAATTTTATTATTTCGTCCTTGTCTGGCTGATAAGTATTCAGCCGTCCCTGTGCAACCTGTAGGTTGTCTTGTTCACCCTTAATACTGATAACACCTTCAAAACTCGCGATTTTTTCATCGCGTAATACCATCGATACTCTGATTAATAATTCACTGCCCGCCGCAAATTCCGGGACGGCGCATTTAAGACCACGTCCGCCCAGCAGCATGCCTAATTGTGGCGGCTCGCCGGATTGTGCGCCATGCCAGCCACTCCACACGCCAATCGTCTGCGCAATCAGCTCGAGGGAATACCACGCAGGCAACGCACCGTCCGCATTCAGAAAGGGGGCCAGTACGCTGTCCTGGCTCACCACAACGCTGCACAACGCGGTGTCGCGGGTCACTTCAATCACGTTTTCCAGCAAGACCATCGGCTCAGCGTGAGGTAAAAAATCCGCCGCGTTTTGATAACTCATGACGGCCTCCCGATCAGAATGCTGGCATTGTTGCCGCCAAAGGCAAAAGAATTAGACAGGATCACCGGTCTGGCGAGCGGTTGCCCGGTCGTGGCCAGCCAGATATCCGGCAGGCTGACATCGCGCGAAATCTGTGAAAAATCCTGATGCGGCAGATGAAGAGCCTGCGTCAGGATCAGCCAGCTGAGCGCGGCTTCCGTCGCGCCGGCGGCACCCAGCGTATGGCCGGTGAGATGCTTGGTCGAACTGCACGGCGTGTTGTTGCCAAACAGACGATGTATGACAGCGGCCTCCACCTGATCGTTGAGCGGCGTCGCCGTGCCGTGAGCGTTGATGTACCCCACGTCACTCGCGGTCAGCCCGGCCATTTTCAGCGCCATCGTGATCGCCCTTTCCGCCCCGAGCCCTTCCGGATGTGGCGCAGACATGTGCCACGCATCGGAAGATTCACCGACGCCGAGCAGTGCGACCTCTGCCGGTTCGCGGGTCAGTAAAATCAGCGCGGAGGCTTCACCGATATTGATGCCGTCGCGCCTCTGTCCGAATGGCGCGCACCGCCCATGCGATAACGATTCCAGACTGTTAAAGCCGTTCACGGGCATGCGGCAAAGGCTGTCAGCACCGCCGACAATGGCCGCGTCCACCAGCCCGGCTTCGATCAGTCGCTTGCCGCTGATGATCGCCCGCGCACTGGAGGAACACGCGGTAGACAACGTGTACGCAGGGCCGCTCAGATCCAGCAATTCAGCCATAAACTGCGACGGATCGCCAAGCTCTTGCTGGCGGTAATCGAAGCCCGGCGGGAATTCACCGTGCTGATGTAAATAGCGCACTGCCTCTTCGCCCTCAGCAATGCCAGAGGTGCTGGTGCCCATGATCACCGCAACGCGATCTTTGCCGTACTGCGCGATCGCCGCGCTGACCTGAGATTCGATCTGCGCCAGGGCGGCCAGCAACAGCTGATTATTCCGGCTGCGGTGCGCCATCAGATCACCAGGGATCGCCGGCAGGTCGCCCGTGACGGTGCCAAGCCAGACCGGACGGTTTTCCGTCAACCAGCCTTCCTGCAATGACATGCCAGGCGCAGCGCCCGCCGTGAGGTTTTGTGCGATCTGGACAAGATCGTTGCCCAGCGCGTTCACCATGCCCACGGCCGAAAAGTAAATCATGTTAGCCACCGACGTTCTGGATAGTTATCTGGTAATGAAAAGCCTGCTGGGTGATCGACACTGGCTGGCGGGTCGCGCCTTTCGGCAGATAGTCGATGCGGGTGATCGTCGCCCCGTGGTTATCCAGCAACGTGCGGCGCAGCGGTTGATCGTCCAGCCTCCAGCCTGCCGGAAGCAGCGGCTGCCAGCGTTCGACCGGCCAGTAGCTCAGCATAATATCGGCCAGAACCTGATTTGCAGGAGGTAAACCGTCAATTTTTATGGCCTGCTCGGTGTGGATCCCTTGTTGATCGTAGACCACTTTGAACAGACGGATCCCCAGCGGAGAGAGCCCGGCCAGTTGCAGCGATTTGCCATCGGCATTAAGTAAGACCAGCAGCGACTGCTGTTTGCCCTTCACGGTGGCCGTCAGCAACTGTTGCTGACTCACCGGCTTTTCCAGCAGCGGCGAGGGTAATTTCACCTGAACGCCGGGTTTCAGCCAGGCTTGCGGCAGCGTACTGGCCGGAGGCTGCGTGGCACACCCGCCGAGGCTAAGCACCAGCCAGGCCAGAAGTGGCAACGTGAATCGACTCATTTTCTACGTCCTCGTTTTTTAACCGGCAGGGTCAGCGGTGAGAGCAGGAAGGCCGTCAGAATGCCAAAACTCAGCACAATGCCAAAACTGCTGATCGCCTGCGTGGCGCTGAATACCAGCATCCCGAAAGTCAGCAGCGTCGTCACTACTGCCATAAATATCGCAAACATCGAGGTGGTCGGTGTGCCGTGCGGATTGGTGAAAAACAGCGTGTAGTTAATGCCAATGCCCAGCACCAGGATCAGCGCCAGCAAAGAAAACAGATTGAGATTATGCCCGCTGTAGCCGAGCGCCGCGATGCCCGTCGCCAGTGATAAAACAGTCGGCACCAGACAAATCAGCCCGTGCGGCAGGCGGAAACGCCAGAGATACATGACGGCAATCACTGCCACGGCCAGCGCCAGAAGGCCGGTCAGATAAACCCGGTACTGGGAAAAGAGCTCGCTGAACTCCGTTTTACGGTCAATCCAGCCCGCGCCCGGCGAGGAGTCCGCCAGCGCTGCCATCGCGGCGCTGTCGTGAACGCCACTGACAGGAATGAGTGTCGCGCTGCTCCCGTCCGGCAGGGACAACCATAATAACCGCCAGCCCTGACTGATGACGCTGTTAAGCCACATCGGAACATCGACCGTTTGCGGACGTAAATCGGGCACAGAAACGCGGATACCCGCCTGCTCTAACTGAGCCACAATCTGCGGCGCACGCTGCCTGAGCAAGGTTAAATCGCGCTGCTGCTGTGCCTGGGAGGGCAGCCCGAGCATCCGGTAGCCGTCAATCACGCCGCCCGTCTTGGCCTGCGCCAGCTTTGGCCGTAATGCTTCGAGGCGTTGCAGCGTTTGCTCGGCATTTTCGCCATACACCACCAGCCATTTCTGATCGTTAGTTTGCCCGGTCAGCGCGGCAATCTGCTGTTCCTGCTGCTGTAACGCGGCGGGCAGCGATTGTAAGTCAGCAATATCATCATTGATTTTAAGCTGAGCTATTCCGCCCGCTGCCACCAGTAAAATCAGGACGGGTAAGCCGATGCGCACCGCTTTCTGGCTGCGCCACGCCAGCAACCAGCGGAAAATCAGGGCAAGCCCCGGTGTCGGCCCTACCGGCAGGCGTTTTGATAAATACGGATACCAGCACATCACCGTCATACAGGCGGCGCTCAGCCCGGCCGCGGCGAATACCGCCAGCTGTTGCAGGCCCGGAAAGGGCGCGATCAGCAGCATCAGATAGGCGGCTACCGTGGTCAGCAGGGCCATGGATAATGCCGGGAACAGTTTTTTCAGGCTGTCCAGCGGCGTGGTCGTGTCGCCGTGAACCCGCCGCTCGGTGAGGAAATAAAGGGTGTAGTCAGCGGAGATCCCGACAATGCTGGTACTCAGCACCAGCGTCATTATGTGAATTTCGCCAAATACCCATAAGGTAAAGACGGTGCCGGATAATGCGCCAATGGCGATAGAAAGCAGGCTGAGCAACAACGGCAGCACCGAGCGGAACATCACTAAAATCAGCACGAATACGCCGATCACCGACGCCGCGCCAATGGTGGAAAGATCGTGTTCAGCCTGCTGGCTGGCATAGTTGCTGTAGAAAATTGTGCCGCGCGCCAGCACTTTCGCCCCCGGCCAGCGGGTTTCAAAAGCCTGTTTCACCGCATTCAGGCTGGCGACCGTCTGCCTGCCGGTGGTGATGTCATACGAAGAGGCTTTCAGCTCACCGTGCACTAAATACCAGCTGCGCCCCTGCTTATCACGGGCCATCAGCCAGCCTTGATCGAGCGTCATGCCGCTGCTGTTTTGCTGCTGCGCCATCTGGGACGCGCGGACCAGCAACAGCGGGTCGTGAGCCAGTTCTTTGCCACTGACGCCGGCAAACGCCGAGTAGAGCTGACCGAGGATCCACTGGCTTTGCGCCTCTGCCCCGGTTGTCAGCCGCTGGCGGGTCGCTTCATCGAGCAAAGCGTTACGGTGTTGAAAAAAGAACGTGCCCCACTCCTGCTGGCGTTGAGCATCCATCGGCCCTTCCACCTGACTCAGTTCAGGCAACGCCCGCAGCTGTTTCAGCCAGTCGTCAAGCGGCGCAATGCCTGCGCCCTGCGGCGGGCTGACCAGCCACATCAGCTGACGATCGAGGCGCTGCGTGAAACCTTTTACAAACTCCGGCGGAACGGTGGTGTTCTGCTGTTGCGGCAGGAGCGCCAGCACGCTGCTGTTAATCTGACTGCGCGGCAGCAGCCAGAATAAGGCGGCGACCAGCAAGGCGATGATCAGCAGCCAGCCTAGTGCGAGGCGACGATGAAGTTCAGGACGCAAAATGGCGTTTCTCGGCGTCAGTCAGCTGGGCTGGCGCCGTTTGCTGGTTGAAGAAGCGGATATGCGTGGCGTCGCCCTGCATGTCATTAATATCGATATTGTTCAGGTAAGTTTCGCCATGCAGCGTGATGCTGCGGAAAAGACGGTTAAGCGGCGAGACTTTCGGCGTCAGGACAAGCGTCCAGGCGCCCTTGCCCTGATCGGTGAAACCGAGCGTGAAATTCTGCTCCAGCACGCGGCGATCGGCATGAAATAAGGCGCTCAGCAGCGAGTTGAACTGAAACATCTGCGGGTTCCTTTGCGCGGTGACGACCTGCGGATCCTGCCCCGCCATGATCTGCACCATGCGATTTTCGGTCAGTAATAACGTCAGGCTGAACGGTTTCTCCTGCTGCCACCACAGCCCTTGCTGCTGGGCGATCACCAGATTTCCGCTGGAATTGAGCGGTTGCGCCATGCCGCTGATGGTCCGCTGCTGGGCAAACTCGGCTCTGAGTACCGGCACCTGACTAAAACGCTGCTGTAACTCTTCCAGCGTGACGGCCTGAGCTGCCACGCTGAACACCGCCAGCAGGATAAATAACAGTGATCTCACAGGCTGACTCCCGTTTTATCGAACAACACCTGTGGCGAGACAAAGCACATCTCTTTGGTGGTGGCATCTACCGCCACCTGCAAGGTGTAACCGGTGGTGGTGCGCTTACCGGTTTCGATGTCGAAAATCTGATAGCCGATCCGCAGACGGTTTTCGATCTCCTCCAGCTGTGCGCGCACTTCAATGCGTTGCTCGAAGACAACCGGCGCGATGTATTTCAGGCGGGTATCGACGATTGGCCAGACATAGCCTGACGCCAGCATCTGACGGTAACCGTAATCAAACTGCTTCAGCAATTGCTCGCGCGCGACTTCCAGATAACGGAAATAGTTGCCATGCCACACCACGCCCATCGAATCAGCATCGTGAAAAGGCACGGTGATTTCCACGCGGGTGGAAAATCGCGGATCGTTAAATTGTGGGTCAAGTTTGGACGTCATATCAGTCAGGTTTCCCTTCAGGGGCGTCATCCGCTGGATGCTGCCAGAAATCATAAAAATTGAACCAGTCATGAGGCGCCAGCAGGCTGTAATGCTCAAGACGAGCGGCGTAACGATCGACGGCGTCCTGCAACGCGGGCAGGCGCTGAGCGCGTGGCAGGATCAGCGGGTCGGCAAAATTTTCACAGTAAATGTGCAGCTGCCGTTGCTGCATGATGCCAAACATCAGCATCACCGGCGCACGCAGCGCTGCCGCCAGAATAAAAGGCCCCTGCGGAAACGCGGCCGGCTTGCCAAGAAAATCACTCCAGATCACGCGGGCGTGTTCACCGCGCTGATGGCTGCTGGCGGAGGTACGATCGCCGACGATCGCCACCCATTCTCCTGCATCGAGCTTTTCCTGCAACAGCATCGCCGTATCCGGCCCCATCTTGCTCACCTGGATCAGGTTCACCACCGCCTGCGGATTGATCTCTTTCATCACCTGATTAAAGCGCTCGGCATTGTCGGTGAAAACCAGCGCATTGACGATGATCCGGTGGTTGAGCGCACCCAATGCGCGGCAGGATTCGATATCGCCCAGATGCGAGGCCAGAATAAGCGTTCCACGCCCCGACGCGATGTGTGCCTCGCAAACCTCAGGATTGACCAGCACGGCGTCGGTCAGGGTTTTATCGCCCTGCCAGCTCGCCAGCTTGCTCAGCAAGGATTCACCAAAACGCATGAAATGACGGAACGTGCCGGTGGGATAAGGCAAGGTCAGGTTTCGCTGCGCGGCGGTGTGGCGGATACGGTCAAGGTAACGGGCTGATGCCCTGCGCTGAGTCTGGCCGGTCAGCCAGAAATACGCGATTACCGGGTAAAGCAGCAGACGAAATGCGCGGTATCCCAGCAGGCGATACACCTTCATCATCAGGCGAATGCCCCACAGCCCCTGACGTTCAGGCGTGGCTGACCAGTGCTGACCGGCCGGCAGATTTTGTCGCTGACGCAGTAAAAACCCCACGCGCGGCAACATGCCAAAAAACAGCCGGGTGTGCATCCATGAAATCTTGATGTTGTCTTTTACGGCATCGAAATGCGAAAGGCCGTCAGCTGGATAGGTCACCTTCGTCGGCAGGAAGCGGCTGCGGGTGCCTTGCCAGTAAAGGCGCACCATAATCTCGGTGTCGAAATCCATCCGCTGCCCGAGGGCATGACTGTCCATCAGCGCCAGACAGGGTTTGAGAGGGTAAACACGAAAACCACACATGCTGTCTTTGAGCGAAAACGACAAGGTTTCGACCCACACCCAAAAATGCGTGATGTAACGGCCATACAATCGCGATTTAGGCACGCTGTCATCGTAAACCGGCTGACCGGAGATAAGACAATCCGGATGACGCCGGGCTTCGTCCAGCATGGCGGGAACGTCTGACAGCTGATGCTGACCGTCGGCATCAACCTGAATGGCGTGAGTGAAGCCTTTTTCGGCTGCCAGCCGCAACGCCTTCATGACCGCCATCCCTTTGCCCTGATTCGACGGCAAACGCGTCAGGCTCATCCACGGCATCACGGCAGCCAGCCGTTGCAGCTCATCGGCAGTCGCCGCATCACTGCCGTCATCGACGACGAGACAGGTCAAACCCAAAGGCCGGAGATTTTCCAGCACCCGTGCCATCATTGCGCCGTGGTTGTAGCACGGAATAATCAGGCAGGGAGAAAAAGCCTGGTGCTGATTCAGGGACATAAGCTGATTTTCCCGCTGCTGGCGACCACGTCGCCCAGACTGTATCGGAAAACCAGCCGGTGTTTTTCTTTCAGCCAGTCAATCTGCACCCTGACGGTTTCACCGGGCAACAGAGGCCGCTGGAATTTCACCACTTCCATACCGGAAAACCTGTTGTCCAGCCCGAAAACGGCACTGGCGTATTCCATCACCCAGTTTATCTGCGTGACGCCCGGCAAAATCGGCGAGGAGGGAAAATGACCTTTGAACCAGAATAAATCTGCCGGAAGCCGTAATTCGAGGATCAGGCTGCTGTCGCTGATTTTTTGCTGACTGAGCACTTCAGGCATCTTCATAAAAACATTTCCTGTAATTCAGCCGCAGCGCGCTTGCCTTGCTGGTTGAGAGGGATGGCCGGGACAATGCGCCAGTAACGCGGCAGAGACACCGGCGACAACCAGTCACGCAGCGCTTGCCGAAGTTGGCCGATAAAAGGGTTGTGCCCCTGCGCCCTGTGTTGTTGGTCACCCGCAGGGCTCAGAACCAGCACTGCCGCGATGCAAACTCTGCCCTGCTTTTCTATGGTCATGATACAGGCTTCGGACACCGCCTCCAGTGCGCACAGGCGTTGCTCTATTTCACTGAGCGAGATTCGCTGCTCGGCAATTTTCACAATCCGATCTTTGCGTCCCAGCAAATGGAAATGCCGCTGGTCTGGCAGAATGTCCACCTCATCACTGAGAATCATGCCTTCAGGTTGCGGGATTAGCGGAGACATCAGTGCAACGTGGCCATCCCGACGGTGTTCGAAAGCGATGTCGCTGAACAGCGTCCAGGGCTCATCAGACTGGCGATGGGCGATCACCCCCGTTTCTGTCGTCCCGTAAATCTCCCGCGGAAAACCACCACAGGTTGTCGCTGTTAATTGCGCACCATGGCGGGTCAGCGGACCTCCGGCAGAAAAGACGCAACGCAGGCTGGCCGGTTCCAGCGCAGGGTCCAGTCGTTTAAGAAACGCCGGGCTGCTGGTCAGCACTAAAGGGCGGACGCGGGAAAGCGTCACCAACTGCTCATGGTATTCGACACTTTTCACATAAAAAGGCAGCCCCAGCGTCAGGGGCAACATGAAGGCAAAAGTCAGCCCATACATATGATGCGGGGCAACGGTCGCCGCAAAATAACTGCCCCGGAGATCGTCACCCCAAAGCGCAGCAAGCCACCGGCTTTCACATTCGAGAGAGGATACCAGTTTAATGATTTTTTGCGGTTTGCCGGTTGAGCCTGAGGTAAATAAAATCAGCGATGCATTTTCCGGCCATGCCGGTAAAGATGAAAAGGAGGGGCTGGTATCACAGGGAAAGGTCAGTGTCGGGCACCCGGGTGACAGCGGGAGATCGGTGATCAGCGCGTCGAATTCTTTCAACTGCTCTGCCAGGACGGCCTGACGAAAATGGCCGGGCAACACCGGCGTTCTTCCACTGTAAATCACCGCCAGCAAAGCAACGGCGAAGGCGTAATTGTCTTGCAGGCAAATCGCCCAGCGCTGATGTGGGGTGACGGTTATCTGACTGATGAGTGAGAGCACATCGTGGCGTAACTCACCCTGGCGCCATGACCGGGTTTCGCTCCAGGCAACCAGATGATCATCGGCTCTCTGTGCACTCAGCCACTGGCCCATTGGGAGCGTCATAACCGTTGCAGACGCTTTCTGACTATCCATTCAATACCCATCAATAAGCCGATTAGCAGATAACTTACCCCGCCGTTATACAGCGCCCAAAGAGCCACATCGCCTTTAAGGCAGGTATATAAAGCGAGAAAACCGTTACACACAAAAAAGAGGCACCAGACTTGCGTGACGCGCCGGGTATAAATGACACCTGCAGGGGATAAATCCGGTTCACTGAGTCTGGCCAGGCGCTCAACAACAGATTGCCGCGCGCGTAATGAACTGAAAAACAGAATAAACAGCAAGGTATTTACCGCAACCGGGTAATACAACAGCAAGGATGTTTCGCGTAACAGCGCACTGATCGCCACCAGGACAATGCCCGCCGCCGCAATCGCTTTACCAAAGAAGGTGAGCTGGCTGAGCTTACCGCGAAAAGTCAGCAGGCGCAGAATAAAAACCAGCCCCAGTAACGGGGCAAGAATGCCGATCCCCCAGGTTTTTAAACCGCTCCACACCGCGACGGGATAGGCAACTATCGCCACGATCGTTACCCAGCGGATAATCGTGGCGACCCTGTTACGGGCTTCAGACACGGCGATTACTGCGCAGGCGTGTTAAGTAATTCATCAATGGCATCCACAACATCCTGAACGGTGCGCACCGATTTAAACATTTCAGGTTTAATCTTTCGTCCGGTGGTCTTCTGCAAATGAACAACCAAATCCACAGCATCAATGCTGTCTAATTCCAGATCTTCATATAATTTTGCATCTGGTTTGATATCACTTTCATCCACTTCAAACAGCTTGATTAATAACTCGCTAATTTGATTGTAAATTTCTTGCTTCTGCATAGGAATCTCTTTAACCACGCTGCACTGATATAAACCGGGCGAGGGTTTCAACAGAATAAAAATGCTCACGCATTTCCTGACTTTCTGCCGAAAGGGTCACGCCGTATTGCTTTTTGAAAGCCAAACCTAATTCAAGGGCATCAATAGAGTCTAGTCCTAAACCATCACCGAAAAGTGGCGCCTCAGTCTCTATCTCATCAGGCGTCATACCCTCAAGATTGAGGGTGGTGATGATAAGTTCTTTTATCTCGTGGCTTAATGGATCCATGACTTATTTCTCGTTATTTTGAATATTGCTGCGCATCAGCTCGGTGCGTAAATGCTGTGTCAGGCGTCTTGCTGCCAACGCTGGCGAAAGATCATGGTCATCCATAAAATCGATAACGTTAACTTTATCGGCAACCGTAATAATAAATTGAGGTTTGACCCGCGGAATTTGATACCACTTCCCCTGCTTGGTCAGCATCGGAGGCTGACAGGAGATATGGACAATCCGCACATCACAACCCGCCCTCACCGCAATATTTGCGGCCCCGCGTTGCAAGGTGATTTCCTGGCCTGGCAAAGATCGCGTGCCTTCCGGGAAAATCAGCAGGGTTCCACCGGCTTGCAATCGGGCTTCACAGGCAAGCAGTAATGTTTCCGAACCGGCATTCACCAGATACCCCGCCGCTTTAATCACGCCGCGCAAAAACGGGTTCTGTAATAAAGCCTGCTTGACGATGCAATCACAGCGCGGCATTCGCGACGCAAGGATCACATAGTCGAGAAGGCTTGGATGGTTAGCCACGACCAGACAGCCCGCATCCTGCTTAAACTTCTCATCACCGATGAAGCAAAAATCCATCACTCCAAATAGCCGTAATCCACCCAGAAAAAAACGGAAGCTGTTACGGATACTGTTTAGCGTCATACGGTGCAAAGTTTCAGGCTGACGAATGACGAGCCGCAACAGGTTAAACCATATGATTGAAAGCAGCAGTCCGCCGATTCCGAAAAGCGCAAAAAAGAGGCCTGTTACCCCCCATCGCCACACCCGGTTCACAAGACAAAACGCATCATAGGGCAACCCAGAGACTCTTCTCACAAATTATGCTTCCATTGCCAGCGTCGGCCATTATTCATATCAACATAAAAGGAAGGAGACGAAGTGAGATAACCGCGCAAGAATTGCAGACTCTGAGGAACGTTCTGCACACAGTCATTGCCCGTGGAAAGTATGTCACTACATTGCCAGCCATCACCAGCGGCTAATAATATTCCTACAGCATAAGGTAAAAACTCAGAATTTACCGATTTGTCATAAATAGCAGGTATTTCACCGTCAAAGTCGATCAACATGACACGCGCTGCCCCGCCAGCCAGCATTGATTGTGCTTCGATTATTCCTTGCTGAAAACTATTGCCGCCAGCCGCTAATGACGTCACAGGCAGCGGTTTTTTACTGATAATGGTCAGCCAGCCAGCGGCAGTATTATGCACTGACATTGAGAATTCAGTCGGCGAAGTAGGGAGATTTTCGGCCAGGGCATTCAGAATTCGCCCTGAGCGCTCAAGCTCACCATGACGGCTGGTAAAAATAGCCGCATCGATATCATGCGCAGCGAGTAACGAAAGGCCCGTTTCAACGGCAAATCGACTTCCGATACTCATACGCCGTGCAGCCATCATCGGGATCTGCGGCGTCTTGGGATGTTCACCGGAAAAGTGAACAATATCAGACTGATTAGCCCACTGGATCCAATGTTCACAACTGTCTTTTCCCGGAGCGAGAGCCTGCCAGTCAAGTATATCCAGTGAGAATTTCATGGTGACTTATCTTAATAAATTTGCCGGGTTAAGATTCTATGACATTTGACTGAGGATGGCATCTGCAATCTATGAAATCGTCATCGCTAAATTTATTTTGGTTTATATTTTAAAACGTAAGAAATATTAGCATTTAATATCAGTTTTAATAAACCGAGCATGTTCATTAATATAGAAAATACCCACGGGTATTTCTCAAACAAAACATAAACGAGATTGGTTATTATTCTTTTAGTGTTTATTAGCCAAAACTGATATTAAATTTCACTTAACTCCCGCATCAGATAAATCGCAGAGGTTAACTTAATAAACGTTTAAGGTCAGTATTGGTTAAAAAGCGCATACGAGCTTAAAATTTCCGAGCAAAATGCGCACAATCCGCTGAAAGCAGACGCAAAAAAACCCTGAATCTTTCGATTCAGGGTCTATGCAATAAGTGGCGGAACGGACGGGGCTCGAACCCGCGACCCCCTGCGTGACAGGCAGGTATTCTAACCAACTGAACTACCGCTCCACCGGTTCTTTCACACCCATCAGAAATCGTCTGATGCGTGTTTGTTCCTGTTATTTTCCTTGTCAGGGGAAAAGGAACTAATTTTATGCCTGGCAGTTCCCTACTCTCGCATGGGGAGACCCCACACTACCATCGGCGCTACGGCGTTTCACTTCTGAGTTCGGCATGGGGTCAGGTGGGACCACCGC